>CAZXHS010000001.1:1004451-1211236 GCA_964639845.1 uncultured Desulfobulbus sp. | reverse complement strand
TTCAGCAGGTTGCCCGTGGAATCCTCCTTGGCTGTGCCAACCCCGAAACTTGAGAAACTTATATATTGCTTAGTATTCTATGGGCAAACCGAATTAAAACCCAAGGCAAAGAAGATGAAAAAATTACACCTATCGTCGTAGTAGAGGAACCGGAATCCTTTCTGCACCCGTCAGCGCAGGCTGAATTTGGGCGACTCTTATCATCGCTTGCTATCGAACTGGGCATACAAATTATAGTTACAACTCATTCGCCGTATATGCTCAATCGCGATATTCCATCTTCAAACATACTTGTCCGTCGGCATCAAATATGTCACAAAAAATGCCCCAGTGAAATTGTAATACCTAAGGGCGAAAATTGGATGCTTCCATTCTCAGAGCATCTAGGCATTCCAACAAAGGAATTTCAGGAATGGGCGTTAATATTTAAAAGTGAAAAAAGGAAAATTTTGTTAGTCGAAGGGCCTATTGATAAGGATTATTTTGAATATATTATAGAAAAACAATTAATTGCAGATCGTTTTCCAGATGATATTGAAATTGTTGCTTATGGAGGGAAAGATGCACTTAGAAATACTGTATTATTAAAATTTGCATTAGAAAAATATAACGAAACTTATATAACTTTTGATCTTGACGCTTTGAACGATGTTAAACGAGCTATTGAGGCAATAGGATATCAGGAAAATATTACATATTTTACAATTGGAAAAGATATTCCTGGCCATAAGGATATAGAGGGCTTGTTGCCAGATAGGACGAGAAAGTCGATATTTGCAAACAACACATCACTTGTAACTCAGGCAATTGGTGGAGATAGACCATCAAAAGAACGACTAAAAAAATTACTTTTAGAGGAATTTAGAAAGTTTGATGATTATTCAACAGATGAACTGAAAGGATTTAGAGATTTATTTAAGAAGATCAATAAGGGGATTAAGACAAACCATAAATTACAGCCAATCACTTGCACTACAAGATAGTTTATTGCTTTTGGAATTTCGGGGACAGAGACAATAGGGGACGTACCACGTTTTTGAATTGTGAATTCCGGGGGCAGCATACCGAATTCAAACAATAACATTCTACGGACAAGCCGCAGATGTTCACGTTATCCTTAAATAACTATCCAGAGATTATATGGTAAAGATAACATTAAGCATAATTAATAAACTCTTTAAATTTAAACCATCTGAAGACCCATATGGTCTGGTCATAAGAAACCATATAGTTTCAAAAGTAATGTACCAAGTTAAAACGTACATTCAGTTTTTAATTGGTTTTGCATTAATAATAATTTTATTTTTAAAAGGTACAGTTGAGCTGTTAAATACATTTGAAATTGTATCTTCTGGATCAAAATTCGTGTTAGTAAAACATTTTTTAGAAATAAAGACATTTTCGTATATAGGTTCTACACTCGCCATATCTGCATGTTTAGATCTCGGATATATGCTATTTACTAAAGGCCCAGATGAGGCACTTGAACCCTTGTTGCTTGCTATCACATCAGCAGCATTTTATAGTCTTACTGAAAACCCTAAAGGCAGTTGGGTGCTTGGTGTGTATGCTGTAAGTATTTTAATAATAATGTACTGCCTGAAGTTATATAAAATATGGAATTTGAGTGAAGAAGATGAATAGGATATCACTTCCAATGAAGATAGATCAGCGACGGGTTCAACTCCCAACGCATTGTCGGGAAGACGATTTCGCCCAATTTTGAAGGAAAATCTTTATGAAATGTTTGAAAAATATTTATCGAATTTTGATCTTGATACTTTTCATTCCTCAAATTGGATTTGCGGCGCGTACTTTTCCTGAAAAATACTATCAGAATAAATGGTGTGCTGAGCATCATGAATTAAGGGGTCAGAGCCGTTTAATTCGTCCAAGGTATTCCGATATAGCCCCGACAACGTTGAACAGCAAGAGATGCGGCGGGTTCAACTCTCGTCCCAACGTTAGAAGATACAGACTTGCAGCAAATACATATAATCATACTTACAAATATATTGACTCTCTCTTTTTGCCTGTTTAGCTTTAGCGCATGGGAAAACAATCAAATTTTGAATGGGACCCGGACAAAGACCGGCAGAATCAAGAAAAGCATGGCGTGGCATTCGCCTTGGCTCAACTGGCGTTCCTGGATCGATACCGCGTTATCTTGGAAGACGTTGAGCACAGCGAGAAAGAAACGCGGTATTACTGCCTCGGTAGAGTTGCCGGTGGAATCATGACGGTACGGTTTACTTATCGAGACAATAAAATCCGGATTTTGGGAGCAGGATACTGGAGGAAAGGGAAAAAAATATATGAAAACGAAAATAAGCTACACGGATGAACCAATGGGTAAGGTGAAGCGGGTCACCGATTTCCTCCCGTCGCCCGAAGAATTGGCGTTGAAAGAGGAAACCGTCAAGGTCACCATCTCGTTAAGCAAGGCAAGCGTTGAATTTTTCAAAACCGAGGCAAAAAAGCATAACACCCAGTATCAAAAGATGATCCGCAGACTTTTGGACGAATACACCAGTCATTCCCTTTGATGCATCACCAAGGTGTTGCATGTCTATGTAAATCAGGGGTTAAATTAGCGGTCAGTGTCACTTAATCCGCTTGGCGTATACCGAAGGTGCCCGGCATGCTCGAAAGGCATTGAGTTACAAGGAGGCGGCGGGTTCAACTCCCGGTCCCGGTGGCGGAATTGGTGGCGGTTTCCCCTCTGTCATGATGCTTTTCATGGTTGCCACCGCAAAGGCTGCTTCGTAACTTCAACTATATCGAAGAAATTTTTCCCGGTGCGGTGGCCTTGGGAGCAGGGTTCCTGTCGAATCTGTCATATTTAGTTGACAGATAGCTTGATGTGGTTTTATAAAACTACCTAGTAGGCGATAACTTTATAAATGTTACGCTATGTGTAAACTGGGCCTCCTGTTTACATTTGACCAGACCAGATTATTAATCCCTGGCCTCCCACCTTAAGAGTGGGCTTCAAAAATAACTTTTTTTGGAGCTTACTTATGTCTTTATCTATTTCCAAACTTCGTAATAAAGCCTATCAGAAACAAAGTGGTCGTTGTTATTATTGCGGCCATCCCATGTGGATCGATGCAAAATCAAATTTTGCTGATCAGCATGATATTTCTGAAAAAAAGGCAAAATGGTTTCAATGTACGGCTGAACACCTTACAGCCCGATGTGATGGAGGAAATGATTCCCAGAAAAACATCGTCGCTGCTTGTAAATTTTGTAATAAAATAAGGCATCAGGCTAAAAAGCCTCTCTGCCCTTCTGATTACAAAACTAAGGTTAAGAAAAGGTTATCAAAGGGAAGATGGAATTCGGTCTTATTCTCAAGGATTGAGGGCAAATCATTGAGAATGCAGAAGTTCCGGTTACACAATACCTAATTCTTTCCCTTGGTGTCCCGCTTGTATCCTGGTCTGCCTGAAATGCATTGACCAGGAAGGGTGGCGGCGGGTTCAACTCCCGGAGTCGAATGCAAAGGAGATGGTTTGAAAGCCACCCCCTCATAGGGGTGACAAGAATACTATTTAGCAGGAACTAGTAATCTTAGCTTTGCTGTATGCTGTTTTTTATCATTCGAAAAATCATATAATTCGTGAAAAAATCCCTTTGTCACATTAAGAGCTTCGCAAAGTTCTTCTTCGCTATACTGCAATCCATCAAGATGTAATTCAATCATTCTTTTTAAAAGAATAGGTACTTCTGGCGCTAAATCTAAATGAGCTGGCTCGCGCTTTTTGTATCCTGCATTACTTAAAAGCATCCAAAGATAGCTGTTTTGGTTTGGTGTTAAAAATCCAAGCTGTTTCGCGCGCATCAAAAGAGCTTGCATCGAAACTCGCCATCTTGGTTTAAGTTGTGCTAATAAATGCAGATCAATCCGTTCATGGGAAAATGCATTTGAAATATCGTCTTCTGGCATTAGAAAAGCTGAAGCAAATCTATTCGCTTCTTCTTCAATCTCGGGTCGTTGTACGTGGTTCAAAACAATATGACCAAGCTCATGTGCAAGTGAAAATCGGATACGGCACCATGGCATTTCGCTATTGAAAAAAATGATAGGATTTTCTTGCGATACAATCGTAAATCCATCAAGCTTATCTGTCTGAAAAAAACAAGGAACTAAAATAATACCTAATTTTTCTATTACATTGACAAGATTTGGAATTGGTCCCCTAGGGATTTTTAAGATTGATCGAACTGCTAATGCCACTCCTTCTGGCCCCGCATAATCGTCCAGGTCGAAATCAGGTAAAGGATATTGGGGTAATTCTACAGAGTCTAAAAGTTTTTTTATGTGCAACCTCTGCAGGTTGGCAATAGATTCGATCTTATTTTTTACTTTTTGAGGAAGAGCCTGTTTTTTTCTGTGCATGAAAGATATAGGCGAATACCTGTATTCCTGTTGAAAGAAAAAAGATTTCGGAAAATCTAACAATTCTGCGACTTGTTGCAAATAAGATTCAGAGGCTTTACCATCTAATTTTTCACATTTTGAAACAGCGGATTGTGTAACACCTAAAGCAGTTGCTAATTCCCCCTGAGTCAATCCCCTTGATTCTCTCGCTAAAAGGAGCATCTCTGGATTGGCTATCTTATCCATACTTTTCCTCGTTTCGGATCCTTTTTTCTGCTGCTTCTGGTTTAATAAAAACTTCGATTGGATTTTCGAAAGGTTGTTGAATAGCCACGTCTTGCAGAATTGGAATTTCGGAAATAGAATTTTTATTTGCTAGGTATTGACCGAGGTTCACGGTCCATCCATTCTCGGATAAAGATTCCGGTTTGATCAAAGAAATCTTTTTTATAGTTGTACCGCTTTCATCCAATTGCCAACCAGCATTCAAGTTTAGAGTGCTGGAAACTCCTGGCACCTGCATTTGCGAAGCAAAAGCAAGCGCTTGGTTTGTGGGGATATTTCCGGCTTTTGAATTTCGATCGACTTTTTTGAACCGAATGGCTATGCCGTTAATCAATAGCAACTTCAGGCGACTACCATTATTTGAAATGCATTCCTTTGGAAAAACATCCTGAATTTCATCAAGTACATATTCTCGGATAATCCCTGCCCTTGCGGTCTTGCCGATGTATGCATCACTTTGGTCAAGGAAAGAAATCGCGCGATTAAACCCTTTGAGAATTGAAAAGTAAATCTTTTCGAGATGTTCAGAGAGTTGTTCGAGTGTTTTATGCATTGCTTCTCCAAATAGGTTGTACAATTTGACCTACTATACAGAGAAGATTTCATTTTATCAACAAAAAATATGACCAAATGTATGACCAAAAATATTCCGATAGTTCCGGCACCATTCTTAATTATTTCCCTTGGTGTTCCTCATGTATCCCACCGACATGCCTTAAAGGCGTTGACCAGGAAGGGAGGCGGCGGGTTCAACTCCCGGCGCCGATGTAGATGCTAATCAGCGCCATTCCGCATTTCGGCTAGCCTGTTGACTCTTAGGGCGTGAAAGAGGATCGAAATATTTCTTTCAAAAGATGTGGTACATTCACTATCCCCGTTTAGTTTGTGCGTATCACCAGTATAACTACTAAATCAAGTGGTTATAGTTGCCAAGTTGATAGCTGTTATGTATAGCCGGTGGATGAACTGATGAGAATTGCTTATCCAGTTACTTGCTAACGGTTGACAATAGTATCGGCGCACGTTACGGTATGGACATGATAGAAAGTTTTGCATGTAGTGAAACTGAGAAAATTTGGAAAAAAGTGTTCTCTAAAAAGCTTCCAGGGGATATTCAGACCGTCGCTAGGCGGAAGCTGATTATGCTAAACGCGGCAGCAACTTTAGACGATCTCAGGATACCGCCTAGGAATATGTTAGAAAAACTTTCTGGTGACAGGGAGGGGCAATACTCAATCAGAATTAACCAGCAATGGCGAGTATGCTTCTGTTTTGAACACGGAATAGCAACACGAGTAATGATTGTTGACTATCACTAAGAGGTCAATGGTATGGCAAATTTTATACCGCTAGAGCATCCGGGCGTGATACTCTTCGAAGAATTTATTGAACCGTTAGGGCTAACGGCATACAAAGTGGCAAAGGACATTGATATTCCCCAAACTGCCCTTGGCGAAATCATTAAAGGTAAAAGAGGAATATCCGCACAAGTAGGCTTGAAGTTGTCTAAATACTTCGGAATATCTGAAGAATTTTTTGTAAAAATTCAGATGCAATATGACATTGACAAGACGAAAATTGCACAACATGAATCTTTAGGGAAAATCATTCCTTTCCGCCCAAAGCCTACAGAGCCTCCGGCGATTGAAGATCTGATTGAGGCTTAATTGTCCTTCCATAAAGAAAATCATAAACTCCAACATGTCATTGTGACATATTGGAGTTTTTTTATCCTTTTCCAATCCGCATTAGCAAATTTTGTATTTTCGTGAATCAGGTGAATCAGCGGTCAGAGTCAGTTAATCCGATTAGGAAAGGCATTGACCAGGAAGGCGAATCACCTTCAAGTTGAAAAATGGTGACGCTGAAATCGTGAATTATGAAGATTACCATTAGGTGTCATTATGCGGATGCATCCCCCCCCACATCCCGGAGAGATCTTAAACGGACTCTGGTTAAAGCCTATGGGGCTGTCAGTGAGTCAGGCTGCAAATGCTCTTGGCATTAGTAGGAAAACCTTATCAAAAATCGTGAATGGCAAGTCTGGTATTTCGCCAGAAATGGCTTTTCGCTTGTCTATCGCTTTTGGCGGGAGTCCAGAAAGCTGGATGGGACACCAAACAGCATTCGATTTGTGGAAGATCGAACAGAAGAAATCGACGCTCAATGTAACGCCGCTTTTAGCTCATTGATGGGGGCCTTTCTGGGGGCCTTTTTTATGAATCAGGATGTTTTGCAGTCGAAGATTGAGCATGAAATGTACTGAAAAGCTGTGGGTGGTAACGCCTTGTTCTTCCTCTAACGGCCTTTCACGCCGGCAACACCGGTTCAAATCCGGTTGGGGACGCCATATAAAAGCCTGTCAGCTCAGCGGAGTTGACAGGCTTTTTTTGTTCGTCCTTTTCCCTTGATGCCGCTCGCCATAAACCGATATACGCTGGAGATTCTGTAGACCCAGGCCGATTATCTGCCTATAGTGGCCCACTCACTTCTTTCCCTCTCTCCCGTGCCCCAATTTCAGGAAATAATTGCATGAGCGTCGTCGTGCTGATCTGCGCCATTTTCTTGCTCGCTGGCGGTGTCCAGGGCGTCACCGGTTTTGGCGGTGCGCTGGTGGCCATCCCGCTGTTGAGCCTGGTGATGGATGTCAAACAGGCGGTGCCTCTGTCCATCCTCAACGGCCTGGTAACCACCACTACCATGGCCTACACCCTGCGTCACCATGTGGATTGGCGTAAAATTCTGCCCATGCTCATCGGCTCCCTGCCCGGTACGATGTTGGGCACCCTGCTGCTCAAGCAGGCCGATGCCGCCCAGATCAGCCGCATGCTCGGTCTGCTGCTGGTCATGGTGAGCCTCTTTAACCTTCGTTTTGCCCCCCGGCCGGTCAATCCTTCGCGCTTCTGGGCATTGGTGGCCGGATTTTTTTCCGGGGTGATCACTGCCACCGTCGGAGCCGGCGGACCACCGGTTATCATCTACGCCACCCTGCATGACTGGAGCAAGGATGAGATCCGCGCCACACTCACCGGTTTCTTCGTCATCAATGGCTATGTCACTGCTGCCTTTCATGCTGCCGGCGGCATTATCACCGGCCACACCCTTCACCTCTTTGCCCTCACCTGCGGCTGCGTGCTGCTGGGCACCCTGGCCGGTTCCCGCATCGGTTCCCGCATGCCGCGCCGCACCTACCTGCGTATCGTCTATCTCTTGCTGATCGCCTTGGGGGTGATGCTGCTGCTTCGCTGAATTTTTTTCTCGTCCCAGCAATAACAGACCCATCTCTCGCAGCTTGCAAGGATTATCAGTCTTGGTCGTTCAAAAGAAGAGAGACGAGGTGGGGCAGAGCTTGGTTTGCTCCAATGAGCTGATAAGCATTCAACGCTTTCTCCCGCAGCTGCAGCCCTTTCTTCGTGCGACTGCGCTGGAGGGGCATTTGCCCTCTTTGCAGTTCATGCAGACTTGGCATGTAGTTCGCCTTTCATGCCATGGCGTGAAGCATATTCGTTGCGATGCAATGTACGCCTCTTGAGTCTTGCTTTCCGGAATGCAGGATTGCCCCATGAGGCAACAGCTCAATAGTCCTTATCGAAGGTTATCTGGTCGGTCAACTCATCAATGCTATCAATGGCCTCAGGTCATATTGCTGATGATATCAAGGAAGTGGCTGACGCAACGACGCGCCGCTCCAACAAAAATTTGGAATTAAAAATAATGGCGGAAAGCTCGCTGAATTGGCAGAAGTGTTGCAACAGTTGATCGGATACTTTAAATTGCAGGGCTGATGTCGGCAGGATGTTCCTCCGGCTGCCACGCACGCTTTCATCTATCCCCCCAACCTGGACAGCCGTCCAAAGGAAACCCATGAAGAAATTTCTTGCCGCCATCGTCGTTCTCCTCATCGCCGCAGGGGTGAGCGCCCCCTATGTCAGTGGCTTGGTCGCCGAACGGGAGCTTCGCGAAATTATCGCAAAAACCAATAAGCTCTACGCAGATACCGCACTGGGCATCACTGCGGAGATCACTCAGTATAAACGGGGATATTCTTCTTCCGAGGTGGAGTATAAGGTCAACCTGGGGACCATGTCCTCCCTGTATGGGGTCAAGGAACTGCTCTTCCAGGACCAGATCAAACACGAGATGACCGGCGTTGTCGCCACTACCTCACTGGCGAGGAATCCGCAATATCAGGAGTTTGTCAAAACCAAACTGGCCGGCAAGGACCCATTGCATATCACCACCCGCTATTCGCTGACCGGCGAATTTGAAAGCACCTTCGTGCTCGATGCCTTCTCCCTGCCAACTAGCGAACAAGCCGTTCAAATCAAACCGGCACGATTTGTTGGTACGGGTGACAAAGAGTTGAAGCGTTTTGTCATGGACGGCACCTGGGAAGGCATGGCGGTGAACGGCATGGGTGCACTGGATGCGGTGAGCATGAAGGGTGACATGACCATGGAGTCCATCTACCTTGGCACCGGCAAGGTTGCCATGGTCATCAAGGGCTTTAAGATTGAGGACCCCAAGGAGCCCGTCACCCTCTCCAACCTCATTATCAATTACAGCCTGAATCACGACAAAGGCGCCAACAAGCTCTCCGCCGTGGTGGAATACGGTGCCGATAGTCTCAATGTGGGCGACAAGAAGGTGGAGAAGGCCTTGATTAAAATGGCCATGAACGGTGTTAATGCCACCGCCTACGAGGAGTTGATGCGGGTGTACATGACTGCCTTCAACAAGATTGTTACCGCAGCTGGCAGCAATGCGCAGGATCCTGAGCAACTGGAGCAGGCCTTTGAACAACAGATGGGCCAAATTGGCATGCAGTTGATGGGGCCGGCGGAAAAACTGCTCACCAAGGGGCTGGAGTTCCAAATTCCCGATTTTCATTTCACCCTGCCCGAAGGCCAGGTTACCGGCAATTTGAGTGTGGGATTGACCAAAGACATGACCTTTGCCCAGTTCATCCCCTTTGCCACTCAACCTGAATTGGCGCTGCAAATCTTGGCATTGCAATCCAACTGTAGCCTCCCCAAACAACTGCTTGGTGATGATCCGTCCTTCCTGGAACCGATGCATCCCGGCATGAAGACTGGTGTGTTCGTTGTGAAAGGGGATCGCGCCGAGCACAAGGCCGAGATCAAGGACGGCAAGCTGCTGCTCAACAATATGGAGCTGCCGTTGAAGTAATTCACCGTCGTTTTGGGCGGTTCATTCCACACAAAAACCCGCCAACCGACCAAGCGCATAAAGCCCCTTGCCCCGTACACCGGGACAAGGGGCTTTTTTTGTTGTGGGGGCCGCTCACTTCGGTGATTGCGGTTGGGAAGGGGGATCAGTGGCACCTTATTGCCATTCGATTTTGCCGTCGCGGTAGGGCTGATCGGTGGGGAAACCGACATTGGAGTACACCCGTTTGCCCTCCTTGTTGATCCAGCTGTAGATGGCCGTTTTAGGGTGGTTGGTGGCGGTGGATGCAGGTGGTTTGAGCAAGGGGGGGAGGACGTGACGAAGCGTGTGGATGGCCCGGTTGCTGTGGATAGGATCCAGGCTTAGCACGGTAAACGAACCAACCAGGGCAATGTTGAGCAGGACGGTGGCAATGAAGACGAGTTGGAATGATCGTTTGCGCGATTTGTGGTGCAAGAACCGTTGTGCCAGCAGAGCTCCGGGCCAGCCTCCCAGCAGGCTAAACCAGTGCAGGGTTTTTTCGGGAATGCGCCATTCGTCCCGGTTGGCTTTCGTTTTATCGCGCCAGTAGAGCAGGAAGGTGAGTAGGCTCGCGCCGAGGTAGAGGAATAAAAAGGTAGGGGCCAGCTTTTGGACATACACCGCTGCCCCCACAGCAGCCAGAAAGGCCACGGCCAACAGGCTGTACAGCGTATCCAGCAGTCGATCCCGTTGTCTGGGGTCGCGCTCGCCGGCAAAGAGGACGCGCTCGGCCCGCCGTTTGCCATCCACGTTGGTGGCGATCGCAAAAGACAGAGAATCGCCTACCTGCGGCCGTCTCCCCTGATGCACGAAAAATTCGGAGTGCACAAAGAGATCTTCACTGCCATCGCTGGGGGCGATGAAGCCGAAATCTTTATCCGCAACCCATTTCACCACCGTGCCCTGGGTTCTCATCTACACTCCTCAATGTCGGCGATCCGTTGCAGCAGCATCAGGTTGCTTACTTACTGCGCTACCAACTCGACGCGGCGGTTCTTGGCCCGGCCGTCTTCGCTGGTGTTGACCGCCACCGGCACTGTCGGCCCACAGCCAAAGGAGGTGAGGCGGGGGCTCGCGATACCGTGCTTGGACACCAGGGCATTGACCACGGCAGCGGCACGGGCCTGGGAGAGCTGCACGTTGTGGGCAAACTGGCCGACGGTATCGGTGTGGCCGACCACAAAGAGCTTCAGCGCCGGATCGGCCTTGAGCATTTTGACGATTTCCGCCAGGGCGGGATCGGAGGCGGGTTTGAGATCAGCCTTGTCGGTATCGAAATAGATGCCGTAGAGGGCGACGCGGCCGGTGGCGCGGATGCTGGTGCTCATGGCCTCGGCATTGGCCACCACCTCCTGCTTCATCAACTGGCGCTCGATCATGCGCAGATTGTACATGCCATTGTTGGCGCCGGAGACCTCCACCCACACGTCCTTGTCCTTGGAGGTAACATGGATGGTGGAGTACTCGGTGCCGCCATCCTCAAAGCCGTACACCTCGGAGCCACCGATAGCCTTAGCGGCGTTGACGTAGTTGCGGGTGATTTGCAGGCCGCTGGGCAGGGCAATGCCCTCGTTGGCATAATAGATGACACTGATCTTGCGCCCTTCCACCTTCTCGGTGGCCCCAGGGCCGACCTGGAACTCCTGGCGATCAAAGGCCAGGGTCTCGTACTGATTGATATGAAATCCAGGCATGCGTGAGAACAGATCAGGATCGGCGCTGCCCGGTTTGTCGTTGGGGGCGCTCGCCGCCTGAGCAGCGGTACCGATCAGGCAGCAGGTCAGCAGGATCAGGGCAACAACACATCGTTTCATGGGCTCTCCTTACGGGTTGGGAGGGAAGGGCGTCATTTGCGACAACATGACACTCACAATGAGAACAGGGCAGGACCACTGTCCACTTTTCCGATGAACAACAAAAAGTCTCCGGCCTATTCGATGAAAAATTCAATCGTGGTCACCACGCGTACCACCTTCAATTCGGGGCTGGCCTGGTCGCGCTCGCTGATCTCCACCGCGCCCTGGGTGGCGCGACGAATGGCGCCGACCTTGGCATGGGAATCGGCGGCAAACTTATCGGCAGCGGCCCGGGCATTGGCGGTGGCCTCCTCAATCATCTTTGGTTTGAGCTCGTTGACGCCTTCGAAGGAGAACTGAATCTTCTCCGCATACTCGTCGGAAACCAGGGTGATGCCCTTGTCAAGCAGGCCGGTGGACTTCATTGCCGCCGCCTTGACCACATCGACCTTGGTGCTGCGCACGACAATGGGCGTGGTGGCGGTGTAGCGCGGCAGCACCACCGCATCGTCGCGTCGCCGCGAACCGATGGTGTCCTGCACCGTTGGCAGACCGACGGAATATTCGTCGCGGCCGATGCCGTTTTGTTCCAAAAAGGCGGCCACCTCGCTCTGCACCGATTCCATGTCGCGCTTGAGCGTCGGCAGATCCTCGGCACTCACCGAATAGCGGATCGGCCAGATGACCACCGATGATTTCACCACCTGCTCGGACAGACCGCGCACGGTGAAATAGCGGTCAAACTCCCGCCCCTTGATCACCGCCTCCTTGACCAGCAGGCCAAAGGCCACAAAGCCGGCCAAAAGCAATACTCCCAATATCGTACTTGCTTTTGCGTTCATCAAACCTTCCTCACAGGTTGCGAGAATATGACGATTTGTATCGCCCTCTCAGGTGTTATCGTTCTGTCAACGCCAGCCTGAGACCAAGGGCAGCGAACATGGCGGCACAGGAACGGTGCAGCCAGGTGATCAGTCGCGGCGAGCGGGTAATCCGCTGGCGCACCGCATGGGCAGAGAGACCATAACCGATGAAGACCAGCAGGGTCATGGCCATGAACACCGCGCTCAGTAGTCCCATCTGGAGCAGCGGCGAGGCCGCAGTCGGCACGACGAACAGTGGCAGGAAGGCGAGGAAAAAAATGGTGAGCTTGGGGTTGAGGATGTTGATGAGAATACCGCGCAGTGCCACCTGACGCAGGGATTTCATCCCACTCTGGGCGCTGAACTGCACGCCGCCTGTATCCCGCCACATAGACCAGGCCAGATAGAGCAGATACCCCACACCGACAACCTTCACCACCTGGACGGCCAGGGCACTGGTGTGCAACAGGGCGGAGAGGCTAAGGATGCTGGCCAAGATATGAGGCAGGATGCCGGCGGTACAGCCGACGGCGGCGGCAATGCTCGCCTTCCAACCACCCATCAACCCGGTGGAGACCGTATACAGCACCCCGGTGCCGGGGATGAGCACCACAACCAGGGCGGTGAGGAGAAATTCGGTGGTTATCATGGGGATGTTCCTGTGGTTGAATCCGATTGTTTCAAGGTCAGCTGCACCCAGAAGAGGGGGCGGACCTCGCCATGGCCTAAGGTAGGTAATCAACTTTGCATAATCAATAACAAAAAGCAGGCCTGCTGCACCTCAACCCGTTAACAACCACACATACAGGGCGGAAACCGCTAACTGGCAGATCGTCGCCGGCACCCCGTAGCGAAGAAAGGTGATGAAATCCACCCTGCTGCCGGCGGCGGCGCAGATACCGACGCTTACTAGGTTGGCCGAGGCTCCGATCAGGGTGGCATTGCCGCCGAGGGTGCCACCAAACATCATCGCTACAAAGACCGGCAGCGACTGATCGGGCCAGTCGGTGAAGCCCATGCCCAGAGCCTCCTCGGGCACCATCTGCAACAGCACTAGATAGCCCTTGGTCATGAGGATGGCAGCGGCCACCACCGGGATATTGGCAAGGAAACCCGAGGCCAGGCCGACGGCCGCCAGCAGAAACATCCCCGCCAGCAGTACCTGATCGCCGAATATGGCAAACATCTGTCGGGAAAGCCCGGCCAGTATCCCGGTCTTGGTGATCTCCTCCACATAGCACATCATGCAGAAGATGAAGATGATGGTCTTCCAGTCCACATCGCGAAACACGTTCTCCACCGGCTCCACCTTGGCGGTATGGATGGCAAGCAGGGCAAAGGTGGCGCCGATGATTGCCGCCGCTGGCGGTACAATGGGCTGGGGAATGCTCTCGCCGATGAGAAAGAGCACCACCATTACCGCCAGGGTCAGCAGGCTGAAGGCGCAAAAGGTTGGGCGTTCGATCTTTTTCGGTCGCAGGTCCGCCGGCAATTCGATGCGCGCCTGCCACACCTCCTTGAGCAGCAGCGGCAGCAGGGGGAGGAGGGCGAGAATGGCCAGCACCCCGCCCAAACTGACCTTGCGCAGATACTCGCCAAAACTCAACCCCATCGCCTGGCCAACCAGGAAGGTGGCGGGGTCGCCCACCAGGGTCAGCAGACCGGCGGAGTTGCTCAGCAAAGCGGTCATGATCATCGGGCCGACAAAACCGACCCGCATCTCACGGCAGATACGGATGACGATGGGCGCCAGCAGGATCACCGCCGTGGCATTGGGCAGGATGGCGCAGACCAGGGAGACCAGCACCACCAGCAGCAACAGGAAGCGACGGCCGCTGCCGCCGGTGAGCAGCAGGAAGCGGGTGCCGATATGTTCAAAAACACCCGTGGGCGCCAACACCCGCGCCACCACCATGCCGCCAAAGAGCAGCGACAACGAACCCTGGGAGGCGAGCACTGCGTTGAGCACATCTTTCTGGCCGAGGATGCCGAGGATGGTCAGGCCGCACAATCCCAGCATCGCCGCCAGGGTCATGTCGATCAGGTTGCAGGTGATGCACAGGATAACGGCGCCGAAGACAAAATAGATGGCGTAGGCATGAATTTCAGGCATGGGAACTCCCTCCGCGAGGATCGCTTAAAAGGGCACGGCAAAGAGCATGCCGCCATCTTTGACCAGTCGGTTTGGGCCCCGGTCCAACTTCAGCGGTCCTTTGGCACCCAGATTGCGTTCAAAGAGTTCGCCGTAGTGGCCCACTGTGCCGATCACCCGCGATGCCCATCCCGCACTGAGGCCGAGCGATGGAGCCAGCTGATCGGTCCGTTTGAGAAAAATCTGCATCTCCGCCGTATTGGCCACGCTGCCCGGCGGTTGACGGAGGATCTGGGCGCGGAGGCCGATCTCCTCGGCGGTTATCAGGGCGGAGAGGATGGCCTGGAGCGTGACGAACCACTGGGGATCGCTCTGTAATACGGCCAGGCCAATCAACTCACGGGTATACAGATCGGGAAAGATGCGCAGCGGCTGGTCGTCGGTGGCAAAACGAAGCCGTCCGCCGGCAAGCAGGGTGGCATCCTCGGTGATGGCACTGCACTGGCGATTGACAAAGGCCTGCCAGGTCTGCTCGGCGTTATCGAGCAGCAGTGGTTGCGCAATGACCCCGTTTTTGTGGGCTACATCTTCCAGGTTCTGCACATGGGTGGTGCCCCGCAGCACACAGACCGGTGCCCTTAGCAGACCGGCCAGATCGCGCGGGCCATCGCCATGCACCATGAAGGTCTGCCCGGTGATGCACAACGGCCCTACGAACAACACCCCGAGTTGCGACTGCCGGCCAATGGTCTGTGAGGTGTTGCGGGCCAGGAGATCGACTTCCTTGCTCAGCAGCGAGGAGAAGCGGGCCTTGAGCGGCAGTGGCCGCAGCGTGAGCTTGGTGCTGTCCCCCAGCACTGCCGCGGCCACCGCCTTGCAGAAATCGACCTCGATGCCGGCCCACTCGCCGCGTTCGTCCTTGGCCGCCAGTCCCGGTGAATCGACACTGATACCGCAGCGGAGCAGCTGCTGCGCCTTCACCTCGTCGAGGATTTCACCAGCCGAGCAGGAGGCTGTCGTGATCAACAAAAGACAGAGTGCGAGCAGAACATGCATAGCCGGACCTCGCTAAAAAGGATGAGAGAGTGATACTTGATGGTCTCGTCACAGGTCAAAGGCGAGCAGGGAGGTATCATGAAAACAGTTGCACGCCGGAACCTGTGGGACTGGATCATTCCGGGTGCAGCAACCCGTCCAAGACCCGTTTTTTGTGGACAACGCGCGGTAGGATGAGGGGCGGCATGGTGTAGGGCTTGCCCGCCTGGTAGAGCGCCAACCGCTCTTCGTTTTCCGCGAGGATCTCCGGGGCAATGGTCTTTTTTCCGGATTGCAGCATGGTGATGGCCGCTTGCTGGGTCGCCACCGCCTTTTGGTATTGTCCGTTTCTGGCCTGAGCCACGGCCATGGTGTTGAGTGTCCGGGCATTGGTTTTGATGGCTATCGCCTTCTGGGCATAGATCAGGGCTTTGCTGTCATCGACAAAGGCCGGATCCCGGCCCGCCGCGTAGATCCAGGCCAGCGCCACATAGCCCATGATTCGCTCAGGCGAAAGCCGGATGACCGTCTCGAAATCGGTAATGGCCAACTCCAGTTGATCCATCTCCTCGTAGGTCAACCCCCGCATCTGATAGAGCAGGGCCAGCTTGGGTTGCAGGGCGATGGCCTGTTCGTAGTCCTGCATTGCCAAGTCGAACTCGCTTAAGTAGACGTGCTCGATGCCACGTTGCCCGAGCATGACGGCCCGATCCTTCGGTGGCAGGTCATTTTTCTCCAGATGCTTGCTCAGCAGTGTGATCGCGGCTTTGTGGTCGCCACGCAGTAGGGCGGCATCGAGTTCCCGATTGGCCGCCCCAACAGGCGAGCAGCAGAAAACAAGGAAGAACATGGTCCAGCAGAGGAGAGATCGCAGGCCTGGCCAGGCAATGAACGAAGAGAGACGACCAAGCGATAAGGTTATGGTGCATGTATTCATGTTCACCTCCTCTCCTTCATGGCTAAAGGATGAGCAATGGCAAGCGGACAGGGGAAATACCGGCAGTAGGGAGCTTGGGAACGGGGGGTGATTGAACAGGAGCAAGGATCACGGATGGCCCAACTCTGCCAGGCAGAACAATAGCCCCCGTCTGCGAAATGTTCACGCAAAAACACCTGCACATCCCCGTCTCGCAGCAATATGCACCCGAGGGGCAGTGCGGCCGAGTGGGGAGATGGAGGCGCAACGTGTATTGTCTCTCTGCTACTCGTCTCCCTTCCCGTCTCTCATTGTGAGAAGAATCCCAGGCATCTCTTGCAAAATGAGAGAGCTGGCTAATGCGTCTCGCCTGTCGTCACCTGGGTTTTTATTGGAATAACATATTATTTTCAAAATATTATCAAGATATGCCGGCCTTGGTCGCTTCTGGCCTTGGAGTTGCGTGCGTACAGGTGAACTGTTTGCGTGTAAACGAACTTGGGCGATTATCAAAAGGCTACGCATCGAGGATGTTATGGGAAAAACTTCTAGAAATATTGGAATATTGACGATTGTAGCCCTGTTAGTCATCGGTGGCTGCACCCAGGAGCAGCAACCGCTCAAAATCGGTTTTATCGGTGGTCTGTCAAGCCGCAATCTCGATGTCGGCGAATCCGGTTATCGGGCGTTGATGGTGGCCGTGGACCAAGTGAACCGGGACGGAGGGATTAATGGTCGGCTGGTGGTGGTCGAGGCCCGCGACGATGCCCAAACCGCTGACACCGCCGCCAAGGCAGCCAAGGAACTGGTGGCGGCCGGGGTGGTTGCGGTCATCGGCCCCTTTACCAGCGGGGTGGCGGCGGCGGTGGTGCCTATCTTCGATAAAGCCGGCATACTGGCGATCAGTCCCACCATCACCAGCCTCAACTTCTACGCCAAGGACGACATGCTGGTGCGTATGAACCGCACCACCCGTGACAACGCCAGCGATTACGCGCGCATGCTCGTCAGGCGATCCCAGCGGCATGTGAGCTTGGCCGTCGACATGCGCAACCGCGCCTTCACCGAATCCTGGTACAACGAATTTCAGGCGGCCATGGCCCCAATAGGTGCCACTCGGCTGGACCGGGTGGAGTACACCTCCAGCGATAGCACCGATTTTGCGGCGGTCATTGGGCAAATGCTCGCCACCAGGCCCGAGGGACTGCTCTTTGTTGCCGGTGCCCTGGACGTCGCCCGGCTGGCCCAGCATGCCCGGCAACAGGCCCCAGATCTCCCGATCAGTGCCTGCGAATGGGCCGGTTCTGAACAATTGCTCGAACTGGGCGGTAAGGTGGTTAACGGCTTGTTGATTGTGCAAAATTTCAACCGCGATGATACCTCCCCCCGTTTCCTCGCCTTCCGCGAGGCCTATTACCGGCGCTATCAGGTCCATCCCGGTTACAGTTCTGTGATGACGTACGACGCGGCGACGGTACTGTTCACGGCCCTGCGCAAGCAATCGGCCTCGCAAAGCCCCAAACAGGCGGTGCTCGCCCACGGTCCCTATCAGGGGTTGCACCAGAGTATCGCCTTTGATGCCAACGGCGACACCGACCGCAAGGTGTTTTTCACCGAGATCGTTGACGGTGAATTCCGCATTCTCCCTTAAAAGGCCCCGAATCCCATGGCTCTGTTGAAAGCTGACAACCTGCTAGGTTTGATTCCGATCAGTTCGTCGTTGCGCTCGCGGCTGTTCAAATTGGCTTTTTTGCCGCTGGCGGTCTCTTTTCCTTTGGTGCTGCTGGTGTTGGGACTGGTCGGTGGTTCCTTCTACGATGCCCGTCTGGCTGCCATGGTGCGCAGCAACCTGTCAACGGTGCGCAGCCACCTGGGGCATGAACGCCTGCACACCGAGTTTTTTCTCAGCCAGCAAGTGAAATCGGGGCTCCTGGCCCAACTCCTGGCCACCCGGGCACCGGTTGCCACCCTGCAAGAGGCCCTGGCGGCACAGGCCGCCACCATTCGCCTTGATCTGCTTTGTATCGCTGATCGCCAGGGCCGCATCATCGCCGCCAACACCGGTTCCCGCCCCGGTGCCAGTCTGAGCGAGAGTTTTGTGCTGCAACAGGCGATCATGGGGGTCAAGACCTCCGGTTTTGAGTTGATCGCGCCGCAGCGGCTGGCCGATCTGGCCCCCGCACTGGCGGTCCGCGCCGGAGCCTCAGACACTTCTGCGCCATCGGCGGTGGCAGTGTCGGTGGCGCCAACGGGTAGTGGCCTGATGCTGCTGGTGGCGGCTCCCTTTCCGTTGAGCAATGATTACGCCGATGCCGTACTTTGTGGCGGTCTGCTGCTCAACAACGATACCCTACTCATCGATACCCTGCGCTCAATCACCTTTCCCCTCACCCCCGACAGTGAGCGGATCAACGGCTTTGTTCGGCTCTTCCTCCGCGACAGAGGCATTGCTTTCTCGGCCGACGATGTGGATATGCAGTCCATGGCCGGTGAGCAGGAAGGGGCCACTGCCTGGCAGGCCGTTGCCCAGGGCAGGGAATACATCCACCAGGTGCAGGTGGGCGGTAACCCCTCTCTCAATGCCTATGCCCCGATTATCAGCGCCCAGGGCAAGGTTGTGGGTATGATGGAGGTGAGCATTCCAGCGGCAGCGTATCGCAACGAAAAATGGCTGCTCATCGCCAGTGTTGCCACCCTGCTGGCGCTGAGCATGTTCGGTGCGGCCCTGGTGTTTCAACGGGGCACGCGCCGTGTTGTCCAGCGGCTGGAGATGACCATTGCCACCATGAAGGCGGCGCAGACCGATTTGCAGTCCACCCGCATCGAGCTTGACGATACCCAGGATGAGATCACTCTCCTGGGAGCCCATTTCAACGAACTGCTCGATGCCTTGCAGGCAGGCGAGGAGGCGCAGGAGCGGGCGCGGCAGGAATTGGCCAACGAGGCCGCCCGCAGGCGTGCCCTCTTTAATCACGAGCGTGATGGCCTGGTGCTGCTCAATGAGGATGGCAGTATCTTCGAGGCCAACCCCAGTTTTCTCACCCTGCTCGGCTACCGGGCCGAGGAGCTCGCCGCCCTGCATATTGGCGATTGGGATGCACGCTACCAGCAACTGCCCGCCGCGAGCGTGGCCAGCCTGCTGCACCAGGAACAACGCCTGGTCGAAACCCTGTACCGTCACAAGGATGGCTCGACCCTGGTGGTCGAGGTGGCCAACAGTTGCATTCAGTGGCATGGCCACATCTCCTATCTGCTCAGCATCCGCGATGCCACCGGTTTTCGCGAGTTGCAGCGGCAACTGAGTCAGGCGCAACGACTGGAGTCGCTGGGGCAGATCGCCGCCGGCATTGCCCATGAGATCAACACCCCGATGCAGTTTTTGCTTTCCAATGTCAGCTTCATCGAGGAATCCTATGCAGACATCAGCGGTTTGCTCGACCAGTTGCAGGCTGCGGACCCGTCTTCGCTCCTCCGGCAAAGCGGCGTTGATCTCGATTTTCTGCAGGAAGAAATTCCGGCCTGTTTCCGCGAGATGCACGACGGCATCGACCGGGTGATCAAGATCATCGCTGCCATGAAGGAGTTCAGCCATCCCGGTGGCAGCCGCAAGACGCTCACCGATATCAACCATCTGCTCGACAATACCCTGATCGTCTGCCGCAACGAATGGAAGTATGACGCCCAGGTGATCACCTGTTTTGATCCGGCGCTCCCTACGATTTTCTGCTTTCCCGATCAACTCAATCAGGTGCTGCTCAATCTGATCATCAACGCCTGCCATGCCATTGTCTGCCGCAAGGAAAGCGAGGCCGGCCACGTCGGGCTCATCTCCATTGCCACCACGCTGAGCGGGCAGGAGGTGCAGATCCAGGTCAAGGACAACGGCTGCGGCATTGCCGAGGCGGTGCGGCATCGCATCTTTGATCCCTTCTTCACCACCAAGACAGTGGGCAAGGGGACCGGGCAGGGTTTGGCCATCGTCCACGACATCATCGTCAACAAGCACGGTGGCCGCATTCAGTTCAATTCCACCCTTGGGGAAGGTACCGCCTTCACCGTCTCGCTGCCGGTGCAGACGCAGTAGCCTGCGCTCGGCTTTGCCCGCTATACCGGGACCGTCAACGCCCAGGCCTGCCATTCCGCCTGGGCGATTGTGGATGCTCCCGTTCTTCTTGCTCGCCCCATTGTTGACCCTTGCTGCGGTGGAATACAATTTTCTGGCCTTTGCGCCGCGCAAGCCCCTTTGTTTCTGGGGCTTTGGCGGGGGGTGCAAGTCTTTTTTGCTGAATTTATTGATAAAAAATTAGGTTAAAATATTTCGATTTTTTTTCCCGTTGCCATAACAGACGAAATCATGGAGTGAAAAGGGGTTAAGAAATATGGGCGCTGCATAAGATTAATATGCAGCATTATCGAGCTATGTTGAGCATAGTGAAGCAATCGTGAGTTACGATTTTGTGGAAAAGTTGTGGAAAATCAGGGGAAATGAAATGCAACCTAACGATTTTATAACATTTTCATGAAAATCTTAAAAAAGGGCCGCAAACGGCGGTGCTTGCGCCGACCATTGCGAGCAAAGCCTAATGGCTCCATGGGATTTTTCATTGTGCACAACGATCTTGTTTGCTGCATGAAATCGTCGCAAACCGCTTTTGACCGCGACCGGGAATGTTGTGTAGATCAGCGCTAATCAACGTGGCCGTCATTGGCTCTTGGGAATGATTTCAACCCTACAGGACAGATTGTCTATGCTCTGGAACTCGATTAAAACCTCATTGCACGCCAGCTTACCGGAAAGCGAATTCGGCCTGTGGATCAAACCGTTGGAGTGCCGGCGGCAGGATGATCAGGTGTTGGAGCTCGCTGGACCGGACCGCTTCTTTTGTGCCTGGGTGGAGGATCGCTATCTTGAGCTTATTCGTACTAAGGCCCAGGAACTGGGAGCTGCTGGCGATATCCGCCTGCAGGTGGCCGAGCAGCCACCATTGCAGGTGGAGCGCGGCAAGGGCGGACAGTTGCGGCTGCCCGGCATCAGCAGCAGCGCCCCGCGCTATCGTTCCCTACATCCGGCCTTCACCTTTGACCAGTTCATGGTCGGCGAGTCCAATATCCTCGCCCGTTCCGCCTGCCAGGCCCTGGCCAGCGGCGACTCCACCTTTGGTCATTGTCTGTTTATGAACAGCACCACCGGTCTGGGCAAGAGCCATCTCACCCAGGCGGTCGTGCATCAGGTCCTGCGGTCCGCCCCCTCCACCCGGCTGCACTACCTCACCGCCCAGCAGTTTTCCGCCGAGATGGTCAAATCCATCCGTGGCAACAGCATGGAGCAGTTCTCCAAGCGCTACGTCAACGATTGCGACATGCTGCTGGTTGAGGATGTCCACACCCTCACCGGCAAGAACAAGACCCAGGAAGAACTCAACACCATCCTTGATTATCTGATCAAATCCGGACGGCGGGTCATTCTCACCTCCGCCCTGGCACCGACCAAGCTGGCCGGTATGGATGAAGACTTCCGCAGCCGCATGACCTCCGGCCTGGTCACCGGTATCCAGTGTCCGGACTATGAAACCAGGGCGCGTATCATCCGCCACAAGATGCAGTTGCACGGCCTGGGTACGGATGAGGATCTGGTGGGCTTCATGGCTGAGAGCCTCCAGGGCGATATCCGTCGCATGGAGAGTGCCATTATGGGGATCAAGGCCAAATCCTGCCTGCATCAGGCGCCGCCGGATCTGAGCATGGTGCGTGAGGTTATCTATGGATTGATCGGCAATGCGGTGGAGATCACCGGCGAGGCCATACGTGATCTGATCGGTCGCCAGTTTCGCATCTCCGTGGATGAGTTGCGTTCGCGTTCCCGCAAGCGCACCGTCACCTTCCCCCGCCAGCTGGCCATGTATCTCACGCGCAAGTACACCGATAAGTCCCTGGCCGATATCGGCAGCATGTACAACCGCGACCACTCCACCGTGCTCTACGCCATCAAGACCATCACCAAGGATATGTCGCAGCAGACCTCGGTGCGCGAGCAGGTGGAGTTGCTCTGCACCAAGTTGAAGAAGTAAGCAGAATGCAGCTTGATAGCCTGTAGCCGTTGAGTCTTTTAGCTAAAAGCTCGGCAGCCACAGGCTATCTTTGTTTAGAAGTAGACCCCCTTGACCTCCACACCTGCCCCGTCCCCAGCCGTGGCCGTCACCCGCTCGGCCATGCGTTTCGCCTCCTTGACCATATCGTTGATGCCGATGCCCTGCCAGCCAAAGCCGCAGAGATGTAATTGGGGCTGGATGTCGTGGAGATTGCTGCGCCAGGCAAGCAGCTCGGTGTAACCGGCCTCCAGTTGGGGGATGCCCACCGTCGGCCGCAGCACCTTGGCATAGAGCGGCTTGGGCAGTGCCATGAGCTGGCTCAGGTCGCGATAAACCTCGGCAATGAGTTCTTCATCGCCCAGTTGCAGCCGCTCGGGATGACGGCGCCCACCCACCAGGGCCTCCAGCAACTGGCAGCCCTGCGGTGCCCGACCGGGGAACATGTGGGAGGAAAAGAGCGCGCCCAGGGCAAAACGCTGTTCGCTCTCCGGGGCGAGATAGCCAAAGCCAAAGGGGATCTGCGCCGATTGATCAAAGCCGAGCAAGACCGAGAGGATACGCGCCTCGGGGATGGCCAACGACGGTGGCGGTGAAGCGGGCAGGGCCTGGGCCAGCAAGGGCAGGCACTGGTTCACCGGCAGGGCCAGCACCAGATGGCGGCAGCAAAACTCCTGCTGCTCGGTGCACACCCGCCAACCATCAGAGCACTGCTCCAGGCGGCGCACAGCGCAACCAGCGTGCAACTGCACCTGTTCGCTGTGCGTTTGCAAGGCGTCTGCCAATCGAGAGGGCAGCATGCCCATGCCCTGGCTGAAGCTGATCATCGCCGGCAGCGTCTTCTTCTGGCGCTTTCCCGCATCTTTGGCAGCGCGCATTTTAGCGATCAATCCGCGCAGCAGCGAACCGTGCTCGCGTTCCAGCGCCCGCATCCCCGGCATCACCGCATCGATGCGTAAGCGCTCAATATCCCCGGCATAGGTGCCGGTATAAACCGCATCGGCAAAGGGCAAGAGGGCTGCGCCAAAACGATGCGCCACCCACTGGGCCACGGTCGGCTCGCCGGCCAGCGGCTTCTGCCACAGCTCCGCCAGCACCCGCAGCTTCGCCCCCCAGGGGATGAGCGGCTGGCGCAGGATCTTCAGCGGCGACTGCGGAATGCATTGCAGACGGCCCTGCAAACAGACGTAGCGCACAAAACGGGCCAGCGGCGCGGTGGTGAGCTCTGATTCCAGGCCGGCCAGGCCGATCAACTCCCGACTCTCCTCGCAATTATCCAAAAAGCCGTGCGCCCCCCATTCCGCCTGAAAGCCCTGCTCATGATAACTGGCGATGGCACCGCCGGGTCGATCATCCTGCTCCAGTATCAGCAGTTGCATCTCCGGACGGAGCTGTTGCAGAAAGGTGGCCACGCTTAAGCCGGAAAGGCCAGCGCCGACGATACAGACATCAAAAGAGAGATTGTTCATAAATAAAGAGAAGCAATTTCAGTAAGAAGAGAGGGTTGTCGCTTGGCTTGACAGTCATTTAATCGTGCTTACCATGTTGCCCGAATAAAAGGAAGTACCTTTATCTCCTTGGTATTGTCGGGAAATTTCCCGTTCTCGACGTAACACTCATTCCCTACGACGCAAGAGGCAAGATCCCCATGTCAGAAGCACAGGTTGAAACCAAGCAGTTTCAGGCGGAGACCCGAAAGGTCCTGGATATCGTCATCAACTCCCTCTATACCGAGCGCGACATCTTTGTGCGCGAGCTGGTGTCCAATGCCGCCGACGCCCTAGAGAAGTTCCGTCACCAGAGCCTGATCGAAAAGGTCGAGTTCGATGCCCATGTGCCCCTGGAAATCACCATCGACTGCGACGACAAGAAACACACCCTGACCATCGCCGACTCCGGCATCGGTATGAACCGCGAGGAACTGGAAACCAACCTCGGCACCATCGCCCACTCCGGTTCCAAGCATTTTTTCGAGCAACTGGCCGAGGCCGCCAAGAAGGATGTCAATCTCATCGGTCAGTTCGGCGTTGGCTTCTACTCGGTGTTCATGGCCGCCAAGGCAGTGCGGGTGCAGACCCGCTCCTGGGACGGCGGTGAGGGCTGGGAATGGGCCTCCGATGGCGGCGGTACCTACACCATCAGCCCCTGTGCCGGCCTGCATCGCGGCACCAAGATCATCATCGAACTGAAAGAGGATGCCGAGACCTACGCCTCCAAATTCACCATCGAGCGCATCATTCAGCAGTACTCCACCTTTGTGCCCTTCCCGGTGAAGGTCGAGGGCAAGAAGGTCAACACCGTGCAGGCCATTTGGAGCCGCGCCAAAAGCGAGATCAGCGAGGAAGAGTACACCGAGTTCTACAAGTTCATCGCCACCGCCGGTGATGAGCCGATGTATCGGCTGCACTTTTCCGCCGATGCGCCGCTGGCGATCAATGCCCTGGTTTATGTACCCAAGGAGAACTTCGAGGTGCTAGGCATGGGCCGCATGCAGCCCGGCGTCAATCTCTACTGCCAGAAGGTGCTGATTGATCAGCACAGCGAGAACATCCTCCCCGAGTGGCTGCGCTTCATGAAGGGGGTGGTCGACTCCGAGGACCTACCGCTCAATATCTCCCGCCAGAGCCTGCAAGACAATGCCCTGGTGATCAAGCTGCGCAAGGTGCTCACCAAGCGGGTCATCAAGTTTCTTGTTGAAGAGGCTGGACGCGACAGCGCCAAGTATCTTGAGTTTTGGAAGACCTTCGGCATCTTCATCAAGGAAGGCGTCACCTCCGATTTCGAGCATCGCAGCGAGCTGGCCAAGTTGCTGCGCTTTGAGTCCTCGGCCAGCGAGCCCGGCGCGATGATTTCACTGGATGACTATGTCGGCCGCATGCGCGAGGGCCAGGATAAAATCTACTATATCAATGGTCCTAACCGTGCCGCGGTCGAGTACGGCCCCTATGTAGAGATGTTCAAGAAGCGCGGCGTCGAGATCTTCTACACCCTGGAGCCGATCGATGACTTCGTGCTCAACCATTTGGGCGAATACGCCGGCAAGAAACTGGTCTCCGCCGACCGTGCCGACCTGAGCCTGCCGGAAACCACCGATGCCGCCACCGAGAGCGATGCCATCAGCGGTGGCGCCGCTCTGGATGAGAAGAGCAGCAAGGGGCTGTGTGCGTGGATGAAGGAGGTGCTGGGCGAGCGCATCCAGGAAGTCAAAACCTCCACCCGCCTGGTGGACAGCCCGGCGATGATCGTCAATGTCGATGGCTACATGACCTCCTCCATGGAGCGGGTCCTCAAGGCCTCCGGCCAGAACGAGGCCTTTGGTATGGGCTCCAAGAAGGATATGGAGATCAATGGCAAGAGCCCGTTGATCAAACAATTGGCCGCGCTGAAAGAGAGCGACGAAGCCTTTGCCAAGGATGTGGTGGAGCAGTTGTACGACAACGCCATGATCCAGGCCGGGCTGATGGTCGACCCCATGGTGATGGTACAACGCAACTACCGTATCCTGGAGCGGGCGGCTGGCGGTGCGGTTACCGAGTGATGCGGCGTGGGGTGGCCGCTGTTTTTGCTCTCGAACCCAGCTGGTAACCTCTCGGTTTTTGGTGATACTTTTGTGCATGTAAGAGACTTGCCTTGAAAAAAGGTTGTGTTCACGATATATGAACACAACCTTTCTCTGTTTGTTCGGACTGTTCCTGGAGGATTCAATGCGTTCAACCCCGATCATCGTGCTGTCCACCCTGTTGCTCTTGGGCGGGTGTCACTCCAAACAGGTGCGACATCTCGCCTCCGACGCCTCGCTCATCAAACCGGGGCAGTCGACGTTGCAGGATGTACAAAAATATCTGGGCGAGCCCAACGGTCGCCGCGAGGTGGCCCCTGGCACCAGCGAGTATGTCTATTACGAGGATCGGCCCGGTTTTTTTGGCAATATGCCGGTGCTGGGCTCCGTGACCGGGCCTTCGGGGTATGAGATGATCATCCTCACCCTGAAAAACGAGCTGGTGACCAACTGCGAGTTCCGCAACTTTAGCGAGTCAGATCGCCAGTGGGTCAACGATTACACCTGGGAAGAGGTGAAGTGAGTCTGCCCTCCACCTTTGATATCAACCGGGAACGGATGATTGAAGAGCAGTTGGTGGCGCGCGGCATCACCGATGTGCGGGTGCTGGAGGCTATGCGCACCGTGCCCCGCCATCTCTTTGTTGAGGATGCCATGCAGGCCCATGCCTACGGCGACTTCCCCCTGCCCATCGGCAACGGCCAGACCATCTCCCAGCCCTATATCGTGGCGCTGATGACCCTGGCCCTGCACCTCAGCGGCGCGGAACGCATTCTTGAGATTGGCACCGGATCGGGCTATCACGCCGCCATCCTCTCCCGGCTCTGCCAGAAGGTCTACACCGTGGAACGGATGGATGGCCTGGTGAGCCGGGCACGCAAGGTGTTTGATAAATTACGCTATTACAACATCGTCTCGCGCATTGACGACGGCACCGAGGGCTGGCCGGCAGAGGCCCCCTTTGATGGCATCATCGTCACCGCTGGCGGGCCGCATATCCCCGAGCCGCTGCTGGAGCAACTGGCCGATCCCGGCCGTCTGGTGATGCCGGTAGGTGGCCAGACGGTGCAGGAGTTGCAGCTGGTAGAGAAACACCACAACACCATCACCATTACCGCCCTGGAACAGGTCCGTTTTGTCGATTTGATTGGCGCCCACGGCTGGTCCAACTGATTCCCCTCCTCTTTGCCATCTTTCCCCCCGGCTCTCTACGCCGCCACTGTTTTTTTGAGTAATTTCTTGCCTAAACCGATGCAGCCGGTGACAATGGGGACACCCTTATCCATCTACCCCCGTCAAGCTCAAGAGTTTAATCATGTCATTTCTCAACAGCGATGCTTTACTTGAACTGCTGGTCAAAGAACAGGTGCTCTCCGAACAGCAGCGCCAATACATCATTTTACACAAGGGCAAGCAACGCCAGAAGTTGCTGAAATTGTGGAGCGGTCGGCGCCACGACGACGACCGACGGGCGGACAAG
Source organism: uncultured Desulfobulbus sp. (assembly GCA_964639845.1). Lineage (GTDB taxonomy): Bacteria > Desulfobacterota > Desulfobulbia > Desulfobulbales > Desulfobulbaceae > Desulfobulbus. The sequence goes on along the minus strand of CAZXHS010000001.1, from coordinate 1,183,529 downwards.
GCTGGGCCGGATCTGGTCGAAATCATCGCCTCGTTGGAACTGAGCAGCCCTGGCCAAGAGCGGCAGCCGATCACCGAGGAGGCGATCATGCGTGCCGTTAGTCGGGGTCTGAAAATTCCCTTCAAAAAGCTCGATCCCCTGGACCTGGACATGGCCACGGTGACCAAGACCCTGCCGCGTTCCTTTGCCGTCAGCCACCTCATTCTTCCCTTTGACCTCACCGACGGCGTGCTGAGCGTGGTCACCTATCACCCGGATAACCGCCATGTACTGGAGGACATCGGCAAGGCCAACCAGGTGAAGGTGGTCCCCTTCCTTTCTACCCGCAGTGATATCGCCAAAATCCAGTCTGAGTTTTTCGGCTTTCAACGCTCAATCACGGCTGCGGAATCGCAGTTTGGCGGCAGCGGCACCTCCACCACCGTGGATATCGGCAATCTCGAGCAGTATGTGCGTCTGGCAACCACCAAGGAGCTCAGCTCCACCGACCAGCACATCAAGGCTGCGGTCAACCACCTCTTCAGCTACGCCCTGGAGCAGCGGGCCAGCGACATCCATATCGAGCCTAAGCGCGATATCTGCCTGGTGCGTTACCGCATCGACGGCATCCTCCACACCATCTACAAGCTGCCCAAGGCGGTCCATTCGGCCATCACCTCGCGCATCAAGAGTCTGGCGCGGCTCGATATCGCCGAAAAGCGCCGCCCCCAGGACGGCCGCATCAAAATCGGCAGGAGGGCCGAGGGCGCCGATGCCGAGGTCCGCGTCTCCACGGTACCGGTGGCCTTTGGCGAGAAAACGGTTATGCGTATCCTTAATCCGGAGGTCATCTTCCAGGACCTCGATACCCTGGGCTTTTCCCGGCGCGACCGGGTGGTCTACAACAGTTTTATGAGCGCAGCCCACGGCATCGTTCTCGTCACCGGCCCCACCGGTAGCGGTAAGTCGACCACCCTCTACTCCACCCTCAAGCAGATCGCCTCGCCGGAGACCAACATCATCACCGTCGAGGATCCGGTGGAGATGGTGCATGAGGAGTTCAACCAGATTGCGGTGCAGCCGCAGATCGATGTCACCTTTTCCACCATCCTGCGCAATATTTTGCGCCAGGATCCGGATGTGATCATGATCGGCGAGATCCGCGACCTGGAGACCGCCACCCATGCGGTGCAGGCGGCGCTCACCGGCCACCTGGTCTTCTCCACTCTGCACACCAACGATGCCGTCTCCACCATTATTCGCCTGGAGGACCTTGGCCTGGAGCCCTTTCTCATTGCCTCCACCATGCTCGGCGCCCTGGCGCAGCGGCTGGTGCGCCGCATCTGCCCGCACTGTGCCGAACCCTACACCGTCGATGCCGCCAGCCTGCGTAAGCTCGGTTTTCCGGTGGTGGGCCGGGAGACGGTGGAACTGACCCGTGGCAAAGGCTGCCTACAATGTCGCAATACCGGCTACCTGGGGCGGCTGGGCATCTTTGAGATCTTTCCCATGTCCGAGCAGATGAAGAAACTGATCAGCACCAAGGCCAATGATTCGGAATTGCGGCAAACCGCCATCCGCGAGGGCATGACCACCCTGCGTGAGGATGCCTGGCGTAAGGTGCAGGCCGGCATGACCACGGTGGAGGAAGCCCTCCGGGTGACTGGGGAAATGGAATCCCTGTGATTTTTTCATGGCGTTAACGCCAACACGATCTATAGTGCAGGCCATCACACCAGTCACCAGCCGCAGGTTTCGGAGCCATGGCAGAGAAAATCGTCAGTAAAAACAAAAAAGCCTTCCACGATTACCATATCGACCAGACCCTGGAGGCCGGCATGGTGCTCAGTGGCGCAGAGGTTAAATCGCTGCGCGCTGCCAAGGTCAATCTCAAGGACGGCTATGCCCAGGTGAAGGACGGTGAGGTCTATCTCTACAACGTGCATATCTCGCCCTATTCCTTTGCCACCACCATGCAGCAGGAACCATTGCGGGTGCGCAAACTACTGCTGCACAGGCGGGAGATTCGCAAGCTCATCGGCAAGTTGCACGAGAAAGGCATTGCGCTCATCCCGCTCAAGATATACTTTGTCGCCAATGGTAAGGCCAAGGTCGAACTTGGCCTAGCCCGCGGCAAAAAACTCTACGACAAACGGGCTGCCCTCAAGGAAAAACAATCCAGCCGCGACATGGAACGCTCCTTGCGTCGCGAAGATTGATTGACCTGACCGGGCCTGCTTACTTCTTAAAAAAAAAACTCGATTTTGGGGGCGAAACGGATTCGACGGGGATTTTGAAGCTTCGTGTTGCATGCCGAGTTTCTGTCAGCTCGTAAAAATGGCGGAACTAAATATAATCGCAGACGATTATAACTACGCACTGGCAGCGTAAGCTGCTGTGCCGTTCCACCGGCCTTCGCCTGTAAGGCCGGATTCGGGGCGTCGACTCAACGGGCTGGTTGTTCGTGCACGCCTGAGGCGCGGACAATGAGATTTTTCAGGCTGGCGTTCGAGTATCCCGGTTCCGGGTGAGAGACGAACGCGAGACCCAATCCTGGAACTAAGCATGTAGAGACCGAGGGGGATAGTTTTCGGACCCGGGTTCAACTCCCGGCGCCTCCACCATTTTTTTCCATCACTGAATGGATGATTTCATTTGAATGGGATCATAACAAGGAAGCAATCAATCGTAAAAAGCATGGCGTTTCTTTTCAGGAGGCGCAATCCGTGTTTTACGATGAATTTGCGGTCCAGTTCTTTGATGAAGAACATTCTACTCATGAGCAACGTTTTTTATTGTTGGGGATGAGTACCGCGCCAAGGCTGTTGCTCATTTGCCATTGTGAACGGGCAGAGGGGCAAAACATCAGAATCATCTCAGCCCGCAAAGCCACGCTCAAAGAAAGTCAGTTTTATAAAGGTGCGGAGCCATGAAAGCAGAATACGACCTTTCGGCAATGAAATCGCGTCGGAATCCTTACGCCTCAAAACTGAAAAAATCTGTCACCATGCGTCTGTCTGAGGATGTTGTCGCGTATTTCAAAGAAATGGCGGTAGAGGCGGGGGTTCCTTATCAAAGTCTCATCAATCTCTATCTTCGTGATTGTGTGACGCAGCACCGCAAAATTCACATTGCCTGGCCTCAAGAATCGCAGCCACAAGCAAATCAAAAATAAACTACCAGCAGTGCAAGAAGTACAGAACCCGCTTTCCCTCGAGGATTGCGGGTTTTTTTGTGGAAGCGTGGAGCGTAAGCTCTATACAACAGCGACCGTTTGGTATACCATGCAAAAAATTGATAACTCGCTGGAAAGAAAGAGTATCCTCCTTCCAATCAGCTCCTGGCTTTCCCGGCTCTCCATGGAAAGCGCTACATTCTTTCCTCGCCCTTGCACTGGCAACTGACTGTATGGCCCTGAAAAAATCAGAACTCTACTCTTCCCTCTGGCAATCCTGCGATGAACTGCGCGGCGGCATGGATGCCAGCCAGTACAAGGATTATGTGCTGGTGCTGCTGTTTGTTAAATACGTCAGCGACAAGTACGCCGGCGTGCCCTATGCGCCGATCACCATTCCCGACGGCGCCAGCTTCCAGGACATGGTCGCCCTCAAGGGCAAGCCCGACATCGGCGATCAGATAAATAAAAAAATCATCGCGCCGCTGGCCAATGCCAACAAACTCTCCGACATGCCGGATTTCAACGATCCGAGCAAGCTGGGCAGCGGCGCAGAGATGGTGGAGCGGCTCACCAACCTGATCGCCATTTTTGAACACAAGGGGCTTGATTTCAGTAAGAACCGCGCCGAGGGCGACGACATCCTCGGCGACGCCTACGAATATCTGATGCGCCATTTCGCCACCGAGAGCGGCAAGAGCAAGGGCCAGTTCTACACGCCCGCCGAGGTCAGCCGCATCATGGCGCAGATCATCGGCATTGGCGAGGCGCAGACCACCAACACCACCACCGTCTACGACCCGACCTGCGGATCGGGTTCGCTGCTGCTCAAGGTGGGCGATGCCGCCCGCGCCCAGGTGACGCTCTATGGCCAGGAGAAGGACGCCGCCACCTCCGGCCTGGCGCGGATGAACATGATCCTGCACAACAACCCCACCGCCCTGATCAAACAGGGCAACACCCTGGCCAACCCCCTGTTCACCAGCGACGACGGCCAGCTCAAGACCTTCGACTATGTGGTCGCCAATCCGCCGTTCAGCGACAAGCGCTGGAGCACCGGCATCGACCCGCAGAACGACCCGCATGAGCGGTTTAAACATTTCGGCACCCCGCCTGCCAAGCAGGGCGACTACGCCTATCTGCTGCACATCGTCCGCTCGTTGAAAAGCACCGGCAAAGGGGCCTGCATCCTGCCGCACGGCGTCCTCTTTCGCGGCAACGCCGAGGCCGATATCCGCCGCAACCTCATCCGCCGGGGCTATATCAAGGGCATTATCGGTCTGCCGGCCAACCTATTCTACGGCACCGGTATCCCGGCCTGCATCATCGTCATCGACAAGGAAAACGCCCACAGCCGCAAGGGTATTTTCATGATCGACGCCAGCCGAGGCTTTCTCAAGGACGGCAACAAGAACCGACTGCGCGACTGCGATATCCACCAGATCGTCGATGTCTTCACCAAGCGGCTGGAACTCCCCAAATACTCGCGCCTGGTGGGGGGCGAGGAGATCGAGCACAACGAGTTCAACCTCAACATCCCGCGCTATATCGACAGCCAGCAGGCCGAGGACATTCAGGATATCGAAGGCCACCTCAAGGGCGGCATCCCCAGTGTGGATGTGGATGGCTTGCAGGCCTATTGGCAGGTCTGCAAGCAACTGCGGCAGACCCTTTTTACCCCCAACCGGCCCGGCTACCTGGATCTGGCCGTCGCCAAGCAGGCGATCAAACCCACCATTTACGAGCATCCCGAGTTTGTCGCCTTCATCGAATGCATGAACGGGCTGTTTGCCGACTGGCAAGCGCGCAGCGCCGCCACCCTCAAGGGCTTGCAGGTCGGTTGCCACCCGCGCAGCGTCATTGCCGAACTCGCCGAAAACCTGCTCACCCACTACGCCGACAAGCCGCTGATCGACAAATACGACGTCTACCAGCACCTGATGGACTACTGGGCCGCGACCATGCAGGACGATTGCTACCTGATCGCCGCCGATGGCTGGCAGGCGGCAACCTATCGCATTGTAGAAAAGGATAAAAAGGGCAAGGAGAAGGACAAGGGCTGGGCCTGCGATCTGGCGCCCAAGCAACTGATTGTGGATCGATATTTTCCCGCCCAGCAGGAGGCCATCCGCGAACAAGAGGCCACCCTGGAAAGCCTGGCCGCCCAGATGGCCGAACTGGTGGAGGAACACGGCGGCGAGGAAGGGGCCTTTACCGAACTCGACAAGGTGAACAAGGCGGGTGTTGCCGCCCGGCTCAAAGCCATCAAGGGCGACAGGTCGGCCCAAGATGAGGAGGCGGTCCTCAAAGCCTGGCTGACGCTCTGCAACCAGGAGGCCCAGCTCAAAAAAAGCCTCAAAGAAGCCGAGGCAGCTCTCGATGCACTGGCCTATGACCAATACCCCCGGCTGAGCGAGGACGAAATCAAGACCCTGGTAGTGAACGACAAATGGCTGGCCGCCATCGCCGGCGCCATCCATGGCGAGATGGACCGCATCAGCCAGGCCCTCACCCAACGGGTGAAGGAGTTGGCCGAGCGCTACGAAACCCCGCTGCCGCAGGCCGCCTGCCGGGTGGCCGAGCTGGAGGAGAAGGTGAATGCCCACTTGAAAAGGATGGGATTCTCATGGAACTGACCAGAACGGATGACTATCAGAACCTGCTGGAGCAAATTTCCGAAACCTACACCCAGGGTCGAATCGGTGCGATGCAGGCCGTCAACGCCCGCCTCATTGCGACCTATTGGCAGGTTGGACGGCATATTGTCGAGTTTGAGCAACACGGCAAGATCAGAGCCGATTATGGCAAAGCGCTGCTCACGGGCCTGGCGAAAGATCTGAGCCTGCGCCACGGCAAGGGGTTCAGCCGCAGCAATCTTATCCGCGTGCGCCAGTTTTACCTGACCTATCCAAAAGGTGCGACGCTGTCGCACCTTTTGAGCTGGTCGCACATTGTCGAGCTGTTGAAAATTGATGACGAGCTGGAGCGAGGCTTCTATGAGCAGCAGTGCGCACATGAACGCTGGACGGTGCGCGAGCTGATACGCCAAAAGGAAAGCGCCCTTTTCCTGCGGCTGGCGGCCAGCAAAGACAAGGCAGGAATCCTCCAACTCGCCGCGCAGGGGCAGATTGTCGAGCAGCCCGCTGATCTGCTGCGCGAGCCCTATGTGTTTGAGTTCCTCAAAATTTCCGAGCCGTATACCGTTTCGGAAACCCATCTGGAAACCGTGCTGTGCGATCATCTCCAGCAATTCCTGCTGGAATTGGGCAAGGGCTTCACCTTTGTTGGCCGACAATACCGGGTGACCATCAACAACACCCACTACAAGGTTGATCTGGTTTTTTACCACCGCATCCTGCGCTGTTTTGTGCTGATCGATCTCAAGATCAACGAGGTGCAGCATCAGGACATCGGCCAGATGAATATGTATCTGGGCTACTTTGCCAACGAGGAAAACATCGAAGGCGACAACCCACCCATCGGCATCATCCTCAGCAAAAACAAGGATGAGCTGCTGGTGGAATACGCCACCTATCAAATGAACAGCCAGCTGTTCGTGCAGAAATATCAGTTGTATCTGCCCGACCGCGAGCAGTTGCGCCATGAGCTGGAATTGACCTTGCGCGAGGCGGGGCAATGAAGGGCATTCCGGCGGGATATAAGCAGACCGAGGTGGGGGTGATTCCGGAGGATTGGGAGGTGAAGCCGGTTGATCATGTCTGTGAGTTTGTTGTGGATTGCAAAAATAGAACGCCGCCAGTTGTTGATGGGGATGAGTATGCAGTTGTGAGAACGCCAAATGTCCGTAATGGGAAGTTTGTTTGGGAAGAACTTCGATACACTGATGCCCATTCGTATGGAGAGTGGACCGCAAGGGCCATTCCACGGATTGGTGACATCTTAATCACCCGTGAAGCTCCGTTAGGAGAGGTTTGTTTTGTCCCCAACGGATTGCAGGTTTGTTTGGGACAAAGGATGATGTTGTATCGACCCGATTGTGAGAAAGTAGATGGCCGCTATGTCCTTTTCTCTCTTCAGTCTTCCGAGGTGCGCAATAACCTATTCAAGAAAATTGGTGGCTCGACGGTCGGGCATGCCAAGGTCGACGACATCCGGTATTTACAACTCCCTCTCCCGTCCACCAAAGCCGAACAAGAATCCATTGCCGAGGTGTTGAGCGATACGGATGCCCTCATCGAATCCCTGGGGCAACTCATCGCCAAAAAACGGTACCTCAAACAAGGCGCCATGCAGGAACTGCTCACCGGCAAAAAGCGCCTGCCGGGGTTCAGTGGAAAGTGGGAGGTCTCAACACTGTCTGCAGTCTCCAAAGAACCTATGCAGAATGGTATTTTTTACAGTCCTGCACTTAAAGGTGTCGGAGTGAAATTGATCAATGTCGGAGATCTGTACAACTGTGCTCCTATCGACACTGATTCATTGGAATTATTCGGTGCCACGGTGAGAGAATGTGAACGTTTTCAAGTCGAGGACGGCGACCTGTTTTTTACCCGATCTTCTATTGTTCCTTCTGGAATAGCCCACTGCAACATATACCTTGCTCTAAAACACGAACCTGTCGTTTTTGATAGCCATGTAATTAGGATGCGGCCAGATACAGCAAAGGTAGATCCTTCGTATTTGTTCAGGTTCTGTATCTCTCCAGTTTCACGTCATTATCTGGTTTCCCATGCAAAGACAGCTACAATGACCACTATCGACCAAGCAGTTCTTGGAAAGTGTCCTGTTCTCCTCCCCAGCAAGGCAGAACAAACCGCCATAGCCACCATCCTCTCCGCCATGGACGCCGAAATCACCGCCCTCGAAACCAAACTCGTCAAAACCCGCCAGCTCAAGCAGGGCATGATGCACAACCTGCTCACCGGAAGGATTCGCCTGCTATGAAAAAGAGACGTCTTTTCCTCAGCAGTGTGCAGAAGGAATTTGAAGGGGAGCGGCTAGCCCTGCGGGACTCTCTCCATGCCGATCCCCAGTTCCAGCAATGGAGCCTACAGGTTGGGGGGGACGGTTGGGCGAAAAGTTGGGTAAAAGGTTGGGTAAAACCGGCGCCAGCTCACTCAAGGCATGATGCATAAATTTCTGAGTGGCAAAATCCATTTGTTCGGCAATAGTATTGAATTGATAGAATGAACCTCCAACCAGGGAGAACACTATGAAGGAACTCGATGAAAAAGCCATGAGCTATCTGGAAACGCGCATCCCGGAACTGGCCGAGGGCGCTGTCAAACAGGCATACTGCAAAAATCTGGCCGCCGGCAGGAAGGTGGTGGAGGCGGTGAATGGGCAGCTCATAGAGTCCTTTCCCGATGGGACCGCCAGAGTGATCAAGCCCCTGGCGGCTCCCACGCCGGTTGTTCCGGGACAGCGGCGGGTCCGGGTGAAACGATGAACCCCGCGATTCCCCGCATGCGCATGTTTGCCGGGCCCAATGGTTCGGGGAAAAGCACGATCAAGGGGGTTATCGAACCGGAGTTGCTCGGGGTGTATATTAATCCCGATGACATCGAAAAGGAGATTCGCCGCTTCGACTTTTTGGACCTCGCAGCCTATGGCGTGGAAACCACCGCCGATGAGGTGCTGCCATTTTTTCAGCAATCCCCCTTTTTGGCGGCAGCCGAGCTGGCAGACGAGGCCGGCGAGTTGCGCTTTAGCGATGGTAAGGTGAGCTTTTTTTCTGTGGAGGTCAATTCCTACTTTGCCTCTGTTGCCGCTGACTTTATTCGGCAAAAGCTGTTGGCAACACGCGTGACCTTTACCTTTGAAACGGTGATGTCGCACCCGGATAAGATTGAGCTTCTCCATAAAGCGCAGCAAAGCGGATTTCGCACCTATCTCTACTATGTGGCCACCGAAGATCCGGAAATCAACATTTCCCGGGTTGAGAACCGCGTCAGCTCAGGGGGCCATCCGGTGCCCAGAGACAAGATCATCGAGCGCTATCATCGCTCTTTGGATCTGCTAGCCGATGCAGTGCAGCACACGGATCGCGCCTATATCTTCGACAACTCCTCGCATGAAAAGGTCTGGGTGGCGGAAATCACCGGAGGGGATGACCTGGAAATGAAGACGGACACCATGCCCCACTGGTTTAAACTGGCGCTGTGGGACAAATTTGTTTCCCCGGAAGAGTTTGCCTGATGGCGACCATCGGCCAGCCGGAACGTACCACCCAGGAACGGGTCATTGCCCTGTTTCGGGACGAGCTCGGTTATAGGTGTCTCGGCGACTGGACCGACCGGCCCCACAACAGCAACATCGAGGAACCACTGCTCACCGCCTTTTTGAGCGAAAAGTACACCCCGGCCCAGATCAGCAGCGCCCTCCACAAACTGCGCACCGAGGCGGACAACCCCAACCGCAGCCTCTACGATAATAACAAAGCAGTCTACAGCCTGCTGCGCTACGGCGTGCCGGTGAAGATCGAAGCCGGGCAGGTGACCGAGACGGTCCGTCTCATTGACTGGCAGGAACCGACCAACAACGATTTCGCCCTGGCCGAGGAAGTCTCCCTGCGCGGCAACCATGAGCGGCGGCCCGACCTGGTGCTGTATGTCAACGGTATCGCCGTCGGGGTGCTGGAACTGAAAAACAGCCGCATCTCCATCGGCGACGGTATCCGCCAGAACATCTCCAATCAGCAGCCCCAGTTCAACGAGTGGTTTTTCAGCACCATCCAGTTCGTCCTTGCCGGCAATGATTCCGAAGGACTGCGCTATGGGACCATCAAGACCGAAGAAAAGTATTTTCTCACCTGGAAGGAAGACGAGGCCGACGACAGCCGCTTCAAGCTCGATAAATATCTGCTCAAGCTCTGCAACAAACAGCGGTTGATCGAGCTGATGCACGACTTTGTGCTCTTCGACGGCGGCATCAAGAAGCTGCCGCGTGTGCACCAGTATTTCGGCATCAAGGCCGCCCAGGCCCATGTCCTGCGCCGTGAGGGCGGCATCATCTGGCATACCCAGGGCAGCGGCAAGAGCATCGTCATGGTGCTGTTGGCCAAATGGATTCTCGAGAACCGGCCCCAGGCCCGGGTGGTGATCGTCACTGACCGCGACGAGCTGGACAAGCAGATCGAGGCGGTGTTCCTGGTCGCCGGGCACCCTATGACCCGCGCCGGGAGCGGCAGCGACCTGATGAGCTTGCTCGCTCAGGCCGCCCCGCGCCTGCTCTGCTCGCTGGTGCATAAGTTCGGCCGCAAGAAGGTGGATGATTTCGAACGGTTCATCCGCGAGCTGGAAGCCCAGCCCTGCCAGGCTGTGGGCGAGCTGTTTGTGTTCGTCGACGAATGCCACCGTACCCAGAGCGGTAAGCTGCACCGGACCATGAAGGCGCTGCTGCCCCATGCGGTGTTCATCGGTTTCACCGGCACGCCGCTGCTCAAACAGGACAAGCAGACCAGCCTGGAGGTCTTCGGCGGCTACATTCACACCTACAAGTTCAGTGAAGGGGTCCAGGATGGGGTGGTGCTCGATCTGGTCTACGAGGCGCGGGACATCGACCAGCGGCTGGGCGCGGAAGACAAGATCGATACCTGGTTCGAGGCCAAAACCAAGGCGCTCAACGACTGGCAAAAGGCGGCCCTGCGCGAGCAATGGGGCACCATGCAGAAGGTGCTCAGTTCACGTTCGCGCATGGAGCGGGTGGTGGCGGACATTATCTTCGATTTCAGCGTCAAACCGCGCCTCTCCAACCAGCGCGGTAACGCCATCCTGGTGGCCTCCAGCATCTACGAGGCTTGCAAGTATTTTGAACTGCTGCAGAAGACGCCGTTCAAGAGCAAGTGCGCGGTGGTCACCTCCTATAATCCCCAGGCCAAGGACATCACCCTGGAGGATACCGGCGCCAACACCGAAACGGACAAGGAGTTCATCTACAACACCTACACCGCCCTGCTGCGCGATGTGCAACCGCAACCGGGCAAATCCAAGACTGAAACCTACGAGGACCAGGTCAAGCAGGTGTTCAAGGAGCAGCCGGCCACCATGAAGCTGCTGGTGGTGGTGGACAAACTGCTGACCGGCTTTGACGCCCCGAGTTGCACCTATCTCTTCATCGACAAGAAAATGCAGGATCACGGCCTGTTCCAGGCCATCTGCCGCGTCAACCGGTTGGATGGGGAGGACAAGGACTTCGGCTATATTGTCGACTACAAGGATCTGTTTAAAAAGGTGGAGAAGGCGGTTGCGGTGTACAGTTCCGAACTGGACCACAGCGCCGGTGGCGTCAATCCCGAGGTGCTGCTGCAAGACCGTTTAACCAAGGGACGGGAGCGGCTGGAATGGGCGCTGGAAGCCCTGGCCATGCTCTGCGAGCCGGTGGCGCCGCCCAAGGGCGAGTTGGAGCATATCCGCTATTTCTGCGGCAACACCGAGATTGCCGGCGACCTGAAGGCGCACGAAACCCAGCGGGCCGCGCTCTACAAGGCCACCGTGGCGCTGGTGCGAGCCTATGCCAATATTGGCGACGAACTGGGACTGGCCGGGTACAGCGAAGTTGAGATTGCACGGATCAAAAGGGAGGTGGACCGGGCCCTCAAGCTGCGTGAGATCATCCGCAATGCCGCCGGGGAGAATCTGGATCTCAAGGCCTATGAGGCCGACATGCGGCACCTCATTGACACCTATATCGAGGCTGACGCACCCCGCAAGATTTCGCCCTTTGACACCCTGCCACTGCTGGAGTTGATCGTCAAAACCGGTATCGCCGAGGCCATCAACACCCTGCCCGAGGGACTCAAAGGCAACAAAAACGCCGTCGCCGAGACCATCGAAAACAACGTCCGCAGCAAAATCATCAAGGAACACCTCAACGACCCGGCCTATTACGAAAAGATGTCGGCGATCCTCGATGAGATCATCAGATTCCGCAAGGAGCAGGCGGACAACTACGAGGCCTATCTCAAGCGAATTGCCGAACTGGCCAAACGGGTGCAGACCGGGCAGGCAGAGGATATGCCCGCGCAGTTGCATACGCCGGGGCGGCGGGCGCTGTACAACAATCTGCAGCCAAGGCCAGGGGCCGGCGGCCGGTGCGGCACGGCGGAGCCGTCGTCTGTTTACGGAAACGAGGGACAGGGCGCCCAGGAAGAGGCGCTTGCCCTGGCGATCCGCATCGACGAGACGATCAAGCACACACGGCCCGACGGCTGGCGCGGGGTGCAGGCCAAGGAGAATGTCATCAAGGCTGCCTTGTACGGGATTTTGCATGACGTGGCCGAGGTGGAACGCATCTTCCGCATCATTGAGCAGCAGAAGGAATATTAGTGACCACCCAGATCCAGCTTGGCGAGATCACCGTGGAGGTCGAGCGCAAGGATATCAAGAATCTGCACCTGAGCGTCTATCCGCCAACCGGCCATGTGCGTATTGCCGCGCCGTTGCGCATGGAGCTTGACACTATTCGCATCTTCGCCATCACCAAGCTTGGTTGGATCAAGAGCCAACAAAAAAAACTCCAAGAACAGATACGGGAGACGCCCCGCGAATATCTTGACCGGGAAAGCCATTATCTCTGGGGGCAGCGCTACCTGTTGGCCGTGGTTGAGCTCGATCAGCCGCCGCAGGTGCAGCTTCAGCACCGAACGATCGTGCTCCAGGTTCGGCCCGGAACCAGCGAGGAAAAGAAGCAGGAGATTGTCGAAGCCTGGTATCGCGAGCAACTCCGGCAGGCTGTGCCGCCGCTGATTGCCCACTGGCAACCGGTCATCGGCGTCAAGGTCAGCAAGGTGTACATCCAACGGATGAAAACCCGGTGGGGCAGTTGCAATGCCGCCACCGGCAGCATCAGGCTCAACAGCGAGCTGGTGAAGAAACCTCGCGAATGCCTGGAATATCTGGTGGTGCATGAGATGGCACATCTCATCGAACCCACCCATAACCAACATTTCATAGCCTTGATGGACCAGTTCATGCCAAATTGGCAGGTGTACCGGCAAATCCTCAACCGGTTGCCGGTGGCCCATGCGTTTTGGAAGTATTGATAAAAAAAGAGGCGCGCAGAAATCGAGTTCTGACCACGTTGAGGAGGGGCTGGTTGTACCGATGGTGGCGCCAACAAAAAAGGGTTTAGAGGAAAACCTCTAAACCCTTGAATGTCTGGCGCGCCTGGAGAGATTCGAACTCCCGACCTACGGATTCGTAGTCCGGCGCTCTATCCAGCTGAGCTACAGGCGCAAATGTGGTTGCTCATATACTCTGAAGCGGGGCGATGCGCAAGCACTTTCTTTGCCGGTGCTCCGTTTACCGCAGGTTGTGGCCCTGCGATCAGCGATTGGACTCCGCTTCGAGGAAATCGATCTGATGCTCGGTGGGCTTCATCTCGCCACGGGGGATGATATCGATCTTGGCCCGGTGTTTGTTTTCCAGTTCGAACAGTTCGGTACGCTTCTTGTTGAGCAGGTACTGGGCCACCTCCAGCGGCAGGCGGCATTCGATGCGGGCCACCTTCTTGCGGGTGATACCGGTTTGAATACGGCGCAGGTAGTAGAGGGCCAGGGTTTCCACCGAGCGCACCACGCCACGGCCCTGACAGTACTCGCAGGTCAGGTAGCTGCCTTTTTCGATGGGCGCTCCCATCTTCTGGCGGGAGATCTGCATCAGGCCGAAGCGCGAGATCTTGCTGGTGTCCACCTTGGCCTTGTCGCGCTTCATGCTGATCTTCACCTGGCGCTCCACTTCGCGGATGTGCTTTTTATTGCGCATGTCGATGAAGTCGACCACGATCAGGCCGCCAAGGTCGCGCAGCCGCAGTTGCCGCGCCAGTTCCGCCGCTGCCTCCATGTTGGCCAGGAAGATGGTCTCGTCGAAATCCGAGTTTTTCGAGGTGCGGCCGGAGTTGACATCAATGGCCACCAGTGCTTCGGTGGGGTTGATGACGATCGAGCCGCCGGAGGGCAGGGGCACCTGCGGCTTGAAGATCGACTCGATCTGCTCTTCGATGTTGAACTGGTTGAAGATCGGTTTGCTGCCCTTGTGCAGGCGCACCTTAACCTGTGTTTGCTTGGCCGGCAGCGAGTCGATGAAGGCGTTGACATTTTCCAAGGATTCCTGGGTGTCGACCAGGATCTCCTGAATTTCGGGGATGAAGTGGTCGCGCAGGAAGCGGATGACCATGTCCTGCTCCTCGTAGACCAGGGCCGGGGCGTCCATGGTCTGGCCGCGTCCCTTGACCTCCTCCCACAGGCTGAGCAGCGATTGCAGGTCCTTCTCCAAGGCGCTGTGGGTGATTTCGGCGCTGGCGGTGCGGATGATGTAGCCAATGCCCTCGGGGATCTCGAACTCGCTCATGATGTCGCGCAGCAAGGAGCGGCGCTCCTCTCCAACGATCTTGCGCGAGATACCGGCACTGTCGCTGCCCGGCATCAGCACCAGAAAGCGGCCGGGCAGGGAGAGGTAGGTGGTCATGTTGGCGCCCTTGTTGCCGGTGACCTCCTTGACCACCTGCACCAGCACCTCCTGGCCACGCTGCATCACGTCCTCGATCTTCAGCTTCTTCCACTGCTGCTGGGTGATGAGACCGCGTACGCGCTCGTTGACATCCTGTTTGTAATACTCGGGATGGATTTCGTTAAAGGGCAAAAAGCCGTTACGACCGGTGCCGATATCGACAAAGGCCGCCTGCAAATTGGCCTCGATGGAGACAATCCGCCCCTTGTAGATGTTGTTCTTGGTGGCCTCGCGGTCTGAGGTGGTGACGTGGAAGGACTCCAGTCGCCCATCTTCGACCAGGGCCAGGCGGCACTCCTCGGGCTCCTCGGCATTGATCAGCAGCTTGTAGACCACCGGCTTTTCGGGGACATCGCTGGGCTCATCGGGCACCCGGTCGTTGTCCTCGTCGTCTTCGCCGTCGGCCTCTACCGGTTCTTGGATCTGCGGCTCGACGATACCCTCTTCACCTTCGGTACTCTCGGCTGCCGTCTCAGTGGCCTCACCTTTCTTCCCCCGTTTCTTGCCGCCGCGACGGGAGCGCCGCTTCTTGGCAGGCGTGGGCGTCTCCTCGGTCGCCGACTGGTCCTCCGGCTTCCCAGCCTCATTTTCCGTCTCGGTCGTGTCGGTGGCTACTTCCGCCGCAATGGTGGGCTCGTCGGTGCTTAGGGGCGTGAACGCGCTGGCCTCGCCCGCTGCCAAGGCCTCGATCACTGGTACCGGCGTTGGTTCAACGGCCGTGGCAGTAGGTTCGATGACCTCGGCCACCTCCTCGGCAATCGGCGTAGCCTCCACGCTTGAAGCGGGTGCGGGTGCCGGCTCGGATGCAGCCGCGAATTCAGGGGCAGGAGATGACGTGATGGGTTCGGCCGGCGGAAGAGCTGGTTCCTCGGGAGGCTGCGACGCCGCAGGGGCGGACAGGGGCTCTGCTGGTTGCGGCGCGCTCAGCGTTGGTGATGAAGCAGGGATGTCAGGATTCTCTGCAATCTCAACTTGTTGGGCAGGTTGGCTGGTTTCGGCCAACGCAGCGGCTGATTCGGCCGCAGGCTGCCCTGCATCAGGGGCGAGGCTTTTCCACCAGGCACCTTTTTTGGCCTTCCGGACCGGAGGGGTTTTGTCGTCTTGGGTGTTGTTGTTGGTCATTGGTATCCTTTGGGTAATTATTCCAAGCACCCCACCTGTCGCCCCTAGGGGCAGACAACTGCTGACGGATGGTTCTCGTGTGGTCGTCCATCATGCAGCACATTGGTAATAGCGCAGGCCACTCTGTACCCGGCAGTGCAGGCGACCGGAGCGGATCAGCGGTTCGAGGAGGTGCTCAACTTGGGCCGGACCGTTCAGATGAAAGGTCCGGTCGATATCAGCGGCGGTACAGGGCCGCCGTTGTAACATGGCAACAATGTCCCGAATGACCGACTCCGTGGATGTGCCATTGGATGGCGCATGCACCGAGGCCGATTGTTCCGGGAAAATGAAAGTGGTCGTCGGCGCAAAGGGCAGATCGACCGGTAATTTCAGGGCCTGATGCAGCTGGCTGGCAATGGCAGCGAGCCGCTCCTGGGCCACAGGCAGGGCAAAGGGTTCCGCTGGAGGGCGGACAACGGTGTTGAGCTGCAAGCGATCAACACGCATGGGGCCGATGGCGGCAATGAGCGCCTCGATATCTTCGGGCGCATCGTTGATTCCTTGGGCCAGCAGTATTTCCAACCACAGCTTACCCGCATAGGCATGGGTGAAGGTGGTCAAGCCGTCGATGATGGTGGTCAGGTGCAGCCCCGCCATTGGTCGGTCGATGGCACGAAAGCTGGACTCGCGGGCAGCATCCAGCGACGGGGTGATGATATCGGCGGTCATGAGATCGGCCCGCACCTGCGGATCATCCAGGGTGGTGCCGTTGGTGAGCACGGCTATGGGCTTGCTGCTCACCTCTTTGAGATGGCGGAGGATCGTGCCCAAATCACTGTGCAGGGTCGGTTCTCCCTTGGCGGTCACCGTCACCACATCCACTTCGGCCAGGCGGGCACTGTCGGCGCAGAACTGATCAATCTCGGCGAGCAGGGTTCTCGTGTCGGAGTAGGCAGACCGCTGCCCCACCGGGGCCAAGGTGCGTCCGACTTCGCAATAGATGCAGTTGAGATTGCAAAGCTTGGTGCGGAAGAGATCGATACCGAGGGAGCGGCCAAGTCGTCTGGATTGCACCGGGCCGAAGATACAGTTCATGCAGCGTTGCGCGTGGTTGATGCCGCCGTGGAAAACGTAGGCAAGGGGGAAAGGGGCAAGCTATGGAAAATCAAGTTATTAGGCAATTTTATGACACGCCTTACTTAAACCAATTTCCGCGGTGGCGCAAGGCAAATCTGCGACTTTTCGCTTGACACGACAGAAGCGTACTCGTACATTCGGGCCAGTTGTCCAGGAGCGGGAAACGCCATTTTCCTTCAATGAGTCCAACCGGTTGGCCCCTCCTCCTCGGTTGCTGGCAATAGCCTCATCTGCCTGTAATTCCCTTCTTGTCGTCTTGCCTTCAAAGGAGCCTGCTAAGGTGAAGCATATTTTGTTTCCGAGTTCCACGTTGCCGCTGCTCCTCGCGCTGGCCTTGTTCTGCCCCTGGGCAGCCGCACCTGCCGGTGCTGCCGTTGCCATCAGTGCCAAGCAGTGGGATATTATCGCCGACAAGATGGTCCGCGAGGAAAATCCGCCGCGTCTGGTGGCCCAGGGCAATGTCGTGCTGGAGAAGAAAGAACCCGCGCCGCCAGCCGCCACCGGCGGGGCCGCGATCGCGGCACCTGTCGTGCCACGGCCCGGCGCCGCTAGCCAAGAAGAACCTCCGCAGTCCACGGTGCCTTTGAAAACCGTGACCACCATTCGTGCCGACCGCGTCGCTTACGACCTCAACCGTGGGAGTCTGGAGATCAGTGGCAATGTGCTGCTCGATATCGGGCCGGACCATCTGGCCGCCGAGTCCGGGGTCATCGACCTGGAGCAATCCACCGGCAGCTTCAAGCAGGCCACCGTCATTCGCCAGGAAAAGGATCTCCACTTCGAGGGCGTCCTCATCGAAAAAACCGGCGAGCTGACCTACCACATTGAGGATGGCTGGGTGGTGACCTGTAAACTGCAACCGGGTGAGGTGCCGCCCTGGAGCTTCGCTGCCGCCGATACCGAGCTCACTGACGGCGGTTACGCCTTTCTCAAACATGCCACCTTCCGCATCAAGGGCTTTCCTGTGCTGTATACGCCGGTAATGCTGCTGCCGGCCAAACGCAAACGCCAGACAGGTCTGCTCTTTCCCGAGTTTTTCTTCTCCAATCGCGATGGTTTTGGCCTGGAGACACCGCTGTTCGTTAATCTCTCGCCCAGTGCCGATCTTACCTTCTACCCGCGCTACTTTGCTAATCGCGGGTTCATGGGCGGTGTCGAGTTCCGCTATGCCAGCGACGAAGAGAGTAAGGGCATGATCGCAGCCCACTATCTCGATGATTCCCTCTCTGACCCCTCGGAAGTCGATTATTATGCCGATGGTAACTTCACCCACACCAATGCCGAGCGCTACTGGATACGCGGCAAGGCGGACCAGGATATTGGTGAGTGGACCACCCGCCTGGATGTGGATGTTGTCTCCGACAGCGATTACCTGCGCGAGTTTAACAGCGGCTCCACCAGTTTCGAGAGCAGCAACGAGCGTTTCCGCAAGGTTTTCGGGCGCGGTTTTACCGATGAAGATAACCGCTTGCGCGAAAATTCCTTTGCCGCCCTGCGCTCCTACGACAACGGCACCTCGTTGTTGGCCGAAATCTCCGGGGCCTACGATGTCAGCGAAACAGACTACGATGCCGATAATCCCTCGCCAGCCTGGAAGCTGCCCTCTTTGAGCTACGACGGCCTGCTGCCGGTGGGGTCTTCGGCTGGTCCCGACTTTGTCTGGAACACCAATTACACCAGTTTCTGGCGGGATGAGGGCGTCACCGCGCAACGCATCGATCTCAAACCCAGCCTGTCCACGGGTATTCCCCTGTCGCGCTACCTGGAGAGCAATTTCAGCGCCGGGGTGCGCAACACCTCCTATCTCATCGACGACAACGGTGCCTCGGAGTGGCAGGACGTCACCTCCAAGAACCGTTTTCTCTACACCCTGGACTCGGAAGTCGGCACCACGCTGATGCGCGATTTTTCGGTGGATTTCGACGAGGTCAGCGGGCTCAGCCACACCCTGCGGCCCTTTGTTGCCTATGAGTACACGGGTATTCCCGATGAAAAGGTCCTGCCCATCTTTGATCCCATTGATGATCTGGAGGAGGAGAATGCCGTGTACCTGGGGGTGAACAACTTCTTTGCCATCTCCGGGGAGCGCAACGGGCGAACCTTTGAACGTGATTATCTCTATTTCAAGGTCAAGCAGGGCTATGATCTGCGTTCCACCGAGAGCGACACACCGCTGACGCCGGTGGAGGCGGAAACCGGCTGGTACCCCTTTGAGCGCGCCCGCATCAAGTATCTCACCAAGATCGATGTCTATGGTGATGGCATGTTCTACCACTCCATCGACGGCGATTACATGGATAGTGCCGGTGATCGTTTCTCCTTGGATTATCGTTTTAACGAAGAGACCGAAACCAACTCGATCAAGGGCAGTGTCTGGTATCTCTTGCCCTACAATCTGGCGGCCGGCTACTCGCTGGAGCGTTCCATCGAGGACAAGGAAACCATCGAGGAGGTGGTTCGCCTGCGCTGGACCCAGCCTTGCTGGTCGGTGGAGCTCTCCTCCCATTCCGAATCCGGTGACAATGCCTACATGATCACCTTTCGGCTCGCCAACATCGGTAGCCCCTTTGGTGCGGAATTCGGAGGCAACTGAGCCGGATGCACTGTGCTGGCACCGATGACGACGGCGAAGATCGCCCCTGCATCGATGTATTCAATGGCGATGCCGATGGCATCTGCGCCCTGCAACAGCTGCGGCTGCATCGACCCTGCGTAGGCGCCCGGCTCGTCACCGGGGTGAAGCGGGATATCGCACTGCTACAGCGGCTTGCCGATGTGCGCGATTCCCGCATCACCGTGCTTGATATCTCACTGGATCGCAACCGCGACGCCTTGCTCCATCTGCTTGCGCAGGGCAACCGCATCTTGTACGTCGACCACCATTTCAGTGGCGAAATTCCCTCGCATCCTTCACTGGAACCCCACATCGATCCATCACCGTTGCTCTGCACCTCGCTGATCATTGATCAGTTGCTGGGTGGGCGATACCGGCTCTGGGCCATTGTCGGTGCCTTTGGCGATAACCTCGACGAGGAGGCCACCGCCTTGGCCGCCGACCTCCACCTCGCGGCAAAGGAAGTGGAGCAGCTCAAGCAGATCGGCCGTCTGCTCAACTACAATGGCTACGGCATGAGCGAGACGGATCTGCACATCCATCCCCGCGACCTCTTTACCGAGGTCAACCGTTTTACCGATCCCTGGTCGTTTATGCAGCAGTCACCGCTGCTGGAACGCTTACGGCAGGGGTTTGCCGCGGATATGGCCCTGGCCGGCGCCTTGCAGCCACATCATCTCACCGGTTCGGGGCGGGTCTTTGTGCTGCCACCGGCGGCCTGGGCCCGGCGGGTGGTGGGCGTTTTTGCCAACCAGTTGGCCCGGGAGCAACCGACCATGGCCCATGCCACCCTTATCGCCAACCCGGAGGGCAGTTATCTGGTCAGTGTGCGCGCACCGCTGGCCAGCCGCCAAGGTGCCGATAGCCTGTGCCGGCAGTTCCCCACCGGTGGTGGCCGGGCAGCAGCGGCCGGCATCAACGCTCTCCCGGCCTCGCAGTTGGACAGCTTCCTTGCCGCCTTTGCCGACCAGTTCGACAGTCCCTTGCCCTGAGCGCTGGCGGCGGCGGGCAACCCGGGGAGCAGCGATTTTGCCGATGATGCGGCCCTTGCTGGCCATCTTGATGCTCTGGGGAATCCCTGCGATGGGGTTACCCACGCTTCAGGCGGCAACAGAAGCGCCCCTGGCACAGCCGGTGGCGGTCATCGACGATCTGGACCGGGCCAGCCTGATCACGGCCCTGGAGCGTAGTCGGGGCTATCTGCGCTCTCTGCCACCCACCACCCGCTATCGCTTCGCCAACCAGGCGGTGCCGGCGCAGCGCTTGCTTGCTTCCGCCGACCACCTCACCCATCTGCTGCACAGCGTTGCCGATGACGCCAGGTTTCAGCAACGCATAGCCGAGGATTTTGTTCTCCTCAGCGCCCAATCCGCCACTGCGTCCCCGCGCCCCGCCTTGATCACCGGCTACTACCAGCCCATCTTTGCCGGTAGCCTGCAACGCCAGCCACCCTATCTTCATCCCCTTTATGCACCGCCCGCCGATCTGGTTATCCAGCGCCAGGCCGGCAAGCCCACCCGTATCGGGCGATTGATCAACGATATCCTCACCCCGTACTGGACACGCCGCGAGATCGAAACGGGCCAGCTGCTCCGTGGTGGCGAGCTGGTGTGGCTGCGCGATCCTTTTGATGCCTTCACCCTCCATGTCCAGGGTTCGGGCATCATCCGCTTGCCGGATGGCGGCCTGCGTGGGGTTCGCTTTGCCCAGAAAAATGGCCATGCCTACACCAGTATCGGCACAGTGCTGGTGAAATCAGGGCGGATGCAACTGGCCGATGTCACCATGGATGCCATCCGCTTCTACCTGACCGCCCACCCCGAGGAACGCGAATCGATTCTGTGGCAGAACGATTCCTTCATCTTCTTTGATTGGGCGCTACCCGGCCCGGCCATCGGCAACGTTGGCCTGGAGCTGACACCGGGGCGTTCGGCCGCTGCTGACCAAAGCATCTACCCGCCGGGTGCTATCCTTGCCGTGCAAAGCCGGCGACCGGTGATGGCCAACGGCAAGGTGGTGCATTGGCAGCCCTTGCAACGGCTGGTGACGGTGCAGGATACCGGTTCCGCCCTCAACGGGCCGGGACGAATCGATCTCTTCTGGGGCAGCGGCGACGAGGCCGGATTGGAGGCGGGACAGATGAAAGAGGCGGGCAATGTGCAGCTGTTGCTGCTGCGGGAAAACCGCAGCAGCGAACCCTGATCAGGCGATTGACGGCGGCTCGGTGAGCACCGTATGCAGTTTGGTGGCCAGATCCCGTTTGGAGAAGGGTTTTTGCAGGAAATGCACTCCCGAGTCCAGTACGCCATGATGGGCAATGACGTTGGCCGTGTAGCCGGACATGAACACCTGGCGCACCTGTGGGGCAATGGTGAGTAGGGCAGTGGCCAACTCGCGGCCGTTCATCTCCGGCATCACCACATCGGTGAGCAGCAGATCGATGTCTCCTTGGTGCTGCACCGCCAGTTGAATGGCCTCGCTGGGACTGGAGGTCGCCAGTACCGTATATCCCAGGTTGATCAGCATGCGCTCGTTCAACTCCAACAGGGCTTTTTCATCCTCCACCAACAGGATGGTGCCCCCTTTGCCCGGTAGCGGTGCCGGTATGGGTGCGATTTCCTGCGCATCAGTCACCGCCTCACTAAAACGGGGTAGGTAGATCTTGAAGGTGGTGCCGTGGCTAGGTTCGCTGTAAACACGGATAAAACCATTATTCTGGCGCACGATGCCATACACCATCGACAGGCCCAGTCCGGTACCCTCACCCATATGCTTGGTGGTGAAGAAGGGTTCAAAGACCCGTTTCAGGGTGTCGCGATCCATGCCGCAGCCGTTGTCGCTGACCGCCAGTAGCACATATTCCCCCTGCGCGCATTCCGCATGCTTGGCGCAGTAGGCGGCGTCAAAGATGACATTATCGGTTTCGATGGTCAGCTTGCCGGTGCCGTCAATGGCGTCGCGGGCATTGACGCAGAGGTTGGCCAGGATCTGATCCACCTGGGACGGATCGATATGCACCGGCCAGAGCTGGGAGGAAGGTGCCCACACCAGATCGATATCCTCGCCGATGAGCCGGCGCAGCATCTTCAACAACCCTTCCACGGTGGTATCGATATCCAGCACCTTAGGCGAGATGGTCTGTTTGCGGGCAAAGGCCAGCAGTTGCCGGGTCAGTTCGGCAGAGCGCTGCCCGGCTTTTTTGATCTCCTGCAAGTCGTTATGGATCAGTGATCCCACTTCCACCTGCTCTTCCACCAGATCAAGGCCGCCGAGGATAACGCTGAGCATATTGTTGAAATCATGAGCAACGCCACCGGCCAGCCGACCCACCGACTCCAGCTTTTGCGCCTGGATTAATTGGTCTTGCAGGCTCTGTTGCAGGGCTTCCGCCTGTTTGCGTGGGGTGATGTCGCGGTAGATGGTCTGGTTGAATTTTCTACCACCGACTTCGGCAATGCTGCCACTGGCCTCCACCCAGCGCACTTCGCCATCCTTGCGCAGTATCCTAAATTCATACCGGGCCGAGGTCGCCCGCCCCTCCATCCGCTCCTTGAGGTTGGCCTGTACAATGGGACGATCATCGGGATGGACCAACACCCAGGCATCCTCGTCGTTGAGGGTGGTGATTTCTTCGCTGCTGTAGCCAAACAGCTCGATAAAGGCCGGATTGACGAAACGATAGCGTGGTGGGTCGCCATCCATGATGGCAATGGCGTCCATGGATTGATGAAACAGCGTGCGGAAACGCTGTTCGGACTCGCGCAGCGTCTCTTCCATCTGCTTGCGTTCGGTGATGTCCTGAATGGTGCCGATCAGCGACAGGACTGTGCCCTCGCCATCACAAATGGCCTCGCCACGCACTGTGATCCAGCGGTGGGTACCGTCGGGGCGGATCACCTCGGCATCGCAGATATACGGGCTGCCATCGTGCAAGCAGCGCTCCACCGCCTGGGTCAGCGTCTGCCAGCTTTGCGCGGTGAAATACCGCTGGACCTCCGGATAAGTAGTGGGTGGCTGGTGCGGATCCAGTCCATAAATGCGATAGGTCTCCTCGGACCATTGATGCCGATCATCGGTCACATCCCATCGCCAACTGCCGATCTCCGCCAGCCGTTGCGCCTTCTGTAAGGCCAACTCGCTGCTGCGCAGTGCCATCTCGGCCTGTTTGCGCTCGGTGATATCCTGAATGGCCCCGTACAGATACCTGACCTTGCCTACTTCTCTCACTGGCTCGCATTGGGTGCGTATCCATTTGCGCACTCCCTTGGCACTGATCAACTCCAACTCCAGGTCATAGGGGGTCCCGGCGTTGATGGCTTCACTGATGGCCTGCTCCAAGCGCTGCCGATGCTCGCCCTGGAAAAACGACAATCCCTCGGCGGCGTTTGTCATGGCGGCAGGCTCCACATCGTGGATACGGGCACATTCCTCGGTCCAACTACCCTGCATGGTGTGGGGATCAAATTCCCAGCCACCAACCTTGGCCAGGTGGCTGGTGCGCTGCAACAGGCGGCGATGGCTATGGAGTTGTTCTTCGTCTTGGCGCTGCCGGGTGATGTCGCGGGAGATGCCAAAGAGGCCGTTGACCTCGCCGCTGTGATCGCGCAGCACCCCCTTGGCCACCATGAACACCAGGGATTCGCCGTGCAAGGTGGTTATCATCTCTTCGTGATGGCTGGTTGTGCCGGAATCCATGATCGAGCGATCCTTGGCCATCAGTTGGTCAGCGATATCAGCGGGAAAGGCGTGATGGTCATCATGGCCGATCAGCTCTGCGGCGTCCTTGCCGATGATGCGTTGCGCCGCCTGGTTGCAGAAGAGATAACGGCCAGCACGATCCTTGGCAAAGATGGCATCATTGGTGGCGTCGAGCAGGGCATGGATGATCTGTTCCTGCTGGACATGGGCGGATTCGATGCGTGCGGCCCGGTAGAGCAGGAAAAAAGATGTCAGTAAAAAAACCAGCCACAGTCCGGTACAAATCTGTTGTTTCCGCTCCTGATCGGCGAGGGTTTGGGTAAGCAGTGCTGCGAGTTCTGTATTGATGGCATCGGCACTTTGTTTGAACTCATGCAACTGCACGGTTTGCTGGAATTGCAAGGCGTTGTTGGCCTGGACCTCCAGCTGCGCACGCATGGTCTGCCTCAGACGTGCAAAGATCTCGGCATGATTTTGCAGCCGTTGCAGCATCCTCCCGTCGGGAGCGACGGCTTGCACATTGGCCAAACTACTGCGGCCTTCCAGGCAATCGCGGATTTTAAGGCCAGCCTGGTCCAGGGCCGTGATAACCTCCTGGCGGTTACTCGCCTCACCGGCGTGGTATCCGGCGAGATCAAGCAGGGCCAGGTCGATGGAGCGGTGGGCCTGTTGCAGGTTGTCGTTCAGGGCGATGTAGGGCGGAAAAGTGGTGCGGCTGAGCTGAGTTGACCACCAGAGCATCAGTGAAGAAACTAGGGCCACGGCGGCCAGGATCAGTAGAGGCCGCTCGCTGCGCGGCATGAGGCGTTGGCTCAAGGATTTGGGAGAGGCAATAGAGGTCATTAACGGACTTCCGGCGTTAAAGCTGCTTGCGACCGGGGAGGCAGCTCCTCCTCCCCCAGGCCGAAGGATTGGAGCAGGAGCAGATGCTCGCGGCTCCCGAGATACCCTGCTAGCGCCTGATCAAATTGGCGGAGCAGCTGTTTATCCTCCAGGCGAAAGGCAAAGGCTCCGCAACCAGAAGTAGTCTCAGGGGCGGACAGGGGTTGGGTGCGTTGCATATCAGCGTGGGTGGCCGCCAGTTGTTTGATGGTCGGGGCACTGAGGGCCAGGGCATCGGCCAGCCCTTGCCGCATGGCCTGTATCGCCAGTTCGGGAGTGGCGAAGGCAAGGATGCGGTCAGCTGGAATGCCGGCGCGGGCAGCGTCTTCAGCCTCCACCGCACCGGTGATGACCGCTAGCCGTGCCTTCTCCTGGTTGGCAATATCGGCCAGGCTACGCAGTTGCAAGGGGTTGCCCTGCCGGACCAGCAGGGCTGGTTGCAGGCAGAGCGAGGGCCGGGTGAAGGCCACCAGTTGGGCGCGATCAGGTCGGATGAACAGGCCGCTGGCAATCTGATCAAAGCGACCTGTGCGCAGCTGCGGGATGAGTGAGGCGAAATCAGTCTGCACCCATTCGATGCGGATACCCAGTCGTTGCCAGATCGCCCGCGCCACCGCCGGGGATTCGCCGCTTACCTGATCCTGTCCATCGACAAAGGCAAAGGGGGCCTCCACGGCATACCCGATGCGGACGACACCGGTGCGAGCCACACGTTCAGCGGCGGATTCGGAGGAAGAAAGGAGGGAGTAGATGCCGGTGAGGATGGCCAGAAGCAGCAAGGCCACGGCCAGCAGGGTATTGCGGCCGGGAAGGAAGGGAGGGCGGCGCGGTTGTTGGCCGGGAGCGTTGTGTGGCTGTTCGATGATCTCTACCTGACGCATCGCTTCTCCTGTGGCAGAACGTTCTTCCCATTATCGGAAAAAAGAATCGTTTTGGCAAGGGGAAGTGAAGGTTTATCGAAAGGTTACGATATTCTCACCGAGAAAGGTGACCACGTTGGATGTTCCTCTTTGCGGCGGTAGCAAAGAGCGGTTGCGCAGCGGGGATTACTTTCCCGCTGCCGGCTTGGCCGAGGGATCCTCGAAATGGCCCAGCGGCCGTTTGAAGGTATAGGCCGCCGGGGCCGCCACCAGGTTATCCCATGACTCTTCGGCATTGCCGCCCAACAGCGAAAAGGGCGAGGAAACCACAAATAGGGCAAAACCAGCCACCGTGGCCGCCGCCCCGACCGGCCGGGCCATGGTCACATCCACGGTGGCGTTGAGCCCTGGATCCTTGGGCATGGTGGGGTCCGCTTCCTTGGCCAGCAGCGTGGTGGTGCAGCAGCCAACACTGAGAGAAGCCGCCGTCAGCAGGCTGAACATGTTTGAAATAGGTCGTTTCATGGCTTTCTCCATTCCAGGGGAAATATTGTGGATATCTTCAAGCCTAACAAAATCAGCATGTTCTTGCAAATAGCGTTTCGACGGTCCGGGGAGGCTGCCGTTTGCACCTAGAGTTGCGTCGTAACGCCTTCCTTTTCACTGCGGTCTTTGGAGTGATCCTTGGCCACCAGCATGTAGATGGACGGGATGACAAAGAGGGTAAACAGCGAGCCAATGGCCATGCCGCCCACCAGTACCAGGCCGATGGAGTTACGCGCGGCCGCGCCAGCTCCAGTGACCAGGGTGAGCGGGAAGTGACCGGCGATGGTGGCACCGGTGGTCATGAGAATCGGTCGCAACCGGGTCATGCAGGCCTCAAGCACTGCCTGGTGTTTGCTCAAGCCTTGCAGTTGCAGCTTGTTAGCGAACTCAACAATGAGAATGCCATTCTTCGACACCAATCCCACCAGGGTTACCAGTCCCACCTGGGAATAGATGTTGAGGCTGGTGGTCCAACCCTTGGTCCAGAAGGGGACATTGGGATCGGGCATCTTGAGGAAGGTGAAGATCAGGGCGCCGAACATGGCCAGCGGCACCGAACCGGCCAGGATGACAAAGGGATCGCGGAAGCTGTTGAACTGCGCCGCCAGTACCAGGAAGATGAGCACAATGGCCAGGCCAAAGGCCTGGAGAAAGGTGTTACCCTCCACCCGCAACTGGCGCGATTCACCGGTATAGTCGAGGGTATATCCTTGCGGCAGGATCTTGGCCGCCTCATCCTCCATAAAGCGCAGGGCCTCGTCCAGCGGCCGCACCGGGTAGGCACTGATGGTCACCGCGTTCAACTGTTGGAAGCGATTGAGCGAGCGGGCCACGGTGGAATCCTTGAGGGTAGCGATGGTGGAGAGCGGCACCAGTTGCCCAGTGGGGCCGGTGACATACATCTGTCCCAGTTGCTCGGGGTTGAGTCGGTCCACACGCATGGTCTGCGGCACCACCTTGTAGCTGCGGCCGGCAATGTTGAAGCGGTTGACATAGTTGCCACCCATCATCGTCGCCAGATCGCTGCCCACCTGTTGCAGGTTGAGGCCGAGATCCGCCACCTTGTCGCGGTCGATCACAAGCTCGGTCTGCGGTTGATCGATCTTGACATCGATCAGTGGCGGAAAGGCGAACATCTTGCTCTGCGCCGCCGCCAGTTGAATCTGCTGGGCGAAGCTGAGGATCTGGTCGAGATCGGCGGTGGAGGCAATGACAAACTCCACCGGAAACTGGCCGCCACCGGGTAGGGCCGGAGGCGTTACCGGCAGCACGCGGATGCCGGGGATGCCATGCACCTTCATCGCCACCTCGGGCATGATCTGAAAGATGGTGCGCTGACGTTGCTGCCAGGGTTTGACCACCATGCCGCTAAACCCGGAGTTGGGCTGGGTGAGCTGAAAGACGAACTCGGTTTCCGGCACACTCTGAAAGGCGCGGTTGACGGCAGCGGTGAAATAACTGTTCTGGTCCAGGGTGGAGTTGGCCGCTGAATCGACGATACCGAAGATGACCCCCTGATCCTCGGTGGGTGCCAGTTCCTTGGCCGACATCGAGAATAGCGGCACCGAGAGCAGCCCGACTGCAATCCACAGCAGATACACCGCTGGCCGGTTGCGCAGGGTGAACTCGAGCCAACGACCGTAGGCGTTGCGCAGCCGTTTGAAATCGCGCTCGATGCGACCGGCCAAGCCCTTCTCGGTCATGCCGGCCTTGAGCAGGCGCGAGGACATCATCGGTGAGAGAGTGAGGGCAACCACACCGGAGATGGTGACCGCGCCGGCCAGCGTAAAGGCAAATTCACGAAAGAGTGCGCCGGTCAAGCCGCCCTGCAAGCCGATGGGGGCGTAGACCGCCGCCAGGGTGATGGTCATCGAGATCAGCGGGCTGACCAGTTCGCGGCCACTGAGCAGGGCCGCATCCATGGGCGATTTGCCCTCGCTGAGATGGCGTTCAACGTTTTCCACGACAACGATGGCATCGTCCACCACCAATCCCACCGAAAGCACAATGGCCAACAAGGTTAACAGGTTGATGGTAAAGCCGAAGACCTGCATCAAAAACAGCGCGCCGATCAGCGACATGGGGATGGTAACCACCGGGATGATCGCCGAGCGCAGCGAACCAAGGAAAAGGAAGATGATCACCACCACGATCAGTAGGGTTTCGCTGAGCGTCTTCACCACCTCCTTGATGGCGTTGTCGATGTAATCGGTGCCGTCATAGGCCACCCGGACGGTGAGGCCCTCGGGTAATTGCTTGCTGATGGCCTCCATCTCGGCGCGCACCAGCTTGATCACATCCAGTGAGTTGGCGTTGGGCAGCGGCCAGATGCCCATGAACACGGCGGTCTGGCCGGAAAAGCGGACCTCGGTGTCGTAATCTTCGGCGCCGAGTGCCACCTCGGCGATGTCCTCGATGCGCACAATGGCGCCGCCGTCTTCACGGATGACCAGGCGCTTGAAATCATCCACCGAGCGCATGTCGGTGTTGGCGGTGAGATTGACCTCCACCAGTGAACCCTTGGTTTTGCCCACAGCGGCGAGGAAGTTGTTGCTGGCCAGGGCCTGACGCACCTGGGCCGGACTAACGTTGAAGGCGGCCATTCGCGCCGGGTCGAGCCAGATGCGCATGGCAAAGGTGCGGGCACCGAGCACGTCGGCCCGCTGCACCCCGGCCAGGGCGGAGAGCCGCGGCTGGATGACCCGGACCAGGTAGTCGGTGATCTCGTTTTGCTGGAGTAAATCCGAGGTGAAACTGAGGTAGGCCGAGGCAAACTTGGAATCGGCCGACTCGACGTTGATCACCGGAATCTCGGCCTCGGGCGGCATGTCACCGCGCACCTGATCCACCTTGGAGCTGATCTCGGAGAGTGCCTTGATCGGGTCATAGTTGAGGCGCAAACGGGCAGTGATCACCGACTTGCCCAGCGAACTCTGCGATTGCAGGTAGTCGATGCCATCGGCAGCGGCAATGGCACGCTCCAATGGGGTGGTGATAAAGCCGCGCACCAGATCGGCGCTGGCGCCGGTATACACGGTAGTGATGGTGACGGCGGCGTTGTCGCTGCGGGGGTATTGACGCACGCTGAGCGAGCCAACCGCCTGCAAGCCGGCAATGAGGATGAGCAGGCTGGTGACCAGCGACAGCACCGGCCGCTGCACGAAAAGATCGGTGAATTTCATGGTTCAGCTGTCCTTGGGCTGGGGGGCCAGTTTGAATTCCGGGGACAGGGTGTTGTCGATGACCACGCTCAGGCCGTTACGCAGCTTAAACGCCCCGGTGCTGACCACGGTTTGCTCGGCTTTAAGGCCGGAGGTGACGGCGACGAAATCGCCGCGCCGTTCACCCAGGCGAATGAATTGCTGATGCACCACCTTGCCGCCTTCTTTGGCCTCCTCCACCACAAAGACCGAATCGCTGTAGGGGGCGTAGAGCACGGCCGTGGCCGGTACGGTCAGCACTGTTTTGCGCTCCGGCAGCACCACCGTTACTTGGGCAAACATGCCGGGGCGCAGTTCCTCCTGGTTATTGGTCACCGTGGCTTGAATGCGGATGTTTCGGCTGGTGGCGTCGACATCGGGGTTGATGGCGGTGATGGTACCCTCCAGCACCCGGTCGGCGGGCAGGCCGTCGGAGGTGATCCGCACCGCATAACCGAGGCGCAACAAGGGCAGTTGCTGCTGCGGCACCAGGAAGTTGGCATAAATCGGATCCAGGGCTTGCAAGGAAACAATCGCCTGCGCCTCCTTGACGATCTGGCCGATATTGACCTGACGAATACCCAAACGGCCGCTGAAGGGGGCACGGATGGTCTTTTTGGCAATGGCGGCACGGATGGCGTCGGCCTGGGCCAAGGCCTGTTTGAGGCTGGCCTCGGCATTATCGTAATTGGATTCGGCCACAACCTTGGTGGCCAGCATCTTCTTGGAGCGCTCCAAGGTGATGCGCGCCAGTTCAACGGCTGCCTCGGCGGAGCGGAGTTGCGCGGTTTCGGCGGCGATATCCTGCTGCACCAGTAGGTCGCCGGCTTTCACCTTGCTGCCGGCTTCAAAGGCAATGGTCGTTATCTTGCCGGTGACCTCGGCGGTGATGGTCACGCCTTGCACCGCTTCCAGGGACCCCACAGCGGTAACCAGCGATTCCCATTGCTGCTCCTTGGCCTGAAAGCTGGTGACCACTTCAGGCGGCAGCGTCGCCGTTTTCTTCTGTTTGATCAGGGTGGATATTTGTAACACCTTGGTTCCAGCCAGCAATCCCACCACCACCAGGATGGCCGCAATACTCAGCAGTACTGTCTTGATTTTCATCGCCCTCACTCCGCACAAAGGAAAAGCGGTCCGGGCTCTGCCTGAACCGCCCAATTAACATGACAAAACAACGTACCATCAGTGCCCCTGATGGTCAATAAACAGTGGCGATGCGGTCGACGTCGCCGGTCATTGAGAGGCTCAAGTCCCTTCAATCCCTTGCCATGGCAATGGTTCTGACGACAGCAGGCCGACGCTGCCGCTGAGCGGGGATGAGATGTATTTGATCTAAAATCATCATGTTGCACGAGTGATCGCGGCCATGCCAACCCCGCCTCCCGCAGTATCAGGCGCGCTTGGCCAGTCTGCTTCGAGAAAAATTGGCCTCACCGCCCATACTGGCATTTATCCTGTAGTACTTATGGCACAAGAACATGATGGCCATCGTGGCCGAGGTTCTTGGCATCGCCCCGGCAACCGCGATTCTTCGTTGGTTGTGCCTGGGTTACCTGGAGAAACCAGCCCTCATGGCCTAGTAAGCGGTTGAAGGCTCCTGGGCAAGTAGGGGCGGTCAATTACCAAACAGTATGTCAAGAGTTTCCAATCCGTATGAGCAGTAGACTTTGCTTGATAGAACATCCCACATCATGGAAAACAACCGACGAGGATGCCATGCAACGAAATGATGAAACCGCGAGGCACAACGAAGCAGCACGCAAATATTTGCGCATGGGGGTCTCGACCCTGTCCCTGATGATGATCTGCGGGGTAAGCCAGTCGTGGGCGGCACCGACCAGTTGGTCCAAACTTTACTCGCCCCAGATAGCAGATCGTGTCGAGCGGAACGAACCGGTCGAGGTGCTGGTGCTGCTCGACGATAGCGCAGAAGAGGTTGCGGAACGGCAGGAAAATGCCAGGGCACCGAAACTCTTTCAGGCCAAGGGCGCCGACTACCGACAACGACTGGAAAAACGCAAGAACCGCATGCGGAGCCTGAAGCAAGAGGTGGCCACCGCAGTGGCGGATGCCGATTTGCAGGTCAAAAGCGAGTATTCCGTGCTGCCGGTAATGCATCTGCGTTTGGACTCGCCCAGAGCCTTGGCCAAACTGGTTGGCAATAAAAAGATTCTCTCCATCGATGAAAACCGAGCCAACAGCGCCTTTCTCACCCAGAGTCTACCCCTGATCGGCCGAAACAATACGCAGATTGCCTCCGCAGGCGGGGCTGGCACCACGGTGGCTGTGCTCGATACCGGTGTTGATTATACCAGGTCGGCCTTTGGTGGATGCAATGCGCCGGGCGGCGCTTGCAAGGTGGTCTATGCCCAGGATTTCGCGGCGACGGATAATGCCCTGGATGACCACGGGCATGGTACCAACGTCGCCGGTGTGGTTCTCGGTGTGGCACCCCAGGCAAAGATTGCCGCCCTGGATGTGTTTCGTAGTGATGGTTATGCCTATAGCAGCGATGTCATCAACGCCATCAACTGGTGCGTAACCAACAAGGCGACCTATAATATTGCCGCCATCAACATGAGCCTGGGTGGCGGCAAGTACACTGCTCCGGTGAATCCCATTGATTCCTGGGGTGTGGCGATTCAGCGCGCCGTCGATGCCGGCATCGTGGTGGTTGCTTCAGCCGGGAACGATGGCTATACCAACGCCATGGGGACACCGGCGGCCTACTCCAACGTGGTGTCGGTGGGCGCAGTGTACGATGCCAATCAGGGAGGGATTGGTTGGGGAAGTTGTACTGACGCCACCACTGCGGCGGATAAGGTCACCTGTTTTTCCGATAGCGCCTCGTTTCTGACCATGCTTGCCCCCGGCGCAGTGATCACGGCGGGCGATATCATCATGGGTGGTACCTCGCAGGCCTCGCCCCATGTCGCCGGAGCGGCTGCTGTGTTACGCGGACCCTTTCCCAGTGATAGTGTCAGTCAACTGATCACACGATTGAAAACGGGCAAGACAGTGACCGATGCCCGCAACGGCCTCAGCTTTCCCCGCCTCGATCTACCCAGCGCCATCGGCAGCCAAAGCGGTTTCACCCTGGTCGCCAATGTTTCACCTGCTGCCACCGGGCAGATTGCCCCGGCTGGTGGCGTCTACAACCAGGGCGCATCGGTGACGCTGACCGCCACCGCCAATACCGGCTACGCCTTCACTGGGTGGAGTGGTGCCTGCTCCGGGACCGCCACCACCTGCACGGTGGTAATGGATGCTAATAAAACCGTTGCCGCCAACTTCACCGCTACGGTGACGCAACTGAGCAACGGGGTCACGGTCAGTTCCTTATCCGGTGCCGAGGATAGCTTGCGCCATTTTGCCATCGATGTGCCCAGCGGTCAGAGTTCTTTTTCTGTCAAAACATCAGGGGGCACGGGGGACGTTGACCTTTATGTGCGTAAAGACAGCCTGTCCACCACCGAGGCCTACGATTGTTCCCCCTATGTGACGGGCAACAACGAAACCTGTACCTTCACCGCGCCGGTAGCTGGCCGCTATTATGTGAGTTTGCATGGCTACGCTGCCTACAGTGGCCTCAGCCTTCTGGCGCAGTACGCAAGTGCCACTGCTCAGACCGTGCAGATGCAATCGCTCAACTATTCCGTTTCTGAGGGCGGTCGCTATGTGAAAATACCCGTTACACGGCAAGGCGGAACCACTGGAAAGGTGAGTGTCAAATACGCCACCTTGGCCAATACCGCCAAGGCAACCAGCGATTTCACCAGTAAAAGCGGCACCCTCACCTGGGCGGCAGGGGATACCTCCATCAAGTACATCTCGGTCACAATCGTGAACAACAGAGTCAAGGAAAGCGCCGAAACCTTCAGCGTGCAACTGAGCAGCCCGAGCGGTGCGGTGCTGGGCAGCAACAAAGCGGCGGTGGTGACGATTATCGATAACGATTGAAACCACCAGAGTGGTGGATGAGGACAAAGGCTGATCAGCCTTAAGCGACAGAAAACAGGGCAGAATGAACGAGGGTTTATTCTGCCCTGTTGTGGTGATCAATCAAGCAGGGTAAAGCCCTTCTCCGCAATGGTCCGGCGGATCACTTCTTTCTCCACAACTCCTTCATAACTGGCCTCGCCTTTACTCAGGTCGATGCTCACTCCGGTGGCGCCCAGTTCTTCCAAAGCCTTTTGGGTCGCCTTGGCACAGTGCTGGCATTTCATGCCGTCAATACGAATAGTTGTCATAAGGCATCCTTGCTCCGTCGATGGATGTGCAGCCTGTGCTGCACCTTCAGGGTTGTTGTTGAATGGTGGTGATGAGGGCAGAGGTGGAGCAGTCGTGCTCAAAGGCGATGCGCACCACCCTGCCACCTGCGGCCTTCACTTCAGCGGCACCGACGATCTGTTCCTCTTCGTAGTCTGCCCCCTTGATTAGGACATCCGGCTGGATGGTTTTGATCAGGCGCAACGGCGTTTGCTCCCCGAACAGTACTACATAATCGACGCAGCCCAGGGCTGCCAGCACACGGGCGCGGTTGGCCTCATTGTTGATGGGGCGGCTGGGGCCTTTGAGGCCACGCACCGAAGCATCGGTATTCAGGCCGACCACCAAACAGTCAGCGGTTCGTCGTGCCTGTTCCAGGTAGCTGACGTGACCAGCATGGAGGATATCGAAACAACCGTTGGTAAAGGCAATACGGCTGCCATGGCGGCGAATGGGGGCAAGTTCGTGTTGCAACGCTTCAAGGGTGCGGATTTTATCGCTGTCGGCACCCAGCCAGGAGCGATCACCGGCAGGAAAGAAGCGGCGGCGCTGCTCGTCAACTTGGGCTGCGTCCAAGGCTGCGGCGATGACCGTGGCCTCGGTGCCCGCCTGCCGCATCACCACACCGTCAGGGCCGATGATCATTGAATGGCCGGCCATTTCCATGCGGCCGGTTTCACCGCAACCATTGCAAGCCGCGATATAGCACTGGTTTTCGATGGCCCGGGCCTTGAGCAAGGTCTGCCAGTGATCCAGTCGACTCATTGGCCACTGCGCCGACACCACCAGCAGCCGACTGCCGGCAAAAACCTGACGGCGCACCACCTCCGGAAAACGCAGATCATAACAGATCATTCCGCCCAGCGGCCCATGGGGAGTGGGCAGGGGTGGCCCGGCCTTGCCGGCTTGGTAGTAAAGATCTTCCTGCCAGAAGGTGAAGAGGTGCTGCTTTGATATACTGCCGAGAACGCCGTCGCCGCTGACCACAAACAGCGTGTTGCGCGGTCGCTGGTCATCGGGCATGGGCTGGGTGAGCGAGCCGGCGAGAATAATGCCGTGTTCGCCGGCCAACTGCCGCATGGCGGCGAGAATGTCCGGGGTGCGCTGGCTCAATTCGCGGATGCAGGGGTAATCAAAGCCGGTGGCCCAGATCTCCGGCAGCAGCACCAAACTGTCCTTGGCCGGTTGGCAGGCCGCAAGCAGGGCACGCACCTGGTTGATATTGTGTTCCACATCGCCAAGGGCAATGGGAAACTGCACACAGGCTACCGCCGGGAACAAGCCGTCTCTCATGGCATCCCCTCCAAGGCCTGTCGCGCCACATCCGCCACGCTCATCGTCATCAGTGCATCGGCCCGGTAGAGGCGAAAGGTGGCCTCATCGGCCGTGAGTTGGCGCAACCTCGGTGTGGCGGCAGAAATCGCCAGCCGCCCGCAGGTCAGGGCTGCCAACCCACGTACCTCTGCATCCGCTGCATCGAGATAGGGTGGAATGTCCATGGTCGCGCCCCGTGCCCGCAACAGTTCCGGGCGGCACTCACTCAACCTGGCCACGCCCCAGAGCAAGCCGCGTTGCAGCAGTGGGTGCTCGATGTAATTGCCATCCTGGCACAACTCATCGCCATCCTCGCGCATGTAGGAGATGAGCATGTGCACATACTCCTGAGCCAGGGCGGCATGATGGCACATGACCTCGGCCATGGATTCCGGTGCGCCCCAGCCAATGCCGCCGGATTCGTCGTTGAGGCTCCACAGAAAGCGGCGCATGACGATGCGTGCCTCTTCCATCTCCTCTTGGGCCAACCGCGCCACCGAAAGCCCCATGCAGGTCACCGCCCGCCAACGTAACAGCAGATCCTCCCGGCAGATCAGCGAGAACAGTGCATTGACCGCATCCTTGGCAGCCATGGCCTGCAATGCAGTAATGATGTTTGCGAGGTCCTGGCTCTGTAACAGTGCCAGGACCTCGTTTTTGACGGCGCGACTACCCACAGTTTCGTTCTTATGCAGCCGGGGTGGTCGGCATGGTAAAGACCCGTTTGCCGAGTTCTGCATCCATCATGAACAATCCCGAGGGGTTGTCCTTGATGAGTTTCAGCTTCTCGACGATCTCGCCCACCGAGGCCTCCTCCTCCACCTGCTCGGAAACAAACCATTGCAGGAAATTGTTGGTGGCGTGGTCCTTTTCACTGATGGCCAGATCAACCAGGTCATTGATCAGGCTGGTGACATGCTCCTCATGCTTCTGGATGGCCTCAAAGGCGGCCAGGGGCGAAGCCCAGACCGATTCCGGCTTGGCAATGGCCTCCAGGGTCACCTTGCCACCACGCTCGCCGACAAAACCATAAAACTTCATGCCGTGCATCAACTCCTCCTGCACCTGGGCGCGCATCCAGGCGGCAAAGCCAGTGAGGCTGATCGACTGGAAGTAGGATTCCATTGACAGGTAGAGGTAGGATGAAAACATTTCGGCATTGATTTGATCATTGAGAGCCTTGAGCATCTTTTTCTTCAGCATGGTGTTCTCCTTTTGAGGCAAACCGGTGGTTGGATGATTCCCGTCTCAGGCGACAGTGGATTGATTATAAGCACAACCCCTGGGAATTCCAGAGTGTTCGGGAAAATTGTTGTCATTTGCCGGGAAACCTGTTTCCCTTAAGACCTTTTCAAGGAGTGTATTATGCAGAAAACTATTTGTATTACCGGTGCTACCTCGGGTTTTGGCAAGGCCTGCGCCCAGCGTTTTGCCGCCGAGGGATGGCGATTGATCCTCACCGGTCGTCGCGTGGATCGCTTGCAGGCCCTGCAACAGGAATTAGGCACAGCTCCCATCCATACCGTTGAGCTGGATGTGCGCGATTACGCGGCCGTCGAGGCGATGGTGCGCGATTTGCCGGCTGATTATCAGCAGATCGACGTGCTGGTCAACAATGCCGGTCTGGCCCTGGGCCTGGAAGGGGCGCATCAGACCGACATTCGCGACTGGGACACCATGATCGACACCAATATCAAGGGGCTCTGCTACCTCACCCGCTGCATCCTGCCCGGCATGGTGGAGCGCAACCAAGGCCACATCATCAACATGGGCTCCATTGCCGGCACCTATCCCTATCCGGGCGGCAACGTCTACGGGGCCACCAAGGCCTTTGTCAAACAGTTCTCGCGCAACCTGCTCACCGATCTCAACTACACCAGGGTGCGGGTGACCAATATCGAGCCTGGTCTGTCGGAGAGCGAGTTTTCCGTTGTTCGGTTTCATGGTGACAAGGACAAGGCCGATGCGGTCTACAAGGGCACCGAACCGTTGCGTCCGGTGGATATCGCCGAGATCGTGCACTGGGTGACGAGTGTGCCACCGCATGTCAATATCAATACCGTGGAGGTCATGCCGGTCTGCCAGAGTTGCGGACCGCTGGCCATTCACCGAGACGCTTAGGGGTTGGATCAATGCGACGTGTTGTGATTACAGGGATGGGGATTGTTTCGCCTTTGGGCGATAGCCTTGCCGAGGTGCTGACTTCACTCCAGGAAAGCCATTCCGGAGTCCGGTTGTACGAACCCTACCGGGAACTCGGCCTACGGGCCCAGATTGGCAGCTTTACCCGCATCGATGTCAAACAACACCTGGACAAGAAAAATTTGCGTTTCATGGGTAATGCCGCCGCCTATGCCTCCATAGCCCTGTCGCAGGCCATTGCCGATGCCGGGCTTGCCGAGGATGAAGTTTCTCACCCCCGCACCGGCTTGATCATCGGCTCCGGCGGTACCTCGGCCGAGAACGTGGTGGCTTCTGCTGACAACCTGCGCGAGAAGGGCCTCAAGCGGCTCAGCCCCTTCATGGTGCCGCGCACCATGAGCAGTACCGTCTCCGCCTGCCTCACCAGCGCCCATGGCATCAAGGGGCTCTGTTATTCGATCTCCTCGGCCTGCGCCACCGGTTCGCACTGCATCGGCGCTGCCATGGAACAAATCCAGTTGGGCAAACAGGATATCGTCTTTGCCGGCGGCTCGGATGAGGAGCACTGGAGCCAGACCGCCATGTTCGATGCCATGGGCGCTCTGTCCACCAAGTACAATGACACGCCTGAGCGGGCGTCGCGACCCTATGATCGCAACCGTGATGGCTTTGTGGTCGCCAACGGTGGTGGAGTCGTGGTGCTGGAAGAGTATGAGCGGGCCAAAAAACGCGGGGCCAGGATCTATGGCGAGGTGGTCGGCTACGGGGCCACCGCCGACGGCGCCGATATGGTGCAGCCCACCGGTGAAGGTGCGGCGCGCTGCATTCGTCTTGCCTTGGAAACCGCGGGGAATTCCGTTGATTACATCAACGCCCACGGCACCTCCACCCCCATCGGCGATCTCGTTGAACTGCGCACCATCCGCGAGGTCTTCGGCGAGCACAACCCACCGATCAGTTCCACCAAATCCCTCTCCGGCCATAGCCTGGGCGCCGCCGGGGTGCACGAGGCCATCTACTCCCTGTTGATGCTGAACCACCATTTTATCTGCGGCACTGCCAACATTGAGGAGATGGACCCGGAGGCCGAGGGCCATAACGTCGTCACTGCCACCCATGATGCCACGCTCACCACGGTGATGAGCAACAGTTACGGCTTTGGCGGCACCAACGCCTGTCTGATTTTTCGGAGGGTGTAGACGGCATCGGCCTTGATATCAAAAATGGCAAAAAAAGCGGCCAGGTTCATGAAACCTGGCCGCTTTTTTTGTTTGTTGGCTAGCAGCCTACAACCAATCAACCTACGCTCCTAGTTACGCATCCTTCTGCTGGCGTTGGGCGTTGTCGTAGAGAGCGATGAAGTTGATCGGCTCCATCAAGAACGGCATGAAGCCGCCGTCCACGGCTGCCTGGCAGACGATCTGGCGGGTGAAGGGGAAGAGCATCAGCGGGCAATCCACCGCCAGGACGCGCTCGTGGTGTTCGACTGGGATGTTCTTCATGAGAAAGACGGCGGCGTGCTCGATTTCGACAATGAACATTACCGAATCCTCGTTATTGCTGTCCAGGACCTTGGCCGTGATGGCGATGGAGACCTCGCTGTGGTCGTCATCGAGTTTCTGGTTTTTCAGCTGGAGGTTGAAATCCACCTTGGGGTTTTGATTTTTCACCAGAAAAACCTTGGGAGCATTGGGGCTCTCAAAGGAAAAATCCTTGATGTACATCTTCTGCATGCGAAAAATCGGGATTTCCTGCTGTTCGGGGGTTTGGTCTGCCATGATCTGTCCTTGTGGTCGAAGTCAATAAAAACCGGCGTCAATTATGACCCCGGCCGGGTGTGTTTGTGGCGCATGGTACCAGGGAAGAATAGGCCACGACAATTAA
This sequence comes from uncultured Desulfobulbus sp., assembly GCA_964639845.1. Classification (GTDB taxonomy): domain Bacteria; phylum Desulfobacterota; class Desulfobulbia; order Desulfobulbales; family Desulfobulbaceae; genus Desulfobulbus. Next base: position 1,144,254 of record CAZXHS010000001.1, on the reverse strand, counting down.
AAAACCTTCTCCTCTCCATTAAGAAACTGTTTGAGAAACATGCCGGTGTAGGACTTGGGCTCCTGGGCGATGGCCTCCGGGGTGCCGGCGGCGATCACCTGGCCACCGCCGCTGCCGCCTTCGGGGCCGATGTCGATGACGTAGTCGGCGGTCTTGATGACATCGAGGTTATGCTCGATCACCACCACGGTGTTGCCGCCGTCGACAAGGCGGCCGAGTACCCGGAGCAGGTGCTGGATATCCGCCGGATGCAGGCCGGTGGTGGGCTCATCAAGGATGTAGAGCGTCTTGCCAGTGGAGCGGCGGCTTAGTTCCTTGGCCAGTTTGACGCGCTGGGCCTCGCCGCCGGAGAGGGTCACCGAACTCTGGCCCAGGCTCAGATACCCGAGGCCGACATCGACGATGGTCTGCAAACGGCCGGCAATGGGCGGCACGTTCTGGAAAAATTCCAGCGCCTCCTCCACGGTCATCTGTAATATCTCGGCGATGTTCTTGCCCTTGTAAAGGATATCCAAGGTCTCCTGGTTGTAGCGCTTGCCCAGGCAACGTTCGCAGGTGACGTAGATATCGGGCAGAAAGTGCATGGCAATGCGGATGACGCCGTCGCCCTCGCAGGTCTCGCAGCGGCCGCCCTTGATGTTGAAGCTGAAACGGCCGGGCTGGTAGCCGCGCGCCCGCGACTCGGGCAACCGGGCCAGCAACTCGCGGATCGGCGTCATCACCCCGGTGTAGGTGGCCGGGTTGGAGCGCGGGGTGCGGCCGATGGGGCTCTGGTCGATATCGATCACCTTGTCGAGCAGAGCCAGTCCTTTAACCAACTGTCTACCCTTGAGATAGCCCTTGCTGTCGGTGAAGAAGCGCTGTGCCTCGTTGAACAGGGTCTCGATGACCAGCGAACTCTTGCCCGAGCCGGAGACACCGGTGACGCAGGTCAGCACCCCCAGGGGAAAGCGGACGGTGAGGTTCTGTAGGTTGTTGATGGTGGCTCCCTGGACCTCGATGAAGCGGCCTTCCTCCATGCGCAGGGGCCGCCGCTGCTGCGGCACCTCGATCTTCAGTCGGCCGGAGAGATAGCCGCCGGTCTGCGAGGCCTCGCAATCGAGCAGGCCGGGCACCGGCCCGGAATAGAGGATCTCGCCACCGTGCACACCCGCACCCGGACCGATATCGAGGATGTGGTCGGCGTTGGCAATGGTATCGGAGTCGTGCTCGACGACAATAACGGTGTTGCCGAGATCACGCAGGTTAATCAGGGTTTTGATCAGTTTGTTGTTGTCGCGCTGGTGCAGGCCGATGCTCGGCTCATCAAGAATATAGAGGACCCCGGCCAGGCCGGAGCCGATCTGCGAAGCCAGGCGGATGCGCTGGGCCTCGCCACCGGAGAGGGTGCCGGCCTTGCGATCCAGCGATAAATAGCCAAGTCCCACCCCTTGCAGAAAGAACAGCCGCTCGCGGATCTCCTTGAGGATTGGGGTGGCGATGATTGCTTGGCGCGGTTCAAATTCGATGGTTGCCAACTCCTGGATCAGTTGTTCAATGGCCATGCGGCACAGCTCGATGATCGACCAGCGTCCAACCCGTACCGCCAGGGCCTCGGGCTTGAGCCGCGCCCCCTGACAGCCCGGGCAGCCCTGTTCGTTCATGAACCCCTCGATCTCTTCGCGCATGCGGGAGGAGGTGGTTTCGCGAAAGAGGCGGTTGAGGCGGGGGACCAACCCTTCAAAGGGAATCTGCGACACCAGGCTGCGCTTGCCGCGGGTGTGGATGAACTCCAGCTTGTCCCTGCCGGTGCCGTGCAGCAGTCCTTTTTTGACCTTGTCCGGCAGATCGGCAAAGGGCGTGGCCGGATCGAAGCGATAATGGCGGGCAAAGGCCTCGATCCAGTTATCGGCCTGGGTGGAGAGCCGTCGCCGGGTCCAGGGGACGATGGCGCCCTCCAGCAGCGAGAGCGATTCATCCGGGACGATCAACCCTTCATCGATGAACTGGTTGACGCCGAGGCCGCTGCACACCGGGCAGGCCCCCTGGGGATTGTTAAAGGAAAACAATTGGGTGGAGAGTTCCGGCACCGAGATGCCGCACTGGTGGCATGCGGCGGATTCACTGAACAGCAACTCCTCGCCGGAGTCGGGAAAATGGGCCAACATGGTGCCATCGCCGAGGGCAACGGCGGTACTCACCGATTCATCCAGACGCCGGCGGATGGCCGCCTTGATCACCAAGCGGTCGATCACTGCCTCAATGGAGTGGTGCTTGTTTTTCTCCAGCACGATCTCTTCGCCCAGTTGCTGGATCTCGCCGTCAATGCGCACGCGCACAAATCCTTCCTTGCGCAGTCGCTGGAAAACTTGTTCATGTTGGCCCTTTTTGCGCGTCACCAGCGGGGCCATCAGGATTACCTTTTCCCCCTCCTGGCGGGCCAACAGCGATTCGATCATATCGTGAATCGATTGCGAGCGGATCGGCTGGTCGCACTGCGGACAGTAGGGCTGGCCGGCACGGGCAAAGAGCAGGCGGAGGTGGTCGTAGATCTCGGTGACCGTGCCCACGGTGGAGCGGGGGTTGCGACTGGTGGTCTTTTGTTCGATGGAGACCGCCGGCGATAATCCCTCCAGCAGGTCGACATCGGGCTTGTCCATTTGGCCCAGGAATTGGCGGGCATAGGTGGAAAGCGATTCCACATAGCGGCGCTGGCCCTCGGCGTACAAGGTGTCAAAGGCCAGGGTCGATTTGCCGGAGCCGGAAAGGCCGGAGAAGACTATCAATTTATTGCGCGGCAGGTCAACCGAGATGTTTTTCAGGTTGTGCATGCGTGCGCCGCGAATGCGCAGGTATTGCGGTTCCATGGGGCTGTTGCGGGAAGGTGGATGTGGCCGTGCTGGCGGGGGGATAAGCTCCGCTGGCGGTGCTGACAAATTCGTTTACCATGGCCCCGGCCTATGGTAGATTGCCGCCAAACTGTAGCCACGATCCCCCAACAATCAATACCTCAAAGATTTCGCCATGTATTTTCAGGACATCATCGCCACCTTGAACAGCTATTGGGCATCTGCGGGTTGTGTGGTCATGCAACCCTACGACATGGAAGTCGGCGCCGGTACCTTTCATCCCGCCACCCTGCTGCGCGCCCTGGGGCCCGAACCGTGGAAGGCGGCCTATGTCCAGCCCTCGCGCCGTCCCACCGATGGTCGCTATGGCGAAAATCCCAACCGTTTGCAGCACTACTACCAGTACCAGGTGGTCATCAAGCCCTCGCCCAAAGATGTGCAGGCCATGTATCTGGAGAGTCTGCAACGGTTCGGGCTCAATCTGCTGGAGCACGATATCCGCTTTGTCGAGGATGACTGGGAATCGCCCACCCTCGGCGCCTGGGGTCTGGGCTGGGAGGTGTGGCTCGATGGCATGGAGATTACCCAGTTCACTTACTTCCAACAGGCCGGCTCCGTGGACCTCAAGCCGATCACCGTGGAGATCACCTACGGCCTGGAGCGCATTGCCATGTATCTGCAAAAGGTGGATTCGGTCTACGAGATCGCCTGGAACGAACATGTCACCTATGGCGAGATCTTTCACCAGGCCGAGAAAGAGTTCTCCACCTTTAACTTTGAAGAGGCCAATGTCGGCGATTTGACCCAGGCCTTTGACAATTATGAGCGCGAAGCCCTCAAGCTGGTGGACAAGGGATTGATCCTGCCCGGCTATGATTACTGTCTCAAATGTTCGCATACCTTCAACCTGCTCGACGCACGCAAGGCTATCTCCGTTGCTGAACGCACACGTTATATCGGCAGGATACGTCACATTGCCCGTCAGGTGGCGCAACGCTATGTCGAGCAACGGGCTGCCATGGGGCATCCCCTGCTCAAGGTAACAGTGTAATGCCCACCAGCCCTATCATTGCAATGCCCCGAGGAATAATGGAGAAAATTGCCGAAAAAGTGTAAAAATTTTCTAGCGTTTCAATTTTTTTTAAAGTAGATAGGGGGAGGTTCGCATGTATACGGCATCCCCCTATTTTTGTTTTCCGAATCAGCAAGATAGTTCGAGATTCTGTGGCCCATCCGTGTTGTCCTTACCTCTCGCACCCCGTCCCCATCGAACAATCGTACTGCGCCTGCCGTTTTCCTTCTGTACAGGGTGTCTTTGCTGAATGAAAAGGGACAACGATTGCATCGTTGTTGCCTTTCAAGCCCCTGTGGGCGGTTATCGTTCGCCCTTTGCCACGCGTTCCTCAGTTTGTTCACTCCCCGGCGCTTCGCCATCCCGCCTGCCTGTCAACAGTTTGCTTGCCACCGTCGTTGAGGGGCCCACTACGCCTTGTTTCCGCACAGATTGCCTTTGTCGCGCGCCCGGGAGTGATCTCTTTGTATGGATCTGATTCTTCACGTTTTTCTGCCTGATGGATGTCGGATGGGCTCGGGTGCTTTGTGCCTGGTTGCCGTCGTCATCCCCTGCGCGGAAACAACCGAGCGGTGAGGAAGCAAGGAGTCCCGATAGGGAGGTTGTTTGGGTTGGAGCACATGGTCTCGTTCTGGTCTTTCCTGCACATGGGGAGTGGAAGAGGGCAGTTCAGCGAAAACCCCATGGTGAGAGGGCTGGTAACAGGCCAGTATGCGGTGTAAACACAAGGAGGAACGGCAATGGCAGAGGGTACAGTTAAGTGGTTTAATGATTCCAAGGGATTTGGCTTTATTCAGCAGGATGGCGGCAAGGATGTCTTTGTCCACTATTCGGCGATTCAGGGCCAGGGATTTAAATCCTTGAAAGAGGGGGAGCGGGTGCAGTTCGAGGTGGTCAGCGGCGCCAAGGGGCCGGCTGCTGAAAAAGTGACCAAGATCTGATCACGCGAAAGCACAAACACACAAAAGCGGGCCGCCCCTGGTTGGGGGCGGCCCGCTTTTTTTGTGAGTCAGAAGGGGTTAGTCGAGGATGCGCACCGCGCCCTGATCGGCGGAGGCGGCAAAGCGGGCGTAGATCTGCAGGGCCTTGGACACCATCCGCTCACGGTTGGGGGTGTAAGCCGCATCGCCACGGGCGGCTTCGGCAACACGCCGGGTGGCCAGTTCTTCATCACTGATCATTAGGGAGATGGAGCGTTCGGGGATGTTGATATCGATCTGATCACCCTCGCGCACCAAGGCAATGGCGCCGCCACTGGCCGCCTCGGGCGAGACGTGGCCGATGGAGAGCCCGGAGGTGCCGCCGGAGAAACGGCCGTCGGTGACTAGAGCACAGGCCGCACCGAGATGGCGCGATTTCAGATAGGAGGTCGGATAGAGCATCTCCTGCATGCCCGGTCCGCCTTTGGGTCCTTCGTAGAGGATAAAGACCACGTCGCCGGCTACAACTGTGCCGTCGAGAATGGCCTCGCAGGCCTCCTCTTGGCTGTGGTAGACCTTGGCCGTGCCGGTGAAATGCAGGATGGAGGCGTCGACCCCGGCGGTCTTGACGATGCAGCCTTTCTCGGCGATGTTGCCATAGAGCACGGCTAGGCCGCCATCTTTCGAATAGGCGTGTCCGAGGGTGCGGATGCAACCGCCTTTGCGGTCGGTATCCAGTGCCGGGTAGAGCGTGTGCTGCGAGCCCATCTCCAGGTTGCGCACGCCAGCGGGGGCGCTGCGATACAGGGTCTTTGCCGCTTCGCCGGCACTGGGCCGCATGATGTCAAACTGCTCCAGGGCCTGGGCCAGGCTGAGGCCGTCGGCACGCGAGACGCTGGTGTCGACCAGGCCGGCGCGGTCAAGTTCACCAAGAATACCGAGGATGCCACCGGCCCGGTTGACATCCTCCACATGATAGGAGGAGCTCGGTGCCACCTTGCACAGGTTGGGCACGCGGCGGGAGAGGGCGTCGATGTCCTGCATGGTGAAGTCGACCCCTGCCTCGTGGGCCACGGCAAGAATGTGCAGCACGGTGTTGGTGGAGCCGCCCATGGCGATATCCAGGGCCATGGCATTGTTGAAGGCGGCCTTGGTGGCAATAGAGCGCGGCAGCACACTGGCATCGCCACGGCCATACCAGGCCTCGCACATGGCAACGATGCGCTCGGCGGCCTGGTCAAACAGGCCCAGCCGGTTGGCATGGGTGGCGACCACCGTGCCGTTGCCGGGCAGGGCCAGGCCAAGGGCTTCGTTGAGACAGTTCATTGAGTTGGCGGTGAACATGCCGGAGCAGGAACCGCAGGTGGGGCAGGCCGAGCGTTCCACCTCGGCCACCTCGGTGTCGCTGACACTCTCGTCGGCGGCCATGATCATGGCATCGATCAGATCCAGGGCCTTGTTGCCGGCACGTCCGGCCTCCATTGGCCCGCCGGAGACGAAGATCGCGGGGATGTTGAGGCGCATGGCCGCCATCAGCATGCCGGGGGTGATCTTGTCGCAGTTGGAGATGCAGACCATGGCATCGGCCTTGTGGGCATTGCACATGTACTCCACCGAATCGGCGATCAAATCCCGCGAGGGCAGGGAGTAGAGCATGCCGTCGTGGCCCATGGCGATGCCATCATCGATGGCAATGGTGTTGAACTCGGCGGCAAAGCAGCCAAGGCTTTCGATTTTTGCCTTCACCCGCTGACCGATCTGGTGCAGATGCACATGGCCAGGCACGAACTGGGTAAACGAGTTGACCACGGCAATGACCGGTTTGCCAATCTGCTCCTCACGCATGCCGTTGGCCCGCCACAATGCGCGTGCCCCTGCCATCCTTCTGCCTTCCGTTGTCGCTGCGCTCCGCAAAGGATTCGCCATCTCCGTACCTCTTGAATCTGTTTATTTTTTGCTTGTTTTTTGCCAACTAAGCGATAGAACCTATAGCAGTCGCTTTGTCAATACTGATGGATTTGTGCACAATACAAATCGAGAAGATGTAAAAGGGTAAACTGCACGTTGCGAAGTTGGAAACGTCGTTTACGACACCGACAATACTATCCTGGTAGGCACCATGAGACAACAGGAGATTAACTACTGGATCACCGCCATGCTGGGCAAGCATGACCGGGTTTCGGATCTGAACATCACCGTGGGTAAGACCTTGCAGGTGGAGTGCGACGGCGTGCTGGTGCCGGTGGATGTCGAGCCGCCGGTGGCCGAACTGACTCCCTTTCAGACCGAGGTCTTTGCCCTCAATCTGATCGGCAGCAACCGCCGCCTGTTGCGCGACCTGGTCACCAAGGGCTCCTGCGACCTCTCCTATTCCCTGGACGACAAGGTCCGCTTCAGGGTCAACATCTTTTCGCAGAAGGGCTACTACTCCACCGTCCTGCGGAAACTGGAGACCAAGATTCCTTCGATCAAGGGGTTCAACTTTCCTGACGCCTTTACCAAAATGGCGCGTGAAGTGAACGGATTGATTCTGTTCACCGGCGCCACCGGCACCGGTAAGACCACCTCCATGGCCGCCATCCTCAACCGCATCAACGAGGAGAGGCAGGTGCATATCGTCACCTTGGAGGATCCTATCGAGTATGTCCACCCGCACAAAAAGGCCACCTTCAACCAGCGGGAGATGGGCGATGACTTCGACACCTTCTCCGGAGGGTTGCGTGCCGCCCTGCGTCAGGCGCCCAAGGTCATCCTCGTCGGCGAGATCCGTGATCGCGAGACCCTGGAGATTGCCCTCACCGCGGCAGAGACCGGCCATGTCGTCTTCTCCACCCTGCACACCATCGACACCGGCCAGACTGTCAACCGTATCCTGGGTATGTTTGAGCAGGATGAGCAGCCGCAGGTGCGCAACCGGTTGGCCGACACCATCCGCTGGATCGTCAGTCAGCGTCTGCTGCCGCGCATCGGCGGTGGCCGGGTGGCAGCGCTGGAGATCCTCTGCACCAGCCTGCGCGTGCGCGATTTGATCATCAACGGCGAAACCGAGGAAAAGACCTTCTATAATGTTGTCCGGGAAGGGTCGACCAAGGATATGCGCACCTTTGATCAGCATCTGCTCGAACTTTTCGAGACCGGACTCATCACCGAGGAGGCGGCTATAATCTATGCCTCACATCGCAGCGAAATCAAACGGGGCATGGATACCATCAAGGCTGCCCGCGGCGAGCGAACCTCCTCCATCGACAACCTGAAGATGGAAGAAGAAGAGGAAGATCCCTATCGCCGGTGGTAGCCTCTGTTGTCCTTATCTGTGCTGATCAGTATCCTCTTGCATTCTCATTGTCATTTCAGGAGTGTCCATGTTGACCCATTGCCCCTATTGCCAGCAGCCGCTGCCCTTTAATGAAGAACAGCTCTCCCGCCTCGAGTTGGCCTTGGGACAACTCGCACCCGGCAAACTGCTCAATCTCAAATGTCCGCTGTGCCGGGAGACCATTGGTCTGGATAAATCCGGCCTGCCGCCGCGAGCGCCGCTGACCCAGGTTACACCGCCACCCCCACCACCGCTTGATTGGCTGCAAACCGGCCTCTATCGTGGTGAAGAAAAGGTGGAGGATGTGCCCATGGCCCTGGTGCTGCATCGCGCCGACGAGCAGCGGCGGCAGATCGGCGAGGCCCTGGAGTCGGTGGGGTATCAGGTGTTCATGGCGGAAAACACGGCCAATGCCCTGGAACGGATGCGTTTTGTCAACTTCTCCTGCGTGGTCTTTCATGCCGACATGGAAGGGGGTATCGGCAATTCTGCGTTTCATGCCCACATGCGGGCGCTGCCCATGGAGCGGCGACGCTATATTTTTTATATCCTGCTGGGCAGTTCTCTGCGTACCCTCTATGACCTCGAAGCCCTGGCCTGTAGCGCCAACCTCACCGTCAATGTCAGGGATCTTGGGCATCTTGACATTATCCTGCGCAAGGCCATCCCGGCCTACGAAGAGTTGTTTGGGGCCTTTCTCGAAGAGTTGGAAGCCTATGGTCGCCGTTGATTGCGGCGGGGAGACAAAACGGTAGTGCCTCCCCGGAAGGCCTGGGCTGGGCGCCCGCCTTGACCTCGGTGGCGAAGAAATACCTTTTTTCAGGAGGAAACAGTTGTTTTCCAGAAAGTATTCTGGTAAATAGTCTTCCTTTACAACTCTGAGCGAACAAGATTCCCTTTTTCGCCGTATCAACCACTTATCAAAGACCCTTGTCGGTCACCACAGGAACACTCCATGACTAAAAACGGAACTCAACCCGCTTTTGCGGCAGATGAAGAACTGAGCTTTGCGGAACTGTTTGAACAGGAAAACAACAACACCGTCATCAATGTCGGTGAGGTTGCCATGGGAACAGTTGTCGGATTGAATAATGACGCCGTCCTCATCGATGTCGGCGACAAAGCGGAGAGTTACATCTCGCTCTCCGAATTCCGCCATGAGGACCCGGATCGGGAAATCAAGATTGGCGATCAATTCGAGGTCTTCATTGAAAAACGCAAGGATGAAGGCGGATTGCTGCTTTCCCGTGAAAAAGCCATTGCTATCAAAGTTTGGGAAGAGATTGCCAGGATTCAGGAAGAGGACGGCACCATCGAGGGGCGTATCGACAACCGCGTCAAGGGTGGTATGTCGGTGGATATCGGTGTTCCTGCCTTCTTGCCCTACTCGCAGATTGACCTGCGTCCGGTCAAGGATCTCGACGGCCTCATCGGTCAAACCTTTGAGTTCAAGATTCTCAAGTTCAACCGCAAGCGCAACAACGTCGTCATCTCCCGTCGTGCCATCCTGGAGAGCCAGCGCAGCGCCCTGCGCGAACAGATGCGCACCTCCCTGGAAGAGGGACAGATCATCCGTGGTGCCATCACCAATATCACCGACTACGGTCTGTTCATCGATCTCGGCGGTATGGACGGTCTCTGCCATATCACCGATCTCTCCTGGGGTCGTGTCTCCCATCCCTCCAAGCTGTACACCGTGGGCGAGGAGATCGAGGTCAAAATCCTCAAATACGACAAGAATTCCGACCGTGTTTCCCTGGGCGTCAAGCAGCTCAAGTCCGATCCTTGGGAGCGGGTGCCCGAGCAGTATGCACCGGGTTCGCGCGTCAACGGCAAGGTGGTCTCCATCACCGATTACGGTGTCTTTGTTGAGTTGGAAGAGGGCGTCGAAGGTCTGGTGCACATCTCCGAGATGAGCTGGTCGAAGAAACCGCGTCATCCCTCCAAGATCGTTGGTGTTGGCGAAGAGATCGAGGTGCAGGTACTCAAGGTTGAAGCCGAGACCAAACGTATCTCCCTGGGCATGAAGCAGCTGCAGCCCAATCCTTGGGATGTGGTTGAAGAGAGCTATCCGGTGGGTTCAGTCATCGAGGGCAAGATCAAGAATATTACCGATTTCGGTGTGTTCATCGGTATCGAGGAAGGCATCGACGGCCTGATTCACGTTTCTGATCTCTCCTGGACCGAGCGCATCAAACATCCGTCTGAGAAGTACGCCAAGGGCGAGACCATCCAGGCGGTGGTGTTGAAGATCGACAAGGAGAACGAGCGTTTCTCCCTGGGCGTCAAGCAACTGGAGCCGGATCCCTGGCAGGCAGCCGCCAGCAACTACCCGATCGGCTCCACCGTGGAAGGCACCATCACTAATGTGACCGATTTCGGCGTTTTTGTGCAGCTGGAAGAGGGCATCGAGGGCTTGGTCCATGTCTCGGAGATCTCCAAGGACAAGGTGAAGACACCGGTGGGCATGTTCAATGTCAATGAGATCTTGAAGGCCATGGTCATCAACGTCTCCGCCGATGACCGTAAGATTGGTCTTTCGGTCAAGGCCCTGCAGGAGAAGGACGACAACAACGGTGCTATTCCTGAGGAGTACCTGCAGAAGGCGCAGAATGACGGACCCTCCACTTTTGGCGATCTGTTGAAGGCCGCCGCTGCTGGCGAGGACGTCAATAAGTAAGCGACGCGCGTACGCTTATTGAACAACAAACGGGTGTTTCATCGGCAGGTGAACTGTCGATGAAACGCCCTTTCTATTGCCCGTGCTAGCGGTGGCAACACCCGCAAGACGGTAGGTTAAAGAGGAAGGATAATCATGCTGAAGCGTGAACTGGTCAATCAAGTTTCTGAACAGCTTGGCGACTATTACAAGCAGGATATAGCGCAGGCTGTGGAAATCATCCTCGAGGAGATTTCACAGGCCCTGGCTGAAGAGAGAAGGGTGGAGATCCGTGGTTTTGGCAGTTTTTCCGTGCGCACTCGCAAACCACGCACCACCAAAAACCCGAAAACGGGCAAAATGATGAACATTCCCGCCCGCAAGACCCTGCATTTCACCATGAGCAAATCGCTCAAAGAGGTGCTGATCGACGAAGAACTCGTCTAGTCGGGGATTGTGCCGTGGCCGAAAGACCGGCCCCTTTTGTGGGGGTACGGTCTTTTTTTATTGATACTGCATGGATGCGCATGAGGCGCAGCTTGTGGGCGAGTAGTGCCGCAACCTTGAGTTACAAAAAGGCCTCGACGTTACCCTTGCCAACACGCAATACCTCCGGCTGCTCGTCGAGCAGGGAGATCACCGACGAGGGGGCAGGAAGAATTTCGCCGCTGTCGATGATCAAATCGACCTGTTTACCGAACAGCCGCTCCACATCGTTGGCGGAGCAGATTTGGCTGTCCTCGTCGTCTTCCGGTGCGGCGCTGGTGTTGAGTATGGGGTTACCCAGGGCTTCGATGATGGCCAGGCAGACCGGATGGCCGGGGACACGGATACCCACGGTTTTCTGCTTGGTCAGCATGATCTTGGGCACCAGCTTGGTGCCGGCGAGGACAAAGGTATAGGGGCCGGGCAGGTTCTTACGCATCAACCGGTAGGCGGTGTTGCCCACATGCCCATACTGGCTGATATTGGTCAGGGAGTCGCACATGAAGCTGAAGGGCTTGTCCTTGGGGCGACGCTTGATCTGATAGACCCGTTTGATGGCTTTTTGATTGAAGATATCACAACCGATACCATACATGGTGTCGGTGGGATAGCAGATGACACCGCCATGGCGGAGGACATCAGCAGCCTGGGCGATCAGTCGCGGTTGCGGATTGGTCGCATTGATGGACAGTATCTTGGCCATGGAAACGAAGGGGTGGTTGACGGATTATGAGGGAAGCGGCATTGCTTGCGCGCACAATGGGCAAGCAATGCGGCCAAAACCTGCAAAGTCGACGGGCAACCGGCTAATTAAGCAGGATCAACCGTTGTTTGCCACCGGTTTTTTCGTCTTTCTGTATGTGCCGTTCGCGTAAAATGGCACGAGAACGACGTTGCGAGCTTTGCAAGTCACTGATTTAGTGACGCATCGCTTCGCGCGTGTTCATTTTTTACGATATTATCGTATTTCTTTTTGGCTGGGAACGTGATAGAGAAGAACTATTCTTCTGTCAGCTATCTCATCCCCCAATGACAACCGTATCGCAGGTCGAGTTTCGGCCCGGCCCGCTTGCAGCGTTCCGGACGGAACACGGCCTGTTTTTATTCCTGGTGCGGAGGGTACGCCATCCGGCCGGGCAAAGTTTTCGTTTTTTCACTCCAGCAGAAGAGGAGCATTATGTCGCAGCAAACGATCCCCATGGCCCTGACCTTTGATGATGTCCTCCTGGTGCCAGGGGCCTCCGAAGTCCTCCCCTCCCAGGTCTCCCTGAAAACCCGGCTCACCGATACCATCGATTTGCAGGCGCCGCTGCTCAGCGCCGCCATGGATACCGTCACCGAACACCAGACCGCCATCGCCATGGCCCGTGAAGGCGGTATCGGTATCATTCATAAAAACATGAGCATCGAGCAGCAGGCGAGAGAGGTGGAACGGGTGAAGAAATCGGAGTCGGGCATGATCGCCGATCCGATCACCGTTTCCCCGTACCAGAGTGTGGCCGAGGTGCAGCAGATCATGCGTACCTACCGCGTCTCCGGTCTGCCGGTCATCGACGGCGACAAACTGGTGGGGATCGTCACCAACCGCGATCTGCGCTTTGTCTCCGACGATGGTCTGCGTGTCAACGATGTGATGACCGGCAAAAACCTGGTCACCGCACCGGTGGGCATCGATCTGCCGCATTGCAAGGCCCTGCTCCATGAACATCGCATCGAAAAGCTGCTCATCGTCGATGATAATGGTCGTCTCAAGGGGCTGATCACCATCAAGGACATTGAAAAGATCAAGCAGTACCCCAATGCCGCCAAGGATGGATATGGCCGCCTGTTGGCCGGTGCCGCCCTGGGAGTAGGGCCGGACATGCTGCCGCGTACCGAGGCCCTGGTGCAGGCCAAGGTCGATGTGGTGGTGCTCGATTCCGCCCACGGCCATTCCGCCGGCATCATCCGCGCCCTGCAAGAGATCAAGGCCCACTTCCCGGATCTGCCGGTGATTGCCGGCAATATTGCCACCGGCGAGGCCACCGAGGCCCTGATCAAGGCTGGGGTGAACGCGGTGAAGGTCGGTGTCGGGCCAGGCTCGATCTGCACCACCCGTATCGTTGCTGGTGTGGGCGTGCCCCAGTTGACCGCCCTGCAGAGTTGTGTCGAGGCAGCCTCCAAGCATGGGATTCCGGTGATTGCCGACGGTGGCATTAAATTCTCAGGTGATATCTGCAAGGCCCTGGGTATCGGTGCCGATGCAGTGATGATCGGCTCGCTCTTTGCCGGTACCGACGAAACGCCGGGCGAAACCTTCCTCTACCAGGGGCGCAAGTACAAAGGCTATCGTGGTATGGGCTCCATTGGTGCCATGAAGGAAGGCTCCAGTGACCGTTACTTCCAGGACCGCGAATCCAGCAAGTTGGTGCCGGAAGGCATCGAGGGCAAGGTGCCCTATCGCGGACCGATCTCAGAGATGATCTATCAACTGCTCGGCGGTCTGCGCTCCGGCATGGGCTATGTGGGCGCCTCCACCATCGAGGAGCTGCATCAAAAGGCCCGCTTCGTGCAGATCTCCACCGCTGGTCTGCGCGAATCCCATGTGCATGATGTCATCATCACCAAGGAAGCACCCAACTACCGCACCGAAGGCCTGTAATCGCCGTTTGGTACTCACCTTCATCTGAATAGGCTGCCATGTCCACGCATACACAGAAGATTATCATCCTCGATTTCGGATCGCAGACTACCCAACTGATCGCCCGCCGCATCCGCGAACAGAAGGTATACAGCGAGATTCACCCCTACACCCTGGACTTGGAGCGGCTCAAGGCCATGCAGCCCACGGGTATTATCCTCTCCGGAGGGCCGGCCAGCGTCTACGACGAGGATGCGCCCATCAGCGATCCCGGCGTGTATGATTTGGGCGTTCCCGTATTGGGCATCTGCTACGGTGCGCAGTTAATGACCGTGCAGCAGGGCGGCCGGGTGGAGCGGGCGGAGAAACGAGAGTTCGGCAAGGCTCAGCTCAACATCGAGTATACCGGTGGTCTTTTTGCCGGCATGGAGGTGGCCCCGGCCCATTACCAGGTGTGGATGAGCCATGGCGATCGCGTCGAGGAGCTGGCTCCCGGCTTCGTGGTCACCGCCACCAGCGGCCATTCGCCTTACGCCGCCATTCGCCATACGGAAAAGCTTTTTGTGGGGGTGCAGTTTCATCCCGAGGTCGCGCATACCCTTATCGGCACCGATATCCTGCGCAATTTCATCTTTGGCCTCTGCGGATGCACGCCGGACTGGACCATGCACTCCTTCATCGATGCCACCGTCGCCGATATCCGCGCCAAGGTGGGGTCGGATCGGGTGATCTGTGCCCTCTCCGGCGGTGTCGATTCCTCGGTGGTGGCGGCCATGGTGCATCGCGCCATCGGCAATCAGTTGACCTGCATTTATGTCAACAACGGTCTGATGCGCACCGGTGAGTCCGAGGCGGTGCTGCGCTTTTTCCGCGAGAAGACTGATCTCAATGTCATTGATGTCAATGCCAGCGATTATTTCCTCTCCGCCCTGGAAGGCATTGCCGACCCCGAGGAGAAACGCAAGCGCATCGGCTACGGCTTTATCGAGATCTTTGAGGCTGAGGCCAAAAAGCTCGGCGCTGTGCGCTACCTGGCCCAGGGCACCCTCTATCCCGATGTCATCGAGTCGGTGGTTTTTCGCGGCAAGGCACCGATCAAGTCCCACCACAACGTCGGTGGTCTGCCGGAGCGGATGCAGCTGTCGTTGATCGAGCCGCTGCGCGAGTTGTTCAAGGATGAGGTGCGTGAGCTCGGCCTGGAGTTGGGTCTGCCCGAAGAGGCCATCTACCGCCAACCTTTCCCGGGTCCAGGATTGGGCATTCGTATCATGGGTGCCATTTCCGCCGAGCGGCTGCGCATCCTGCGTCAGGCGGATGTGATCGTACTGGAGGAGATGAAGGACAGCGGCTGGTACCGCAAGGTATGGCAGTCCTTTGCCGTGCTGCTGCCGATCCAGACCGTGGGCGTCATGGGCGATGGCCGTACCTATGAGCATGTTATTGCCCTGCGTTGCGTCGATAGCCGCGATGCCATGACCGCCGACTGGTCACATCTGCCCTACGAACTGCTGGGGCGGATCTCCAACCGCATCATCAACGAGGTGCGCGGCGTCAACCGGGTGGTCTACGATATTTCCTCCAAGCCACCGTCGACCATCGAGTGGGAATGAGCGGCTCGGTGCAGGATGGGATCAACTCTTTAACCTCTTCATGTGATATGTTCAAAACAGCCATATACGTTGATGCGGAAAACATCAAGATGAGTGGTGGCTACGGCATGCGCTACGATGTGCTTGTCGGCCTGGCCAACAGCCAGAATTCGGTAATGCTGCGCGCCAACTGCTATCTGGCCGAGGATCACGAGCGCACGCAGCGGGACGCGGAGTACCGGCAGAAGGTCTACGCCTACCACAATATTCTGCGCCAGTGCGGCTTTAAAATCATCAAGAAGTATGTACGCCGCTTCAAGGATGAGGATGGCAACATCACCACCAAGGCCAACGCCGACATGGACCTGGCCATTGATGCCCTGTTGCAGGCTCGTAACCTTGATCGCATCATTCTCGTCACCGGTGACGGTGATTTCCTGCGCTTGGTGGTGGCGGTGCAGAACATGGGCGCCCGGGTGGAGGTGATCGGTTTTCACAACGTCAACAAGGAGTTGCGTGAGGTGGCCGATTCCTACATCTCCGGCTTTCTCGTGCCAGGTCTGCTGCCCATCGTCGGTAGCTACGGCGACAACGGCGAGCAGTGGCAGCGGGGGACAGTGGCCAACTTCAATCAGGAGCGCGGCTTCGGCTTTTTCCGCTATTACCGGCTGCACAACAATGTGCTGCAGTCGGAGACGGTGTTTTTCCACCTCTCCAAGTCCACCCTGGGTTCGGACCACTATTTCCAGGAACCGCACCGCATCTTCGAATTCCGTGTGGTGGAAAATCCCGCCAACAACAACCGTTCCGAGGCCTGGGACATTCGCCTGATCAAGGAAAGCTGATGATGGCTGATCCACAGCCCATCCTTCTTGCCGGTGACATCGGCGCCACCAAGACGGTGCTGGCCCTCTGCCAGGGGCAGCCCCACCATATGCTTGGCCGGCGGAGTTTTCGCAACGCGGATTATGTCGACTTCACTGCCCTGCTGGAGGAATTTTTCCAGGGGGATTGCCCCCGACCCAGCGCGGCCTGTTTGGGGATAGCCGGGCCGGTGGCAGCGGACAGGGTCCACATGACCAACCTCAACTGGTTGATCGACGGCGCAGCCTTGGCCGAGCGCTTTGCTTTGCGCCGGGTGTGGCTGATCAACGATTTGGTGGCCACGGCGGTGGGTGCCCTGCACCTGCCGCAGAACGATTTCAAAGTGCTCAATCCCGGGGTGGCGCAGCAAGGCGCAGTGCGGGCGGTGCTGGCGCCGGGCAGCGGCCTGGGTGAAGCGTTTTTGGTGCCGCAGGCGTATGGTTTTCTCCCCTGCGCCTCCGAGGGTGGGCATGCCAGCTTTGCCCCACGCAATCAGGAACAGGATGCTCTGCTCGCCTACATGCGCGACCGCCTGGGACATGTCTCGGTGGAGCAGGTCTGCTCCGGCCTGGCGGTGCCGCAGTTGTTTGCCTTCATGCGCGAGCGCTTGCCAGTCCCGTCATGGCTGGAGGACGAGTTGCAAGGGGTTGCCGATGCCACGCCCGTCATTCTCGGTGCCGCCCTCAAGGCCGGGCAAGGTGAGGTAGATTGTGCGGTTGCCGGACAGACCCTGCGGCTTTTTCTCGATATCCTCGCCGATGAGGCTGCCAACTTGGTGTTGAAGACCCTGGCCTTTGGCGGCCTCTACCTCGGCGGTGGTCTGAGCGCACGCTTGCAGTCCTGCATCGATGCGCAGCGGTTCATGGACATCTTTGCCCGTGGCACCTATGGCAAGCGCTTGGCCCAGGTGCCTATCCGCCTTATTCTCAACCCGGAGGCCGCCCTCTGGGGTGCCGCTGCCCATGGTTGGCAGTTGATGGGTACGCCGTAAGGCGCGCCTTTTCGTTGTTCGGCCCTCCAACCTTCCTTCCCGCACATGTCTGCCTTTGCCCTCTCCCAGGTCCTGGCCGCAGTGGCCATCGGCTTTGATCTGCTCTCCTTCCAGTTCAGGGAGCGCCGTCGCATCATCATCTGCCTGGCCATTTCCTGCCTGTTCATTGCCACGCATTTTGCACTCCTCGGCCATGGCACCGCCACCGGGCTGGCCCTGCTGGCCGCGGTGCGGCTGGTGGCCGGGTATTTGACCACCTCCAAACGGGTGATGCTGGTGTTCATCGTCGCCACCCTGACGGTGACCGGCCTGACCTTTCATGGCCTGTTGAGCGTTTTCAGCGGCTTAGGATCGGTCTTCGGTACCGTTGGTTCGTTCTGTCGATCGGATCGCACCCTGCGCCTGGTGATGATGGGAGCCACCAGTTTGTGGTTGGTCCATAACTGGTTGGCCGGCACGCCGATGGCCGTGCTCATGGAGGCCCTATTTCTTGGCAGTAATATTTTGGGATTTTACCGATTTTATCTGCGACGGGCAGGGCGGGTGGCGGACTGAATATGCCAGCGAGGCCGTAATATGGGGGCTCGCCCTGAGAGGACCAAGAAGCCTAGATGATGCGCAAAAAGACAATTAGCCGTGAAGGCGAGGAAGGGCTGCCAGGGCGAGGTAAATTTCGCGGCTGATCCAGGCATCTGTTGCGGCGTATTGGATCTGTTGCGGGCTGAGTTGCGGATTGGCCCAGTTCGATGTGCGGGCGGATTTGGAGATACGGATACCGCAGACCAGGGCTGCCAGACCGCGCAAACCATGGTTCTTGATGCCGCGCTGCCGGGCCATGGTCGAGAGATCGATAAAACCTGCCGGAGTGAATGGCGTCAGTTCCTGGAGGCTTTGCAGGTCAAAGGATGGCGCTACCCCCGCCTTGGTGATGGTCGCATCGGCCAGGAGATCCAGCAAGGGCTCCACTAAGCCGCTGACCTGTACCTGAAAGAGAAATACCGCCTCGCTGGTGGCCAGTTGCAGCAGGCTGGGCATGAATTTTTGTCCTTTGCGGAAAGCAGGTCTGGTTTCGGTGTCAAAACCCAGCAGGTGTTCGCGGCTGCATTGCTGCGCCGCTGCTGCTGCCTCCTCGGCGGTGGCGATTACCTGAACCTTTCCCTGCCAATGGGCCAAAGGTAGCTCGTTGATGGCCTCCTTGCTGATCCTTTTGGTGGTGATCTCGCTGCCGATCATTCCTGTTTCGCTGTACTCCGTCATGTCCCATCCTTCAAAAAACAAGTAACGCCCCGGCTGCTTGCCGTGGATGTGCTCATCTACCCTATTTCGTCGTCGCTGTCATGCCCTTTGCCTCAGTGTTGCCCTGGTGCAACCATCAAGCTGGGCTACATTCAGTGGATGCGAATCGACCAGGTGACAAAAAACATCCAAAGAGGAGCCAGCCAGGCCGCTGTCCGAGCAATCAGCCGCCATGATACCTTGCGTGCCCAGGCAAGGCACAGCGCGGAGATGGGCAGGAGGACGCCCGTCTCGATCAGCAGGTTGCGCCAGAGATAGAAATTGTCCAGGCGGAGTTGACCGGCACTTGGCAGCAGGGCTAGAGGGGAGCTTATTTCGGCGAGCGGCAGTGGCCAGAGGATGGGCAGGCCATGAACACCCACCGCAAGATCAAGCAGCAGGTGGGAAGAGGTGGCCAAGCTCATCGCCAACAGACCGGGGGGCCGCATGCCACCACGGGTATAAAGGGGCTTGCAAATCAGCCAGGCCACTACACTGAGCAATAGGCAACAGGCAAGGGAATGACTGAGCCGAGGGTTGCAGTCCATGCCCCAGAGCCAGAGGGGCAGATAGTCGAGATCCGGGGCTACCGCCAGTATGATGAGCACCGGCAAGCTCCAGCGGGCAGCCGGGCCATTGTTGCGCTGGCCACTGAAGTGGATGGTGGCGCCAGCGAGTGCATGACCGATAAAGGAGGACATGGCTTTACTCGGGTGTTGTCGATTTTGGTATGCTTGGCGGTGGTTGCACACGGTCATAACAGACCGGCGCCCCCTTGTCGTTGGTGGCGCACAACTGCTCCCCTTGGCGGAAAAAGATCATCGCCTGGTCAATGTTCGGGTTACGGATTTCCGCACGACCATCCTTGAGCAGGGTATAGGAATACGGCGTGCGTTCCTGGTCGGTGCCATTTTGAAAGATCAGTTCATCGGCGGTAAAACTGAAAATAGCCTCCTTCTCCATGTGCGCAATGGCATCGCATTTTTCTTTGGCGAGTTGCAGATAGCTGGAGCAGTCAAGCACTGTCGCCTTGCGCCAGGAACCGAGAAAAAAAAGTGATTCTTCCGCAAGGCTTACCGAGGCGAGGGCGCAGCTGCCGCACAGCAGCAAGCAGAAACAGGAGCGGGAAGATATGGGCATTGGCTTGGAAAACTTGGTTGGAGAGTGGTTGTGATCTAATCGGTTGGGGCTGATGGCGCCATGGATGCACGGGACGATGAACCCTGGATAGAGAGCTGCGCTGTGGTAACCGGATCGGCGTAGACCATCAGGGAACGGGCCTTGGCCAGGCACCCAACGTAGACGCTCAGCTTGAGTGCCCCTTACCACTCAAGCCCATTGTTCGACAAGTTTTTTCAGCGACCCGCCTCTTGCCCCAACGCAGCTTTGCTGCCAGCCTCGTTGGCTCTACCAGCCATGACCTTCTCCATCTCATCGGCCATGCGCATTACATCCAGGGTGTGGTATCTGTTCAGCGCTTCCTTGTTGCGTTCGCATAAGCTCACTGCTTCGCCTAGGGGCATTTGCGGATCGTAGAGCTTGCTCCCGCCTGCCAAGGCCTGGTAACGGATGAGCAGCAGCTTGTTTTTACCCGCATTTTTCAGAGCGTCCGCACCCGAGCTGACCTCCCGTTTCCATAACTCTTCAACCAGTTCCAGGCTTCCCGGAAACAAGGCGGTGCAGGTTGCATAGATCCTGTACTCGGCCAACACCGCTTCCACTGCACGGAATACCGCTTCATCGTCTGCAAGGCTCACCGCTGGTTGACTGAGGGCCATAAGGCCGAAAACCAAGGCTGCCCGCCATTGCCCATCATACCGCATAGGTTCTCCTGCACTGCACATGATTCTTGGAAGGGATCCACCCGCCGGCATGGAAGCAGAACAACATGGCTCCGGCGAACGGCGTTGGTTTCTTTGATCGAAAAACTGCACTGATATGACAAGTTCGCGTTCCCGTTCGCGTGGAATGCAGCGCTCACGCTTGCTGATCTTGGTCAGATCGGGAGGAGCAGGGAAGAGGATCCTTTTTGCCGCGTGAGTCCGCCTGGTTGACGGGAGGTTGCCGCTCAGGGCACATCAATGCACTCAAGCGTCTCTGGAATAATGGCCTGCGAGCGGCGGTCGTACTGAAAACGGAGAAATCGCCCCCATCCCTCGGAGGCCTTGGATTCGCCAAACACCCACACGCAGCTCGCCAGTGGATCGTCCTCGCAGTCGAGACTGCTTTGCATCCGTCGATCGTGGCCATGGGACCACTGCACATAGGAGGCGATGAAGTCGCCAATGCTGAGTTTCCCCGTGCTCGCGGCAATCTCGCAGGCTATTCCTTTCTTCGGCACAAGGGTGCTGCCGTGTCGTGCTAAAACGGTAAAGGCCTCCGCCGCATTGGATGGCAGGGCCGTGTTGTTCATGGTGCGGTTGAGGAGCAGCCAGCAAGTCAGCGCTCCGGCGACAAAGGCCATGCTCATCAATAGCGCTATCGTACTGCGGCTGCATCTGTTGGGTGGTTTAGCGTCCACTTTCGTCGTCCGTGTCAGGCTTGTGCCACCGCTGTGCGGCATCCGCCAACCGTTGCAGTTGCTCGACCTGTTCGGCCAACAATGCATTCTGCTGTCCGATCAGCTCCAAGGTCCGGTGCTGCGGCGAACCTTTGGCATTGTATTTACGCGTCAGCAGCAGCCAAACAGCGATGAGCAGCAGCATCGGCGTCCAACTGATCAGGGTAGTCAGCCACACCGGGGTCTTCTTCGCGGTGCTGACGCAGGGCTTAACCTCGTTGGCTGCCAGTACCCGGACCTGGTGTTTGGCGTATCTGTCCCGGGGTTGGGTCGCTCTTGTTTCAATTTTGAAAGCTGCCTCGCCATGGGCGGGAACCTTGGAGGCGTACAGGGTTTCAGCGGCTGTATCAATGAGAGCCCCCTGGTCATTGAAGAATTGGGCCTCGACCACGACTTCCTCAATAACCAAGGAGGACAAGCTGCGCAGTTTGCCGACGACGATCACCACATCACCGGATTGGATGGGGGTGAACTGTATATCGGACTGGGACACCTCAAGCAAGGCTGCCTCGTCACCCCATGTTGCGGCGGGCAGAAAGAGCGCCCAAAGGCTAAGGGCTCCCCAGTGGATAAATCGCCACATTCTTGTTCGCGTCGGCATTGCCTGTCTCCCTTAGGTCACCGTGGTTACTCTTGAATTTCTGGTTACGGGGCTGTTGCTGAGGTTTCGTACATTCGTGTGGAATGCCATCGTCATAGCCAGTCTATTCGAGGGGGGGCGCACCATCTGGGGGCCATCTCTCCTTTCCTCAAACGGCGTTTTGGCAAAAATCATTTATGATTTTGTCCTATTGCATTCAGTGGCGTTCCGACTCCGCATTTCATGACGAGAGTTTTCCCTATCCCAGATCTGCTGCCAAATGAAAAGCAAATTTTCGCTGTACAGGTGGCCGTTGCTGCAAGGACACCGGAGGGCAACAATTTTGCACAGAGGGCGGCTTAAAAGTACATTGCTGTTCAAATATGTAAGGGTGGGTGGGTGGTCTGCACAAAAATGGATGGTTCGGCGATGTGAAAAAGAGGGTGTCGGACCGGCATTTGGTCCGTTTTGCCACAGTTTTTGCGATAAATAACTGTGTTGCTGATGTTTTTAGCGTGGGTGCAATCGCAGTGGCGTTAGGAATGCATTTTGCTTTGATGAGTAAAGGAGATGGCCGGCGCAGCAACAAAGGCGAACACGGCTTGTCCGTTGCCCATGGCGTTCGTTGCCGAGACTGCTGCAATGATCAGGGTTGATCATGGGGACACTCCGTTATGAGCATTTCGACAAGTCCATTAGGTGGAGCATGAAAACACAGACGACCCCTTCACGACCCTGTACCGAGGTGGCCACCACGGCGGCACTCGAGGTGCAGGCGCTGTACAATATTGTCAATTTGATCGGGTCAGCCGTGCATCTCGACACCGCGCTCTCCTCGGTGCTCAAGGTGCTGCATGATACCCTGCGCATGGAGCGCGCCACCCTGGCCCTGCTCGATGAGGGCGGTCGCCATCTCACCATCCGCGCCTCTTATGGATTGAGTGTGGAGGAGGAGCAGCGCGGCGTCTATGGCCTCAAAGAGGGTATCTACGGCCAGGTCTTCACCACTGCTTCCCCCTTTGTGGTGCCGGATGTGCACAGCGAACCGCTTTTTCTCAACCGCACCGGCGCCCGTCCCAAAATTTCCAAGACCACCATCTCCTTCATTGGTGTGCCGGTGCTGTTGTCTGGCGTGCCGGTCGGGGTGCTCAGTGTCGATCGCCTTTTTGGCGCCGATATCTCCTTTGAGGAGGATGTGCGTTTTCTCACCGTGCTGGCCACGCTCATCGCCCAGTTTTTAAGCCTCAACCGCGCCATCCGGCAGGATCGCGAGCAACTAGTGCTGGAAAACCTCAGCCTCAAGGAGAAGCTGCACGGCCGCTATCATCGCCATCAGATCATCGGCCAGTCCAAGGCCATGCAGGAGGTGTACTGGTCAATCGAGCGGGTGGCGCCGTCCAGCGCCACCGTCCTGCTGCTCGGCGAATCGGGAACCGGCAAAGAACTGGTGGCTCGGGCGGTCCACGACGCCAGCCCGCGTAAAAACGATGCCTTCATCAAGGTTAACTGTGCGGCCCTGCCGGAAAATCTGCTGGAGAGCGAGTTGTTCGGTCATGAGAAGGGGGCCTTCACCGGCGCCGTGGTGGCGCGGATAGGCCGTTTTGAGCAGGCGGATCGCGGCACCATTTTTCTTGATGAGATCGGCGAGTTGCCGCTGTTGTTGCAGGCCAAGCTGCTGCGGGTGTTGCAGGAACAGCAGTTCGAACGGTTGGGCGGATCGCGGACCATGACCGTGGATGTGCGCATCATCGCCGCCACTAATGTCAGCCTGGAGCGAGCGGTGGCCATGGGGACCTTCCGTAACGATCTCTTCTATCGGCTCAATGTGGTGCCGATCGATCTGCCGCCCTTGCGTAAACGCCGCGACGATATTCCGCTGCTGCTCGATCATTTCCTGCGCTCCAGCAACAAGCGTAACGAAAAAAACATGCGCATGTCGCGGGAGTTTTTGGATTTTCTCACCGATTACCAGTGGCCGGGCAATGTGCGCGAGTTGCAGAATCTCATCGAGCGGATGGTTATTCTGGCCAGCGGCGAGGTGTTGCGGGTGGAGGATCTGCCCGAGTACCTGGTCAGTCCGGCCTCCGGGCGCATTCCTCCGGCCATGGAGACGGTACTGCCGCCGGCAGTGGCTGGGGTGCATGCCGCCTCTTCGGGTCCGGGGAGGAAATCACTGCGCGATATCGAACGGGAACAGGTGGAATCAGCTCTTATCCGCAACGGTTGGGTACAGTCACGGGCTGCCCGTGAACTCGGTCTGACCCAGCGACAGATGGGCTATCGCATGAAAAAATATGATCTGCATCGCCCTGAATATTGATGATTTCGAGCGAGGCTTCGGTGAAAACCCAGAAGGCTGAGCGATGCGCTGCCGCTTACCTGGCTGGCAGTTCGTCGCGGAGGGCCTGGCCCAGTTTTTTAATCATGTACGGTTTTTTGATGTACTGCCCGACACCGAGGCGAATCGCCTCGGCAATACGATCGGTTTCCGAGAAACCGCTGGTGATGATGGCCGGTTGTTCTGGTACCTGGCGGATCATTTGCCGATAGGTGTCCAGCCCGTCCATGCCTTCGCCGAGGATCATATCCAACAGCACCAGATCAAAAGGCTGCTCGGCAAACAGCCGTACCGCCTCTTCGCCGCTGGCCGCAGTGGTCACCTGGTAGCCCAGTTCCATGAGGATGGAGGCGGCGATCTCCCGTTGTTCGGCAATATCGTCCACCACCAGGATATGCTCGCCATGACCGCGCACATCCTCTGAGGGCCGTTCCTCCGGCCTTGGACTTTGCCGCTGCGCCGTCACCGGAAAATACAGACTAAAGGTGGTGCCCATGCCCTGGGTACTGTCGCAGTCGATATAGCCCTCATGATCCTTGACCGTGCCCCAGACCACGGCCATGCCCAGGCCGGTGCCGCTTTTGCCCATCTTTTTACTGGAGTAAAAGGGGGTGAAGATCTTGTCTAAGTCCTCCGGGCTGATGCCGCTGCCGTGGTCGATCACTTCCAGCACCACATATTCCCCTTGATTGATCTTTTCGTAGCGCCGCAGCGAGCTGTCCACATAGCGGTTTTCGGTGCGGATGCGGATCTCACCGCCCTGCTCCATGGCCTCGGCGGCGTTGGTGATCAGATTCATGATCGTTTTGGAGAGATGCACCGGCGAACCGAGGATGGGCAGCAGATCCGAGGCGCAATCGGTGAAGACGCGGATGGCCTGGTGATGCGATTGCAGATGATGAAATTCCGGACTGGCCAGGTAGTCGCGCACCAGGGCATTGAGGTTAACCGGCTCCTTGACGCTGACACCACGTCGGGCCAGGGTGAGCAGATCCTGGACAATGGCCGCCGCCTTCTCGCCGGACTCCTTGATGGTGCGCAGTGGCGGATAGAGCGGGCTGTCCGGTTGCAGTTTCAGCAGCAACAGATCCGGGTAGCTGACGATGCCGGAGAGGATGTTGTTGAGATCGTGGGCGACGCCACCGGCCAGGGTACCGATCATCTCCAGTTTTTCCGCCCGCACCAGCCGTTCCTCGGTGCGCTGCCGCTCTTCGACCTCCTTTTGCAGCGCAGTGCTACGCTCCTCGATGATCCGCTCCAGGTTGCCTTGGTGATCGGCCAACTTGGCCTCGGCCTGACGACGCACACCGATCTCCTCCTGCAAATCATCCACGGTCTGTTCCAGTTGGGCGATCATGGCGTTGAAGGATTCGGTCAACTCGGTGATTTCGTCGGGGATGGAGGAGGTCGCCGTGATACGCGGAGAAAAATCTCCCTGGCGCACGGTCAGGGTCACACGGAGTATGTCGCGTAACCGCTGCACAATCTGCCGGTAAAAAAGCTGCATGATGAGCAGGGAGAGGATAAGCAGGATGACGACGGCGCCGGCGGCATTAACGCGAAAGATGCGACTGAGCGGTTGCAGGGTGTTGTCCAGCGATTGATCGATGACAAAAGCCCAGTCGGTGCGCTGGAGATGTTTGAACACGGCCAGCAGTTCATCCTCACCCTGGCCATGGGTGAACATGCCGGTTTTTTCAGCGATAATACGTTGTAAAACCGATTCGTTACCCTGCCCAACCAGTGTGGCTTCGTTGTCGTGGGAGCTGCCGAGCACCTGGCGGTGCTTGTCCACCAGGAAGGCATAACCAAATTGTTTGACCCGGAAATCGTCGAGGAACAGGGCCTTGAAGGCAGCAAAATCCACCACGCCTCCCAGCACGCCCACCGTTTTTCCCTGCACCGTCACCGGTGCGGTCACGGTGAAGGTCTTATGGTTGGAAAAGCGGCTGACAATCACGTCGGAGATCACCGCCTGGCCCTGAAGCGTCTGCTGGAAATAACTGCGATCCGCCAAATGCACCTGGGCGGCGTCGGAGCTCTGGGGCGCGAGGGCGATGATCTCACCCTGCGTACCAGCGAGAAAGAGGCTCTCGTATTGCGGATACCCCGATTTCAGGCTGCTGAGCAGGGTCTCAGCGCCTTCGCGGGCGCTGCGGCCGTAGTATCCGCCCTCGGTGAGGGCCTCGATCAGCACCTGCTGTTGCGACCAGGCACTGATGTCGATGAGCCGGGCCTGTAACCAGCCGTCGATCAGCTTGGTTGACATGGTGACCTCGCGATCAATGCGCTTGATCAGCTCCTGGCGGACGATGGAGCGGGCATTGAAATGCTCCATAATCAGTACCGTCACCAGGCCCAGGGCAATGATCACCAGGGTTGGAATGAGGATCTTTCTGCTCAGGCCGCCGCGCATGGTTGTCACCGGATGACCACGTTGGCCCGTTTGATGATGGCGTAGGGAATCTGAATGCCCAACCGCTCCGCCGTGGCCAGGTTGAGCTGAATGCGGCCGTGATCAGTGGGTTGCACCGTGAAATCTGGTGGCCGTTTGCCGTCGAGGATGGCCTTGGCGATGCGTCCTGCCGCCAGCCCCTGTTCCTTCATCGATACACTCACCCCGCAGAGTACGCCGGATTCGGCAGCGCTGTCGAAGAAACCCACGGTGGGGAGATGGTACTGTTCGTTGATGAGGCGGATCAACTCCTGTTCCGGCACCTTGGTGGGGTCATTGGCGCTGCGGGCCACGGTGCGGGCCACATAGAGTCCGACCGCATCAATTTTGTCCCGGAACTGCTCCAGGGTAGCCTGCCACTCCTCCAAGGTGCGCGGCTGGGCAAAACCGACGATGGTTACCGGCAGATCAAGGGTTTTACAATAAGCGATCAAGGGATCGGTGGTCTCGGATTTGTCGGCCATGATGAGCAGATTTTTCACCTGGGGCTGGATCTTGCGCAGCAATTCGACACTCTCCAGCACATTGGGCCGTTCCAACACCCCGGTGACATTGGCCGCCGGAAAACCGTAGGCCGAGGGCTCGTCGTTGACACCACTGAAGACGAACCAGGGCGGGCCGGGTTGGCCGGCATAGTCTTTGGCAAAGTACTGTTGGGCGTTGTCGTCCATGGTGATCACCACCTGCGGCCGCAGGCGGGTCAGCATCTCAGCCGCCTTTTTGCCGGCGGCCTGCTTCCAGGCCTCGCTGGTCTGACGTTTGGTGTCCATGTACAACGATTGGCGTTGATATTTGATGCCTGCCAAGCCTTCCTCAATACCCTTATCCATCTCCACCACATGCTCTTGTTGCTCTGCGTGGTAGCTATGGACCACGAGAATGGTGGGAATCTCCGCCCAAAGCGGCGCAGCTTGGAGCAGGAAAAGGGTAATGAGCGAAAAGTGCAGTGGGGCGAGCGGTTGCAGACGCATCATGGCATGCAGCGGGATGCTGAGCAGGGGTGGATGAATCGGACTGTGTTCGGATGGTGGCACAGAAAGACAAGCATTGCAATGCCTCCAGCGTAAAAGACTGTAAAGGAAGAAATCACCACGGGCCGTTAAACAAAAAGCGATCACCCCGCATATTCAGGGATGAGGTGATCTGTTCGAGAAATTCAGCTTTTGACAAGAACAACAAAAAGGACTTTCTTTGTCAAATCATTTTGCCTATTCTGCACCCAGTAACTATTCCTGTTTGGTGCCATTCTCTGTTCATCTCTTGCTTGGAGCGCCATGCCGTGAAACCGACCGATATTGAGGATCCGCAGTATTTTCATAAAGTCATCGATTGCCAGTTCGCCTGCCCGGCGCATACGCCGGTGCCGCAATACATCCGTCTCATCAGCGAAAAGCGTTACACCGAGGCCTATCTCCTCAACTGGCAATCCAACGTCTTTCCCGGGGTGCTGGGCCGGGTCTGCGACCGTCCCTGTGAGCCAGCTTGCCGTCGCGGCCGGGTGGAGAAGGAGCCGGTGGCCATCTGCCGCCTCAAACGCTTTTGTGCCGATAACCGTGAGGAGGTTGTGCCGTTGTTGCCCAAGGCCCCGGCCGCGAAAAACGGCAAACGGGTGGCCCTGATCGGTGCCGGTCCGGCCTCGCTCACCGTGGCCCGCGACCTGATGCTGCTTGGCTACAGTGTTGATCTCTATGATGATCAACCCCTGGGCGGCGGCTTCATGCGCAGTCAGCTCCCTTCTTTCCGCCTGCCGGACGCGGTGCTGGCCGCCGAGGTCGATTATATCCTCGATATGGGGGTGACCACCCATTTCAACCACCGGGTCGACAGCTTCAAGGCCATGCTTACCAAGGGCTATGACGCCCTCTTCGTCGGCACCGGCGCCCCACGCGGCCGCGATCTGCCCGATCTGCCCGGTCGAACCGAGGGTGAGGCCTGGATCCATGTCGGTATCGACTGGCTGGCCGGGGTGGTCTTTGGTCATGTCAAGGCCATCGGCAAAAGGGTGCTGGTGATTGGCGGCGGCAATACGGCCATGGATTGCTGCCGCACGGCGCGGCGCATGGGGGGCGAGGAGGTCAGTGTCGTTGTGCGTGGTCCCAAATCCGAGATGAAGGCCTCATCCTGGGAGATCGAAGAGGCCCTGCACGAGGATATCCCTATCCTCGATAACCTCTCGCCGCTGGACTTTGTTCTCGAATCCGGCCGCCTGGTGGGCATGCGCTTTCAACCGGGCGGTAGCAGTGAGCCGATTGTGCTGCCCTGCGATGAGGTCCTCTTGGCCGTGGGGCAGATGAACGCCTTTCCCTGGATCGAGGCCGATGCCGGTATCGACTTCACCCCCCAGGGGCTGCCGGTGCTTGATCCGCTCACCCTGCAATCCTCCTCCCTACCCCAGGTCTTCTTTGGTGGCGACGCCGCCTTTGGCCCGCGCAATATCATCACCGCCGTGGCCCAGGGCCATGAGGCGGCCATCTCCATCGATCTCTTCTGTCAGGGCAAGTCGCTCCATGAGCGGCCGGGGCCCCAGGTCAACCTCGCCGGGCAGAAGATGGGCGTGCACGACTGGCTTTACCACAATCAGGTGGCGGAAACCGAGCGTCAGGCGGTGCCCATGGTGTCCAAGGCCAAGACCCTCAAGGATAGATTACTGGAGGTGGAACTGGGCTTTGATCGCCAGGTTGGCCAGGCCGAATCGCTGCGCTGCCTTAACTGCGATGTACAGACGGTGTTTCGCGCTGATCTCTGCATCGAGTGCGATGCCTGTGTCGATGCCTGCCCGGAGAGCTGTATCAATTTTATCGACAATGGGAGCGAGGAAGAGGTACGTTCCCGACTCAAGGCTCCGGCCACCAATCTGACACAGAGCCTGTACGTGGCCGGACCGCTGGCCACCGGGCGGATGATGTTCAAGGACGAGAATGTCTGCCTGCACTGCGGTATCTGCGCGGAGCGGTGTCCGACCTCGGCCTGGGAGATGCAAAAATTCCTGTACCAATCAGCACAGGCAGGGCAGCTATGAAACCATTGCAGGGCATCAACGATTTTGTCATCCGATTTGCCAACGTCAACGGCTCCGGCTCGGCCAGCGCCAACAACCTCTTTGCCAAGGCGGTGTTCCGCATGGGGGTACCGGTCAGCCCCAAGAACATCTTTCCCTCCAATATCCAGGGCTTGCCGACCTGGTATGAGGTGCGGGTCAACGAGGAGGGCTATGTCGGCCGCCGCGGCGATGTCGACATGGTGGTGGCGGTCAACGGCCAGACCCTGCGCCAGGACTACGATTCCCTGGTAGCGGGCGGCTATTTTCTCTATGACTCCTCCAAGCCCCTGCCCGACGAGTTCCAGCGCGACGACATCGCTGTCATTGGCATCCCGCTGACAATCCTCTGCAACGAGAGCTTTGACAACCCCAAGATGCGGCCGTTGCTGAAGAACATCATCTATGTCGGCGCCCTGGCCTCCCTGCTCGACATGGAGTTGCAGGTGCTGATCGATTCGCTCACTAAGCAGTTCCGTAAAAATCCCAAACTGGCTGAACCCAATATCCGCGCTCTGCAACTGGGCTACGACTACGCCCGCCAGCATCACCCCGATGTTTGCCAGCTGAAGATCCGCCGCTGCGACCGGGTGGGCGACGCCATCATCATGGACGGCAACTCCGCCGCGGCCCTGGGCGCGATCTATGCCGGCGCCACCGTGGTCGGCTGGTATCCCATCACCCCCTCGACCTCGATCATCGAGGCCTTTGGCCGTTATGCGGAAAAGTTTCGCATCGAGCCGGAGACCGGACGCATCAAAGCGGCCATTGTCCAGGCCGAGGATGAGCTGGCGGCGATCGGCATCGTCATTGGTGCTGCCTGGAATGGGGCCCGCGCCTTCACCGCCACCTCCGGGCCCGGTGTATCGCTGATGAGCGAGTTTTTGGGCCTGGCCTACTTTGGCGAGATCCCGGCGGTGCTGGTCAACGTGCAGCGTACCGGGCCCTCCACCGGTATGCCCACCCGCACCCAGCAATCGGACTTGATCAGCTGCGCCTACGCCTCCCACGGCGACACCAAGCATCCGCTGCTCTTCCCCTGCGACCCGCGCGAGTGTTTTGAGATGACCGCGAGCGCCTTCGACTTTGCCGAGCGGTTGCAAACACCGATCCTGGTGATGAGCGACCTCGATTTGGGCATGAACGACCACTTCGGGCCGCCACTCTCCTGGGAGGAAGGCCGCATCTACGACCGGGGCAAGGTGCTCACTGCCGAGCAGTTGGACGCGTTCACCGGCCGCTGGGGTCGTTACAAGGATATTGATGGCGATGGCATCTGCTACCGCACCTACCCCGGCACCCATCCCGACAAGGGTGTCTACTTCACCCGTGGCACCTCGCGCGACGAATACTCGGCCTACACCGAGGACAGCCGTGCCTATGTGGCCAACATGGAACGGTTGGAACTCAAATGGGAGAGCGCCAAGCGGCTGCTGCCCATGGCCCGCATCAAGATCACCCACCCACAGGCGCGGCTGGGTGCCATCTTCTATGGCAGCACCACGCCGGCGGCCTACGAGGCCATCGAACGGCTGGGCACGCGCGGCATCGGCATCAACACCATGCGCCTGCGCGCCTTTCCCTTCCAGCACGAGGTGCTGGATTTCATCGAAAACCATGAACTGGTCTTCGTCATCGAACAAAACCGCGACGGCCAGATGCGCACCCTGCTGATCAACGAGGGCGGCCTGCCGGGAGGGAAGCTGGTGTCCATTGCCTGCTATGACGGTCTGTCCGTGGCCAGTCGCTTCCTCGTCAAGTCCCTGGAACGGGCCCTGACCGAACGGGGCATCAATCTTGAGCAACTCGCTAGCCGGCAAGGAGGCGCGCAATGACCTTTCAACGCCCCAGTTTTCGACATCCCGAACTGCCGCCCAACTCGGCCGGCTTTCAACGCCGCGATTACGAAGGCGGCATCTCGACGCTCTGCGCCGGCTGCGGCCATGACTCGATCTGCAACGCCATTATCCAGGCCTGCTTTGATCTGGCTCTGCCGCCGCACCGCATTGTCAAGATGTCGGGCATTGGCTGTTCCTCAAAAACACCGGCCTATTTCCTGGGCAAGTCGCATGGCTTCAACTCGGTACACGGTCGTATGCCCTCCATTGCCACCGGCGCCAACATGGCCAACCGTGAGCTGATCTACCTCGGCGTTTCCGGCGACGGCGACACCGCCTCCATCGGCATGGGCCAGTTTGTGCACGCGGTGCGGCGCAACCTCAACATGCTCTACATTGTGATGAACAACGGCTGTTACGGCCTGACCAAAGGCCAGTTCTCCGCCACCGCCGACAAGGGTTCCAAGAGCAAGAAGGGCAGCGTCAACGTGCTGGAATCCATCGACCTCTGCGAACTGGCCATTCAACTCGGCGCCGGCTTTGTCGCCCGCAGCTTCTCCGGTGACAAGCAGCAACTGGTGCCGTTGATCAAGGCCGGGCTGTCGCACAAGGGCTTGTCGTTTATTGATGTCATCTCGCCCTGCGTCACCTTCAACAACAATCCCGAATCCACCAAGAGCTACCACTGGGTGCGCGAGCACAGCGAGGCCACTAACACCTTTGATTTCGTGCCCTTCCGCCAGACCATCACCGCCGAGTATGGCGATGAAACGGTGCAGGAGGTGGTGCTGCACGACGAGTCGGTGATCCATCTCCACAAACACCAGGGCGGGCCGGACATCACCGACCGTCGCCAGGCCATTGATAATCTGGAAGATCACAAGGATCAGGGTGTCATCCTCACCGGGGTGTTGTATGTCAATCCGGACTCCACCGACACCCATGAGATCCTCAACACCTGCGAACGGCCGCTCAACAGCCTGAGCGAGGCGGATCTCTGCCCCGGCGGCGAGGTGTTGGCGTCGATCAACGAGAGTTTTCGGTAAGATCTGGGCAGGGTGGGAAGACGATACCTGCGCTGGGGCGTTGAGGGCTGGAGGAGCGGGCCACACCCGCGAAATTCGTTGTAAAGATAACAGCCGGCTTCTCTTGTCATTTCGAGCGGAGCGAGAAATCTCCGTACTCCATGGAGATCTCTCCCGTTGGTCGAGATGACAGAGGTGGTGGCAACCTTGGTGAAAGCCGGAAACCTCTCAGTGCGAGATGTAGAGGGCCGTTACGATAAACCACGCGTACACCCTGCAAGGCTTTCCAACCCGAGGAGTCTAGGAGCGGGCCACACCCGCGATGTTCGTTGGGAAGATAATAGCCAGCGCCTCTTGGCATATTCGAGCGTAGCAAGAAATCTCCAAAATACTTGAGCGATGCCGCAAGGTGTCGCTCTTCTGCAATGTGGTTCTCTTACAAGTCAAAAAAATGATGCACAGTGGTGGGATGATGTCTGGACGTGGTTGTTGGTGGAAAGGCTTTTCAAATCAAACGATGGGAGCGCTGGTGCTGCTGGCTCTGACCCTGGGCGGTTGTTCCGAACTCTCCCATGAGCAGTCCACTCTGAGCTATCAAAACCGCAAGGGCACCGATCTGGAGCAGGAGTCAGGCAAAGGGGCAATCGTGGAGCATCGGCCCTGCGTTGGCGGCTATCGTGCCGACCGCATCAGCGGCGACTATGGCGGGTATGCGCGTCTGGAACAGTTTGTCGATCAGATGGTGCGCAACCACGGCTTTGATCGCGCCTATCTGCAAGGGCTCTTTTCCCAGGCCAAGCGCAAGGACTGGACTCTGGATTATTACCGCAAGTCGGACCAGGCCATCAAAAGCAAAGCAGCCCCGGGCAGTTGGACCCGCTACCGGGCCCAGTTCATGGAAGAGCGCCGCATTGCCACCGGCGTGGAGTTTGCCCGCCGTTATCGATCCGCTTTGCAGCGGGCAACCCGCCAATACGGCGTTCCCGAGGAGTACATCCTGGGCATCATGGCCGTGGAGACCAACTTCGGCGGCAACATGGGCAACCACCGCATCATCGACGCCCTCACCACCCTGGGTTTTGATTATGTCCGGCGCGGCGATTTTTTCCGCGACGAGCTGGAGAATTTCTTGTTGATGACCCGCAGCGAGGGGATGGATCCCTCACGGCCCAAGGGCTCCTTTGCCGGGGCCATGGGTTACGGGCAGTTCATGCCCTCCAGTTTTCGTAAATGGGCGGTGGATTTCAACGGTGATGGCCATCGCGACCTGTGGAACCCGGAAGATGCCATCGGCAGCATTGCCAACTATTTTGCCCAGCACGGCTGGCAGCCGGGTCGCCCGGTGGTGCTGCCGCTGACCGCTGCGGGTCCGGTCTCCCTGGAAGCCGGTTTTGATACCCGTTACACCCTCGATAGCCTACGTCAGGCCGGCTTGCGTCCCAGCGCCGCCCTCAACGACAACGGCCAGTTCAGCCTGCTGCAACTGCGCCATCAGCAGTCCGACCAGTATCTGCTCGGCTATCCCAACTTCTACACCATCACCCGTTACAACCACAGCACCCACTACGCCATGGCGGTGCATGAACTGGCGCAAGCGATTAAGGGGAGGATTTGAGGGGCTCCCCTGATCGATGCCACCGCGAACTCTTGTAGGGCTCGTTTAATGGTGCTCTGACCCCATTTGATAAGGGAGGGGAGGAGAGCCTGCTCCTTAGAGGGGGTATCGATGCCAAAGCGGCCAGGGACATTGGGGGTCTGCCGCCATCATGTCGCCCTTGATGGCCAGGGCCATTGCCCGGCATCCTCCGCAGTGCCAGCGCAGGCCACATCGGCCGCATTTCCCGGTCAGATGATTGCGATCCCTGAGCCGGTGCATGGTGGGGGTGTTGAACAGCGCTTCGAAATCATCGTGGAAAATATTGCCGATTTTTAGAGGGAGTCGTCGGCAGGGAAAGGCTGTTCCGTCGGTATCGAGGCAGAGGCCCATGTAGCCCGCCGAGCACCCCTCAATGGTCTTGATCCCCCTCGCTTTTCTTCCGCTCATCTGGAGACCGGCCCAGGTCGGGTCCTTGCACAACAGTTCCGGCAGCTCAGGCCTGTTGGCCAGCTTGATTGCCTCCCCCATCATCTGCCGCCATTGACGGCCTGTGGGCAAATGTTCTTTGAGCATCTCTCCCTCACCGATGGGCACCAGACGGGCGCCGTGGATCCTTCTGGCGACTGAGCGAAACTCCAAAGCCATTGATTGGAGAGCATTTTTGTTGCCTTGATGCAGGGTCGCGGCGACGGTGACCTCGATGCCGGCCTCGGTCAGCATTCGGCAGGCAGCCTTGGCTTTTTGGTATGAACCTGGGCCCCTAATGCTGTCGTGTGCGGCTTCATCACCTTCAACGCTGACCTGCACGATATGCACCCCATGGCCTTTGAGGGCTGTGGCCAGTTCCGGCGTGACGGCCAGGCCATTGGTGAGGATGCGAACAGGAATCTTACGTTGTGCGGCTTCGTTGAGCAGGTAAAAGAGGTGGGGGGAGAGCAGCGGCTCGCCGCCGGCGATCTGCAGCCGGCCCATGAGTTGCTGCGTCGTCAAAAAATGGGCATAGGCCGCAAGGATATGGTCAATGCCAGAAACGTCCAGGTCCTTGCGTTTTTCGGTGAGATAGCAATGGGTGCATCGGTTGTTGCAACGGTCGGTGATGTGCAGCTGCAACCAGAAAACCTGGCCAAAATTCCAGAACCGGTTATGCGATTTCTTCACGAGAAGCATGTCATGATGGTTCCTGGCGCATGGGAGCGGACTTCAGGGCGTTGGTCCTGAGCGGAGAAGAGAATGCCGCAAGCTGCATGGTGGCTGTCAATATCCGCCACAACCGCCGCAGCTGGAGCAGCCACTGCAACTGGAACAACTCGAGCAGCTCGAACAGCCGGAGCAACCGGAGGAGGAGGCGCCATCTTTGACCGGAATGGGTTTGAAGACCTGCTGCATAATATCCTGTCCCTGGCTGTTGGCCACAAATCCGCATCCAATCATTATATAAATCAGTGCGTTGAGGTCCATGTGCCCCGCTTCTGGTCGGCTTGCGGTATTGGCCTTGGGGACTGACTCTCGCACCGTCTGTCGCAGGGTGCGAAGATAACCCTCGCCCTCTGGGGTCAGCCGAAATCCTCGCAGCAGGAAGCTGATCGCAATCGGCACCAGCAGGACCATGACAAAGGTGAGCACCAGGAGGTTGAAGTGGTCGCGCTGCAACGAGCCAATGAGCTTGTAGACACCCGGTGCCAGGAGAACGAGATAGGCCCAGCGCGGGTAAAGGAGAGCCGCCTTGGGAGAATACATCAGCCCCTGCTTGGCCAGGGATTCCCCATAGGTTGTTCGACACAGGGCAGCCATCTCCTTGAGACAAGTTTTGTCCCTGATTAGGGTGTGAATATCTCGCAGCTTTTGCAGATGGTTGATAATGATTTTTTCAACGGGGTGGTTGGTGAAGGCGGGGGCCTTCCCGGCCAGGATCAGCGTGGTGAGTTTCTTGTTGTTGCCGTCTTTTTTGCTGCTTTGTTGGAGCACCCCTTTTTCCAGCAGCCGGTGGCTGGCCGTTTTCAGGACAGCGATATCCCCTCCTTGCAGATAGGCGATTGCCAAAGGGTCAACCCGCTTCAGGTCAAGCCTTTCCTGTACGTCGCTTGGCATGCCGGCAGAGGCTTTGATCTGCCGGCGAAAAAAAAGGAGCAGCAAGAGGAGATAAACAGCATAAACAACCAAAAATTCTGGCCCATGCATACTTGCAATCATGATATGTTCCTTGTTGGTTCAGCTAGGGGGTCCATTCCCGTTGTGTTGCCACTCACCACCATGGCTTCATAACGACTGCCGCCCATGCAGGTTGCAAGTTCTTGGCAGTGGCGGCAGGTCGCTGGCAGTGAGGCGGAAGCGTGCAGTCTCAAAAGGTCCGGATGGGACCATGCTTGGGCCAAAGAGTCGCCCTGGATATTTCCCACAACCAGTTGCATCGGGTAGCTCGGACGGATTGCGCCGTCGGGCCCTACGATGAGACGGCTGCGGCCATCGTCAAAGCGGCCACCGAAACTGTTGCGGGCGATGAGTTGCCTATCAATTCCCAGGCAGAAGGGGATGGCATTGGCAATCCGCGCCCTGGCCGTATCGCAACAGGCAGAGTTTAGCCTATCCAGCAGGGCAGCGGCCAGCAAAAGATCAGTACTGCGACTCCCGTGGTTGTACCCTGGTGTGGACATGACCCGATAGAGTTCAAGCGGGGTGTCATGGTTCCGCGCAAAGGCGACAAGGTCCGGCAGCCTGGGGATAACGTCGGGCAGGAGTACCGCTCCCAGACGGATACGCGGGTTTCCAGCCACTCTGAGCTCGGCGATGACCGAGCTTAAGCCAGGGAGTTGCTCCTCCTCCCGAAGGGGTAAAAGGATATCGTCGACGAGCAGGCCGATACGCTGCCAAGGGATGGGCGGTGGTGTGGAGGCCGTAGTGTTGAGCCAGGCTTCCATACCTCGCTCTTTGATCTCTAGCAGGATCGTATCGAGTCGGGGATAGAGCAGAGGTTCCCCTCCTGTAAGGCGCACCCGTTGCACCCCTTCCTGCTGCGCCTTGTCCAGGGCAAGACGCACCAGGTCCATCGGCATGTCGGGAGTGTTGTTCCCTCTCTTGCCGGCATGGAAGCAGACTTTGCAACGATGGGGGCAACGATAGGTCAGCTCCAGAACCAGAAGCGGTGGGACTTTTCCGGCAACCCGCAACAGGGCAGGGGCTGGGCGCTTGATGCCGGGAGAGTTGTCCCAGAACATCGACAAAGGAGAGAGAGCCTTCACTATGCAGCGTCCAATTTCTGGCAACATTGTGCTCATCGGGTTCCTGTGTAGCGGCAAGTCAACG
Organism: uncultured Desulfobulbus sp.; assembly: GCA_964639845.1. Taxonomy (GTDB): domain Bacteria; phylum Desulfobacterota; class Desulfobulbia; order Desulfobulbales; family Desulfobulbaceae; genus Desulfobulbus. The sequence goes on along the minus strand of CAZXHS010000001.1, from coordinate 1,106,904 downwards.
ACGGGGAAAGTGCTTTCGCAAAAACTGGACCTGACCTTTTTTGATATCGATCATTTCCTGGAACAGGAACTTGGCCCAATACCAGCATTTGTCGAGCGATTCGGGGTCGCTGCGTTCCGTGATCGGGAGTATCGGCTTCTCATTGAGAAAATGCCGGCCCAAGGGGCGGTCATTGGCACTGGGGCTGGTACGATCATGCCGCTGCGCAGCAGAACGTTGCTGGCTGCCTTCCTTCCCCGGGTCTATTTTCTTGATGCGCCATTTCAGGTGCTCTACGACAGGATGGCGGCTCTTCCGCCGCATCTGTGCCGCCGCCCCGATTTCCTGGCCGCCCCAAAGGAGCGCAGCCGCTTGACCATGTTGGACGAATACCGGCGACGACGGCCTCTCTATCAGCGCTTCGGCATCACTGTTGACGCCACCCGTTCCCCGCTGGATGTTGCCGAGAATATAGCAAATCTCGTGTGTGATCACAAATAATCCGTATGCTCGGAGGAGGCCATCATGAGGTGCCTCTCCTTAAAGATCGCTCCCCCCTCCCTTCACAAGCCATCCTATTCCTTGACCGAAACAATCGGAGCGCCGGAGGCCGACGGTGGCCGGAAGAGATGCCCGGTGATCATGCCCTTGGTGGTGCCAAAGGCGGCCACCATCCAAGCGGCGAGCAGGCCGAGATAAAATATGACGCTGGCCCAGGCAAAGAGCGGCAGGCCGGTGTGATGGGCCAGTTGCGCCGTGCCGGTGACGCAGGTGCCGACCGGGAAGGTAAAGGCCCAATAGGTAAGGGCAAACTTCATGTTTCTGTGGTGGGCGCGCAGGGTCAGCAGAATGGCCAGACAACTCCACAGCAGCACAAAACCAAAGATGGGCACGCTGTAAAACACCGCAAACAAGGCAAAGCCCTGGGCGATGGTCGGCGGCATCGCCCCTTGAGCCACGGTGCCGAGGATGCCCGCTGCGGTCATCGATTGCCCCAGAGGGCCGAGCACGATCCACAGGGTCGGAACGCGGGAGGTGCCCGAGGTGCCGTGATGTGCCAAGCGGCTCCAGATCATGGCAATGATGATCAATGCGGTGATCAGGCTCAGGCCGAATTGGCTAAAACAGAGGTAGAAGAGGGTTTGCCGCAGCACACCGGCAGGTGCATGGGGGACGAGCATGGCGCCAATCGAGGCGGAGACCATCGGCGGCACAACCGGCATCAGCCAGCCGCCAAAGGCAGAGTCCGGCCGTACCGCAAAGGTGGTAAAGAGGCGGTAGGGGATGACCACGGCGGAGGCCAGTCCCGCCAAGGTGCCAACAAACCAGAGGGCCCAGGCGATGTGCAGGGCCAGTTCCTGGCCAAGCAGCGTCTGGCCGACCAGCAGGGTGCCGCCGGCAACAGTCAGCGCGGCCATCGGTGGTGCCCCGTAGAACTGCGCCATCATCGGGTCGTGGAAATGGCGCTTCCAGGCATTTTGCCGCCGAAACAGAAACGAGCCCGTCGCCAGCACCAATCCGATAAGCATCAAGGAGGCCATGCACCAGACAACCAGGGCAAAACTGCGCAGATGATCGGCAAAGAGCGGCAGTGATGCGGCGGCATTGGCGATAATGCCCGTGCCCATCACCGAGGCATACCAGTTGGGACCTACCTCAAAATCATGGTTCGCTCCGGTGACGGTATAGAAAAACCGTTTCCACCAAAAGCCTTGAGTGCTGCTGTTTTTTCGATCCTCATCCATGGCTGCGCTCCTTGGCAGGGGGCAAAGTGATCTGTTTGCTGCCCTCCATGAGTACACTATCATGTGAGGCGAGTGCAATGCTCGCGTCGCCGAGATGGGCTATTGGTACTCTGACCCCAGTTTGAGAGGGGAGGGCAGCCTATTGCCCCCAGTCGGCAAAGGCGGCCGGGTTGGAAACACTCAGGGAGACACCTTCGGCACTGATGCTGGCGCCGCCCTTGAGGGCCAAGGTCGTGCCTTCGCACTCGCCATGGAAGCGGAGCGCTCCGTTGGGGCCGCCGGAAAAGGTGCCGCCGCAGCTGCTTTCGGAACTGGAACCGTTGAGGGAGGAGACCGATATGGTGTGCATGCTCGCTTCACCGTAGCCGGGAACTTGATTGCCGACATTCCAGAAGGAGATGGAAATGGTGGTGGTGACAATGTTGGCATGGCCTTTGACACTGAAGTCCTCGTCAAAGGAGCCTGAGGCGGTGACCCTGATCGGTGTCCGCTCGCCCGGCTCCGTGGGAGGCTTGCTGTCCTGTTCCGCCGATACCTCTTGCGGGGCTTCTTCCTCCACCCCCTCCTTGCTGCTGGGCCCGACGAGGCTTTCCTGCAACCCTTTCCAGGCTTCGGGATAGTTCTTTTTCAATGCTTCCCGGCGTTCCGCCGGCGTCATGTCTTCGTAGCGTTTGCGCTTGCCCTCGGTGGCCTCTGCGCTTTTTTCAGGTTCTTTTTTGCTTTTTGCAACGGCCTCTTCCAGCCGCTTGCGTGCCTCACGAGCCTCCCTTTCCTTCAAAGCCGCCCGTTCCTTCTCCGCCTGCTCTTTGCGCTCCGCCTCGCGAAATGCCTCCTCTTGTTCGGCCTTTCTCTTCTCCGCCGCTTCCTTGAGCAGCTTGTCCTCGGCAGCTTTTTTGGCCACTTCCTTTTTCCAGCCGTTGATATGGCTCGCCACCTCCCGGTTGAATTTTTCAAGATCCGGTACATGGGTGTAATCGATCTCGTCGAACCAGTTGATAAAGGGGCTGGTAACGACATCGCCCACCTTGGTGGCATCGGCCAAATTTTTATAAAGGTCCGATTCGATGATAAATCCGGTGATGATGCGGTCGCGGTAGCGGGAGGCGGCGGCAGGATCGTCGGGTACCCGATCCCATTTCTTGGGGTCGACCGGCAGCTTCATGGCATCCTGCACCGCCACCATGTCGGCCATGGCTTTGAGTTTGAATTCATACTGCTTGCCATAGATCTTGCCGTACTTTTCGGCGATGACGTAGCCGTAATCATGGCGCATCGCCACCTCGTCAAGCGAATCCACCGGACCGGCAAGCCCGGCCTTGTCAGGATCCTCACCACCGCCCCAGTAGCCAGGGCCATACCATTTACCGTAGCGGGTAATCGGCTCATTTTTGATCACACCGGCGCAGAGCGAAGCCCAACCACGGTCCGTTCCTCCGGTGTTCACTCCCATCATTTTCAAGGCCTGCTCGCAACGGTCGCGAACGGCAAGGGTCGCCCGCCCCTCTGCTGGCAGCAGGCTGCATAGGATGGTCAACGCCATCATACTCTGATAACCGGTTCGTCTCATATTGCATCACTCCAACAAAGAAAACACACGGGGCTGCGGCGCAACATGCACAACAGGTACACTTCGCTCTCGCAACGCGCAACAGCTTCTGCATCTGGGTTGGTGTATTTCGCCCATGGCCCCTGCAGCGGGGAGATGGTGGCGGGAAAGGGCTTATCGAACAATCGATACGCCCTTCGCCGCAACATGACGGTTAGAGGAACAGGTAGGTGGCCAACAGGCCGGTGAGCGACATGGTGATGGTGTAGGGCAGGGCCAGCCAGACCATGCGGCCGTAGGAGAGGCGGATCACCGGGGCCAGGGCCGAGGTGAGCAGGAAAAGGAAGGCGGCCTGACCGTTGGGGGTGGCGACGCTGGGGATGTTGGTGCCGGTGTTGATGGAGACGGCCAGCTTGTCCAGGTGGTGGATGACCTCGCTCGCCTTGGCAGCGGCGGCAGGGGGTAGCGCGGCCAGCACGTCGGCACGCACCAGGTTGGGATCGGTGAGCTTTTTCATCAACTCCTCGCCGCTCATGCCGATATCGGGGATGGCGCCGAGGAGTTGGACAAAGTTCATCTTGGTTTCAGAGATGTACACCGTGGCCACAAAGACGTTGTCGGAGATGGCGGAGAGCAGGCCGTTGGCAATGTAGTAGGCCGCCAGTTGCGAATGCCCCTGCAAACTCATGACATAACTGATCACCGGGGCAAAGAGGTGCTGCTCGTGGATGACGGCGACGATGGTGAAAAAAACCACCAGCAGAGCGGTGAAGGGCAGGGCCTCTTCAAAGGCGTGGCCGATCTGGTGTTCTTCGGTGACGCCGTTGATGGCGGTGAGAAAGACGATCACCGATAAACCGATCAACCCTACTGCCGCCAGGTGAAAGGCCAGGGCCACGATCAGCCAGATGCCGGCGATGGCCTGGGTGATCAATTTGATCTTGCCCTTGGCGCCGCGTTTGGCCTCCATTTGCATCTCGGTTTCCAGCAGATGCGAGCGGATATTGCCCGGCATCTCAAAGCCGTAGGTAAACCATTTCTTTTTCTCCACCAGGTAGCAGGTGCCTAAGCCGACCACCAGCACCGGCAGAGAAACCGGGGCCACGTTGATGAAAAACTCAGCAAAGTGCCAACCCATCACCGAGCCGATGAGCAGGTTCTGCGGCTCGCCCACCAAAGTGCAGACGCCGCCCAGGGCCGTGCCCACTGCCCCGTGCATCATCAGGTTGCGCAAAAAGCCGCGGAACTGCTTGAGATCCTCCTGTTCCTTTTCCTTGAGGGCCAGATCACTGGTGAGATCGTAGACCGCGCTGCCATCCCTGCCGGAGATAAAACGATGGTAAATCTCGTAAAATCCATAGGCCACGGCAATGATGACCGCCGTCACCGTCAGGGCATCGAGAAAGGCGGAGAGGAAGGCGCCGGCAAAGCAGAACAGCAGGGCGATGGTCGATTTGGACTGCACCCGCACCAGGATGCGCGTGAAGGTGAAGCGCAGGAAGTCCTTCATGAAATAGATGCCGGCCACCATGAAGATCAAGAGCAGGATGACCTCGAAGTTGGCCAGGGTTTCATGGAAAACCGTCTCCGGCTTGGCCATGCCGATGAACACCGCCTCCAGGGCCAGCAACCCGCCGGCGGGCAGGGGGTAGCACTTGAGGGCCATGGCCAGGGTGAAGATGAATTCGCCGATCAGCACCCAGCCGGCAATGAAAGGGCCGTAGGTGTTGAGCAGCAGGGGGTTGGCCACCAAAAAGGCAAGGATGGTGAGCTTGTACCACAGGGGGGCATTGCCGAGGAAGTTGCTGGCAAAGGCTTTGAGATACGAGAGGGGCATGGTCTGTTTCTCCTGGATTGAAATGCGGGGTGACCGTCAGGGGAAATCTGGTCCGGACGGCCCGTTACCGTGGAGGCATGGCCAAGGCGCCTGGGGCGCATCGACTGCCGCTTGTGTGTGAAAGGTTCAGCCTCCCACCCGCTTGACAGTGTAGCCAAGTTTTTGCAGGGCCTGCACCAGGGTGTCGCGGTGTTCTCCCTGGATTTCAATGACGCCATCCTTGAGCGCGCCACCAGCACCGCAGAGTTTTTTCAGGCGGGATGCCAGGTCGCGCAGTTGATCGGGCGTCAGGGCCAGGCCGCTGACGGTGGTGACGCCACTGCCCTTGCGTCCCTTGGTTTGCCGACCGACCCGGACAATGCCATCACCCTTTGATTGCGGGAGTTGCGCCGTGCAGGTGCAGGCGGCCTTGGGTTGCCCGCAACCGGGGCAGAGTCTGCCGTGTTCGGTTGAGTAGACTGAAACACTTTCATATGAAATTTTGGTTACCATCTTTGTTGCAATCCTTCAATGATTACCGGGTGTTTGTTGTTGGTATTTTCATTCGCCACCTCAGCGTTTCTCCGGCGAGAAACGATCTGAGTGTTTCATATTGGTTCGGAACCTGCCAGGGTTGGTTCTCAAGGACCACCTTTTTGGGAGGAAGGTTGAGGCGGTAAAAGTCTCGGCCCAGGTCGGCAACAAAGGGCTGCAATCGTTCCAGGCAGTTGTTTTCGGCAAAGAGCTGGGCCAGCATCGGCAGGGCCACTGGAGCGGAAAAGACACCGGCCGCGCAGCCGCAGCACTCCTTCTTGTGGCGGGGATGGGGCGCCGAATCAGAGCCGAAGAACAGGCGGGGTTGGCCGCCAAAGACCGCCTGGCGAAGGGCCTCGCGGTCGCGGGGCGTCTTGGCGATGGGCTTGCAAAAGAGATCCGGTTGCAGCAGGCCGCCGGCCACATCGTCCAAGGTGATCATCAGGTGATGGAGGGTGACGGTGGCAGCGACGTTGTCATGGCGTTGCAGAAACTCGACCGCCGCCGCTGTGGTGATGTGCTCCATGACCAACCGCAGCCGGGGAAAGTTCTCCGCCAGCCACTGGTAGACGGTGAGAAACTCCTCTTCCCGATCCATGACAAAGCCGCTTGTTTCACCATGCACCAGCAGAGGAATGTCGAGTTCTTCCAGCAGGGCCACGGTGTCGCCAATGCGGTCGAAATCTTGTACCCCGCCCTCGCTCTGGGTGGTGATGCCGGCCGGGTAGAGCTTGAGGCCGATGATTTCGTCCTTGGCAGCGAGCAGTTCCTCGCGGCTGTAGTCGCGGAAGAAGAGCGTCATCAGGGGGGTGAAGGGCTCGTCGCCGCAGGCAGTGAGGATCTGTTGCCGGTAGTGGCGCAGCCGCGCCAAGCTATCCACCGGCTGCACCAAATTGGGCATGACCACGCCGCCGGCGAATTGGGCAGCGCTGAACGGGGCCACCAGGGTCAGCATCTCCTGCTCGCGCAGGTGCAGGTGCAGATCAAGCGGGGTATCGAGGATCAGGTCCATGGTCACCTACTTGCGGGGAGCGCGGGGTTTGGGGGGCAGGACGTCGGTGATCGAGCCCTCCACCATCTCGGCGGCAAAGGCAAAGGTCTCGGCCAGGGTGGGGTGGGCGTGGATGGTACGGCCGATCTGGGCAGCGGTGGCGCCGAGTTCCAGGGCCAGGGCGGCCTCATGGATTAGCTCGCCGGCATTGGCGCCGCAGATACCGGCCCCGAGCAGTACTCCGCTCTCAGCATCGAAAAGGGCCTTGCTCACCCCGTTGCTGGCGCCGGCACTCAGGGCCCGGCCACTGGCACCCCAAGGGAATTTGCCTTTGTCGACGGCGACGCCCTGGGTTTGGGCCTCTTTTTCAGTGAGGCCGACCCAGGCGATCTCCGGGGCGGTATAGGCCACCGATGGAATGGCTTTGGGCTGGAAGGCTGCTGCATGCCCGGCAATGACCTCCGCCGCCACCTTGCCCTGATGGGTGGCCTTGTGGGCCAGCATGGGCTCGCCGACCACATCGCCAATGGCGTAGATCTGCGGTAGTGCAGTTTGCATCTGCGCGTTGACGGGAATGAAGCCACGGGCATCAAGCGCAATGCCCAACTGCTCCAGGCCAAAGCCCTGGGTGTTGGGCCGCCGTCCTACGGCTACCAACACCGCGTCGAAGCACTCCACCGCATTGGTCTTGCCGGCAAGGGTCACCTCAATGCCGCTGTCGGTGGGCGTCATACCGGCAACGCTGGTTTCTGTGTGGATGGCGTAGAGTTTCTTCAGCTTGAGAAAGAGCGGTTGCACCAGGTCGCGGTCCGCCGGCGGGATGAGCTGGGCCTGCGCCTCGACTACAGTAATAGCGCTGCCCAGGGCGTGATAAACCTGGGCCATCTCCAGGCCAATGATGCCGCCGCCGATGATCAGCAGCCGCTGCGGCACCGTGTTGAGGGCCAAGGCGGTGGTGGAATCCCAGATGCGCGGATCCTCAGGCGTTCCGGGCAGGACAACGGGATGCGAGCCGGTGGCGATGATGGCCTGCTCAAAGGTAATGAGTGTGCTGCCCTCGTTGCCTGCAACCTCGATGGTGTGCGCGTCAACAAAGCGGCCATGGCCGGTGATGCGGCTGATTTTGCGCGCCTTACACAGGCTATCCAGGCCATTGGTCAGTTGGGTCACCACGGCGGCCTTATGTTGTCGCAGGGCGGCAATATCGATGCTCGGTGCGGCGAATGCAACACCAAAACTCGCTGCCTCCTGCGCCTCCTCGATCACCGCCGCCGCATGCAACAGGGTCTTGGAGGGGATGCAGCCCACGTTGAGGCAGGTGCCGCCCAGGCGGCCGCCCTGCTCAATAAGGCAGACCGATAGTCCTAAATCAGCCGCACGAAAGGCAGCGGTATAGCCGCCGGGACCGCCGCCCAATACGGCAACTCCGGTCTGTATCTCTTGTTCCATAAACAACTCTCCTTCAGTGGTAAAACAACATGTGGCCCATTCTTACCGTATCCCGCCGCCAGCCTCAAGCACTAGCGCAGAGAATCGAAACCACGTCTCACAGCAGAATTGTCGCAATCACAACAAAATTGCGATGGCGCCTACAGACAGCGGACTGTCATCGGGTGAATGATCGATTTCGCGGTTGAGGTGTAACGGTGTAACGTATCGAATTGGCGACGATTGTTTTGTTTGTATCGAGGTGGCCTGCTGCTTGCTAAGATTGGGGAGCGATGTTCCCATCACACAAATACCATACAGAGGAGAGGGCAGGATGAAAGCAACATGGGAAAAAATATTTGAATATGCCTCCATGCCGGTGCATGGCACCTTATCGCGGAAACTCCGCAATGGCGTGGAGCTGCAGATCAATGAAGGTCGGGTCTTTGCCAGTGCGGTCCTCTTTCTGGGGGAGGAGTTCGTGCGCATCTCCGAGGAGGAAGGTGGTAAGATGATCAACAGTTATTACGACTGGAGCGGTATCGTCTCTCTGAGAACCTACAGCCCCAAAGAGGGTACCTGTAAATAATTTGACCGGGATGCCCTGATACCGGTGCAGGTTACGGTGTCAGGGTATCCTGTTGCAGGAGGAATCGTCCATGGCACTGCCCTATCGACCGCTTGGTCTGGTCAAACAATTTCTCGAAGAGATCGGTATCGAGGTGACCTACGCCTTTGAGGATCTCATCTTCATTCAGCATAACCCCGTCCTGCTCCAGTTCGGCAAGGTGGGTGAGATGCTCTTTTTCTACACCAACGTGGAAACCGGGGAAGCAGAGGCTGCGCAACTCTTCGCCGCCATCCAGGCCAAGGCCGCCATCCAGGGCATCACCCTGGTGCAGCGGGGTCGCTACCGGCTCTCCGAGGCCGAGGGTGAAAATCTGGCGCTTGAATTTCTTGAGGATGCCACATGCCCACCGGGTGACAGCGGCAGCGAGGGCTGATGGAACTGCTTGCCTGCCCCAAGTGCGGATCAGAGTGGTTTGTCTCCACCCGCAGCGGTGAGCGGATGGTTTTTCAAATGGATGAAGATCGCCAACCGGTGCTTGCCGAGGCCCAAACCCCATCTGTCACCGCCGTACCGATCAACCCGAACCATATCTTCTGCGGGGCCTGCACCTGGCAGGGACCTGCCTCGGAGTTGGTGGAATCGCGCATGTAAATCAGGCTCGCGATTCCACCGCTTTGTTCATTTGAGTTTTTCTTCCACACTCTGCACCTTGTCGGCCATGGTCTGGTCACGGTCGGTGCGGGTGCCGAGTTTGATGGTGGTGGTGATGCGTGGCGCACCCATTTCATGCACCCGCTCGTGGCAACGTTTGATGGCCGCCATCACCGCATCCCAATCGCCCTCGATATTGGTACCGTAGGCGTGGAGTTGGTGCTTCAGCCCGGTCTCCTGCAACACCCGATGGCACTCCGCCACATAGCGGGACACCGACACCCCCACGCCAAGCGGCACCAGACACAAATCAACAATCACCTGCATGGTTTCCTCCACAACCCGGTCTGATCCGGGAGCACTCGTTTATTCTGGAGGGAAATGCACGGCCGGCACGACCCCGGTTGCATTTCCCTTTTCCTCTTTCGTCGTTTTTCCACTATGCTACAGGCAGTGATCGAAGACAACCCGTAAATCCGCCCGGAGCTTGCCATGCGTATTCTTGTTCTTGAAGATTCCAAACCCACCCAGCACCTGCTGCGATCACGCCTGGAAAAAGAAGGGTGTGTGGTCGATGTTGCCGATAACGGCCACCAGGGCTTCCAACTGGCCACGGCCAATGCCTACGATGCCATCCTCACCGACCTGCAGATGCCGCACTGGGACGGGTTTCGCTTCATCGAGGCCATCGGTGTGGTCAACCCGCATTTGCCGATCCTGGTGCTGACCTCGACCCTGGACGACCACGAGACCGTGGAGCGGTTGCATCAGTACAGCAATGTTTTAGGTGTGCTGGCCAAGCCCTTTGATTTCGACGACCTGTTCAAACGCCTGGCCGGTATCCCCCGCCAGACTCATACCAGCGTCAACAAGAAAGCCAAGATCGTCTGTACCATCGGTCCGGCGAGTAACACCCCGGAGATGCTGGGCAAAATGATTTTAGCGGGCATGGATGTGGCCCGGCTCAACTTCTCGCACGGCAGCTATGAGGCCCATGAAGCCACCCTGCTGGCGGTGCGTGAGGCGGAAAAGGTCTGGGAAAAACCCATTGCCGTGCTCCAGGATCTCTGCGGCCCCAAGATTCGTACCGGCTTGATGCAGGATGGGGTGGTGCAACTGCACACCGGCGAGGTGCTGATCATCCAGTCCGAAGCCATCGAGGGCACGGCGGAACGGATTTCCACCATTACGCCGGCGATTCTCGCTGATCTGCGCGTGGGCGAGCCGGTGCTGCTCGACGACGGCCTGCTGGAGTTGCGGGTGTTGAAGGAGGGGGCCGAGGAGGTCCACTGTGAGGTGGTGGTCGGTGGTAAGCTCAAGTCGAGCAAGGGCATCAACCTGCCGCAGACGGTCCTGTCCCTGCCCAGCGTCACCGAGAAGGATTGGCAGGATCTGGACTGGGGGCTAGAGCACTCCATTGATTATGTGGCCCTTTCCTTTGTGCGCAGCGCCGAGGATGTGTGGCGGATCAAGAACTACATCAAGAGTTCGGGCAAGCGCAACCTCAAGGTGGTGGCCAAGATCGAGAAGCCCGAGGCGGTACAGAACATCCGCGAGATCATCGAGGTGTCCGATGCCATCATGATCGCCCGCGGCGACATGGGGGTGGAGTTGCCCGCCGCCCGCGTGCCCCGCATCCAGGAACGCATCATTCGTCTCTGCTGGGAGATGAACACGCCGGTGATCACTGCCACGCAGATGCTCGATTCCATGACCACCAATGCCCGGCCGAGCCGTGCCGAGGTGACGGACGTGAGCATGGCCATCAAGGAGGGCACCGATGCGGTGATGCTCTCCCAGGAGACCGCCACCGGTGTGGACCCGGTCAACGTGGTGCGCACCATGGCCACCATCATCTGCGAGGAGGAGCGCTACGCCCGGCCCAGTGCCGACTCGTTCCGCGCCCTGGAGCGTGATGCCAAGGAATATCCGGCCCTGTCGGTGGTGGCCAACCTCAGTGCCAACAGCGCCACCCTGCTGCTCGACCCGGATGGCTCGCTCTACCCGATCATCTCCAAATGGAACCGCAAGGTGCCCACCCTGCTGGTGACCAAATCCCTGCACGTGGCCCGGCATGCCAACCTCTACAACAATATTTTTCCGCTGATCATTCGCGAGGAACTGGGCCGGACCGAGATGGTCTTCCGTTCGCTGGCCGTGGCCCGGGAGTGGGGCTATATCCATGCCGGTGAGACGGTGGCGGTGGTGGAAGGACCGCGCGTCACCCGCAGCGGCATCCGTCAGTTGGGCGCGGTGCAGGTGATTCGGGTGGAAAAGGAGTAGCGAAACAGCGCTGCAAGCAGGGTGCAGGCAAAGAATAACGGCCGGATCAGGAAGTCCTGATCCGGCCGTTTGTATTGAGGCTATGTGGGGGACGTTCTCAACCGCAACACGGTGTTCAAACCATTACTGGCAGCGCAGCATCACCACCTGGGTAACCATGGGTGTTTCAAACTGCACCCCGGCCTTGCTCCATTCGCCGTAACCGAGGCTGATCCACTCCCCCTGTTGTTCCCAGTATTTATACCCGTATTTCCAGCCACCGCACTGATCGGTGCACAGATATTCGGCGGTCGGTCCGAAGTAGAGGAAGCGCTGGCCGTTGTCATCCTCGGTCTGGCGGCTGCGGCCGATGAGAATCTGATCGGCGCCGCGTTTTCCTGCCTCACCGAGGATGGTGGTCTCCACCTCCTTGCCGTTGACGCCGGCGGGAAACTCGACCAGGCTCTGGGCAAAGACCCGGCAGGAGCGGGCCACCTGCTCGGGTTGGAAGGCGACGGTGATTTTATTGGTGGCCGGATAGGTCGGGCCGCTGTATATGGTCTGGTCGTCGCTGAGGCCGACCATTTGTTTGACGTTTTCCTTGACGCCGCAGGCGGAAAGGGACAGCAGAACCGCCGCAGTGAGGACGAGGTGCCTGGAGTTTGACATGGGTACGCTCCGCAATAAAGAGAAAAGTGCCCGGAAAGGATGCGCGTTGTGCGCCCTGCCCGTGAGACCATCAATGGCGCACAGAGAAACAGGACACCCGCAAGAATGCAAGGAGAAAAACAGACTGCCCAGGCCGACCTGCTGCTGTTGTTGGTGGCGTTGGTCTGGGGATTTGGCTTTGTCGCCCAACGGGCGGGCATGGAACATATCGGCCCTTACACCTTCAACGGCATCCGTTTTTTGCTCGGCGGACTCTGCCTGGTGCCTTTGGCTCTGCGGCGGGGGCAGGGTACGGCCATCTCCCGTCAGCAGCAGATGCCGCTGGCCAAGGCCGGCTTGATGGCCGGTGCGCTGCTCTTTGTCGCCGCCACCTTACAGCAGGTGGGATTGCAGTACACCACCGCCGGCAAGGCCGGATTCATCACCGGTCTCTACGTGGTGCTGGTGCCGATGATCGGGCTTTGTTTCCGCCAGCGCACCAATGCTGGCACCTGGTTCGGTGCGGTCCTGGCGGCCATTGGCCTGTATCTGCTCAGTGTTACCGAGGATTTCCGTATTGAGTTTGGTGATCTGCTCGAACTGATCGGCGCCCTGTTCTGGGCCGGGCATGTGCTCATCCTCTCCTACCTCTCGCCGCGCACCTCACCGGTGCGGTTGGCGATGATGCAGTTTTATGTCTGCGGCGCTTTAAGCTTGCTCACTGGCCTGGTGCTGGAGCCGATCAGCCTGCAAGGCATTGTGGATGCGGCCATCCCCATCCTCTACGGCGGTGTCTGCTCGGTGGGCGCGGGCTACACCCTGCAAGTGGTGGTGCAGCGTAAGGCCCATCCCTCGCATGCCGCCATTCTCCTCAGTTTGGAATCGCCTTTTGCCGCCTTGGGCGGCTGGCTGCTGCTGGAAGAGATCCTCTCCGGGCGGGCACTGCTCGGCTGCGCCCTGATGCTGGCCGGCATGCTGCTCTCGCAGTTGTGGCCGATGATGACTTCGCGCACCTCTTTTTCCTGAATTCCATACGACAATATTTGCCGGAAGCCCCCTTTTTTGTGTATATAGGTGGCCAGGCCACGCTGTGATCAGGTGGCTTTCCCCAGCGACATCCCTAGACCTTGGGTACAAGCCGTGCCCAGTTTTTTCTTGAACAAGGATACCGACACCATGGCCAATGAACCGAACAAGATCATCTATTCGATGATCAAAGTGAGTAAGAAGTACAACCAGAAGCAGATCCTCAAGGATATCTCCCTCTCCTATTTTTACGGGGCCAAGATTGGCGTCTTGGGCCTCAACGGCTCGGGTAAGAGTACCCTGCTCAAGATCCTTGCCGGCATCGACAAGGAGCATGAGGGCAAGACCATTCTCTCCGAAGGGTTCACCATCGACTACCTGCCCCAGGAGCCGATGCTCGATCCCGAGAAGACCGTGCGTGAGATCGTTGAGGAGGGGGCCCAGGCCACGGTGGATCTGATCAATGAGTTCAATGCCATTAACGAGAAGTTTGCCGAGCCCATGGATGACGATGCCATGCAGGCGCTGATCGACCGTCAGGCGGTGGTGCAGGACAAGCTCGATGCCATTGATGCCTGGAATCTGGATTCGCGCCTGGAGATGGCCATGGACGCCCTGCGCTGTCCACCGGCGGAGATGAAGTGCGGGGTACTCTCCGGTGGCGAGAAACGCCGTGTGGCCCTGTGCCGTATCTTGCTGAAGAACCCCGATATTCTTCTGCTCGACGAGCCCACCAACCATCTGGATGCCGAGTCGGTCTCCTGGCTGGAGCAGCATCTGCAGCAGTATGCAGGCACGGTCATCGCCGTCACCCATGATCGCTACTTTCTCGACAATGTCGCTGGCTGGATTCTGGAGTTGGATCGCGGCCAAGGCATCCCCTGGAAGGGCAATTATTCCTCCTGGCTGGAGCAGAAGCAGAAACGCCTGGCCCAGGAGGAAAAGAAGGAAAGCGAGCGCCAGCGCACCCTGGCCCGCGAGTTGGAGTGGATCCGCATGAGCCCCAAGGGACGGCGCTCCAAGTCCAAGGCGCGCATCACCGCCTATGAAAATCTCTTGAACCAGCAGAGCGAGAAGGCGGGCGGCGAAATGGAGCTCTACATCCCGCCGGGACCGCGCCTGGGCAAACTGGTCATCGAGGCCGAGGGGTTATGTAAGGGCTACGACGGCAAGCTATTGGTGGATAATTTGAACTTCTCCCTGCCGCCGGGTGGCATTGTCGGTATTGTTGGCCCCAATGGTGCCGGTAAGACCACGCTCTTTCGCATGATTACCGGTCAGGAGCAGCCCGATGCAGGTTCCATCCGCATTGGCGAGACGGTGAAGCTGGCTTATGTGGATCAGTCGCGTGACTCCCTTGATCCCAAGCAGACCATCTTTCAGGCCATCTCCGAGGGACAGGAAACCATTTGGCTCGGTACCCGCGAGGTAAATGCCCGCGCCTATGTGGCCAAGTTCAACTTCACCGGCTCCGACCAGCAGCAGAAGGTGGGCGAGATCTCCGGTGGCCAGCGCAACCGGGTGCATCTGGCGCAGATGCTCAAAGAGGGCGGCAATGTGTTGCTGCTCGATGAGCCCACCAACGATCTCGACGTCAACACCATGCGCGCCCTGGAAGAGGCCCTGGAAAACTTCGCCGGCTGCGCCGTGGTCATCAGCCATGACCGCTGGTTCCTGGACCGCATCGCCACCCACATCATGGCCTTTGAGGGCAACTCCGAGGTGGTGTGGTTTGAGGGTAATTACTCGGATTACGAGCAGGACTACAAAAAACGCAAGGGTGCCGATGCCGACCAGCCGCACCGCATCCGCTACCGGCAACTGACCCGGGATTAGCGGGATTTTCAGCGTCCCTGTCTGACCGGCGCTCCTTTGTCAGGGGGCATTGGTCAGGCAGGGAGTTTCTCCGTATCGCCCACCCCCCGTTTTTTCCACCGTACCTCCTCCACACTCTTCTCCAGCTGTTGATTACAAACGGAAATTTGATCAGTTGACAGAGATAATGGTTCTTTGTATGCAATTATCCTATGGCGCGGGTTAATGGATCGGTTATTTCTATTGATTCGTAGTTTCAGTATCATCCTGTGAGGGAGGTATCATGAAAAGCAAGGATTTGAAGAAGCTGCTCGCCGGACTCGGCGTGGCCGGCCTGATCGGGACCGGCGGCGTCAGTCTACCCGGTGCGCACGCTGCGGGCAGCGGCTGAGGGGCCAAACCTGACGCCGGGAGCGCCAGCGACGTGCAGAAACCCGCCGGAAGTGGCTGAGGCGGGAACAAAGGCGGTGCCGTGAGCACCGGAGAATGTAAAGACAAGGATGCCGTAACGGGCAAATGCAAGGACGAGGTAAAGCCCGAGCAAGTGCCCCCGAAAAAACCCGCAAAAAGTGGCTGAAGCGGGTAATCCTTCCCGTGCAGTTGGCACGGACTCTTCAATTGGGAAGGGCGGGCGGTTTGTTCGTCCCTTCCCTCTTCTTTTTGGATGAAGGCGATGACGGATCCCAGAGAGTCGCTCGAGAAAGTTTTTCCGGTAAGCGCCCCACTCGCCGATCCTGACAGCCACAATATACCTCCATCCCAATTTCCCGCCTATCTGGCCAGGCATCCGGAGGCCTGCCGTTCCTTCCCTTTTCTGGCGGATGTGGCGGAGATCGAGTTCGAACGATATCGGCTCGAAGCCGCCCGCATCCCCTTTCCACCGGCCGTGGATGATTGGCAGGTAAACCCGACGCTGCAACTGGTCGAGGTTGGCTGGACCGATCTGCCTGCTTTTCTCCAGGATCAACATATCCAACCTCATCCTGAAACATCGCTGGTGCTGCTCTATCGGCCTCACCCGGATCAGTCGGTGGTTGCCATTACTCCAACCGGTCAAGACCTGTTGGCCCTGAAGACGATGATTGAACAACTCGATAGCCGGGAGGTGGCGGTTGAGGCACAGGTCACTACCGGTACCATCGATGCCCTCCGTGCGGTGGCGGCAGACAAGGGGATCCTTCTCAAGCCCCGGTCAAAGCTGGTCCGGGATGCGAGTTTTCTCCAAGGACAATGGGCAGATCCGCAACAATCCCGGGTCGAGACCTTTGCGCTCCAGTGGCACCTGACGCAGGCCTGCGACCTCCGTTGTCGCCACTGCTATGATCGCAGCAGCCGACGGGAGATGACTCGCCACCAGGCCTCCCATGTATTGGCGCAACTGTATGCGTTCTGCCGGACGCACCATGTAAACGGGCAGGTCAGTTTGAGCGGCGGCAATCCGATGCTTTCCCCCTATTTTTATGAGGTCTATCAGGAGGCAGCGGACCTGGGTTTCCTGGTCGCGATACTTGGCAATCCCATGGCAGAGGCGGCCATTGATCGGATGTTGGCAATCAGGATGCCGGAATTCTACCAGGTCAGTCTGGAGGGGTTGCAAGTTCACAACGATGCTATTCGTGGCCAGGGTCATTTCGAGCGCACCCTGGCCTTTCTCGATCAACTCCGTGCCCGGGGCGTATACACCATGGTTATGCTGACCCTGACCCGGGCCAACTGCGACCAGGTGCTGCCTCTGGCCGAACTGTTACAGGGCAGGGTGGATCTGTTCACCTTTAACCGTTTGGCCATGGTGGGGGAGGGGGCGGCGTTGGCCTCGGTTGAGCCGGAGCGGTATCGTCAATTGCTGGAGGAGTTTCTTTCGGTAGCCTCCCGCATGGGGAATCTCAGCCTTAAAGACAACCTGTTCAACCTCCTGCTCTCGGAACGCCACCAACCGCTCACCGGCGGCTGTGCTGGCTTCGGCTGTGGCGCGGCGTTTAATTTCGTCTCGCTCTTGCCCGATGGCGAGGTGCATGCCTGCCGCAAATTTCCCTCATTGATCGGCAACTTGTTGCATCAGTCGCTCAGTGAGATCTATCACGGAGACCGTGCCCGACGCTATCGGGTGGGCAGCAGTGCCTGCTTTGCGTGCGAGCTTCGTCCCGTTTGTCGGGGCTGTCCGGCGGTGGTTCATGGATTCGGTCTTGATGTTTTCCAGGATATGGATCCCTACTGTTTCAAAAAAAGCTAAAAATTCGCCTGCAACCGCTGGCCCTCAATAGGTCTCTGGTCGAGCATCAATCCATAACGTCTTTTCCCCTGTTGCAAGTTCCGTTGCTCCGCGCTATTGCTTGCCCCGAATTCATTCCCCTTGTGTTACCTTGCGCTGGAGCCGTTTCATGCCCTCATCCCTTGGTTTTGATTTCGAGACCCTTGTAGACCGTCGTTCATCGAGCAGCCTCAAGTGGGATCGCTACGCTCAACAGGATATTCTCCCCCTGTGGGTGGCGGATATGGATTTCCCCTCGCCGCCGGCGGTGCTGGAGGCCCTGCGTGAGCGGGTTGATCATGGTATCTTTGGTTACACCCTGGCGCCGGTCTCGCTGGTGGAGGCGGTGCAGAACCATGTGCAGCAGCAGTACGGTTGGCCGATCGAACCGGAGTGGCTTGTTTGGTTGCCCGGCCTGGTGAGCGGCTTGAACGCGGTCTGCCGGGCGGTTGGCGAAGCGGGCGATGCGGTGCTCACCTGCACGCCGATCTACCCCCCTTTCTTGAGTGCAGCGGAGTTGATGGGGCGGCAGACCCTAGCTGTGCCGCTGGTGCAGGAGGGCAGCCGCTGGCGCATGGATATTGCGGCCATGGAGCGGGCGATCACCCCGAAAACCCGGCTGCTGCTGCTTTGCAATCCGCACAATCCGGTGGGCCGGGTGTGGAGCCGCGAGGAACTCACCGCCGTGGCCGAACTGGCCGAGCGGCACGATTTGATCGTCTGCAGCGATGAGATCCATGCCGATCTCATCCTCGATGCCGACAGGCAGCACCTGCCCCTGGCCATGCTCAGCTCGGAGCTGAGCCGGCGGACCATCACCCTGCAGGCACCGAGCAAGACCTACAACATCCCCGGCCTCGGTTGTTCCTATGCGGTGGTGGCCGATGCGGAACTGCGCCGACAACTGCGTCGGGCCATGGAGGGTATCGTCCCCGATGTCAATCTCATGGGTTATGTGGCTGCCGAGGCCGCCTACCGCTATGGCGAGCCCTGGCGCCTGGCCTTGATGGACTACCTGCGCTCCAATCGCGCCCTGGTGCAGCAGGCCATCGAAACCATGGGACTGCCCATGAGCCCGGTGGAGGCCACCTACCTGGCCTGGATTGATGTACGCGAGCGCGGTATCGAACACCCGCAGCGCTTCTTTGAGGCGGCCGGGGTTGGACTTTCCGGGGGCCGCGCCTTTGGTATGGCAGGGTTTGTCCGTCTCAACTTTGGCTGCCCGCAATCAATCCTGCGCGAGGCTTTAGCCCGCATGCACACCGCGCTTCACTGATCCCTCTTCGCGCGATTCAATCCCAAGCCCTGCTCTTTTCTTGTGGCGCAAACCCCTGCCTGTGCTTATAACTCAGCGGTGTGCCACCTTGGTGGTTGAGTGGATTTTTGTCCCACGTTGTGGGATAGCGCGGGCGGTTTTGCCCCGCAAGGCACGAGCATGAGCAGTTCTTTGCATGACCAGGGGCATCCCCTGCTGGTCGAACGACAATTTTTCACCTTCGCCGAATCAGAAGGCATGCTGCTCGACTGCGGCACCCATCTGGGACCGATCACCCTGGCCTACGAGACCCTGGGCGAGTTGAACGTGGAGCGCAGCAATGCGGTGCTCATCCTGCATGCCTTCTCCGGTGATTCCCATGTGGCTGGCCGTTTCCATGAATCCGATGCGCGTCCCGGCTGGTGGGACACCATGGTCGGGCCGGGCAAACCCATCGACACCAACCGCTACTTCGTCATCTGCTCCAACATCCTCGGCAGTTGCTGCGGCTCCACCGGCCCCTCCTCGATCAATCCCGAAACAGGCAAACCCTACGGCCTCTCCTTTCCCATGGTCACCATTAAGGATATGGTGCAGGCCCAGAAACACCTCATCGATCACCTGGGCATCAAGCGGTTGCTGTCGCTGGTGGGCGGTTCGGTGGGCGGCATGCAGGTGCTGCGCTGGTGCGCCGACTTTCCCGAGATGACCTGTTCCGCCATCCCCATGGCCACCACCACCCGCCACTCGGCCCAGGCCATTGCCTTCAACGAGGTAGCCCGCCAGGCGATCATGGCTGATCCCGCGTGGAACAATGGCGACTATTACAACGGCCCCGGTCCCACCCATGGCCTGGCGGTGGCACGGATGATCGGCCATGTCACCTACCTCTCCGATGAGGCCATGCGCGAGAAATTCGGTCGCCGCCTCCATCGTAGCGCCCTGTCGTTCAATTTCGACGGCGATTTCCAAGTGGAGAGTTATCTGCACCACCAGGGCAAGAAGTTTGTCGACCGCTTTGACGCCAACTCCCTGCTCTACATCACCAAGGCTGCCGATTATTTTGATCTCGAACGTGGCGGCCATAACCTGCTGGTCAACGAGGCCCTGGCCGGGGTGGCCTTTCTGGTGCTCTCCTTTTCCTCGGATTGGCTCTATCCCACCTACCAGTCGCGAGCCATTGTCTCGGCGCTGAAGAAAAACGGCAGCGATGTCAGCTTTTGCGAGATCGAGGCCCAGTGGGGGCACGACGCCTTTTTGCTGCCCAGCCCGCGCCTTGATGGCCTGGTCAGCGGTTTTCTCGATCGGATCTACCATGAGCGCTGTTTATAACCCGGATATGGGGTCGATGCGTTTCGACCTGCAGGTGATCGCCTCCTGGATCGAGCCGGGCTCCCGCGTGCTCGATCTCGGCTGCGGTAACGGCGATCTGCTTGATTTTCTCAAATACCACAAGCAGATCCAGGGCACGGGCATCGAGTTTGCCGAGGAGAAGGTGGCCCGCTGTATCGAGCGCGGCCTGACCGTGCTCCAGGGCGACTTCCGCAAGGAGGTGAGCGATTATCCCGAGGGCCGTTTTGATGTGGTGGTGCTCAGTCAGACCCTGCAACAGATCCGCGATCCCAAGGAGTTACTCATGGATCTGTTGTGGATCGGTAAGCGGGTGATCGTCAGCTTCCCCAACTTCGGCCACTGGTCGTCGCGGCTGCAACTGCTCTTCACCGGCATGGCCCCGGTCACCGACCAGCTGCCCTACGAGTGGTACGACACCCCCAATATTCGCGTCATTTCCATCCGTGATTTCAAGCGCTTCCTGCGCATGTTCGGCGTGCGCATTGTGCGCGAGGTGGCCATCAACACCCACCACCACGATTTCAAGGGCAATGTGGTGCAGTATTTCAAAAACCTGCGGGCCACCTACGGCATCATGATGCTGGAGCGGGTGGCATGAGCCGTATTCTCTTTAAGGACGAGTTGACCATGGGCAAACAGGACGTGTTGGCCGGGACGTGCAAAACCGAAACCATTACCGCCGATCGGGTGCGCAACCCCATCCCCGAGGCGGTGCGCGCCCTGGCCGAGGGGTTTAAGAGCAGCCGTTGGGCGAGCCATATCGAACCGGTGTCGATCCCTTCCAAGCAGGCGGTGATTGATTTGATCGAACTGGCACAGCGCATTCTCTTTCCCGGTTTTTTTGCCGCTGATATCCTGCGGCCGGAAAATCTGGAGTACCATCTCGGCCAGCAGATCAGCCTCTTTTATGAGAACTTGGCCATCCAGATCAGCTCCGCCATCCGTCATGACTGTTTTCGTCATAATCAGGCCTGCACCCTGTGCAACGAGCGCAGCTATGAGTTGGCTGCCGACCTGATCGACTCGCTGCCGGCCATGCGCAGTTTGCTTGAATCCGACATCGAGGCCACCCTGACCGGCGACCCGGCTGCGGCAAACTCCGATGAAGTTATCTTCAGTTATCCCGGGCTTTTTGCCATCATGGTCTACCGTTTGGCCCACCGGCTGCACGAATTGCAGGTGCCGCTTCTTTCCCGCATCATGAGTGAGCATGCCTACCACCGCACCGCCATCGACATTAATCCCGAGGCGCGCATTGGCTCGCATTTCTTCATCGATCATGGCTCCGGCGTGGTCATCGGCGCTACCACCACCATCGGCAACCGGGTGCGGCTCTACCAGGGCGTGACCCTGGGGGCCTTGTCGTTGCCCAAGGATGCCGGCGAGCGGCTGCGCAACGTCAAGCGCCATCCCACCATTGAAGATGATGTCATCATTTATGCCAACGCCACCATCCTCGGCGGCGAGACCGTGGTCGGTGCCCGCTCGATCATCGGCGGCAACGTCTGGCTGACCGAGTCGGTGGGCCCGGACACGCGGGTGATGCTCGAACAACCCAAATTGGTCTATATCGGACCCGAACAGGGAGGACGGCGATGAACATCTGTGATGATATCACCCGGGCTGTGGGGCTTTCGCCCCTGGTGCGGCTGAGCAACCTCAGTCGTGAGAGCGGCGTGGAACTGCTGGCCAAGGTGGAATCCTTCAATCCCCTGGGCAGCATCAAGGATCGGGTGGCGGTGGCCATGGTCGAAGATGCCGAGGCGAGCGGCCTGCTCTCCCCCGGTGGCACCATCATCGAGCCGACCAGCGGCAACACCGGCATTGGCCTGGCCTTTGTTAGCGCCAGCCGGGGCTATCGGTTGATCCTCACCATGCCCGAGAGCATGAGCATCGAGCGGCGCAAACTGCTGGTGCATCTGGGAGCGGAGTTGGTGCTGACGCCGGCGGCCGAGGGCATGAAGGGCGCCATCGCCAGGGCTGTGGCCCTGCAGGAGCAGACGCCGGGTTCGTGGATGCCCAACCAGTTCAGCAACCCAGCCAATCCCGCCATGCACCGGCGCAGTACCGGCCCGGAGATCTGGCAGCAGAGTGGGGGGCGCATCGATGCCTTTGTCGTCGGGGTCGGCACCGGCGGCACCATCAGCGGCGCGGGCGGCTACCTCAAGGAGCAGAATCCGCAGCTGCGGGTGGTGGCAGTGGAGCCAGCCGCTTCACCGGTGCTCTCTGGTGGCAGTCCTGGGCCGCACAAGATTCAGGGCATCGGCGCCGGATTCATCCCCGGCAACTTCGAGGCTGCGGTGGTTGACGAGATTCTCACCGTCAGCAACGAGGCGGCCATCGACCAGGCGCGGCTGCTGGCAAAACGTGAAGGTCTCCTCTGTGGTATCTCCGGCGGCGCCGCTTTGGCTGCGACACTGCAAGTGGCCGCACGGGCAGAGTATGCGGGCAAACGCATCGTCTTCATCCTTCCCGATACCGGTGAGCGGTATTTGAGTACGGATTTGATGGGTTGAAATTTCTAGCGTGCCGGATAAGTATTTAATATTTGGTCTTTTGCGTAAGCGATTCTCGAATGTTTAATGGATTTTTTTCTTTAATGTGCTTCACCCAAAGGATATGGATACTTCAAGACGCTCTTTTCGAACCTTAATTTACTCGCCAGAATCTATCGAATTTAAGAAAGTTGAAAAGCTCAGGGCTGCCATCACCTTTTGTCTCAGGGAAATAACTGGAAACCAGGCAGCTGTTTCTAAATATTTAATATATTACAATGATTTACCGTTGACACCGGAGTATTATGACAAGTCAAATCATTTGATAATGATCGGAAAAGATCGCATTGTTGATTATTATTATGATTACGATTACGGAGACCATTTTAATTCAATTTCATATACTGATATTTATCATTTCTTACTTTCAATTATTCCTCCAGGAAGGAAGCTTGCATCGATATTTGCAAGCCATGAAGTACAATATGTTAGCCAGTTGTTGTTTGGTAAATATTCCGTGCGCAAATTGCCGCCTGAAGTCATAATCAGGGGGGGTGGATTAGATTTGATAATGAACGTTACATTTTCACTTTTGACTCCTTCACAAGGTGCTTAGATCACAGGTCGGATAGCTATAGTTTTAAATTGCATGTTTTTAATGATAGAATTTTTTCATTATGTGCATCGCACAAAGTTTCTGGAGATCAGCTAGAGGTCCAACTTTTTTTTGATAATAGTTATGGCAATGTTTGTGTTCAAAAATGTTCTTTTTGGCGATCAGATCGTTTCCCCCAACCCGTTCCTTCATATTCTATTGAGAGATGGAGGAAGGTTTGTGGATAGATATACCAAGAAAAATGCCAGGTTGCGGAGTTATGAAAAAAGCAAGTAGCTCAGATGGCGTCTAAGCGGAATATGGGTTCACTGTAAGACGTCAAGGCAATCCCCGGATTCCGTTACACTGAATCCGGACTACAGCGAACAAATTAACCACCTACAGGCAAAAACCATGGGTAAAATCATCTCACTCAACATCAGTCGCCAAAAAGGCGTCAACAAGGAACCCGTCGAGCAAGTCGAGCTCAAGGTCGATCACGGCATCGTCGGCGATGCCCATGCCGGTGACTGGCACCGTCAGATCAGTCTGCTGGCCGAGGAATCCATTGATTTCATGCGCAGCAAGGGGCTGGAGCTGGAGCCGGGGGCCTTTGCCGAAAACATCACCACCGAGGGGCTTGAGCTGGCAACACTGCCCATCGGCACTCGGCTGGGCAGCGGTGAGGTGGTGCTGGAAGTGACTCAGATCGGCAAGAAATGTCATCACGGTTGCGCCATCTTCAAACAGGTGGGCGATTGCATCATGCCGCGCGAGGGCATCTTTACCAAGGTGATCGTGCCCGGTATCCTTCGCCAGGGCGACAGCCTGGATGTGCTGCCGTGAGTGAGGCCGCCTGTCGCCGCTGCGGCCAATGTTGCCAGCAGGGCGGTCCGGCCTTACACGGCCCGGATCGGGAGCTGTTGCAATCGGGCCACCTGCGACTCGATGAGCTGATCACGGTGCGCCAGGGAGAACTGGCCCTGCAACCGTTGGGCAAGGCACCCGAACCTGTTGCCGGCGAATTTCTCAAGCTCAAAGGCAAGAATGGCTCCTGGTGCTGCGCCTTTTACGATGAAGCTGCGGCGGGCTGTAGCCGTTATGGCCATCGGCCCATGGCTTGTGGCCTGCTCGACTGCACCGACACTGCCCCCATCCTAGCCATTGCCGGCCAGGACCTGCTCACCCGCTTTGACTGCATAGTCGCCGATGATCCGCTGCTCCCCTTGGTGCGCGACTATGAGCAGCTCTGCCCCTGTCCCGATTTGTCAGGCCTGCGCAAGGCGCTCGGCCAGGGGCCATTGCCTCCCGAGCAACTCGCCGGCCTGGAAGCACTGATCACCCAGGACCTTGGTTTTCGCGGCCGCGTCGCGGCCCAGTTTGGCCTGACGGTCGATCTGGAGCTGTTTTATTTCGGTCGCCCGCTCTTTCACCTGCTCGCCCCGCTGGGATTGCAGGCCAGCAATTCTCCATCGGGTATTCGTTTGGTGCAGGCGACCCGCTAAGTCCTCCTCTCCACTTCGGCTTTGGTTGACGGCACCTGGAAAAGCATATAGAGTGCCGCAACTTTTGTCTTGCTTGCCAGGGAAAAGCAGAACGGGGTGACGCGCCTTTGCTCATCGCTTTTCCCTTTCCTTCATTCACCCGAGGTGCACTGCCATGAGTCCTGCCGATATCCCCAGCCTGTTGGCCAAATTCGATCAACTCAGTGACACCTATCTGCGCGAGGAGGTGGAACAGGCCTTGGAGATGCGTGAGGAGTTGACACCGCATCTGCTGAAAATTCTCAAAGAGATGGGCGAGAATCCCCTGGTTTGCGCCATGGAGATGCGCAACGCCCATGTCTACGCCGCATTGCTGTTGTCGCATTTTGGCGAGCCGGCTGCCCATGCGCTTTTTTTGCGCGCTTTCAACATCCCCGAAGAGTTGCTGGTGGATCTCTGGGGCGATATGACCACCGAGACCTTGCCCACCCTGCTGTATCGCACCTGTGACGGCAATCTGGAAGGGATCAAGCAGTTGATTGTCAACCGCGAGGTGGATCAGTATGTGCGCTGCGCCGCCATGGAGGCCCTCTCCTACGCGGTGGCCTTTGATCAATCACGTCGCGACGAGGTGGTGCAGTTCCTACAGGGATTGTTTACCGGTGCGGAGGCCGACAAGGAATCCCATTACTGGGGCAATCTGGCGGCGACGCTGTGTGACATCCATCCCGTTGAATCCATGGAAATCATCCGCAAAGGCTTTGATGACAAACTGATCTCGCCCGGCTTCATCAGCTTCAGCAATGTGGAAGAGGCCAATGCGCGGGGCATGGAGGAAGCCATGGAGTCGTTACAGAAATGGGTAACGGCCCGCATGCCCGCCGACATCCACGCCTATATCTCCTGGTTTGCCGAATTCAACCAGGAAGATCGGGGAGAGGAGCCCACACCCAAGAAGAAGACCGAAAAAACGGCGAAAAAAGAGCCGGCTAAGAAGGGGAAAAAGAACAAAAAAGAGAAGAAGGGAAAGCACTGAGCCGCTCGGCTCAGCTTTGATTGAGGGGTAGAAAACCCTCCTGTTGGAGCGTGCAGCACATGCCGGCAAAGGTGGTGACGCCGTTTTTGCCGCGGCGTTTGGTTTCAAAGAGGGCGTGATCGGCATAGCCAAGCAGATCAACCATGGTTGTGGCATCCTGCGGATAGGAGGAAACACCACAGCTAACGGTGATGTGCAACTCAAGGTTCTGCTCGCCAAGAAAATGGTTGTCGGCAATGGCAGCCCGCAGCTGCTCCGCCCGTTGTGCCCCGGCCTGGCGATCATGACCGACCAGCACCACGACAAATTCATCCCCCCCGTAACTCACTCCAAAAGATCCCGCTGGCAACAGCGGTTTGATCACCCCAGCCAGTTCGGCGATGGCCCGGCTGCCATTGAGATGGCCATGGGTATCCACCACCGACTTGAACTTGTCGATATCCATGAACACTATCGACATCGGTTGCTCGGGGTGCTCGGCTAACTGTTGCTGCAAGGCCTTGTAGAGGTAGCGGGTATTGTAGAAACCGGTGAGGTCGTCCATGAAGGAGAGCTCCCGGTACTTGGCCTGGCTGGCCTTGAGGGCCTGTTGCGCCTTGTGCAGGGCGAGATGGGTGCGGACCCGTGCCAGCAGTTCCTCCTTGGTGGAGGGCTTGACGATGTAATCCTGCGCCCCGGCGGCGAAACCGGCGATGACATGCTCCTTGTCGTTGCTGGCGGTGACAAAGAGGATGGGGATTTCCTGGGTGCGGGTATCAGCCTTGATACGCCGACAGGTTTCGATGCCGGAAATGCCGGGCATGTCGATATCGAGCAAGATCAGGTCCGGGTGGATGGTGTCGAGCAGATCAAGCAGCGCTTGGCCGCTGGCGGCGCTGCGCACCGCAAAGCCTTCCCGCTCCAGCATCGAAGCGATCAGCTTGACCACCACAGGATTGTCGTCAACGACAATGATGAGATTATCCGTTGTTTTCTCTGCTTTTTTCATGTCTCGCATAGTGAAAAAAAACAGCGCGCTTGTCAAGCGCTTCTACGACCATCTTTCCACCCTTTTTCCATTATCGCCTGGCGTGCAGCGACAAAAAAGGGGAACGGCTTGCGCCGCTCCCCTTGAGATGAACTCCAGCCTTCCCTGCTAGGGCTTGGGGCACAAGGCCTTAACCTTGGCGTCCGGTGAGGCAAGGCAGGTGGTGAGTTGCTGCTGCTCCTGATCGGTGGCAACCATGCCATGGCCAATCATTTTCTCAACAATGCCTTTCCAGTACGAACTCCCTTTGCCCTGGGCAATCTTGGGGCAGATATGGGTGACGAAATGGCAGGTGCTGCATTTGTTCTGCACCAAGGGCGCGCATGCGTCATCCGCCCGGCCGCTGCCGTCGCTGAGCAGGACCAGGGCCATGGCGCCAGCGGCAAGTGCCCCGCCCAGAGTGGCAGTCTTCATCCATGATCGCATCGGTAATCCCTCCCTTTCCCTGTCAGTGGGAAAAAAGCGGTAAATGCTTCGCCGACATCTTGTAGAGGAACACGCCCAGCGCAACGATCCCCAGTGACACCATAAACTCTGTCCACGAGGGCGTGTAGGATGATCCGCGCCAGGTGTTGTAGCTCTCCATGGAGAACAAACAAACATTCATGCGGTTGAGCATGACGCCGGTGATAACCAGCATGTTTACCGAAAAGATGGTGTTCACATTGGTGCGGAATTTTTTCACACTGAGGATGCCAATGGGGATGATCACTCCGATGAGCATCTCCAGCAGGTACATATTGCCTTCCACCGAGCCGTCAAAGGCCATTTGGGGACTGGCGACCACAAACAACTGGTAGAGTTTGAGCAGCAGGTAGAAGCTGAGCACGATGAGCACCCCACGTGCCAGTCCGTAGAAGATCTCCTTGTCGACCTTGTGCTGGAGGAACTTGCCGCTGAGCATGGTCTCGAAGCTGACCATGGATAACCCCATGGCCACGGCGGAAACCAGGAAGTGGAAGGGCATCTTGGTATCCCACCACAGCGGCGACATCTTCGAGGGGGCGATCAGGAACACCGCGCCCAGGGACGACTGATGCAGGGTGGAGAGCATGACGCCGAAGATGACCGCGCCGACCATCACCTTGCCCACCGCACTGCGGGCCTTTTCCCAGCCCAGCCGCTCAAAGAGCATGGGGCTGAACTCCAGGGCCAAGGTGGTGGTGTAGAAGATAACATGCATGGCCACGACCCACATCACCGAATGGTACTGCCACATAAACATCGGATGCGGCAGGCGGAAGGGGTGGCCGATATCGAGAAAGATCGCCGCTACCGCCATCAGGTAGCCAAGAAAGGCGGTGAGGATGGCCGGCCTCACAATGGGCCGGTATTTTTTCCAGTTAAAGAGATAGACGGCGCAGGCGATGATAAAGCCGCCCGCCGCCATGGCCACGCCGCCGAGCACGTCCATGCCCAGCCAGAAGCCCCAGGGGTAGCCGTCGTTCATGTTGGTGGCTGCTCCCAGACCGTACATCATTCGGTACAGGGCAACCGCGCTGCCGAGGATGATCAACACCACCATGACAATGGTGGCAGGTGTCCAGGTTTTAATATTCGGATTGGATTCCATTGGGTTTCACCTCATATCCAAAGTGACGAAGTTGTGTAACCACTGCTCCGATGGTTTTCTCCATGCCAGCCTCCACCTCCGGTGAGAGGCCGATACCGACTTCAAGTTGTTTGGGTTCTATGCCGTAAAGGGTCAGGCGCTTGGGCATGGTGTCGCACAACTGGGCGGCGGCGAGCACGTCGCAGATGCCCAGTTGGTGTGGGGTGGTGCGGGCGAGAAAGGCCTTGGGCACATGCTCGTCTTCAACCAGGACCACCGTGCCAGGGGGCTGATCGTTTTTCAGGGCATCGATGAGGATGAGATGCTCCTTGTCGTCGATCATGGTCAGCAGTTCAAAGCCGGCCGTGCCGCCGTCCACACATTCCACTGTCGGCGGAAAGGTGTAACGGCGGGCCAGTTCAGAGGCTGCCTTGCAACCCACACCCTCATCACCGATGAGCAGGTTGCCGATGCCCAGCACCAGGACCTTGGCCTCGTTTCCGCTCACAGGACCTTCACCTTAGTGATCGGGGTCTTTTTGCCGTCGACCAGGTGGATGGCGCAGGCCAGACAGGGGTCAAAGGAGTGGACCGTGCGCAGCACCTCCAGCGGCAGTTCGGCGTCGGCCACCGGATTGCCCACCAGCGAGGCCTCGTAGGGGCCGAGAGCGTCCTGGCTGTTGCGTGGACCGGCGTTCCAGGTTGAAGGAACAACCGCTTGGTAGTTCTTGATCTTGCCGTTTTCGATGACAATCCAATGGGAGAGCGTGCCGCGTGGAGCCTCATGGAAGCCGGTGCCGCGCTGCTCACCCTTGGGGAAGATCGGGGCGTTGAAGGTATCGAGATCACCCTTGCCGATGTTGTTGATCAGCGCCTGCCACTGGCCGGTCATGGCGTCGTGGAGTATCGCGCAGCGGATGACCCGGGCGGCGATGCGGCCGATGGTCGAGTGCAGGGCATCGATGCCCACCGTGGCACCGGCCAGCGAGGAGACCGTAGCCAGAGTCTGGTCGACGTATTTCTTGGTCACCGCATGACCGGAGAGGTACATGGCCACCACATGGGGCAGCGGTCCCACCTGGGCAGGTTGGCCCATGAAGGTCGGCGCTTTGACCCAGGAGTATTTGTTGTCGTACTCAAAGCCGGTGTACTTGGGCACGGTCTCCTCCTCGTAGGGCGAGCGGTCCCAGTTGCCGTTGTACCAGGCGTGCTTGATCGACTCCTTGATCGAGTCGTACAACACCTTGTCCGTTTGGCTCTTGATCGGGCTGAACTTGGAGATGTCGCCAGCCGGGATATAGCCGCCGGGCAGGGCGTAGTTGGTGCCCTTGCTGTCCATGGGCATGTCGGGCACGGAGAGGTAGTTGAGCACGCCGGCGCCGTACTTGGTCCAGTCGGCGTAGAAGGCGCCAACCGCGGCCACATCGGTGAGCATGGCCTGATTGATGAAGTCGCCGACCTCGTCGATCAGGGTCTTGATGTGGAAAAGTTTTTCGATGGTGAGGTTGGCCGGGCTGTCGGGATTGATCGGGTTGGTGACACCACCCACGGCCAGATTCTGGATGTGCGGGGTCTTGCTGCCGAGAATAGCCACCACGGTGTTGATCTTGCGCTGATACTCCAGGGCTTGTAAATAATGGGTTGCAGCCAACAGGTTGACCTCCGGGGTCAGTTTCATCGCCGGATGCCCCCAGTAGCCACTGGCAAAGATGCCCAACTGGCCGCTGCCGATGAATTTTTTCAGCCGGTCCTGCACCGCCTTGATCTCCTGGACGCTGTTGCCCTTCCAGTCGGAGAGCTTCTGGCCAAGGGCGGCGGTGGCCACCGGATCGGCGGTGGTGGCAGAGACGATGTCCACCCAGTCCAGGGCGCAGAGTTGGTAGAAATGGACCATGTGATCATGGATGCCGTGGGCCCCGACGATCAGGTTGCGGATGAAATGGGCATTGGCGGGGATCTCCAACTTGAGCGCATCCTCCACCGCCCGCACCGAGGCCATGGCGTGGACCGTGGTGCAGACGCCGCAGATACGCTGGGCATAGGCCCAGGCATCGCGCGGGTCGCGGCCCTTGAGGATGATTTCAATGCCGCGCCACATCTGCCCGGAGGACCAGGCATTGGTGACCTTGCCGTTATCGACTTCGCAATCGATACGCAGATGCCCCTCTATTCTAGTGACTGGATCAATGGTGATTTTTTTGGCCATGGTATTCTCCTTTACGCTTTCGTTCCAAGGGGATGGATGTCATTTTGGTTAAGAATCGCGAGACAGGTCCTCCAAGATTATTACAATCAGGAGGCATCCCCTTTCCCGGCGTCATTGTTCTTTTTCTCCAGCTTCTGGGTGGCAATACGGGTCACGGTACCGGTGATCAACAGGGTGGCGATCAGGGCCGGTACATGGGAGACGTAGTCCCAGGTGAAGTCAGGATAGACCTGATTGGTGATCTTGGGGTTGAAGCCGAGCTTGTCGAAGTCGACTCCGGCGAGGAAGAGATACTGGGTGCCGCCGGCCTCGTCCAATCCGTAGACATGATTGACGTATTTGGGGACCACCTGTTCGGTGCGTTCGTCACCGTCAACCCGTTTTACCGGGTAGGCGTAGGCTTCGCCCGGCTTGAGGGCGAGGCGGCGTTTGGCCTCTTCCTGCAGGTCCTTGACCTTGCCGAAGATGGAGGCGCCGGTGGGGCAGGACTCGCAGCAGGCCGAATACTTGCCCTGGGCATAGCGATGGTTGCACAATTGGCACTTGACCACCGAGGGCGAGGCCTTGCTCCATTCATAGGCAGGGATGCCGAAGGGACAGGCAACCTGACAGTACCGGCAGCCGAAGCAGCGGTCCTTGTTGTAGGTGACGATGCCGGTGCCCGGCTGTTTCTGCAGAGCTGCCACCGGGCAGACCGACACGCAGGCCGGCTCCAGGCAGTGCAGGCAGTGCTGTTTGATAAAGGAGAGCGGCGCCTTGCTGGTGACCCCTTCATTACCTTCACCCCGGTAGGCCTTGATTACGCACAGGGTTTTGTCGGAGAGTTGGTGGGGCGCATCGTAGATCGCATCGCCCTGCGGATATTCAAAGGGAATGGTGCCGGCTGTTTCCTTGTGAAAGAGGGCGCCACCCGGCTCGGCATTAGCCTTTTTGCAGTTGACCATGCACGACATGCAGCCGATGCACAGGGTGGCATCGTAGAGGATGCCGACCGCCTCGGGTGAGAGCTGTCCGCGTGGTGCAGCCTGGGTGGGTGTGGCCCCCGCTGTCACCATCAGTCCGGCTCCAGCCGAAAATTTAAGAAAATCCCGTCTGTTGATAGCCATGGTTATTGCTCCTCAGCAAAGGTCAGTCTTCCTTGTTGCCGCCGCGTTGCGACAGGGCGACTGCCGCCGCGCCAATAGCCGCTCCAGCCACGCCATAGGCAAAACCCTTGGCACCGCTGCCTTTGGGCGGAACCGCGCTGGGTTGCTGGGCTGGCGGCGTGGGGAAGACAACCTTGGCCTTGGAGAACAGCGGGCTGTGGAAACCGACCTTCTCCTCCGAGCAGCCAAAGCAGGGGGAACCGGTGGCCACCGGCCAACAACCCGGGGTGTCGTTGAAGGGCAGGGTAGAACAGTTGTTATAGGTTTCCGGGCCTTTGCAGCCGAGCTTGTAGAGACAGAAGCCCTGACGATGACCCTCGTCACCGAACTCTTCGGCAAAGCGGCCGGCGTCGAAGTGCGGACGGCGTTCGCAGTTCTCATGGATCAGGCGGCTGTAGGCGAATTTGGGCCGGCCTTTTTCATCCAAAGCTGGCAATTTGTTGAAGGTAAGGAAGTGGATAACCGTGGAGAGAAAGTTGTAGGGGTTGGGCGGGCAGCCGGGGATATTAACCACCGGAATTTTTTTGGCTTTGAGGATCTCATGCACCGGTGTGGCGCCGGTGGGATTGGGATCGGCGGCAGCCACCCCGCCCCAGGCGGCACAGGAGCCAATGGCGATGACCGCAGCAGCCAGCGGTGCCGTTTCATTGAGGATGTCGAGCACCGGCTTGCCGGCGATCTGACAGTAGATGCCCTTGTCCTTAACAGGGATGGCGCCATCCACCACGAGGATGAACTTGCCTTTGTTGGCTTCAATGGATTTGGCGCGCTCTGCCTCGGCCTGGTGACCGGAGCCGGCATTGAGCGTTTCAGAGTATTCGAGGGAGATGAGATCGAAAATCAGTGTTTCAATGGAGGGGTGACCGGTGCGCAGCAGGGATTCGACGCAGCCGGTGCATTCCTGGCCGGAGAGCCAGATCACGGGAGGACGCTTGGGCGAAGTCACCGCTTCGGCGATCTTCGGAACGGAAGCAATGGGCAGGCCCATCGTCGCTGCCATTGCCGTGCAGAATTTCATGAAATCCCTGCGAGTCACGCCACTCAACAGATTCTCGTTGTTGCCCACAACCTTTGACTTCATCTGGCACCTCCTGGGGGTATGGTTGTCTATCTCTGTACCTGTAACTGCTAAACACACCTCTCTTGCACAAAACGTTGGATATTGCTTGCTCATGGTATACTTGGTTCTGTAAATTCTGTGCAATACCTTTTTTTTCTCGCACATTCCGCACAATGTTTCGTTTGGGGCGAGGGCGGCGGATGCGGTGGGTTTGGCGAAGGTTGAGCGGCAACGAGGGTAAATTGTTGGTGGGTACGTGCCGATGATATATCATAGGGCATGAATCGGGTACATGACCCACTGATATCTCATGGAGGATGTGTATGAGACGCGTAGAAGAGCAGTTCAGGCAGGTCGGGATAATGGGGATGTGTGCAGCGGTCCTCTGTGTTGCTGCCTCAGCGTGGGCCGGGGACGTGACCATGGATGTTACCGCTACGGTGGCACCTTCGCTCACCGAAACCGTCACCACCGATATGAGTTTTGGTTCCATTGATCTTAATCCAGCCGGCGACACCATCGTCATCGATGCCCACAGTGGTGCCGCCACTCCGGCCTCTGCCGGGGCTGTATCCTTGGTCACCGGTGGTGCTAGCGGGCTCATCACCGTGGCGGCCAACACCGACTTTACCATCAATGTTGTCTACCAGGCGGATGGTGTGGTCGCTCTGACCGAGCCTGTTTCCGGTGATGTCGTCCACCTTAACAGTATTGATATGTACTCCGAGGGGGGAACGGCCTATGGCGGGGTTTCCCATACCGGTGGGACAGACAGCCTGATCAGTGTCGGGGGCTCGGTGCAGTTCCCCAGCGGGTCAGCAGCCGGCATCTACAGCGGCAGTATGACGATCACCCTGAACTATATGTGAGTCCTGTTGAGGTTTTCGAGCGGGCGGGTTTCATTGTTTTGTCGGGGGAGTGTACGCGCTTTGTTGCTGCTTTGCATCCTGCCGCAGCCGCTTATTGCCGGCGAGATTGTCAGTGTTGTTCCCCTTCGTTTTGGTGCCATCGATCTTAATCCCGCAGGTGATACGGTGATCATTGGTGCAGAACATGGGGCATCTGTGCCCCTGGCTGGTCGTTCAGTGATCACCGGTGGCTCCAGTGGCCGGATCACCGTGCGTTCTGCGGATGTCGAACATGTGGAGATCCTCTTTCCGGCAACGGTTGTCCTCGCCAAAGGCGGCGAGCAGATCGTGTTGCGCAACATGGATATCCACTCCCAGTATCAGGGCGTTGGCGTTGATTTACCCGGCGGTAATATTTCCGTGGATGTGCATGTCGGCGGCGAACTCGTTTTACAGGGCAATGAACAGCCCGGCACCTACAGCGGTGACCTGCTCATTGAAGTGAATTTCCACTAACCAACCTTGTGTCCATGAATCAGAACTCTGCTTGTTCTTCCTGCCGCTGGTGGCTGGTCAGTTTTTGGTGCCTTCTCCTCAGCTTTCTGGTCGTCGTTGGCGCCTCTTTGCCGGTTGCGGCGGCCACCAGGATGCTGCTCATCAATCCGACTCGGGTGATATTCTCCGAGAGCACGCGGGCGATGGAGGTTCATGTCGGCAATGTCGGCAAGGAACCCGTCGCCTATACCATCGACCTGGTGACCATGCGTCGCGATAAGGATGGCAATCTGCGCGAGGTGGAGCAGGAGAGCGCGGAGGAACGGCTGGTCAAGGATATGATCCGTTTTGCGCCCCGGCGGGCAACCATCGAGCCGGGGAAACGGCAGGTGGTCAAGTTGATGTTGCGCAAACCGGGTGATCTTCCCCCGGGCGAATATCAAACCCGATTACGCTTCACCCCGCAGGCCAGCACACCGGAGGCCCTGGCTGCACCAAAGGGCGGCTCGGCGGGGAAGACATCGGTCCAGCTCAATGTGCTGGTGGCATCCACCATCCCTATCATCATTCAGCACGGCATCACCGGTAGTGAGGCAACTCCCGTGGCTTTGACGCTTAAGAACCTCGGCCAGGGCGGCTCGGAGCTGGCTGCGGAGGTGCAGTTTACCCGTAGCGGTGTCGGGTCGGTCTTTGGTGAGGCCACGGTGAGCCTGGTGCCAGCCGCTGCCTCGCAGAAAGCGCAGGTCATCGGGAAGGCGACAGGCATCGCCCTGTACGCTCCCGACAAAGAGCACCGCGTGCTCATCCCCCTCAAAGGCATCAAGCGTGCGGCGCTTGCCGGTGGTACGTTGCGGGTGAGCTTTCGTCCGCAAGGCAGTGTGCTGGGTGGGCGTGAGCGGCAGGGGGCGGAAAAGACGCTGGTCGTTCCTGTTCGTTGAGTCGCGGCTCCTTTCTCTTTTTCCCCTCCTTCCCCACAAACAGCGCGCAGATTTGCGTGTTGTTTTCCCCTGCGCCCAAGTTAGCGGGCGCGCTGCATTGCCGCATATTTACCCGCTATGGTCGCGGCCGAGGGATGGATGACTCCCTGGGGTTGCTGCCGTCCTTGCTCCCCGGTGCTTGATTCCAAAGTTTCGCCCTGAAAAGGCATGATTATAGCGGCATTGTGTTTGCGGCGGACCTGACCGGCGAGCCGTTCGGCATCGGATCGCTGGTTAAATTGTCCGCAGGAGACGCGATACCAGATGCCCTTTTCGCCAAGATCGACGCGGACGATGGCGAGGTTATCAGTGGCGATGGTACCGGCGAGTCGCTTGGCCAACTGGTCTTTTCCTGCCCTGGCGGACTCCAGAGAGGAAAAGGAGGCGAGTTGGACAGTAAAGGGCCGTGCCGCGAGGCTGTCGCCGTATTCTGATTGCGGGAGCGCCGGCCTTTGGCGGTTTGCGGCCGTGGTGGATATCTCGGTGGTGGCCAGGGCGTGATTGCGGGCAGAGGGCCGGGATCGGTTTGTCACTTCTAAGGGATGAATGGTGAACTGGCCAGGTGGCTGCATCGGCGGGGTGGGGATGACCGGCTTGGTGGCACCCGTGTCGGGGGCTGGGGCAGGGGTTGCCGGTGCCTGCGGGCTGAGCAGGAAGCTCATGCCGCGATGGATGGTGCCGTCGTTGCCGATGACCACGGTGCGTTGCTCTTCGGGGGGCACCAGGTCGCGCAGGCGGGGGTTCTCAGCGGCCAATCCCAGGGTGTAGGTGCCGGGCGGCACCTTGTTCAGCAGATAAAAACCGTCCTGCTCGCTGATGGTGGTTTTGATCACCTTGCCCTTTTCGTCGCGCAACTCAAGCCGAACACCGGCAAGGGCTTGTTTTCCGCCTTCGGGGCGAGCGACTGTAACCGTGCCATCGACCTCTCCGGTTGAAATGACAGGAAATTCCAAGCGCTGCACCTTGCCGGAGCGGGGTGTCAGCGCCACCCCCGGCACTGCCGGCTGCATGAAGGGGTCCTGCAATGAATCCGGATCGATCTCAATGTCGGTCGGCGTGTGGGCGATGAGGTCGGTGAGGTGGGCCATGCCGTTTTCGCTGGTCACCGCCCGTCGACCCGCTTGTGTTGCCAAAACATTGACATCGGGCAGGGGCGTGTCGTTCCCATCAAAGATGCGGTTGTTGTTACCGTCGTGGTAGACAAAGGCAGAGGCTCCCCCGCGGCCGCTGCGTTTTTCCGAGCGCATCAGCAGGTCGTTGTCCACCGGATCCTGTCCCAAGGAGAAGGAGAGGGTGAGGAAGGCGCCGACATTGCCCTCGGAATCGCAGGACAGGCTGGGGGTGAGGATGGCCTTGCCGGTATCGAGGTTGAGAAAGGCGCGGGCCGTGGTCGTTTGCTCATCATCGTCGCGCACCAGGCTGCCGCCGGCGCTGATGCCCTTATCAAGCGGCCAGAGTCCGGAAAGATAGGCACGGTTGAAGTCTTCGTCGCCTCCAAGCTCATATCCCAAACCAAGGGACAATCGTCCCCGTCCCCAGGGGCCGCTGAGCTGCAATTCCCCGTCCACCGGTGCCCGTGAATCCGCTGTCTCGGCATTATCGTTCCAGTGCAAGCTGTTGCTCACCTGGAGACGCTTGATCTGGCTGGAGACACGGGCACTGGTGCGGCCGGTGTCCCGATCCGCATAGGCTGTCTCTTCCCGAGACAGGGTCAGGGAGAGCGGCGGCAGAAAGGAGGCAGGTTCAAGCCTGCCGTTGATGCCCAGCGAGCTGCGCGACTCCAGGAAACGATCGGGATCGCTTTCATCGATAAAATCCGCGTAGGCCTCATGTTTGGCGCGCAGGTTGACCGGGCCCAGGTTGGTCTGGGCGTACATGGCAATGCCGCTACCGCCAGCGATGTCGCTGATGGCATCCAGCTCGCCGTACATCGAGGCGGCACTTGCCCCCAACCCGGCCTGGAGATAGGTGTGCTGGGTGTCGTTCAAGCTCAGGCTGCTGACGCCACCAAGAAGGGAGAGATGGCTGTTGAGGCCATAACCGATGCTGGCATTGAGTCGTGCGCCCTGGGCCTGCTCGTCGTCACGGTACTGATCGAGCCCAAACACCGTGTCCTTGCGCTGCGAGGCGGAGAGACTGTACTCGAATACCCCTGGGGCGAGCATGCCGGTGCCGACGTTGATGGTCTTTTCCTCGATGACCCGCTTCTGCCCCTGGGGTCCATGGCCAAGGAGTTGGAAGGTGTTGGGTCCAAAGTACACCGGTACATCCTCGAACCGGTAGCGGCCGTCGATACCGGTTCGAGTGGCCTGGATGAGGCTGCCGTTCTGATAGAGCTCGACATCCCAGCCGGGCAGCATGTTGCCCTCGAAACTGGTGGTGTCAAAATCGCGACTGCGTTTTACCGTGGCGTTGGTGATCGCCAGGCCGCGCTCAACGCCGGGACGGTTGAGACCGGGTAGGGCGGTCGGCGTGATATCGCCCAGGGCCATCTGGCGGGCATGAAGCGGCCCCAACAGGCCGGCAGCGTGATCAATGCGTTCAAGTTTGAAGCGGGCGGTTTCCAGGGCCTCGTCTTCCTTGCCGGAAACAAAGACCTTGGCGCCCATGTGGGCCAGGTCGCCCTCCGCCTGGATGGAATGGTTGAAGCGCAGGCCCTTGTCGCCACTACTGGAATCCACTCCGCCGGAGAGGGAGACGTCAACAATGGGCATGGAAAATTTTTCATAAGGCGTATCGATCAGCGGATGTTTGAGGGGCTGGTTTTTATTGCCCGTTAAGCCGGCATGTTGCCGCTCGCGTTCAAGTCGGGTTTGCTGGGGCAATGGTTCGCGGGGTTGAAGGGTGACGGTCAACTCCCCCAATGAGGCATCGAAATTGAGCGGAAACCAGGCCGCCAACAGTTGGCTGTCGATGAAAATGTCCCCGTCGCCAACGGAAATGCGACGCTCATCCCAGGGGAAGGGAGTGCTGTTGACGGTAATGGTGCGCTTGTTGGCATCGAGCTGGAATGTTCTGTTTTCAGAGAGGAACCAGCCCGAGGCCTGGCCATGCTGTGGTTCCACGTCGATGCTGAATTCAAGGGCGCGCGCAATCTCGCTCAAGGGAAGCTGGATGGCGGAGCCGTCACCGTAGGCGAAGACTGTCTGGTCGATGCCGGCAGCGGCGCATTTGAGGGTGAGGATCAGTTGATTCTCCTCGCGGAGCATGGTGTCGGTGGGTGGCCCTTGAGAGGTGGCGACAGCTTTGCGTGAGGCTTTGGCGGGAGATGGGGGGAGGGTGGGGCGCTGATTGGTGGGGAGCGGCAGATTGATACCGGCTTGGTGGAGTTGGTCGGTGAGTTGGTTGATGGTCTGCCAATTTATTGACGTTTCCTTGGCGTGGTTGTTGAGCAAGGCGTCCCGCTGGATCACCAGTTCAGCGAGTCGTTGCGCCTGCGGTGGGTTGCTTTGGCGGATTCGCT
Source organism: uncultured Desulfobulbus sp. (assembly GCA_964639845.1). Taxonomy (GTDB): domain Bacteria; phylum Desulfobacterota; class Desulfobulbia; order Desulfobulbales; family Desulfobulbaceae; genus Desulfobulbus. Next base: position 1,068,654 of record CAZXHS010000001.1, on the reverse strand, counting down.
GCCACAGGGCGTACTGGTCCGTTGGGCGGAGCAAGGCATCGGCCTGCTCGATGCGCAGCGAGGCATCAAAGGCCCCGGTCGTGGAACCGGCCGCAGCCGGTCCGCTCGCGACAAGGGGTTCAATACGTTTGGTGCCGTTAACGGGAGTCGTCAAGTGTGCACAAAAAAACGTGGGTTTTTAGATCGCGGTCGCCAATGGTCAGGGATGCAAGAGCACTTGCAAGATGTGATCCTTGTTGGCGGGTGTTGCGCACAAAAAAGTGCGGAGTGAAGGGGATGCTTCTGTCGGGAGGGCTTAGCTCTCCTGCTCGTCGACGCGGCGCATGCCTTCCATGATTAATCCCATGAAGCCGCCGATGACGGGGAGTTGCTGCTCCTCGGGTGAAAGGCCGGATGTGTAGGTGAAGCTGCCCTCGTTTTTGGCGAGCAGGGCAAAGAAGGCGTCTTTACCACTGAGCCCTTTGTAGAGGGTTTTGATCAATTCGCCTTCGTTGAAAACCACCTCGGCGCTGCCGTCGTCGAGCACCAGCTGCACCTTGCCGGTTTTTTGGCTGGTGTTGATCAGCTGGAACAGTTCCACGGCATTGATGTCGGTCAGGCGGCCGGTCATGCCGGAGCTGATGGTGCCGGCGCGCATGGTGTTGGCCTGGGCGCGCTCGACCAGCATGCGGTAGAAGAAGACCTGGAGAATGGGGTAGCGGTTGAGGATATGTTTGAAGTCCTTGCTGGAAAGGGTGGCCAGTCGGGTCGATTCCCGCGAGTGGATGGAGGTGGTGACCGGTTCGCCGGAGAGCAAACTCATCTCGCCGAAGATGTCGCCTACGCTCATCTCAGATAAGCTCTGTCCGTCGTCGCCGATGACCGCGACCCGGCCCTCCAGGATGATGAACAGACTGGTGCCCGGGTCGCCTTTCTTGATAATCACCTTGTTGGCATCGTACTGCTTGAGCTGGAGCTGCCCGGAGAGATCGCGCAGGCTGTTTTCGTCCAATGGTTCAAAGATGTCGAGCCGACGCAGGATATCGTAGAATTTGTCGAGATGGCGCATGCGGGCCCGCTGTTCGGCTGCGGCCAGCAGTTTCATCTGGAGCGTGGCGAATTCTTTTTCTTTCTTGAATTCAAAGCGGATCAGACCGACGCAGCCGCCGCATTCAAATTTCACACGTTGCACGCCGTAGGGAGAAAAGCGTTTCATGCTCTTCTTTTCCGTCAAGGCCTGCATCACCTCCTGCACCATGAGCAGGCAGGCGGTCTTGCCCTCGGGGACGGTGAGGCTGTTGTTCTCCACCTTGAACTCCTCTCCGACATTGTAAATGGGGCAGGAGCGCTCTTCGGTGACGATAAAAATGGCGTCGCGATAATCCGAGTCGTTGTGCGTGGATTTGGGCATGGTCAATAGGGTGCCGGTCAATCCGAACGGCCGAAGAGGATGTAAATGATGAGGCCGAGGATGGCAGCGCCGCCAAAGAGAACAGGGAGCACCTTGGACACCTGTAGCTCGCCGTTCACCACCAGGGTCTGCATGTAGTGCGTCCCCGACACCCACCACAGGGCAATGATGGTGCCGAGAATAAGGAGATCGCGGAAGGCCTTCTTGTAAAGCAGATAGCCGACAAGGGCAATGAACGGCACCAGGAACCAGGGGTTGGCAAAGAGGGCGGGGAGGTCAACCGCCTTGATCTGTTCCGGCAGATGCGTTTTTTCCAAAAAATGGCCGATGGGTTCGACCAGGTCGCCGGCCTTTTTCAGGATGGCGTCGAAAGTTGCGGCAAAGTTCACGGGTTCGTTCCTTGGGGTTAACGGTTCATGGCAAGTGGCAGGTTGCAACTGTGCTATGGTAGCAGTGGGCCTGGGGTTCGTCAAAGTGAAAACCGGTGAGGTCCGAAGGGGCTGCGGGTTTAAATCGGTTTCGGGGTCCAATATTTACCATTTTTGTAAAATGATAAATATTGATTTTACAAAATATGAGATTGATTGGAGCCTCTCGCTTGGTCATGGCATGGATGCTTGTTAAAATATTTATTAATATTAATAGAATGGAAAGTTTATCTTTGGTCGATGTTTTTTGGCATGTCTATTGAATTGCTAAGGTAACCCGATCAGGGGATATGGTCAACTCGAACGAGGTTGATCAACGTAACCTGCCGATATTTTAGGCAGGGGGCATCTCTGTTAAGCAGTTTAACCTTCCTTTTTGTTTCTTGCTGTTGCGATACCGTCTTACCCCCCTCCTCCAACCGGCTGCCCCGTCCTCCTCCTCTCTGCGGGGCAGCCGCCTCCCCTCTTCAGGCAACTGAAAGGCATGGTGCAAGCGCTCATGGGTCGAAAAATTCTCATCATGCAGCATACTCCCTGGCAACCACCGGGTCCGGTGCTGGTCCAGGTGCTTGCCGAGCTGGGATGCACCCTGCGCATTGTCGAGGTGTGGCGGGAGAGTGCCGGGGATTTTGCCGATTACGACGCCCTGATTCTGCTCGGCGGCGATTGCTTCTTTGATCAGGAGGATCGCTTCCCCTGTTTGCGTGAGGAGAAGCGATTGGTACGCGCCTGGATCAACCTCAATCGGCCCTGTCTCGGCTTCAGTCTTGGTTGTCATCTGCTCGCCGAGACGGCGGGCGCCACTATTACCGCCGGTCATCTGCCCAGTGTGGGCATCATTGATGGTCATATCACCCATGAGGGGCGCAAGCATCCGCTGCTGCAAGGCCTGCGTAATCCCTGCAAGTTGTTTAAATGGCACCGTTATGCCCTGCAATCACCCCTGCCGAGGAACATGGTTTTGCTTGCCACTTCAAAGGATTGCATGGTAGAAGCATGCTGTCTTGAAGGGCGTCCGCACATCATAGGGTTGCAGTGTGACAACTATGCCGACATCCCTTGGGATTTGGGGCGTTGGCTGCACCATGGCGAGGGGTTGCTGGGCAGCGGTCAGCGCGGCCTAGTTCCTGCCGAGGATCTGATGGCGGAGGCCCGTGAGTTGGCCGCCGAGATGGCGGCGGATTTTCGCCTGATCGTGCGGAATTTTGTCTCGCTGATCACCTGAGTTCCGCGTGCGGCTGGCTTGTTCCCGTTCCTGTATGCTGCCGAGCCGATCACCATGAGCATTCTCACCCAACATTCCGTTTTTTCCGCGACCCTCCAGGATGGCCCCTTTGCCATGGGCGACGAGCCCCCGTTGGCACACCCCTTTTCCCGCGAGGCCAAGGCCTGGGTGCAGAGCATCCGCGACAACCAGTTGTTGAAGACCAAGTACCGTTCGGTACGTAATCAGGTCTTTGATCTGCTCGGCATCAACACCTTCGATGAAATTCTGGTGCTCATCCACGACGAAATGCGGCGACAACGAGCCGCTGAACGGGCCTACCTGCTGCTCGGCAACATGTTCGGCATCGGCGGTGCCCAGCCGGAGGTCATTCGCCACCTGCACGAATATGCACGAACGGCGGATGACGTCATCCGCAGTCTGCAAGCCAAGGTGCTGGCGCCCTACAGCGCCCATATCGAGACCACCAACGAGATCGTCACCGCCTGGGACCCGGTGGAACTGCTGCTGATGCTTTTTGATGAGCGCTATCACAAGAAGGCCCGCTTCGAGGCCAAGCGCAAGTTAATGCTCATGGGATTGGCCGGCTCCATCGATCAGAGGGAACGCGAGACGGCCATCGGGGCGAAATTTTTAGACTTTCTGCGTTTTCTCAACGCCTACGTCTGGAGTCCGGATTACAAAATCGGCGATCTCGATATCCGCTACCTGCACAGCCACCATGATCCATCCGATTTCAGTTGCAGCGAGGTAAAGGTGCTCTCCGAGGAGGAGGCGCGCTCGTTACAGCCCGGTCCGGGCGAAAAGCTCACCCTGGTGAAGCGGCGACGTTTCCGCGACAACGGCACCGATATTCCCATTTATGTCACCATCCGTAAGAAGGAACCGGCGGCCAAGGTGCTGAAGCTGCTGCGCAAAAATGAAAAAAATCCCGCCTCCGCCGTGGACGACGAACTGGGGTTGATGGCGGTGCTCAATTCGGTCAACGATGTCAAACGGTTCGTGCGCCACCTCACCCGCAGTGCGGCCCGGGCTGAATCCTTCATGACCCTGGAAGATATCTCCGACACCCTCACCGGCGGTGAGTATGCCGGCCGCGCCACCGGCAGCTCCGGCAAGACCTCGATGCTCAAATTCTTTGCCCGCACCGGCGGCATGCGTATCGAGTTCATCCTCCATACCAACCGTTCCTACCTCAACTACATCTACCGCCGCGACGTGGCCCACGACGAATACGAGGTCAAACGCATCTTTGACACCGGCGTGGTGGAGTTTCTCTTTCCGCCGGATATCTATCATCTCGATCTCAAAAAAATCCGCGACCATCAACTGGCCTGGTTCCGCAAGTGCATCGAGGAGAGTTAGGAGCGTTCACGCAAGAGTGATTTAAGCAGCGTCGCAATGGTGTTTTTGGTGATTGGTTTCATCAGGAATCCCTGGATGCCGATTTCTTTCGCCAACTGCTCGTTGGTGAGGTTGCTGTATCCGGTGCAGAGGATTATGGGAAGCGTGGGACGTATCTGCAAGATTTGTTCAGCGAGCCCCATGCCGGTAAGGCCGGGCATGGTTTGATCGGTGATCACGGCATCGTAGCGGTTTGGGTTGCGGGTGAATTCCTGCAACGCCTCAAGACTGTTGTTGAAGGCGGTAACCGTGTAGCCAAGCGACTGGAGCATAGCCGTATTGATGTCCGCCAGGATCACTTCATCGTCAACTAAAAGCAGGTGTCCTTGCCCAGATGGCAGCGGAGTAGCTGGCGGTTGAAGCGATGTTTCGGGTTGTTCAATCGTCGGAAGAAAGAGTGAAAAAGTTGTCCCGCAGCCCAGTTCACTTTCGCAGGTGATAAATCCGCCGGCATGCGTCACTATGCCATGCACTATGGCCAATCCCATGCCAGTGCCCTTGCCGATCTCTTTGGTCGTGAAATACGGATCGAATATTCTTGATTGAATTTCCGGTGCAATGCCGCAGCCGCTGTCTTTGATGGAGAGTCGAACAAAATCACCAGGCCGCACCGATGGGTACTGCTGGAGTTCGCTTGCTGAAAAGTGACAATGCTTGAGGGTAATGTCCAAGGTGCCACCGGTGTGCTCCATGGCATGGAAGGCATTGGTGCAAAGATTCATCACAACTTGATGAAATTCTGTCGGGTTGGCAAGGATGCTCTTGGTCGGCACATCATAATCTTGCCTGATGACAATGGTTGACGGCAACGTCGGGCGGAGAAATTTGATCACTTCTTTAACAAGATGAATCGGGGCAAGGGCGATGCGCTCGGCATCAGCGCGTCGGCTGAACGCCAAGATTTGCTTGACCAGGGCGGCTGCCCGGTGGCTTGCCTCCAGCACCTTGTCGAGGTCACGCCGAACTCGTGAACCCTCCGCAACCTCCTCCTGGGCCATTTCGGCAAAGCCAATGATGGCGCCAAGGATGTTGTTGAAATCATGGGCAATGCCGCCGGCAAGCGTGCCGATGGCTTCCATTTTGCGTGACTGGAGCAACTGTGCCTCCAGGCTCTTTTTCTCCTCCTCCATCAACAGACTTTTCATTTCCCCAGATGCCCTCACCGCGACCAATTGCAGGGCATCTTCGGCCAGTTTGGCGCTGCGTAGCGGCGAAGTGCCAATAACTGCGATCAATCCGATGGGGATACCAGTAGGGTCAAAGAGCGTTGCCCCAACATAGCTTTCCGCTTTCAATTCCTGCAACAGGGTGTCGTTTGGAAACGATTGACACACATCGGCTGGATAACAACAGGTTTTTTGGGAAACCAATGCCCCGCACGGGGTATCGTGTAAGGCATAACTCGTATTGTCTTCAAAATGGCCATTGTTCCAAAGAGCAACAGTATGAGCCGTCAAGCCATTGGTATCAAGACGGTCAATACAGACGAAATCCATTTCAAGAAATTGCGCGAGGTATTCTGCAAGTTGATAAAAATAAGGATGTGCGGAATCGGTTCTGTAGGATTGTGCCAGAAATTCTTTGAGTGCGCTTAGCTTTTTTCTATCGGTTATATCTTGTAAAAAGACAATGATCCTGGATCCATCAGTCGGGCTTGGCTGGACATGTGTGGCAAGGATGATACGGCTCCCGTCCTTTGTTTGGTGGATGGTTTCAAATCGATTGTTCCGGTGATCCAATATTTTCTCGTAAGAAGGCTGTGCGTTGTCGATTGAGTCGGCACACTCCAGCGCATCAATATTCATGACCAGTAATTCCTCTTCGCTGTACCCGCTCATCTGGCAATAGGCTTGGTTGACCTCTTGAATCCAGCCCAGTTTATCGACAATGAGAAATCCATCCATCGCCGCTTGCAAGACAACACGATGCCATGCGAGGCTATTTTGCAATTCTTGCGTTTTACGAGAAACGGCCCTGTTGAGAACAACAATAAAGCTGGCACAGATAAAGATGGCGCCGCCAGAAACCACTATCAGCAAGACAATCCAATTCGGCAATTTCCAAACAGACTTGTTATTTGACAGCCAATAGTTTTGACGTTGATAGAAAAACGAATCCTTGTCCATTTTCCAGCGGGCGATCTGCGCGTCGATGTGGCTTAAAAGTTCATGTTGGCTTCCCTTCTTGCTCGCCATGTAGATGGAGAAAGGGCTGAACATGATGGTACTTGCAATAATGTTGTATTCATCGGCGTGGCGCAGGCCAAAATGTTGCGGGGCCACGCCGGCATCGATCTCTTTTTGCTCAACGGCCCGAAAGACATCGCCATGACTTGCATATTCAACAATGGTGCATTGAATGTTCATCTGGGCGGCCGTTTGCATAAAATTGCTACCGCTGATATCCTTGCTCATCACTCCAACCCGTTTGCCGGCAAGATCAGAGATGTTTTGCGAATGGTTGTCTGGCCGAACAAACACTTGCCCCCAGAGTTCAGCGACAGACTCGTAGGTAAAATCCAAAATTTTGTTGCGTTCGTCTGAGTAGGCGACGGAAAGCATGAGATCTATCTCTTGATTTTGCAGACGTTGCAAGCCTTCGGCCCAACTCCCCGGAACAAAACGTATTAACCAGTCTTCATTTTTTGAGATTTCTCTGAGCAGGTCCACGTTGAGGCCCTGGGCCATTCCCTGTTCATCGACAAAGTTAAAGGGGGCGAACGGAAAAATACCGACACGAATGGTGCCTTTGGGCCCTTTGTCATCGTTCCCTCCGTGGAGGAATGGGGGGTGTGTAATGACATAAATTATCGATATGAAAAAAAATATCAAAGCTACCCGATGTGATCTCATTTGGAGCCCTTGCATATGGATGCGGTGTTCATGTGGAGGGTTGTTCTATCGAGCATATTGATGATACCGACAAAAGTCAAAATGCGAGAAATGGTAGAACACGAAAACAATGAGTTGCGAGGCGGGAATCGGCCACATGCAATCTATGCCCTCGCCGTGTCGCAGGCCAGCTCCACTAGCGGCACCTGCCAGCTCTGACCATGGCAGGAGGCCTGCAATTTGGTGTCGGCCAGTTCGTCGCGGCGGCGGCGCACCAGGGCCACCACCCGCGCCTCCTTGATGCTCGCCACTCTCGGTGCCCAGATGGCCTGGGCCTTCTTGGAGAGCCGCGCCAGCGTCACCCCCTGCTCGTTGACCAAATCCACCTGTTCGCCATGGCCTTTGATGCCCACCCGGCAGCCGGCATGGAGTGCCCGCAGTGCCTGTCGCGTCGGGTGGTGCTCGGGTTTGCGCCCGGCAAAATCCAGATACAGATCCTCCATGCCCAGCAGGTGATAGGTCCGCTGGCTGGCGATGGCTGCTGGGGCGAGATCGGGCCTGCGTCGCAGTACAGACTCGCCGTGCAGGCAGGCGATATGCGGGTTGGGCGCGGATTGTAGGTGGAGCAGGTGCAAGGTCTCGCGGGCGCGGGTCATGGCCACATAGTAGAGCCGCCGTTCCTCCTCCATCTGCGACGGCGGGACCTGCCAGTTGTCACCGAGGATGAAGACATGATCAAACTCCAGCCCTTTGGCACCGTGGGCGGTGGCCAGCAGCAGCCCCTGGCCGAGGTGCTGGCTACGGCCCTGCTCGGCCAGGGACTCGTAGAGATAGTCAAGGATGGCAGCAACCGGTTGCGGCGTGTTCCCGGTTTCCTCGCTCCAGTCCTCCAGCAGGCCGCGCAAATTGTCGCGCCATACCGTCTGCACCGGTACGATCTGCGCCAGTGCCTCCAGCAAATCGCCAGCGGTACAGGTGGCATTGCCCAGGCTGCGGAGATGATCGAGCAGGGCGGCGTTTTCCTCGATGTGGCTTAAGCCGGGAAGCTTCCCCTGCCGTCCCCAACAGACTTGCACCTCTACATCCATCTGCTCGGCACAACAACGCACCCTATCCAGGTCTTTCCACTCGCGGGCCAGGACTGCGCACCGCTCCAGCTCCACCACTCCCCCCTGCCACAGCCGTTGCAGCTCGCCCAGCACCACCTGGGCCTGCTCTGCCGCATCCGCCACTTCCAGAATCTGCACCCGTCCCTGGGCCAATGCATCACTTGTCTGCCAGCGCCCGCCCGGTGGCAGCTGTTGCCGGTCCCGATTGATACGGATCGGCATATCCGTCTTCATGCGGTCGCTGCCCTTGGCGATCAGTTGATTGGCCGCAGCAATGATATGGGCCGAGGAGCGGTAATTTTCTACCAGCGAATGGATCTCGGCCTGATACTCCTGCTGGAATTGTTTGATGAATTTGACGCTGGCGCCGCGAAAGCGGTAGATGTTCTGGTCGTCGTCGCCCACGGCGAGGATGGCCATGGTCCGCTCCGCCTCCTCCTGGCCCTTGCCGGCGATCAGCGAGATGAAGCGGTACTGGTCGGCATCGATATCCTGGTATTCGTCCACGAGGATGTGGCTGTAGCGGCTGAGGCAGGCAAAATCCGGCGGTATCCCCTGCAGGCCGATGCATTCCTTGTCGCCCTGCAACAGGCCAATGGCATCGCGAATGAGTCGGGAAAAATCGATCTCTGGCCGTTTGCCCGGCTGGCCGTTGCTGACCAGGGATTGCCCGGTCAAACGCAGGGCCAGGCCATGGAAGGTGTGCAGGCTCACCCCGGCCATATCCTCGCCGACCAGGTCGCGCAACCGTTGACGCAGGGTGTTGATGGCACTGCGATTGAAGCAGAGCACCAGAATCGCCCGCGGCTTGATGCGGGCCACGCGCAGCAGATAGGCAACGCGATGCGCCACCACCCGGGTCTTGCCCGAACCCGGTCCGGCGAGGATCAACAAATTTTTATCCGGTCCGGCAGTGACGATCTTTTCCTGAGCGGGGTTGTGCAGGTCGTCGACGATGCGCTGGTAGGATTGATTGCTGGTGGCCCGCTGGAGCAGTTTTTCCCGGCCGGCAAAAAAACGGCGGATGAACTGCTCCTTGTCGTCGTTGAAGTAGGAAGCCACGTACTGCCAGGCGCCGCTGATCTTGGTCAGGGCCAGGCGGGCATACTCGTTCATCACGTGGATCTGGAAGGTGCGCTCGCTGTAATGGGTTTTCAGCGGCGTGAAATCCACCTGCGAGTAGCGTCTGCCCTTGGCCTCGGGTTGAAGCTCAATGGTCATGGCCTGGCGAAAGACCGCCAATCCCTGCTGCAGGTCAATGACCCCCTGCTCATGCATGAAGGTCAGGGCCCGTTCGGCCACGGCCAGGGGATCGCGCAGTTTGTCGGCCAGGAGCAGATCGCTGCGCAGGGCCGCCACCATCTGCTCCAGCTTGAATTCCACCAAGAGGTTGGCACTGGCCTTGGTCTCGGGCGGGATGACGGCGATGATGCTCTGCAAGACCCGTAACGCCGCCAATTGGCGAAGTTCCACTGTTTTGGTCAGAGAGCTCCAATCGCGATGGAGCAGCAGGCCAAAGCGATGGTTGCCGCGCGCCCTGAAGGAGAGGCTGCCCTTGGCCCCGGCCAGCCCCTTGCCATCGCGGCTCAGTCCATAGAGCAGGAGCTTGAGGGCGTGCGGGGTACACCCTTCATGGCCCCGGTCGAGCAGGGCCTGGTTGACCTGGCGCAGATCCAGCTCCAGCGGCGTGTCCACCTCTGCCTCGGGGGCAACCTCCATCAGCACGCGCAGGAAATCGTTTTCCAGGTTGATAATCTGGGCCAAGAGCTTCTCCGAGGACTGCTGCACCTTATGGCGAATATAGGCACTGAGCAGGGTGATCTGCTCGAGGATGCCCTGGTTGCTCATGTCGTGCAGGGTGCGAATGACCCGCTGTGTTTCCGTTTCGGTGTCGGCGTCGCCCGGCATGGGGGCAAAGGCGGAGAGTCCGGCCAGTTCATTGGCGCTGAAGGGCTGGTTGACCTGGGAGCGTTCCATGAGGGCACCGAGGATGGCCAGCCAACGCTGCTGCTGGCGCTGGGAGAGGTTGAGGCTGGCGATCCTTGCCGCCGCCTCCTCCAGGTTCTGCACCGTCGGTTTGCCCTGGAAGATGCGTGTCTGGTTTTCGTTGCGCTGCAAGTAGCCGGCCCGCTCCAGCCAGGCCAGGGCGGTGCGCACCCGGGTGTCGGCCTGGGGCAGGTCGGCATCCACCTCCACCACCTCCAGGCGCAGCAGATCACCTGCGGTGAGCACCACAGAGTTGGTGCCCCGGGCTGCGTAGCGGATGCCGCGCAGGAACTGGGCGATCTCACGCTGGCTGAGCATCGAACCGGCGCTGAGGCGAAATTGCCCCTCGATATCCTGCTCGTTGAAGATGAGGATGCAGTCGGCGGCTTGGCGATCACGTCCGGCGCGGCCAGCCTCCTGCAGGTAGTTTTCCAGTGATCCGGGGATATCGGCGTGGATCACCAACCGCACATCCTCCTTGTCGATACCCATGCCAAAGGCGTTGGTGGCACAGATAATCGGCGTGGTGCCAGCGATGAAACTCTCCTGGATACGCTTCTTCAGCGCCGGTTCCAGGCCGGCATGGAAGGGTTCGGCGGTGTAGCCGTTGTCCTGGAGAAATTCGGCCAGTCTTTCTGTGTTTTTCTTGGTGGCGCAGTAGATGACGACGCTGCCCTCATCCTGCCAGCGTGCCCGCAGCAACTCGACAACCGTCTGCTGCTTGTCAAAGCGCTCCACCGCCCAGACTTCATAATGGAGATTGCTGCGTTCGTGGCCGCCGGCAAAGGTGAGCACCCGCAGGCCGAGTTGGCGCTGGATGATGTCAATGATCTCGGCGCGGACATCCTTCTTGGCGGTGGCGGTGAAGCACTGCACCGGCGGCAGGCCCGATTGTTCCGCCTCGGCAAACTCTTGAATAAAACGGATGGTGTAGAGGTAATCGGGCCGGAAATCATGGCCCCATTTTGAGAGGCAGTGGGTTTCATCAAAGATCCAGGCGCCGATCTCGCGTTGGGCAATGGTGGTGCGGAAGGAGGGGTTGCGCAACTGCTCCGGCGACACCAGCAGGATGCTGATATCACCCAGTCGCATACCCTCCAGCACCTCGGCCCGTTCGGGCAGGGTGAGCATGCCGGAGATGGCCGCCGCGATCTTGGTGCCGGTGCAGCGGGAAAAGTTATCCACCTGATCCTTCATCAGCGCCTGCAAGGGCGAGATGATGATGGTCAACAGGTTGCGCCGCTGGTAGCGCATCAGGGCGGGCAACAGATAGCACAGGGATTTGCCGCCACCTGTGGGCAGGGTGGCAAAGAGGGTCTGGGCCCGGGCTGCGGCGCGGACGATGGCCTCCTGCAGGCTGGTGCCCTCCTCGGTGGCCGGCTCGAGGCGGAAATCGGCAAAACCATAGAAGCCTGCAAAAAACGGTGCGGGTCGTGATGGCTGTGGCAGTAGCGACAATGCGTCTGGCCGCAGTTGTATTCGCGCAGCTGGTGCAGCAGGGGCGCCACCTGGGGAAACTGATGGCGCACCCAGGGCGGCAGCACCGAGTTGCCGCCGGCCACCGACAGCCAGGCAACGACGTAGGCCAACGGGGCCAGGGGCAGATCGCCATCGGTCACCCGCGCCATCATCTGGTCAACCGCTGCGCTGCACCCATGTTTGCGGGCAAACCAGGCAAAGGTCTCCAGCAGATCCTCGCCCGCTAGCAGAGGTACGCCCAGGCAGGCCAGGGCCTCGGCGGTTCCGGCCAGATGGGGCTCTGTGGCCAGCAGGCCGCGATAGAGCAACACCGCATCGCCGTCTGCCTGCAACTGCTTCTGCAAAGCGGCCCACTGCTCGGCAAAGACCTTGCCCGCCAACAACGCATCCTGAAGCGGGTCATTGATGCTGTCGCGCACTAGTTGGTAATTCTTGATCAAATGGTGGTAGGGGTTGGCCGGATAGGCCAGGGGCGAGAGCAGCAGGGTATCGATGGCCGGTTTCTGCAACAGCTGCAGTGTGGGCGCGGCTCTTCGCAAACGGGGCAGGTCGTGCTGGAGGATGTTATGGCCAAGGACAAAACGGGCCTGGCGGGCCAAGGAATCAAGGGGCGCTAGTCGCGCCGGGTCGATGCCCTTTTTGTCATAACACTGCCAGCACTGTTCCCCAAGCACAGCGCCAATGGCATAGATTGCATCCCGCTCATTGACCTCGATGTCAAGGAGCAGGGTATGTTGGAGCAGTTCCTGGCAGGAAGGGGGCATGATTACGCCATGTACTGTTTGTTCTTGAGCTGGCATGCCGTCTAGCCCGCACGGCAAACGCTTGATGACCTGGCTGGTACGAAAACCCTGATCAAGTTCTTCGACTATTCGAAAAGGTCGGTGACTGTCAAGGAAATTGAGCGGCAACAACTTGTCTTTATTTGAAAAAGCTCGTTGTTCGCTGCCGGTGTAGGTACTGCCAGTATGTGAAGCGCCTTCCCGGTGGTTTTGGCGACCGACTCATGGCTACCATTTTGTCGATATTTAACCATTTTGTCGAAGTTGTAACAGGAGCGCAGGCTGTGTCGATATTGGCCGCAGCTTGGCTGTGTCGAGAAAAGTTTCGCAATATTGTAATCTTATAAAAATTAAAATTTACTTTTTCGTGCTGGCACGGCCATTGCCTTATACAGGGCACAGGTTGGCATTGCCCAACCGCAGAGACACGCTGACAACGGGCTGGAGCGATCCAGTAACATAACCCTGATATAGAGGAGCCAAAGCAATGAGAAAGGTAGCTATCTACGGAAAAGGCGGCATCGGTAAATCCACCACCACACAGAACACGGTCGCTGGTCTGGTTGAGATGGGCAAAAAAGTGATGGTCGTTGGTTGCGATCCCAAGGCTGACTCCACCCGGTTGCTGCTCGGTGGTCTGGCCCAGAAGTCGGTGCTCGACACCCTGCGCGAGGAAGGCGAGGATGTGGAACTCGATGATCTGCGCAAAGAGGGCTACGGCGGTACCTGGTGTGTTGAGTCCGGCGGTCCGGAGCCAGGCGTTGGTTGCGCAGGCCGCGGTATCATTACCTCGATCAACATGCTGGAGCAGTTGGGCGCCTATGATCCCGGCGAAAATCTGGACTACGCCTTTTACGATGTTCTCGGCGACGTTGTTTGCGGTGGGTTCGCCATGCCGATTCGTGATGGCAAGGCTGAAGAGATCTATATCGTTTGTTCCGGAGAGATGATGGCTATGTACGCTGCCAACAACATCTGCAAAGGTATCGTCAAGTTCGCCCAGTCCGGCAACGTTCGCCTTGGTGGTCTGATCTGTAACTCCCGCGCTGTTGATAATGAGCGCGAAATGATCGAAGAGCTGGCGAAAAAGATCGGCACCCAGATGATCGCCTTTATCCCCCGCGACAACGACGTGCAGCGTGCTGAGATCAATCGGAAGACTGTCATCGAGTGGAATCCGCAGGTCAAACAGGCCGATGCCTATCGCGCTCTGGCCAAGGCCATCGACGAGAACCAAATGTTCGTTATTCCCAAACCACTGGCCATTGAAGAGCTTGAGCAGTTGCTCCTCGACTACGGTCTGATGGAAGCGTAATAGCGATTTAGGTTGGTTCGTCTGTAGCGGTTTAGCGGAAGTAATACAGCGAATGCTCCATCAGCTAACGACCTACAGACAAGACGCCTCAGGATCCACCTACAGACTAAAAAGCTAAAAAACTAAATACCTACAGACTATTCACCTAAATAGGAGCCTATGCCATGTTGATAATGATCAGAGCCATCGTTCGCCCCGAAAAAGCTGACGCCGTTCTTGCCGCCCTGATGGATGCCGGGTTTCCGGCGGTTACCAAATACTCCGTTGCCGGCCGTGGTAAGCAGCGTGGTATCAAGATCGGGGAAGTGACCTACGATGAGATCCCCAAAACCATGCTGATGAGCGTCATCAAAGAGGAAGACAAGGATTTCGTCATCAGCACCATCATGAACACCGCCCGCTCCGGCGCCAAGGGAGCCTTTGGTGACGGTAAGATCTTCATCAGCGACGTCGAGTGCGCCTACACCATCAGTTCCGGCGTGAAGGAAGGCGCGGAGGTAGAGGCATGAAAGAGGTGATCGCCATTGTGCGCATGAACATGATGAACCAGACCAAAAAGGCCCTGACCGAGGCGGGTGTGGATGCCTTCTTTGCCCACGAGGCGAACGGGCGCGGGATTGGTTTTGTCAACACCCAGATCCTAGCCGGGGCCGAGGAAGGCTACGAAGAGGCCGCCTCTCTGCTCGGTGAAAAGGGGAAACTCTATCCCAAACGTGTCATCACCATTGTTGTGAATGACGATTTTGTCGAGACCGTGGTGGATACCCTCATCGCCACCAACAAGACGGGCAAACCGGGCGACGGCAAGATTTTCGTGCTGCCGATCAAGGATTCCGTCCGGGTACGAACGGGCGAAGCTGGAATCAAATCGATTTCCTAACAGGCCCAAGGAGAAATAGACATGGCAACTGCAAAGAAAAAGCTCGTTCAGTGGCAGCCCACTGACGTTAAAAAAGAGCTGCTCAAACAATATCCGGCCAAGGTTGCGCGCAAGCGGGCCAAACAGATCCTCATCAACGAGGCCCTGGAGAACACCACCCCGGAGATCACCGCCAACGTGCGGACCATCCCCGGTATCATCACCATGCGCGGCTGTACCTATGCTGGTTGCAAGGGCGTTATCATGGGGCCGACCCGCGACATCGTCAACCTGGTGCATGGGCCGATTGGCTGCTCCTTCTACGCCTGGCTGACCCGACGTAACCAGACCGATGCCGGTGTTGATGGAACCAACTACATCCCCTACTGCTTCTCCACCGACATGCAGGACTCGGATATCATCTTCGGCGGGGAAAAGAAACTGGCAGCGGCCATTCAGGAGATTTACGACATCTTTCATCCCAAAGCGATCACCATTTTCGCCACCTGTCCGGTGGGTCTGATCGGTGATGATATCCACACCGTGGCCCGGAACATGAAAGAAAAACTCGGCGATTGCAACGTCTTTGCCTTCAGCTGTGAGGGGTATAAAGGTGTTTCCCAGTCCGCCGGCCATCACATCGCCAACAACCAGGTGTTCACCCACATGGTCGGCGAGAATAACGAGGAAAAACCGGGCGAGTACAAGATCAATCTGCTCGGCGAGTACAACATCGGCGGCGACGGTTTCGAGATCGACAGGGTTCTGCGTAAGTGCGGCATCACCACCATCTCCACCTTTTCCGGCAACTCGACCTACGACCAGTTTGCCAGCGCCCACAAGGCGGATTTGAGCTGCGTTATGTGCCACCGTTCCATCAACTATGTGGCCGACATGATGGAAACCAAGTTCGGCATCCCGTGGATCAAGGTCAACTTCATCGGCGCCAAGTCGACCATCAAGTCGCTGCGCAAGATTGCCCAGTACTTCGGAGACCAGAAGCTGATCGACCGGGTGGAAGCAGTGATTGCCGAGGAGATGCCGGCAGTGGATGCGGTGCGCGAAGACGTGCTGCCGCGAACCACCGGCAAGACCGCCATGCTCTTTGTCGGCGGCAGCCGGGCCCATCATTATCAGGATCTCTTTGCCGAGATGGGTATGAAGACGGTGGCTGCTGGCTACGAGTTTGCCCACCGCGACGACTATGAAGGACGTGCGGTCATCCCCCATCTGAAGGTGGATGCCGATAGCCGTAACATTGAAGAGTTGGAAGTTGAGGCTGATCCGGAACGCTATAAACCCCGCAAAACCGAGGCGGAAATGAAGGCCCTGGAAGAGAGCGGGTTTGAATTCAAGGATTACGACGGCATGATTCCGGATATGGACAAGGGCACCCTGACCATCGACGACTGCAACCAGTACGAGGCTGAAAAACTGGTGGAATTGCTGAAGCCGGATATCTTTTGCGCCGGCATCAAAGAGAAGTTTTCCATCCAGAAGCTGGGCATCCCGATGAAGCAGTTGCACAGCTACGACTCCGGTGGACCCTATGCCGGATTCCAGGGCGCAGTCAATTTCTACAAGGAAATCGATCGTCTGGTCAACAGCAAGGTGTGGAGCTATATGAAGGCCCCCTGGCAGGAAAGCCCCGAACTCTCAGCCACCTATGTGTGGGAATAAAGCATCAACCAAGAGGGCAGAACAATGCTACTTCGACATACACCCAAAGAAATTACCGAGCGCAGCGCCGTTGTCATTAACCCGGCCAAAACCTGTCAGCCCATCGGTGCCATGTACGCGGCACTGGGTATCCAGGGCTGCCTCCCCCATAGCCACGGTTCCCAGGGCTGCTGCGCCTATCACCGCAGCGCCCTGACCCGGCACTACAAAGAGCCGGTTTCCGCCTCCACCAGTTCCTTTACCGAGGGTTCCTCGGTCTTCGGTGGCCAGGCCAACCTGCTGCAAGCCATCAATAACATTTTCACGGTGTACAACCCGGAAGTCATCGCGGTACACACCACCTGTTTGTCGGAAACCATCGGCGACGACCTGAATCAGATCTTTGACAAGGCCACCAAAGAGGGCACCATCCCCAAGGGCAAGACCGTCCTCGGGGCGCCGACTCCCAGCTACGTCGGTTCGCATGTCACCGGGTTTTCCAACATGGTCAAGGCCATGGCGGATCTGGCCGAGCCCACCGGCAAGAAGAATGGCAAGGTTAACGTCATCCCTGGTTGGGTCGAACCTTCGGATATGGAAGAGATCAAACGCCTGGCCAAGATGGTGGGTGCGGATATCACCCTCTTCCCGGATACCTCTGGTGTGCTCAATGGCCCGCTCTCCGGCGAATACCACATGTTCCCCAAGGGTGGGGTGACGGTGGCCGAATTGAAGGGTTGCGGCGATGCCATCGGCACCCTGGCCCTGGGCGACTGGTGCTCGGCCGATGCGGCCCGCCTGCTGGATACCAAGCACAAGGTGCCCTGCCGTGTGCTGGACATCCCCTACGGATTGAAAGCCACCGACCGCTTCATCGATGCCCTGCGCACCGTGTCCGGTACCGTGGTTCCCGATGAGGTGGCCTATGAGCGTGGCCAGTTGGTGGATCTGATTTCTGACATGCACCAGTACTTCTATCACAAGAAGGTGGCCATCTACGGTGATCCGGATCAGGTGATTGCCATGACCGAGTTCCTGGTCTCCATCGACATGTGCCCGGTGCATATCGTCACCGGTACACCTGGCAAGCGCTTTGAGAAACGGATCAAGGAACTGACCAAGGATTCGCCCTTCCCGGTCAACGTCCGCCACAAGGGTGACATGTTCCTCTTGCATCAGTGGATCAAGAACGAGCCGGTCGACCTGCTCATTGGCAACACCTACGGCAAGTACATTGCCCGTGATGAGGATATTCCCTTTATCCGCTGGGGCTTCCCGATCTTGGATCGCCAGGGGCACCAGTACTTCCCCACCGTCGGCTACAAAGGCGGTCTGCGTTTCCTGGAGAAGGTCCTGGGCGCACTGATGGATCGCATGGATCGCGACGCTGCGGAAGAGAAGTTCGAGCTGGTGTATTAATCGTCCCAACAACCATCCGGTGGCGGGTTCCTCCTTGTCCCCGTCGCCGGATTTTCTCTCCCCCCTTTGCCTTGGGCTTCCGTCATGACCGTTATTCCCATCTCCAACGCCCCCGGATTTGTTCCCTCGATTGCCGACGAGCCGGTTTCCTCCCTGCGGTTGCCGGTGGCGTCGGTGGCGTTTTGCCGCATGCGCCATGGATCGGAGGAAAAGAAGGGGCAGGCCCTGAGTGCAAATGAGGTGCTGGCTGAGATCGGTCAGCATAACGGGCTGACCCAGGTAGAGCTTGACGGCCCAGGTGATCCGTTAGCTAGCGTGGCGGTTTCCCTGGCCACGGCCAGTCTGGTGAAACAGCATTTTCCCAACCTGGCCATCGGTCTGACCACCCTGGGCTTGGGCGCGGCGGAGCAGGCGGCGGCCCTGGCGGCAGCCGGTGTGAGTAGCCTGAGCTTGCTGGTCGATACCCTGGACGGCCCAACGGCGGAAAAACTGTACGCCTGGATTCGGCCGGGTAAAAAGACCATCCCCCTGCAAACCGTGGTGCCAATCCTGCTCGATGAGCAGGCCAAGGCGGTGCCGGCCCTGGTGGAAGCCGGGATTGCGGTCACCATCCGTACCACGGTCTATCCGGGAATCAATGCCCATCAGGTCGTCTCCATTGCCGAGACCCTTTCCGATCTTGGCGCTACGGCCATGGAACTGGTCCCCTTTGTGGCCGAACCCGAGCAAACGCAAGGTCCGGAGTCTGCCACCCGTGTCCACATGGAGCAGATCGCCAAGCTGACCTCGCGTTTTCTGCCCACTACCTCCCATCAGGTGGCAGTGGAGCAGTGTGGGTGCAGGACTGGCTGTGGATGTGGATCAAAGACCAGCGTTGATGTCGGTTTGCCCAAGCCGAGCAAGGAACGGCCCCGGGTGGCGGTGGTCAGCGGCAGTGGCATGGATGTGGATCTGCATCTCGGCCAGGCCAAGACGATCCTCATCTATGGCCCGCGTGAAGACGGCCTGACCTGTTTGCTGGAAACGCGGCAGGCACCGGCAGCGGGCAGCGGTGAAGACCGCTGGGATCAGTTGGCCGCTACCCTGCACGACTGCTTTGCCCTGCTGGCGGCCAGCGCCGGGGAACGGCCCCGGTCGGTACTCGCCGGGCACGGCATCCGGGTATTGCTCACCGAAGACAACATCGAAGGCACTGTCGATGTGCTCTACGGTGGCGGTAAGAAAAAGAAGTGTAAAGACTAACAAGGTTCAACATTTATCAATAGAAAGGAACAGACCATGGCTATCCCGGAAAAACAGATTTTGGTGTGTCAGAGCTTTCGCCTCAAGGGTGATCCCAAAGGCATTTGTCATAAACAGACCGACGGCTTTTTGCAGTACATCGAGGAGGAAATCCTTGATCGCGGTCTGGATGTGCAGGTCATTGCCACCGGCTGTCTCAAGCAGTGCGAGAACGGCCCGGTGATGGTAGTACAACCGGAAAACTGGTGGTACAAGGGCGTGACCAGCACCGAGATCATCGATGCTATTTTGGACAGCATTGAAGACGGCGAACCGGCTGCCGATTATCTGATCGAGTAGGCATGGCGCTGATTCGACCGGCCAGGCAGCAGGATGTGGAGCAACTCGTCGGGTTGCTCCACTCCCTGTTTAGCATCGAAGAGGATTTCAGTGCCGACACCGCCAAACAGCGGCGCGGTCTGGAGCTGATGCTTGCCGGTGCGCACAGTCAGGTATTGGTGGCGGAGGAAAAAGGTGAGGTGGTGGGCCTGTGTACCGGCCAGGTGGTGATCTCCACTGCCGAGGGTGGCCCAGCCATCCTGGTGGAAGACATGGTGGTGGCGGAAGATTATCGCGGCCGGGGTATCGGTCGCTTACTGCTTGCTGGCCTCATTGATTGGGCGCGCCGTCAGGGCGCCACCCGCATGCAGTTGTTGGCCGATAGGAACAATCAACCGGCCCTGGACTACTACCGCCACCTGGGCTGGCAGCAAACCGCCCTGCACTGCTGGCGATTGTATATTTGAAGGATTGTCGATCTCGCATCGGCGACGTTTTTTAAGGGGGAAGATCATGGCAGGAATCGCACAGACACCGCTCGTTGGCTTTGCGGATATTCGCACCCAGGCAATTGAGGATTGGCAACAGTACAAGGCCGAGGGCAAGCAGTACCTGCGCCTGGCTGAGCGGGCCTTTGCCCACAAAAACAAGGTGTTCACTGCGGAGATCCTCTATAACCTCGTGGCCATGGGCATTGAAAAGCTGGTGATGAGCGCGTTGATGGAGATCGGTCGTTTGCCCTACAACCACACCATGCACGATTTGGTGGCCGCCCTTGAGCAGTGGATGCCCGAGGCCATAGCCGGCATGGAAGAGGCGGTGCGTGGCCTGGACAGTTACCAGGAGATTTGCGATCCCTACGCCTGCACCATCAAGGTGCCGACGGCGGAGGAGATTGGAACCATGCTCGGCGTGGCGCGGGAGTTGGAACAGCGTCTGGAGGTAGCCAGGGCCTGAGTGCTGCAAAGGCGAAAGGCTAAACAACAGGGGGACCGGCGAGCGCCGTTCCCCCTGTTGTGTTTTGGGGCTTTGTCGATATTACTTACTGCTTCTTGGCCGGTTTTTTAGCCGCAGCCGGCTTGGGGGCATTCTGGGCGCGGAATTCCCAGGGCGGCATGGCCTGAGGATCGCTCCACAAGCCCTTTTGGGTGGCCTTGGCCGCCTCCTCCATCTTGATCCATTTGGCGCAGATATCGGCGGTGCATTGGCTGCGGTCAACCCAGGCCTGCCCCTTGAGCAGCAACAACTCGTTGATGTTATCGCTGCCCAAAAAGGCCATACCAGTGAGGCTGCCCTTTTTCACCGCGCCGATCGGCTCTACCTCGACGGTCTCCTCCTTGGTGAAGGCATCAAGAAAGGTCCGGGCCTCGTTGCCATAGGCTTGCTTCAGTTCCGGGGCGTCGATGCCGTAGAGCTGCACATTAAGTTTTTTGCCGTTGTGCAAGATGGTGAGGCGATCACCCTCATGGACGGCGACCACCTTGCCGGAATCGGCAAAGGCAAGGGACTGAACAAAAACAAGGACAAGGCAGGCAAGGGAAACGCGAATCATAGGAATTATTGGTTGAAGTGAGCAAAAAAAGAAAAAGGCCTGGGCCCTTTTACTCGATTATGTGAGCGGATTTCTAGTGGAAAAAGATGTTGCTGCAAAAAGAATACATTCGGTGCAGCCGGCGCGTTCCTGGTGCAGAATACGATTCCCGGTAAGGCCGAAATCCCCTCAAACCATGGCTGGAATCTCCGGTCCCGGCAAGCCAAAATAGAAGCCCTGGGCCAGCTCGAAACCGAGTTGACGGCACACCTCCACCTCCTCCAGCCGCTCGGTGCCCTCGGCCAGGGCGATCACCCCCTGATCGCGGGCCATATTGACCAGGGCCGCGACCATACGCAGCGAGGAGGAACTGCGCAGATGGACATCGTGGATCAGCGAGATGTCGAATTTGAGGATGTCGGGCGGCGCCTCCATCAACTCCAAGAGCCGCGACTGACCGGCACCGAAATCGTCATAGACCAGCTTGATATCCAGGGCATGGAGCATCTGCCGCACCTGGCGCATGGTCGCGATATCGGTGATGGCGTTTTCATTGACCTCCATAGCCAGGGCCAGATTGGGCGCCATGTTGCGCAGTTGCAACAGCGCCTGTTCCAGGGAGGTGAGCGCCAGCTCGTCGGGAACGGTGTTGAACAGCACCAAGCCCTTGGTGCCGAGCTGCTGCAACTGGTGCAGCCCAACATCGCGAAAGAGCAGGCTGAGCTCGACATCGCGGTGCCACTGGCGGGCCAGGCGAAAGAGTTGCGGGGTGTAGTCGGGCAGCCCTTCCCGGCAGGCGCGACCGAGAATTTCCACACCAACGACGGCGTTGTCGCTGAGCCGCACGATGGATTGGTAGTGGGCAACCACTTGGCGACCGGTGATCAGTTGATCCAACTGCTCGACATAGGGGTTGATCATCTGGGTGCAGTCGCTTTCCGGTTCGCCCTTTTCCACGAGCACGACGCGGAATTCCTGATCCGAAAAATGGAGCACATCGCCGTCGCCAATGGGCTGCACTCCGCTCACTCGACGGAAGTTGACATAGGTGCCGTTGGTACTGCCGCAGTCCTTGATCAACAGGGTGGCGCCTTCCAGCAGGATCTCCGCATGGAGCCGGGAGACACCTTCGGTCATCAGGCGCAGGCCGCAGTCTTCACGACGGCCGATGCGAAAGGGCGATCCCTCGATGGGAATGATCCAGGGGTCGCCGTGGGGACCCTTGGCCTCCAGCCGCCATTGGGTTGCGATGGGGTCAGACATGGTTGCGTCCGTGGTTGAAGAGATGCGTTGGGCTGTTGCCCGGTAGCCTGCGAACTCGTTTGTCAGCCATCATTGCAGAACAGGCGGCGGTGGCTTGTGCGGGGCGGCGTCGTACATCGGCATGGTGACATCATCGTTGCCGGCGGTGACGATGCGTTCGATGAGCAACCGGCGTATTTCCCGGTACTGGGCCCGGGTGAGAAGGCCATTGGCATAGGCAACGCACAACTCTCGCAACTCTTTATTCATTCGTTCTCATATCGTTGGGGGGAGGGGTAGATTTGCCTACTGTTCCTTGATTTCGCGCACCAGGCGGAAACCGGTCTGTTCGTCCGAACCACCGGGCGCCTCCTTGACCAGGGCCGAGCTACAGGTGCTCATCGAGTCGCGGAACGAACCGCCGCGCACCTTGATGGTGCCACCGGCGTCCACCAGTTCCTGGGCATTACCGATGGCGTTCTGCAAGCCCCAGCCGTTGGCAATGCCCGAACTGACCGCCAACAGGCTGCTGCCTTTGAGCACCGTGCCGCCTTGTTGCAGGTAGCAGTTGAAATCGGTGACCGGTTTCTTGCCGCCCGCCTCGACGGCATAGACCCATTCACCATCCTTGGGCAGGCGATAGGTGTTGCCGGTCTGGGCGCTGAGCCATTTGGCATAACCTTGGGCATCCTGGGCGGTCACACCGACCACCGGCAGGTTGGGATCCTGGTTGCCCTTGGGCATGGGCTTGCCGCTGGCCTTGGAGTAGACGGCATAGTCGCGCACCGCAACCTCAAATTTGCCGATGGCAAAGGGGGTGGCATATTTGCCGCCCGCCGGGATGACCACGCAGTAAGGACCTTTGGTATCCTGGGCCACCATGTCGTAACAGACAGCCCGGGGGCTGGTGCCAAAACCCGCCAGTCCGGGCAGGCAGGGCTTGCCCTGGCCAGCGGTGGCTGGTGGTGGCGTGGTGGTTGACGTTGTCGTCGCCGTTGTTGTGGTTTGCGGCGTTGCCGGGCCGGTGGGCTGTTTGGCTGGTGGTGTTTCCGGCGCTTGCGGTTGCCCCGTCTGTGCTGCCGGTGGCTCCCCCGGCGGCTGCTTCACCTGCGTGGGCGGTTGTTCCGCCTCCTTGGCCGGTGGTGGAGCCTTTTTGTCCAGGGCTGTCAGGGCGTCGGTGTAGGTGGTCAAGGCCTGTTGCAAGGCAGGTGATTGGCCATGGACGGTCAATCCCGTCTTGGTCAGGTCGATGGCTGCCAGCAGGTTGTCGCGGTTGTCCTTGTTGCCGGCTTTGCGTTCGGCCAGGCGCAGGTAGGTGGCGGCGAGGAACTGTGGCGCCTCCTTGGCGAGGAAGGCATCATCGCGTGGCACCTTGCTGGTGATGCGGTTGAGCAGGCTGCGGGCCCGCTCGACCTCATTGGCCTGGGCATAGGTGCGGAAGGACTGTTTGAGCCCTTCGATCTCCGCCAATTGCTGCTGTTCGGCGGCTTTTTCCTTAAAGACCCGCTCCTCGTCGCTCAACAGTTGCCGTTCCTTGGTAATGGCGGCGCTGCCCTTGCCAAAACGCTCGCCGCGGTCGAGCACCTCACCGGCCTTGGTGAACTGCTGGTCGCTCCGTAATTTCTGCGCCTGCTGCACATAGAGATCAATGATGCGGGCGTTGATTTCACCGATGGTCTGCTGCTGACCCTCGGGCGAGAGGGCGGACAACTCGCGCACCACCCTGCCGATCTGTACCTCCCACTCCTTGGTCAGCTCGGCATGGTCGACGAGCCGGTTGGCCTCAGCCAGTAAGCTGGCGATCTTGTTGGCTCGTTCCTGCAACTTGGCCATCTCTCGCTTCTGTTGCTGCTCCTTGATGGCCTCGGTAATGGCCGTGGATTCGGGCAAAGCCTTGGCGCCAACCGTCAGGCAGGCGAGCGATTTATCGTAGGAGCCGGAGGCTTGCAGGCTCTTGCCAGTCTGGAGAAATTGTGCCTCCAATTGCTTGCGGCCCTTGCCAACAAAGGGATCGTTGCTGTTTTTGATGGCAATGGTGTCGAGGATACCCAAGGCCTGGTAGACGAACTGCTCGCTGGGTTGGAAGCCCTGGAGTTGGGTTTCGAATTGCTGGTAGAGGCCGTTGAGCTCTTCCTGCCGCTTTTTCTCCTTTTCCGCCGTCATCTGGGCAATTTTGTCGGTCTCGGCCTGTTGCACCAGCTGTTGGTAGCTGGCCTCGGCCAGGCGCAACTCCTCCTTCTCCCGCAGCAGATCCTGGCGGACACCCTCATCCGGTGCCTGGGCCAGGGCCTTGTCGAGCAGGCTGCGGGCTGCCTCCCACTGCTGGTTGTCCTTGGCGGCGCGGGCCAGTTGGATCGAGGATTGGAGGAGTTTTGCGCTCAGCCGCTGCAAGCGAACATCGCCAGCCAGCTTGGGGTGCAGATCGCGTAGCGCTGTCGTGGCCTCATCGATCTTGCCGGCACCGATCAACTGATCAACCCGGTCAACCAGCATGTCGATGCTCCGCTCAGTCTTGATCTTAAGCGCACTCACCTGGTCGATACGGCTTTGCAGCCCATCGCGACTCACCAGTTCCAAGGCACCAAAACTGCTCAGCAGTTCGCTGCCGGCCTGCAGGTTGCCGGCATCGAGCAGTGGTTTGAGTTCCCGATCCAGGGCGGTAAGGCCCAACTTGCCGGCCTTGACCAGCAGTGGATGATCCGGTTGCAAGTCCTTGAGGCTTTTCAACTGGCCCTGCATGGCCACCAGGTCGCTGACGGTGAGTGCCGGCTTGATACGAGCGGTGATGCTCTGTTCGATCTCGCCAATCTTGCGTTGTTGCTCCTGGACACGCAAGCGCACGCTGAGGGCGTAATTGAGCTCCTGCAACTGCTGGTTGTTCTCCGCCACCTCCAAACCGGTCTTGATGAACTCCTGCGCCTGCTCCAGATCATTGCCTTGTATGGCCTTATCCGCCTCGCGGATATAGGCGTCCACCAAGCGGGTGTCGCTGAGCAGCGGATCGTTGGGATCGATGAGGGCGACGCTGTCCATGACGTTGAAGACGTTTTCCTCGCCACGCACCGGCAGGATCTTGCCCTCGCTGATCAACTTCTCAAAGCGATCACGCAGCTCGGCAATCAGCCGGTATTGCTCGGTGCGGTACTCATCCAGCACCTTCTGCAACTCAGCAACCGCCTCCTCATCGCCCTGGTAGAAGGTGATGGCCTCGCTGATCAGGGCCAGGGCCTTGGGGAAGTTGTACTTTTTCAGTTCGTGGTTGATGTATTTCTTGGAGCGCTTGCTGTAGGTGCTGATGATCAGCGGCTTGACATCATTTTTGAGAAAGAGGGTGTCGAACAGGGGCTCGGATTGTTTGAGGCGGAGAAATTCGCCGGTCAGGCTTTCGTCGCGCTCGCTCTCGATCAGCGTGTTGATTTTGTTTTTGGCGGCATAGAGCTGATACTGTTGCCAGCCGGATTTGATCTGGCGGCTGAACACCAGCAGCGTCGCCGTCATTGCCAGCGCTGCCACGCCGATACGCATCGGTGCCTTGGATTTTTGCCGCGAAACCTCGCGCAGAAAGTGCAGGGCATCGCCGGTACGGTGGTTGCGATCAAAGAGCAGGCCGTGATGCAGCCCCTTCCATTGCAGGCGGTGCAACTGCTCCAGCCGTTTGGCATGGATGCCCTTGTCGTGGGCCTGGTCGGCGCGTTCCTTGTTGTAGGGATGACGGCCGGAGAACAGCTCGTAGGCGATGCAGGCCAGGGCAAAGATGTCGTCGCGGGGGTCCGGCTCCAGGCCCTGGAACATCTCCGGGCTGGCATAGGCCGGGGTGAGGGCGCCGAGATTGGCGGCATCGAAGGTGGTCTTGTCGCCGTCGCTGTCGCCGATCAGCTTCTTTTTGGCGGCGCGGGCGATACCGAAATCGAAAATCTTGATCACGCCGAAGCGGGTGACAAAGACGTTGCCCGGCTTGAAATCTGAATGGACAATGCCCTTGGCATGGGCATAGGCCAGGCCGTGGCACATGCCCTGGATGAAGGTCAGGGCCTGCGGCACCGGCAGGCCGTTGGGGTTGGCCTTGATGATGTCCTTGAGCGACTGGCCATCGAGGAACTCCATGGTCATGAAGACGTTGGCGCCTTCGCGGTCAAAGTCAAAAACGGTAACGATGTTGGGATGGGCCAGATCCTGGGCCTTGCGCGCCTCGCGTTGCAGGGCCTTCAGCGATTCGGGATGGCGCTTGAACTGATCGTTGAGCACCTTGATGGCCAGGAATGGATGCCGGTCCTGGGCCTCGATCTTGCGTCGGTCGACCGCCTTGAATACCCGGCCCATACCGCCTTCGCCGATCAGTTCAATCAGCTCGAAGCGATCTTTGATCACCGAGCCGACTTCGAGACGTCGACCGTCGTCGGCCTGCTGCCACATCTCCGGTTGGCCCCAACTCGAACTGTGCGACGAGGCCGAGGTGCCGCCGGTGGTGGCAAAGCTGCCGGTGCCGGTGGTGACGAAGCTGCCGCTGCTTTGGTCGCCCTGGCCGGAGATCTCTCTGGGGCCGGTGGTCGGGGCTGCATCACGGCTTCCCGGTACTCCCAGCAACGGATCGGGTTTGACGATGGTGGCTTCGGGGTCGGGCACCGAGGCCTGATGCACCACCGTCAGCTCATCGTCAATAACCGGCGGTTTGGCCTCGGCTGCCGGCGGTTGGGGGGGCGATGGGAAATCGCTGGTTTCTTTGGGTTCTTCAGACACGTTCAATCACCTTGACGACCACCGCGCTCACGTTATCCCGGGCCCCGTGCTCCATGCAGGCATTGATCATCTCCTGCACGATGCCGGCCGGCGAGTAGCCGTGGCTCATGATCGCATTGATGTGTTGTTCACTGAGTTCCTTGTACACGCCGTCGCTGCAGAGCAGCAACATATCCCCATGATACAGCTCCACAATATCCATGTCCAGGTAGAGTTCCTGTCCCGCTCCCACCGCCCGGGTGATGACATTGGCCTCGGGATGCGAATGGGCATCGGCCGGGGATATTTCGCCCCTGGCCAACAGTTCCTCGACATAGCTGTGATCGCGGGTGAGCGGCTGCAAGATGCCCTGGCGCAGCAGATAGGCACGGCTGTCACCGGCCCACATCACCAGGCCATGCCGGCCATGGCCCATGAACACCACCACGGTGCTGCCGGCGATCTGGCCCAGGCTGCGGCCGAGCGTCAGCAAGTATTGATGAGCGCTGAGTACCTGCTGCTCGACATTGTCGACGAACTGGGCAAAGTTGGCCTCCCAGGCCACGGCGGAGAGGGCATCGACGATGCTGCGGCTGGCCACGTCGCCGGCCTTGTGCCCGCCCATGCCGTCGGCCACAGCCCAAAGCTGGCGGTCGATCAGCTCCAGGCAGGCATCCTCGTTGAGGGTGCGCACGCAGCCCACGCGGGTGCTACTGGCGGAGATCCATTCGAAGTGACTGCCAAGGGAGCGGTGTTCCACCGGTTTCAGATCCGGGGTCACGCCAAAGGCGATGGGTTGGGTGCTTTCGTTATCCATGGGCTGCGCTCGTTGATGGGTGGAACACGGAGAGTCTCGTAACAAGTTGCTTTCTCTCATTTTGAGACGCAAAGCAACGAAAATTTTCGTTGCGCGTGCCAACAGATGGCCGCAGTGGTGAATACCGCATCAGCCCTAAGCCACCAGCAGCCCGGAGCGGGCCAGGTGCGCGACCAGGGATTCGACCTGGTGCAGCCCCTCGGCACCGGCGGCAATGGTCGGTTGCTCGGTAGTGATCTCCTGCGCCTCCTGTTGCAGTTGGGCGGTCAGCGCTGCCAGCGAGCGGCTGCCGTCGAGCAACTGGATGGTTCGGCGGACTAGGGTATCCTCGATAAAAACCGTCTGGTGCAGTTGCGAGGTCAAGGGGCCGCTAATGGATGCCTGATAGCGGGCCAGCGGGCTGGCCGTTGGCAAGGGGCTGGGTTGGGCGGTCAGGCGCGGTGGTTGTAAGTGCAGGTTGATCAGGCCGCGCCCGTAGCAGCCGTGGAGGATGTCGAGCAGTTGCTCGTTGTCCTCAGGCTGCGCCTCCCGGCCCAGCAGTTGGAGGGCTCCGCTAAGGATATCAGCGTAGCCCAGGGCCTGTGGCCAGCAGGAGGTTAGCAGGGTCAACGCGGCCTTGGCCAGGGGATGGTTGGTGCTGACATGCGATTGGTGATCACCGGTGAACGTCATGGTTTCGTTGGTGGCTGGATCCGCTGTTTCGTCGTTGCTCTTGCCGCAAAAGGTCACAAAGACCTCGGTGAGCCGCTGCGGCCGGATCTGGTGATCCGCCGCAACCTCGGCGCGGCAGAGCAGTGACTGACGGAACCGGCGGCAACGCAGGAAATCCAGATACTGCTGGCGGGCGCTGAGGTTATCACCGAGGGCGGCCAGTTGCTGGATGGTTGCGTCGGGAAACTGATCGGCCTGCATCATGAAATACTCGGCCTCGGAGAGAAAGCGCAGCCCATGGGCCTGGGCATGGCGCTCGAACTCGTGAAAATAGACGGGGTGGTTGTGCTCGGAGAGGTCGTCATGAAAGAGATGCTCCGGGGCATGGGTCAGCACCCGGTCCACCTCCTTGCGCAGCATCTGGCCGTATTCGTCCTCCTCCGGTTGGGCCTCGGCCATGAATTTGAGCAGGGCCCGCGACTGGCTGATCTTGGTGGCGGCGTCCGGGGCATGGTGAACGTGGTAGCGCAGCATGTCGCGCACGATGTTGCGCACATGGCAGCCGGGATAGGTGTTGTAGCTGATGAAGGCCACGCCCTGCGGTGCCAGATGGCGGGCACAGAGTGCCATGATCGCCTCGCGCACCCCATCCGGCACCCAGGAGTAGAGGCCGTGGGCGATGATGTAGTCAAAGCGGCCCATGGTTTCAGGGAAGGCCAGCACATCCAAGGAGAGCAGCTCAATGTTGCGCAGGCCGAGCACTTCGATGACAGCCTGACCTTGGGCAATGGGCTGCTGTGCCAGATCGATGCCGACAAAGCTGGACTCGGGCCAGTCGCAGGCCATGGGCAGCAGGTTGGCACCATTGCCACAGCCCAGTTCCAGCACCCGACACCGTGCCACCGGAGCCGGATCCATGCCCATGAGAAAGGCCAGGGTGGAGAGCCGGTCGGGATGGCTCTGCCGGTAGGGGTAATTGGGGTAGATGACGTGATCGTAGGCGGTGGCTTCGGGCATGGGTGGCTCGCGGGTTGAGGGTTGGTTAAGGGGTTGAGGTGGTTTGGTGGATAGTCGCCAGTGCGACGTCTGGTTTTTTGGTGGTCCGGAGATTTTACCCTTGTATCTGCGGTCGAAATGACAGCCAACTCGTCAAGCGGTGTCGGTTCAGTGCAATGGCACGATGTCTCCGCGATTTTTATTCTCCCGCAGAGGCGCAGAGAAACGGGTTTGCACTGTCTCGATGATTTTCATTTCCCAGGTGAACACTCGCCGCCCACAAACACATCCTTGCTCTCTGTTGTTTTCCTCTGCGCTTCAGCGCCTCTGCGGGAATACCAATGACCGGCTGGTGGGGCAACAGTGAACGAGTTCATCGCTCTAAGGCGCGATGGGGATTTCGTAGGTTGTTGCTGCCGCCGCGAGATTGCTGGCATCCACCTCAACAGCGGCGAGTTTGCTGCCCATGGAGTAGAGGATCAGCAACCGGGTGGGGCTGAGCAGTGTGGCCTTGTTAAGCCGGTCCGCCTGGGCAACGACAACGCGGTAGCCGGTGCCGTCCGGGGCAGAGACGGCGATCTGCTTGCTGTCGCTATCGGTCAGACGCTCATCGTTGTTGCTGTCTTTGTTCACAAGAACATGCACCGCCACCACGGCATTGCTCTTGGGTGTACCATAATCGTCGGTGGGCAGCGCTGTCGAACTCACCACCACCCCCTCCATGGAGGGGCAGAGCCAGTGGGTCGAGCGGGTCGATGGATCGAAGTAGAGGTAGTTGCGGGTTGTGCCGGATTCGTAGCTTGAGCCGAGGGGGCCGCTGTTGCGCACGGTGAGCGGCGCCCGCAGCACGGTACTGCCGGCAATGGCCTCAAAGGAGCCCAGCTCCGCCGACGATTCCTTTGCCTCGCCCAGGGCGGTAGTGGCCACATTATCGACGTGGCCTGGCCGCGTCAGCGAGGCAATCAGCGAAACCCCGGCCACGCAGAGGAGGCCGGCCGCCAGCAGTCCGGCGAGCAGGATGATGATGGCGTTGATGCGCCAGATGCGGGAGAAGAATTTTCGGGTTGGCATGGGGTGAGGTGTTGACCTGATGAGGTTGTTGTTAGTTTTTTGAGGGAGGATTTTGGGCATTGCTGAAATAGTGATTTACCCACGGATTTCTCAGGTTGGGTAGGGTGGGCAGGAGTCTGTGTTCCTGCCCACCGGTCTCACGCAAAACACTATTTCCCCCTCTTGCCAGCGCGAGGCGTCATTACAGATTAGCGGTGCGCGCATGGTTTGTGCTTGCTTAACGGTGGGCACCCAAAAACGTGTCCACCCTACACGGCTAAACCATCTTTTTACAAAAGGCTCATAGGTGTAAATTCTGTGCAAACCGGTTGTTCATTGTCCCATTCTCGCTATTCGGTCAAACCCTTCCTAGGGTAAGTCTCATAGCATCATGAGTTCTTTAGCTTTATCGACTAATTTCTCTTCACGTTCTTTAAAAAATCGGAGATAGTCATCATGGAATATGTCTTCTGGGCATATAGCCTTTATTAAAATCCGCCGAACAGACTCCTCGCTATCGGGCATTATCTTTCTATATGAAGATGGTGCTGCTCCACCAAGTTTGTTGTTATCCGCTTTAGATAAGACCACAAAATTAAGTAACGAGTTGATGTCCTTGTTATGTACCCCTGATTCCGAAAGGAATTTTCGTGGATAAACGTGGTGGAATTCTTTTTTGTTGCAATTTCTCAAAACGGGCTCTACTGAAACGGGGCTGCCGTTTATAAAATTGAGCGGGCCTTCACTAGCGAGCATAAGGACAAATGTCCTCGTGTTAGCCGTATTTAGATTGAATTGTGATTTTTTGAAAAAATCACCATCTAGATCCACAGTGAAATCACCAAGAGCACTTGATTCTCCTGCCCTTAACTTTGCCACTTCGACAATATCGTAGTTAAGCTGCTCAAGCCTCTTTGAATATCTACGTGAAAGAAATGTTCGCCAAACCCACCTGACAAGCCGTTCTTGGGTTTCAGCGTTTGGATGAGTATCCTGATCACTATCGGTAGCGAAGAAGACAGATAATGGGATTATGATTGAGGGAAAGGGTAATACGCTTGCCGAATAAGCCCTGACTGACACTCTTAGAAAATCAACAGCGCCTAATATACCTTTTTTATCTCCTCAAATCGTTCACGAACTTCATTTCCGCTGAGATTTATTATCGCCTGAGGTGACGCTTCTCTAGATATAATTGCTGCACAACATCTCAGCAGAAGATCGCTATCTTCGCCTACATCGCGAAATCCGTAAGGGCCAAGCTCCTCAGCAAGATCAGAAAATTCTTCTTGTAAATCAAATTCTTCGTTCCATGTCCATGCAGACAATAGTTGCAATGTGTCAAGCTCGACCCCTAAACGGTTAATTCGCTCAAATACAATCGCGACAGCTGTCCTATCATCAGTAGCGAATGTCTGTATAGGAATTCGCGCGGTTGTAAATCGTTGATAAAGAGTGTCAACTTTATCGGCAATGTTGTCAGGCATAGTTCGCAGGAACTTACGATATTCTGGCGGATTGAAGATTAATTTTAGTGGAAAATGTTTTACCGGATCAAATTCGATTGTTGGTACATATATAAAATTTGAGTCTTGAACATTGGCTTCTTGAGTCAAATCAAAATAAATTTCAAATATACTATGATCTTCACCTCCGAGAGGGGTAAGAGCACTCTGGAAGACTCCAAAGATTGAGGTGGCTCGCTGCTGACCATCAAGGATGTAATCAATTGGATAGTCTGGATCATTTGGTGGCAATTGGTAAGGTCCCAAATGCCTCTCTGTATTTAGTGCGGTTTTAGTTCTCCAAAATAGCAACGTGCCAAAAGGAAACCCTTTGTAAATAGAATCCATCAGGTGTGCAACCCGATCTGCGTCCCACACAAAACCACGCTGAAAGCTTGGAATTCTGATGTTTCCGTTTATAATCTTCGAGATTAGCTCACCTATAAACATCGGCTCAGCCATATCAACCTCCTAATTTTTCCATCCAAACAATACATTAAACAGTTTCTGCTAATGAATTTTTCAATAGCAGTACTGCTAATCATGTGAAAAAAAGCTGGATATCGAAAAGACAGATATCATTCATTTTTACTTGAGGCGGCGATGTCATCGCGGCAGGTCCACCGGAATCGAGGATTCAATCTCATTCCTTCACCTTAATCGACCCCGAACATACATCCCCCTCCGGCACCTTGTTACTCCATTTCTTGAGTTGGGCGATGCGCTCTGCAGTCAACGTGGTGAGCCAGGAAGCCATGCACATGGGAAAGACGCTGCCGTAGTAGCGGTCTTCGTCCTGGTGGGGGAAGAGGGCATCGAGTTCGGCGTCGCGAAACTTGAGCCAGGCCCGTTGCGAAACTTTGAATTTGGCAATGAATTTTGGGTCGTCGGCGTATTCGGCCAGGATCTTTTTATACAGCTCGTTGAGCTCCCTATCCGCCTTTTTGAAGGAGGTGTCGGCGCAGGTGTTGAGATCCATTTGGGTTTTGGCCGTGTCCATGCAGGAGTCGGCCAGGGCAATCTGGCTGGAAAAGAGGGTGGCAAGGGCGAGAACAAAGATCCGCAGCAAAGGCATGGTGGTCCTCCTGAAGGGGGTTTGCGTGGGGGAAAGGGGAACTGTGCCGGGCGGCAGTCACAGTGGGATGATGATGACCGGCATCTGCAACAGGGCCGGGCCGACAGTGTTGGCCGAACCGCCGATGTTCTGCTGGGCCGGGTCGGTGAGGCGCACCACGTTCTGACCCTCGAACTTGACATCAAAGGAGTAGAGGATGGCCTGGGCCTGGCCCTTGATCTTGTTTGAGACCACGCCCTGGGCCACGCCCGGTTCGTCGCCGGTGCTCATTGAGATCTTCGAGGATTTGACCATCGCCGGGCTGCCGTCGACCTTAACGGTGGTGGTGCCTTGGGTGAGATCGGAGGTCATGGCGATGTTGGGGTAGGGGATGGGCACCGGGCTGGGGGCCGGGGGAGCGGGCGTTTTGCACACATCGGGAAAGGCCATGAAGGTGCCGGTGGAACCCTGATGGGCGACGCTTAAAAAATTGACGTTGACGGTGACCGGCATGGCGTTATCCCTGTGTTGGTGGGCAGGGGGCAAGGATGGCCGCCGCCCGTTTGCAGTTTTCCGAGGCGCCCCAGATAAGGGCGCGCTCCGCCCGGGCATAGCCTTTGGCCAGGGCCTCGCTGGCCCACATCAGGTTGATCAGGCCGCTGGCTGCACCCGCATCGCCCAGGCAGTCGGCCGGATGAAAGAGCGGCACCTCGCCCTGGAGATGGCCGATGGTGCGCATGGCGGCAAAGGCCCATTCCAGGGCCCGGTAACGATCACCGTTGAGATCGCAGATCACCAGCGGCGGGGCTTGCAGGCCGCCGGCCTCGGTGATGGCCTGCCGCAGGGCTTGCAGGCCGCCGGCCTCGGTGATGGCCTGCCGCAGGGCCGTGGTCAGCCCCATGGCCTGGTTGACCTCCTCGGTCCCCGCCGTGGGTTCGTCGGCAAGGGCCGCAGCCAGCAGTTGGGCCTGGGGGAGAACGCCCCGGCGCTCGGCCTCCTCAGCCGTTTCCAGCACCAGAAAACCGGCACCCTCGCCGGGGACGATACCGCGCGGGTTGGTCGGGCTCTGCAACATCTCCTTTTCCTGCAACTGTAGCAGCACCGTCGGCCGGATGAGCGAATCCACGCCACCCACCACCGCTGCTGCTATCTGCCCCTGTTGCAGGGCGCGCAGGGCTGCATGCAGGGCCAGCAATCCAGCGCAGCGGCCCTCGGTTACGGGTTGAGCCTGGGCCTGCGGGAGTAAGTCGCGACAGGCAGCCAGTACGGGGGCCGCATCCTCCTGATCATCGAGGCCGAGGTACAGGCCGATCTCGCCTTTGGGTGGTTTGTTGCCCAGGCAGGAGTGCAAGGCCTCGGCCAGGGCATACTGGGCCAGACGTGCCACCCGGCTGCTTTCTGGCTCGTCCGCCAAGCCTGCGATGGGCACCAAGCCGCCGCAGATCGGTTTTTCCTCGTTGGTGGCGGGATCAACCACCCCTGCGGGTAACTCCTGCAAGCGGGCAATACCGGCTCGCAACGCCGCGCAACTGGCGGCGGTGGACAACCCCACCGGTGTGATCAGCCCTCGGCCGGTGATGACGATCTGCGCAGCGCTCATGCCGGATGCTCGCTTGCCTGGCTGTTCTCCAGCCGGCATTCATATTCTTCGATGGTGTGCAAAACGCGGTGGACGTTGAAGGCCGCCTTCCATAGCAGACGCAGTTCCATGCGCGCCATGTCGACGGTGACGCTCTGGCAGTGGAGCGGCGGGAAGGCCTCACCCGAACGCAGGCGGATGCGGGCCTGGGGCCGGACTACTGGGAGCAGGAAACTGACCGGCCCGCCATGGGTGCAGCCCTGCACCAGCACCGCTTCACCGCCCTGGATGTATCCGGGATAGATCAGATCCGGCGCGGCGGACTGGTGGAAGCGTTCATCGAAATCCAGCGGCAACAGCGGCATGCGCTGCTCCATCCAGTGTTGATCATAGGTGCCGGCATACCCCATCCGGGGCACCCAGTTGCGGCCAATGGGGCCAAACCCCACCGGGTTGACCTGCTGCTCGGGATGGCTGAGCAGATTGCCGATTTCTTCGATGTTGGGCAGTTGTTCCTGCTCCCAGGGACGTTTGCTTTGCTTGGCGCGAAAGCCCCGACCCACCGGATTGCGGGTTTCGGCGACGAACAGGGTCGGGTCATCGGGGTTTTGGTCGACGCCACCAAAACTGTTTTCGTAGATAAGCGGGATGGTATCGAAGGGCAGCGCTTGGCTGGCCACCGGCGAGGCCACCTGCCGCAGCCAGAAGCGATCACCAAACACCGCCGCCCGTTTCTCGACGCTGCCGAGGCGAAAACGTACCTCCACCGCATTGGCCTGGGCATGGGGGGCGCAGGCAAAGCCGTGCAGGAAGAGGTCGGTGGCTGGTTTGGGCGGGCCCATCTCCGCCTCCTGGGCGATGCTTGATTGTTCGGGTTTGTCCGGCTGGGTGAAGCTGTCGCCCGGTTGCAGCGGCTGCTGGGTTTCGGCGAGATGCAGCGACGCCTGAGCGTCGATGAGCTGGATGCTGTAGGTGGCCTTGAGGGCGACGAGCAGGTGCTCGGCACCGTTTTTGTCGAAGATGACGGCCGCATCCATGGCAAAAGGGGTGGTGTTGATCGGCTGCATCGCTCAGACCCCCAAACTCGGTATGTTGTCGCCCAGCAGGCTGTGCAGTACCGGCGGCATGGTCTTGATGTGTCGGTTGGCGGCGGCATCGGGCAGTTGGCGCAGCCAGGCAAAGAGGCAGGGTTCTGCCTCCGCAGGGCCGGTCCAGGGAAAAGCGAGACCATTGAGGATGCGTTCAGCACCGGCAAAAGACGGCTGGAGTTGCTGCCAGGCAGCGATTCTGGCCTGGAGCAAAGGAGGTTCCGTGGTAGATTCGCCTGGTTGCAGCGTCGGTTCGATCAGCAACTTGGCCTGCGGGCCAAGGATGGCCTGCACGGTTTGCATCGCCAGCGGGGCCAGCGGCTCCTGGTCCAGCAGGGGCAGCAGCGGATCGATGGCCTGCGGCGCACCCAGGGTAGCGATGGCCTCCAGGGCGGCAGTGGCGGTGGTCTCCTGCTCGGTGCAGCTCAGCAGCAAGGGCACATCCTCCGGTCCGCCAATCAGGGCCAGCACCTGCAAGGCAAAGGGATCGGCCGCCTCCATGCCGGCGGTGCGAATGTGGTCGGCGGTGGTCTGGGGATCGGAGAGGGCTGCACTCCACAGGGCGGCCCGACGCACCAGGGCATCACTGTCGGCGGCAAGCGGGGTGAGCAGGAAGTGTCGTTCCTCCGCCGACCAATCACTCCAGCCGATGGTCCGGGCCAGGCAGTAGCGCACCAGAGGTTGTTCATGGTGGAGAAAACGGGTGGCTTGCCAGGCGGACAGCAGCCCGTGCCAACCATGAACAAAGAGCAGGGTGCTGACCACTGCGGGGCTCTCGTGGCCAAGCAGCGACTCGGGCAGCAGGCTGGCCACCCGCTCAGCGGTGCAATGGCATAAGCCCTCGCGCCAGGCGGGCAGGGCCTCCTCTGGCTGGGCCGCGAGCAGGGCAACTATGGCCTCGGTGGTCGGCTTGCCCTGCATGCACCACAGCCGCAGCGCCGTGGCCACATCCCAGGGATCGCCACCATCGGTGAGCATTTGTGCGGCCATCTCCAGGCTCTGCGGGCAGCCGACGATCAGGCCATCCCAATGGGCTTCTAGGCGGCTGTCGAGTTGGCTGAGGTGGGCGGTGGTACGCTGCGCATCGAACTGCGCCAGGCCGCGAAGGAGCGACAGATAAGCAAACTCCTCCACATGCTCGCGCAGCACATCCTCCAGTGGCGGCAGGGCTGCCGGCGAACTCGGGTTGGCGCCGTTTGGTGCGGTCGGGGCGGAGGTCGTCATCTCAGTTGATATCAATGGTGGCGCCCTTGAGCTTGATCGGGCCACGGGAGCGCGACAATAAATAGTCGCCGTTGAGTTCGATGCGGCCATCGGCATGCATGGTGATCCGTGCCCGGCCGCAGTTCAACTCCAGGGATTGTTGGGCATCGATGGCCACGGCCTGGCCATCGATGCGGGTCCTCTCGCTGCCGACCTTGTCGCGGGCCTCGGTGCTGATCCCCTCGCGTAGCAGGGCCACCAGCACCGGCTGCGAGGGCTGGTTGTCGGGCCTGATCACCAAGGCGCGCCGTTGTGCCTGGACAGCGGCCACCACCACCTCGTCGGTCAGCGGCAAGCCAATCACCACAAGGTAAGGGGCTTGCGCCCCATCTTCTTGGAAGAGGATGCGCCCCTCCTCATCCATTCCCGCCAGATGCCCGGTCAGGGCACCGGCAAAGGTTTCGGGCGAGCGCACGGCTTCCTGGAGAGTGGCGGCTGGCCGGCTGAGCAGTTGCAGTTTCAACGTTTCCGGAGTCTTTGCTTCCTGCGGCGAAGCGCTGGAGATGGCGGCGTTCAAGACGGTTTTCATGCTAGTTTATCCCTACTTTTGAACCTTTGACAACCACGTTGCCCGAACCCTTGAGGTTGATGTTCTTGCCCTTGAGATCAATGTCGCCGTTCTTTTTCACAGTGATGGTGGCGCTGCCTACCTTGATTTCGAGCTTGTCCTCAGCCTTGAGGGTGATGGTTTTGGCACTCAGCGTATAATTTTTGGTGACGTCCTCGGTATGGTCGGCGCCAATGGTCTCGGTACAATTTTTGTCGACGGTCAGGGTGAGGTCCTTGCCGATGGTGATGGTCTCGTTTTGTTTTACATCTTTAGTGCGGTCGTTGCCGACGCTGAGGCTTTCGTCATGGCCCACGCTCTGTGTTTTGTCGTTTTCGATGACGATGTTCTCATCCTTCTGGCCGTGGATGAAAATTTCCTCGCTGCCCTTGAGGTCCTCGAAACGGATCTCGTTGAAACCGCCGCCGCCCTTGGAACTGTTGGATTTGATCGTACTTTTGGTCTTGTTGCCCGGTAGTTGATAAGGCGGCATGTTGTGGGCGTTGTAGACGCAGCCGACGACGATGGGCCGGTCGGGATCGCCTTCGATGAAGTCGACGATCACCTCCTGGCCGATGCGGGGAATGAACATCGAACCCCAGCCCGGTCCGGCCCAGAGTTGGCCTACCCGCATCCAGCAGGAGCTTTTGTCGTTATTGCTCCCTTCCCGGTCCCAATGGAACTGCACCTTGATGCGGCCGTACTCGTCGGTGTGGATTTCCTCGCCGGACGGTCCCACCACCACGGCGGTCTGCACCCCTTCCACCACCGGCTTTGGGGTCAGACGGCGTGGCCGATAGGGAGTATCGGCAGCCATGCATGTGAAGGTGTTGTGGTAGCTGGTCTCGGCGCCGCTGCCCTGTGTTTGATAACCGGCCTGTTCGGCGTGGTGGCTGACGGAGAGTAGCAGATACTTCTTGTTGTTCATCTCCTCGCGGAAATAATCCTCCAGGGTGAAGGTGGCGCCGCTGATGAAGTCGCGCACATTGCCCGAACCCTGAATGGTGGCCACCTGGGCCTCCTCCTCCTGAATGCGTACCCGCACCAATCCATCGCCACCGCCCCGTTTTTCATAGAGTCCGGGGTAATCGTAGAATTCCTTTTCGCCTGGCCCCAGGTTGCGGCGGCTGTCCATCTCCACCATCAGTCGGGTGCTGGGGGTCTTGAAATTGTAGTCGTTGAGGCTGTACTTGCCGGCGCGGATTTCGTTGCGCACCTCCAGGGAATGGATGAGATCCTCGTCGTGGAACACCCCACCGGAGGACAACTGGTAGCGCACCTGGGGTTGATGCGGGCAGGGTGAATGGGCCGAGGCATCGTCAGCAAGGACCAGGGTGTGCTTGCCGTCTTCATGCTCAAAATAGTAGTAGATGCCCTCCTCTTCCATCAGGCGGGAGATGAAGTTGAAGTCGGTTTCCCGGTACTGCACGCAGTAGGTGCGCGGGCTGTAGCTGTTGTTGAGCTTTTTGCTGTAGTCGCTCAGCTGGTTGTCGCCAAGGATCTGCTCGATGATGTCGACGGCGGTTTTTTCCTGGAAGATGCGCAGATCCGAGGTCTGGGTCAGCAGCCACAGTTTGGGGACGATGGTGGCGGTGTACTGGGAAAACATCGTCTCCTGGCGGTCATCGCCGGAGTTGTAGCCACCGCTTTGGGCAAAGGCGGCGGCAATGCCGTTGATGCAGCGCTCCTCGCCATCCTCCAGCAGCAGGGTGAGGGTGATGCTGCTGCCGATGATTTTATCCAGGGGGATGGCATGGTTGTGGGAAAGCATGGTCAATTCGAAACGAAAGAGACGCGAGATCTCTTCCAGCCCGCGAAACCCGGCGAGGAGTAATTCCTCCGCTCCCAGGGGAGTTGTCACGCGAAATCGTCTGTTTTTTTGGAGATAACGGGCCATGCCTAGGTTCCCTCAGTGGTGATGATGGATGGGTTGATCGCTTATCTGCGGGGCTCTGCCGTTCATCGGGCAAGCTCCGCACTCCAGCCGTCGGCCAGTGGTGCCAGGGGCTTTGCAATCGATTGCACCCGCGCCAGCCGGACACGGTCTTGTTCTTTGAAAGAAAGCAAGGGCATCAACCCCGCTTCCAGCAGGGCCTCGGCCGCTTGCAGCGTCAGCAGGTATTCGGCGCAGGGCAGGGCGCGGCGC
Source organism: uncultured Desulfobulbus sp. (assembly GCA_964639845.1). Classification (GTDB taxonomy): domain Bacteria; phylum Desulfobacterota; class Desulfobulbia; order Desulfobulbales; family Desulfobulbaceae; genus Desulfobulbus. The sequence goes on along the minus strand of CAZXHS010000001.1, from coordinate 1,029,023 downwards.
TCGCCCCCGCTGGTGAGGATGTGCAGGGGTAGATCCTCGATGTCCAGGATTTCGGTGGGCTGAAAGCATCCCTGGCGCAGGAAGTTGTGCCCCAGCAGGCAGCAACAGGCAAAGATGGCATTGCCCCAGAGGTAGTGCGCATGCGATGGGACGTCCTCCTGCTCCTCAAAGGCAAAACGGTCCAGGGGGTCGGTGTCGCTGCCGTAGGGCAGGCGCAGCAACAGGCGCGGCAGGGCCAGGCCCAGCCAGATGGCCTCGGGCAGGGCGCGCAGGGCGCTCCACAGGCGACCTTGGCCAACAGGCAGTTGCTTGCACGCGTTAAGATAACGGCCGAGATCGTCTCCTTCAGCGCAGCCCACCAGCGACGGGGTGGCGGCGGCGATAAAGGGCAGGCCGGCGCAGGCGCAGATCTGGGCCATGCGCCCCAGGAGCTCGGCCTCCTCGTCGCTGCCGGCAAAGCTGTACACCCCCGCCGCCAGCGCCCAGGGCACGGCGCCCATCTGTTGCGTCGGTCCGATGAGCAGATGGGCGAGGGCCGTTTTTTCAAGCAGATCGGAGGAGCGTAGATCCGCTGCCCACTCCTCCTGGCTCCAGTCGAGCAGGAAAATCTGTAAATCTTCGTCAGCATTGAGCCGCCAGAGCAGCAGCTGTACGCCACGCCAGGCCGACTCCAGGGCCTGGAACTCCGGGTGATGGAGGATGGCCCGCATCAGTGCGGCGATGAGGCCGTCGACCGCCGCCACCATGGCCTCTTCATCATTGGTGGCGGGCAGCAGATGCGGGGTGACCAGGGTGTGCAGCAACTGCTGCAAAGGTGCATCCGGCGGTGGAGTGCTTGCTGAGCTGCCCTCGCCTGCCTTCTCCATGATCGCCTCCAGCAGCGATCCACCAGGGCTTGGCGGTGTTGCGGGAGCTGCCGCTGGCGTTGCCTTGTGCGTGGCCACTGGTGGCGGTGCGCCTAACAGCTCCCGCACCTCGGCGGCGGCCTTGGCAAAACCGGCCGGGCTCTGCAACGAGCGCCGCAGTTGCCGCAGGTGCTGGAAGATCTCCAGCCGGTCATAGAGCTGATCCGGGTGGAAATCTTCCAACTCGGCAAAGTCGATGCGCAGCGGTGCATCACCGTTGATCGGTGGCAGCAGCAGGGAGGTTCCGAACTTGCCCGGCAACTCCTCCAGGTTGTCGCGATCCACCCGGCAGGGCCGCAGGGGCGATGCCGTCTTCCCCTGCACCGCCAGGCCACGGTTGGCCCGGCCGGAGAAATCCCCCATAATCAACAGGCGGCAGGGGCTATCGTCGCGCAGACGTCGCCCAGCCGTCTCTGTTTGCGCCTCGATGTTGACGGTCAACGAATCAAAGGTCGGCGGATATTCGGCCATGGTCCACTCCTTGCGCGGATGGGGTTAGGCGATACTGAACACGAATTGGCCGGCGTCGTCGGTGGTGACCTTGATCTCCTTCACCTGCTCGTTGTTCACCATGCGCGAGAGCAGCTCCTTGGACATCTCTGGTAGCAGGGTGTTGGTGAGGATATGGTCGATGTTGCGTGCGCCGCTATCGACCTCGGTGCAACGGCTGGCAATAGCCTCCACCACGTCGTCGCCGTAGATGAAGGCGGTGCGCCGGTTTTCCAGCATGCGCTTGGCCACCTTGCCCAGTTTGAGACGCACGATGATGCGCAGGTTGTTGTCGGTGATCGGGAAGTAGGGCACCACCTTGAGGCGGCCGAGGAAGGCCGGTTTGAAGTGCTTGGTCAGCTCCGGCCGCAGCAGTTCGGCCAGGGCCTCGGGGCTGGGTTTGGTTTCTTCGTCGGCGCAGACCTTCATGATGGTGTCGGTACCGAGGTTGGTGGTGAGGATAATCAGCGTGTTCTTGAAGTCGATCTTACGGCCCTCGCCGTCCTCCAGGGTGCCCTTGTCGAAGACCTGGTAGAAGAGCTCCATCACATCCATGTGCGCCTTTTCCACCTCGTCGAGCAGCACGACGCTGTAGGGGCGTTTGCGCACCGCCTCGGTGAGCACGCCACCCTCGCCGTAGCCCACATAGCCGGGAGGCGAGCCTTTGAGGCCGGAGACGGTGTGTGCCTCCTGATACTCGCTCATGTTGATGGAAATGAGATTTTGCTCGCCGCCGTACAGCAGGTCGGAGATGGCAATGGCGGTTTCGGTCTTGCCGACACCGCTGGTACCCACGAACAAAAAGACGCCGGTGGGTTTGGAGGGGTCCTCGATGCCGGCGTGCGCGGTCTGCACCATCTGGGCGATGGCGCTGAGCGCATACTCCTGGCCGATAATGCGCTCGCCGAGCAGTTTTTGCAGATTGAGCACGGTGTTGATCTCATCGGCAAGCATGCGGCCGGTGGGGATGCCGGTCCAGCCGGAGATGACCTCGCTGATGGTCTGAGCCTCGACCGCGACCTGCACCAGGGGCTCGTCCCCCTGGGCGCGGGCCAGCTCGGCCTCCAGTTCCTTGAGGCTGGCGGTCTTGGCGGCCAGATTGGTATCGCCGGGGTTGGCGGCGTGGAGTTCGGCGATCTCCTGGCGGGTTTGCAGGATCTTTTCCGCTGCCTCCATCTCCGCCTTCCACTTGGCATCCAACTGCTCAAGGCGCTGCTGGGCCGCTTCTTTTTCTTGTTCGATGGCCGCCATACGCTCGCCATGGTCACGACCGAGCAGGGTTTCCTTCTCCAGGATTTTTGCCTCGCGGTCGAGCTGGCCGAGCAGGCGGGTGGCCTCCTCGACGGAGGAGGGCGAGGTGGTCAGGCCAATGGCAATGCGCGCGCAGGCGGTATCAAGCACGCTCACCGACTTGTCCGGTAACTGACGCGCAGGCAGGTAGCGGCGGGACAGGCGCACCGAATCGAGCAGGGCCTCGTCGGTGATCATCACCTGATGGTGTTTTTCCAGGAAGGGTGCAATGGCCCGCATCATCATCAGGGCCTTGGCCTCGTCGGGCTCCTCGATCTTGACCACCTGGAAACGCCGGGCCAGGGCGGCATCCTTTTCAAAGTAGCGTTTGTACTCTGCCCAGGTGGTGGCGGCGATGGTGCGCAGCTCGCCGCGTGCCAAGGCCGGCTTGAGCAGGTTGGCGGCATCGTTCTGGCCGGCAGCACCACCGGCGCCAATGAGGGTATGGGCCTCGTCGATGAAGAGGATGATGGGGATGGGCGAGGCCTTGACCTCGTTGATCACCTGCTTGAGCCGCTCCTCGAACTCGCCCTTGATGCCGGCGCCGGCCTGTAACAGGCCCAGATCCAGGGTGTGGATGGCGACATTTTTCAGCGGTGGCGGCACATCGCCTTCAACGATGCGCAGGGCAAAGCCCTCGACCACGGCGGTCTTGCCGACCCCGGCCTCACCGGTGAGGATGGGGTTGTTCTGGCGGCGGCGGATGAGGATATCCACCATCTGCTTGATCTCAAAATCGCGGCCCAGCACCGGATCAATCTCGCCCTTTCGCGCCCGATCGGTGAGATTGATGGTGTACTGGGCCAGGGCCTGGCCCTTGCCGGCCGGACCATGGGCCGGTGTGGCACCGGCCGGGCCGGCCGTTTGTGCACTCACCCGTGCCTCCTCAGCCTCTGCCGAGCCTTCGGTGATGGCCGCAAAGGACTCTTTGAGGGTTTCCACCGAGATCTTCTTGAACAGGGGTGAGGTGTTGATCAGCAGGCGGGCGGTTTCTTCGCCGGAGAGCAGGGCCAGCAGGATATGGCCGGAGCGGATCTGGTTGGCCTGAAAATCCACCGAGGCCATCAACCAGGCCTCCTCCATCATGCGTGGAATGCGCGGCGACAGGGCCGGTGTACGGGCATTACCGGTTTTGAAGCCCTCGATGGCCCCGGTCAGATCACCGATGAGGTGGGAGTCGTTGATTTCGAAATGGCGCAGGATCTTGTGCCAATCGGTATCGGTGAGGTCGAGCAGCTTGAGGAAAAAATGCTCCAGATCCACCTCATAATGTGTGTGGGAGAGGCAGAGCCCGGCGGCGGATTCCAGGGAGACGCGGCAGGGGGTGTTGAGTTTGCCAAGCAGGGATTTGAGATTCAGTCGGGCCATGGGACGCTCCTTGGGTCAGTGGGAGGGGGATGTCGCTTCCTGAAAAGTAACGTGCAGATCGTGGGAATGAACAAAGTCAGCCCCTTTGAGCCAGGTGGACCAGCCCAGCCGCGTTTGCGGCCCGGTGGTCGAGGCGCCAAGAATACAGGGCGGTGGCTCGCTGCGTTTGAGGCGAAGGCTGACTTCAAAATCGTATTCAATGCCGACCATGTAGCGGATGAGGGCAAAGGTCGGTTTGTGCATGTCGCCGGAGGGGATGAAGCGGTTGTACTCGGCAAAGGACATCGGCCCGAGCTCCACCCGAAACTTGGTCTGGCATTCCCAGACCGCCTCGCCGAGGATGCCGCAGCCCAGTTGGCTGTTGGCCTGACCGAGGCGGGTGATGTCAGCCGCGTCCAGGGGAATGGTGCGGGCGACGAACTGCTCGATGGTGGCCTCGGTGCCGGTGAAATGGCCCAGGGTACTGCGCAGCGAGGATTCGGCCGGTATGCGGCGGGAAAACAGGCCACTGTAAAAGGAGAGCGATTCCTCGGCAAAACCGATTTTTCCGGTCAGGCGCGGCGTACCCAGTCCGCAGAGACTGAGCAGGTAGCGCGACAGCTTATCGCTGGCACCAGGCAGGAAGGTGACCGGAAACTGGTGTTTCTTCCAGGCCAGGTAGAAAAAACTGATCAGCCGGTGGTGAAAGAGATCAAAAAAGGCGGTCAGCGTGGTGTCCTTAGCACGCAGCCGCTCGATGGCCAGGGAGTTGTACCAGTGCGGCAACAGACCCGAGGGGCCGATCAAGCCGAGGAAGGCGACATCCATCACCGCCGGGCTGGTGTCGTCACCGGGGCTGAGGCCGGCAATCTCGCTGGGCGGGAAGGAAAATCCCGGCTTGACGGAAAAACGCACCGCCTCCTTGCCAGGTTCGCTGCCTGTACCCAGCGCTGTTTTGCTTGGGGCGAGGGTCTCCAACAGATGGACAGCGCTGAAAAAGGAGAAGCGGTACCACTCCTCGTGCAGCCTGTCCTCTATAGAAGGACGCGCTCGCCGCTCCTCGGTGGCCATTCTTTCAGCACCTCTTTTCGTTGTGATGTGCAAATTGCCAACTGGCTAAAGGAGTTGACGGAAACATACTGGCCCAAAAAACGCTCCAAGACGCTGGCAAAGAGATAGAGTCCAGCGCCGACGAACTTGGTTTCATCCAGCTCCAGCAACACCCGCACCCCGCGACAGATGGTCAGGCCGAGGCGGCGGGTCACCGGCTGGGCCTGGATGGCAACAATGCCGCTGATCTGCTGCTGGGTGGAGGGGGAATCTTCAAAGTCATAGAGCTTGAGGATCTCGCGCAGGGCCTCCTCGCCACCTTCGACGATGGAGAGGTAGTTGAGCGACAGGTGCGAGATCAACCGCCATTGCAGGCCGCCTCCCAGGGCCGGGCGTCGCGACGGCGAGGGTTTGCCCAGGCAGCGGATGGTCTGCACCGGGGCAGCGCTTTCCAGATGAAAATCGCCGCTTGCATCACCAAAGGGCAGCTTGCTCGGCAGATCACGATTGGTACAGGTGAGATGGACGCTGAGGATCTCGGTATCCGGATCACTTGGCTGAAAACCAAGGTCGACAAAGGAAAGAAACACATCGGTGCCGTGGTCATCCTTGGCTTCCGAGGTTCGCCGCTGGCTGTGCCAGAAGACCTGCCGTTTGAGGCTGCGCGCCTCGGCCAGATGGTGGCGGATGGAGTAAAAGGGTTTGAATTCCACCGGTTCCGCGCTGCCGTTGCTCGACACCACGCGATCCAGGCTATACACCTCGGTGGCGTTGCGGCGGCGTAGATCAGGGATGACCTGATACTCGGGCTTCATGTACTCCACCCGGATCGGCTCCCCTAAGCGCTGAAAGAGGTTGATCGCCGGGGTGACATTGAGGGCAAAGGTGTTCTTGTCGACAACAATGCGAACCTCAGGATTTTTGTTAAAGAAAAACCGCAGGGTGCAGGAACCTTCCGCTTGCAGTTGCGCCAGGGCCCGTATTCCCTGAATATCGAGGAAGAGGAATTTTTCCGGCAGGCAGAAATACTCCTGCAACAAACGGTAGCCGGGAAAGGAGCGGTTGGTGAAGGGCAGCAGGGCTTCGTCCTCACTAAAACCAGCCGGCTGGATCGAGCCCGGCGGCAGATTGACCCGCCGCGCTTGCCCCTGCTCGCCCACCACCTCTAGCTCCACGGCCAGGACATTGTTCATCAGCAGTTCGTAGAGGCGAAAAACATGATGGGCCTGGCCGTTGAGGTAGAAGCGCAGGTCCTGCCAACCGAGCTGTGCCAAGGGCACGTTGTTGTAGCTGGCCAGTTCGATCTCCAGCACCAGCAGGGCGCCGTCGTTGCGGCTGTAATCGGGTTCCTTGAAGCCGGCACGCTCAACGCTCACCGGCCACATGCGTACCGGCATCGAGGTGGTGAAGTTGCAGGGGCTACCGGCCACCGGCTGGGAAAAGAGCGGGGTGCCGCGATCAATTTGATAGCCGCCCTCGGTGAGATTCTGGCGGATGGGATCGAACTGCACCATCACCATGGAGGGGATGGGGGCGGTGTAATGCGGGTAGATGATGTTGAGCAGCGATTGGACGATCTCGGGAAAATCGTCGTCAATGCGCTTGTGGATGCGGGCGCCGATGAAGGCAAAGGCCTCGATCAGCCGCTCGACATGCAAATCCTCGGAGCCGTCGTCCTCCAGCAGTAGACGGCCGGCAATTTTAGGATAGCGGTGGGCAAATTCCGCTCCCATCTGCCGAATATAGGTCAACTCCTGTTCGTAATAGCGCAGCAGCGTATCGTCCATGGTCCTTACCGTGCCACCATGTACTCGCCCTTGTTGTGATCGACCCGAATATCAAAGACGATCGGCTCGGCGAGCGGCTTGACAACCAGGGTGCCGGCAATGCGAAAATGGAGGTCGCGGCGGGTATCATCCTTGGTTTCCGCATGCACCACCACATTTTTCAGGCGCGGCTCAAAGAGGGTCAGGGCCTGGGCAATCTCGCGACGCAGCTTTTGCAGCACCTGGGCGCTGCTGGGATTCTCGTTGGTAAAATCGCGCAGCCCGTACATATACAGGGAATTTGTCACCTCATGCAGGGAGGATGGGGGCATGTGGATGGTGCGCCGGGTGTTCAACAGATTTTCAATATCCCGCACCACCGAGGCCTCGATGTCGCGCAGCGATTGCATACGCGCCGTCACCGGTTCCTGGCTGTTGCCCGGCTCAAAATCGATGAGTTTGTCGAGGATCGAGGCCTGGACATTTTCCGCGGTTGTCTGCATTACCCCTCAGTGTGTATGCATCAATGCCTAAAAACCCCCGCATGAGGAAAACCTGCATGCGGGGGTGTGGTTGGTTCCAATTATTTTTTGGTGTTTTCAGCGATGTTCCAGCCAAAAGGAATATTTCCTTCAGGCGTACCATCGGCTTTCTGGGGATTGTAGTTGAAAGCGACCTCGCTGAAATTGATAGAAATATTCTCAGTCAGCCGATCTTCACCACCGGAGCCCCCCGTGGAAACGGAGGTGATGATGCAATCGGTCATTTTGATGGAGATGTATTCAACGGGTTTGTCGCCACCAGCCTTGCGAACAACCAGGGTTGCCTCCTTGATGTGTTTGCCTTGTGCGCAGTGAAACATCAGTGCCGGAGTACTCCGATCAACAAATTTGGTGCAACTGATGTCTTGAATGCTCACCTTGCCAGAACCACCACCGCCGCCAACATGGGTGGATGCTGATTGTGACATGCCCCAGCTCCAGGCAAGAACATCGATTTCCTTGCCATGATCCTTGTCTTGAGCTTCGCCATTAATGCCATCGATTTTCAGAAACATATCAACTGCCATTGTCGTACCTCCAGTATCTTTTGGTTTGAAGAGTGGGCATGAGCAATCTCACACCCCTGCTGAAATCCTCCATGGCCATATCCTTGTTTGCGCTCGGTTCTCGGGCCATGGACCACTTGTTTACGCCGCTGGTGGCGGCAAGTTGGCCACCAAACGCAACGAGACCGACAACTCGTCGAGCTGGAAGTGCGGTTTCAAGAAGGCCACCGCCCGGTAGGCACCAGGTTTCCCCGGAATTTCAGAGACGTCCACTCGTGCTTCCCGCAGGGGATACTTGGCCTTCATCTCCTGGCCGGCATTGTCATCAAGCAATACATAGTTGCTGATCCAGCGGTTGAGGAAGTCCTTAGCATTGGCCGCCGTCATGAAGGAGCCAATCTTGTCGCGCATCATCGATTTGAGATAATGGGCGAAACGGGAGGTAGCCATGATGTACTGCAACTGTGACGACAACCGGGCATTGGCGGTGGCGGCGTCAGTGTCGTAGACCTTGGCCTTGTTGGCGGTCTGGGTGCTGAAAAAGGCGGCGTAATCGGTGCCCTTGCAGTGTACCAGCGGGATGAAACCGAGGTCGGCCAGCTCCTTTTCGCGGCGGTCGGTGATGGCGATCTCGGTGGGGCATTTGAGCGCGACATCGCCATCATCGGTACGGAAGTTGTGCACTGGCAACCCTTCCACCAGACCACCGCCCTCGACGCCACGAATGGCCGCGCACCAACTATGCTTGGCAAAGGACTCGGTCAAACGGGTGCCCAGGGCATAGGCAGCATTGCCCCACAGGTATTTGCTGTGGTCGGTACCGTCCACCTCTTCCTCAAAATCAAAGGCCTCTACCGGCACGTTACTCTTGCCGTAGGGCAGGCGCATGAGGATATGCGGCATGGCCAGGGCCACATAGCGCGAGTCATCGGAATCGCGGAACGAACGCCATTTGGCGTAATCAGCGCCTTGGAAGATCTTGGCCATGTCGCGAGGTCCACCAAGATCGGTGAAACTCTCCATGTTGAACATCTGCGGGGCCGTTGCCGCAATGAAGGGGGCATGGGCCGCCGCCGCCACCTGCGAGATCTTCTCCAACAAGGCCAAATCCTGCGGGTGGCTGGAGAACTCGTAATCGCCAATGAGGGCACCGTAAGAGGCGCCACCAAAGGTGCCGAACTCCTCCTCGTAGATTTGCTTGAACATGGCTGACTGGTCAAACTCGCTGGCCTTTTCCATGTCCTTGAGCAGGTCTTTTTTGGAGACGTTCATGACGCGGATTTTCATCCGTTCGCCGGTCTCCGACTTGCTGACCAGGTAGTGCAGCCCGCGCCAGGAGCCTTCCAATTTTTTGAAGGACTCGTGGTGCATGACCTCATTCAACTGGTCGGAGATGAGCTTGTCGATCTGGCTGATGCGGGTGTTGATCATGGACTCCATGTCTTTGGAGACCACCATGGCACCTTCCATCACCTGGCTGACAAATTCTCCGATGAGATCCTTGGCCCAGGCCTTTTGGCTGTCCTCGCGGGCGAGTCGACCCTGGTCGATGATCTGGTCAAGCAGGCTGGTGGTGGTGAGCGTTTCGCTCGCCGGCGCAGCTTGGCCTTGTGCTGTTTGCTCTGTCAATGTGGTATCCTCCCGATATATTGTTGAAGACTCTTTGTGGGGGGTGAGATCCCGATAATCAAGGGGTGGCGTTCGGTTCGGGCCGGCCCTTTACTCCGGCTGCTCTGAGCCCTTTCCAACTTCCTTTCCGAGTTTTTCCAGTGACTCCGTGCTGTTGATCACTTCTTGCAGCAACTCTTCCAACTTGTCGTTGCCATCCAGCTTGCCCATGAGGTCAGAGAGTTTCTTGCGCGCCTCGACCAGCTTGCGGATGGGGGTGACCTGTTCGGCCACGCGTTCCGGATGAAAATCATCCAGGGATTTGAAACGCAACTCAACGCCAATTTTGGAATCGTCATTGGTGAGTTTGTTGTCCACCCGGTAGGCCAGGCGTGGTTTCATGCCGGCGAGTACGGTGTTGAAGTTGTCGCGGTCGATCTCAACAAATTTGCGATCTTTCAGCTTGGGCAACGGCTCGTCGGGGTTGCCGGAGAGATCACCGAGCACACCGACGACAAAGGGAATCTCCTTCATCTGAATGGCGCCACCGATCTCGACATCGTAGGTGATCTGTACCCGGGGCGAGCGCACGCGATCCAGGGTGTGTTGCAAACTTTCTTTGGCCATCTCTTGTCCTCCTTCTGCTCAATGGTCGGGGATCCGGCATGAATTGTTCTCCGGATCGGCTTATGCGGGGTTAAGGGTTGAGTTGGTATTTCAGGGCCTTGGTGACATCGGTGGTGCAGAGCCGCTGGAGAATCTCTTTGGATCGGTACTGATCATCATCGGAGGCGCCTTCGGCGGTCATGCAACGGTAGAGTAGATCCAGCACCTCGGCGATCCAGATGGGCGATTCCCAGCGCACCAACTGCAAATCCTCCATCTGGGTAAAGAGTTGCTGGGCTAATGGTCGGGCCAGATCCGGTCGCTGTGCCTGCAAGCAGATCTTGGCGATGAGGATATGGTAGTTGGCCCGCTCCCGGGGCGATTGGGCACTACAGGCCGCTCCCAGTAGCAGTTCGACGGCGGCATGGATGCCGGATTGCTTGAGTTTGTCCTGTGCCTCCTGCCAGCGAGCCTCCTCAAAACCGCCTGATCCGAGCAAGCGATTGACCTCGGCGGCTCCCGCCGGTACCGCAAGGACCATGGTGGCTGCCGACGCAGCGACACCCTGTGTCGCGCGGGCAGCAACCGGTGCCCCTGTTGCCTGCTGCTCCGCTGGTGGCACATGGGCATCTTCATCGCCGTCGGGCAGCGGTTGCGCTTGCGGCTCCTCCTCCGGGTCCGGTTCAAGGCGCCGCTTTTCTTTGAGAATCTTGGTTACCTGCTGGGCGTAGTCATCGAGGCTGGCCTTGAAATCGGAGATGCGCGGGGCTTCTCGGCCAAATTTTTCATCCACCACCGCATCCAGCCGTGCAAAGGCCTCCTGACAGGCGGTGAGCATCTGCATCAGTTGGGCGTAAAACTCTTTGCTTGACGCAGCGACCGCCGCCTCAAAGGCTTCCATGGTCGGTTTGCCATCGGCGATAAGACGGTCACGGGCCTCTTTTTTGGTGTAGTCGGTATTACCCCACTGGTCGAGCACATCGGATTCGCGGCCAACGCTGACGGCATCTTGCCACTGAAACCAGGAAAAACCCGGCGTGGTGCGCCGGTCAGTGAGTGGAATCGCTTTAAGTGGGGCAGCGAGTTTATTGTTGACGAATTCCAGTGGGCCGCAGCGGTATTCCAGATCGCCGTCGTCAATTTCCGGATAGACGTTTTCCCAGAAATTCTCCAACAACCCCGATAGGATGGCCAGCCCCGTCTCGGCGCCAATAAACTCTTCTTTCTCGATGAGGGATTCCAATAGCCAGGCGGCAATCTGCAAGTCCTTACTGGAGGTGGTGAGGGCCTCAAGGGCCAGTGAACGCACCTTGTCCCAGTCGGCGGTTTTCAGATCCCGACTCCAGTCTCCTCGGTCCAACAGATCGTCGGCGCGGCGCGCCTCCTTGATCTCGTCGTAGATCGGGGCATAGCGCAGGTCGGCGCCGGCCGGATTGTCGCCGGGGATGGGGCTGAGGATGGTGGCAATATCGATGGTCGGCATCAGTGCTCTCCGGCCTGTGATTGGTCAGTGGTGGGCGTTGGCGTCGTAGCCTTGCCCCGCATCTCGCGGATTTCCAGCAGGGGGATGTCGCTCTCGCCAAACAACAACACCTGCTGGCCAACACCCCGGTACCCTGCCGAACCCAAGGGGATCCAATCGGTCATGCGGCCCAGGCGCACCTGCTCATCAGTTTGTTGGTAACTGAGCGGATAGAGCACCGGCAAAAAGCCGTTCATCGACAATCCGCCCCAGGTAGTGAGCGAGGCGGGGACCCACATGAGATCCAAAAGCGACTGCGGCGCATTGACGGTCAGTTCGCGGATATCCTCAAAGGGCACCCAGACATAGCGGTCATGGGCGAAGATCTCCAGGGCATGGGCCAGGGAATCATCGGCATTGCGCAGACCGGTGAAATCCGTGCCGTTGATGGTGCCGCTCACCACCGGCAGGGTTTCGACCAGGGCCTTCATGCGGGCGGACGCGCTCTCATCGTCGCCATTCCGCAATTCCTGCAGGGCCGCCTGCCATTGATGAAAATAGGCCGGTGGCTCGGGAAGGTAGGAGGGCAGTTCGCGGCCGGCACAGACTGCCTCGCGTTGCCGTTCGCAGGTGAGCAGGTTCTGATACTGGGCCACGGTCAGCGACAGCTGGGGATCCAGTTCAGCGAGGATTTCCAGGTGGCGGTTGGCCTTGTCCCATTCACCGCAGAAGAGCAGCACCTGAAAGAACAGGGTGCGGCTGGCCGGGTCAGCGGGACGGTTTTTAACCTCGTTGACCAGCGCTGCCCGAGCCTCGGTGAGTTGTCCATTTTTGATCAGCTCTTTGATGTCCACAAATCCCTCTTCTCAGGTTGATGGGTATGTCGGTGTGGCGCAGGGTGTTTCCACGGTCAGATCGCCCTCACCAGGGTGGGCCACCGGGGCCTGCTGCTGGGGTTGAGCCGGCATTGTTTGTGCGGCCAAGCTGTGCCAGGTGCGCAGGCATTCGGTCTCCGGATTACTGCCGCCCAGCAGGAGATGCAGCCGCCATCCCTGGCTGGCCTCACCAATCAGCAGTAACGGCCAGTGCCCTGCCTCCTGGGGTGGGGTGGCTGTCAACAAGGGTGGGCATTGCGGTGTGTTGCCGGGCTCAGGAAAAACCGTTGCCTTGCCCAGTTGGGCAAAGAGCTCACGCACATCCTGGCACTGCACCACCTGGCTGTGCAGGGGTTGCAACTGGGCCCACACCGAGCAGGCGGTGGCCCAGCCCAACTGTTCATCCTTGCCCAGGTTCCAGCCGACCACGGCAAAGAGCGAAAAGGGAAATTGACGCCGGCCATCGGAGCTCGCCTGGATAAAGCCGATGACCGCCCGTCCGTTTTTGCGCGGTTGATAGATAAAGGGCCATAGGCCAACCGGCGGCATGGTCTCGCCGGCAAAGGCGGTGAGCAGCCAGGAACGCCATTGATTGGCCTCCGGCGTCAGCACCACACTGATGTAATCCTGGTAACAGGGCAGTTTGCCGTAGGTTTCCACCGGAAGCGCACTTTTTTTGCCGATGAGGGCTCCGAGCTGTGCGATCCATGATTGCAGCATGCGCTCTCCTTGTCACTCAGCGGGACGGCCAGGGGATGTTTTCCGGTACAGTCTGATCCCAACTGATCGTCACCGGCACCATGTAATAGGCCGCATTCTCGCCAGTCCCTTGCCCGGCAGCCTCGCCACCGGTGCGCGGGAACAGCATGTTCACCCGTGCCTCACCCGACAGGCCGCTGCCATCACGCTTGCCCTCCCAGAAGAGAAAGGCCGGAAAGACGAGGTTACCGCCGCTGATGCTGATGGCCGAACTCTGACCGGTCTCCTCGTTGCGGGCCTCCATGTCGATCTGCGGATTGGCCCCCGCCTCCCAGGTAAAAGAGGTGGATTTGTATTTCTGGCCGCTGAAGCGCAACTGCACCGCCTTGTCATCGGCACTCAAGCCAGAGAGGACCAGTTGGGTGAAGTGCTTCTGGGCGTTGAGGTCGTTTTTGCCGGGTTCATCCTCCAGGGTGAGTCGGACGCGGTGACTGCGGGCGCGGCCATCTTTTTCAAAGAGAAAGTCACGCCAGGCCAGACAACGCTTGAAGAAGGCCTTGTCACCAGGACTTATCGGCATTTCGTCGGGTGAGGGTAGGGCGCCGCCACTGTCGGCCGGAGCGTACTTCTTGAGCAGGGCCTCCAGCCCCTTATCCGGGGAGAAGAAAAAATCCTGGAGATCGCCCTTGGAGGCACTGGCGAGCAGCAGTTGGCGGGAGTTGCCGGCCAGGGCATCCCCCTTGCTCCAGGAGCCGCGTCGACCAAAGGGGAACTGGTTGCCGAGGCGTCCCTGCCAGGTGGCGACGAAATCGCGCACATCTTTGCCCGAACCGGCACTGAAGTCGCGTTTGAGCAGGCTCAGCGCGTGTTCCTCGATCTTGCCCAACCGCATGGCCATGAATTCGTTATGCCCGGCCGGATCGCGGTTGACCCGTTTCTGAAAGTCGCCTAAGGCCTTGAGGTTCTCCTGGGAGACCCCGCCCTTGCCGCCCTGCAACATCTGGTAGGACTCGGTGGGATCGTCGCTGAGGCTCTCCATGGTGGAGTTGAAGGCACTCTGCGCCTCCTCCAGTTGAGGCAGGAACTTGGCAGTGGAGTAAACCGCGCTGGTATTGATCACCTTCTGCTCCTGCGGTGAGGGCGGGGTGCTGGCCTCGCCGCCGGTGAGCATGGTGACGATCTCTTGCACATCCTTATAGGCCATGTGCTCGGCAAAACCGCTCAGCGGCCAGGAACCAAAATCGACGAAGGCGCCTTTGCGGGTGAGCACCTCGCGGCGGAAACTCTTCCAGTTGCTGGTTTTAAGGATGGTACCCGCCGGATCGACCTGGGCCAGTTTCTCCGCCCAGAACTTGACGCAGCCGCTCCAGGCCTGGGTCATGGCGGTGGTTGTGGCACTGCGCAACTCCGCCAGGGCCGGAGCACCGGGATGGCGGGCCTGGAACCAGTCACCGATTTTTTGCATGACGCGGAAGCGGGCCGCCAACCAGGAGGCGCGCATGGCCTTGGGTGTTTCCGTGCCCTGGGCTGCGGTGGCCTTGAGATCACCACCCAGGGTATTTTTCAGGGCTTCGCGGGCGGTTTCTTCATCGGCGCGCAGCATCACCAGATTGAGTTGCGCGGTGAATAGATCCAGCAACTCCTTGGAACGCCAACCCTTGTTGGTCACCTTTTCGGTGCCGGTGCTGTACTGCTTGATCACCTCTTCCCGGCCGGCCAGCCAACGCTGGCTCCAGGCGTCCATCACTGGTAGCGGATTTTCGCTCTCAACCCGTAGCCGCTCCTTCATTTCGTCGGTAAAGAGCGGGCCAAACTTGGCCACCTGGCGCACGGCGTCGCGCACCTGGAACATCTCGGGATTGAGGGCGCCATCGCTTTGCAGGATATGGCTGTTTTGCGCCATCGCCGCTGCCCACTCGCTGCCCACGCCCTGTTCCAACTGGGCGCAGACCGGTGCGTGCCGCTTGGCGGTCTCCCCGAGCGGCGGCAGGGTGGTGTTGGGGGAGCCGGCCAGGGAATCGACAAGCAGCCGGTAGTCGTTGCGGCACTGATCCTTCAGGGCCGCCGACCACACCGGCACCTTGCCGTCGTTGTCGGGATCAAGTTGGGCCACGGCCTCGATAAACTCCTGGGCACGCTGCACAAAGCGCTCGGTGCCGGCCACGGTGCCGAGCTGCGGATCAGCCAGTGCCCCGAGCAGCGCTCCATAGGTGGTGTTGACGCGCTCCAGCAGTTGTTGCTGGGTCTTCCACATCTGGCCGTAATAGGTCTCCCAGAAGTTGTGCAGCGCCGTTAACACATGACGGACATAGACCGCGCCCAGATCCGAATAGCGCGGCCCCTTGCCGCCCTTGCGGCTGTACGGGTAGCCCTTGATGATCTGTTCGGCCTCGGGCCGGGCGATATCCACACCCTGCGCATCCTTCCAGCTCACAAGATCCAACAGCAGGGCCATGGATTGCACCGTGACCGGCCGGCCGGCAAGAATGTCGATGTACTGCATCACCATCTTGTGCATCCGTTCCTTCTGCGCAATGGAGGTGATGCCCTTGGCATCCTGCACCTCGGCATCGATGCCGGCGATGAGGGCGTCGAGAAACTTGCGTTCAAAGAGGGCGTCCTCCACCAGGCCGACATCCTCAATCAGGGTGTTGCCGCTGGATTTGAGAAAGCGCCGCGCCCCGTGGGCCACCACTTCTTGGCGCCCTGCCTCCAGCGAACTGATCATGGCCACGATCTCCGAAGCCTTGACCGGTTGCTGCGCCTTGTCGCCGATAAGGATGGCCTGGGCTGTGCGCACCTGTTTTTCCAGCGGTTGCACCTTGCCCACCAGGGTGCGATACCCCGAGACCAACAGGGTGGCGGCAATGATGACAAAGACCATGGCAAAGGCCGCTGCCCCCAGACGTAAGGCGACCTCCCTTTTGGTGGCGCCACCGGCCCGTTTCACCAGCCAGCGCTCCTTAAACACCTTGGTGTAGAAGGCGTTGATGAAGTAGGCCCGCGACTGCACAAAGGATTTGGCAAATTCGTTCAGCAGGTTGCGGTTGGCACCATCGGCTCCTTCCAACAGGGCGCGGGCGATGGAGCGGCCCTCCTGCATTCCGCTGCTGAAGTAGCAGCCGCGCAGCAGCAGCGGGATGTGGTAGCGGTCGGGCCGGAAGATGAGGCTGAGGTAGCCGCCAAGGGTATCTTTGAGGCGATTGAATTCACCGGGAAAGGCGTACATGCGGTCCGACTCGGGTCCGGTGGGCACGTCGCGCAGCCGCCGTCTGGCCCAGGCCTGCAAGCGGTTGATCAGCGAAGCGAAAAAGGTATCGAACTCGTCCTGGCGAAAGGCCTCGGCGACCATGGTCTGCCTGTTCCAGCCCAGCGCCTGGCGGCGATCATCGTTGGAGAGTGAGGCGCAGAACTCAGTGAAGCCGTAGACCAGGTCGAGCTTGGAGACCATGATGTACACTGGAAACTCCACTCCCAGCAGGTTGACCAGTTCCTGGAGTTTTTCACGGATGGTCAGGGCCTTGGTCTTGACCGTCTCCGGCGGGTCCTGCAACAGTGAGGTGGCAGGGATGGTGACGATGACGCCGTTGATCGGGCAGCGCGGCCGGTGGCGGGCCAGTAATCTGAGGAAGGAATGCCATTCCTCCTTGTCCGAGGCGCTGTCCACCGGCATGGTAAAGCGGCCGGCGGTATCGAGGATGACCGCGTCATTGGTGAACCACCAGTCGCAGTTGACGGTGCCGCCGGCGCCGGAGAGCGAATCTTTGCCCAACGGGAAATCCAGACCGGACTCGCGCAGGGTGGTGGTCTTGCCCGATTGGGGCTCACCTATGAGCAGCACCCAGGGCAGGTCGTAGATGCGCACCTTGGTGGCCTTGAGCGTGGTCATCGCCTCGGCCCAACGCTCCTTAATGCTTTGCACTGCCAGCTTGGTCTGCTGTTTCTGCTGTTGACGGGCGACGGCATCCTGGCCCAGGGCCAGTTCCATGCTGTCGGCGCGCTTCCGTTCCAGCACCCGCCACAACAGCACAATGGCGACGATGAGCATGATGCACAACAGCACGCCGCCCAGGGCCAGGAGGAAGAAGCGCAACCCCATGGTCTGCCAGATGCGGGCAAGCAGGGCGGTAACGCCCACACCCGCCAGTGTACCGCTGATGTAGAGAAAGGCTGTCGACTTGATCAATTCCAGCAGGGCACTCAACATACGCCGCTCATCGGTAGTAGGTTAGGGGGTTTGGTTCAGGGAACGCGCCATGGTGTGGATAGCCTCGATGATCGAGGACCACAGCCACTGACTGGCCACGAAGTAGCCGATGGTGGTGGCCAGCAGCACGCCGAAGACGGTGGTCAGGCCGATGATGCGCGGCATCACCGTGTTGCCGCTGGTGATCGCGAAATCAGCACCCGGCGTGATCACCCGCTCGTCATCGGGCAAACGATCCGGCAGCACCGCGTAGACTCGCTGCTTGATGGCGCGCAGTTCCTCCTCGCGGGAGCGGTATTTACCGCGAAAGCCCAGGGCCAGGCAGGTGAAGAAGAGATTGGCCAGTTCGCCATCACGGTAGCCATACTGCTCCAGCAGTTCGAAAAAACGCTCGCCGGCGACGCTGGTACGGAAAAACTCCATCTCCAGCAGTTTTTCCCGCCATTCGTTGGCCCGGCTCCAGGTGGAGGTGAGGATGACTTCGTCGGCAAAGCCCACCAGCAGGTAGCGGATCAATTCGGAGCGGGAATGCAGGGTCGGTGAGTCGCGCAGTACCGCCTCCACCGATTGCAAGGCGTTATGCAGATCGTTGCGCAGGGTGTAGAGGTCGATGTCGCCGCCGGTTTCGAGCCGGTAGCGAAAGCCAAGGAGAAAATCAATCACCGGCCGCACGGCCAGGCTCACCTGATCGGGCATTATCGCTCTCCCTTTTCGACGTGGACGTAGAGGCTGATATCCTCGGTGACATCAACCGGAATGCCGTGGATCACCAGCATGAGATCGCGGAACAGATCCTGCCAGAACTCGCAGCTGCGCGACAGATCGACCTGAAAGTAGTGCAGTCCGCTACGGTCGGGCAGACCGGAGGGGATGCGGCGCAGCCGCTGGCAGTTGAGGCCACGGGTCCGGGCAATGAGCATCTCGTCGATGCGCGAGGGCGGGCCGATCTTGACGCGGTAGTCGCTGAGCATGGCATCGACACTGCTCTCGGGCATCTCGGTGTTGATGCACAGGTAGACGATAACCCGTACATTGGGCGGCGGATCGAGCCATTCGCGGTCGATGCGGCAGTAGCGACGCTCGCCGTCCACCTCGAAGCGGCGGTGGATGTAGTCGACCACCACCCCGCCTTCCACCATGCGCTCGATGGTTTTGAGGATGAAATCCATCACCGGGCCGAGATTGTCGTGGTCGTAGGGCGGAATATCAAGCGAGGTGTCTGGATAGAGCACAATCAACTCACCGAGCAGCCGCACCAACTCCAGGTAGAGGGCGAAGGGATGGGTCTGGTTGATGTTGAGCATCTGCTGCAACACCAGGGCGTAGCTGGCCATGATTTGCAAACGGGTGAGGTTGGCCAGCACGCGCAGCGGGTCGGTGGTGAGGCTGATGCGTTTGGAGACCATCTCGCCCTGGAGAAAGGCAGCCTGGTTGCGGATTTTCACCAGCAGGTTCTTGACGCGATCTCGCAGATAAGGCGAGGCGGCCAGATTGAGCAGCGGCGGAATGTAGGCAGCGTTGAACACCGGCTGTTTGGCCGAGGACCAGACCAACTCGCCGACCTTGATGGCCTCGAACTGGTCGCCGGGATGGGCGCCAAAGCTGATCAGCACGTTGTGGAGCCGCGATTGAATGATCTGACCGTTCTCGCCGCTGTTCTCATCAACGATGACATGCTCGCGCAGCACATAGGGCCGAGGGATGCCACGGGTGGTCTCCTCCATGGCATGGACCAGCGGCCGATGCGCCTCCGGCCGTTTCACCGCAAACCACACCGGCACAGCCGCGTCGAGTTGGCTGGCGATCTCCTCCAGGCCATATTCCTCAACAGCAGCGTTGTTGGGGATGTTGAGCCAGGTGCCGTCCTTGAGACAAAGCGTCGCGCTGTCGAGTTTGAAGCGGAAGCCAGCCAGGGCGGTGGGGTTGACCTGCAAATCGGCGATACCCCAGGCGCAGGTCTCCATGTGCATCCGCTTCTCCCGGCCCAGCATGGTCTGGCGGCGTTGCTGGGTCTGGAAGTGATGCGGCTGCATCAGCATCCCCTCGTACCAGTGGACCTCCGCCGATGCTGATTCGATGAGGTGGGTCACGGCTTCAACTCCAACCGGTTGGCTTGAATGAGGATGTCGTATTTCTCATGAAAACCGCCCTTGAGCGGTGAGATGATGATCTGCTGGGCAGCGCGTTCATTGCTGTTTTCATAGTCGGCATAAAGAATGATCTTGCCGGTCAGGCTGGGTACGCGCACCGTCACCTGGCGCTTGCCGCCGCCACGGATGGCCACCTTTTGAATTTCCTCCGGGGTGAGCTTCTCGCGTTGTTCGTTGCCAAACCACAGATCCGGAGCAACTGCGAGCACCGCATCGGCCTTGATCTCGTTGACCGCCATGATGTCGATGGGCAGCAGCACGCCGTCGTTGATTGCCTCGGCGGCTTGCAGGTTCAGGGTGACGTCATCGAACTGCGGCGCGGTCGGTCCGGCGCAACCACCAAGCAGCATGGCTATTGCCAGCAGCATGGCCATGAACGGATTGCAGTGAACTCTTTTCTGCTCCATTGCCTGTGGTCCTCGATTCTGTGCAGTCATAATCATCCCAACTGTTGAAGTTTTTTGCGGATAATGTCGCGAACGATGTCTTCGCTGATGCCGTCGGTCTCGACCTGTCGTCGCACCGCTTTGATACGCGATTCCAATTCTTCGATCTCGATACTGCTTTTGCCCAGTTGCAACAGCGAGCGATTGTCCTTCTTGTCGCTCACTGCCTGCACCAGTTTATCGCAGAGGGTGTCGTTCAACACCTTGTAGCCGTCGTGCTGTGAGGCCAGGATGACCACCAGCAGGTTATAGAGGCTGTCCATATACTGCCGAACCCGCTGCTCCAGTTGCGCGGGATCACTGGCGGTCTCGGCGATCAGATCGGCCAGGCACTGCTCCAGGCCCGGTGGACGATAGCCCTGCGGTGTGCCCAGTGGATTGACGGCATCAGCAAGAAAACCGGTGACCAGCCGCTCTAGCCGCTGGGCAAATCCCTGCCAGATGGTGGTCAGCATCGGTGGCATGGGCAGCACCGAGCCGACAAAGGTCGCGGCAGCCGGTTGTCCTTCGGCACCGGGTTGCATGTCCGGCGGACCGGCAAAAGCCTGCACCGCTCCTTTGCGGGCGGTGCGCACGATGTCGATCACCGTGCGGTCCGAGGCGCCCCGTCGCAGCTTGGCCCCGAAATCTTCCATGAACACGGCGTCTTTGCGCATGTAGCGTGCCGCCAGGCTGCCGCCTTCTTCAAGGATGGCGCCGAGGATGTCGCCGATGCCAAAGGCGCCGTTTTTGCGCTCCGCCACCAGGTTCAATACCTTCCACACCCGGGAGGCGACAGTCAGCGCGCCCACCTGCTGGCTGCGGCCCAGGCCGCCGGGAGCCTGTTGCAGCCAGGGAGCGAGGATCTGGTAGCGCTCGACCGCCTTGGTCTGGGCGACACAGGCATAGCCCGCGTCGTTGGTTTCAGCGGCGGATTCCATCATCGCCACAAAAAGACGGTCAATGTCGCAGAAAAAACCGCCGGTACGATCCTCATCGGCCACCAGATACAACTGGTTCCACACATGGCCCAGGCCGGGCGTCATGGTGTAGTAGGTGCGGGGATCGTTGAAGCTAAAATCGGTGAAGGGCACACTGGCCTCACCGTCCTGGCCTGGCTCAACCAGCAGAACCGTCGAGCCCAGCAGGAGAATATCCTGCATTTTTAGGGGATAACTGCGCCCTGGTTGCAGTTTCTCGTTGGCCAGCCAGGTGCCGTTGGTACTGTTTTGATCGCGGGCACACCAGTCATGGCCTTCTTTGACGATCTCCAGATGGCGGCCGGAAACCTCGTCATCAAGCGCCAGCGACAGGGCATTGCCCACCTTGCGCCCGATGGAACCCTTCCCGGTGATCAACGATCGCAGCCCGTCCATGGGGCCGCCAATCACCTCAACCGCAATGAGTTCACTCATTCCAGCGTGCAGCCCTCGATCTGTTTGGCCAAGCTCAGGGCCTCCGGCCAGCAGGCAGAGTTTTGCGGAATGTCTTTAAGATAATCGCAGGCATCCTTGGTGTTGCCCTCTTTGAGCAGGGTGGCTGCCTTGCCCAGATACTTGGCATAGAGATTGTTCGCGCCCTGATTACCACCGCTGCAACCGCCGGAACTGATGGTTGGTGTCGGTGGTTGTACGGTGGTGGTGGCCGGAGGCGGTTCGACCGGTGCGGCAGGCTTGTTGGTGAGCCAGTAATACAATCCGCCACCAATGAGCAGTGCTGCCAGTGCGGCGCCACCGATGAGCACCAACAGTTTGTTTTTATTGCCATCACCAGGGCCTTCGCTGCGGTGGGGCGTAAATCCACCCGGATCACGTTCGCCCGCGTGCTGGCCAAAGCCGTAGGCTGGCGAAGAGCCTGGCGGTGGGTTGTAGCCGGGCGTGGGCTGGCCGGGCGGATACCCGGCGGCGGCGGGGCTGTCGGCAAAGGGGTGGCGTCCTTCCGGGGGCAGGGGCGCATAGGGTTGCTGGGGTGGCGGGTTCCAGGAAGGGGTGGATGGGGCCGCATGGCCGCCACCGCCGGACTGATGCCGCGATGCCGCCGCCGGATCGCTCATGAGCACGGTGGCATCGGTATCGTATTTTTTCTCGATCTTGCAGACAACATTGCCAATGGTCAATGAGGCCGGTGCCGTGATCTCCAATGTGGTCGATTTGTGGACCTGGTTGGCGTAGACCATGCCGTTGAGCCCGAGGATCTGCACCGCGACGCGGTCGCCATTGCGGCGCAGCACCAGATGGTTGCGGCTCAGCGTTTTCTCATCGATGACCACCTGCTGCGTCGCCTCGCGGCCGACGGTGACGGCCTCACCCTGACGCAGAGGATGGCGCACCGGCTTGCTCGGTGGCTCCACTACGAACCACATGTCATCCTGCTGGGAGGAGAGGCGGTAAAGATCCTGGTTGGGCGCAACGGCTGCCGGACGGGCCGTTGGTGCCGGCTGGGCCGGTTCCTGGGGATGCCAGGAAGGTGGCGGCGGTGCGGTTGGCTGCACTGGCTGTGCGGCCCAGGTGGGCGGTTGCGCTGCGGCAATCGGTGCAGCAGGCTCCGGCGTTTGCCAGGCTGGCGGTGCGGGCGCGGCTGCTGGTTGTGGCGGCGGCTCCGGGGCAGCCCAGACTGGTGGTTGGGCTGGTTGGGCTGGCGGTGCAGCCGCCTCGGGTGGTGGTGCCCACGAGGGTGGCGTGGTGGGCGCCGCTGCTGACGGCTCTTGCGGCGGCCAAGCCGGTTTCGGGATGGGCGGTACCGTTTGCCCTTGCTCCTGGGGGGGATTACCAGGGGGGGCGACAAATTCCGGCATGCCAGCCACTCGGGTTTTGTCGTCTGCGGGAGAATTATTATTCATAGGCGGAAACTCACAATGCCTTCGCAATCGCGTCGCCTGAGCCTGTCTGCCGGATCAGGGCCTTGCGGTTGCGCATTTTATTCATGAGAAAATGGTCTGACTTCGCACTGCGCCCCGCCGGAGTCTCCGACAGGTCCGTCCGTCTCCGGGAAGAGGCAATCACGCCTGAACGTCATCCCCAGAGACAAAAATATGATGCCCCTATTTAACAGTGTTTTCCCCCAGCAATGCAATACTTCTTCTAAAAAAATCCATAGGCTGAAAGCCTCATCCCATTAAGCTCTCTCCGAAGTATGCCAAAATAGTCTGCACAAAGCAGTCAGTTCAACACCGCCAGCCTGATTGCCGGCCAGCGGTAAAACTTGCCCAGGGTCTCCTCCAACTGATCCTCGGGCAGCAGGACCGATGGTTCAGACGAGGAAAACAGCGAGATGCTCTGGTCAAACAGGGCCGGGTCGATGAAATAATCGATGCTGTCATGGGCACCAAATTCACTGCCCACCAGGGCATCGAAGAGGGCGTTGATGATGGGGACTTTATTGATATTTTCAACAAGGATGTACTCGCCATAAAAGGTACCGGGTTGCCAGGTGTTAAGATAAAGCTTAGCACCTCCCTCGATGTTCATTTTGACGGTGCCTGTGTGGCTGGAGGTGACAAGATATAGATTGCCTGAGGTGGTTAAGGTATGACCGGTGCTCATGTTGTCGATATTACCGTTCATGGCGCGTAAATAGACGGTGCCGCTGCCGGTATCGATATCGCCATTGATCGTCAGGCTCGTGCTGTTCAAATACAACCCGGCGACATTAAGGGAACCGCTGATAGTGGTGCTGCCGCCATCTCCACCTTCGATAAAGGCGGTTTTGTCGCCAGTGAATGCTCCGTCGGTGATGGTGCCGGAAAGGCTACCACCGTTGCCTGTGTAGGTATCGCTGCCCGAGCCACCGATAAGGTTGGCCACCCCGGAAAAAAAGAGGGAGCCGGCTTTGCCTGCATTGGCACCCGTCAAGGTGAAGGTCTGGCCGCTGTTGGATCCGGTGAGGGTAGTGCCTGCGCCGTTACCGATGACCTCTTCGATCTGGGTAAAGATGCCGGCAATACCGGTAGCCTTCTGTGTTTGTTGATTGATGGTGACAGTACCAAGTTTAGCGCTCAAGTTGAGAATGTCGTGAGTTATTTGCGAACCTCCGGTGAGGTCACCGCTCAGTGTACCGGCGGTGGCGAAGACGAAGGTGTCATCCCCTGAACCTCCCAGAAGATTGGCAATATGAGTAAAGGCACTTCCGTTCAATGTGCCCTGATTTGCCCCGTTGATGTTCCAGGTATTGCTTCCATCGGTTGCTGCCAGGGTGTTGGTGCCCCCTCCGCCGTTGATGGTGCCGGTGTAGTCGACCCCAGCAGCCAGTGTAAAGGTATCGTTCAGTGATCCACCCATAAGGATTTCCATGCCGGTGGCGGTTATCCCGTCAATGGCTGCGCCAGTGTCACTGTTGACCAACCAATTGTTGGCGACGTCGAGGCCAGTGAGGGTGTCGGTGCCGCTGCCGCCAGTGAGTTGAGCAATGTTGGCGAATATTTCACCGTTCAAGGTTCCGGAGCCTGAACTTGTCACCACCCAACGGTTGGCACCATTGGTTGCCACCAAGGTATTTGTACCGGCACCACCATTAATTTCACCGATAAAGGATGTTATCCCGGATGCGAGAATGAAGGTATCGATATTGTTGCCACCTTGCAGGATGGAGAAACCGCTGAAATTGAGAGTAGCGGAGCCATCTGAATAGGTAGGGGAGCCGTCAAGTG
>CAZXHS010000001.1:1003121-1004351 GCA_964639845.1 uncultured Desulfobulbus sp. | reverse complement strand
TTGAATGAGCTGCTTGCGGTGACATTGAAGGTGTCGATATTGTTGCCACCTTGCAGGATGGAGAAGCCGCTGAAATTGAGAGTAGCGGAGCCATCTGAATAGGTAGGGGAGCCGTCAAGTGCCCAGGTGGAAGCAGCGTTTCGTCCGGTTAAGGTTCCTGATCCGGAGAGTGTGTCAATGTTTGCAAAGCCAGCAGTGAGAGCGGCGGTGTTGCCGTTGAACCCAGTGGTGCTGCCCATGGTCGTCAGCGTGGCGTTGCTGATGCCCGTACCCTGAAGCGTGGCGCCATCCGCTTCACCATCCACCGCCCCTGTTAAGGTAACGGCCCCAATGTCGAACACATCAACCCCTGCTCCACCTTTGAGGTTGAATGAGCTGCTTGCGGTGACATTGAAGGTGTCGATATTGTTGCCACCTTGCAAATTTCCGACATTAACAAAAATGCTGGTCCCCCCTGTAGCAGCGTAACTGTTGGAAGCACTTAATGTCCAAGTGCTATCGAGATTTCGGCCAATCAGTGTCGTGTTGCTTCCATTGCCGATAATAATGTCATCGCCTGCAGTGAGATGAATTATGAGGCTCCCCAGCCAGCTTGATGCATCGATGGTATTATTACTGTTTCCTCCAGTGATCGTGGCGGAATCGAGATTGCTCAAAAAGATATTCGGTTGCCCTGTGATTAGCAAGTTGCCACTAGTCAAAATCGTATTCGCCACATCATTACTGATGGACAGGTGATCAGAATCGGTTTCTCCGTCAATTGAGCCTACTGAATGAGCATCTAGGTTAACCACATCAGCCCCTGCTCCACCTTTGAGGTTGAAGGAGCTGCTTGCGGAGATATTGAAGGTGTCGATGTTACTTCCACCTTGGAGCGTGGTGAAGCCGGAGAAGTTGAGTGTAGCCGTACCATCTGAGTAAGTAGGTGACCCGCCGAGTCCCCAAGTTGAAGCAACATTGCGTCCGGTTAACGTTCCGGTACCTATTCCGGTGATGGTAGTGATATTGGAAAACCCACCGGTGATAGCGGCAGTGGTTCCATTAAAGCCGGTGGCGGTGCTCCCTGTGAGCGTGGCATTCTCAATTGCCGTTCCTTGAAGAGTGGCGCCACTTGCTTCGCCATCCACCGAACCGTCTAAGGTTTTGCCCGTAGCAATGTTGAATACATCTGCTGACGCTCCGCCCTTGAGGGCAAAGGAGCTGTCGGTGGTGACATTGAAGGTGTCGACA
>CAZXHS010000001.1:365448-1003021 GCA_964639845.1 uncultured Desulfobulbus sp. | reverse complement strand
ATGGCGGTTCCTAGGAGTGTAGCACCGTCAGCTTCACCATCCACCGATCCGGTTAGAGTTGTGCCCGTAGCAATGTTGAATACATCCACTTGCGCTCCGCCCTTGAGGGCAAAGGAGCTGTCGGTGGTGACATTGAAGGTGTCGACACCAGAGCCACCCTGGAGAGTGGTGAAGCCGGAGAAGTTGAGTGTAGCCGTACCATCTGAATAGGTAGGTGTCCCGTCGAGTCCCCAAGTTGAATCAACATCGTCGCCGGTTAATGTTCCTGCCCCTGTACCAGTGATGGTTGTGATTTTGGAAAACCCACCGG
The DNA here is from genome assembly GCA_964639845.1 of uncultured Desulfobulbus sp. Classification (GTDB taxonomy): domain Bacteria; phylum Desulfobacterota; class Desulfobulbia; order Desulfobulbales; family Desulfobulbaceae; genus Desulfobulbus. Next base: position 1,002,711 of record CAZXHS010000001.1, on the reverse strand, counting down.
TGATAGCAGCAGTGGTTCCAGCGAAACCGATGGTGCTGTTTGCCGTGAGCGTGGCATTGGCAATGGCGGTTCCTAGGAGTGTAGCACCGTCAGCTTCACCATCCACCGATCCGGTTAAAGTGACAGACCCAATGTCGAACACATCAACCCCTGCTCCACCTTTGAGGTTGAATGAACTGCTTGCGGTGACATTGAAGGTGTCAATGTTGTTGCCACCTTGCAGGGTGGAGAATCCACTGAAATTGAGAGTGGTGGAGCCATCTGAATAGGTAGGGGAGCCGTCAAGTGTCCATGTGGAAGCAACGTTTCGTCCAGTTAAGGTGCCTGATCCTGTGCCCGTGAGGGTTGTCGTCCCTCCACTGATTATTAATCCGACAAGTGAAATGTTTGTAGCATTTAAATTTATATTACCACTGCCGGAGGTAAGATTTCCGGTGGTAATGCTACCGGATCCACCTGTTGCTTCAAGGAGGATTGTTCCGGTCCCTTGGGTTTTGAATTCGAGAAAGTTGTTTGTTCCTCCACTGGTGAGATCGATATATCCTGTAGCTCCATTGACTTGCATGGTAAGGTTGTGATCCTCATACAGCGTCACGCTATTACCTGTGAAGATTCCATTTGTCTTGATGGAGTTGGTGGCTTGTAACACTATATTTGCAGAAGCGCTTTGGGCTTCAATTTCTGATTCGTAAATGACAAATGTTGAATCAGTATAGGCAACGGTGCCAGATGTAAGATCTTCAGCGGAGAATGTTAAAGGATTCCCATCCCCATCCCCATCCCCACTTCCACCGGTAATGACCAAATCGTCAGGGTCAAGAAGCAGGGTGCCAACCTTGCCAATTGGGGCCAGCAGATCCGCCAAGCCATGATAGGCGAGAGAATTTTTCCCCGAAACCTCAGCAAATCCACCATCCCCACCAAACTTACCACCTCGGGCAACAATATTCCCATAAAACCGGGTGGTATCATCGGCCCACACAATCACCTTCCCACCATCGCCAATGCCCATGGCGCTGGCATCGATGGTGGCATTGGGGCCGACATAGGTGACGCTGGCGTTACGGATGGCGGTATTCTTGCCCTGGTAGTCGCCGCCGATGAGGGCGGTGCCGCCACCGGCATCGCCGGAGACATCGACCTTGCCGGCATCCAGCAGGCCCACCTTTTCACCCAGCATCTGCACGGTGCCGCCCTTCTCGCCGCTGTCATTGCCCTTGGCTCGCAAGGTGCCGCTGTTGGCGACGATGCCGGTGTCGCCGCCGACCAGGCGGATGGTGCCGCCGCTGGTGTCAATGGAGTTGGCCTGGATGATGCCCTCGTTGTTGACCACCTTGGCAAAGACATCCTTGGCGGCATGGCCGGTGAGCAGCACCTGGCCGCCGTCGGCAGTGATGCTGCCGGTATTGGCCACGGCGCTGGCGACGTTGCTGGTGTTTTCCAGCACCTCGCCGCTGACCGCGAAACTGAGCAGACCGTCCCCGTCGAAATCAAGGGTGGCCACCTTGCCGCTGGCCAGGTTCACCGAGCCCAGGGTGGCGATGATGTTGCCTTCGTTGAGCACGCTGCCGCCGACCAGCGTAACACTGCCGCCGGTGGCAGCGGTAATCAGCCCACGGTTGACGATGGCGCCGCCGGCGGAGAGATCCGCGCCACCCAGGGTCCATGTGCCGCCCAGCATGAAATCGGTGACGCTGGTGTTCAAGGTGGTGGCAAGAAAACTGCCGACATTGATGGTGGCGCTTTCGCCAAAGATTATCCCGTTGGGATTGGCGAGGAAAACGCGGCCATTGGCCTGGATAGAGCCAAAGATCTGGCTGGGGTTCTGGTCGAGGATGCGGTTGAGCACCGCAGCTGAGGAGGAGGGTTGGTAAAAGCGCACCGACTCACCGGCTGCCAGGTTGAAGCTTTGCCAGTCGATGGCCATCTTCTGCGTCTGCTGATTGACGATGGTCTGGGTGGATGTTGGTTGCGCGATGCTGCCGGTGCCGCCGACAACCTGTCCACCCTGCGGGCTGGCCATGGCCATGCCGGAGAGGAGTACGCCGAGCGGGGCCAGGGCCAGGGAACGGCCAAAGGAGCTGGGCTTGCCCTTGCCCAGGGCATCGCTCTTGCTACCGGAGACGATCCGTCTCATCGATTTCTTGTATTGCCGAATGCTCATGTCCTTCCTCCTGCACGCCGATAAATCGCGGTGCCGTCTCCCCCTGTTGGAGACGCTTTTTGTTCAATGCCATCGTTTTCGCGTTTGGGACGAGAACGATCATTTTCACTGCATCACTGGCTCGCCATCGAGTTTGCCGGTTCGGTGCTTCGCTTGGCGTCTCAGTACTGTACTGTGAGTTTGAAGTAGGTGGTTACATCGCGCCCCACATCCGAATCATGACTGCCCAGCGGCTTGGCCATCGACAGGTTGGCGGCAAACTGCCCCGGCAGGCTGAAATGCATGCCAACGCCGGCCCCGGAGAGGTAGGCGGAATCCTCCTCGTTGCTCAGCGCCTCTTTGAGCCAGCCCGACGACGCATCGTAAAACACGGAGAATTGCAGTAATTCCCCCCAGGTGCGGTTGAAGAAGGCCTGTTTATCGGCAAAGAAGGGGGCGTTGAAGATCAGCTCCGTGGAGGCAAAGTAGCCTTGATCCATCATGAACTCGGCCTGGGGATAGGCGCGCACCGAATCCGGGCCGCCCATGGCGAACTGCTCGATGGAGACCAGTGGGGTGTCGGTGGCCTGCCCCTTAAACCGCAGCAACAGCGAGGTGTTGGTCCACATTTTTTGCAGCCGCGACACGTCAGCGGTCACCTTGAGGAAATCCACCTGCGTTTTTTCATACCCTTCGATGATACGGCTGGTGTTTTCGTCGTCATTGGTGTTGGAGCCGAGGAAATCGTCAAAACCCTTGGCAATGGTGATGTTGATGTTGGTGACGCCGCCGCCCAGCCAGGTGTCCATGCGATCGGTCAGATAGGCCTCCGCCGAGAGGACACTGAGATTGTCCTGGTTGGAGAGTTCATCGTTTTGCAAGGTTTCGGCGGCTTTGCTGGAAAAGCGCAGCAGGCCAAAGCAGTTGCCCTGACGGCTGCGGACAAAGGAATGCTTGAAGAAAACATCGTAGATTTCCGCCAGGCCTTCCAGCTCCAGGTCAGCGAAGTTACCGCCAATATCAAAGGAGTTTCTTGAATAGCCGGCGCCGATGGCATTGTTGCCCCAGGGCAGCGGCCGCTCGTAACTCGCTCCCCAATAGAACTCCTTGTGGGGATCGTAGGTCTCCATCAGGGTCAATCCCAGCAGATCGGCGGCGTTGGTGGGATTGTTGATGAGGATGTCGAGGCGGGGGCGATATTCGCCGGTGTACTGCGAGCCGTAGTTGTCCAGGCTGAAGGCGGCGTTGAACAGCCGTTCCTCGGTGACATTGAGATAGAGGTCGGCGGTGCCCAGGGTGGTGCCGGGCTTGATTACGGCATTGTATTTAAGGCCGGGGTAATCGATGAGTTGCAGCAGGGCGCTCTCAAACTGATCTTTGATCACCGCCTGGCCCTGTACTTCGGTAAATGGTTTGTGAAGCAGTTCCTGGGAGTAGCGAAGGCTGGCCTTTTCCTCAGCCTGCCCCTCGGTCGCCGCCTTGGCGCTGTGGATGTTGCCGAGCTTACCTTCGAGCACGGTGAGGGTGATCGCCCCGTTTTCCACCGTCTGCGCGCCAACATAGGCCTTGGCCAGGATCAAGCCCCTGCTGCGGTAGTAGTTGGTCACCTCGTCGGCCACCTGCTGGATCTGGCCAATGGTCATCCCCTGCGGTGCGGCCTGTCGTTTTTCTTCCACCAGGGCATTCAGCTCGGCAACATCGATCAGGCCGGGTCGTTCTACCACACCCTCCAGGGCAAAACGGGTAATGGCGATGGCGGGTCCCTCGGCAACGTCCAATGGGCGTTCGCGCAGTGGTGGGATCTCCACGGCGGGCATGGCCTGGGTGTCGGGAAGGAGATGCTGTTCAAACCGAGGCATGGTTCCACCCGGAGTGGCCGCTGCCGGCAGTGGTGGCGACTCGGCGGCAAAACTCGGCAAGGTGCTCAGAGCCGTCAGGGCGAGGCTCAGGGCAATGGCGCAGCGGTGTTTGCTCTGCGGAGGGGGGAGAACAGGGTGTTGTTTGCAGCACAGGCGGTGTGATCGCTTCATAAGCGTTTTGCTCATCTCTTGCGTCATGGCCACCAACGGTGCGTTCTCCTTTGGAGAATACGGATGGTGGCCAGGTTGCCGTTCAATTCAATAGGGTCGTCCTCGAAGGTGTGCCAAGAACGACAAATCGACAACGATCAGCTTCATATTGTGGGTGAATGGTGCGGTGGCTTATCAAAGAGAGGGGCGAGGATGCAGGCGAACCAAGCATCATCCTGCGCGAACAACACAGGAAAGAGGCGCCGAACGGGATTTGATCCGGCGTGGAATGGAGCGGCGAGGCGCAGGATGGTCCAGCATGGAAAGGGCGCATGCGGTGGACCTCGACAGCATAATGACCTGGAAATGCTCCCCGATCACAACAGGAAAACCCCTCTCCCCTTGAGGGAGAAAAACCACGTTTGCAATGTACAATATACAGCCGAAGAAAGCAAAGGCCGTTCTGTAACAACTTGAAAAAATGCTGGTTTCCTGAAATGCTTGCGCGCCAGTCCCTTGCGGCTGGCTTTTAGGGGGGCGTGTCCCAGGAACGGGAGAAAAGGTTCCTACGGTGGAGGCTCACCGTGTCCGTAGGAACCTTGAGGTTTATCGCCGTTTTTCTTTGCGGTAGAGGGTTTCGCGCTGGGCGGCCAGGGATTCGTCTTCCAGATAATCGTTATAGTTGATCATCTTGTCGATGAAGCCGTGGTGGCCGATCTCGATGATGCGGTTGGCCACGGTGGCCACGCATTCGTGGTCGTGGGAGGCAAAGAGGATAACCTCGGGATAGGCAATCAGGCCGTTGTTGAGCGAGGTGATCGACTCCAGATCCAGGTGGTTGGTCGGCTCATCAAGCAGCAGCACATTGGCGCCGCTCAGCATCATCCGCGCTAGCAGGCAGCGTACCTTCTCGCCACCGGAGAGCACCTGGGTTTTTTTGGTCACCTCATCACCAGAAAACAGCATGCGGCCGAGAAAGCCCCGGGAATAGCTCTCACCCTCGGTGAGCGGGATGAATTGGCCAAACCATTCGAGCAGGCTCTGGTTCTTGCTGAAAAAACCACTGTTCTCCTTGGGGAAATAGGAGGTGGTGATGGTCTGACCCCAGCGGAAACTGCCACTGTCGGGCTCCATCTCGCCGGCAAGAATCTGAAACAGGGTGGTTTTGGCCAGGCCATAAGTACCGACAAAGGCGATCTTCTCTCCCTTGTTCACGGAAAAGGTCAAGTCCTTCAACACCTCCACGCCGTCGATGGTCTTGCTCAGGCCATCGACTTCAAGGATGACGTTGCCACAGGCCCGCTCAGGCTTGAAGGCCACCCAGGGATACTTGCGCGAGGAGACCGGCATCTCCTCGATGTTGATCTTGTCGAGCAGTTTTTTACGCGAGGTGGCCTGCTTGGCCTTGGAGGCATTAGAGGAGAAACGCTGGATGAACTCCTTGAGTTCCGCCACCTTGGCTGTTGCCTTCTTGTTCTCCTGCTGCCGCTGTTGCAGGGCCAGTTGACTGGCCTGGTACCAGAAGTCGTAGTTGCCGACATAGACGCGGATCTGGCCGAAGTCGATGTCCGCCATGTGCGTACAGACCTGGTTAAGGAAATGGCGGTCATGGGAAACGATGATGACCGTGTTGGTAAAACGGATGAGGAACTCCTCCAGCCAGGCGATGGACTTGACATCGAGGTTGTTGGTCGGCTCGTCGAGCAAAAGGATATCCGGATTGCCGAACAGGGCCTGGGCGAGCAGCACTCGCACCTTGTCGCCGCCGTCCAGCTCCTTCATCTTCATTTCACCCATCTCCTCGGAGATGCCCAAACCGCTGAGCAATACATAGGCGTCGGATTCGGCCTCGTAGCCGTTCATCTCGCCAAACTCGACCTCCAGGTCGCCGCAGCGCATGCCTTCTTCCTCGGAAAGCTCGACCTTGGCGTAGAGGGCTTCGCGTTCGCGTTTGACGTCATACAGCCGCTTGTGGCCACGGATGACGGTGTCGAGCACGGTTTCCTCGTCGTAAACGAACTGATCCTGCTGCAACACGGCGATGCGCTCCTTGGGGTCGATGGAGACCTCGCCTTTGTCCGCCTCCTTCTGTCCGGCCAGAATTTTGAGAAAAGTCGATTTGCCGGCACCGTTGGCCCCGATGAGGCCGTAGCAGTTGCCGTGGGTGAATTTGATATTGACGTCTTTGAAGATGACGCGCTTGCCGTAGGAGAGCGCGATGTTGGTGGCTTGCAACATGGGGTGTGGTTTCCTGAAAAAAGGGACTGCGTGGCAGGGTGCGGCGGCTCGATATGGGCAGCGCGACCCGTCGATACAAAAAGAGGACAAAAAAGAACCGGGACCCTACCCGGAAACGAGCAGGAAATGAAGCGGAAAATGCGGTTTTGACGATTTTTTAATCAAGCGGGGCCGGCCAAGGATAGCAGCCGGATACGGCAGAGCGGTCAGGGGCAATCGGCGCCACAGGCGCGAAGAGCGCCCCGGACGATGGCGGTATACTTTGCTTCGCAGGCACGGCGTTCGCGGCAATCGGCCAGCGTGGCACAGTTGCTGAGGTGGGTGCGGGCCAGAGCGACATTATTCAGGCGCTGTGTACGCTCCAGGCTCTGCTGTTCCTGGGACTCCTTGAGTGCGGTGGAGATTTTTTGCAGATTGGTGCCGCCGCTGATATCCCGGTGATGCAAGGCCCCCATGCCGGCAAAGGCGGCAGGCGCTGTGAGATGCAGGAGCAGCAATATCAGTGACAGAAGAGGAATGTGCATGTCCCTTGGGTGTAGTCAAAATGGTGGGTTGTTCTCGATCGTTATGCAAATAAAGGTGCGGTGGAATGTCAAGCTGAAAATGGCATTGGCTGTGGCGGCGATGATGATTTTTTGTTCTTGGATCAGTTGGTTATATTGGCCGGTATTTCCCACTGCCTGGTCCGGGGGGCAGGGGAACGACCACATGGATGGGTTTGGGGCATGGTTGCCGGCATCGGGCTTCGGTCGCGTAGTCCGATCAGTTGTTTTTTTTTTCGGAGTTCAACCGAGACGACTCACACTGACGGACGATAGTTTTTGTCGGGAGGTGGGGCTGCCACCAAGGCATTGCAACTGCTTGGTGATGAGTTGCCCAATGCATGCTGATGGTGCCACATGGTGGCTGTATGAACAGGGCGTTTCGGGGGTAAAAATGAGGAGGGGAGAGCGTTGTCGCTCGTTCTATTGCCCTATTTTTTCCACACAATTTGACATTCTCTTGTTTCGGTCCCTACAATGAATCGTTAGCAGGCACCCTGTGTATCCTCTGCTGTTCCCAGTGAAGACTGTGAAACCTTGCAAGGTGGTTCATGGCACTGATTCTCTTCTGCGAAGAATGTGGAAAAAGAAACACGCTCGCCTTCCAGCCGGAAGACGTTCTGCTGAAAGGATTCGTCTGTCAGTATTGTCATGCCTACACGCCTCCCTCTGCTCTTGCTGGAAACCGCACGGAACACAAGGAGGTGGCAAGCAAGGCACCGGCGATTACCTGGGCTCCTGGTTCGATCACCTTCGGAACCGTCCCTCCCGCTCAACGCAGTGTAGCAACGCTCAACTTTCAGGTGGCTGCCGGCACTGCCTATGATATCGATGCCAAGATCCGTACCGAACTGCACAATGATTTGGCGATTCGCAAGATCGATGCCTCTACAATGGAAATCCATCTGCTCCCGGTCCGTCCTGGCGTTCATCACAAGATGCGTTTTCAAGGGGAGGCCCTGCTTGTGCGTGATCGGTTTTCCAGCTTTCAGCGGTATGTCCATGTCAGCTTTACCCGCCAATCCCCGCTTCTTGCCGCGCTTCCCGATGTGATTGACCTGGGGGTACTCGCCGCCGGATCAGACCATGCCCACCAACTCAGCTTCGAAAACAGGGGCGATCAGGCCGTCGTGCTGCAAATCAAGCCGGATCCTCAGGATTTTTCCTTCTATGTCCGTTTTGCTATTCAGGATTCTCATGTCAAGACCATTGGCTCGGGTCGCCGGGTCGCCATCCCCTTTGTTGTCTGCGCCGACGAAATCGATGAGGATGCCTGTCCCTTTACCCAGAGAATCCTGCTTTCTGTTCAGGAAAAGAGTGTAGTGACGACCAAGAATATAGCCATCAATGCACTGATCAAGCGTCGAGACTAACATACGCATTTGCCGAACAATCCTAGCCAGGAGGCCAAGCGTGGATACCATACTCCGAGAACTTGTTGAAGCGCATCCCGATATATTTGGAGGCTTCATCGCCCACGAAAAAAAAGGAATTCTCGCCAGCCAATTGAGCTTGATATCCGGTGAGGCCGAGTGCCGGGTTCTCTTGCAGAAGCTGTTGAACATGAACGCCTTGCTGGGCAATGTCATTGGTGGGACAGCCGCTTTGGATTTGTACTTCGGCAGCGCGGTTCTGACAGGATACCCCTGTAAAGCCGGGCACTGGCTGGTTGTCACTCATGCAAGTACACTTTCTGCCGAGCTGTTGGCGGCAAATGCCTCGCTGGCCATTGCTGCTATCAACACCAGAGCCGAACCTTCGGCATCGCCGGCATCCCATCAGGGCACCGTTGACACCGCATTTATCGATGCGGTCAATCATGCCTTGGCCAAAGTTATCGGGCCGATCAGTACCCTGGTCGTCGATGACCTGCTTGCCGCGTGGCCAGGGCCCTTTCAGGCAAGCGCGGAAAACCGAGAGCGATTTTTACAACTCCTCCAGCGTGAATTCGACACCAAAGAACAATGTGATCGGTTTGCCAGTCTGCTCGCGGCTCAAAATGTTCTGTGAGTGGTCGAGCAGCACTGCACTCTTTGCCTCTTCCTGTGGAGCGTCCCGTCATGACCAATTTTACTGCCTTCAAGCTTCTGGAAACGATGGATGGCATACGGCACTACCTCCTTGTCCGTCGAGATGGCGAACTCGTCTCGCAGAGCATGGAGAATGCCCATAGTCAGGCGTCGGTTGTTGCGACAAGCTGTCTTCTCTGCGAGGGGATGGAAAAGTCGTTGGGGTCCAAACGTTTTACCCACGCCATCATTAGGAATGCCGATGGCGAGGTACTGCTTCTTGTGTCGCTGGGTAATTTTTTTCTGGGCGTTTTTGTCCTGCCCGGCACAAATCCTCAGCTGCTCTTGAACAATATCAAAATGTTTCTGCGCGACTTGCAGGCCAAGGTATCGCGCCGCACTGATTCCGCCACCCCATGATCCCGCATCAACCCGTAGAGGAGGAGGTTCTGCCCATGACTCGAATGAGAAACAGGCTCGTGTATAGGGTGTCGCTGTTCATGCTGCTCTTCACTATTCCGTTTCTGGCGTTGACGCGGTGGAGCATGGCTGAGGAGGCACTCGACCCGCTCGATACCAATGTCCTCCAGTTGGCAAACGAATGTGCCGAAAAAGTGATCAAGCAATTCGATCTGATGCTCAGTTCTGGCACCCTCACCGTAGGACAACTGTTCGACACTTTTTACATCCCTATCCCGCAGACCACGCCGCAAAAATATCATACCCAGTACGACAAACTCACTGACCAGAGTCTGCGGCCGATACTGGATGCTTGCCAGAAGAAAAATAACCACATCATCTCGGTGGTGGTGGTGGATCGCAATGGCTATCTGCCGACCCATAACACCAATTTCACTCAGCCCTTGACCGGCGATGCTGAAATCGATGCCAAGCGCAACAGGTCGAAGCGACTGTTCAACGATTCGACGGGTCTGGCCGCTGCGCGCAACAACAAGCCCTATCTCTTGCAAAAGTATGATCAGGATACCGGCGAGAAAATGCGAGATTTATCCGTCCCGCTCCAGATCAACGGTCAGCACTGGGGCGCCATCCGGGTCGCCTACAATTAATCGGCTCACATAGCAATCGCAGGAGAAAAACTACGAACGGAGGAGCACATGGCAACACATATCAGCACCAAAACCACGCTGAAGGTCAATGGCGTACTCGCGATCTTTCTCGTCTTGGGTGGTCTCGGACTCTTCCTGTATCAAAAATACCACGCCCAACAGTTGATCGTTCTCGAGGCTCAAGCCCTGGAAGAGGAAAAGCTGCGCTACGGCACCCTGCTGGCCAGTTTGGGCAGCAGGGCCATCGGCTCCATCATTGAGGAGGCTATCGATAACACCTCCTATACCGTTGCCGATTTTTTCAATACCGAATACCAGGAGATCCCCGGATTCGCCCCGCCCAAATACCATAGCAAGGTGGATTCCTACCTTGATAAGGCCATTCTCGCCCTGCAAGATGAATTTCTTGTTGAGTCGGATATCACCTACGCCATTGCCGTTGATGTCAATGGCTATGTGTCCACGCATAACACCCGCTACCAGCAGCCTCCCACCGGAGATGCTGATAAAGATCGTGACGGCAATCGGACCAAACGTATTTTTAACGACCCGATAGGTATCAAGGCCGCAAAAAATATCGAAAAAACACTGCGGCAGATCTACACCAAGGATACCGGCGAGGTGGTGTGGGATATCTCCGCACCGATCATGGTCAAGGGCAAGCACTGGGGGGCTTTTCGCATAGGGCTTTCTCTTGAATCCCTCAACCGGGCCAAGGACCAGTTTCAAAAGAGGGCCGAGGCGAACCGGCAGCAGTTTTTCCTCGTTCTGGTGCTGGTTATGGCGGCGATTTTGGTGGTCTCGCTCTTGGGCGTCCTGATCACCATCAAGATGGCGCTCAAGCCCCTGCAAACGCTCACCGATGCCGCCAATGATCTGGCCGACGGTAAAATAGAGACCCCCATCGCTAAAAAAGGGGATGACGAACTCGGTCAGTTGGCCGATGTGCTTGAGCGGCTGCGGCTGAGTCTGAAGAAGTCGCTGGATCGTCTGCGCAAGAAATGAGAGAGATGATTCGATAAGGGATGCACAGGATGTCGAAAACAAAAAAAGCACTGAATGCATAATGCATTCAGTGCTTTTTATACATGGTGGGCCGTCGCGGATTCGAACCGCGGACCAATTGATTAAGAGTCAACTGCTCTACCAGCTGAGCTAACGGCCCATAGTCAGAAAACTATAGAAGGGCAGCGCTGCCCACCGGGCCGCGTTGCGAGCGCATCTAATAGCATACCCGCCCGCCGGCGTCAAGCAGAAGCAGGGGGAAAAGTGGTCATCCCGCTTGCGGAGCCCGCGTTTTTAACGGCCGTCACTCTCATGTCCGCTGCCAGGTCTGGAAATATCCCTTGACTTTATCCGTGGTTCACCTACTTTCAAGCCATCGTTTTTTTGTCGTTCTCGTCGCCATTTTTGCGAGAACCTCGTCTCGTGCCGTGCAACCCTTTCTTTCTGCGCGCAGGTTGTCCCTGTTTCGGTGTTGCGAGGCCATCCGTTTTGTTCCTGAAAGGAGAAGTGCATTTCGTATGGAAAATGTGGAGCCGTCGCCGGCGAGTCCGGTGCCTTCGGACGAAGACCCCCCTGGTAAGTCGTTATTGGAGAAATTGAAGTCTGCCCTCGGTTTTCGCGGTGCGCCCGACACCACCGAGGAGCTGGAGCATGAAATTCAGGAACTGCTCGAAGAAGGCGAGGAGCAGGGCCTGATCTCGGTGCATGAAGAACAACTGATCAATTCCATCTTTGATTTTCGCGAGACCATCGCCTCGGAGATCATGACTCCTTCGGCGGAGATGGTCTGCGCCGACATTCAATCCTCCGTCCCCGAGCTGATCCGCCTGATCAACGAGGAAGGATATACCCGCATCCCCATCTATACCGACACCCCGGATCAGATCATCGGCATCCTCCACGTCAAGGATTTGCTGCGTATCTGCGCCAGCGGCCAGAGCGGCGATATCGATCTCAAGGAGTTCCTCAACCCGGTTAGCTTCATTCCCGAGTCCAAGCCGATCACCGAGTTGTTGCGCGAGTTTCAGCTCAAAAAGATGCACATGGTGATCGTGGTCGATGAGTTTGGCGGCGTGCGTGGCCTGGTGACGTTGGAAGACGTCATCGAGGAGATCGTCGGCGAAATCGACGATGAGCACGACGACGAAGACAGCGAGTTGCGGGTGGTGGACGAGCGTACCGTGATTGTCGATGCCAAGATCGATATCGAAGAGGTGGAGGCGCACTTCGGTGTCGAGCTTCCCGAAGGCCCCTACGAATCCGTGGGTGGCTTCATTATCCACCGTCTGGGCAAGGTGCCGGCCTCCGGGACCCTGGTTCAGGAAAGCGGCCTCTCCTTCAAGGTGTTGGGGGCCGATCCCCGACGCATCAAGAGTGTGCGCATCGTTCGCAATGATGAAACCCAGCCGCAACCCTGATCGCCTCACTACCCTGATTCCCGCCTCCCTCTGCTCCGCCATTCTGCTGGCCTTGGCCATGCCCGGCCGCATCGGCTGGTGGTCGCTGTTGTTCGTCGCCCTGGTGCCGTTGCTGCTGCTGGTGCTGTATGCCCGGCCGGGCCGAGCGGCGCTGGCTGGCTTTATCTTTGGGCTTGGTTATCATTTGGCGCTGCTCTACTGGATTTTGATTGTGCTCAGTCAGTATGGCGGACTGCCCATCTGGATCTCGCTGCCGGCGCTGTTTCTGCTGGCGGCGTACATGGCTATTTATCCCGCTTTTTTTTGTTGGCTGCTCAGTCGGGTGGCGGGGCGCTCCTGGCATCGCGAACGCTCCATTGCGCCGCTGGTCTGGTATGCGCCGGTCATCTGGGTGGGATTGGAATACACCAAAAGTGTGGCCTTCAGCGGCTTTCCCTGGATGGATCTCGGCTATGGCCTGTTTGGTCAGCCAAGCCTGATCCAGGCGGCCGATCTCGGCGGTCATCACCTGCTCTCCTTTGCCCTGGTGCTGGGCAATGCGCTCTTGGTGGCGCTGATTGATCGGCAGCGGCGGGCGGTGCGCTGGAATATCCGCTTCGAGCGGCGGTTGCTGCTGGCGGCTGTGGGCTTCCTTGTCTTTATCCTCGGCTATTCGCAGGTGCGCTACCGGGTGGTCAACACCATCGCTGCCCGCTCCATGCAGGCACGGGTGGCTGTAGTGCAGGGCAACGTCGATCAGGCGGTGAAATGGTCGCCGGAATTCAAGGTCGCTACGATGGAAACCTACCTGCGCCTGTCGCGGCAGGTCACCGCCGGGAACGACGTCGAGTTGGTAGTCTGGCCGGAAACGGCCCTGCCGTTCTACCCGCAACGCGATCCCCTGATGCAGCGGGTGGGCGCCTTTACCCAGGCCAATAATTTCTGGCTGCTCACCGGCGCGCCTTTGTTCAGTCTGCCCCCCTTGGCCGATGGCGAACAGCAGGTCCGCTACTATAACGGCGCCATGCTGGTCGGACCGGATGGCCAGATGCACGGCAGCCATGCCAAGCAACACCTGGTGCCCTTTGGCGAGTATGTGCCGTTGCGCCGCTATCTGCCCTTTTTGGAGCCCTTGGTGGTCAGTGTCGGTGATTTTACGCCGGGTAGTGAAAAAGGGCCACTGGCGTTGGGGCCGATGCGGCTGGGCATGCTCATCTGCTACGAATCGATCTTTCCCGAGATTGCCCACGAGTCGGTGGTCCGTGGCGCCAATTTACTGGTCAATATCACCAACGATGCCTGGTACGGCCGATCGAGTGCCCCCTATCAGTCCCTGGCCATGGCGGTACTGCGGGCAGTGGAGAACAAACGTAGCCTGATCCGCGCCGCCAACACCGGGGTGAGTGGTTTTGTCGATCCGTTGGGCCATGTCGGTTATGCAAGCGATATCTTTACCGAGGCGGCTCGTGTGGCTCAGGTGCCAATGCTGGAGCTGACTACCGTGTTTAACCGTAACGGGGTGCGCTTCGGGGCCATCTGCGCTTTTGGTATGATTTTTCTCTTGGCGATGCGTTCTCGCCGTGATGATTGAGCTCAGGGCTCACCCCGTATCCCTTGGCAGGGGCGGATTTCGCCGGCTTGCGGCCTTTCTTTGTTGAGACTTGCGGCGAATCTGTTTAGTATAGGAACCCTTTTGGGGATGGGGCCGGAGATCGACTGGTTCGGCGTAGAGACGTCACCAAGGCAATGGCCACTGAGGCCAGAATACGAGTTTTTGACAGCGAGGCGCCAATGGCGTGCTCGTTTCTTTTTTGTTTTTTGTGCACACACGAGGTTTTTCATGGCCGATATTACCGAATCAGCGGAATCCAGGCAGTTGCTTGAGAATCTGAAGGGCAGAATGCTTGTCCTTAAGGAGCATCTTTGACTTAGACGGCAAGCGCGAACAAGTCGAACTGCTGGAACGGCAAACGGTCAGTCCCAATTTTTGGGACAATCAGAACGAAGCGAAAAAGGTGCAACGGCAACTGGGCCAGTTGCAAGATTTGATCGGCGTCTGGGACAAGAACTTCGGCGATCTCGAAGATGCCGAAATGCTCTTGGAGTTGGCCAAGGAAGAAAACGACGATTCCACCTATCAGGAGGTGGTGTCCGGTCTCGATGAGCTGCGCGAGCACATCGACATGGTGGAGTTGGAGTGCATGTTTTCCGGCGAGCACGATGCCAACAACGCCATGCTCACCATCCATGCCGGCGCCGGCGGCACCGAGGCTCAGGACTGGGTCGGTATTCTGTTGCGTATGTATTTGCGCTGGGCGGAGTCCAAGGGGTTCAAGGCCGATATCCTCGATCTGCTGCCCGGCGACGAGGCCGGTACCAAGAGCGTCACCATCATGATCAAGGGTAAGTATGCCTACGGCTATCTGCGCTCCGAGGTCGGCATCCACCGCTTGGTGCGCATCTCGCCCTTTGATGCCAGTGGCCGCCGCCACACCTCCTTTGCCTCGGTGATGGTCATGCCGGAGCTGGATGACGATGTCGAAATCGAGATCAACGACAAGGATATCCGCATCGATACCTACCGCGCCAGTGGCTCGGGCGGTCAGCACGTCAACAAGACCGACTCCGCCATCCGCATCACCCACTTCCCCTCCGGCATCGTGGTGCAGTGCCAGAACGAGCGCTCCCAGCACAGCAACAAGGCCACGGCGATGAAGATGCTGATGGCACGCTTGTATGAGCGGGAAAAAGAGGAGCAGTTGCGCACCCAGGAGAATATCCAGGGCGACAAGAAAGAGATCGCCTGGGGCAGCCAGATTCGCTCTTATGTATTGCAGCCCTACCGGTTGATCAAGGATCACCGCACCAACACCGAGGAAGGGAATGTTGATGCCGTGCTCGATGGGCGGCTGGATTCGTTTATTCGTGCCTACCTGTTGTGGCAGCCCTGAAACGGTGAGGTGAGGCAATGGCGGGGACGATCAGGGAACAGCTTGAGGCGTTGGAACAACAGACCCTTTCCCCCCATGCCTGTTTCAGTCGTCAGTCGCGGGGGCGGTTGCACGGCGACGAGGATCCCTGTTGTCTGCGCACCGCCTTCCAGCGTGATCGCGACCGCATCATCCACTCCAAAACCTTTCGCCGCCTCAAGCATAAGACCCAGGTCTTTCTCGCCCCGGCCGGCGATCACTACCGCACCCGGCTCACCCATGTGCTGGAGGTGTCGCAGATTGCCCGCACCATGGCGGTCTGCCTGCGGCTCAACGAGTACCTGACCGAGGCCATTGCCCTGGGCCACGACCTCGGCCACACGCCCTTTGGCCATGCCGGCGAGTACAGCCTCAACCTGCTGCACCCCCGGGGATTCAAGCATTACCGGCAGAGCCTGCGCATCGTTGATTTTCTTGAAAACGGCCAAGGGCTGAACCTGACCTGGGAAGTGCGCAACGGTATCCTCAAGCATTCCAAGGGCTACGGCGAGATCCTCCCCGACGATACCGCCGAGCTGGCCGCCACCCTGGAGGGGCAGTTGGTGCGGGTGGCGGATATCATGGCCTATGTCAACCACGACATGGACGATGCCCTGCGTGGTGGCATGATCCATAACGACGATTTGCCCGTCCATTTGCGGGCCATCCTGGGGGATCGCTCCTCGCAGCGCATCAATGCCATGGTCGGTGATCTGGTGACCACCACCCTGGCCCGCGACGATGGCCGGTTGTATCTGAGCGAGCGCATGAACGAGACCATCAACGAGTTGCGCGCCTTTCTCTACGACAACGTCTATCGTAACTATCGGGTGCACAATGAGTTTGAGAAGGCGCAGCGCATCATCCGCGATTTGTATGGATATTTTCTCGATCACGAGTTTCCCGACAATGGCATCGGTTCCTGTTGCGCCAAACGGCCGCCGGCGAAATCGATGGAGGCGGAGCAGCAGCGTCATCGCCAGGTTTGTGATTTCATTGCCGGCATGACCGACCGCTATGCCCTGGCCCTCTATGCCCAAATCTATATGCCCAAGCCCTGGAGCGTGCTCTAGCACTCCGGTTGGGCCTCTTTTTTCGTTTCTTTTTCCTTCGACCGCTGCGGCGGCACAACACAGCACTGGTATGATGACAACCGAGAGCACACGTTCCGAGAAATACGATTTGCCCAAAGGGTATGAGTTCAGCGAGGTCGAGCAGCGCTGGTACACCCATTGGCTGGAAAACAAAACCTTCAGCGCCCAGATGGAGGAGGGCAAGCCTGCCTTTTCCATTGTTATCCCGCCACCCAACGTCACCGGTGTGTTGCACATCGGCCACGCCCTCAACAACACCCTCCAGGATTTGTTGGTGCGCTATCACCGCATGAAGGGCGACAATACCCTGTGGGTGCCGGGCACCGATCATGCCGGCATTGCCACCCAGAACGTGGTCGAGCGGCAGTTGGCCAGTGAGCAACTCAGCCGTCATGATCTCGGGCGGGAGAAGTTCATTGAGCGGGTCTGGGCCTGGAAGGAGGAGAAGGGCGGCACCATCATCAATCAGCTTAAGCGCATGGGCGCCTCCTGCGACTGGGACCGCGAACGCTTCACCATGGATGAAGGGTTATCGCAGGCAGTGCGCGAGGTCTTTGTCCGTTTGTACAAGGAAGGGCTGATCTATAAGGGCGATTACATCGTCAACTGGTGTCCGCGCTGTCATACCGCCCTGGCCGACGACGAGGTCGAGCACGATCCCACCGACGGCAAGCTTTATCATCTCCGTTATCCCTATGCCGATGGCTCGGGCTATGTGGTGGTGGCCACTACCCGGCCGGAGACCATGCTCGGCGATACCGCCGTGGCTGTCCATCCTGAGGATGAGCGGTATCAGCACCTCAAAACCATCGGCATCAACCTGCCGCTGACCGGCCGCACCATCCCGGTGGTCTTTGATCACCATGTGCAGCGCGAGTTCGGCACCGGAGCGCTGAAGGTCACCCCGGCTCACGACCGCGACGACTACGAGATCGGCCTGCGCCATGACCTGCCGCGCCTCAAGGTGATGGACGACAAGGGCGTGATGAACTCTGAGGCCGGCGCCTATGCCGGGCTGGATCGCTTCGCCTGCCGCAAGCAGATCGTCAAAGATTTGCAGGAGCAGGGTTTTCTTGAGAAAATCGAAGATTACCAGCACGCGGTGGGCAAGTGCTACCGCTGTGCCACGGTGGTCGAGCCCACCACCTCCAAGCAGTGGTTCGTTTCGGTGCGGCCCCTGGCCGACAAGGCAGTGGCGGCGGTGCAGGAAGGGCGCATCAAGCTCTACCCCAACACCTGGTACCGCACCTTCTATGTTTGGATGGAGAACATCCGTGACTGGTGCATCTCGCGCCAGATCTGGTGGGGTCACCGCATCCCGGCCTGGACCTGCGCGGGCTGCGGTCAGTTGGTGGTGGAAGTCGAACCCCCGGATGTCTGCCCCTTCTGCGGCTCCACCTCGTTGCACCAGGAAAACGACGTGCTCGACACCTGGTTCAGCTCAGCCCTCTGGCCCTTCTCCACCCTGGGCTGGCCGGAGCAAACCAAGGAACTGGCCACCTTCTACCCCACCTCGGTGCTGATCACCAGCTTTGACATCCTCTTCTTCTGGGTGGCGCGGATGATGATGATGGGGCTGCACTTCATGGATGAGGTGCCCTTTCACGATGTCTATCTCCATGCCCTGGTGCGCGACAAGTTCGGCAAGAAGATGTCCAAGTCCACCGGCAACGTCATCGATCCCCTGGTGATGATCGGCCAGTACGGCACCGACGCCTTCCGTTTCACCCTCACCGCCTTTGCCGCCCAGGGCCGTGAGATCCGCATGGATGAGGAACGCATCGACGGCTACCGTCGTTTCATCAACAAGCTGTGGAACGCGGCCCGTTTTGCCCAGATGCATCTCAAAGAGGTGGATCCGGCCATTACCGGGCTGGCGGCTGATCCCAAACAGCTGGCCCTGGCGCACCGCTGGATACTGAGCCGCATCAACGCCACCATTGGCGAGGTACGCGCCGCCCTGGATGGCTACAACTTCAACGAGGTGGCCTCGGCCAACTACCAGTTCGTCTGGCACGAGTTCTGCGACTGGTACCTGGAGTGGATCAAGGCTGATCTGTTCAGTGATGATGCCGGTGGACGCGACCAGGCCAAGGCGGTGCTGCTCACCGTGCTTGAGCAGGTGCTCAAGCTGATGCACCCGGTTTGCCCCTTTGTCACCGAGGAGATATGGAGCCAGTTGCCCGGCGAGCGCGGTTCGATCATGGTTGAACCCTTCCCCGAGGTCAATCCGGCCTGGGAGGATGCTCAGGCCGAGGCAACCATGACCCTGCTCATGGGGGTCATTACCGGCCTGCGCACCATTCGCGCCGAGAACGAGGTCCATCCCAGCGCCAAGATTGAGGCGACCCTTATCTGCCCTGATCCTGCCAAGCGCCAGGTGCTGAGCGACTTTGCCGGCGGCGTGCAGGGCATGGTCAAGGCCAGCTCGCTTGCCATTGTCGCCGAGGGAACCGTGCCCGATGACGCCGGCCATGCCCTGGTGCAGGAGGTGGAGTTGGTGGTATCGCTTACGGATTTGATCGATGTCGCCGCGGAGCTCGATAAGCTCGCCAAGGACAAGGGCAAGCTGGAGAAAGAGTTGGAGCGCATCGTCGGCAAGCTCGGTAACGAGAAGTTCATGAGCAACGCCCCGGAGGCAGTGGTGGCCAAGGAGCGGGAGAAGGAGGCCGAGATTCGCGCCCGCCTGGCCAAGAACATCGAATCCACCGAACGGCTTTCCAAGCTGCGCTGATATGGATACCTTTCTCCTCGATACCCTGCTGCGCGGCTTTCTTGCCGAGGACCTGGAGCATGGCGATATCACCACCGAGGCCATCTTCAGCCCGGCGGACCAATCCGAGGCCTGTTTCATCGCCCGTCATCCCATGACCGTGGTCGGCATGGCCACCGTGGCGACGCGGGTGTTTCAACTGCTTGACGCCAACATCTGCTGCGAGAATGGTGTGGCTGATGGCAGCCGGGTGGAGCAGGGCGCTGAACTGCTGCATTTCCGTGGCGCCACCCGTACCCTGCTGCGCGGTGAGCGTGTGGCACTCAATCTGGTGCAGCGGCTTTGTGGCATCGCCACCCTGACCTCGGCCTTTCATGATGCGGTCAAACACACCAAGGCCAAGATCGTCGACACCCGCAAAACTACGCCGGGGTTGCGCTTGCTGGAAAAATACGCGGTGCGGGTCAGCGGCGGCCATAACCACCGCTACAGCCTGAGTGATGGCGTGTTAATCAAAGACAACCACATCGCTGCCTGCGGCTCGATCACCGAGGCGGTGCGGCGGGTGCGGGCCCGGGTGCCACACACCATCAACGTCGAGGTGGAGACCGATACCCTGGTCCAGGTGGAGGAATGTCTGGCCTGTGGCGTCGGGGTAATCATGCTCGATAACATGGATCTGGTCACCATGCGTCAGGCGGTGGCCTTGATTGATGGCCGGGCCATCATCGAGGCCTCGGGCGGCGTCAACCTACAGACCGTGCGCGGCATCGCCGAAACCGGGGTGGATATTATTTCAGTGGGGGCACTGACGCACTCGGCCAAGGCCTGCGACATCGGCATGGACTGGCTGAGCTGATTTTTTTTTAGGTTTCGCGCAGAGGCGCTGAGGGGTGTTTTTTTGATAAAATCGCTTCTATACTGATTGCCGCCAGCAACCGAGAAGCCAGCAGAACCGAAAAAAATCTCCGCGCCTCTGCGCTTCTGCGCGAGAACAAATCCAAGAGTGAAACGTTGATCGTTTCCATGTTCCAACGTCCTTGTTCCATTCTGTTCGCGAGTATCACAGAGGGCTGTAAGAGCGGTCCATGCCCTTGATGTTCCAGCACAAAGCACCTTTGTACACAAACGCTGTCCGCCCCACATCGATGTCATTTCGAACGTATGTGAGGAATCACCAGCCACACCAAGCCCGCTCGCTCAACCCCATCACCCATGAACAAGCGCCTCTTCGTCGCCATCGATCCACCGCAACACATCCGAGATCACCTGACCCTGCTCTGCTGCGGCCTACCCAACGCCCGCTGGACCCCACCCGAGCAGTTCCACCTCACTCTCTGCTTCATCGGCGAAGTCGACGGCTCCACCTTCCTCGACATCCGCGAGGCTTTGGCCGAGATCACGGTGCCTCAATTTTCCCTGCAACTGCAAGGAGTCGGCTTCTTTCCCCCGCGCGGCCAGCCCCGCGTCATTTGGGCCGGGATTCAGAAAAGCGAACCCCTCCACCTCCTGCAACGCAAGATCACCACCCGCCTCTTCCACCTCGGCCTGGAACCGGATAACCGCAAGTTCAGCCCGCACGTCACCCTGGCGCGCCTCCAGCAGACACCGGCGGCTAAGGTCGGCAAGTATCTCCAGAATAGCGGACTGTTCCGCAGTATGCCTTACCTCGTTGACCAGTTTTCCCTCTATTCCAGTGTCCTTGGCCGCGCCGGCGCTAGCCATCGCATTGAGCAGCGCTATCCGTTGTCTGTCTAAAGCTGGAAACAACGTGTTGAGTGTGAGGTGCATGTGAAAAGAGGGAACAGATATGGGTGAGTAGTTTTTGTTAATTCCTGATAATCGGAAGTGTCGACAGGGCGCATTCTGACATTTTGTTTTTAAATTAGATGGTTATCTGGAAATTTTTCACTTGCACGTTTTCTCGTGAAAATCAGAAAAGCGGAAAAATAAAGAGTGATCTTGTACTGGGCATGCGCTGGCAACAATAGAGTAGTATGAATAATAATGAATGCCGCTGGCCGTTTAATTAAGAAATAACAGTTTGTTACAAAACAAAATCCACGAGGATGATGCGATTTGCGGGAGTGGGCTATCTTGACCGCACTTCTTCCGGAAAAATGAAAAAAGGAACCATAAGAATGCATTATTGGCCCCAAGGCTGGCCAGCTCCGAAGGTGGAGGCATTTTGCCGAGGTGAATGTGTTTGTGGTATTTTATGATTCGGTTTCAGCAGGTTACTTTTCGGGCTGGTGAAATTAAATTTATACTCTGACCCTTAATTTGCTAATTTATAAAATGGAAAGAAAATTGCATATCTATTTGTGGAATGGTCGATAATCTTAATAACGTTAATTGTTACGTTTTATTAAAAGTTGAGGAGGGGGGCGAATATGGAGAGAAAGCAAAGTGTATTAATGAAGGGGGTGTTTCTAGCATTGGTTGCTCTATCAGTAAGTGTTGCTTCTGCAAAGGCAGGCCTGTTAGCCACAGTGTATAACGGTGTATCTACTTATGGAGACTATAAAAATTTACATGAAGAGGCCATTTCTTTAAATGGGGTGTCAATCGATGGACACACTGTCTACGGCACCACAAAGGATGCAGCGGTGGGCGTCTTGTTTACCAGTACAGACAACCTTAAATTAGAGGGTAGTCAGGGAAATGCTCGGATCATGCCTGATGGTGAGACGGATGAGTTAATAAATGATCTCACCTTCTCTGTTTCAGGATACTATTTTGATGATTTTATTTTTAGTGTTCAGCCGGATTCGGAAAAGATAGGTGAAGGGCGAGCTGCCGAGAATTACATCTCAAATCTAGTGGTAACAGTTACGACCAGTAAAGGTGTGCAGGAGATATATGAGTTTAATGATTTAAAGCAAAGTGCTGATCAAGATTTTTTAGTGTTAGCCAACGAAGATATATTGCTGTCTTCAATTACTCTCACTTCGATAAAGGGGTTTCACCTCAATGATTTCATAGTGGATTATGAATTATTTGGTTTAAACGAAGCTAAGCAATTCGCTGTGTCAGGGCTTATTCCTGTGACAGCTGTGCCTGAACCTGCCACCATGCTCCTCTTCGGCACCGGTATTGCCGGCTTGGCTGGCATCGCCCGCAGGAAACGCGACTGATCGACTGATAGCACAAGGTTTCAAAAAAGGCAGGGCTTCGGCTCTGCCTTTTTTTATTGCCCCTTGACTTGACCTCAACCCCGCCACCAAGTACATTGCCCGGTTCCAGCGCACAAAAAAAACGGTCACAGAGGAAAGTCTGTGACCGTTTGGTAATTAGGGGACGTACCACGTTTTTTGGTTTGTCCTGCTCTGCTGTTGATCTCCTCCCTGCTTCGTTGGTCAGTCGTTCCTCTCTGTTTTTTTCGCCCCCCCCCCATTGGCCACATTCACCAAGTCAAATTGGACACCGGTAGAAGGTGAAGGTTCGTGGTGATGGTGTTAACAGTGGATTGTTTTCTGCGTCGGGATATCCGGGGCAGGCGGTTAAAATCCGGAAATCCGGAGGATGGTCTGAAGGTGTAGGTGAAAAACCTTTGAAATAAGATAGTTATCCTTGGGTTGAGCTTGCGGGGTCGGTGGTTGGTATTGCCGGAAAACCGGAAAGGTTACAGGCGTTCATCTGCAGCGAGATTTGAGTGACGGTGGAGTCGTTGTGTGTCGATAGAATTGTTAACTTTGAATAAGTGATAAATTTCAAGGTGTTATTTGTTGGCATGGCGGGCGACCGCAAATCTTTACTCGCCTGGGGTGGGGGTTACCTTTGATTTGTTATTTTTCCAGATAAGCGGAATAAATACGGGCGGCCTAGGCGCTTCCTCTCTGTGTGTGCCAACGGCTAAACAGGGGGGAACTTCTTTGTTGGTCGAGAGCAATGTCAGGACGTATGATGTCACCTCACTGATTATCCGATTTTATGAAGGGCAACCGGAGGGAAAATGTGGTTTGTTCATGGTTTTTCCGATTATTCTCGTTGTTTGGTGTCTTCGTGGCCTGCCTTTTGCTTAGTGAAGCACATCGGTTTATGGAAACAATCTGCTGGGACAATGCAGGACGGTCACTTAAAGGAAGGTAATGACATGGAAAAAATTTGGGCAGGTGTTGTGTTATTTGTTGCTCTAAGTGTATGGGCACCAGTGAATGCCATGGCATACTCTTATAGTACCATTGTGAAACCGGTTGGATTTAATCCAACAGTTGCCAATCAAAATCCCGACGCCGTGGATACTGGGGACGCAGATGGGTATGGAGAAGCATCGAACACGCAGGGGAAGTGGCAGCGGTTGGGGACCGAGATAGGAGTTGATGATGGGGTGACTTGGTCGGTGAACGGTTCAACCTACGGTACTGATGTTGCCTTGGTTATCGGCGAAGAGGTCACCTTTAAATTTTTGTTCTGGCAGGGTAACAATGGGATACACAAGTATGACCAATTGTTGGCGGTTGTAGATTTTGATCAAGATAAAAAATTTGAACTTAACGCCTTGGAGACATTGATAAATATAGATATTAAAACTCTCAAGCCTCGATATGAAACACCTAACGATTTAAGCGATGCTCGATACATTGAATATTATGTTACCTTGACAGTGCCTAAGACTATTCAGGCCGATACAAGTACGTGGTTGAGAGCACGAGCTCATTGTAATCATGCAGATCTTGCCGCCTATGGTTTCTACACTCAGGGAGAAACGGAAGATTATCTTTTAAACTTTGTGGCGGCTCCTGTCCCCGAGCCAGCCACCATGCTTCTCTTTGGTACCGGCATTGCGGGTCTGGCCGGCATCGCCCGTAGAAAACGCGACTGATCGCTGTTTTCAAGATATCACAATAAAAAAGGCAGGGCTTCGGCTCTGCCTTTTTTTATTGCCCCGTGACTTGACCCAAACCCCACCATCAAGTACATTGCCCGGTTCCAGCGCACAAAAAAAGCGGTCACAGAGAGAACTCTGTGACCGCTTGGTGTTTGCTGGAGGCGACGAGCGGATTTGAACCGCTGAATAATGGTTTTGCAGACCACTGCCTTACCTCTTGGCTACGTCGCCATGATGTGCGGCTATATACCATAGATTTTATTTTTGACAAGGAGAAATCCAGGACCCATGGGCACCACATTGACCAACCTGATTCAGGATAACGAGGAAGGGTTGCAGGAGTTGCAGGAACGGATCGGCTATCAGTTCCGTGACCTGCAACTGCTGCAACTCGCTCTCGTACACAGCTCTTTTGCCTTTGAACGGCTCGACGACGGTCGTCACAACGAGACCCAGGAGTTCCTCGGCGACGCCGTGCTTGATCTCACCGTGGGCTTTATCCTCTTCACCCGCTTTCCCGAGCTGCGCGAGGGTAAACTCACCCGTATCCGTTCCGCCCTGGTCAATGAACAGGGTCTAGCTGTGCGGGCACGGGAGATCGATCTTGGCCAGCATCTCCAGTTGGGTAAGGGGGAGAATGCAGCCAATGGCCGCGATAAATCCTCCATCCTCTCCTGCGCTTACGAGGCCCTAGTCGGGGCTTTGTTTCTCGATGGTGGTTATGACGTAGCCCTGGGCTTTGTGCGGCGATTTTTTGAGCCCCATATCGCTCGGCACCATGAGCGGCTGGTGAGTGCCGATGCCAAGAGTGCGCTACAGGAATTCTTGCAGGAGCGGTTCAACGAAGGTCCGGAGTATCTGCTGGTGGGCGAGGATGGCCCGGCCCATGCGCGCATCTTCTCCATCACCGTTTCCTTTCGTGGCGAATCCCTGGGCAGCGGCCAGGCCAGCAGCAAGAAGGAGGCCGAGCAGCAGGCAGCACAGGCGGCACTGGAGCATTTGCGGCACCAGGATGGAGGCAACGCCGGCGAAGCTGTAACCGGTGCAACGGTGTGAACGGTTCTGCGCGCTGCTGAGTGTATGCCCAAACCGCTGGTCATTCCGCTGTTCATTCCCCATGAGGGCTGTCCGCATCGTTGTGTTTTCTGTAATCAGCAACTGATCAGTGGCCAGGAAGGACCACCGCTGGATGCCGAAGCGGTGGACGCCACCATCCGTACCTGGCTGGAGCAGGCTCGGCTCGATCCTCGCCGGCAGGTGCAGGTGGCCTTCTACGGTGGCAGCTTCACCGGTCTGCACGAGGCGCGGCAACGGGAGTTGCTGGGTGCCGTGCAGCCCTTTCGTCAGCAGGGTTTGGTGCAGGAGATTCGCCTCTCCACCCGTCCCGATTACATCGACCTGCCCCGGCTAGAACTGTTGCGCCACTACGGCGTGGGGGTAATAGAGCTTGGAGTGCAGTCCTGCGATGACCACCTCTTGCACAGGGCCAGGCGCGGCCATAGCACCGCCGATACTCTCCACGCCTGCGGCCTGATCAAGGAGGCCGGTTTCACCCTCGGCATCCAGTTGCTGCTCGGCCTGCCCGGCGAAACCTTTGCTGCGCTGCGGTGTACCCTGGCCACGGTGACCCGGCTGCGGCCGCAATTTGTTCGTCTCTATCCGCTGTTGGTGCTGCGCGGCAGCGGCCTGGAGCAGATGTACCACCAGGGCACATATCGGCCACTCAGCCTGGGCCGGGCAGTGGTGCAGACGGCGTATCTGAAAAAACGGTTTGACGATGCAGGGATCAGGGTGGTACGGATGGGCCTGCAACCCGGAGCGGAACTGGAAGCGGCCCTGGTGGCCGGGCCCTATCACCCGGCCTTTGGCGAAATGGTGCAGTCGCGGCTGATGCTGCGCCGCACCCGACAGGTGCTGGCTGCACTGCCCGCTCATCAAGCGGTAACCCTGGTGATCAATCCCCGCGACCAGTCGGTGTTTCGCGGTCTGCACTCGCGCAATATCAAACGCTTGCAACAGCTTGGCTTGATGGAGCGCATCAGCCTGCACACCGATCCCAACCAGCCCCGGCAGACGGTATCAATAGGTTGATAGTCTGTAGGTGGATAGGTGGGTAGGTTTCCAGCCCCGTAGACACTCTGTTCGAGGTCGAGGATTTTTTTTGGTGTTTTTTCACTTTTTCCGACTACGGATCAGCTGCCGATTTATCGGTTGCCAGGACATCCCCAATCCCTATTCCTCCGATAGCTCAACAGAGCTGCAACCAAAACCGCTAACAACCTAAACAGCTACCCGCTAAATAGCTAAACCCCCATGCTCAGTATCAACGATCTCAACCTGCAGTACGGCAGCAAACATATCTTCCGCAATGTGGCCACGCAGATCCACACCGGTGACCGGGTTGGTCTGGCCGGGGTCAACGGCGCCGGTAAATCAACCCTGCTCAAGATCATGTGCGGCCAACAGGAGGTCGATCCGGGCATCGTCAACCGTGCTTCCTGGTTTTCCGTGGCCTACCTGCCGCAGGAGGTGAGCATCGAGTTGGGCAGCCGCAGCCTCTTTACCGAGGCGGAATCCGCCTTTGACGAAATCCTCGCCCAGCAGGAAGAGCTGGAGCGGGTCAGCGAAGAACTGGCCCTGGTGGATGCCGACAGCCCGGAGATGGAATCCCTGCTCAGTCGCCAGGGCGAGTTGCAGCATCTGCTGGAGGGCAGCGATGTCTTTCGCATCCGGCCGCAGGTGGAACGGGTGCTCTTTGGCCTCGGGTTTTCCGCTGCCGATCTTGAGCGCGAGGTGATGAGCTTCTCCGGTGGCTGGATCATGCGGCTGCTGCTGGCCAAACTGCTATTGAAACGCCCTTCGCTGCTGCTCTTGGATGAGCCCACCAACCATCTCGACCTTGACTCGCTCACCTGGCTGGAGGATTTTCTGCTCGGCTACCAGGGCTCGATGGTGATCATCTCCCATGATCGCTCTTTCCTTGACCGCGTTACTTCGATCACCTGGGAGTTGAGCCTGGGCAAGCTGTCGATCTTTCGTGGAAACTACTCTCATTACCTGGTGGAGAAGGCGCAGCGGCTGGAACTGGAGCGCGCCGCCTACGACAACCAGCAGGCGCAGATTCGCCAGTCCGAGCGCTTCATCACCCGTTTTCGCGCCAAGTCGACCAAGGCCAAACAGGTGCAAAGCCGGGTCAAGCAGTTGGACAAACTGGAGCGGCTTGAACTCTCGGAAACCGACCGCACCATCCACTTTTCCTTCCCACCGGCCGCTCCCTCGGGCCGTGATGTCCTTACCTTGGAAAAGGTGTGCAAGAGTTACCACGGCACCACGATCTTTGATGGCGTCAATCTCTCGCTGCAACGGGGTGACAAGCTGGCGGTGGTCGGTGTCAACGGCGCCGGCAAGACCACGCTGATGAAGATCATCGCTGGACTTGAACCAGCGGAAGGGGCCGTCAAACCAGGGCATAATGTCATCCTCTCCTACTTTGGCCAGCACCAGGCCCAGGAACTGCCGGGCGATCTCACCATCCTCGACACCGTCTATCATACGGCGGTGGACATGACCATCACCCAGGTACGCTCGCTGCTCGGCGCCTTCCTCTTCACCGGCGAGGAGGTGGAAAAACAGGTGCGGGTACTCTCCGGCGGCGAGAAATCGCGGGTGGCTCTGGCCAAGATGCTGGTGCGGCCGGCCAACCTCATGCTGCTCGACGAGCCCACCAACCATCTCGACATGAGCTCCCAGGAGATCCTCCAGGAGGCCATGGCCCAGTACGAGGGCACCATCATCGTCATCTCCCACAACCGTTTCTTTGTGAACTCCTTTGTCAACAAGGTGCTGGAGATCAGAAACGGCAAGGCCACCATCCACGAGGGTAATATTGATGACTACCTCGAATGGCGGCGCAAGATGGAGAGCGAGGCTGCGGAGAGCCGCCCGGCAGGGATCCAATCCACGGGTGCCACCACGAAGGAGGTTGCCGCCGATACCGCCAACCTTGACAAGAAGTCCCAGCGCAAGCAGCGTGCCCAGGAGCGGCAACTGCTCAACAAAAAATTGGGGCCGTGGAGGAAGAAGAATGAAGAGGCCGAACGCGAGATCGACAAACTGGAGCGACGCAAGGCCGAGTTGGAGGCCCTGATGGCCGAACCCGAGCTCTACGCCGATCAGGAGAAATGGAGTGCTACCAGCAAGGAGTACGGCCAGGTGGAGCGGCATCTACAGCGCGCCTACCAGCATTGGGAAGAGGCGCAGCAGGCCATCGAGGCCATAGCCCAGGAAATGGCGGCCACCGATGAGTAAGCGTCGAAGTGTGAACAGCGGTTTTTTTGCGGCCGCGAATTGGAGAAGTTTTATGAAGAAAAAAGTCATCCTCGCGCTCGGTTTGGTGATCCTGGGTACAGCGTTGTTTTTTGCCCTGCGTCGCGGCGGCGAAAGTAATGAGTATGCCCGCTATCTGCCCCAGGAAACGGTGATCAGCCTCAACCTCACCCATCTCGGCTCCATGACCGACGCCTTCACCTCCACTGCCCTGGGCCGTCTGCTCGCCAAGGACACCGTCCATGCCATTATTACTGAGGCGGGCGGCAGTGCCAAGGAGATCACCGACTATGACCGCGCCTTTGACGGCGTGGCCGGGGTGATGACCAATCCCGCCTTCCGCGCCGTCTTTGGCACGGATACAGCCCTGGCCCTGCTGGCCCCCGAACAGGGGGGCTTGGGGACTAATCCCGTGGCAACCCTGCGATCATCTTTGGTGGTGGTGGCACGCACCACGGTTGCCGGCGCGGTGGATCTCTTTGGTCGTATGCTGGGCAAGAAGGCCAATATCACCCGCGAGGTGATCGATGATCTGGAACTGACCAAACTGGTGCTGGAGTCCGGGGATGTGCTCTTTGGCTATACCGAGGGCAAGATGGTGTTTCTCGCTTATAGTCCGGCCACCATCAAACGCTGTCTGTTGGCCGCCGACAAGGGGGGGAAGCGCTTGGAGGGCGTGGCTTCCTTCACACAGGCGTTGAGCTTCTGGCAGATGGCCACGCCCGAACAGACCTATGCGCGGCTCTATATCAACCCGGCCCACTTGGAATCACTGCTGCGCGAGTCTGATAAACCCGCGATCAAACAGGCCGGCGAGATGTTGCAGGGCATGGATGGGTTTGCCTCACTCTCCTACACCACCGAGCAGGGCGTGGAGAGCCGGGCGCGCTCCACCTACCGCTATGATGCGCTCCATCCGGTGGTCAAGAGTGCGGTCGATGCCACCACCAGCCCCAATCCCACCCTCTTTCTGCTCAAGGAGAACAGTCTCGCCTATAACTGGACCTCTTCGCTACGACCGGAGTTGCTGACCCGTGCCCTGGGCGAGGACGCGCGGTCGCACCAGCAGCTCGATGCCACCCTGCGCAAGGAATTGGGGGTGGGGCTGGATGAGCTGGCGCGGGCCTTTGGCCCCCAGTATGGTGGAGTGCTGGAGGATATCGTGCGGGCGGCTCTCTTTCCCCTGCCCAAGCTCACCTTGTTTGTTGGTCTGCGTGATCGGGCCGCTGCTGAGAAGGTGGTCAATGGCCTGCGAGCGAAGATTGCCGCACACGGCATGGTCCGCGAGGAGCAGGAACAGGTGGCCGGACAGACGCTCTACTGCTGGCCACTGTTGCCGGACAAGAATGCCCAGCCCACCCTGGCACTGAGCGGGAACATGCTCTACCTCGCCACCACCAAAGAGGCGGTGCGGGAGATTCTCGAGTCCAAGGCCCGGCCCGATGCCCTGGCCTCTGCCGTGGCCACGCCGCTTGGCCCACTGGCTGAGTCCATCAGCCGTGCCAACACCGGGAGCCTCATCCTCTATCCGCAGCGCATGGCAAAGCAGACCGGCGAGATCCTCGACTGGGTCGCCGGTATCCTTGTCAAAACCAAAAATATCTCGCTTGCCCGTCTTAATCAGGAGTTGGTGCAACTGCTGCAATCCACCGAGGTGCTGAGCGTCACCTCCACCATGGGCCGTGAACAGGCCGACTGGTCAATGAGCCTGCGCAAGGCCGCACCGCCCACGCCCAAGCCGGGCAAGTGAGGGCGGTGCCGGTGGGGCGGCCGCCGAGGAACAAGGGAAAAGAACGGGAAAAATACTTGCCTTACCCTTGCTGTTCAAGGTAAGGATGGTCCCTGAAATCGGCTGAGGCAGGCGGCCCAATTGGTGGTGCTTGGGTACCACTCCCGTCCGCTTGTGCTGGCCGCAGGACAACAACAGCATTTCTACCCACCCGTGGCGGGTGTGCAGAGGAGGAATGACGTGGCGTTTGACAAGGAGAACAAGTTGTGGCTTTCCGGCAACGAGGCAATAGCCCTTGGTGCCTGGGAAGCGGGCGTGCGGGTGGCCTCCGGGTATCCGGGCACACCGTCGACTGAAATCATGGGTAATCTCTCCCGCTATGAGGGTGTGTACACCGAGTGGGCCCCCAACGAGAAGGTGGGGCTGGAAGTGGCCATCGGTGCTTCTTTTGCTGGTGCCCGGGCCCTGGCGACCATGAAGCATGTCGGCATGAACGTGGCTGCCGATCCCCTGTTCACCGCCGCCTACACCGGTGTGCGTGGCGGGCTGGTCATCCTCAACGCTGACGATCCGCAGATGCACAGCTCGCAAAACGAGCAGGATAACCGCAACTACGCCTTTGCCGCCAAGCTGCCGCTGATGGAGCCATCCGATCCGGCCGAAGCCAAGGAGATGATGGCCACTGCCTATCGCCTCAGTGAAGAGCTCGATACCCCGGTCATTGTGCGCATCACCACCCGTATTGCCCATGTCAAGGGTGTGGTGACCAAGGGCAGCAAGTGCGAGGTCCCTGAACCCTCCATGGCCAAATCGCCGGCCAAGATGGTGATGCTGCCCGGCAATGCCCGGGTGCGCCGTGTGGCGGTGGAAAAACGCATGCAGGCCGCCCGTGAGTTGGCTGAGACCCTGGCTGAGAACCGCATCGAGCCGGGTTCCGGCAAGCGCGGCTTCATCACCTCGGGTGTGCCCTATAACTATGTCAAGGAGGCCTTCCCCGAGGCACCGGTGCTCAAACTGGGCATGGTCTGGCCCCTTCCTGAGAAGATGATCCGCGACTTTGCCGCCACGGTGGAGGAGCTGATCGTGGTCGAGGAGCTGGATCCCTTCATCGAGACCCATCTCAAGGCCATGGGCATTGCCTGCCGCGGCAAGGACCTCATTCCCAACCAGGGCGAGTTGAACTCCTTTATCGTGCGCAAGGCCATTGCCCCGGAGACCATCGGTGAGGTGTTTGCACCGCTGGAGTTGCCGATGCGACCGCCGAACATGTGTGCCGGTTGCCCGCATCGCGGCCTCTTCTACGGGCTCTCCAAGATGAAGGATGTGTTCATCTCCGGCGACATCGGCTGCTACACCCTCGGTTTTCTGCCGCCGCTCTCGGCCATGGACGCCTGCGTCTGTATGGGCGCCTCCATCACCATGGCCCACGGCATGACCAAGGCCCTGGGCAAGGCGGGTGAGGGCAAGGTGGTGGCCGTGCTCGGTGATTCCACCTTCATGCACTCCGGCATCACCGGCCTGTTGAACCTGGTGTACAACAACTCCTACGCCACGGTGATCATCCTCGACAACCGTACCACCGCCATGACCGGCCACCAGGACAACCCGGCCTCCGGCCGTAACATCCGTGGCGAGGCCGCACCGCAGCTCAACCTCGAGGCCCTCTGTCAGGCCCTGGGCGTGAAGCGGGTAACCGTGGTCAATCCTCACGACGTCGAGACTACCCGCAAGGTGCTCAAGGAGGAGATCGCCATCCCTGAACCCTCGGTGATCATCAGCCGTGCCCCCTGTGTGCTGCTGCCCGAAGAAGTCAAGCGCAAGAAACCGGTCTACTTCACCAATCTTGATAACTGCACCGGCTGTTCGCTCTGTGTGCAGATGGGCTGTCCGGCGATCAGTTGGACGCCGCTCACGTCCGAAGAGGCGGTGGCCAAGGGGTACCGCGAAAAACAGAAGGGCTTTGCCCAGATTGCCGAAGTACAGTGCAACGGCTGCGGCCAGTGCGCCTGTGTGTGCAAGTTCGATGCGATCACCAGAAAGGAGGCCAAGTAATGAAACAGAGCGGCAATATTCTCTTTTCCGGTGTGGGCGGGCAGGGCATCCTGCTGGCCAGCGAGCTGACCGCCCATGCCCAGTTGGCAGCCGGTTTTGACTGCAAGAAGAGCGAGGTGCACGGCATGGCCCAGCGTGGCGGTTCGGTGGAGGCGCATCTGCGCTACGGCGAGAAGGTCTACTCGCCGCTGATCGAACCGGGCACCGCCGATATTCTGGTGGCCTTCGAGATCCTCGAAGCGGTCCGTTATCTACCCTACCTGCACCGCGACAGTGCCGTAGTGGTGAACACGCAAAAAATCCTGCCGCCGGCGGTGGCCCTAGGCAAGGCCAGTTATCCGGAGAACATCCTTGATGAACTGAAAGTCCGCCACATCAACGTGGTGGCCATCGATGCCTTTGCCGTGGCCGAGTCGGTGGGCGAGTTGCGCACCGCCAACGTGGCCATGGTCGGTGCTATGTCTAACTTCCTCGCCGTCAACCCGGATGTGTTCATGGAGGTGATCGACAACACCGTCAAGGAGCAGTTCCGCGAGGTCAACAAGAAAGCCTTTGCCGCCGGACGGGCGGCGGTGTACGCCTGATCAACATCAGACGGCAACAAGAGTGAGGTGATGCGATGATGTGGGTGGAAGAAATCGAAACACTGCCGCGATCAGGGTTGGAGTCGATCCAGCTCAAGCGCTTGCAGGCCCTGGTGCACCGGATGTACGACAAGGTGCTGCCCTATCGGGCCAAGATGGATGCAGCCGGGGTCAAACCCGGCGACATCCAATCCCTGAAGGATCTGAGCAAGCTGCCCTTTACCGTCAAGGACGACCTGCGCGACAACTACCCCTTTGGGCTCTTTGCCACGCCCATGGATGACGTCATCCGCGTGCATGCCTCCTCCGGCACCACCGGCAAGTCCACCGTCGTTGGCTACACCCAGGCGGATATCGAGCTCTGGGCCTCGGTGATGGCGCGTTGTCTGACCATGGCCGGTGTCACCCGTGGCGACATGGTGCACAACGCCTACGGTTATGGCCTGTTCACCGGCGGCTTGGGTGCCCATTACGGTATCGAGGCCCTGGGGGCCACGGTCATTCCGGTTTCCGGCGGCAACTCCAAACGCCAGATCACCATCATGCGTGACTTCGGCTCCACGGTGCTGTTGTCCACCCCCTCCTATGCCCTCAACCTGGCCGACGCCATGACCGATTCCGGGGTGAGCCCGGATCAGTTGAAGCTGCGTGTCGGCGTCCACGGCGCCGAGCCCTGGAGCAAGAATATGCGCGAGGAGGTGGAGCGCAAGCTGGGCATCAAGGCCTTGGATATCTATGGCCTCTCCGAGATCATCGGCCCGGGCGTGTCCATGGAGTGTCTCCACTCCGAGCACGGCATGCACATCCTCGAGGATAACTTCCTGCCTGAGATCATCGACCCCGATACCCTGGAAGTGCTGCCCTACGGTGAGACCGGCGAACTGGTGTTCACCACCCTGACCAAGGAAGCCTTCCCGCTCATCCGTTACCGTACCAAGGACATCTCGCGGCTCTTTTTGGAGCCCTGCGGTTGCGGCCGCACCTTGATTCGCATGGAGAAGGTCACCGGCCGCACCGATGACATGCTCATTATCCGCGGCGTCAACGTCTTCCCCTCGCAGGTGGAACACGTTTTGGTGGGTATCGAAGGCGTTGAGCCCCACTACCAGATCGAGGTCAGCCGCGAAGGCAACCTTGATGTCATGTCGGTGCTGGTGGAGGTGAGCGAGCATATCTTCTCCGACGAGATCCGGGTGCTGGAGAACCTGACCAAGAAGATCCAGGCCGAGATCAAGGACATGCTCGGTGTCACCTCCAAGGTCAAGCTGGTGGAGCCGCGTTCCATCCAGCGCTCCGAGGGCAAGGCCCAGCGGGTCATTGATCGCAGGAAGATTTAGCGGTTGAGCTTTTTAGATGTTTAGCCTGTGGCTTTTGAGCTCACAGGCTATTCACCTACCACCTATCCACCTAGAAATGGAGGATCGTATGCGTGTCGAACAGATTGCGGTTTTTCTGGAAAATAAATCCGGTCGCTTGGCGGAGATCACCCGCATCCTGGCGGAGAATGAGATCAATATCCGCGCCCTGTCCGTGGCCGATACCGCCGACTTCGGCATCCTGCGCCTGATCGTCGACAAGGTCGATCTGGCCAAGGAGGTACTGCGCGGCGGTGGCTTCACCGTCGGCAAGACCAACGTCATCGCCGTCGAGGTGCCGGATCGTTCCGGCGGTCTGGCCAGCGTGCTCAAGGTCGTGCATGAGGTGGGCCTGAATGTCGAGTACATGTATGCCTTTGTCAACAAGAGTGGTGCCAATGCGGTACTGATCTTCCGTTTCGACGAGATGGACAAGGCCATTGAGGTGTTGCAGGGCAAGGGCTTCACCCTGCTCACCGGTGAGCAGATCTGCTCTGTGTAATAATGCACCGTCGTCCACAGCCCGGCGGCGATGCTGCTCGGGCTGTGTTTTCTTGAATGAAGTCAGTTTGATCCAATGGGGGGAATCATGAAACGCTGGAGTAATCGATTGGCCTGGGGTGGCGCCGCCTGCTGCCTTGCCTTGTCCACAATGCTGGCACCGGCCTGGGCCGGCACCGTCAAGGTGGGCGCCATTTTCGCCGTCACCGGTCCGGCCTCCTTCCTCGGTGGCCCCGAGGCGAGAAGCGCGGAGATGGTGGTGGAGAAGATCAACAAGGCCGGTGGTATCAATGGCGATACCATCGAGCTGATCGTCAAGGACACCGCCGGCAGCTCCGAGAAGGCCGTGTCCATGGCCAAGCAGCTGATCGAGGAGGAGAAGGTGGTGGCCATCATCGGACCCTCGACCTCCGGTGAGTCCATGGCGGTGAAGAAGATCGCCGAGGACGGCCAGACCACCCTCATCTCTTGCGCCGCTGCTGAGGTGATCGTCAATCCGGTGGCCAGCTACGTTTTCAAGACCCCGCAAAAGGATTCCTTTGCCGCGCAGATGATCTTCGAGGAGATGAAGCGCCAGAAGATCGAGACCATAGCCATCACCTCCGGTAACGACGGTTTCGGCAAGGCCGGCAAGGAGCAGTTGGAGAAGATGGCACCGAGCTTCGGCATCAAGGTGGCGGTTTCCGAGACCTACGACAGCAAGGCCACCGACCTCAGCGCCCTGGTGGCCAAGCTCAAGGCCGATGCCTCCATCCAGGCGGTGATCAACTGGTCGGTGGTGCCGGCGCAGGCGATCATTGCCAAGAACATGCGCCAGGCCGGCTGGCAGGTACCGCTGTTCCAGAGCCACGGCTTTGGCAACATCAAGTATGCCGAGGCCGCCGGTGCCGCCGCCGAGGGCATCATCTTCCCCTGCGGTCGCCTGCTGGTGGTGGACACCCTGGATAAGGCCCATCCGCAGAAGGCCCTGCTGGCCGAGTACAAGAAGGACTATGAGGCTAAATTTCAGGAAGATGCCTCGGCCTTTGGCGGCTATGCCTTTGACGCCATGAACATGGTGGCTGCGGCCATCAAGAAGGGCGGCAACGACCGCGCCAAGGTGCGCGAGGCGGTGGAAGGGTTGCAGAATTTTGCCGGTGTCGGCGGCATGTTCTCCTTCACCCCGCAGGACCACAACGGACTCACCATCGACTCCTTTGCCATGATGACGGTCAAAAACGGCAAATTCGTCCTCTATCAAGGCAAATAACGCAGCACCCACAGGACTGACCAGCGCGGTTCTGCCACGCTGGTCAGTATTTTTTTTATGAGTCCGGATCTCTTTTTTCAATACCTCTTTGCCGGCATTACCTACGGCGCTATTTACGCCGTTGTCGCCATCGGGTTCAATATCATTTACAACGCCACCGGCATCATCAACTTTGCCCAGGGCGAGTTCGTCATGCTTGGTGGCATGATCGCCATCTCGCTGCACCAGATGCTGCCGCTGGGCTGGGCCATTGCCGCCTCGGTGCTGATCACCATGCTCATTGGCGCGGTGATCGAGATGGTGTTCATCCGCTGGCTGGAGAGCCCCTCGGTGCTCAGGATGATCATCATCACCATAGGCATCTCCATCTTGCTGCGCGAGGTGGCCCTGCACATCTGGGGTGAATCGATTCGCAGTCTGCCCTATTTCTACGGCAACGAGATCACCACCTTTTCTTTAGGCTCGGTGCATATCTCGCCGCAGGTGGTGTGGGTGATCGCGACCTGCGCGGTGATGATGGTGGGCTTGAGCCTCTTTTTCAAGAGCACACCGGTGGGCCGCGAGATGCGCGCCTGCTCCGCCAACCGCACCGCAGCCCTCTTGTGCGGCATCAACGCCCGCAACATGGTGACGCTCTCCTTCATGCTCAGCGCCGGCATCGGTGCCCTGGCCGGCTGCGTGGTCTCACCCATCGCCTACACCCAGTACGACAGCGGCACCTCGCTGGCCATCAAGGGATTCACCGTGGCCATCCTCGGCGGTCTGGGCAACTCGGCAGCAGCGGTGGCGGCCGGCATTCTGCTGGGCATTATCGAGGCCTTTTCGGTTTCGGTGGTACC
Organism: uncultured Desulfobulbus sp.; assembly: GCA_964639845.1. Classification (GTDB taxonomy): domain Bacteria; phylum Desulfobacterota; class Desulfobulbia; order Desulfobulbales; family Desulfobulbaceae; genus Desulfobulbus. Next base: position 966,056 of record CAZXHS010000001.1, on the reverse strand, counting down.
GCTGGCCTTTCAGGATGCGATCTCGATCACCATCCTGCTGCTCATTCTCTTTGTCAAACCGCATGGACTGTTCGGCTCCAGTGCTGCTGCGCGCCTGAAGGATTTCTGATGCAGACCCGCAAACATCTCTCCCTGGCCGCGCTCTGTGGTGTGATGGTGGCCCTGCATCTGGCTACCGTGCTCACCGGCACTGAGTTCTATCTCACCCAGCTGACCATGTCCGCCTATTACGGACTGGTGATTACCGGCCTGGGGGTGCTCATGGGCTATGCCGGCCAGATCTCGATTGGCCATGCCGGCTTTTTTGCCATTGGCGGTTATCTGGCCGCTGGCCTTACCACCCGCAATCTGGAAGCCCTGCTGCACACCAGCTGGGGACGTGGTCTTGACCAGATGGGCTTGCTGGTCCATGGCCAGGATCTCTACGGCGCCACTCTGGTGACGGTCACGCCCTGGCTGGCCTGTGTGGTGGCGGTGTGCACCGCCGCCCTGGTGGCCCTGATCATCGGCATCCCGGTGCTCAAGCTCAAGGGCCATTACCTGGCCATGGCCACCCTCGGTTTTGGCACCATCGTCTACCGCATCTTTCTCGCCTCTCCCTATTTTGGTGAGGCCGATGGTCTCACCGAGGTGCCGGGATTCAACCTGCTGCCCTTTCTCACCATCAGTGGCGATGCCCAGCATCGGGTGCTCAACTACTATGCGGCCTGGGTGCTGCTCATTCTGGGCATGCTGCTGCTGCTTAATCTGATCGGTTCCCGGGTGGGGCGGGCGCTGCGCTCGCTGCACAGCTCCGAAGAGGCGGCAGAGGCCTCGGGCATCAACACCACCCGCTACAAACTCCAGGTCTTTGTGTTGAGCGCTGTCTATGCGGCGGTGGCCGGGGTGCTGCTCACCCACTTCAACGGCGGCATCGGCCCGAGCGAGGCCTCGGTGATGAAGTCGGTGCGCTATGTGGCCCTGGTGGCGGTGGGGGGTATGCTCAACCTCTGGGGCACCTTGATCATGGGCGTCGGGCTGACCTTCCTCTCCCTGCGCGGTGTCTTTGGTGCCTACGATGACGCAGTGTTCGGCATCATCCTCATCCTGGTGATGCTGTTTGCGCCGGACGGTATTTTGAGTTTACGGCTCAAGCCCTTGCTGCAACGGATTTTTCTGGGGGCACGCTCGTGAACGGTGGAGCCAGGGAAATCATGCTGGAGTTGCAGGGGGTGCATAAGCGTTTTGGTGGCCTGCACGCGGTTAACGATGTCAGCTTCCAGGTGGCCGCCGGCAGTATCAAGGCGGTGATCGGGCCCAACGGTGCCGGCAAGACCACGCTTTTTAACCTCATCGCCGGCACCCTGCCGGTGAGCGCGGGTCGGATCATCTTTCAAGGCCAGGAGATCCACAGTCAAAAGACCTATCAGATCGCCCGCCTGGGCATGGCACGCACCTTCCAGAACATCAAGCTCTTCCATGGGATGACTGCCCTGGAATGTGTCATGGTCGGCCGTCATACCCAGAGTCGCGCCGGTTTTTTTGCCGGCATGGTCTCGCTGCCTTCCACCTGGAAGGAGGAACGGGCCATCCGCGACCGCTCCCTGGAACTCCTGGAACTCCTTGGTATCGCCGATCTTGCCGATGCCGACGTCACCAGCCTGGCCTTTGGTCAGCAACGGGCGGTGGAGATGGCACGGGCCCTGGCCCTGGAGCCCAAACTCCTCCTGCTCGATGAACCGGCCGCCGGCCTCAATATCTACGAGACCGCCGAGGTGGCGCGGTTGATCTGCACCATCCGCGACATGGGCATCACCGTGTTGCTGGTGGAGCACGACATGTCGCTGGTCATGGATATCTCCGATGAGATCGTGGTGCTCAGTTTCGGTTCCAAACTGGCCGAGGACACCCCGACCAACATCCAGAAGAACGAGCAAGTCATCAAAATCTATCTCGGCGAGGATGAAGCCTAATTCGGCTCTTTTTCAATTCATGCCCTTACGACGCCCTGATCAAATCGCATGCTGAAGATTCGCAACCTTGACGCCGGCTATGGCAAGCTCCGCGTCCTCAAAAATATCTCTCTCCACGTCGATCCCGGCGAGATCGTCACCATGATCGGCGCCAACGGTGCCGGCAAGACCACCCTGCTGCACACCATCATCGGTCTGATCAAGCCGAGCAAAGGAGAGATCAGTTTCCTAGGCCGTTCCTGCGGGTGCAGCTCGGTGGGGCAGATCGTCGCCTCGGGCTGTGCCCTGGTGCCGGAAAATCGCCAGGTTTTTGCCTCGATGTCGGTGGAGGAAAACCTGCTGCTTGGGGGCCATGTGTTGCAGAAGCGGGAAGGCGGGGCTGCGGTGCAACGGGAATTGCAGCACCAGTACCAGCTGTTCCCCATTCTCCAAGAGCGACGCCATCAGTTGGCCGGTACGCTTTCCGGCGGCGAGCAGCAGATGCTGGCCATGGGCCGTGCGCTGATGTCCAAGCCACGGCTGGTGATGATGGATGAACCCTCCACCGGCCTGGCGCCGCTGATCGTGCGCGACATCTTTGCCATCATCAAACGACTGCGCGACGAGGGTAACACCGTGCTCTTGATCGAGCAGAATGCCAAGGCCGCCCTGGGCATTGCCGATCGCGGCTATGTGCTGGAGGTGGGCAAGGTCATCGTCCAAGGCCCGGCGGCCCATCTCCTGGCCAATTCCGATGTGCAACGCGCCTATCTGGGGCGGGAAAAGATGACGGAATAGGTTGCTTAGTCTGTAGCGGTTTAGCTGTTGAGCTAAAAGCCTACAGACTAACAACCTACAAGCTATACACCTAACAGACCAACCAACCTACAGGCTACACACCTATGAGCTACTGGGAACCGGAACGCGAATGCATGGCACGGGAGGATTTGGAGCAACTCCAGTTGGAGCGTCTGCAGTCGACGCTCTACCGCGTTGGTACCAACGTCCCCTTTTACAAGAAGAAATTCGAGCAGATCAAGTTCAACTACGACGATATCCGCTCGCTCGATGACCTGCGCCGCCTGCCCTTCACCGAAAAGCAGGACCTGCGTGACAACTATCCCTACGGCCTCTTCGCTGTGCCCCTGCGCGATGTGGTACGCGTCCACTCCTCCTCCGGCACCTCGGGCCAGGCCACGGTGGTCGGCTACACCCGCAACGACATCAAGACCTGGTCCGGGCTGGTGGCGCGCATCATCACCGCCGCCGGCGTCACCAAGAACGATGTCATCCAGATCGCCTTTGGCTACGGCCTGTTCACCGGCGGATTTGGCCTCCATTACGGTGCCGAACTGTTGGGCGCCTCGGTCATCCCCATCTCGGCGGGCAACACCAAGCGCCAGATCCAGATCATGCAGGATTTCAAAACCACGGCTTTGGTCTGCACCCCCTCCTACGCCCTGGTGCTGGCCGATGCCATGATGGATATGGGCATCAATCCCAACGGCCTGTCGCTACGCTATGGGCTCTTCGGCGGCGAACCCTGGTCCGAGGCTATGCGGCAGGAGATCCACCAGAAGCTGGGCATCATTGCCACCGACAACTACGGCCTCTCCGAGGTGATGGGGCCGGGCGTGGCCGGCGAGTGCCAGCAGTGCAACGGTCTGCACGTCAATGAGGACCATTTCCTGCTGGAGATCCTCGATCCCAAGACCTTTGAGCCGGTGGCCGAGGGCGAGGTCGGCGAGCTGGTGATCACCACCCTCACCAAGGAAGCCTTCCCGATGATCCGCTACCGTACCCGCGACCTCACCCGCTTCATCCCCGGCACCTGCGCCTGCGGGCGCACCCTGAAGCGGATGGAGCGCGTCATGGGCCGGTCCGACGACATGCTCATCATCAAAGGCGTCAATGTTTTCCCTATGCAGATCGAAAAGGTGCTGTTCGAGGTCGAGGGCACCGAACCCCATTACCAGATTATTGTCGACCGCGAAAACCATGCCGACAAGATCACGGTCATGGTGGAGGTGATGGAGTCGATCTTCTTTGATGAGATGAAAAAGCAGCGTCAGGTGATCGATACCATCAAGAGCCGGCTGGCCTCCGAGGTCGGCGTCAATGTCGATGTCAAGCTGGTGGAGGAGAAGAGTCTGGAACGCTCCGAAGGCAAGGCCAAACGCGTTGTAGATCGCCGAAAATTATAAAAATTCGTCGCGGCTTGAAAAAATTGTGGACACCAACCAGTCAGGGTGATTCACTTGTTGCAAGCAATCGTTGTCTGATTGATTGTCCGTGGTTACATTTTGGCCGCCGGCCTGGCTCTGGTACCGATAAACCGGCCAGGGGTGGCCTTTAATTTGAACAATCTACCAAGGAGATGTGTATGAAACTGTTTTTGTCCGGGATGTTGTCCCTGCTGGTCACGGCGGGCACCGTCTGTGCGGCCGATCAGCCGGAGGTGCTGAAGAACGACGAGCAGAAGCTCAGCTACGCCATGGGGCTCGACCTGGGCGAGTACTTTAAGGGGTTGGAGGAAAAATTCGATCTCAACGTACTGCAGCAGGGCATCAACGATGGCTACAATGGCAACAAGCCGCTGCTCAACCCGGCCGATGCCGCTGCCATTCAGCAGGAATTTGCCAAGCGCCAGCAGGAAAAACAGATCCAGAAGACCGTGGCCATGGTGCAGAAGAACCGCAAGGCTGCCGAGGAATTCCTCAAGGCCAACAAGGCCAAGGAAGGCGTGGTCGAGACCAAATCCGGATTGCAGTACAAGGTGGTTAAGAAAGGCCAGGGCGCCAAGCCGCAGCCGACCGATACCGTCAAGGTGCAGTACAAGGGTACCCTGCTCGATGGTAAAGAATTCGACAGCTCTTACAAGCGCAATGAGCCGGCCGTCTTCCAGGTCAATCAGGTGATCGCCGGCTGGCAGGAGGCTCTGCCGCTGATGGAAGTGGGTTCCACGGTTGAGTTGTATATTGCTCCGGATTTGGCCTACGGAGATCGTGGGGCACCTCCGGTGATTGAGCCGGGCTCCATGCTCATCTTCCAGGTGGAGTTGATGGAGATCCAGGCTCCGGCCAAGGCCGAGAACGGTAAGAAGGAATAATCCACATCGTCAATCGCTGTAAAACCGTAGGCAGGTGCAGAATGTTCTTTTCAAGCACCGCTGTCGGACCTACCTTTAAGGCAGACCTGTTGTTGGACAAGGAGCTGCGGATGAAGGAAAAGGAGGATAGCCGTGGGGAAAGAGAAGAAAAAATGCTGTGGCGGTCACGAGAAAAAGGGCAAGATGTGCAGTAGTTGCCCGTTGCGTGACAGCGAAAAGGTGAAGGACAAAAAGAAAAAAGACAAGGACAAGAAGAAAAAGAAAAAAAAGAAAGACTGATCTTCTTGTTATGGCGCTGCCAAGAGCCGGGTTCCCGTATGGGAGGCCGGCTTTTTTTATGCGGAAGAGCCGTGGTTCGCCTCAGCCCGTAGGGTGGCCCGCAATCCGGCAATGAGTACAAAGCGGCCCAAGGGGTGGATCTCGGCAGGAAGACTACCGACAAAGAGCGGGTTGTCGCATAACCCACCGGAAAGATAGAGCTCCGCAGGCTCGCCGGCAAAGCGGTAGGCGTTGAGGGCGATGCCACGCACGAATTTGGCGACAGCCTCGGCCTCCGAGGCCCCGGACACCACCGCATCGAAGATATGACTCATGCCGAGCACGCCGCAGGTGATGGAAAAGCCGGTGGCCGGAACGGGCAGGGCGGCATAGTCCAACTGGTAGTAGGTGGAAAGCAGTTCAATGGTGAAACCCATCGAGGCACCGCATTCGGCATTCCAGCCCATATCGACCACCTCGCCACCGGCGAAGCGCACGAATTTGATATCGCGGCTGCCGCAATCGAGCAGCACAAAGTCGTCGCGGTCGATGAGGGCCTTACCGCCCCGCGCCAAAGCGGTTAGCTCGTTGATACTGCGCTGGCTGCGCCGGGCAGCGTTGTGGCCGGTGGCGAGATCGGCGCGAAAATCCCGTGGCAGGGCGCGGTTGGCGACGATACGGGGTTGCGCATCTCTCTCGGTATCGAGGATCTTGCAGTAGGAGGTGCCGAAATCAGCCAACAGCATCAGTCGTCGCTCCGCCGGGGTTCGATGCCGGAGAGTTCGAGGAATGCCTCGATCTTGGCGCGGGTGGAGCTGCCGGGGGTGACATCGCAGTCAATGGCAATGGCTCGGGGATGCTTGCTGGCCAGGTGTTTGGCCAGCGCCGCCTTGGCACAGAAGGACTGGGCAAAGAAGACGGTGGGAATGGTGGCATCAAAGACCGTTTCCAATGCAAGATTGGCCGGGGTCTTGTTTTCCATGCAGCGGGTCCAGCCAAAGACATGGGTGGTGTCAGGGAAGGGGCTGAGCAGAGAGAAATCACGCGGCGGCACCCCCCAGAAACCGCAGCTCGGCTGACAGGCTTCGCTGGCAGGATAGGCGGCCGCAGATTGCACCCCCCGGGTGATGCGGCTGAATTTCTCTATCAGCGGCATCTCGGCCGTGCACAGGGGATAACCAAAGGCTTGGCTATCCTGGTTGCGGGTGCGAATGATCGGCACCGTGAGCATATCGCTCAGCACCTCGGCCACATGCAGGGCGCAATCGCATTTGCCGGGACCGACATCAATGAGCACCGCATCGAGTTGCAGGTGCAGGCAGTTGAGCACCACGGTGCGCAAAATGGCGCAGTAGACGCGGGGGATAAAGGGGGCGGTTTGGTCGAGGGAGGCGGTTACCTGCGGTTCGTCGAGGTCGACGATGGTGTCGCCGCGACGGTTGATGGCAGCAATTTCGGCCAGCGGAGGGACGCCGACGATGCCAATACGGCCCATCTCAGCGATCTTCCCGCAGCAGCATGATATAGCCCACGCCGCCCACCACCAGGTGCATGGAGATGGCGGCTGCCAACGGTGGCACATAGCCGGCCTTGGCCAAGGATTGCAAAATGGTATAGGCCCCCCAGCAGACAAAGGCCATGCCGCAACTCACCGGAATGGCAAGGGAAAGATCGCGGCCCCAGGTTCGGTACACTGACAACAGCAAGGGCAGACCCAACAGCAGCAGCGGCAGGCCGAGCAGGGTGTAGGAGACACGGCCATAGAAATTGGCCTGGGCCTTGATCTGTTCGTCCTCGGAGTGGGCATGGCGGGTTTCCTGATAGAGTTGCGCCAGGGAGAGCTCCAAGGTCCGGTAGGCGGGCACGAAGAAATCTTCGGGTGTTTCGGCAAAATTGAAGCGCCGTTCCTTAAAGATCTCAGTGGTCATGCGCTGATTGCCAGCCGCCCGTTGCACCTGGCCGTTGAAGAGCGTCCATACGCCCTGGTGCCAGGTTGCAGATTCTGCGGCAATCAGCGTCTTGGCCTGGTACTGATCACCCCAGATGGTATAGGAGAAGTTGCTGTACAGATCCTGCTTCTGTTTGGGGCGCGCAAAGGAGTAAAAGCCTTCCTGGCCCCGATAATAGTAGCGGCCGTTGCGGTAGATGCCTAAGGGCACCTTGCCGCGCACCTCTTTGTTCCATATCTCGTTGGTCAGGGAAACGGTTTTGGGCAGCACCACCTGCACCATGGCCAGAAACACCAGGGTGCAGGCCAAGGCGGCACCGATGATCGGTCGCGTGATCTTTTTAAGCGGGATGCCGCAGGCCTTCAGCGCGATCAATTCATTGCTGTGATTGAGCACCCCAAGGGTGACCACGCCAGCCAGCAGGATGCAGACCGGGCTCATCAGATCGATGATCGAGGGGATGGAGGCGGTGAAGAAGGTGGCGATCAGCGAAAAGGATTTTCCTTTCTCCAGGAAATTATCGATCTTCTCGAAAAAATCGATCAGCAGATAGAGCGAAATGAAGCCGGCCATGATCACGCCCAGGTGGCGGAGAAAGAGGGCCAGGATGTAGCGGTTGAGCAGAATCATCGGAATATGGGCGTGTGCAACCGGGGCGCTGCGCTGTTGACAGCGGTCGGGAAGGTGCAGGGCACCGGGATAGGTTCTCAGTAGCCTGTGTAGTACCCGCTGCGCTGGTTCCCGTCAAGCAGGAACCCTGGTGGATTTCCCTACTTGGGCCGCTTTCGGGCAAAGACGGTGCTTGCACTTCCGAACATGTCTGTGTAAGTTGTCGCCCTGGTTTGGTTACGTTCATAGTCTTTTGATCCAAGCAATGCATGGGAAGCCCCTTACCTTGAAGCCTCTGGGAATAAAGCCTTTCTGGAAATATTCCGAGTGCCGTCTCTCTGGCAGAAACGACGGATAAGCCTGCTCACTGTGTTCGCTTCAAGGAGTACAGTGTCAATCTCCTGATTCTTTTCTATGCAGAAACGACTTGAGAAAATAGCCGACAACAACATAACGCGCAGCGCGAGTAAAAACTCCGCCGTGGCCCGCCTCAACGGCTTTTGGGCCATCTTTGAGCGCAGCGACAATGTATTGATTGTCATCAACGCCGACCCGGATGCCATCGCCTCGGCCATGGCGCTCAAACGGTTGCTCAGCTACCGGGTGCACAGCGTCACCATCGGCTATCCCAACGAGATTCGCCGGCTCAACAACCTGACCATGGTGGAGCGCCTCAAGATTCCCATTGAGCGGCTCCACACCCTGCCAGTCAAAGAGTACACCAAAAAAATTCTCGTCGACTCCCAACCCAACCACCTGGCCTGTTTTGAAAAGATGACCTTCAACGCGGTCATCGATCACCATCCGGTCACCACCGGCTGGGATGCGGCCTTCATCGATATTCGCCCGGAATACGGCGCGGTCTCCTCGATGATGGTGGAATACCTGCGCGCTGCCAACATCAAGCCCTCGGTGTCTCTGGCCACCGCCCTGTTCTACGGCGTCAAGGTCGATACCCAGAACTTCCAAAAGCAGAACATGCAGGCCGCCGACGGCACCTGTTTCCGCTACCTGTTCAACATCGCCAACCTCAACCTGGTGCGCAAGTTCGAGCTCACCGAGTTGCGGCGCTCCGAGTTGCGCTATTTCCGCATCGCCCTCAACGAGGTTAAGGCCAGCGGTGGACGCGCCTATGTCCATCTCGGCAAGGTCGGTACCCCGGATATTTTGGTGATCATTGCCGATTTCTTCAATCGCGTCGAATCCTTCGACTGGGTGCTCGTCTCCGGGATCCACGGCGACAAGCTGGTGGTTATCTTCCGTTGCGACGGTTACCGCAAGAATGCCGGCAAGTTGGCCAAGACCACCTTTGGTCGCTTTGGTCCGGCTGGTGGTCACAAGGAGGCTGCCCGCGCCGAATCACCGGTCAAAAACCTGCCCCTGCGCGAGGGCCAGGAATTCACCACCAAAACGCTGATCCGCCTCAGCACGCAACACCTCAAATAGAGCGCCGCCACCAGAGCTAAGTGTGGGGAAGGTGTGAGATATTGCTTGCACCTTTTCAGGGCTTAGGCATATTATGCCGCATTGAGTCCTCTGCTGTCGGCCCCGCCTGTGCGGTCCTGTGCATGGAGCAAAGGGGCCGATTTTCCCTCAACACGGTGTTCTATGTACAGACCCTCGACTTTGGCGATGATCCTGGCGGGCGGCCGCGTCGACGAATTGGGTGTGTTGACGCATTACCGGCCCAAATCGGCAGTTCCCTTTGGCGGGTTTGCCCGCGTCATCGATTTTCCCCTCTCTAATCTGCTCCACTCCGGCATCGAGCGGATCGCCATCCTCAGCCAGTACCGCTCCTATTCGTTGATCAATCATATCGGCACCGGTGCCGCCTGGGATATGATCGGCCGCAACCGCGGCATCTCCATCCTGCCGCCGTTCAAGGATTATGAGAATCCGCACTGGTATCGCGGTAGCGCCGATGCGGTCTTTCAGAATATTGATTTTATTCAGTATTACGGACCGTCCGTGGTTTTGATCCTCTCCGGTGATCACATCTACCAGATGGATTACCGTAAGCTGATCCGCTACCACCACGAGCACGATGCCGATCTCACCGCCGCCTTTATCGAGGTGGATGCCAAATCCGCCTCGCGCTTTGGTGTTGCTGAGATTGCCGATGATTTTACCGATGGTGGCCGCCTCCTCTCCTACGAGGAAAAACCGGCCGAGCCCAAGGGGCGTTGGGCCTCGCTGACTGTGTTCTGCTTTCGACCGTCGGTGCTCTTTGAGATGCTCAGGCGCAACCAGCAAAGCGAATCCTATGAGTTTGGCCGCGACATCATCCCGATGATGATGCGGGAAAACTGCAAGGTGCACGGCTACAAGTTCCGTGGGTACTGGGGCTACACCCGCACCATCGACGAATACTGGCAGACCTCGATGGACCTGCTCGGCACGCAGCCAAAGATAGACCTCGAGGCCTGGGGCATTCGCACCAATCTCGCCCATCGCAACATCGCCGACCGTCAGCCGGTGAAGGTTGGCGGCCAGGGCAGCCTGGATAATTCCATGGCCTACAACGGTTGCATCATCGAAGGTACGGTCCGCAACTCCATCCTCTTTCCCGGTGTGCATGTCATGGCCGGAGCCGAGGTCAACGATTCGGTCATTTTCTTTGATAACATCGTCCATGAGGGCGTACAGCTCAACCGTGTGGTCAGCGACGTCAACACCGTGTTCAATAAAAACGTGCGCGTAGGAGCGCCGCAATGCTCCGCCGCAAGCCGGGTGAGCGTCATCGGCTGGAACAACAGCGTGCCCGAAGGCTTTCACATCGGTTGTGGTTGCCGGGTGAACCCGAGGATTGCCGCCAACCGTTGGCCGACAAGCAATCGTTTGGAAGATGGGGAGGAACTGCAATGAGAGAAAGTGGCGACGCCCTCGTCTTACTGCTGGCCGGCGGCATTGGCAGTCGGCTGAACCTGCTGGTGGGCCGGCGGGCCAAGCCGGCGGTGCCCTTTGGCGGCATCTATCGCATCATCGATTTCAGCCTCTCCAACGTGATGAACTCCGGCCTCACCCGCGTTGGTGTGCTCACCCAGTACAAGCCGCTGTCGCTGATGGCCCATATCGGCGATGGCTCGGCCTGGGATTTCACCGGCCGCACCCGTGGCGTCAAAATCTTGCCGCCGCGCACCGGCGAACAGGCCTCCGACTGGTACAAGGGCACGGCTGACGCCATCCGTCAGAATATCGATTTCATCCTCGCCAATCCCTCGGAGCAGGTGGTGGTGCTTTCTGGAGATCATATCTATCGCATGGATTTCGATGCCATGATCTCCTACCACCAGCATAAACGAGCCGATATCACCATCGGCATGATGGTGGTGCCCAAGAGCGAGATCCACCAGTTCGGCGCCGGTATCATCGACAACGAGAACCGCATTGTCGATTGGGAGGAAAAGCCCAAGGTGCCGCGCACCAACCTCGCCTCCATGGGTATCTACGTCTTCGACACCAAGTACCTGCTGCGTACCCTGGAGCGCGACCGCAACGAGGCCGACTTCGGCATGGATATTATTCCCCGGGCCATCAACGAGGATCGTGTCTATGCCTACCCCTTTTACGGCTACTGGCGTGACGTGGGGACTATCCAGTCGTACTGGGAAACCAATATGGATATTATCCGCGAAAACTCCGGCATCTCGCCGGAGGAGTGGGAGATCCGCCCCAACCCCGAATACGGTGGCCGGCCCATGGACCGGGCGCCGGCGCGGTTCATGCCAGGCAGCACGGTGAGTTCATCGCTGGTCTCTGCCGGTTGCATCATCGAGGGCACGGTGATCAATTCGGTGCTCTCGCCCGGTGTGTGGGTGCAGAAGGGGGCCGTGGTAACGAATTCAGTGATTTTTGAGGATTGTGTGCTTGGCGAGCAGGCCAAGATCGATCTGGCCATCCTCGATAAGCGGGTGCAGGTGGGGCGCGGTGCAGTGGTTGGCCACGGCGATAACCTGGGCGTGGTCAATAAGCAGTATCCCAAGCATCTCTACACCGGCATTTCGCTGGTGGGCAAGGAGGCACGGATTCCCGCCGAGGTTCGGGTCGGCCGCAACTGCATCGTCAATAACGAGTTTAACGAGGGGAGCTTCAACGGCCACCCCTTCCTCGCCGATGGAGAGACCGCTTGAGCACATGGGGAAGATTTTCTTGCAGCCAGCCACTGAAATGGGTATTTTCAGCGCCCTGAACGCAGCCGATTCCCCTTTGTGAGGGGGAGCGATTCGTTTTTATACCAAATTTGCTCCAGTAGCTCAGGTGGATAGAGCACAGGATTCCTAATCCTGGTGCCGGAGGTTCGAATCCTCTCTGGAGCACCAATATTACATTTAAGACTAATAAGTGATTTCAGCTTGTTAGTCTTTTTTTATCCTTCGTGTAGAGCATAGAAAGTTTTAAAAAAGCATGTGGGGATTGATGTATGATTAGTGGTCACATGGAATTGTCATGATGTGTAATTTATTTTAATATGTCTAGAATCCATATATTATCATAAATTTGTGATGGCGATGAGTCTGTTAATGCCATCATTGCCTCGTAACCTCCAATTTTATATTCCCACGAATAATTTCCAGGCCTTGAACTTTCGAACGAATAATTATCTGAACCTATGCAATTTAATATTGGTGCATTGTTTAAAAAAATATCATTCGTTGTAATTACTATTTTTTCTAAATATCCACCTTTGTTTTTTGATAATTTTATATCTTTTATATACTTTAAACCACCATGGTCATAAGTAACTATTCCGTTATTGTTGAATATCAAAAATGGTCTAAGGGATGTGGATAGCTTCTCTATATATTTGTCGTCTGTTATTCTTTTTTCAATTCTATTATTTATATAATCTTCTGATAATATTTTGAACGTAACTAGTGTTACTATAAGGATTATAAAATTAATTATATTTTTAAATTTTCCTATAAACTCTTCAATGGATTTCATGGGTATTATTATTCAATTTAGTGTAGTTTTATATTCGGAATTTCGTGAAAGTTCATGTATATGTGTATGACCTTTTCAAGGTCATATTTGTTGATATGTAAATAAATCTCTGTTTTTTTTGCCTGGGCAATCGGGATCAGGTCTCAATATCTAAATTGATAGTGTTCCGCAAGTATCCTGGTAGACACGGATGGTCCTGAACTGCCGGAGAACACCGGGTCCAACTCTCGATGAATTCCTTTTTCAAGCCCCGATTAAACAGTGCCTTCGAGTGGCGCAATTCCTTGTTGGCTGTTTCGTTTGATACCCTGCTTCGCTCATTGCGCAAATCGGTTGTCCTCTCCCTGGTTGTCTGCGAACAGATCAAATCCTGCCAACGGCTAACCCATCGTTTTGCATGGTCCACAGTATCCATGTAGTGTTCAACAGATAGCCGTTGCTTCACCTCATCCAGCCGTTTGTTTGCCAGAATCAAAAAAAGCCTGTCGGTTTGGGCGGCGTCATCAAGTATCTGCTGTTTCTCTTCTGCCGCGTGGCCGCTCTCGTGGTTTGAAACCGCGCCTTGGTGTTTCTCCTTCCTTTCCTGTCCACTTTTCCTGACCAGGTCACCAGCGATCTTCAATGGCGAAGCTCCATGCTGGCTCTTTCGTCCTATCCCCCGTTGTCGGCAAGATGGAAGAAGAGCTGCCACAGCGACACTGCGGTGATTGCGGTGAAAAAGGTGGTGTTGAGGAGTACCAGCATGTATCGGTAGCGCGTCTCTTGGCCCGTGACTAACAGTTGATAACTCAACAAGCCACAGAGCAGGATCGCTGTCGAGGTCAGAATGCAGCGGGAGCCGGCATGAAGCTGAAAAGAGACGGCGGCCAGGGCCAGGGCCACCACCATGAACGCCAGAATCCACAGCAGAATGATCCGTTGAAGGGTTGTTTCGGCAAAGAGGCAGGCGAGGGAAGGATAGGGGCCGATACGGTACTCCTGGCGGTAGTGGAGCACAATCAGACAATAGTGTGGGATTTGCCAGAGAAAAAACAACGAGAACACCATCCAGGCACGGGGATCAGCCAACTGGCCTCCGGCAGCGCTCCAGCCGATGAGTGGGGGGAGTGCGCCGGCGAGACCGCCGGGCAAAATGGCCAATACGGTGAGTGCTTTCAGTGGGGTGTAGATGCCATTATACAAGAGGAGGGCGGCAAGCCCCAAGAGTGGGGGCAAAACGCGGGGTGGTGTTCCGGTGGACAGCAGCGCAAGTCCGGCTCCAAGGCTCAGCACACTCAGCCAAAAGGCTGTTTGTCGATTGAGCCGGCCGGTGACCAGGGGGCGATGGCAGGTGCGGTGAAAAAAGCTATCGGTGTGGCGTTCCTGGACACTGTTAAGACCAGCGCAGCCACAGGCTAGCAGCAGTACACCGAAGAGGATCACTGCCAGTTGCGTGTCGGCCACGGGGCGGAAGAGAATCGCGCCAAAGACGGCGGAGAGGGCGGCTGGCAAACATCGACGGCATTTGAAGACCTCGGCCCAGTCGTTGAGTGCGTCGAGGGAGATGTTGCAAGCCTGCCGAGACCGTGGTGTCGCCATTATTCCTGTTGCAGCCACGCCTCGTATTCGGCACGTGGCACCACTTTGAGCTTGGCCAACATGCGTGCGTGGTCAATGCCGCAATATTCCGCGCACATGATATCAAATGCGCCCGGATCCCCGCTCCTGAACCAGACATAGGTGGGCAAGCCCTTCACCGCATCGGCTTTGACCCTGAAGGCCGGCAAATAGAAGCTGTGGATCACATCCAGCGACTCGATGTTCAATTTGATGGGGGTATGTTCCGGCACCACCAACAGGTTCTCCGATTCCTTGTCGTTGTCATAGACGAAAATCCAGGAAAACATCTGCGCCACCACCTGCACCTCCATGGACCCCGCCGGTACAGCGCGTAAACCGGTATAAGATTTCCAGCCAACGGCGAACATGGAGAGGGCAATCACGGTTGGAATCACTGTCCACAGCACCTCCAGTTGCCAATTGCCGCGAATATCCTCCGGGTGCGGGTGGCGGCTGCGTCGATAGCGAACGACGAAATACACCATGACCAGGGTGATGCCGGCCAAAAAGACAGCCGAAATGACCAGGATATACCAGAAGGCTTTATCGACGCCGACAACAGGATCCATAGTCTCCTTCCTTGATAGTTAGCGGTACGCAACATCCCAAAAAATAAATCCGATCATGATCGCCAGAAATCCGATGGTCCCGATGAGGGAATAGCGGATAGCCGGACCCTCGTACTTCAGATGCATGAAAAACAGCAGGACCAGCGTTGACTTGGTACTGGCAATGATCAGGGTCAACGGCACGTTGAACCACCCCAGATGGATATAACTCATGGCGATGGTCAGGCCGGTCAGCGCCAGCAGGGCCGCCAAAATCAGGGCCAACGTCTTGATTGAGAGCAGGTGTTGCTCACCAGTATCTTCCATACGGCTTCTCTTGGTCAGAGGATCAGGTAGAAAAGCGGAAACACAAAAATCCAAATCAGATCAACCAGGTGCCAGTAGAGACCGGAATTTTCCAGGAGCACATACCGATCTGCGGTGATGCGATTGCGCAGCACAAGCACCAGGCTTACGGCAAGCAAGGTCATGCCGATGATGACATGGACGGCATGAAGGCCGGTGATGACATAGTAAAGACCAAAAAAAATGTTTTTCCCAGGCGGGGCAGAGGTCAGCGCTGGCGAGTTGGGATAGAGGCCGACCGCAAATTTGTGGTGCCACTCGAAGTATTTATTGACGAGAAACAGCGCGCCGCAGCCGAGCGAAGCAAGCAGCAATGCTTGGCACAACCCCTTGGCCCGGCGCCGGAGCGCGGTGAGGGAGGCTGCCACGGCAAAACTGGAGACTAACAGGATAACCGTGTTCACCGCCCCGATCACGCGGTTCAACTCCTTGCCATATTCGGCAAAGGCTTGGGGATATGCATGGTAGTAGGCGGCATAGAGGACGAAGAGCCCGCCGAACAAGATGATTTCAGTGTACAGAAACAGCCACATGCCGGTACGGCTGCCTGTACTGTCAGTCACACGGTTCATGGATGTACCCATGGTGGATGATCAAGCTGAAGGGCGTCATTGCCTGGGGTTTGCAAGACATCATGGACGGGATGAGCCTTTGAGGACCTCACTGAAATCATAGGGATACTCGGGTATTGTCGGTTTGTGGACAAAGTTGTGCAAGGGGGGCGGCGAGGGGACGGTCCATTCCAGGGTACAGCCACCCCAGGGGTTTGCGCTGGCCGGCACGCGGGAGCGGAAGCTCAACAGAAGATTGATAAACATCAGCATGATGCCGGCATACAAAAGCAATCCACCGACCGCAGCCAGACCATTGGCCTGGGCAAATTGCGGCAGAAAATCATTGGTGCGCCTGGGCATGCCCATGAGTCCAGCAATGAACATCGGCACATAATGGAACATGAACCCCACGGTTGCCAAGGTCGCCGCAATATACGCTCGCCGGAAGTTGTACATGATGCCAAACATTTTCGGCCACCAGTAGTGCAAGGCGGCAAAAAAGGCGAATCCTGTGCCGCCGAACATGGTGAAATGGAAATGGGCGACCACAAAATGGGTGTCGTGGACATGGATATCGGGGCCGACGGCGCCAAGGACCAGACCGGTGAGGCCACCCACGGAGAACAGGTAGATGAACACCAGGGCGTAGAGCAAGGGGGGGGTCATTTCTATGGAGGCCTTGTAGAGGGTGGACACCCAGGAAAACACCTTGACCGCCGTGGGAATGGCCACCAGGAAGGTGAGCAGCGAAAAGACGAAGATGGCGGTATCGCTCATGCCGCTGGTGTACATGTGGTGCGCCCAAACCAGCGATCCGGCCACGGCGATGCCCATGGAGGAGGCGACAATCGCTTTGTAGCCGAAAATGGCCTTGCGGGAAAAGGTGGGGATGATTTCCGAAACCACCCCCATTGCCGGCAGGATCATGACATAGACCGCAGGATGGGAGTAGATCCAAAAGAGGTGCTGGTAGAGAATCGGATCGCCACCGCGGGCCGGATCAAAAAGGCCGATATTGAGCAATCGTTCGGCAATCACCAAGAGCAGCGTAATGGAGATGACCGGTGTTGCCAACAGTTGCACCCAGGCGGTGGCATACAGAGACCAGGTGAAGAGGGGGATCTGCATCCATCCCATGTCCGCAGGGCGCTTGCGATGCACCGTGGTGATGAAGTTGAGGCCGGTCAACATCGAGGACATGCCAAGGATGAAGGCGGCGAAGACCGTCATCGGCACATTGTGTTTTGTGCCGATGCTGAAGGGCACATAAAAGGTCCACCCGGTATCGGGAAAGCCGCCGGCGGTGAACAGGGAGACGATGGCCGCTACTCCCCCAAACATGTACAGGTACCAGGAGAGGAGGTTGAGCCGGGGGAAAAACACGTCATCGGTGCCCAGTTGAATCGGCAGGAAGAAATTGCCGAATATCGCCGGAATGCCGGGGATGATGAAGAGAAAAATCATGATCACCCCGTGCAGGGTGAAGGCGGAGTTGTAGATTCCGGCTGACATGATGGTTTTACCGATGCTCATCAATTCGATGCGCAGCAGCAGGCCGATGGTCAGAGCGAGGACAAACCAGAAGAGGATCGCCCACAGATACATGAGCCCCAGACGTTTGTGGTCATGGGTCAGGAGCCAGGCTTTGATGCCTGTCAGGCCGGCGGGTGCCGGTGTCTCGTAAAAAGAAGGCGGATTTGCCATAGTGCTCACTGATCAAACCTCGATTGGTCGGAGGATTTTCTGCGCAGGAGAAAAACGAGGCCAATAGCGCCAGCCACAAGCAGCACCAAGCTGCCCCATTTGAGTGCATCCAAGACCTGCCGGGCCTGGATGGGGTTGGCGGGTAAACAGAATTCCAAAACCCGGCGGATGGAAGAGGCCGGCTCGCCTTTGGCTGCTTCGGCCAAGGCCAAATCAACGTCACCGGAGAGGAAGGTGCCGTACACATATTTGATGATGCGCCCGTCCTGTGCCAACACGACCATGGTCGATGGATGGGCAAAGGTACCATCCGCCTTTTTCTGAAGCGAGAAACCAATGGATGCGGTCAGTTGCTCAATGGCCCTTTGGTCGCCGGTCAAAAAAGCCCAGGCATCCTCTGGGAAATTCTTGCCGAGCATTTGGGTGAAGTTTGGCCGGGTGGCAGCCGCCATCGCTGCCGTTTCCGTGGCGTCGAAGCTCACGCTGATCGTCCGAAAACTCCCCACCTTGTGCTTGCTGCGACGGATGGCATCGGCCGTGTTGGCCAGTTCCATGATGCATCCCGTGGGACAATTATAATAAACCGGCACCAACAGGGTGGGCCGATCGATTGATTGTCGCAGAAGAATTTTTTCGCCGCGATCATTGGTGAAGGCCAGATCCAGGGGGATAACACTGCCGATTTTTTCCTCCACCCCAAGGCTGACGGTGCTCGGTGCAGCTTGGGGTTGTTGGGCTGGAGGATCAAAGGCTTGTACTGCCTGTAGAGCCGGATTGGTCCGAGCGTGTCCGGCGTGGTCGTCAGCGCCACCTCCACCATGCCCGTAAAGCCAAGCCGGCCATGTCAGGACAGTCAGTGCCAGCAACAGGGCATGGAGGCGATGGTGTTGCGGATTCATTTCTTGGCGCCGCTGGCGAGGTTTACCGTCAGTTCCTTGGCAAACTGGTGCTTCATCTTAAAGGAGTCCCTGTCCGGACCGTAGGCGAGCATGATTTTGGTGTCCGCGGTCGGATTGATGACCCCATCATTGGCGTCACCACTGTTGAGCGGAAGGGTAAATTCCAGAGTGGTGGTGTTCCCCGTTTCATTCCCCCCGACCACCGTGACATTGCTTGCACCACCTCGTTTGTCATCGGGCCCGTGCGTGGTCTGGCCGGAGGCAAAATCGTCTGAAATCTCGACTTTGCCGTCCTTGACATAGCCAATGATAATGTTGGCATCCTTCATCATATCCGTAGGATTAAAGCCGATGGCGACCCAGCCGGTGGTCGGCGCCGACAGTCGAACGGCCAATGTATCGGCGTTAACATTCCAGGAAAAATTCATCTGATCGACAGTGAGTGTGTGTTGATAATCCGCTGCCGGTGCGTAGTTGACAAAGCCCAGCAGTGCACTGCTCAGAATGGTGGAGAACAACATTTTTGATTTCATCGGCATCCTCTTGCAATGGGTTTGAAGAAAAGGATTGAAGTGCGCCGTTTTTCTGCCTTCCCCGAAGAGAAAAAAGGGGCATGCAGGGAAAACGGTACAGGACAACCATCAACCGCCATAGACCAACTCGCCACCGGAAAAACCAAGGCCCACGGCACAGGCTAAACAAAGGGCGAAGATGATAAATATCTTTTTAGGTTCTGCCTGGTGCTTGTTGAGCCAGACGGAGTAGGCGAGTAAGCCGGTCAGAATGGTGGCCAGCACCATCTTCAGCACGATCAGCGGCAAGAATTTGCCGCCATAGAGATGCTGCCAATCCAGCAGTCCTGCAATAATCGTCGGCACAACGAAAATCAGCGCCAGGACAGAACAGTGGAGGCAGGTGGTGTGGAAGGAGGGTTTTTGGGCATACCAATAGAGAAAGGCGAAGAAGAAACATCCCATAACCATGCCCATGGGAATATGGGTCAACGCGGGATGGAGGGGATGATGAAAACCAACTTTGGCCAGAAATGCGTACAATGACTCGATCATGGTCCACCTCACTTGCTCAAGTTTTGGTCAGTGGGGCACCGCGCCAGGAGGCCTGTTGAAGGATTCAAGACACGCGCGTACTTGGCGATGGCTCCCCTTGTTCAATCGTAAGGAACATGAGAACACTCTACTATGAAGACCTCATATTCGCCCTTGCGGGTTTTGATGAGAAAATCACCTGTCCCCGATTTATTGTAAAAATAACACTTTTCTCTGTGAGCGCTCGGATTTGTAAATTTTTGCAGCAAAAAAACGATCACCAGAAGGATGCTCTGGAAGAGGACCATGTAGTGTCACGGCGTTTTTTGCTCAATGCTTGGTGCATCGCCTGCTTGGCGAATGAACTCATTTCCCCATTGTAAAGCGAGAGGATCGCCGGTGGAAGATATTTTGTGTGAGCCTTTCGAGTAATCAGGCTGCTTGGGAGTGCAGCATCGGCAGGTGATGTGATTTACATCATGTATTTCGGCATAATGTGACTCTGACCCCGTTTGTTCCCGCATTTTTCACTCCGCCTCTTTTTTTATCGAAACCTGCCACCGCAGTCTGTCGTATTGGGCTCTTATCCTTTGCTGATCAGTAGGTTAGCCTCTAAGGAAAAATGTCCCGAATCCCCATGATTTTGCCCTTTCGTTTGTAAAAAAATCTGCCTGATTTTCGAGTTGCCTTTGCTTGAAAATATTGACAAATCAGGTATTTTTCTATAAACTTTATATAGAGAATTTTATACTGATAAGGTGACCCTGAGGGTGGTTGGCACTGGTTGCATCGGGATCAAATTCTTGATTGCCGGCGCAGGGACTGGGCAGTTCCAGCCGGTGGCTCCATGAAAGTGTTTTTGGTTGGACGTTAGAGATCAGGTTAGGCGGAGTGTTTCTGTTAACTTTCTGTAATATTAATCAAAAAAATGGGGGTGGTGGGGACAAGTATTCAATGATCAGCGCGTTACTCGAATCAGGGACGTCTCTCCGACATGAGGAGGGACTTTGATAACAATGGATTCAAAAGGGAATGGAGCATGATGGCAACGTGTGAAGAAAAAGTGACAGATGCATTAGCCGCATTTGTTGACGAGTGGAAGAACAAGCCTGGGAATCTGATTATGGTCCTGCACAAGGCCCAGGAAGAGTACGGATACATCCCCAGGGGCATTGCCGTTGAGTTATCGAGGATGCTCGATGTGCCTTTGGCGCAAATTTACGGCGTGATCACCTTTTATCACTTCTTCAAACTGGAGAAGCCAGGAAAGCACACCCTCCAGGTCTGCCTGGGAACCGCCTGTTACCTCAAGGGTAGCGGCGAGTTGATCCATGGGCTTGAGACACACCTTGGTGTTGGCGTCAACCAGACCACCGCTGACGGCGAATTTTCATTGGAGGCTGTCCGCTGCGTCGGTTGCTGCGGTCTTGCTCCGGTCATGGTGAGCGGTAAAGAGGTGTTTGGTAAGCTCACCAAGAAAGATCTGCCCACCGTGTTGGAGAAAATCAAAGGATAAGGCAGCATGCACTTCCGCCTCTGTGATTATGTCCTTGATCTCGTGCAAAATGCCGTCGAGTCCGGCGCGTCGCTGGTGCGGCTGCGGCTCGAAGAACATGCAACGCAGTTTCACCTCACCCTTGAGGATGATGGCTGCGGCATGGATGAAGCGACCAGTCACAGGGCTCTTGATCCCTTCTATTCCGATGGCATCAAGCATGCGGCCAGGAAGGTGGGCTTAGGGCTCCCTTTTGTTAAACAGGCCTTGGAGGCCACCGGCGGGACGTTTCAACTCGATTCGGCAAAGGGCAGGGGGACAAGCATCCAGTGCTGTTTTGATCGCAGTCATGTGGATACCCAGCCCATCGGTGATGTGGCATCGCTCATCATGCAGTGCATGCTGCTGCCCGGTGCGTTTGAGTTGCATGTGATCCGCAGCAGGGAGACGGAAAAAGGCAATGATCAGTATGAGCTGTCACGCAGCGACTTACAGGAGATTCTCGGCGATTTCGGTCACAGCGATTCCTTAAGTATGCTCAGGCAGTTTATTCGGTCCCAGGAAGAGGACCATCTACAAGGAGACTCAAATGGCTAAAATGACTTTGGAAGATCTGCGCAAGCTTCGCGAGCAGACAAAAGGCAACATCAATAGACGTGATGTCAGCGAAAACGACATCCAAATCATAGTGGGAACCGGAACCTGCGGTATTGCAGCCGGTTCCAAGGATGTCATCAATGCGTTTATTGACGCCGTGGAAGCGCAGAAATTAGAACATGTCACCATCCGGCAGACAGGCTGCATGGGGCTTTGCTATGTGGAGCCCACCGTCGAGGTGAGGGTGCCGGGCATGCCAGATACTATATACGGCAAGGTTGATGCTACTGTGGCCGGAAAAATCGTTACAGAGCATATCCTGGGAAAAAAACTGGTTGAAGGCCACATTTTTGACCGGCCCGCTCCCGATATCATGAAGAAGTAAGAGAGGAGACTATGGCTGTTAAAAACTATATTCTTGTTTGTGGCGGCACCGCCTGTGAATCTGCAAAAGGTCATGAAATTTATGAGCAACTGATCGCAGAGGCTGAAAAGCAGGGTGTTGCGGCTGATGTACAGATCGTGAAAACCGGTTGTTTTGGTTTTTGTGAACAAGGCCCCATCGTCAAGGTGCTCCCCGACGACAACTTCTATGTGCAGGTGACTCCCGAAGACGCCCCGGAGATCATTTCGGAAAACATCATCAAAGGTCGTGTTGTTCAACGCCTGAAGTACAAGGAAGAAGGCAAGAACGACAGCGACTCGCAGGAGATCGGCTTTTACCAGAAGCAGTACCGCATTGTTCTGCGCAACTGCGGCATGATCGACCCGGACAACATCGAAGAATACATTGCCCGTGACGGCTATGTCGCTCTGGAGAAAGTGCTTTTCCAGATGACGCCTGATGATGTCATCGCCGAGTTGAAAACCGCCCGGCTGCGCGGTCGTGGCGGCGCCGGCTTCCCCACCTGGTTAAAGTGGAAGACCACCAAGGAAGTGGCGAGCGACGTCAAATACATCATCTGTAATGCCGACGAGGGCGATCCCGGCGCGTACATGGATCGGTCCACCCTGGAAGGTGACCCCCATTCCATTCTCGAAGCGATGACCATTGCCGGTTATACCGTCGGCTCCAACCACGGCGTCATCTACATTCGTGCTGAATACCCCCTGGCCATCAAACGCCTGGAAACCGCCATGGCCCAATCTCGGGACATGGGGCTGCTGGGCAAGGATATCCTCGGCAGCGGTTTTGACTTTGACATCGAAATCAGATTGGGTGCCGGCGCCTTTGTCTGCGGCGAGGAAACCGCACTGATCGCCTCTGTTGAGGGTAAACGTGGTATGCCCACCCCCAAACCGCCGTTTCCTGCGGTGGAAGGTCTGTGGAAAAAACCGACCATCATCAACAACGTTGAAACCTGGGCCAATATCCCGGTCATCATCACCAAGGGCGGCGAGTGGTTCAGTAGCATCGGCACCGCCGATTCCTCCGGCACCAAGGTCTTTGCCCTCACCGGCAAAATCAACAATTCCGGCCTGGTTGAAGTCCCCATGGGCACCACCCTGCGCGAAATCGTCTTTGATATCGGCGGTGGTATCAAAGATGGCAAGAAGTTCAAAGCCGTACAGACCGGCGGGCCTTCTGGCGGCGTCATTACCAGTGACTTCCTCGATACCCCCATTGACTTTGGTTCGCTGATTTCCATCGGTTCGATGATGGGTTCCGGCGGTATGATCGTCATGGACGAAGACGACTGTATTGTCGATGTGGCCAAGTTCTACATGGAGTTCTGTGTGGACGAGAGCTGCGGTAAATGCTCCCCCTGCCGTATAGGCACCAAGAAGCTCCATGGCATCTTGGATAAGATCACCAAAGGTAACGGCACCCTGGATGATCTGAAGGCGATGACGAAAATCGGTGAGGCGATGAAGAAGGCTGCGCTTTGTGGTCTTGGCCAGACAGCGCCCAACCCCATTCTCTCCACCATGAAGTATTTCGGGGAAGAGTATTTAGAGCATATCAATGAAGGGAAATGCCGGGCAGGGAAATGCAAGGATCTGGTGCATTATGTGATCGATCCTGCAAAATGCACCGGCTGTACCCTGTGCGCCAAGAAGTGTCCCGCTCAATGCATCACCGGGGAAAAGAAACAACCGCATCTGATTAATCAGGATCTCTGTGTGAAATGTGGCGAGTGTTTCAAGAAATGTAAATTCGGCGCCATTTCGGTCAACTAAGAGGTGATAGATTATGTCAGTGAACACTGTTGAAATAAAAATTAACGGTAAGGCGGTACAGGTCAGCAAGGATGCGACCATTCTTGATGCCGCGCGCCTTGCCAATGTCAACATCCCCACCCTCTGCGTCCATCCGGATCTCGAGCCATGGGCCGCCTGTGGTTTGTGCGTTGTCAAGGTGGAGGGATCGCCCAAACAGGTGCGATCCTGTGCCACTAAGGTCACGGCAGGGCAAAACTATATTACCCATGACCCTGAATTGCAGGAAACCAGGAAGACCGTTCTGGAACTGATTTTGTCCAATCACCCCAGTGATTGTCTCAAATGCGCCAGAAACACCACCTGTGAATTGCAACAACTGGCCTCGGATTTTGGTATTCGGGAAATTCCCTTTGCCTACAACGTCAAGCGCTTACCGGTGGATGACTCCACCCCGTCCATTGTGCTTGATCCCAGCAAGTGTATCAACTGCGGTCGCTGCGCCCAGGTGTGTCAGCAGTTGCAGAATGTGTGGGCACTGGAGTTCCTGCATCGCGGTGATAAAACGAGAATCGCCCCAGCCGGTGGCGTGCTACTCAATGAAAGCCCCTGCATCAAATGCGGTCAGTGTTCAGCGCATTGCCCTGTCGGCGCTATTTATGAAAAGGACGAAACTGAGAAGCTGCTGGCCGCCATTCGCGACGAAAAGCTGCATGTCGCCGTGCAGATTGCCCCGGCCGTGCGCGCCGCGCTCGGCGAGATGTTCAATCTGCCGGCAGGTACGCTGGTTACCAACAAGATTTATGCTGCCCTGCGCCGACTCGGCTGCGATGTTGTCTTTGATACCAACTTCTCTGCCGACCTGACTATCATGGAGGAGGGTTCGGAGCTGGTGGAGCGGCTCACCAAGGGCACCGGTGCGCTCCCCCAGATCACCTCCTGCTGTCCTGCCTGGACCGACTACATGGAAAAATATTATCCGGATATGATTCCGCATTTTTCCACCGCCAAGTCGCCGATGATGATGCAGGGCGCCATCACCAAGACCTACTATGCCGATCAGATTGGCAAGAAGGCCGAAGAGATCTTCTCCGTGGCTATCATGCCCTGCACCGCGAAAAAGTACGAAATCAGCCGCAGCGACGAGATGTTCGTCTCAGGTTGTCAGGATGTCGATCTGGTGCTCACCACCCGCGAGCTTGGCCGTTTGATCAAGTCCATGGGTATTGATTTCGTGGCTTTGGAGGACGAGGCTGCTGACAGCCCGATTGGCAAATATTCCGGCGCCGGCACCATTTTCGGTAACACCGGCGGGGTTATGGAAGCCGCTGTCAGAACCGCCTACAAGTTGGTCACCGGTGATGAGTTGGCCAACGTCCAGGTTGACGCTGTTCGCGGTATGGACGGGGTCAAAACCGGTTCAGTTGATTTCAAGGGTACGGAAATCAAGGTGGCTGTGGCGCACGGTATGGCCCATGTGCAATCGATCATGGACGAAGTACGCGAGGCTCGGGACAAGGGCGGGGAGTTGCCCTATCATTTCATCGAGGTTATGGCCTGTCGCGGTGGCTGTGTCGCCGGTGGCGGTCAGCCCTACAACACCGATGATAATGTCCGTGCCAAACGCATTGAGGCTCTCTATGCCGATGATGAGGCTTCCGAGGTGCGATGTTCCCACCAGAATCCCGAGATCGTTGAGATCTACGAGAAGTTCCTGGAAAAACCGCTGAGCCACAAATCGCATAACCTGCTGCATACCAAGTATCAGCCCAGACCGCTGTATGTGAAGTAAGCCTCTTTTTGAGGTGCAGTCCGCCCCCCGGCACTCATCTGCCGGGGGGCTTTTTTTTTCATCCTAAAATTACCTGTAGAAGCAACTAAAAAGGCGTTTTGAGCGTGGAACGCACTGTGTTTGCGATGTGTGCTTCTGACGGCTTTTGACGCAGGGAGAAAAATTACCGATATCCCCTTGTCTTTTATCAGGAATATTTGATAATGGATGAAAACGTAACACAATATTTGACGGAAGGAGTGCGACGGTGAGCAATGAGAATCAGCAGAAAATGACCCTGGGAATCATCGGCGGTGGCCGCGGTGGTCTGGAAATGCTCAAACTTTTGGCAGATAGCGAGCTGGTTGCAGTGGCCTATATGGTCGACCAGGATCCCAAAGCTGTCGGCATGATGGAAGCAAAGGCTCGCGGCATCGGCACCTATACCGATCTTGTGGCCACTATGAGACGTCATCGCGCTGATTTTATAATTGAAGCGACCGGATCTGCCAAGGTGACTGAGATAATCACCCAAAACATGCCCGTCGAGACAGAGTTGATCAGCAGTAAGGCCTCGTTGATGTTGTTTACTGTCCTCAATGAAAGCCGGAAGAAAGCCAATCAAACAGTCTTTGAAGAAATCAGCACGCTCAGTGAAGAAATTTCGCAAAACGCCATGGCCGTGCAAAATGCCCTGGCCGACATTACGCAAGTCGCCTTTAATCTGAAAGTATTGGCAATTAATGCGGCTATTGAAGCGTCTCGTGCCGGCGAGAGCGGTCGCGCCTTTTCCGTGGTGGCCGATGCGGTCAAAGGAACGGCAAATGAGGCGCGCGATATGGTTGAGCGTGTCGAATCGGTGAACAACAACAACGTGCTTATGTCAAAAAAACTTGAGGCACTGCTCGATAAGTTGCACTGATCCCTTCTCCTGCCCCCTCGGGCAGAGAGCCCTATTCTTTGGTCTGCACCGACCGCCCCTCTTGCTGTCGCAGGGCCTTGTGTATTTCCGCAAAAGAGCAATCGTTCATGGAAAAAACGCTGTGGCGTGCACCGATCTGTTCGGGGAAATGGGCGTCGGAACTTGAGATGAGTGTTAACTCCGGCCCTAAGTGATAGGCAGCTCTGACGGCCGTTGCAGTTGTTTGACCGGTAAATTCAAGCGCGTCAAACGGCAAGTCCGGGGGGATGAAGCCCAACTGGGCGAATAAACCGTTGGCGGGCCGGTTGATATGGGCGGGGATGAATATGCCATCGAGGGCGGCAACCTGCTGTTGAATCGCTGAGATACCACTTTGCAAGGCTGCCGTCAGCCAGTAGGGGATCATGGTCACGATGTTTTCCTCTTCGTCCACCACCGGTTGATCCCCCAACTGGCCATCGCGATTGGCAATGCGCAGAATCTTCTCCTCCAGGTAGTGCTGAAAGTCGAGCAACTGTGCCTCGTGTTCAAAAAATGCCAGGCAGTGGACCTCCTCAGCCGTGGTCACTTCCACCCCGGTCAGCACCGCGACCCCTTCCTTCTCGGCCAGCCGTTTAACCACCAGGGCATTCAAGGTCGAATTATGATCAGCGATGCCAATCAAATGCAACCCTCTCTCCTTGGCCGTTTGGACGATTGCAGCCGGTGACATGCTCAAATCGGCGCAAGGAGACAGGGCCGTATGGATATGCAGATCGGCTTTATACTGCTGCATCATCGGTTCGGTTTTCACTTGCTTGCCGCGTTGCCGGCTGATTCTTATCTCGCTGCATCAAGCAACTGGTACAGCTTGCCGGCACAGGCAAAGGTCTCCAAATCGGTGCCCAACACCGGCACACCTTCCTCATTGCTGTGCACCAGCATCTCCGGCTCTGGCTCTCTGCCCTTGACCAGAATAACCGCTGCCACCTCTTTCAACGCGGCAATTGCCAGCACATTCTGGTGGGTCTGCAAGGTAATCCACACCTCCCCTTCTGCGGCATTGCCCATGACATCGCTGAGCAGATCGGAAACATACCCGCCGGTCACCTCCCGGTTCAGGCCTGCTTGCCCTGAAAATATCTTGAGTCCTAATGTTGCAACCAGCTCGGCAACTTGCATTGATCCCTCTTATGAGTTTTTTTAGAGAACGGTCGCCGCTTAATAGACCGGACATAGACCGTTGGTGAATAGAACCCCGCTTGCCCGAAACAGCGAAAAGGGGCTTTCCAGTATGACGAGCCCGGCTTTGTCGGCCATGTCGATCATGTCGGGCGTGGTCTTCTTGCCGCGTACGAGCAAGATGGCATTTATTTCAGCCATTTCAGCGGTGCGAATCAGTTGCACATTCGCCAGCCCCGATATCAGCAACAACTGATCGGTATCAAGGGTGAGCACATCGCTCATCAGATCGGAACTGTAGGCTCTGAGTATTTCGCCGGTACTGGCGCCGTTTCCTGCGACCACTCTGGCGTTGGTCAACGCTATGATTTCTTGGACGTTCACGTTACAACGTAGGGTTAAGGCAGAAGACTTGGTGTGGATAAACCAGCTCGCAAGGGCTGGTTTATCGTTTCTTGCGATTTTCTTTTGATAACAGCGGTGGCATCCACGATCCCAGGGCTGCGAGCCCCTCGGTGAGGGTGATGATCTCCTCGCGCAGGACGAAAATACAGTCATTTCGTTTGGCGGTACCCTCAACCATATCCTCAGCCAGGGCTCGGCAGGTCGGGGCGCCGCAGGAGCCGCAGTCAAGACCGGGAAGTTCCTCGGTATACTGATCGATCAGCGCCATCTTTTCGATGGCCGCATGCAGGTCAGTGTCCAGCTGCATGCCCTGCACCGAGGCAATCTCGGCATCCATCAAGAGCAGTTGCTCGCGCAAGGGGGTATCCTTCGCTGGTTGCGGAGGCCTGGTGATTTTACCGGCCTTGCGAATGACCCGTGCCTTGCAGATATACGGGTTTTCGATGGTGAGCGCCCCACCCACGCATCCACCGGGGCAGGCCATGGCTTCGACGAAATCAACGTGATTGGTCTTGCCGTTCTCCAGTTCTTCAAAAAATTGGATGACATTATCGATGCCGTCAACGGCCACGGTTTCCGGCCAGTCTGTGGAGTGGCTTTCGCCCTCGCTTCTTGCCCAGTTCACGCCCCTGGCGGAGGCCTTGCCGAGCAATTCGATCTCGGTGAGGTTTTTTGCGGCGGTCTTCAACGCCAGGAAAATCTCGTTGATGGCGATGACCCCGTCAACGGCTGAGGTTTTCGAACCAATTGGATTCCGCACCGCCGTGATTTTCGCCGGGCAGGGACTGATGAAAAAAACGCCGATGTTGTCTTTGTCCGGGTAGATCTCCTGCTTGACGATTCTCGCCGCTACCTCCATGGGCGATTCGATCCTGACCACCTGATCAAGCAGGGAAGGGAAACGGCGTTGGATCAGCCGGACAATGGCCGGGCAGGAGGAAGAGATCCATGGCAGAGGTTCTGTCTTCTCCTTGAGCATGCCTTGCAGTTTGGCGGCGACAATATCCGCTGCCTCGGCAGCTTCAAAAATGGCATCAAAGCCAATGTGTTTGAGGGCGGTCAATATCCGGTCGATCGAATATTTATCCTCAAGTTGCCCGTAGAGGGTCGGCGCCGGGATGGCGACGGTGAACGTAAATTTCTTGAGATCGGCCAGGGTATCCGAGTGCGCCTTCTTGGCATGATGGGGGCACACCCGAATACATTCGCCGCAATCGATACAGCGCTCCTCAATGATGTAAGCCTTGCCATGGCGCACCCGTATCGCCTCGGTCGGACAATGGGCAATACAGTTGGTGCAGCCCATGCATTTATCCCGGTCAAGGGTGACTGAATGCTTCATGCTGTTCATAACTCGATCCTGATGGTGACTTTTGTGCCCTCTCCGGGGATCGAGTCAATTTTGAGGTCGCTGGCGTTTTTTTTGATATTGGGCAGCCCCAGCCCGGCGCCAAAGCCCATTTCGCGAATCTTGGGCGATGCCGTCGAGTATCCTTCCTGCATGGCCAGTTCGATGTCGGCAATCCCAGGTCCCTGGTCTTCAAAGATAATTTCAATTTGATCATCTTCTATCACCACCCGGCCAGTGCCGCCGCCGCCGTGAATGATGGTATTAATTTCGGCCTCATACATGGCTATGGCGGTGCGTTTGATGATGGCCGGAGCAATGCCGAGCAGTTTCAATGTTTTTTTAAAACTGCTGGAGGCCTGGCCGTAGGATACGGGGGTGTTGGCGTCGATGATATATTCTTTTTTAAAGAGCGTCATGTCCCATATATTGCCGATGCGAGGGAATTGCCAGGTTGATCCTGCGCGGTTGTTGTTGCGAGGAATTCGTGTTAACTCCCGGCAAGAAGCAAGGAGGCCCGAGCCGGACAACCTGTCAATTCTCGAAAAAATATGCTAACTCTGGGGGGGGCGGTATTCTACAAAAAATATGGTGACCGCGCAATCCCGACATTTCGCGGCTCTTTTCGCGGACAACTGTGTTGCCGCTTTTGCCATGGTGCCCAGGCAATACAGTCGCCACTTGCCAATGAGTTCCGCCCTGGCCAACCACCACCGGCCTTCTCGAGAAGTCGGTGGTGGGAAAGTGTTAGGTTAAATAGTTTGTTTGATTGAAGTAACGGTGATTTCAAGCACCCGCGTCATGAAGGAGAATTGCTCTTTCATCATTTCCCACTCCGAACCTGAGGAGAGAAATCGTGCGGTACCTTTGAGCAAAAATCCTGTACCTGCGCCCATTTTTCCCTGGACTTCTTTGGAGCCAACCGTGAGCAGCACCGTGCTGTTGTGTGTTATATTGTGTTCGGTTGTTCGCATGGCCCAGGCGGGGAGCAATATCCTTTCGTCATCGGTGATGTGCAGGTAGGTGTTCCAGGTGTTGACGACGTGGGCCTCATTGTTGGCGCACGAAACGATGGCGACAACGCCTTCGTGTCGAATGACTTCAAAAAATGTTTCGGTAAGCATGTCCTGTCTCCTGCTTTGAAAGTATCTATTGTGGATATTCATTATCCATGATAGATGTTTAGCCGGAAGACAAGGAGGCGTCAAGGATTCTTTTCTGCCGATGAGCTCGGCGTATTTCGGTATTCGCGAGAGAGGAAGCGATGCAATACAGTATCGGGGTAGAGTATGCGTTTCATTCACTTTTTTATATGATCAAACTTCCGGAGCACAAAAGTATCGGCATCAAGCAGTTGGCCGAATTGCACGGTATCACCGAGACCTATCTCTCGAAAATTTTTGCGAAACTGCGAAAAGCCGGGATAGTCCGCTCAATCGCTGGCGTTAAGGGCGGGTACCAGTTGGCCAAAAGTGCCGAGGCTATAACCTTTTGGGATATCATTGAAGCTATTGAAGGGCCTTCATTTTTATTTCAATGTGCTGAAATAAGGAAGAAAAATATCTTTGTAGACGACCCGTCCGTTTTCACTGACCAGTGCCCTTGCCTGATCAAAATAGTCATCCAAGAGGCAGAAGAATGTATGCGTAATCAACTCAGGGGCAAATCGCTGCAATGGTTACACCGGCAAGTGGAGCGGGATTTTTCAGCGAAGAAGCGAGAGGGCATTGTCAACTGGCTGCAATCGCTCCCATGATGGCATCGCCAATGAGTAACTACCCAACGATATGAAGAAAAAGAACGTTTTGAAATTGCACATCGACGGCGATAACTTCCCCTTTTTCAAGGAAATACTGGAAAACGGCTACCATGTCTTCAGTATGGAAAACGCTCAAATACCAGATTATTACCCCAATAAGTTTCCCCCTTATCCCGGTGTCGATCTCCAGCACCTGCATATTGGCGAAGTGGTCACCATCCGTGTCTTTTTTCGTCTAGGTTCCGGTGCAGCTGTGCGCGCCGATGGCGGCTATGTCGACTTGGAGGTGGAACTCATTGAGGATGAAACCGTTTTTGGCGTCATTTTAACCCAGTTACCTGAGGAATTTCCGCTGCAAGCAGGCGATTCGCTCGAACTCTATGCAGACGAAATTTTGTATAAGGCCCCAATGACCGAGCATTGAATGGAGCATTGGTCGGAGAAAATGCACACAGCACACCGCGTGCCGGGTTTGGAGATGCGTTTGAATTTGTGCGGTTATTAGGGGGAGCGGCGATGGCCTCTGCCTTTGGCGATGCTGTTTGTGAAGTATTTTTGCTCTTCCCTCTTGCCTTTATCAGTCGGGAATCCTTATTAGTTAAGCCATGGCTAATCAATGAGGCCCCATAGACAGTTGAAGGAGATCATTATGAAAAAATTTTTCGTTGTTAATAATGGTGAGGCAAGAGCAGTTGATCCCCAGGCCCTGAACACCTATCCCTTTGTTTCTGCCGCTCCCCGAGATGAGGTCGACCACAGCGAGGACTGGCATTCCTTTGAGAGCAGCGGCACCCAGTGGTGCGTGGCCTATGCCGAAAATGACCGCGAGGCCCTTGATCTCACCGAGGGGAGCTCCCACGGGCTGGTCAAACGCGACAACGTCTGGTGCGAGATCAGCCGCGAACCCTACAGCGAACGGGTGCAGTGACGCTTTTCCCGCGTCGGTACCATTCGATCCTCTTCCCTTGATTGCCACCGTTGCTGCGGCGGCAATCAATCCTCCCTTGCGCTGGAATGCTGCTTTTTACCCTTTTCGGTATGTGCATCCAGCAATTGGCGCAGCAGTTGCGCCAGCTCACGGTTACTCAGTGGTTTCATGGCAAATCCCTGCAATCCATCAGCCCTGGCCTGCTGCTCGTTGATCAGGCTGCTGTAGCCGGTGCAGAGGATGATGGGCAGCTCGGGCCGGATTTCAAGCATGCGCCGCGCTAACTCGATGCCGGTCATCTCCGGCATGGTCTGATCGGTGATCACCGCGTCGAAACGCTGCGGATCGTCTTCAAAAAGGGCCAGTGCGGCCTGGCTGCCGGTGCAGATCGTCACCTGATAACCCAGTCGTTCGAGCATCGACTGCTCCATCTCCGCCAGCATCACCTCGTCATCGACCAGTAATATCCGTTCGCGGCCAATGGTCTCGCTCCTGATTGCATGAGTACACAGGGGCGGCGTCTTGTCGATGGCCGGAAAATAGACATGGAAGATCGCGCCTGCGCCGGGGACACTGTCGCACTGCACAAAACCACCGGCAGCGGTGGCGACGCTGTGCACGATGGCCAGACCCAGGCCGGTGCCCCGTCCCACCTCCTTGGTGGTGAAGTAGGGATCGAATATTTTTTCGATGATTGTTGAGGGGATACCTGGGCCGGTATCGGCAACCGACAGCCGCACAAAACGGCCAGGTTGTGCCTTGGGCTGATGCAGCAGGTCCGTCGCTCCAAGTTCGCAGTCGCAGAGGCTGATAGCCAGGACGCCGCCGCTGCTCTCCATGGCATGGAAGGCGTTGGTGCAGAGGTTCATCACCACCTGATGGATCTGGGTGGGATCAGCGAGAATAGCGCCGTTGCCCTCCTGGGTGATGGGGCTGATGGTGATGGTCGAGGGCAGGGCCGGGCGCAGCAGTTTGATGGCCTCCTTCACCAGATGGATTGGCTCAAGGGCGACTTGCTCGCTCTGGTTTCGGCGGCTGAAGGTGAGGATCTGCCGCACCAGATTGGCGGCGCGACCGGCGGCGTCCAGCACCTTATCCAGATCGCGGCGCACATCCACCCCACTGTCCAAGCCCTCCTTGGCCATCTCGGTGTAGCCGA
Organism: uncultured Desulfobulbus sp.; assembly: GCA_964639845.1. Classification (GTDB taxonomy): domain Bacteria; phylum Desulfobacterota; class Desulfobulbia; order Desulfobulbales; family Desulfobulbaceae; genus Desulfobulbus. The sequence continues at coordinate 932,835 of CAZXHS010000001.1, read as the reverse complement.
GGATTGCGGCAAGAATATTGTTGAAATCATGGGCAATGCCACCGGCGAGCGTGCCGATGGCCTCCATCTTCTGCGCCTGCTGCAACTGGGTCTCCAGGCGGTCGCGCGAGGCCTCGTTTTCTTTGCGCTCGGTGATGTCCAGCACAATACCCAGATAGCGCTCCAACTTGCCGTGGCCGTCAAAGGTGGGCCGGCCTCGTGCCATTAGCCAGCGCTCGCCATCACCGCTGTGGCTGACGCGCCATTCCAGGCGGAAGGGGAGGCCACGTTCGACAGCGGCAAAGAGATCCTGCTCAACATTGGCCCGGTCCTCGGGGTGAATGGCCATCAGCCAGGCCTCGTAGGAAGGCTGGCAACTCTGCGGCTCCAAACCGTAGAGTGCCCAGATTTCATCGGACCAGTAATTTTCGTTGCTGGCCAGTTCCCATTCCCAGGTGCCGGCCTGGGCCGCACTTAGGGCCAGTTTGCGGCGCTGTTCGCTGAGGATCAGCTCTCTCTCCTGCCGCTTCAACAGGGTGACGTCCGCCAGGGTGCCGACCATGCGCAGCGGGGCGCCGTCGCCATCCCGTTCCACCGCCTTGCCGCGTACCCGCAGGTACCGACCGGAGTTACTCGCGTCAAGTAGACGATAGTCAAAATCGATGGATTCGCTCAAGCCCTGTTTGTGGGCTTCGATCACCCCTAAGGCCCGCTTGCGGTCATCAGGATGTACGGTGCCGATAAAAAAGGAAAAATCTTGGCTGTCCTCCTCGGGGTTACGGTTGACCAGTTGATAATAGCGTTGCGAGCGATACACCCGGCCGCTGGGGATATGCCAGTCCCACAGGCCTTCGCTGGTGGCCTCCAGAGCCAAGCGCAGCCGTTCTTCGCTGGCGCGCAAGGCCTCTTCCGCTGTCTTGCGCTCGGTGATATCGCGGGCGATCTTGGAGATGCCCACTACCTGGCCGTACTGATCGTGGATAGGTGAGACGGTGAGCGATACCGCCACACGGCGGCCATCCCTGGTCAGGCGGGTGGTTTCGAAGTGATCCAGATGCTCGCCCCGAGCCAGGGTCATCTGGATGAGGTGCTCCTCGTGGAGCAAATCCGGTGGGATGACCAAGGTGATCGACTGGCCGATCATCTCCTCGCTGCTAAAGCCGAACAGCCGTTCTGCTCCGGTATTCCAACTGAGAACCCGTCCGTACAGATCCTTGGAGATGATCGCATCTTCAGAAGAGGTGACGATGGCCGCCAACCGGGCCGAGGTGAGTTCGGCCGCTTTTTCCTCGGTGATGTCGCGGTTGACACCGACAAAGCGTCCCGGCCGCCGGGCAGGTCCCTGGCCCTCGAAGTAGACCTGGCCCTGGGACTGGAGCCAGTGTTCGCTGCCATCGGGCCAGCAGACCCTGTGTTCGCAGTGAAACAGCCCGTAATTTTCGCCGGCCAGAGCCCGCTGTACTCGGGTGGTGAAGTCGTTTCTATCGAGGGGATGGATGCGTTCGAGGAGGACCGGGAAGGTGATGGCAGTCTCCTCCGTCATTCCGAAGAGTTGCCGGCACTGGTGGTTCCAGTAAATTGTATCGGTGAGCAGATTATGCTCCCAGGCCCCCAGCCCCGCAGCCTCCATGGCCAGCCGCCGCATCTCGTTGGCCTGAAAGAGTTGCTGCTCGGCCTGTTTGCGCTCGGTGATGTCGCGGACAACACTGAGCAACATGCGCCGCCCGCTGATCACCGCACCCTTGGAGTTGACCTCGGCGGTAAAGGTGGAACCATCCTTACGGCGATGGACAGTTTCAAAGAGAATGCCCTGGTTATCCGCCTGGGCCATCTGGTCCTGGGTGAGCAGGTGGGCATCGGAGCCGCGCAGGTCGTGGACAGTCAGGCGCAGCAACTCCTCTCGACTGTAGCCATAGGCCTGGCAGGCGGCGGCATTGGCCTCCAGCAGACGACCACTTTCGCGATCAACAAAGAGGATGATGTCGCGGCTGTGCGCGGCCAGCAGTTCGTAACGGCGCAGGACCTCTTCGGCCTTTTTGAGCCCGGTGATATCCTCGGTGAAGATGACGATGCCGCCGATGTTGTCTTCCGCATCCACCCAAGGGCGGATCTCCCAGCGAATCCATTGGTGGGAGCCGTCGGCGCGGACGAACAGATCGGCCTCGGCGTGCAGGAGCTCACCTTCCAGGCCACGCTGGTGCGCTTCCTTCCACTCGTCGGTAATTTCGGGAAAGACCTCGTAGTGCGATAGGCCCAGAATAGCGCGATCCTCCAAACCATAATCCGCGAGCCAGCGGTGGCTGACCTGGAGATAGCGCATCTCGCGATCAAACATGGCCAGACTGGCCGGCGCCTGTTCGATGAACAGCTTCAGGGTGGCAGCGCTCTCCTTGATGGCCATCTCCATTTGCTTGCGCTGGGTGATGTCGATCAGGGTGATGACGATACCTTCGACGCTGTCATTACTGTTACGGTAGGGCAAGAGCCGCATGATGGCGCTGCGACCTGCCTGGGGTAATTGCACCTCGCATTCCATGGAGGTGTTGCTCTCTATGACGCGGGTGGCATCGGCGGGGAGTTCCGCCCAGTCGGCAATGGTGGAGAGGTGGCGAAAGGGCCGACCAATATCGGCGGGGATGAGGTGGAACAGTGCGGCCATGGCCGGGGAGAATCGTTTGATGTGCAGGGCGCGATCCAAAAAGAGCGTGGCAATTTCGGCGCTGGTGAACAGGTTCTCCAAATCGTTGTTGGAGTGGTCCAACTCTTCGATTTTATCTTCCAACTCGACATTGACGGTGATCAACTCTTCGTTGAGGGCCTGCAACTCCTCTTTGGAGGTCTCCAACTCTTCATTGGTGGCCTGGAGTTCCTCGTTGGCTGACTGTAACTCCTCGTTGGTGGCCATCAGCTCTTCGTTGGCAAGCAGAAAGCCCTCGTTGGAGGACTCCAACTGCTCGCAGGTGGCCTGCAACTGTTCGCTGGTAACCCGCAACTGCTCTTCGAGGTGGTGGATCACCGCATCGCGATTGGCTCCATCAATGATGGTGGGCTCGCCGATGGCCAGTGGGGCAGTCTGCGGCGGCGGGGCCGGCTCAAAAATCACCAGCACCAGCTTTTCGCCCTGATCGCTATTGTGGAGCGGCAGCACGATGAGGTTGATCAGCGATGCACCGCTGTCATTGTTAACCTTGATACCCTGAAAGACGTTCTCCCGCTGTTCGGTGCAGGTTTTGTAGATGGCGGCGCGCAGGGCCGGGCGCAGTTCCTCCCGCACCAGTCGGATCACGTCGCGGGTGGGTTCGCCCTCGGGGGTGTGCAGGTAGGCCCCGGCCTGCTTGGAGAAATGGAGCACCTCGTTACGCTCGTTGACAATGACCCGCGCCGGCACATAGCGCTCCATGAGGATTTTTTCGGCCATGGACGTCGGGGTCGGCGGCTGGGACTCGGACTGGCGCAGGGTGGTGCTGCTCCCACTCATGCGACGGATGGGGCCAAAGAAAGGGAAGGGCAGGTCAATGCGCTGCTCGCCATTCTGGCGGATGAAGATCTTCCATTTCTTGTCCATCGGCGTAAAGAGGGTGCTCTGTAAGCCCACGGTCTCGGCGGAACCGAGAAAAAGAAAACCGCCGGGGTTGAGCACTTGGTGGAACAGGGCCATCAGCCGCCGCTGCATCTCCATGTTGAGGTAGATGAGAAAGTTGCGGCACACCAGCAAATCCAGGCGGGAAAAGGGCGGATCCTTGATGATGTTGTGGTGGGCAAAGACGATCATCTCCCGCAACCGCTTGTCCACCTGGTAGTTGCCGTTGTGACGGCTGAAATATTTGTGCAGCCAGGCCTGCTCGATTTCAGCTTCGATGGTCGGGGCATAGATGCCGGCCCGTGCCTGATTGATGGCCGCCTCGTCGAGGTCGGTGGCAAAGATCTGCACCCGCGTTTGCAGGTGCCGTTCCTCCAGGTATTCGAGGATGAGCATGGCCACCGAGTAGGCCTCTTCACCGGTGGCGCAGCAGGCGTGCCAGATGCGCACCGGTTCATCCTCGGCACGATTGGCAAAGAGGCGGGGAATGACTTCGCTGCGCAACAGGGCAAAGGCCTCTGGATCGCGGAAAAAACCAGTCACGCCGATGAGTAGTTCCTGGTAAAGGGCCTCCGCCTCCTTGGCATCCTGCTCGACGATGGTCAGATACTTACGGAAGCGCTGCACCTCGTTGACCATCATCCGCCGATCAATGCGGCGCAACACGGTGTTGCGTTTATAGGCGCTGAAATCGTGGCCGGTCTTGGCCTTGAGCAGGGCGAACAGCAGGCGCAGCTCTTCGTTGTGGATGGTATCGCAGCTCATCAGGTTCGCGATGCCGGTCCAGCCGTTGGCCATCTCCTGGAGCTGGGCAGCCATCTCCTCCGCCGGCAGGATGAGATCCACCGCGCCGGTGTCGATGGCCTGCTGGGGCATGGAGTCATTGATGGCCGTGTGCGGATCCTGCACCAGGACCATGCCGCCGCATTCCTTGATGCGTTGCACGCCCTGACTTCCATCATTGCCAAAGCCGGAGAGGACTACGGCAACGGCCCCTTCCCCCTGATCCTCGGCCAACTCGCTAAAAAAGAGATCAATGGGATGATGCGGGCCGGGACTGCCGGCAACGGCACGCAAGCGGAGCCGCCCCTCCCATATGCCCAAATCTTGCCCCGGCGGGATGACATAGACCGAGTCCGGCTGTACCGCCATGCCCTCTTCGGCGGTGTGTACCGGCATGGTGGTGTAGTGGTGCAACAGATCCACCAGATGCGAAGGACCATCGGCAATCAGGTGCATCAGCACCACAAAACTGAGGCCGGAGTCGGTGGTCAGGCGGGTGAAAATCTGCTCAAGTGGTTCGTGGCCACCAGCAGAGGCACCGATGGCCACCACCATGGCAGGGAGGCAACGGGGCGGTGCTGGGGCGTCGTTCTCTGCTTCGGGGGCCGGTCGGTTCTGGTTGGGTGGAGACATCAAAGGACCTCATCACACATCGCAAGCAATGATCTGTCGTGGCGCACCAACGCCAGGTTTATCGTTTTTTGGGCTTGTCGAGGTAATCCACCCCTTGATCATAGAGTTCTTTGAGCTTGTCCTCGATGCGATCGCACAGGGTTTTTATCACCTTGAGGCGGGCGTAATATTTGTTGTTAGCCTCGACCATGGTCCAGGGGGCAAGCAAGGTGCTGGTACGGTCGACCATGTCGCAGACCGCCTGTTCGTACTGCACCCATTTTTCGCGGTTGCGCCAGTCCTCGTCGGTGATCTTGTACTGCTTGAAGGCGGTCTTTTCCCGGTCCTGGAAGCGGCGCAACTGCTCCTCGTTGGTGATGGCCAGCCAGTATTTCACCACCAGCAGGTTATGGCGGACCATCTGCGACTCGAAATCGTTGATTTCGCTGTAGGCGCGCATCCAGTCGGCCTCGGCGCAGAATCCCTCGACCCGTTCCACCAGCACTCGGCCGTACCAGGAGCGATCAAAGATGGTCACCCGCCCCTTGCGCGGCAGATGGCGCCAGAATCGCCACAGGTAGGGCTGGGCGCGTTCCTCCTCGGTGGGTGCGGCGATGGGGATGACCTGGTATGTGCGGGCATCAAGGGCCCCGGTGATGCGGCGGATACTGCCGCCTTTGCCGGCGGCGTCGTTGCCCTCGAACACACCGATCACGGACATGTATTTGAACTTGGGGTCACGGGTCAGTTCGTTGAGTCGGGCCTGATATTTCTCCAGCTTGTCTTTGAAGGCGGTTTTCTCAATGGCCTGGGTCATGTCCAGGGTCTTGAGCAGGTGCAGATTGTCGATGGGGGGCATCAGCGGCGGCGCCAGCACACGGGCCGGCGGGGTATTGGTTTGGTCGAGCCGTTCGCGGACAGCTTTGAGGATGATGTTGCCCACGGTGAGGTTGCGGTAGTGGGTATCCGCGCCCTCGACGATCAACCAGGGGGCCTCGGCGGTGCTGGTGTGGCGGATAACGGTCTCGTGCACCTCGCGGAACTTGTCGTACTGATCAAAATGTTTCCAGTCGCGTTTGGTGACCCGCCAGCGGGTGAGCGGATTTTTCTCCAGTTCCTTGAACCGTTTCTCCTGTTTGTCCTTGGAGAGATGCAGCCAGAACTTGATGATCAGCGCGCCCTCGTCCACCAGCATCTTCTCCATGCGCTTGGCCCGTTCCAGGCTCTGCTCCAGATCGGCGGCGTTACTGATCCCCTTGACACGGTTGAGGATGGCCCAGGTGTACCAGGAACCGAGAAAGACGCCGACCTTGCCCTTGGGCGGCAGGGCACGCCAGAAGCGCCACATCATCGGTCGGTCGAGTTCTTCGTCCGAGGGTTCGCCCATGCCGTGGGTTTGGATATGGCGCGGATCCATCCACTCGTTGAGCAGGTTGACGGTGGCGCCACGACCGGCACCATCCAGGCCGCCAATGAGGATGATCACCGGGAAGGCCTTGCTCTGCGCCAAATCCATCTGCACATCGAGCAGCGCCTCGCGTAGGGCGGGCACAACTTTTTCGTACTCGGTCTTCTTGATCTTGTGACCCAATTCCGCAGATTCAAACATGTGGCCTCCCCAGCAACGACGTGGATGATGAATTGATTGTCTTAGCGCAAGTGTATACCCCTAAATACGATTTTCGGTAGCAAAAATCGGTGTATGCCCTCTATTCTTCTTGGTATTTCGGTGGAGGTGTGACCTGGAGCTCGGCTGGGAGGAAATTGGAAGTTTTTTTGTTCCGACCCCTTTTGGGTGTCAGATGTATCAGGTCGCGGGCAACCCAGCCATCCCAACTATTGAGGTGTCACAGGAGGGGACGCGCCTGTTGTTGTGGCATATTGTGAGTGTTTTTCTGGGCAATTGATCAGAAGAAGTCCAAGCGCCTCAGATCTTCTTTTTGATATCAATGATTGGGGTGCCGTCGAGCACATCCAGGCCGCGCACCTGGAGGCGGTTGCCCTCCACCGTCAGCACGGTCAGCTCAGACAGGGCAATGGGGTTGGGTCGTACCGGGCTGCGGGTGGCAAAGACGCCGCTCAGACCCCGGCTGCGGTCGCCGCGCGGATAGACCTTGAGGATATCGCGCGAGGAGCGGTGCAGCCAGAACAGCGCCACAATGGTGGTGCCGGCTTCGATGCCCTCCAGGCCTTCCGCATAGCGGGGATCGATCTCCAGGGTGCCGATGTGCTCGGAAATGGAGTAATTTTTCGGGGCCGCGTCAAGCTCGGTGATGTCACCGTGGACCACACCGATGCAGTACAATTCGGGCAGGGTGATCGTTTCCATAAACAGGCTCCTCCTTTGGTCGGGCACGGGGGCTCAACCCGCACCGAGGATGGGAAACAGCTGTTTCAACCCGTGGGCGATGAACTCCACGCCCATGGCCGCCATCACCAGGCCCATCAGCCGGGTGACGATATTGATGCCGGTCTTGCCCAGCCACTGGCTGATATGGGGCGCCAGCCGCAACAGTAATCCCGTCACCAGCACCAAGCCGAGGATGGCGAGGCTGAGGTAGAGGTAGTGCAGCGGCGAGTCGTGGCGCTGGCCGTGGAGGATGACCGTACTGATCGAACCGGGTCCGGCCAGCAGCGGTGTGGCCAGGGGCACCACCGCCACCGAATCGCGGTCGGCGGAGTCGATCTCCTCCTCTCTGGTCTGGCGCACATTGCTCATTTTGGCGTTAAGCATTGAGATGGCCATCAGCAGGATGAGAATGCCGCCGCCAACGCGGAACGAATCCACTGAGATGCCGAAGAAACGGAGGATGGCCTCACCGGTGAACAGCACCACCCAAAGAATGATGCCCACGGAGAGTGCAGCGACGGTGCCGGTGGCGTTGCGGGCCTTGAGGTCCTGGCTGGCGGTGAGGTTGATGAACACCGGCACCGCGCCCACCGGGTTGACCACCGCCACCATGGCGACGAAAAATTTGAAATACTCGTTGATACTGCCGGTGTCCATAACTGCTCCGGAATGTGAGTGAGAAGCGATCAAGAGCCGCTGTCGGCCAAAGGGGGCCGGGTTGACTTTTCTCCATGCTGGAAGTACTGATGGCGGGGTCGATTGTCAATGGGCAAAGGCAGGGGTGGCGAAGTACTCGACCCTGCCCATGCACCGGCTGGGTGAAGCCCGATAACCGTCATTCTGGACCCCGGCCTGCGCCGGGGAGACGGAACTCCCGTTTTTTGGTTGATCACTCCCTGGAAGCACATATGGCACAGCCCACCACAAAATCAGCGGCCATGATCCTGCTCACCGTCTGTCTGGCCCAGTTCATGGCCCCGTTCATGCTCACCGCCATTGGCGTGGCCCTGCCCTCGCTGGGGCGGGAACTCGGTGCCTCAGCGGTGCAGATCGGCCTGGTCGAACAGACCTATGTGCTATCCCTGGCCATGGTCATGCTCACCTTTGGGCGTTTGGGCGATATTGTCGGTCAGCGCATCATGTTCCTCATCGGCCTGATCTCCTTTACCACCCTTACCCTGGTGATCGGCTTTGCCACCAGTATCGGCATGATCATTGGACTGCGCTTTTTCCAGGGACTTGGCGCGGCGACCATGCTCTCCGGCAGCATGGCCCTGGTTGCCGCCGCCTTCCCGCCATCGCAGCGGGCGCGCAAGATCGGCCTGGTCTCGACCTGCACCTATGTCGGTCTCTCCGCCGGGCCGGTGATCGGTGGTTTTATCACCCAGCACTTTGGCTGGCGGCATATCTTCTTCGCGCCGGTTCCGGTGGGCATCGCGGCGGTGTTTATCTGCCTCTTTGGCATGCAGGAGATGGAGAAGAACGCCTCGGGCGAGCGCATGGACTGGCTGGGCAGTGCGGTCTATGCCCTGGCCATCGGCTGCATCATGACCGGCGCGGCCCATGGCCAGGCGAGTTTTGGTGTGCCATTGTTGCTAGCGGGAGTGGTCGGTCTGGGCCTCTTTCTGCTGCTGGAAAGCCGCTGTGCCAGCCCGCTGTTGGATGTGCGCCTGCTCTCCGGCAACCGCTACTTTACTCTCAGCAGCCTGGCCGCCCTGGGCAATTACGCCGCCACCTTTGGCGTGGTTTTCTTCATGAGTCTTTTTCTCCAGTACGCCAAGGGGTTGAGTGCGCGGCAGGCTGGATTTATCCTGCTGTTGCAGCCGTTAATGCAGGTGGTGACCTCACCCCTGGCCGGGCGTTTGGCCGAGCGCATCGACATCGCCAAACTGGCCACCGCTGGTATGCTGATGAGTGGTATCGGCCTGCTGCTGACTGCCCTTACCCTTGGTCTACAGACGCCGCTGTGGCTGGTGGCCCTGGAGTTGATGCTCATTGGCGCTGGCTTTGGCATCTTCATCACCCCCAACACCACCGCCATCATGGACAGCGTCGAGCGCCGTCAGTACGGGGTGGCCTCGGGCATGATCGGTGCCATGCGCACCCTGGGCATGGCCACCAGCCTCACCACCATCACTCTGGTCTTTTCGTTGTTCATGGGCGATCAGGCCGTCACCGACGCCAACCTGCCCCTGTTTCTGCTCAGTATGAAGACGGCGCTGGTGGCATTTTCATTATTCTCCTGCCTGGGCGTGATCCTCTCCTTCAGTCGCGGCCGCCGGCGACCATCGGCCTGAGATGGCCACATAATTTCTCTCACTTCAAAGCCCGGTAATAAGAGTCCAGCGTATACACCGCTGCCAGCGGATTGTGGCCGGTGACCCGGTCCTTGACGGCGAGTACGGTGCAGGGGGCCTCGGCGTATTTGAGGAAGAGCGAATCGTGGCCGACACAGAGGCCGAGCAGGATGTTGAACTCGGTCTGCGCCGCGTTGAGCACCTGGGCCTGGAGGATGGGGTTGCACATGGTCTCAAAGGTGCAAACGCTGATCTTGTCCTCATCGGTCAACCCCAGTTCCTCCTTGGGCACCCGGCCCACCTTGCAGATCACCGAGGCCATCTCCAGGCCATGGTTGCTGAAAAACCGCTCGACGATCATGGCCTCGCTGCGCAGGCCCAGGCAGAAGGCCAGACCGATCTTGCGGTAGCCCATCTTGCCGATGAAGTCGAGGATCTCCTCGATACGCGGCTTGGCCGGGCGCACCCTGGCATAGCCCTGTTCGCGGTTGGCGTAGCCGTCACGTTCCTGCAGCGAGGCCTGACGAGCGAACTCGGCGTTCTCCGTTTTGGCATATTCGCCGCGGGCGACCTCGATCAGCTCTGCCTGGCGAATGGTGGGGCAGTTGTCGGGAAAGCGGCCATCCGGGCTGCGGCAGATCCGTTCATCGGGCTTGAAGGAGCATTTGGCACAGTTGGCAACAGGTGTATGCATGGGATCACCTCGCTGTGAGGGTGAGAGGAGCGTGGCGTTCTGGAGAGGGCGTCACGGAGTTATTGCTGGAGCCGGGCCGCCTTGATGGTCGTCTAGATGGCGGCATAAGGCAGCATAAGGCGGCAGAGGCGGAAAGCAGGAGGCAATGGCGATGCGGCTGACCTCGACGGTGGCCAGTTCCCGGTCGCCCGTGCCGCCACGCAGGATCTGTGCGGTTGATTCGCTGAGACCCGCACGCTCGGCCTGCAGCCAGAACAAGGCCCGTAGCGAGGGAAAATGGAAATCCTCGGCAAAGAGCGGTTGCTGATCGGCGGCAAGCCCGGCCACGGTGGTCTTGATCCACTGCACGAAGGCGCGGGAAAAAGGCATCCCCGCCTGTTCGCGGCCGGCCTTGTATTCTGCAAAGAGGCGATCCTGCGGCGCCTGTTGCCGACACTCTGTAACGAACTCCACCAAACCCAATTGCTGCAACCAGGGATGCAGTGGTACCTCTCTCGTCGGTGCATTGGCCTCGCCCATGCTGCGCAGACGCAGCCACCACTGGTCCTGATATTGAATCAGATCCTCGGGCCGCAGAAAAAAGACCTCGTTGCGACTCGCTCCGGCCCCGGCGGCCAGCAGCGGCGCCCAGTAGTGCGAGGGAAACCCCGGTTTTTGGAAGGCCAGGAAATTGTCCGGGGCAAAGAGCAGGGCCAGGGCGGCAGGGGTGAATGGCGGGATTTGTTGGGTGGACATGGGAGGCCAGTAGGTGCAGGGGATTGGTGTCGCCAACCCGGCTATTCGTAGTGGGTCCAGAGGCGCAACACCTTGACGGTCTGTTCCTCTTCAAGGACCTGGTAGACCAGGCGGTGTTGAATGTTGATACGCCGCGAATAGGCGCCGCTGAGATCACCGACCAGCTTTTCAAAGGGCGGCGGTGTTTGGTACGGGTTGTTTTTCAACACCAGGAGGAGCTGTTCAGCTTTGTCGCGCAGGCCGCTTGCCGAGAGTTTCTTGGCATCCTTTTGCGCTTGCTTGGTGAAGACCACCCGCCAACTCACCATTCAACCTCGTCCTGACACTCCTCCAAGGGGGTGGCTAACCCGTCGCGGATCGATTCGCGCATCCCAGGAATCGCCAGCAGATGCATGGTTTCCTGAACAGCACGCCAATCCTCTTCGGAAAGTAGGACCGCATTACCCCGCTTGCCGGTAATGACAATGGGTTCATGGGACTGGGTTGTTTGGTCGATGAGCCGATAGAGATTGTTGCGGGCCTCTGTGGCAGTAAATGTGGTCATGGCGCGCCTCCTGATATCGTCAAAGTACGTTATCGCGTACGTTGTGTCAAGCGGTGCCGGCACCGTTGCATCAATGACAATGCCTTCATCGCAACGGCCGAATGCGCACCTCGATCTCCGGCCGATCCGCCAACAGATTCACCAACTGCTCGGGATCGCTGTTCTTGTAGTGATAGGGGTAGAGGATCTTGGGCTTGATGGATCGGGCGACGTCGGCCACCATTGCCGGAGTCATGGTCGAGGGGTCCATGGGCAGAAAGGCAAGGTCGATACGTTTCAATACCTTGATCTCGGGGATGTTTTCCGTGTCGCCGGCCACATAGATACGCTTGTCGCCCAGGGTGAGCACGTAGCCGTTGCCCACACCGGGCGGATGAAAGAGTTCGCCATCCTCGCGGTGATGTACCAGGTTATAGGCCGGCACCGCTTCAACCTTGATGTTCCAGATGGTGAGACTCTCGCCGTTGGCCATGATCCAGCCGTCGGGGACCTTCTCGGCACAGATGGCCGGTTCGATGATCACCGTCTCGGGTTTGATGATTTTTTGCAGGGCGTCGAGGTCAAAGTGATCGACATGGTCGTGGGTGAAGAAGACCAGGTCGGCGCGGGGCAGGGTGGCATAGTTGCCCACCTTGCCGTAGGGATCGAAATGGATCACCTTGCCCTGGAAGGTGAGGATCAGCGAGGCATGGCCGATGAAGAACAACTCCACCTCCCCGCCCGAGGTGTGCAGCACATCGCGGCGTATCACTTCAGCCGCGGTGGCGGTCGTGACAGCGGCGGCGATCCAGGTGGTGAGTAGCAGGACAATCGTGGCAAGGATGGTACGCATAGATGCAATCTCCAAGGGATACAGGGGGCGCAGGAGACTGCATAGTTGATCGAATCAGCGGCAAAGTCAACGGGTTTTTAGGAACTATCCCCAAAAGTTAGAATGATAGCTGGTGCCACGATGGTGGAGGTTCGGCCGGGGGTGCTGGTGAGCGATTGGCAGATCAACTTCCGTGTGCTAGGATAGGCGGCCAACCTCCCTGAAAACTCTTTTGACCGGTGCCTGAGCTATGGTTTTGATTTCGTGTACGCAACGTCTTGTTTGCTCTCTGGTGGTGCTGCTGCTTCTGACCCCGATGGCCCACGCCGCCGAGAAAGCCGCCCGCTACAGCAATGAGCAGTTCGGTTTCAGCTTTCAGTATCCGGCCTCATGGAAATTTGCCCATGCAGATGTGCGCAACATGCGGGTGAAGATCGCTGCCCCGGAATTTGGCCCGGCAGCCGAGTGTTCGGTGATCGTCAAGCAGTACCCCAATGCCGTCAAGGCCAAGCAGGCTGAGATCGACGCCATCTTTCAGGAGATGCCGACCAAAGAGGAGTTGCAGGAGGTGCTCAGCCAGGGTGGCGACAAGGTCACCGTCACCAAGGCCTCCACCGGCAAGCTCGATACCCGGCCGGCCCATGTGGCTCGCTATCACCTCACCTTGGGCTTTGATCAGGCCCTCTCCGGGCAGGTGCTCATGACCGCCACGCCGGGGCTGACCTGGTCGATGAGTTGCAGCGGCCGGGGCGAGAATGCCGAGGCGGCGGAGAAAAATTTTCAACACTGGCAGAAGAGCATCGAGGCGGTGATGGCCTCCTTTCGCTTCAGCAAGTAAGTTCCTCCGCTGCTCAGTCGGTACGCAGTGACAGGGCGATCCGTTTGCGCGGTGCATCCACACTCACCACCCGCACCCGCACCTGCTGGCGCACCTTGACCACCTCGGCCGGATCCTTGATAAAGCGATCCGCCATCTGGCTGATGTGGATCAAACCGTCCTGATGCACGCCAATGTCGACAAAGGCCCCAAATTTGGTGACATTGGTGACGATGCCCGGCAGCCACATCCCCTCAATGAGATCCTCCATCTTGTCAATACCTTCTGCAAAGGCAAAGGGTTCGAAGCGCTCTCGTGGATCACGTCCCGGTTTGCCCAGCTCGGTGAGGATATCCTCCAGGGTCGGTCGGCCGACATCGCCCTGCATGTAGCGCTCAAGGTTGATCTGTTGCCGCCGGGCGGGATCGGCCATCAGCTCGGCCAGGCTGCAACCGCAGTCCTTGGCCATCTGCTCCACCAGCGAGTAGCGTTCCGGATGCACTCCGGAGCGGTCCAGCGGGTTGGCGCCATCATGGATGCGCAAAAAACCGGCGCATTGCTCAAAGGCCTTCTTGCCCAGGCGCGGTACCTTCAGCAGTTGCTTGCGGTCGGTGAACGGACCCTGTTCGCGGCGATAGTGCAGGATGTTGGCGGCCAGGGTCTCGCCCAGGCCGGAGACAAAGGTGAGCAACTCCGGGCTGGCACTGTTGAGTTCGACACCGACGCCATTGACGCAGCTGATGACCACGTCATCCAGGCCCTGCTTGAGGGCCTTCTGGTTGACATCGTGCTGGTATTGGCCAACCCCAATGGCCTTGGGATCGAGCTTGACCAGTTCGGCCAGGGGGTCTTGCAAGCGACGGCCGATGGAGACGGCGCCACGCACGGTGAGATCATGCTCGGGGAACTCGCGTCGCGCCACCTCGGAGGCGGAGTAGATCGAGGCGCCGCTCTCATCGACCATGGTAATGATGATACCCGCCGGCAGGCCCAGTTCGCGGACAAAGGTCTCGGTCTCGCGGCTGGCGGTGCCGTTGCCGATGGCGATGGCCTCGATGGCAAAGCGCTCGCAAAGGTGCCGCACCGTGTGCCCGGCCTCCTGCTGTTGTTTGGCCGACAGGGTAGGGTAGACGGTGGTGTGGTGGAGCAGTTGCCCCTGGCCATCCAGGCAGACCAGCTTGGCACCGGTGCGGAAACCGGGGTCCAGGGCCAGGGTGCGTTTGCGGCCCAGCGGCGCGGCCAGCAGCAACTGGCGCAGATTCTCGGCAAAGACGGCAATCGCCTCGGTGTCGGCCTGCTCCTTAAGCGTGGTGCGCAGCTCATTCTCCAGCGAGGGGACCAGCAACCGCTTGTAGCTGTCCTCCACGGCCAGGCGCACCTGCTGGCCGGCAAAGCCGCTGCTGCGCACGGCGTGGCGCACCAGCAGTTGTAGGGCCTCGGCTTCGGGCGGCAGCAGGCTCAGGCTCAACACCTTTTCCTGCTCACCGCGCAGCATGGCCAACAGCCGGTGCCCGGCCACCTTGGCCACCGGTTCCTGCCAGTCGAAGTAGTCGCGAAACTTGCTGCCCGCCTCCTCCTTGCCCTTGAGCACCCAGGCGGTGATGGTTGCCTTGCGCGCAAACAGCTCACGCAGGCGGGCGCGCAAGGCGGCATCCTCGCTGAGCCATTCGGCGATGATGTCGCGGGCGCCAGCAAGGGCTGCCTCCTCGTTTTCTATGCCCAGCTCAAGGTTGATGTACTCCGCCGTGCTGATCGCTCCCTTGCCCTGGGCAAAAATCGCCTGGGCCAGCGGTTCCAGTCCCAATTCCCTGGCCTTCTGCGCCCGGGTGCGCCGCTTGGGGCGATGGGGCAGGTAGAGATCCTCCAGCACCGCCAGGTTGGGGGCATTAACGAGGGCGCTGCGCAACTCCTCGCTGAGCAGGTCGCGTTCGGCCAGCGAGTGCAGGATTGACTCGCGGCGCTTATCGAGTTCGGTCAGTGCCAAGCGTTGATCGCGGATGGCGCTGAGTTGCACCTCATCCAGCGAGCCGGTGGCCTCCTTGCGGTAGCGGGCGATGAAGGGGATGGTGGCACCCTCGTCGAGCAGGGCGGCAACGGTATCAACCTGCTTGGGATTGATGTGCAGGGTGTGGGCAATGGTCTGGGCGTGGTTGGTCATGGGCGGCAATGGAGGATAATAGAGAGACTCGCGCAGAGGCGCAGAGCCGCTGAGGGTACGTTAAGACGGGGGGATGGGCTCGATTAACAAAGCCCAATCGGATCAACTGGATGAAGCCAACAAAACTGATAAAAAAGCCGTTCCCTGCGCCTCTGCGCGAAAACAAAAACGCTTAGTCGGTTATCTCGGCAACCACCGCAAAGCGCGGCTGCATGCGGCCATCGATCTCCACCTGTTCAACGAACATGGCAAAGGGGCGCACCCACCAGCCGGAGTCGTTGTACAGCGGCCGGTACAACACCAGCGGCTCTTCGGTCTCGCTGTGGCGCACCACGCCGATCACTTCGTATTCGCCCCCTTTGTAGTGGCGATACCGACCAAGCGGCAGGGTGGGGAGCGGGGTCAAATCAGACATGGTTCTCTATGGGGAAGGTGGTGGGCAGATTCTAAAAAAGTTCAATATCGCCGGAAACAATCTCGGTTTCCTCGATCAGGCCCTTATCAATGAGATGCTCGTAGAAACAGACCTGATTGCGGCCCTGGTCTTTGGCAAAATAGAGCGCCTTGTCGGCATGGTCGAGCAGGGTGGCTGAAAAGACGCCGGGATCCAAGCGGGTGACGCCGATGGAAACGGTCACCTGGCCAACCTGGGGAAAAACATGGTCGGCAATGGCCGTGCGAAAGCGATCAAAGGCTTGGTGTGCCTGCTGTTGGTCCGCAGCCCGCAGGATGATGACGAACTCCTCGCCGCCGAAGCGAAAGAGATAGTCGTTTTCGCGGAAATGGCCCTGCATCAGTTGGCTGGTGAGCAGCAGCACCTCGTCGCCATAGAGATGGCCCCAGGTGTCGTTAACCCGCTTGAAATGGTCCAGATCAGCCATGCCCAGCCAGAACTGGGGCAGGTCGCCGTCGCTACGACGCTCCAGATCCACCGGTTCGGTGGGCAGGGGGCGTTGGGTCGAGATCTTGTGGATGATATCGTCGAAGGTCTTACGGTTGGCCAGCCCGGTCAACTGGTCGCGCTGCGCCTCGTTGAGCACGGTGAAAAAGTTGCGATACACGCCGAGCATGCCGTTGACCAGGTAGGAATCCAGTTTGCTCAGTGATTGCACGGTGATGGTGACCAGCACCACCTCTACCGTTTTCAGGTGCAGCAACGGCCAGAGGGTCAGTATCGCCCCCGAGGCGAGTCGGCGGTTGAAGGGTCGGCCGGTGGTGCGCACCATATCAATGGCCGTGCGGATCTCCTCGGCGATGGTGATGTTATCGACGGTGATCTCGTAGGTTTCCTGACGCAGGCGCAACTGGTAACAGGGCTGGCCATGGCGATCGAGCTTGAGGATCAGCAGTTCCTGGGGGCGGATGAATTCTTCCAGGGTCTTGAGCAGACTAAATTCCATGAGCTCGACGTCATGGATGGCGGTCATGCTCACCAGTTTATCAAGAAGGCGCGGGGCGTTGGTCATGACGGGTATCGGATGCCGGGGATGCGGAAGGCGGTGCGGTCGTTGCAGTTCTGGGGGAAATCCCCTGAAGCCCTTGGTATTGCTCCATTGCGCCGCCAGAGTACCGGCAGATGAAAGGCCCTGCAATGAGAATTATGCGTATGCTGTCAACCTTCTACAGCCTGCTTGAGCCCTTGATGGGCACGTTGCTGGCCAGCGCCGGCCTCAGAACGAAAAGCGCACGCCCACGTTGCCGCTAAAACCGCTGACATCGATATCATCGCCGCGGTTGCCGTCCAGCTCCTGAAAACGGTAGACCACCTCGCCAAAGAACTGCACCGAGGAGAAGGGATCCCAGGCCAGGCCGCCGCCGAGATAGGTGCCGAAACTGGAATCGACATCACTGTGGCCGGCATCGGCGTAAATGAAGGAGACACCGGCCATGCCGTAAGGATCCAATCCGCTGCCGGGAAGGATGTGCAACTGGGCACCGAGGTCGATGGGCATGAGGGTGAGGTCGTCGTGGCCGTCAAAGGTGCTGTCTTCGTAGAAGGTGATGCGGCTCTCCAAAAAGAGAAAATCCGTCAGCACCGGCAGGCTGGCCCCCAGGCCCATGCCCCATTTGCCGCTGGCATCGCCCTTGTCCCAATAGCTGCCAAAACCGTACACATCCAGGGCTTTGGCCGGTGCGGCAAGCAGCAGTAGACATCCGGTGGTAAGCAGAACTCGTTGAACTGTGGTATTTTTCATAGCGTATAGATCGCATTGTTGTTGATGATCATGCTTGCCCCGGCCCTTTTGCCGGAGAGAGCGGCTGGCCCCAGTAGGCCATGGTCGGCAAGAATAACAAAATAATCAATTATTTCCACTCAGAAATCATTGGGTTGGTCATCGCTGGCGGGCAACGGCTGCTGGCTGCTCATCGCTGCTCCATGCGGCCATTTGTTCGCCAACACCTCCTTGAGCAGGGTGCCAAGCTCCCTTTTGGTCAGCGGTTTCATCAGAAAACCTTTGATACCGGCAAGGCGGACCTGCTCCTCGTTGATGAGACTGCTGAAACCGGTGCAGAGGATGATCGGCAACTGCGGGCGCAGTGCCAGCATGCGACGCGCCAGTTCCACTCCGGTCATGCCCGGCATGGTCTGATCGGAAACGACGGCGTCGAAACGGTCCGGCTCGTTGTGAAAGGTGGTCAGGGCTTCGAGGCTGCTGGTGCGCACGGTCACCTCGTAGCCCAGCCGCTCCAGCATTGCCTGGCCCATCTCCACCAGCATCGGCTCGTCGTCGACCAACAGGATATGGCCACTGCCCTGCAAATCGACGGTGGGGAGCTCTGTCTCCTCGCTCACCGGCTCGTCGACCGTTGGCAGGAAGACGATAAATCGTGCGCCTTGTCCTGGTTGCCCCTCGCAACTGACAAAGCCTCCGCCCGCAGTGGCGATGCCATGGACAATCGACAATCCCATGCCGGTACCCTTGCCGACCTCCTTGGTGGTAAAGAAGGGCTCAAAGATCTTTTCGCGCATGCTGGCGGGAATGCCGGGGCCGGTATCCTCGACGCTCAGGCGCATGAAGCGGCCCGGTGCCACCAGGGGATGGGTGCGCAGTTCCTCCGCGCTCAGCTCGCACTCCCGCAACTCCACCCGAATGGTGCCGCCGCTGATTTCCATGGCGTGGTAGGCGTTGGTGCAGAGGTTCATCACTACCTGTTGCAACTGCACCGGGTCAGCAACGATCACCAAGGGAGCCTTGTCGATGTGCAGCTCAAGGGCGATGGTTGAGGGGATGGTCGAGCGCAGCAGTTTGAGTGCCTCGCGCACCACCATCCCCGGATCCAGGCGTACCCGTTTGTGTTCGCCCTGCCGGCTGAAGGCCAGGATCTGCCGCACCAGCCCGGCCGCCCGCTGGGCCGCCTCCAGCACCATGGCGAGATCGTGACTGGCCTCGGAGGTGGGTGAGCTGGCATCTTTGGCCATCTCGGCATAGCCGATGACCGCGCTCAGGATATTGTTGAAATCGTGGGCAATACCACCGGCAAGTGTGCCGATTGCTTCCATCTTTTGGGCCTGGATCAGTTGCTGCTGCAACTTTTTGCGTTCCTCTTCGGCGCGTTTTTGTTCGGTGATATCGTAATAGTACCACAGCCGGCCGTAGTGTTGGCCGTCGATGAGGATGGGCACGAAATCGTAGAGCAGCAGGCGATCATTGCACAGGGCCACCTCCTCCCTGCGTACCGGGAGGTTGTCGTGCAGGACCTCGCCGATGCGTTCCCGTGCGGCGATGGGATCGGCAAAAGATTGGATCACCCGCTCGGTGAGGAGTTCGGCGGACAGTCCCTGCAGGGCGCTTGGTGATTCACTGAAGCCAAAGAGATCACAACTGGCCTGGTTGATGAACTCCACCGTGCCTTCACGGCTGACCAGGATTAGCCCCAGTTGGATGTTGGCAAGAATGATCTGGGTGCGTTCCAGGGCGGTGCGCAGCCGTAGCTCGGCGTTTTTTCGCTCGGTGAGGTCGCGGCAGAAGTTGACAAACCGGCCTTCCCCTTCCGGCAAAAAGGTGCAGGAAACCTCGATGGGTACCAGGGCGCCATCCTTGCAGCAGTGATAGGTCTCGAAAATCATCCAGCCATTGAGGCGGATACGGGTGTTGCGGCGTTCAATGTCCTCGGCGGCGGTGTTGATCTCCACGGTGCTGATCGGCTGGCCGATGAGTTCCTCGCGGTTGTAGCCGGTGATGGCACAAAAAGCGCTGTTGACCTCGGTGATGCGGCCCTGAGCGTCGAGCACCCAAAAACCCTCGGCCGCAGTTTGCAGGATGGCAGCCAGGTATGTCTCGCGTTCACGGACTGCCTGCTCGGCCTGCCGGCGTTCGGTGATGTCATGGATGATCGAACAGAGCAGTTGCTGGCCATTGACGATGACCGGGCCGCTGTACACCTCCACATCACGCAGCTCGCCACCAGCCAGTCGATGCTTGAAGAAGAAATGGTTGCGCCTTCCTTGACAGGAGGCCTCCAGTTCTGCTTGCAGGAGATGCTTGGGCATGGGATTGATCTGCGAGAGCTTCATGCCCACCATGGCCTCGTGGTCGTAGCCGTAGTAGGCGCAGGCCGCCGGATTGGCGTCGACGATGGTGCCGGTATTTGGATTGACCAGCCAGAGAATGGAGGTGTTGTCATTGAAAAAACTGGCATAGCGCTGCTCACTCTCTTGCAGCGCTGCCGTCGTTTGCCGGTTTTTACGAATGACTACGACGAGAAAGGCAATGAGGGCAGTCTGGGTAATGATGAACAGCAGGCCCAGCCAGATTTGATACTTGTACTGCGTGTACAGCGAATGCGGTTGGTTGATGAAGATGGTGTCCGGCGGCAAACGGTTTTGCGATAGCTTGAATTTTCGCAACACCTGGTAATCGATCATGCTGACATTGGGGCTTTGCTCGACCACCGCCATGGAAGTGATCGCTTCACCGTTCAGGATGCGCACCACCATCTCAGCGGCCGTCTTGCCCTGCTGTTCGTGGGAGATGACCTTGCCGCCGAGGATACCTTCTCCCAGACCGTGATACCAAAGGTGGAACAGCGGCCGGGGCAGGTGCTCGACGATCAGTTGCAGGCTGTCGCTAAAGAGCATGCGCGCGCCGGTTTTGTCGACATAGGCCGAGAGCAGCAGCACGGCGGTGTCGGGGCCGATTTTTTGTAATTCATCGGCAAATTCGCTAAAGGAGTGATCGCCCAGCGACAGCTCGGCAAAGCGCAGGTCGGGAAACACCGGGGCCAGGGCGCGGAAAGTGGCCAGATCTCCCAGGCTGCTGGGGGTGGTGTCGGCCAGGGCCAGTACCCTGGTGGTCTCGGGCAGCAGGGTGCGCATCAATGCTATGGTCTCCTGCATGGAGACCGCCTCGATAACGCCGGTGATATCGCGGCGCATGTTCTGCTGCTTGGCGGTGGTGATATTGTTGACCCCCAAAAAGATCGCCGGTTGCGTGGGGAACAGGTCGGCCTTGTGCTTGATCAAAAAGAGCAGGGCATCATCATCGGCGGTCATAACCGCGTCGTAGGGTTTGGTGTGGCTGAGTTTGTGGGAGAGTAGGGCGAGGAAGTTGGCCTCGTTATCGGCATCGGCAAAACGTTTCTTGTCCATGAACTCAACATCCAAGAGGATGTCTTTGCCGGCAAAGACCGATTTGATGCCGTTGATCTGCTGAAAAAAGGTAGGGAAGCCGGGATGGTAGGAGCTGATCAGCAGGACATGCCGAGGCGGGGCGCTGGCTGGCCTGGCCTCGATGGGGATGCCGAGCCAGGTGCTGCAAACAAGCCATAGAAGAAGAACTGCCCTGATCATGCCCATGAGCCTATCCTGCGAATGAGGAAAGAGAACCCGGTCCCACCAGGAGATCCAGGTGCATGCGTGCATTGGCGAATACAAGTCGGTCTTGAAAAAATGACTCTTCTTCATTTCATACCATGCCGGGAGGAAAAAACCATGGTCGATTCGACACAATTGTTCAACAAAAGAGGTGGGTGGCGCCCCGGGGGCTGTTCGTTGGGACCGGGAATGGCAAGGCCATTGCCCTTTGGTGCCGGCTGCGCTACAGTCCCCATTGCCTTCCCCGAGGCCGCTCTCGCCGCAAACGATTGACAAACGGCGGCCCAACCCCTTTTGGTACCCTTGCAATGGATCGATTATACGCTTCTTTCCTGCTCGTCTTGCTCCTCACTCTTCCATCCTTACCTGCGCAGTGCGCCTCCTTTGAGGATGAGGATGCCAGTCTCTATGCTCGCACCCTATTGGAACAGATCAATCATTACCGCAACGCCAACGGCCTGGCGCCACTGCGTTTTGATGATCGACTCAACCATCTGGCCATGACCCACAGCTTTGCCATGTCGCGGCAGAAACGGATGAGCCACGCCAACTTCGATGAGCGTTTCCAGCGCTCCGGCAGCCGCATGTGCGTGGAGAATGTTGGCTGGAACTACCCGACGCCACTGAAACTGTTCGATGGCTGGCGTCACTCCTCCGGTCATAACGACAACATGCTCAAAGATGGGGTGTACTATGTCGGCATCGCCGAGGTCGGCAAGTACGTCACCTTTTTTGCCTGCCAGTGAACTTTTTCCATCTGCACAGCAGGGAGCCGGTGCGATAGATCATGGCCACCGAGAACGGTACCCTGATCATCGATGGCAAGAAACTGCGCCTGCTGCGGGAGCGGCAAAAGCTGACCCAGCTCTATCTGGCGACCAGCGTCGAGGTCACCACCGAAACCATCTCCCGCTGGGAGAACAACAGACATCCCACCGTTAAGCGGGAAAATGCCGAGAAGCTCGCCGAGGTGCTGGGTGTCGGCTTGGAGGCGTTGCTCAGGGATGCGCCGACGATGGCAGCGGAGCCCGGCGCGGTGGACGTCACTGCGGATGCACTCCAGGATGGTGCCGGGCGCGGCCCGTGGGCCATGCTCGGGGCCGTGCTGGTGCTGGTGGTGGGAGGGGGAGTCTGGTGGTGGGCCACGGCCTTGTCTCCTGCTTTTGTTACCGTCAGCCGCTATCTGCCCGCCGCTGTCCTGCCCGGACAGCCCTTTCCGGTGGTGATCCGCATTGAGGGCAAAGACGCTGCCGTGCCATTGATGATCCGCGAGCATCTGCCCCCATCATGCCGGCTGATCAGTGCCCTGCCCACCTGTTTGCACGTTGGCCAAGATGGCCGCCAACTGAAATGGGTGGTGGGCACCGAAGGCGGGCAGGTGCATACCATCGTCTATCTGGTGCAGGTTGAGCACCTGCCCCTTGGCCAGCAACTCTCGCTGAACGGTGACCTGGTCACCGGACGCCGCAGGTCCGAGGAGGTTGCGGTACGGGGAGGGCTTACCACCACCATCGCCCCCTTCCATTGGGCCGATGATAACCAGGATCATCGTCTCGATGATGCGGAACTGCTCGCCGTCTTTGAGCTGTTGCCCCAGGCGGAAGCCCTTGGTATCAACCTGGAAGAGATCAAGACCATCTGGGCCGGCAGCGGCTACCGCTGGGACGGGCAGCAGGGAAGGGTTGTCCTACTTGACCCGGTTGCTGAGGCCGCCACCGTCCCCGACATCCCCGCGTCCGAGCGCCCACCGCTTTTTAACAGGAGCAAGCAGCCATGAACGTCATCCGTTTCTCTCTCGCTTTCGCCCTCGCTGTCTTCGTCGTCCCTGTCTTGTCCCTGTCAGCCCCGGCCTGGGCGCAACAGGAGATTGCCGGCCGCTATAAGCTCAAAGGGACGGAGATCGTGCATACCATCACCATCCCGCAGCAGCGGCCGGCGGCGGTCATCGTTGTGCAGTACCTGCCGCCCGGAACCGAGATCCTGCAAACCACCCCGAAGCACAGCAGCTACGATGGCGCCACCGGTACCCTCAAGTGGCTGTTCATCGATGCGCAGCCCGGCCCGCTGCAACTGCGCATCACCCTGTCACGGCCGGTCGCCAGCCACGATATTCGCGCCGAGGTCCTGTTCAAAGATCAGTCCGGCACCAGCAGCACCTATACCATCGCCCCAGCTCCGGTCATCCGCAAGGCCCTTGAAGGCTGCTGAAAGCGGCCGGCCCTCCATTACTTTTTCACGTTAAAACGAAAGGTTCGCGCCTGACATCAATTGATGTCGGCTCATGTCCGCTTTTACAACCGCGCTCCGTTGTTACCATGGAGATGACCGCGCAGGCATTGCCGCGCATCATCTGTTCCCAACAACACAACGGAGGTCGGTATGTCTTACAACAACCCTTTGTCTCGCCAATCATGCGTGCTGGTTGCTCTCTTGTTGATCGCCTCGGCAGCGCTATTTGCCGTCAGTGGAGCGGGAGAGGCCGCCACCCCCACCGGTCCCCTCGCCGTTCAGGTGGCCTGGGACAATCCCCAGGTGGAAGCCGGCCAGCCGGGGGAGCGGATGCTCGAACTGCTGGTGAGTGCGCCCCAGCTGTCCCGTAGTGGCGATACCCCCGCACCAACGCCGCTCAATCTTGCTCTGGTCATCGACACCTCGGGCTCCATGGCCCAGGAGGGCAAGTTGGCGATCGTGAAAACTGCGCTGCATCGCATGCTTGATCGGCTTCGCCCCGGTGATCGTTTTGCCCTGGTCAGTTACGACAGCAGCGCCCGCGTCTGCTTACCCTCCGAACCGGTGGAGGATATGCAGCGGGCCCGCCAGGTGATCGATGCCTTGCAACCCAGCGGCAGCACCAACATGGCGGCGGGACTGGCCGAGGGCTACCGGCAAATTCGCCGCAATTTCAATGCAACGGGAATCAACCGGGTCTTTCTCCTCTCCGATGGGCTGGCCAATGTCGGGGAGACCTCTCCGGCGCGGCTGGCGGCCTCGGTGGAGGAGGAGAGTCGCAGCGGCATCTCCCTGTCCTCTTTTGGAGTGGGCGTCGAGTTTAACGAGGTACTGATGGCCGAGCTCTCCGAACGGGGGCGGGGCATGTACTATTACATCGACGAGCCCGCCCGTATCGAGGAGTTGCTTGGCCAGGCCTTCGGCTCCACCCAGCAGGTGGCGGCCAAGGATGTGGAACTCACCCTCACCCTCAACCCTAGGGTGTTCGTCACCACCATCTTTGCCAATAGTTACCAGCACCAGGGCCAGAGCCTGACCATGCAGGCGGGCGATCTCTCCGCCGGAGAGCGGCGGCGCATTCAGCTCCGCATCAGCATCCCCGCCTCGGCCGCCGGCACGGTGGAAATCGGTCAGGTACGCATCCGCTATCAACAGCCGGGAGAGGCCGTCCCGGTAACCATCAGTGAACCGCTGCGGCTGCGGGCCGGAACCTATGGCGCGGAGATCGACAGCGCCCGCGACTGGCAGTTGACCGAGCGCACCCAGGTCTTCGAGGCCAACTACACCCGGGATCGGGCCGCCGAGATCTTCGAACGGGGTGAGGTCACCACGGCAAAGGCCATGCTGCAGGAGAGTCTGCACAACCTGAGTCGCGCCCAGGTGCGTGGGGAAAAGGTGATGCGCGAACTGGAAGCCACCCGTCAGTATCTGCAATCACTGGAGCAGCAACTCGACGCCACCGAGCGCAACAAGCGGCAAAAGGCCCTCAGGTATCGCAAACACACCTTGGAGGGCTGCTGATGAATACGTCTCTCGATAAGGCGTAACCAGGTTGGTGTCTCCAGGATAGGGGCTCTCAAAAGCCCCTATCTTTTTGCGCACAAATCCGATATATACCGTGCCTGGGCTGCGCAATCATGCCGCAGTCCGCTCCTGGAGGAAACGGGTGCGATTCCCGTGCTGTCCCGCAACTGTGATGCCGCCTGTGGCGGATGAGCCAGATACTCCTCTTAATCGTGGGTCTTCGTGGAATGAGACAACGGCGCCGTATGTGACGGCACTCGCCTGCTTCCCGACGAAATACTCAGCAATGCAACCCTGCCGTGACGGCTGTTGGGGTCCCGGCAACATCTTCAGGTGCGTGTATGGGGCGAGTGATACTCATCACCGGTGGGGCACGAAGCGGCAAGAGCAGTTTTGCCGAGCAGTTGGTCGCGGATATGGGGCAGGAGATCGCCTACATTGCCACTGCCCGTGCCTTTGATGCCGAGATGGAAGACCGCATTGCCAAGCACCGCGTGCAGCGGCCCGCCGCCTGGCAGACCTTTGAATCCCCCACCCAGCCCTCGCAGGTGGTCGCCACCCAGGGCAACCGCTTCGACGTCCTGCTCCTTGATTGCCTCACAGTGATGATCACCAACCGCATGCTGGCCCAGGATGTTGATTGGGATGCGCCCTCTGTAGCGCAGATGAACGCCATCGAAGCCGATATTTTGGGCGAGATCAGCGCCTTACTGGAAGCGACCGCTGCCAGCCGTGCCCACCTGGTGGCGGTGACCAACGAGGTCGGCTACGGCATCGTGCCCATCTCGCCGCTGTCGCGCTTCTTCCGCGACTGTGCCGGCCGCGTCAATCAGCGTATGGCCGCCGCCGCTGTGGAGGTCTACCTGGTGGTCTCCGGCATTGCGGTGAAGATTAAGGGAGCGGCCTGATGCGCTCGCTCATTCTCATGCTCCAGTTCATGACCCGCTACCCCATCCCCATGGCCATCGAGTTCACCGCCACACATTTCGTGCGCGGCATGAAGTGGATGCCGCTGGTGGGTCTGTTGGCTGCCCTGCCCGGCGCCCTGGCCTTTGGCCTGGCCGATGTCTGGCTGAGTCGGGAGATTGCTGCGCTCTTTGCGGTGATCATGCTCATCACCGTCACCGGTGGCCTGCATCTCGACGGCATTGCCGATACCGCCGACGGCCTGTTCAGCTACCGCAGCCAGGAGCGAATGCTGGAGATCATGCGCGACTCCACCCTGGGGGCCAACGGTGTCATCGCCCTGGTGCTGACTATTCTGCTGAAATTCGTGCTGCTCTCCCACATACCTGGCGAGGGTGCCCTGTTCGCGGTGCTGGCCACGCCGGTGCTTGGCCGCACCACCCTCACCTGGCACTCGGCCAGCGCCCGCTACGCCCGCGAGGTACGGGGGATCGGCGATTACGTCAACCAGATGGGGCCAGCCCAGGCCCTGGCCGCCTCGGCCGTCTCCTACGCCATTCTCCTGGTGCTGCTGGCCCTGTGTGGCGTGCGAGCCGCCCTCATCCCGGCGGTGGCCCTGCTGCTTATCCTGCCCTCGATAGCCCTGGGGTCGCTCTTTGCCGTCTACCTCAAGAAACGGCTGGGCGGCATCACCGGCGATACCATCGGCGCCAGTATTGAACTCTCTGAAATGCTCAGTTTTTTCGTCATCCTTCTTGTGTGGAAATTTTTGTTATGAACGTCACCCGACTCTACCTTATCCGCCACGGCGAAACCGACGCCAATAAAAGCGGTGTGCTCATGGGCAGCACCGATATCCCGCTCAACGACACCGGTCGTCAGCAGGCAGCCCTGCTTCGCGACCGCATCAACGCCCTGGAAGTGGATTCCATCTTCGCCAGCCCGCTGACCCGCGCGGTGGAAACAGCCTCCGTCGTCTTTGGCGAGCAGGTGCCGATCATCACCGATTCCAGTCTGCAGGAGTTTCACTTCGGCGATTGGGAGGGGATGCACTTTTCCGAGATTGCCCAGCAATACCCGGAAATCTGGCAACTCTGGCTCACCGATTGGGAACAGACCCACATCCCCGGCGGTGAGGCCTTTGCCGCGTTTAAGCACCGGGTGGTCAGCGTGGTGGAGGAGATTGTGCGATACCATGCCGGCAAGCGCGTGGCGGTGGTCTCGCACGGCGGTTGCATTCGTTCGCTGCTGGCCCACTTTTTCTGTGAATCGGTGTCCAAGGGCTATTGGAAATTCAAGGTCGACAACGCCACCCTCACTGAGATCGAGTTCATGGGCACCTTGCCGATCATGATCCGTTTTAATTACCGCTAATGCGAAGAACCACGCGGGTGCAGATGACACCGACGCGATACCCCACACCCATGTCATTTCGACCGTAAGGGAGAAATCTCTTTCGGGTCAGCTCTCTCAAACCTCGGAAATCTCTCCCGTTGGTCGAGATGCCTGGGGTGGTGCGGACAGGGGCGCTCAGCCCAATCCATCGATTTCTCATGTTCCGGTGTCCCGTTGTGACCTCACACCTGGGTGCCACTGCATAAGCCCAAACATCATCAGCAATAAAGGAGATCCCATGGACCTGCTGGAACAAACCCTTGCCGCCATTCGCCCCGCCGACGAGCGCGTCATGGCCGAGGCGCAACGGGAGATCGACTACTGCCTCAAGCCGCCGGGCAGCCTGGGCAAACTCGAAGACATCGTCCGCCAGATCGCCGGTATCACCGGCAAGGTCCATAACGAGATCAAGAAAAAAGCCATCGTGGTGATGATGGCCGACAACGGCGTCTATGCCGAGGGGATCGCCATGTATCCCCAGGACATCACCCGCATCGGCGCCGATTTTGTCACCTCCGGCCGCATGGGCGTCAACTTTCTCGCCAATTATGCCAAGGCTGATATCATTGCCGTGGATATCGGCATTCAGGTGGAGGTAGACCTGCCCAAGGTGATCAAACGCAAGGTGCGTCATGGTACGGCCAATTTCCTCAAGGAGCCGGCCATGACCCGCGCCGAGGCTGTCCAGGCCATTGAGGTGGGCATCGAAATCGCCAATCAGGCCATTGATGAGGGCTATGATCTGCTCGGTACTGGCGAGATCGGCATAGGCAACACCACCGCCTCCAGCGCCGTGCTTTACGGCTTCACCGAGGCCCACATCGACCGGGTGGTGGGGCGCGGCGCCGGCCTCACCGACGAGGCCTTTGCGCGCAAGAAACAAGTGGTCAAGCAGGCTGTGGAACTGCACCGGCCCAATCCCAAGGACGCCCTGGACGTGCTCTCCAAGGTGGGCAGTCTGGATATTGCCGGCATGACCGGGGTCTATCTCGCCTGCGCCGCGCGGCGGGTGCCGGTGGTCACCGACGGCTTGATTTCCAACGTGGCGGCGCTCACCGCCATGCGGCTCAAACCCGAGAGCGTGCAGTACATGATCCCCTCGCACATCTCCTTTGAGCCCGGGGCCAAACTGCTTAAGGAAATCACCGGCCTGGAACCGATGCTCGACATGAACATGCGCCTGGGCGAGGGCACCGGCTGCGCCCTGGTCTTCTCCATCATCGAGGCGGCCCTGCGCATGATCGAAGAGATGGGCACCTTTGCCGCCATAGGGAAATCACGCGATGAAATTGGGGACCACGTCATGGCTTATCGGGGAAAATTTCCTCGATAACGCCCGTTTAGTCGAAGGTCGGGCCGACTTCCTCGAGCTGCTGGTTTACAGCTGGGATGCTGGCTGGCAGGCCAAGGTGGGGCGCTGGCTGGAAGGTTTGGCAGCGCTCAAGCTGGAATATACCGTGCACCTGCCCACGGACTCCGTGGCCAATGCTCTGGCAGCGGCGCGATTTTTTGAGGAGAGCGGCTTTCCCTTGCTCAACATGACCCTGCATCCTCTGCCGGGTTGGCGCGAGTTTGATTGGCCGGCGCTGATGGCCATGGAAAACCTCACCAACCGGATGGAGTTCCATCCCCGCTTTACCTTCGACCTCACCCACAGCCTGCTCGGTTTGCCACTGCCCGAACAGTACGCTCCGCATATCGTTGAACTGCACCTCTCCGGCAGCGATGGCCGCACCGATCATCTGCCCCTGGACGACAACACCCTTGGGCTGGCACAGCCCTTTTTCCGCCAGGAACTGTTGGTCTGTTGTGAGATTTTCGATGCTGAAGATGCCCTGGCCGCGGTGGAGGCCATTCGCCGGGTTGCGTTGTAAGGTAAGGCCCGAAACGCCATGGATGGGGAGGAGACATAGGGGGGAGGGGCGCATCGCATGCGGCCCAGCAAGGTGACATGGACCGACACCGTGTGCAGCCAGGCTGTCATTTCGACCGGAGGGAGAAATCTCCGGAATCTGTGGAGACAAGGAGATCTCTCCCGTTGGTCGAGATGACATCGAGGTGGCGCTGAACCCCTCGGAACAACCTGTCATTTCGAGGTGTTCCCGAACGGATGTGAGGGATCTCGCAATGGGATCCTGGGGCTGATTTTATTTGTCGTCAGAAAAAAGAATTCTCTGCGTCCCTGCGCCTCTGCGGGAAAATAAAAAAAAACCTTCTCAATACCTCCCCGATTAGCCCAACCCCCGGTGCAGGCCGATCTCCTCCTGACCAAGCTGTTGCCGGAAAAAGGCGGGTGCCAGCCTATCAATCAAACAATGCCCGCCCTCGGGCAGGGCGGCTTCGATAAAACCGACATGGCCGCCATGGGCTTGAATCGCCAACTGCACTCCTGGCCCGACCTGATCGGCTCGGGGTACATTGTGCGGGTACATGAAGGGATCATCCAGGCTGTGCAGGATGAGAGTGGGCACGGTGATGCCGCCAAGATAATGGATGGAGCTGCACCGGCGGTAGTAGTCATCGGCCCCGGCAAAGCCGTTGAGCGGCGCGGTGATGGCCTGATCGTACTGCCACAGGGTCTGAATGCGGTCGAGATCGACCGACAGCGGCGAGGGTAGGGTGGTAAACTTGCGCTGGTAGGAGCGCTTGAGCCGGCCGAGCAGATAGTGCTGGTAGATGCGTGAGTTGCCCTGTTCCAGCCGCCGTGCCGCATCGCCGAGCACAAAGGGCACCGACACCGCCATCGCTGCCCGCACTAGGGCCGCGTCGCCATTGAGTCCCAGGTAGCGCAGCAGCAGATTGGCGCCCAACGAAAAGCCCAGGGCTGCCGCCACCGACCGGCCACTGTCGCGTAATATTGCCAGCACCTCGGCCAGATCCTCCACCGCACCGGAGTGATAGGTGCGCGGCAGACGGTTGGGCTCCTCGCTGCAGCCGCGCAGGAACATGAACACCGGCTGCAAACCGGCATGTGCCAGGCTCGCGAGCACTGGCAAGACATAATGGGAGCGCAGGTTGCCCTCCAGGCCATGGAGCATGAGCACGATAGGCCCCTGCGCCTGCTGCACCCAGGCGAGATCGATGAAATCGCCATCGGCAAGCTCCAACCGCTCGCGCTGTAAGGCCAGCGCTGGCCGATGGCGAAAAAATTTCGGCCAGAGGGTCTGCACATGCGCGTTGCGTAGCCACCACGGCGGTGCAAGGGCCGGGGCCCGGAATCGTGGTAGTCCTTCGCTGTGGTCTTTGTTGCTCATCAGTGCGTTCTTCTTGAATTATTTCTCGTTGCCGCCCTGTTGCATTCCTGGTACTGATCATCCGTTGTGCATTGCGCAACTGACTCCAGGCTCACGGTGGGACACGGCTTGCCACGACCGCGTTTCGCCCATAATAATACGTTTCTCACGCAGGAGGATCTCAGTATGGCAAATTTTCTTTTTGTTTTGCGGGATAACAATTTTGAGAAGGCAACGCGCTGTTTTCAGTTCGCCAAGATCGCCCACTCCAAGGGCCATCAGGTGAATCTGTTTTTTATCGACAGCGGCGTTGATTGGGCGGTGAAGGGCAAGGATGGCGGCGCCAAAACCGTGACCGGCGACTGCGTCAACGATTACCTGCCCTACCTGGTGGAGAACGAGGTGCAGGTGGGTGTCTGTACGCCCTGCGCCAAAAACCGTCAACTCGACGAGGCCACCTTCCACACCAACATGGCCCTCGATGGCGGACCGCACCTCATCGACATGGCTGCCGAGGCGAAGGTCTTCAACTTTTAGTCCCCCTTGGGTGGAGGGATTGAACCGGTGACCGGCAATGGTCACCGGTTTTTTTTATTCGCTAAACAGGTGGTAGAAGATGTCGGACATATAGACAACGCCCATCAGGCGGCCATTCTCCACTACCGAGATGCGGCGCAGATTGTTTTTGATCAGGCGGTCGAGCACCGACATCAGGGGTTCATCCGGCGACACGCTCATCAGGTTGTCGTTCATGATGTGCACCACCTTCTTCTGCTTGACCTCGGCAATGAAGCCATCAAGATCGACCTGCCAGTTCAGTTCGCTGCCGTCGACACCGTAGTTAAGGTAGGCGGGGCGCAGATGATAGAGGATGTAGTACATGCTGACCGTGCCCACGAGGCCATTGTCGTAATCCACCACCATCAAACTGACGGTCTTGTGACCGGTGGGGCGCACCTTGGCATGGAGGATCTTCTTGATCGCCAGTTCTACCGGGGCGTCCATGTAGATGGTGTCGTAATTCTTGGTCATGATGTCGCGGGCGAACAGTTGCATAGACGCACTCCTTTCTTTTGCAGGGTGATTCCTTTGTGCATGCAAGCTGGACGAAGGGGGAAACGTATTTCACCATTCCTTCGACGCTCTGTACAAAGTGGGGTGTTTTGCCGACAAAACGATTTTCTGTACCACAGGATCAGTGTATTTGGCCATGTTTATCCTATGGGCTTCCTGCATTTTTGCCCGCGAGCAACAAAGACTGCGGCTGCTACTGCGTACAATGATATCTGTTGCCGAAGAGAGACCAAGGTTGTGGTGTGAACACGGATGCTTGTCGCAACATGTCGTTTTTGTAGACGTTGTGCTGGATCTGCTGAGGAGCGTCAACGGCATGTCGCCCGGTTCAATGAATGTTTCCAAGCTATTGTCCAACCCAGGCATCCCCACACGAACGAATTGACTTTACCACAAATTCGTGTAAGTAAAGGAGGCTCATCCTCGTCAGTCGTATCATTCCCCCATAATTTCATTGGGATTCAGAATAATATTTCGCTGTAAGGAGGTCTCCGTTGGTCGGGTTAGAAGCTATTGCACACAACAATGGGTGGACTATCGCCGTCACCGGCGCCTGCATAGTCTTTACCGGATTGTCCAGCTTATCCCTGGTCATATCCCAGCTCCACAAATTGGTAGCCCTGCTGGATCGGCCTCCCAAAGTCACCGTTGAAGTGGTTGTCGAAGAGGTTAAACCGCGTTGGGTGGCCCCGGATTGCCCCAACGATCTGGACGTGGCGGTCCGGCTTTTTCAGCCCCTCATCGATGAACTGCCCCCCGAATTTGAGTTGGCCGAGTTGTATGTCCTGGCCAAGAAGTATCATCTCCCCCATCCCCACCTCTCCATCCGCTGCCTGCGCGATGCGGGCAAACTTGAATTTCTTGGCGACGGCAATTTCCGTTTTCACGCGTGATTGCATTGCGAACTCATTCTTTCGGGGAGAACTAGAGCATGGATTTAATTCTGCAATTTTTGCATAACACCGGGTTTTACCTGGCCGACTACCGCAATCTGATCATGCTTGTGGTCGGTTCTTTTTTTGTCTGGCTGGCTATCAGCAAAAACTATGAACCGCTGTTGCTGTTGCCCATTGGCTTTGGCGTTATTTTGGGCAATATTCCGTTTTTCAAGGGCTTTGGCATCGGTATCTACGAGGCCAACTCTGTGCTCCATTACCTCTATTTTGGCGTTACCAGCGGCGTCTACCCGTCGATCATCTTTCTCGGTCTGGGTGCGATGACCGATTTCTCCTTCCTGCTGGCCAACCCTAAACTAATGCTGTTGGGTGCCGCCGCGCAGATGGGGATCTTCTTTACCTATCTCTGCGCCCTGGGGTTAGGATTCACGGCCCAGGAAGCCTCTTCCATTGGTATCATCGGTGGTGCCGATGGCCCGACCTCGATCTTTTTAACCGCCAAACTGGCTCCGCATCTCATTGGGCCGATTGCCATTGCCGCCTATTCCTACATGGCGCTTATTCCGATCATTCAGCCGCCGATCATGAAATTGCTGACCAGTCGCGAGGAACGGCTGATACGTATGCCGGAAATGCGAACTGTTTCCCGCAAAGAAATTATTATTTTCCCGGTCGTTGGCATGATTTTGTGTACCTTTCTTGCGCCGGCTTCCATTCCTCTGCTTGGCCCGTTTTTCTTTGGCAACATCCTCAAGGAAAGTGGCGTAGTTGACCGCCTGGCCAACACCGCCCGCACCGCCATCATTGATACCGCCACCATTCTTGTGGGCCTGACGGTGGGCGCCTCCACTCAGGGAGATGTCTTCCTCAATGCCAAGTCGGTGGGGATTTTTGCGCTGGGTGCGGTGGCCTTCAGTATTGCCACTGCCTCGGGTATTTTGTTTGGTAAGTTTATGAATCTCTTTCTTAAGGAAAAAATCAATCCGCTGCTTGGCGCGGCCGGTGTTTCCGCTGTTCCTGGTTCTGCCCGCGAAGTCCACATGATGGGGCAGAAAGAGGATCGCACCAACTTCCTACTGATGCATGCGGTCGCCTGCAACTCCTCAGGTGTTATCGGCTCGGCGGTCTGTGCCGGTATCTTGTGGAGTTTCTTGATCGGTTGAGCGCGCCGAAATTTTTTGTTGCCTGACAGGACTGCGGGGCAATCGGGAATTAGTCCCGACTGCCCCGTATTTTTTTGAAGACGAATTCCCTCACTCTGTGATAAATTACCTGCCCTTGTGAATATGGGATCGCCAACTCGCCAGAGAACAAGGCCCTATTCCTTTCCCGCTTCGGTGCCCGGAAGGCATTGACAGCACCGCTCTCCATCCGGGGACATCGACCAGCGGCAGGTTCTGCCGGGCAAGTGGTCGACGGACTCATGATACATAACAGTGAATCAGGCCGACCGCTCTTCTGCGCTACGGGATGATTCCGTCAACCAGGTAATGGGATCACATGGATACGCAATACCAGGCAACCTTGGAAACTCTGGAACGGCTGCGGGCGGAATCCGTTTCCGCCGGCGGCGAACAGCAAATGGAGGCCCAGCACCGCAAGGGCAAACTCACCGCCCGCGAGCGTCTTGACCTGCTGCTTGATGAGGGCACCTTCGAGGAGTTCGATGTGCTCAAGATCGGGCGTGGCTCTAGTCTGGGCGGCGAGAAGAGTTTTCTCGGCGACGGTGTTATCACCGGACACGGTTCCATCGATGGCCGCGAGGTCTTTGTTTTCAGTCAGGATTTCACCGTGCTCGGCGGTTCGCTCGGTGAGGCGCATGCGCAGAAGATCTGCAAGGTGATGGATCTGGCAGTCAAGGTCGGCGCCCCGCTGATTGGCCTCAACGACTCCGGTGGTGCCCGTATCCAGGAAGGCGTCGACGCCCTGGCCGCTTACGGCGAGATCTTCCACCGCAACGTGCGCGCCTCCGGCGTGATCCCGCAGATCTCCTGCATCATGGGACCCTGTGCCGGTGGCGCGGTGTACAGTCCCTCGATCACCGATTTCGTCTTCATGGTCGAGGACTCCTCCTACATGTTCGTCACCGGCCCCAGCGTGGTGAAAACGGTCACCCATCAGGACATCACCTCCGAAGATCTGGGCGGCGCCAGTGTGCATTCCACCAAGAGTGGCGTGGCCCACTTCACCGTGCATAACGATGTGCTGGCACTGCGCGAGGTGCGGCGGCTGATCAGCTACCTGCCCTCCAACAACAAGCTGCGCTCGCCGATTCTTGATTTGAGCGATGCCGCCGACCGCACCGACCCGGCGCTCGACTTCCTGGTGCCGACCAACTCCACCCAGACCTACGACATGAACGTACTGATCCACTCCATCCTCGATGGCGCGGAGTTCATGGAGGTCCATGCCGGTTTTGCCCGCAACATTATCTGTGGCTTTGGCCGTCTCGGTGGGCAGACCGTGGGGTTGGTGGCCAATCAGCCGGCGGTGTTGGCCGGCGTCCTCGATAACGATGCCTCGTTTAAGGCTGGTCGCTTTGTGCGATTTTGCGATGCCTTCAACATCCCGCTCATCTCCCTGGTCGACGTGCCCGGCTTCATGCCCGGTCCGGATCAGGAGCATGGCGGCATCATCCGCCACGGCGCCAAACTGCTCTACGCCTTCACCGAGGCCACGGTGCCGCGCATTTCCATCATCATCCGTAAGGCCTACGGCGGTGCCTACCTGGTGATGAACTCCAAGCACATCCACTGCGATGTCAACTACGCCTGGCCCACCGCCGAGATCGCGGTGATGGGGCCCAAGGGCGCGGCCGAGGTCATCCATCGCAAGGAGATCGCCGCAGCCGAGAATCCCGATGCCGTAGTCAACGAGAAGATGGAGGAGTATCGCCGCACCTTTGCCAACCCCTTCCTGGCAGCCCAGCGCGGCTATATCGACGATGTTATCTTCCCGCGCGATACCCGCTCGCATCTCATCCGTACCTTGCAGATGCTCGATAGCAAGAAAACCAAAGGCCCGGATCGTAAACACGGCAATATTCCCCTGTGAGGTAGGTCATGTTCGATAAAATTCTCATCGCCAATCGCGGCGAAATAGCCATTCGTATCATTCGTACCTGCAACCGGTTGGGCATCAGCACTGTGGCGGTCTATTCCGACGCCGACAGTCGCAGTCTGCACCGGCACCTGGCCGACGAGGCGGTGCACATCGGTGAATCCGCCTCGCAGAAATCCTACCTCGATATCAATAAGATCATCGATGCCGCCAAGAAGACCGGGGCCCAGGCCATTCATCCCGGCTACGGTTTTCTCTCGGAGAAGGCCGACTTTGCCCAGGCGATCAAGGATGCCGGCCTGGTGCTGATCGGCCCCTCGGTGGAGGCCATCGATGTCATGGGCGATAAGATCACCTCCAAGGAGTTGGCCAAGAATGCCGGAGTCCCGGTTATTCCTGGCCATATCGAGGCGATCAAGGACGAGGCCGAGGCGATCAAGATAGCTGACGAAATTGGCTACCCCATCCTGCTCAAGCCTGCGGCCGGTGGCGGCGGCAAGGGCATGCGCATTGTGCGCAAACCCGAAGAGATGAAGGAGGCCCTGGCAGCCAGCCGCAAGGAGACGCAAAAGGCCTTTAACGATACCCGCGTCTTTGTCGAGCGCTACATCGAGCAGCCGCGCCATATCGAGATCCAGATCCTCGCCGACAGCCACGGCAACGTGGTGCATTTGGGCGAGCGCGAATGCTCCATCCAGCGCCGCTATCAGAAGGTGATCGAGGAGTCGCCGTCGCCGGCGGTGTCGCCGGAGCTGCGCGAACGCATGGGCAAGGCGGCCTGCGATCTGGCCCGCATGGCCAATTACGTCAATGCCGGCACGGTTGAATATGTGCTCGATGCCCATCAGAATTTCTACTTTCTCGAGATGAACACCCGCTTGCAGGTAGAGCATCCGGTCACCGAGATGGTCACCGGCCTGGATCTGGTGGAGTGGCAGCTACGCATCGCCAGTGGCGAGATGCTGCCCTTTGATCAGAAGGGGGTGCGCTTCAATGGCTGGGCCATCGAGGCCCGCATCTGCGCCGAAGACCCGGGGCGGGGATTCATTCCCTCCACCGGTATGATCACCCGTTACGCTGCCCCGCGCGGAGCCGGAGTGCGGGTGGATTCCGGCGTCAACATCGGCGGCAAGATCGATGTATACTACGATTCCATGCTCGCCAAGCTGATCTGCCACGGCAAGACCCGTGAGGATGCCCGCCGTGGCCTGATCGAGGCCCTCAACGGCTACCACATCGAGGGCGTGTCCACCAATATTGATTTTGTTACCAGCGTGCTCTGTCTGTCCGAATTTTCCGAGGGCAACCTGCACACCGGCTTCATTGAGCAACATTTCGACGGCGGCAAATCCAAGCGCTCGCCCGAGGCGCATTACCTACGCTTGGCGGCCCTGGTGGCAACGCTGATCTACCATACCCGCGAGGTGGCGGTGCGGGCCTCGATGCGCCACATGGTCTCCAATATCGGCGGCGAACGCAAGATGGGGCGCTATCCCCAGTACATGGTGCGCAGCGAGGACGACCACTTTAATGTCGCCCTGGAGAACCCGCCGATCTCCGGCGAGACCTGCACCATGCGCGTTGATGGCAACTTGTATCAGGTGGAGATCCCCTTCTTCGAGTTCTTCCGCCGCCGCCTCAAGCTGGTGGTCAATGGCCAGGCCTACCGCTTCCGTATTCAGTTCGACAAGTCCTTCATGTTTGTTTCCTTCAACGGCATGTCGCGGCTCTTTGAGGTCTACACCCCCAAGGAATGGGCTCTGATGAGCTACATGCCGGAGAAGGCAGCCAGTGCCCTCAACAACATCCTGCTCTGCCCAATGCCCGGTCTGGTGGTGGATGTGCTGGCCCAGAAGGGCGAGCGTGTCTTCCGCGGCCAGAACCTGGTGATTCTGGAGTCGATGAAGATGGAGAGCGGCGTGCCCTCGCCCATCGACGGCGTTATTACCGAGGTCAAGGTCGAAAAGGGCCAGGCCGTGGAGGCCGATCAGGTGCTGGTCAAGTTCGAGTCAGCCTGAAAATATGCTGTGCGGGTGCTCTCCGTGACGGAGGGCACCCCGTTTTCCAGGTGCCCGTTCGTGGCACCTGTCTCTCAATCTGTTCGTCCTTTCTTTTGCAGGAGGGCACGCCGTGATCAAGCTGACCCGCATCAATCAAGCGGAGTTCTTTCTCAACCCCGACCACATCAAACTCATCGAAGAAAATCCCGATACCACCATTCAGCTGATGAACGGTGAACGTCTCCTGGTCAGCGAGACCGCCGAAGTGGTGATCGAGCGTATCGTCGACTACCGTGCTCGCGTCGCCGCCAGGTCGAGCGTGTGCAGCACTGGAAAGGATTTTTCCTGTTGAAATGATTTGACCTTGCCGGTCTTTTCTTCATCGATACTGGCGATTTGTTGTTTTATCAATGGGTTATAATTATTTCATGGTAATGTTTGTCCGTTCGTATTTTTCTCTTTTAATATTGCCTGCAAGGCCCCTAGAATGACTGTGCAGCGGGTTCACCCGTTGTTCTCCTCACCTTCACCCTTTTGGTGCATATGGATATCGCTACTATTATTGGATTTGTTATGGGGTTGGGAGCGATTATCGGCGGCGCCGCCCTGGAAGGGCTGCATTTGCAGGCACTGGTCCAGCCCACCGCCGCCATGATCGTTTTGGGCGGCACCTTTGGCGCGGCCTTTATCAGTTTTCCGCTGCCCGTGGTTATTCATGCCTTTAAGGATATCAAAAAACTGCTGGCTAACTCGCCGAGTAATGCCGATCTGATCATCGAATTCTGCGGCTATGCGGCCAAGGCGCGGAAGAATGGCATCATCGCCCTGGAGCAGGACGCCCAGAACCACAAGGACCGCTTCGTCAAAAAGGCCATCTCCTTGTCGGTGGACGGCGTTGATCCCAAGGAGATTCGCGAGTTGATGGAGATTGATCTGGCGGCATGTGAAGAGCACGCCAAGATGAGCGTCGAGTTTTTCGAGGCCGCCGGTGGCTATGCGCCCACCATCGGCATCATCGGTGCCGTGCTCGGTCTGATCCACGTCATGAGCAACCTGGAGGACACCTCCAAACTTGGAGGTGGTATCGCCGTCGCCTTCGTGGCCACCATCTACGGACTGATCACCGCCAACGTCATCTGCCTGCCGGCAGCGGCCAAGATCAAAGGTCGGGTTAAGGAGGAGGTGCTGCGCAAGGAGATGGTCATCGCCGGTATCGTCGCCATCCAAAACGGCGAGAACCCGCGTTTTATCGAGGAGCGGTTGAAGTCCTACATGGGCGGGGAAGGCAGCAAGGTCAACGTCGGCGAAGAGGAGGGAGGGAAATAGCATGGCCCGCAAAAAAGAGCCGGAGAAGGCGGCCAATCATGAGCGGTGGCTGGTCTCCTATGCCGACTTCATCACCCTGCTGTTCGCTGTTTTTGTCACCCTGTATGCCATGTCGCAGTCGGATAAAAAGAAGGTCGAACAGGTGGCTGCCTCCTATCGTAGCGCCTTTGGCATCACCGGTGTATCCAGTGCCGGCAAGCCAAGCATAACGCCCAAGGTGGATGTCGCACCCATTCCCACGGTCAAACCGCAGGCGCAAACACCCTCCGTGCCCAAGGCTTCCAAGGGCAACGGCAAGACCAAGGCCACCCACAAAGATTTCAAACAGATGCTGGTGAGCCTGGAAAAGAAACTGATGGAGCGCAAGGCCTCCGAGGCGATGGAGGTGACGGTGACCCCGCGCGGCCTGGTGATCAGTCTCAAGGAGGCGGGATTTTTCGACTCCGGCAGCGCCACCATCAAACCCGAGGCCATCCCCTTGCTGGAGGAGGTTGCCAAGGTGCTGGCACCCTACGACAATCCGCTCAGTTTCGAGGGGCATACCGACAACAAACCGATGCATTCCGCACTCTTTCCCTCCAACTGGGAGTTGTCCTCCGGTCGGGCCACCGCCATTGCGCGGCAGTTCATTGAACACCATGGCGTTGACCCGCAACTGGTGGCGGTAACTGGCTACGGTGAATTTCGCCCAGTGGCCAATAACAACACCGAAGAGGGTAGAAAACAGAATCGTCGTGTCGATATTGTCATGTTGAATGTTGGTGCCGAGGAGGCTGAGTCCGAGGCCGCCCCGGCCGAACCCAAGCCCAAGGGGCCGCCACTCCCCTTTTAGGTGGGCGTATACAGCGTGACGGGTTTTCCCGACACGCTTTTTTTTTCGATCCCTGCCAGTGCCATGCACTTCCTCCTTGCAGGATGGCGTCAATCGCGCAACAATAGCCGCCGTCCACCCTCCACGGTGGGCATTGCTTTTTAGACATCGCTGAGTTCCGTGGCCAACGGAAGCGGGGGACCCGTTTTGTTGGGGCGAATCGCGCATCTGCGTAGGGCTATCTCTCGGCCCGAGCCCGTCAGCTAACCTCGTAAGCGCAATTGAGAGCCGCCGGCGTATATTCCGGGGCTTGAGTTATTCCTTTTCAGGAACAGGAGTCGTGCCTCGATGGCCCTTATTGCGTCCGCACCAACCGCCAATCCGGCGGAGAACCACCACCCCCAGGCACCACTCACCGCGCTCAGCCTGGCCGCGCTCGGCGTCATCTACGGCGACATCGGCACCAGTCCCCTTTATACCATCAAGGAATGCTTCTCCGGCAGCCACGGCGTCGAACCCAACGCCACCAACATCCTCGGTGTGCTCTCCCTGGTGTTCTGGTCGTTGATGATTGTGGTCAGTCTCAAGTATGTCATCTTCGTGCTGCGGGCCGATAATAAGGGCGAGGGCGGTACCTTTTCCCTGCTGGCCACCCTGCGTAAACCGCTGGGGGAATACCGACGTTGGTGGACGGTGTTGGCCATTCTCACCGCCACCGGCGCCTCGTTGCTTTATGGCGATGGCATCATCACCCCGGCCATCTCGGTGCTCTCGGCCATGGAGGGCTTGAACATGGCCACCGATGCCGCTGCCCCCTATGTGGTGCCGTTGACCTGTCTTATCCTGTTGGCCCTGTTCTGCGCCCAGCGCTACGGCACGGCGGTGATCGGCAAGGTATTCGGGCCGATCATGATCCTCTGGTTCGGCAGTCTGGGGACGCTTGGATTGCTGGAGATCATTCAAGTGCCCCAGGTGCTGCAAGCGCTCAACCCCTGGTATGCCTACCACTATTTTGCGGTGCATCACATGCACGGCTTTGTCTCGCTGGCCTCGGTGGTGCTGTGCATCACCGGTTGTGAGGCCCTCTATGCCGACATGGGCCATTTCGGCCGCTTGCCCATTCGCCTCACTTGGTACGGCATCGTCCTGCCCGGCCTGGTGCTCAACTACTACGGCCAGGGTGCCCTGCTGCTGGTCGATCCCTCCGTGGCCGAGGTGAACCCCTTTTATGCCCTGGCCCCGCGTGAGTGGCTGTACCCGCTGGTCGGTCTGGCCACCGTCTCGGCGATTATCGCCTCCCAGGCCATGATCTCCGGCGTCTATTCGCTCACCCAGCAGGCCATCCAACTCGGCTTCACGCCGCGTATGCGCATCATTCACACCTCCGAGCAGGCCAAGGGGCAGATCTATATCCCGGCGGTCAACTGGCTGGTGATGATCGCCTGTCTCACCCTGGTGCTGGTGTTCAAAGAGTCCACCCGTCTGGCGGCGGCCTACGGTTTTGCGGTGACCGCCACCATGACCATTACCTCGGTGATGTATTTCCATGTCACCCGCTTCCGCTGGAACTGGCCGCTGTGGCAGTGTATCGCCCTGGTGGGTCTGTTTTTGCTCTTTGATAGCTCCTTTCTGGGCGCCAACATTCTCAAGGTCAAGGATGGCGGCTGGATTACCATTCTCATCGCCTCGATTATTCTGGTGTCGATGATCACCTGGCGCGATGGCCGGGCGCTCCTGGCCAAGCATTACTCGCTGATGCGCATGCCGGCGGATGTCTTTCTCAAGGACCTGGCCGAATACTCTCCGCAGCGGACCGCAGGCACGGCGGTGTTCATGTCAATCGCCCCTGAAGGCATCCCCCATACCCTGCTGCATCACCTCAAGCACAATGAGGCTCTGCACGAGCGGGTGCTGCTGTTGTCGGTCGTGCCGGCAGAGACCCCCACCGTCCCCGTAAGCGAGCGGGTGTTCCTCAAGGATCTGGGGCAGGGCTTCTACCGGGTGCGCGCCAGTTACGGCTTTATGGAATCGCCCGACATGCCGGAGATCCTGAATCAGGTCAGTCAAAAAGGGGTGGTGATTGACATCTACTCCACCTCCTTTTTCCTTGGTCGCGAGACTGTGTTTGCCACCGGCGACGCCCCCATGGCGGGATGGCGCAAGCGCTTGTTTATCTTCATGTCGCGCAACGCCTGGAACGCCACCTCCTACTTCAAGTTGCCGCCGGATCGGGTGGTGGAGTTGGGCAATCAGGTGGAATTGTAATCAGTCCAGCCTTTTCCCGGTGGCGGCACGATTCGCGGCTTGACTTCACCGGGAGCGACAGGTACCATGCGCCGCATCATCGTTCAGGTGTCCGTCATCGACGGATGAAAAGGGAATCCGGTGGAAAGCCGGAACGGGCCCGCCGCTGTAACCGGGGACAAATTCCGCATTAGGCCACTGTGCAAACGGGAAGGCGCGGAAGGAGGAGGAGCCGGAAGTCAGAAGACCTGCCTGAACACTATGTTCCGTCCTGTACGGCAACAGGACTGGGCGACGACTCCAGCGGTAAACAAGGGACATCCTGGATCATGCAACATGGTCCGGGATTTTTTTGTTTTCGGGCCACGGTGAGTGCGGGCGACAATGGGATTTGTCGCTCGGCGCTGTCTTTGGGCCACTGGGGGAGTGCAGGTGCAACGAAGCGAAGCGATAGTGCTGGCCATGTTCGGGACAACGGTGGAGTCTGGCCTGCAAGATTTGCTCGCCATCCGCGTCGCCGTGCAGCAGGCCTACCCGCAGACCCCGGTGCGCATGGCCTTCACCTCCAACCAGATCCGCCGCATCTGGCATCGCCGCGCCCAGGATACGGCCTACCTCGCCGATCATCCCGACATTCCCCAGGACATCCTCCAGGTGCAGGGCATTCTTGCCACCATTGCCAATCTCCAGGACCGGGGATTCGTGCGTCAGGTGGTGCAGCCCACCCATATCGCCCCGGCCGAGGAGTTCCACGATCTCGCCGCCTATGTGCGCGGCCTGCAATCCATCCGCACCATGAAGCCGCGCTGGCAGCCCTTCGAGGCTATTGCTCTGGGCCGGCCCCTGCTTGGCACCTACAGCCTGTATCACGCCTACGAACGCGATATCCGCATCGCCGCCCAGGCCCTGGCCGCAGACGCCCAACTGGCGCGATGCCACCAGGCCGCCCTGGTCTACATGGGCCACGGCAACCACTATTTTCCCTCCGGCGGCCTCTATCTGGAGTTTGCCGCCCGTATGCGCGAGCTCTATCCCGATGTGCTGACCCTGATCGGCACGGTGGAGGGTTTTCCCGTGCTCGATGACGTTATCGAGAGTCTGCGCCAGCACGGGGTGCAGCGGGTGTTGCTCAAACCCTTGCTCATCGTCGCCGGTGACCATGCCACCAACGATCTGGTCGGGGCTGGCGAGGATTCCTGGCAGTCGATCCTCAGCCGCGAGGGCTTTGAGGTCCTGGCCGAGGTGCGGGGGCTGGGGCCGCAGGTGGCGCCGATCTTTGTGCAGCATGTGGCCGACGCCGCTGCCGAAGCCGGGGTGGAGTTAGGCTGATGTGGTGCGACCGCCGCGTCCTACTCTTTGTGCCACTGGTGGCGACGTTGATTTTCGGCATCGCCCTCTCCGCCACCCTGGGTTTTTTGCAGGTCTCAATTCCCGATGTCTTTCTCATCCTCTGGTCCAAGCTGATTGGCCAGGCTCAGCCTGTGGGGCTTGATCCGGTGGCCTCGACGGTGGTGGCCGATGTACGCATGCCGCGCATCCTCGCCGGGGTGCTGGTGGGTGGGCTGTTGGGGGTGAGCGGCGCCATCTTCCAGGCCATCCTCCTCAATCCCCTGGCCGACTCCTACACCCTGGGCATCTCCACTGGGGCGGCCTTTGGCGCCTCGCTGGTCATCGTTTTGCAGATATTTGGCCTCAGTCTGCCGCCCGGAGCCAGTATCCCCATCTTTGCCTTTCTCGGTGGTGTGGCCACTCTGGCGGCGGTGCTCTACCTGGCGGCCGGTGATCGCCGCCTCTCCTCCACCAGCCTCATTCTGGCCGGGGTGATTGTGGCCGCCATTCTTTCGGCGGCGATTGGTTTTCTCAAATTCCTTGCCGATGAACAGGTGGGTTTGATCATCTTCTGGCTGATGGGCAGCCTGGCTGGGGCCTCGTGGAACAATATTGCCCTGCTGGTGCCGACCGCCCTGTTGGGTACCCTGGTGGGAGTGATCTACAGCCGCGACCTCAACATCATGGCCACCGGTGACCGGGCCGCCACCTCGCTGGGGATCAACACCGTGCGGCTGCGCACCATCCTGCTCACCGTCAGCACCCTGATGACGGCGCTGGCGGTGTCGGTCTCGGGGATCATCGGCTTTGTTGGCCTGATCGTGCCGCACATGCTGCGCCATATCGTTGGTCCGGACAACCGCTTGCTCATCCCGCTCTCTTTTCTCACCGGCGGCCTGCTGCTGTTGATCGCCGATACCCTCACCCGGGCGGTGTTGCCGGTGGAGGTGCCCATTGGCGTGTTGACCGCCCTGCTGGGTGGGCCGTTTTTCTGCATCCTCTTCAAGCGAAGGCAACGGGATGGCAAGAGCGATTTCTGAAGACGATCTCCTGTGGCGGCTCTCCGGCATTCGCTTTGCCTACAACGGCACGCCGGTGCTGCGCGAGATCAACCTGGAACTGCGTCGCGGCAGTTGCTACGGCATCCTCGGTCCCAACGGCAGCGGCAAGACCACCTTACTTGATCTCATGGGTGGGTTGTTGCAGCCGCACGCCGGCACCATCGAGTTTTTGGGGCAACCGCTTGACTCCTGGCCCAAGAAACAACTGGCGCGGCACCTTTCCTTGGTGCCCCAGGATTTCATGGTCCGCTTCGGCTACGCGGTGCGCGAGGTGGTGGAGATGGGTTTGCACCCGCATCTGCACCGCTTTGCCGCCCCCAGCGAGGCCGATGAGGCCCTGATCGATGAAGCCCTGGAGTTGACCGGCATC
This sequence comes from uncultured Desulfobulbus sp., assembly GCA_964639845.1. Lineage (GTDB taxonomy): Bacteria > Desulfobacterota > Desulfobulbia > Desulfobulbales > Desulfobulbaceae > Desulfobulbus. The sequence continues at coordinate 888,202 of CAZXHS010000001.1, read as the reverse complement.
ACCCATCTGGCCGAGCGGTCGGTGACCCGCCTCTCCGGGGGCGAGAAACAGCGGGTGGCCGTGGCCCGGGCCATTGCCCAACAGCCGCAGGTGCTGCTGTTGGATGAGGCCACCTCCAACCTTGACATCCATCACAGCCTGGAGATCCTGCATCTCATCCGCAACCGTTTCGAGCAGCAGGGCTTGCAGGTGGTGGCGGTGATGCACGACCTCAATCTGGCCTCCTTTTTCTGTGATCAACTCATCTTCCTCAAAAAAGGCGAGATCGTTTGTCAGGGCCCAACGGCCGAGGTGCTGACCCCGGAGAATATAGCGGCGGTCTACGGCGTTGAGGCCGAGGTCCGCCCTAATCCCTTTACCAACTGCCGACAGGTGAGTTTCCGCCTGCCGCTCAACCCATAACTTGTTCGTCTCCATGCGTATTTCGACTCTTTATTCCGCTTGTTGCCTGGTGCTGCTTCTGCTCAACGCCTCTTTTGCTGCCTCAATTGTTGACAGCGAAAAGCGAACCCATACCTTTTCCCAGCCCTTTCAGCGCATTATCTCGCTCTACCCGGCCCATACCACCAATCTGATGGACCTGGGCCTGGATAAGGAGATCATCGCCTGCGGCCAGGGCGACAGCCAGCTGCCCGGCCGGCCCTCGGTCCGTTTTCAGGATGATCCGGAACGGCTGCTGGCGCTCAAGCCGGATTTGGTGCTGATCCGGCCGATGATCAGCCGCGGCTATCCCAACCTGGTACGCATCCTCGAACAGAACAAGGTGCGCGTGGTCTCCTTGCAGCCCACGGAGATGGATGAACTCTTCAGTTACTGGCAGGACCTGGGTACACTCACCGGCCGCGAGGAGCAGGCCCGCGCCATGATCGCCACCTTCAACCAGCGGCTGGGTGCAATGACCGCCTCGTTGAACGCGATACCCAAGGAGAAGCGCAAGCGGGTCTACTTCGAGGCCATGCACGAGCAGATGAAGACCTTTGCCCCCACCTCCATGGCCATGTTCGTGCTCGAATCGGCTGGAGGCGTCAATGTGGCCATGGATGCCGATCGCATGCGCGAGACCAACATCGCCGCCTACGGCAAGGAACGCATCCTGGCCAAGGCCGGGCAGATTGATTTATACCTGGCCCAGAGCGGGCGGATGAACCCGGTGACCGTGGAGGACATTGTCAATGAACCCGGCTTTGGCGTCATCAAGGCCATCCGCGAGCGCCAGGTCTTCCTGGTGGGCGAGGATATGGTGTCGCGGCCGACCATGGGCCTGATCGATGGCATCGCCTTTGTCAGGTCGCTGCTCTATCCGGACTACGAACAGAAGGGCATCACCCGACTATGAACGCTGCCGCCCTGCTCATCGCCGGTACCCACTCCGGCTGCGGCAAGACCACCCTCACCCTGGGGGTGATGGCGGCCCTGGCCCGCCGTGGTTTGGCGGTGCAGCCCTTCAAGTGCGGCCCGGACTTCATCGATCCCAGCCTGCACCGCATGGTGACCGGCCGCGTCTCGCGCAACCTCGATGTGCGCATGTGCGGGGCCGAGTTCGTGCGCCGCAGTTTTGCCCGCAATGCTGTGGGGTGCGATTGCGCCGTGGTCGAGGGGGTGATGGGGCTCTTTGACGGTGGCGAGGGCTCGGCGGCGGTGCTGGCGAAAACGCTTGATCTGCCGGTGCTGCTGGTGATTGATGTGCGTTCAGCGGCGGAGAGTGTGGCCGCAGTGGCCCATGGTTTTGCCAGCCTGGACCCCGAACTGCATCTGGCCGGTATCATCTGCAATCGGGTAGGCTCGGACAAGCATCGGCAGATGATCACCGAGGCCATTGCCACCCATTGCACGGTGCCGATCATCGGCTTTCTGCCCCGCGAAGAGGCGATCTCCATCCCTTCCCGCCACCTCGGCCTGCACATGGGTGAGGAGCACCCCCTGCGCGGTGCGGGGCTGGAGCGCTTGATCCGCCTGATCGAGGAACACCTGGATCTGGATCTGCTGCTCAGCATCGCCGGACAGCGGCAGACAACAGTGGAGGTGGACGATGCGCCGCTGGTGGAACAGGGGACACCGGTGCGCATCGGTGTGGCCCGCGATAGCGCCTTCTGCTTTTATTACGAGGACAACCTTGATCTGCTCCGCGAGGCCGGGGCGGAGTTAGTCTTTTTCAGCCCACTGGCTGATCCGCAACTGCCGCCGGATCTGCAGGGATTGTATCTGGGTGGCGGCTATCCGGAGTTGCACGCCGCCCTCTTGAGTGACAACAGCTTCCTGCGTGAGCAGATCCGCACCTTTGCCCAAGGCGGTCGGCCGGTGTACGGCGAATGTGGCGGTTTCATGTATCTCTGCCAGTCGATCACCGATCAGGAGGGCGCCGTCTTTCCCATGGTTGGCCTCTATCCCTTTGCCGCCCGCATGCAGCCCAGGTTGCGCAGCCTCGGCTATCGCCAGGCCACAGTGGCGGCGGACTGCCTGCTCGCCGATTGTGGCACCGTGCTGCACGGCCATGAGTTTCACTACTCAACCATTGAGGGCAATGCCACGGTTCCGACCGTCTACCGTTTAGGTGACGGACGGGCCGAGGGCTATGTCCAGCACCACACCCTGGCAGGCTATATCCATCTGCACTGGGGGCGGACGCCGCACGCCGCGGCCCGCTTTGTCCAGGCCTGCCGACAACTTTTCTGAGAGCGACTATGGTAACCCTACAACAAATTGCACCCCAACAGATCGAGGCGGAGAGTTTTCGCATCATCGAGCAAGAACTCGGACCGACCAATTTTTCCCCGGAGGAGTTTGCGGTGGTACGCCGCGCCATCCATGCCACCGGCGACTTCAGCTTTGCCGAGAATATCCGCTTTCATCCGCAGGCGATCAGTGCCGGGCTGGCGGCCATTCGCGCCGGCAAGAATATCCTTATTGATGTCAATATGGGCAAAAGCGGTATCTCCAAGGCCATCCTCACCCGTTTCGGTGGTGAGGTCATCTGTAGGGTGGCGGAAGCGGAAACCGTAACCAAGGCCAAGGCCGAGGGGACGACGCGCTCAGATGCGGCCATGACGCGCAGCATCGGCAACAACATCGGCATCGTTGCCGTGGGCAATGCCCCCACGGCCCTGTTGAAGGTGATGCAATTGATCGAGCAGGGCCACTTTACCCCGGATCTGGTCATCGGCGTGCCGGTGGGCTTTGTCAATGCCGCCGAATCCAAGGAGCTGCTGGCGGAGAAGGCCTACCCCTTCATCACCGCCCTGGGCCGCAAGGGCGGCACCCCGGTGGCGGTGGCCATGGTCAACGCCTTGCTGCGCTTGGCCTGAGCATACATGCCCCCGTCGGCAAAAAAAACGCTGCGTAGCGGTTACACCACCGGTGCCTGTGCGGCTGCGGCGGCTAAGGCGGCGGTGCGCTGTCTGTTGGGTGCCGTGGATGAGGCGGTGGAGATTCCCTTTCCCGATGGTTCCCGCCACCGTTTTGCCCTGTGCCGGGTGCGGCGACTTGATGACGGCGGCGCCATGGCCTCGGTGGTCAAGGATGCCGGTGACGACCCGGATGTGACCAACGGGGCGGAGATCGGGGCCGAGGTGCGCTGGCTTGAGGGGGCATCACAAGAGCCGATCATGCTGGTCAATGGACCCGGCGTGGGACGGGTGACCAAACCTGGGCTGGCGGTTGCGGTGGGGGAACCGGCCATCAATCCGGTGCCACGGCAGATGATACACCAGGCAGTACTAGAGGCCCTGGCCCAAGAGGAGAAGACGAAAAATCTCGAAATCACCATCTTTGTCCGCGATGGCGAGGCGCTGGCGGAAAAGACCCTCAACCGACGGCTGGGCGTCATCGGCGGTCTGTCCATCCTCGGCACCACCGGCATTGTCCGCCCCATTTCAGCCAAGGCCTGGACCGATACCATTGAGGCCTCGATGCAGGTGGCTCGGGCGGCCGGCCTCACCGAGGTGATCCTGGCCACCGGCCGTACCTCGGAGGCTGCGGTGCAGCGGCTGCTGGGGCTGCCCGAGGAGGCGCAGGTGATGATGGGCGATTACCTGCACTACGCCCTGGAGGCGGCCGGACGCCACGGATTTACGCATATTCATTTGGCGGAGATGTGGGCTAAATTGGTCAAGGCGGCCCTGGCCGTGCCCCAGACCCATGTCCGCAACGGCGCCCTGGAGACCCATCAGGCCGCCGACCTGCTGGCGGAGCTGGGATTGGACCAGCAAATCGCCCACCAACTGCGGACGGCCAACACCGCCCGCGAAATCTATGATCACCTCATCAGGCTCCAGCGGCAGGATCTCATCGCTGCCGTCAGCCAGCGGGCCAAGGCCCAGGCCGAGCAGTGGTCGGGGATGCCGGTACGGGTGTATTTGGTGCATTCGGAGCAGGGAGTGGTGCATGTCACGGATTGAACTGATCGGCATCAGCGGCCAGTCGCTGACCTGCGAGCAATGGCCCATTATCCGCCGTTGCCGAACCATTGTCGCCTCGCGCCGGCATAAACCGCTGGTGGTCGGGCTGTTGCATCCGCTGATCGATATCGCTCCGGTGGCCACCATGCTTGCCCGGCTGCGGGAAGCCCTTGCCGAGGGGGATGTGGCGGTGCTGGCCAGCGGCGACCCCCTGTTCTACGGCATCGGCCGTACCCTGATCGAGCAGTTTGGCGCTGATCGCATCCGCATCCATCCCGCCCTGTCGGCGGTGCAACTGGCCTGCGCCCGCTTTCGCACCACCTGGGACGATCTGCATCTGATGAGCCTGCATGGTCGGTCGGTTCACGATGTCCCCGGCCGCATTCTCAATCACCAGCGTGTTTTGTTGTTCACCGATGCGCAGAACAGCCCGGATGCGATTGCCGCAGGCCTACTCGCCGTTCTTCAGGCCTGTGCTGACCAACAGCGCATCGCGGCTATTCGTATTCGCGTGGCGGAAAATCTGGGACTTGCCGAGGAACGGTTGACCACCGGCACCTTGGCGGAGATTGCCAGCCGCCAGTTCTCACCGCTCAATATGATGCTGATCGAGCAGCCGCCACCGAGTCGGGTGGATATTCGATTTGGTCTTGGTGAAGAGGAAATTCAGCATTCGCGGGGATTGATCACCAAGAGCGAGGTTCGTGCCGCCACTTTGCATCAGTTACGGCTGCCCGAGAGCGGGGTTTTGTGGGATATCGGCGGTGGTTCAGGATCGGTCTCTTTGGAGGCGGCCCGACTCTGCCCCGAGCTTACCATTTATACCATCGAAAAAAATCCCGAGGGGCAGGCCAATATCCAGTCCAACATGCGCCGCTTCGGCACCTATACGATGCACTTGGTCTGTGGCGAGGCCCCGGAGGCGTTGACCGATCTGCCCGATCCGGACCGCATCTTTATCGGCGGCAGTGGCAAACGCTTGACGGAGATCCTGGAGGCGGCGGTGGCCCGCTTGATGCCCGGCGGCCGCATCGTTGTCAATGCCGTGCTGACACAGACCGAATCCACCGCCCTGGCCAGCCTGCAACGGCTGGGGCTGCGGGTGGCAAGCAGTACCCTGGCCGTGACCCGACGCAGCTTTCCGGGCGGCGAATCCCGTGTGTTCAACCCCATAACCCTCATCACAGGCGACAAATGAGCAGCGAACATTCCTCTGTCACGCCCGGCCATCTTTTCTTGGTCGGCGTCGGCCCCGGCGACCCGGAACTGATGACCTACAAGGCGGTGCGAATCCTCAGCGAGGCCAAGGTCTGGGCGGTGCCCACGGCCAGGGAAAACGGTCTGAGCTCTGCCCAGCAGATTGCCGGCCAGATGGTGGCGGACAATGGCCGCACCATCCTCTCGCTCTGTTTTCCGATGAAAAAGGTCTATCTTGGCCAGGAAACCGACGATCAGTTGCTGGATGCCTGGCGCAAATCCGCCGACGAAGTCATTGCGTATCTGGATCGCGGCGAGGATGTGGCCTTTCCCACCCTGGGCGATGCCACCCTCTATTCCACCGCCTTCTACCTGCTGGCCATGATCCAGGAACAACGGCCCGAGATTGCTGTGACCGTGGTGCCGGGTATCACCGCCATGGCCGCCTGCGCCGCCTCGCAGTCCAACCCGCTCGCCCTGGGCGACGATGTGCTGGCCGTGGTACCGGCGGCCTTTGAGGATGAGCGGCTGCGCGGCATCCTGGTTAACCTCGATGCGGTGGTGCTGATGAAGGTGCATAAGCGCATCGATGCTCTCATTGATCTGCTGGAGGAATTGGAGTTGTGTGATTGCGCCGTGCTCACCGAACGCTCGGGTATGCCCGAGGAGCGGGTATTCACCGATATCCGCGCGGCCAGGGGTTTGAAACTGCACTACTTTTCCACCATGGTCATTCGTAAAAAAAAGGTACAGGTCTCCCATGCAAACCCAACCATCACCGCCTGAGTCCAGCTGTTTTCCGGTTGTCTTCCTCGGCGCCGGTCCCGGCGACCCGGAACTGATCACCCTCAAGGGCCGCCGCCTGCTCGATAGTGCCGATGTGGTGGTCTATGCCGGAAGCCTGGTCAACGCCGCCCTGCTCGACGGCATCAAGGCTGCCTGTTATGACTCCGCCAGCCTCGATCTCGAGGCGATCATGGGATTGCTTGCCGAAGGATACCAGCAGGGGCAGCGGGTGGTGCGGCTGCACACCGGTGACCCGGCCATCTATGGGGCTATCCGCGAACAGATGCAGTGGCTCGATAGCCACCAAATCCCCTACGAGGTGGTGCCGGGGGTGAGTTCCGCCTTTGCCAGCGCCGCAGCGCTTAAGGTGGAACTGACCGTGCCCGAGGTGACGCAGACCGTCATTTTCACCCGCCAGGCTGGACGCACCCCGGTGCCGGAGCGGGAATCCCTGCGCAACCTCGCCCGCGCCCAGGCCTCGATGTGCATCTTTTTGAGTGTCTCCCTGATTGGCACCGTGGTCGCGGACCTGATTGAGGGCGGCTATCCTCCCGAGACATCGATTGCGGTGGTGGAGAAGGCCAGTTGGCCGGATCAGCAGATCGTGCGCGGCACCCTGGCGGATATCGCCGAGACCATCAAGAACTCGCAGATCAAGAAAACGGCGATGATCGTGGTCGGCCCGGCGCTGAGCCAGGAAAGCACTGTCGTCTCCAAACTCTACGATGCCGCCTTCAGCCACGAATACCGCTGAGAACGGCGCCGGAGGCAAAGCCGGCTTGGCCATCTTGGCACTGAGTCGGGGCGGTTGCGACCTGGGGCGGCGGCTGGCCAGCGATCTGGACGGGGAGTTCTTTGCCTGCAAGGGAAGGCTTGCTGCGGTGATGGCCGAGGTGTGGGGTGAATACGGCAGTATCATCTGCATCATGGCCACCGGCATCGTTGTCCGTACCATTGCCCCGTTGCTGGTCGATAAGTACCGCGACCCGGCGGTGGTCGTCTGCGACGAGTTGGGCCGCTTTGCCATCTCGCTCATCTCCGGCCATCTCGGCGGTGCCAATGGACTGGCGCAGCGGGTGGCAACGGTCACCGGCGGCCAGGCGGTCCTGACCACCGCCTCGGATGTGCTCGGCAAAACCGCCCTGGATCTGTGGTGCCGCGATGTGGGGTTGACCCCGGTGGACAAGGCCGGTTTTACCCGTGCCATGGGCCGGTTGGTGGACCGAGGAACTCTGACCATCTGGAGCCGTACCCCCCTGGGCAATCTACCTGAAGACCTGGTGGCGGTGGCGGATCGATCGGGTGCTGATCTGATCGTCGACTACCGCATTAAGACCTGTGATCACGGTACCTTGCTGGTACCCAAGGCCCTGGTGATGGGGGTGGGCTGTAATCGCGGCACGCCCAAAGAGGTTATTGCCGCAGCCATCCAGGCCACCTGCGACCAGCACCAGTTGCATGTTGCCGCCATCGCCCGTCTGGCCTCCATTGATCTCAAAGCCGATGAGGTAGGGCTGCTTGAATGCGCCGCCGAACGCGGCCTACACATCGATTTTTACAACAAGGACCAACTCAATCAGGTGGAGGGCGTTGCCTCCTCCGAGGCGGTGCTGCGCGCCACCGGCGCCAAAGGAGTGGCCGAACCTGCCGCCCTGCTCAGTGCCGGGTTTGGTGCCCGGTTGCTGGTGGCGAAGATGAAATGGGGCGATGTCACCACCGCCGTGGCGGAAAGGGGAAACCTCGTTGAGGTTTTAGGTGGATAGGTGGTAGCGTTTTAGGCATTTAGGAACGACCTCGTTGCCGCTTTTCACCGCTTTTTTGCGCATTTTTTTAGCTAACAGACTATCCACCTACAAGCTATCAACCTTTTTTTAACAGGAACCATACCCATGTCCACAGCACCACCATCCACCGGTCTCCTCTCAGTTGTCGGTCTCGGCCCCGGCGCCGCTGATCTCATGGCCCCGCGCGCCCTGCAAGCCCTCACCCAGGCGGAGATCGTCGTTGGCTATCGTACCTATCTTGAGCTGGTGCAAGACTGCCTCAACCCGGCAAGTGAGGTCATCTCCTCGTCGATGATGCAGGAGATCGATCGCTGTCGCAAAGCCCTGCAACTGGCAGAAGGTGGCAAGCGGGTAGCCCTGGTTTGTGGCGGCGACCCCGGCATCTATGCCATGGCCGGCCTGGTTTATGAGTTGGCCAAGGCCGAGGAGGCGACGGTGGCCATCGACATCATCCCTGGCATTGCCGCGCTCAACGCCTGCGCCGCCGTGCTCGGCGCACCCTTGATGCACGATTTTGCCGCCATCAGCCTCTCGGATCTGATGACCCCCTGGGAGCTGATCGAAAAACGCCTTGAGGCCGTGGCCCCGGCCGATTTCGTGGTGGTGATCTATAACCCCAAATCCAAGAAACGCACCGACCAGATCGTCCGCGCCCGCGAGATCCTGCTGGAGTATCGCTCCCCGCAAACGCCTGTTGGCATTGTCGGCGGCGCCAGTCGCGAGCACGAGACCGTGCGCCTGACCACCCTGGAAAAGATGCTCGACGAGGAGATCGGCATGCAGACCACGGTGATCATCGGCAACTCGCAGACCTTCTGCTGGCGCGACAAGATGATCACCCCCCGGGGCTACAGCAAGAAATACGGGTTGGACTGATCAGGCGAATATGTTCAAGTCGGGAGGGTGACGGCGAGTTCCCTCGCTTGCCTGCGCAAATCATCATGGATCGTCACGAATACTACTTTGAGGAAGGCTGCTTCATCACCGAGTTGCACAACAGTGCCGAGGATGCGGCGGTGTCGGTGGCGCGTGCCCGGGTGCGGCCAGGGGAAACCACCCGTTGGCATCGATTACAGGGCATTAGTGAGCGTTATCTGATTCTGGAGGGCAGCGGTGTGGTGGAGATCGGTGAGGTTGCACCGCAAATGGTGGGGCTGGGTAAAACGGTGGTCATTCCACCCGGTGTTCGTCAGCGGATCACCAATACCGGCAAAGGCGATCTCATCTTTCTCGCGGTGTGTACGCCCCGCTTTGTGCCGGAGGCGTATGAAGATGTGGAAGACAGAAGCGAGTGATTGCTGCGGCCCAAAAGGAACGCACAGGGTACAGAGATCTTGGTTCCTGTACCCTGTGTCGGGTCCTGGCAGTCGTGGCTTAGTGGCGGGTGACGACGGTGGTGACGGTATGGGTGTCAACAATGGTGGTCAACACGTCCTGGCCGTAGGCTTCTTTGGCCGGATCAAAGCTGCCCAGGGAGCGCACACCGCCGTAGAGTTCCACGCTGCCCGGGAAACGCAGGCCAATTTCTGCGTAGGGGAACATCACCTTGGCATCGAGAAAGAAGCTGTTCTCAAAATCATAGCCGCCACCGAAGGCGCCCTGGACATCGTTGGTGCCATAGAACCCCAGCAACTCGATGGAGGGGGTGAATCCATTGAAGGGGGCGATGGCAAGGTTGCCCTCCACGCCCCGCACCTGATTGCCGCCGCTGGTGGTAACGGAGGTTGACTCCGTTCTGTCGGCAAGTACCGTACCGTTCCAGGTCTCGGTGACATAATGGGTGGTGAGAATCTCATCCTCTTCAACGCTGGCAAACTGGCAGGTGAGACCGACGCGGACGGCGGACGGATCAAAAAAAGGTTTGGATCCCCCCAGGAAAAAGGGGATCTGCAACATGGCACCGGCGCGGATCTCGTCTTCGGCGTGAAGGCTGGGGGCCGCCAGGGTGCTGGCCAGTCCGATCAGGACGGTGGAAAGAAGCAGTGAGTGATGGAAACGTCGGGGACGATGTAGGTACATGACAGGCTCCAGAAAGAAGAGTTACGCGATTGTCTGGCGGCGATCCAACCATATTTCTTTTTTCTTATCAAGTGGATCTTCAATGATTCTGCTCAAGTTTTTGAAAAAAAGTGTATTTTGTCGTGGCCGGTTTTAAGTGGTGATCCACTGCGTGCCGGATGATAGCCCGGCGGTCGGTATCGGCTTGCCCGGTGGTTGGATGAAAAGCAGTCAAGAAAGCTGTTGACTGATGAGGGCTGATTCTCTATGAACCACATTTGTTTCTATTTCATGCGGTTATCGATATGGACTTTGGCCGGGTCGGATTCGTCCTCACGGTGCGGGCAGTAGAACGTGTCACCGAGCAGCATTCATCAAGCAGGATGATGGCATCTTGCGGGAAGCAAACCGGCCGGGCGTTGACGTCGGAACCGGGATTGGAGGGAGTATGTTGAAGAAAGCCGCCTGTCTGGCCGTGCTCGGCACCGGGTCGGATGTGGGCAAAAGCATCGTCACCACCGCCCTGTGCCGCTATTTTGCCAACCGGGGGCTGAAGGTCGCCCCCTACAAGGCGCAGAACATGTCCAACAATTCGGGCGTCACCCCCGAGGGCATGGAGATGGGCCGGGCGCAGATCGTCCAGGCCGAGGCCGCCCGCACCCCGCCGCATTGCGACATGAACCCGGTGCTGCTCAAGCCGGTCAGCGACGTCGGCTCGCAGGTGGTACTCAACGGCGTGGCCTGGATCGATGCCTCCTCCCAGGATTACTATACCAAGAAGGACTTCCTCTTTGCCGAGAGTATCGCCGCCCTGGAGCGGTTACGGGCCGAGAACGACCTGATCATCATGGAGGGGGCCGGGTCCTGCGCCGAGGTCAACCTCATGGAGCACGATATCGTCAACCTGCGCATGGCCGCCCAGGCCGAGGCCCCGGTCATCCTCGTGGCCGACATCGACCGCGGCGGCGTCTTCGCCCAGATCGTCGGAACCCTGGCCTGTGTCTCGCCCGAGCAGCAAGCATTGATTCGCGGGTTTGTCATCAACCGCTTTCGCGGCGATATCGCCCTATTCAAGAAAGGCATCGATTGGATCGAAGCGCGCACCGCCAAGCCGGTCTACGGCGTGTTGCCCTGGTTCAAGCATTTTCGCATCGAGGCCGAGGATGCGGTGGTGATCGAAAACGCCCCCCGCTTCACCCCTGGCGCGGAGAGCGAGCCCGCCATTGCGGTCATCCGCCTGCCCCATATCTCCAATTTCACCGATTTTGATCCCCTCGCCGGGCTGTCGGGCTGCCGGTTGGTCTATGTGCAGCAACCCCAGGACCTGATCGGCATGGCGGCGGTCATCCTGCCCGGCTCGAAGAGCACCTGCGCCGATCTGCAATGGCTGAAGGACAGCGGCTGGCAACAGCAGCTGATGGCCTACCACCAGGCGGGCGGCCATATCCTCGGGATCTGCGGCGGCTACCAGATGCTTGGAACCTGGGTGCGCGATCCCGACGGTATCGAAGGGGTGCCCGGCTCCACCCCCGGCCTGGGGCTGTTGCCGGTGGAAACCGTGCTCAAGGCGCCCAAGACGACGACACTGACCGATTTTTGCTGGAATGGGCTGGCTGGTCGTGGCTACGAGATCCACATGGGCCGCACCGATCCACCCCGGGAGCGCAGCCTGGTTGCGGTGGGCCGACGCAACGGTGTTGGCTGTGATGATATCGATGGCTGCCGCAGTGAGAATGGTCGGGTGCTGGGCACCTACATGCACGGCCTCTTCGACACCCCGGCCATCACCCAACACTGGCTGCAAATAATCGGCCTAGGCCGTATTGCGGTGGATACCCTGCATGGTCCGGCTGCCCGCGACCAGGCCTATGAACAGTTGGCCGAACACGCCGCAGCGCACCTCGACTTGGCGGCAATCACGGCGCTGCTGCCGCAGGCCTTGCAGGAGCGGCTGCGATGAAGGGCTGGAGCGTGCGGCATTCGAGGAGGGAGCAATGATTCAAGGACACGGCGGCAACGTCTTTGCCCTGGCCGAGACACTGGGATGCCCGGCGGAAGCCATCACCGATATGAGCAGCAACATCAACCCGCTGGGGACCATGCCCGGCTTGATCGAGCACCTGCGGCAGCGATTGGAGCGCATTCGGGTTTTGCCCGAGGTCGACGCCCGCGCCGCCAACCGCGCCATCGCCCGGCTGCTTGACGTGGCGCCGGAGCGCATCCTCGCCGGCGGCGGCACCACCCAGTTTATCTACACCGCCTGCGCCGCCCTGCAAGCACGACGGGTGCTGATCATCGGCCCCACCTATGCCGATTACATCGACGGCTGCCGCGTGCATGGCCTGGAACCGGCATTTTTTCTCACCACCGCCGAGCAGGGCTTTCAGGTGGATGGCGACCGGCTTGCTGCCGTGTTGAATGACTACGACACCGTCTTTCTCTGCAATCCCAACAATCCCACCGGGCAGGGTATCGACCACCAGGTTCTGGTGCAACTCTGCCACCAGCACCCGCAGGTGCGCTTCATCATCGATGAATCCTACCTGCCCTTTGCCCCGGCTGCGCAGGCTCGGAGCATGACCGGCTGTGGCCTGGACAATGTCATCGTGCTCTGGTCGGTATCCAAAATTTTCGGCATGCCCGGTCTACGCGCCGGCTTCCTGGTGGCCAACCAGGCAGTGGTGGAACGCTTTGCCCGCTTCATGCAGCCCTGGTGCGTCAACAGCCTGGCCCAGGAGGCGGTCTGTTTCCTCGGGGAGCAACTGGCCGAGGTGACCGCCTTTATCGACCAGACCAGAATTTTTCTGGCGCAAGAGGGCGCCCTTTTCAGGCAGCGGCTGAGCACGGCAAGTCTTCGCCTCTTTCCATCCATGACCTCCTATTTTCTCATGCAGCTCGGCGAGCAGACCACCGCCACCGAGGTTTGCGCCGCCCTGGGGCAGCAGCGCTTTTTGATCCGTAACTGCGCAAACTTCCACGGACTTGATGAGCGCTTCATCCGCATCGCCCTCAAGGATGCCGCCACCAATGAGGCGGTCTGTCGCCATCTGCTGGCCGCGGTCGGCAGCAAGGAGGGGAAGCGATGAGCCTGGTTGCGCTGCTTCCCTGGCTGGCCCTGCCAGCGGCCTTTGCCCTTGATAGTCTACTTGGCGATCCGCGCTGGCTGCCGCACCCGATTCGCTGGATGGGGTGGGCGATTGAACGGGCTGAACCGCGTTTTCGCCGCTGGTTTTCGGGGGAACTGCTCGCCGGCTGCTGCTTTGCCCTCAGCCTCATCGTCGGGTGCTGGTGCCTGAGTTTCCTGGTGGTGCATCTGGCCTACCGACTACACAGCGTGGCCGGCTTTGTCGTCGAAACCCTGATGCTTTTTTACTGCTTCTCCGCCCGCTCCCTTGCCCAGGCGGCCATGGAGATCCACACCTCGCTGGCTGCCGGCCAGGTCGATATCGCCCGCTCGCAGGTGGCGATGATCGTCGGCCGCGATGTCGAGCGTTATCAGGCCGATGACATCGCCCGCGCCACAGTGGAGACGGTGGCCGAGAACGCTGTGGATGGCATGATCTCGCCGCTGTTCTTCGCCGCCCTTGGCGGTGCGCCGCTGGCCCTGGCCTACAAGATGATCAACACCCTGGATTCGATGGTGGGGTATAAGAATCCGCGTTATCTGATGTTTGGCCGCATCGCCGCCCGCATCGATGACGTGGCCAACTTCCTGCCGGCGCGGCTATCGGTGGCGCTGATCGCTGTTGCGGCGCGTCTGGTGCAGTCCGCCTCCAGCCGTGGTGCCTGGCGCATCGGTTGGCGCGAAGGGAAGAACCACGCCAGTCCCAATGCCGGCTATCCCGAAGCCGCCTTTGCCGGCGCCCTGGGGGTGCAGCTCAATGGCCCCAACTTCTACCATGGGGTGCTGGTGGAAAAACCCTATATCGGCGTGGGATTGGGGACGGTGCGCCTGGAACATATCCCCCTGGCCTGCCGCCTGATGCGTCTGACCGCGCTCTTTGGCGGCCTGCTGGCCTGGCAGGTGTATCTTGGGCTGTGGCTGTGATCTGAGTGTTTGGGGAGAAAGGGGAGCGCAATACATGCCCGCGATCAGATGGCGCCGGCCTGAAAACCTCCCCATTGCCAACCAACCGCCGCCGCCCCCTGTCATCTCGACCAGCGGGAGAGATCTCCTGCATGACACCAGCACCACTATCCACAATAGTACTCCGACCCCTTTATTGCGAAACACACACCACCGCGCAGCAGGGCGGGCCATGCTCGCGCTTGTGGAACCGATGAATCAGCGCTCTTTCAGAGCTCCTCGTCCTGATCGCTGACCACCGGGGCCACGCCGGGGATGGTGATGGTGAAGGTTGAGCCCTTGCCCGGTGTGCTCTCCACCTCGATACTGCCCTTGTGGGCATGGGCGATGTGCTTGACGATGGCCAGCCCCAGGCCGGTGCCGCCCTGGTCGCGGGAACGGGCCTTGTCACAGCGGTAGAAGCGCTCAAACAGGCGCGGCAGGTGTTCCTTGGCAATGCCGGGGCCGTTGTCGGTGACACTGAACTGCACGAAATGTTCGCCCTGGCTGTTACGGCTGCCCTGACAGCGCAGGCTGATCAGGGTGCCGTGCGGGCTATAGGCGATGGCATTGTTGAGCAGATTGATCACCGCCTGCTCCAAGAGCGGTTGGTTGATGGGCGCCAACAGATCTTCGTCGCACTCCGCCTCGATAACAATATCCTTTTCGTCCGCATTGACGGCACAGGTTTGCAGAGCGCTCTCAAGCACCGGGCCAACCTCACTCACCGCCAGCAGGATATCTTCCTTGTTTTCCCGCACCTCGACTCGTGACAGGGTCAATAAATCATCGACAATGGCATCCAGCCGGTTGGCCTGGCGCACCACGATATTCAGAAAGCGGCGGGCATTGTCCTCGTCATCCATGGCGCCGTCGAGCAGGGTTTCGACATAACCCTTGATGGCGGTGATCGGCGTCTTCAGTTCGTGCGACACATTGGCCACGAAATCCTGACGAATATTCTCCAAGCGGTTGAGTTTGGTGAGATCGTTCATCACCAAGAGCACGCCCATGCTGTTGTTGTCCTCATCGCGCAGGGGGACTGCGTGGGTGTCGAGGATGGCGGATTCGCTGCCGTTGAAGAGGCTGATTTTCTGTTCCTGGGCGGTGTTGTGTTTGAGCGTGAATTCGACCATTTCCAGGATGTAGGAGTTGCGGATCACCCCATGTACCGCCTTGCCCTTGACACCCTCAGACGGCAGGGAAAAAAGCTCGGCTGCCGCCTGATTCATACGGATGATCTTTTTATCGGCATCGATGGCCACCACCGCATCGGCCATGCTGGAGAACACCGCCTCCAACTCGTTGCGCTGCTGGATGATGATGCGCACGCGGCGATTGATCTGTTCGGCCATCTGGTTGATGGCATTGGCCAGGCCGGCCATCTCCACGGACATGTATTCGCTGTTGATTTTGATCAACTGATCGATGCGGCCTTTGGTGAGCTGTTCTGCTCCCTGCTTCATCTCCTCCAGCGGCCGGCTGATGCGCTTGGCGCTGTAGAACGAGATGAAACCGGCCAGTAAAATGACACCCAGGCCAATGCCCAGCATCCGTTGCTGAAAGCCGCTCAGCAAGGCTTCGATGGGAGTGATGGCCAGGGCCAGACGCAACACACCCTGCTGGTGCGCAGGTCCCAGCTTAATGGGGAGGGCGCAGTAAAGCATGTTGCGGCCCAGGGTATTGGAGTAGCGCAGGGCGTAGCCGGTTTCACCGGCCAGGGCCGGCTGCACCTCGGGACGCTTGCCATGGTTTTCCATCTGGGCATGGTCTTCGTCGGAATCGGCCAGGACTGCGCCATCGCCACCGATCACCGTGATGCGGGTGGCGGCGCGGCGACCGCTCTGGCGAACGAACTCCTCCAAACCCTGAGGCTCGCCCTCGCTGAGACGGCTGATGGTGGAGGTGATCAGTTGGGCGCGCTGGCGGATCTCTTCCTTGAGATTGTCCATGTAAAAGCTGCGGCCGGTGGTGGATGCCAACCAGGCAGACAGCCCCATGGCAAAGAGGGTGATGCCGACGCAGACCGGAAAAATCTGCCAAAAAAGACGAATATTACGCATGGATGTGGGGCCTTGTCTGAACCTGTGCCCGGGGAAGGGCGGACAATGAAGGAAGGGGGCGAACCCCCCAAGAACGCACTATTCTTTGATGCGGTAACCGATGCCGCGCACCGTTTCGATGCAGGAACCGGCAGGGCCGAGTTTTTTGCGCAGACCAAAGATCTGCACATCCACCGCCCGTGGGGTGATGCTGTAGTCGTAGCCGCGGACCTGGTCGATGATCTGCTGCCGGGAAAAGACCCAACCGGGCCGGGCGGCCAGCAACTCGAGGATGGTGAACTCCGAGGCAGTGAGATGCACCTCCTCGCCGTTGACCCGAACCTCGTGGCGGCCGGAGTGAATCTCCATGCCGTGGCGGGTGATGAAGCCGACCGGATCCTCGCTGGCGGCCACCGTGTCCGGCGTACGGCGCAACGCGGCTTCGAGACGGGCGATCAGCACCCGGGGGCTGAAGGGTTTGGTGACATAATCATCCGCCCCGTGCTCCAAGCCGCGAACGATATCATCTTCCTCGCTCTTGGCGGTGAGCATGATGATCGGCAGGCCCTTAATCGACTCCTGGCTACGCACCTCCCGACAGATCTCGTTACCGTCCATGCCGGGCAACATCAGATCCAGCACCATGGCGTCGACCCGTTCCCGGCCCAGCAGGTTGAGGGCCTCCTCGCCGCTGTCGGCGCAGGTGACGTTGTAACCCGCCTTGATGAGATTGTAACTGACAAGCTGTTGGATGTCAGTGTCATCCTCGACAACCAGGATGCTTGGTTTGCTCATACTGCTCCTTTCAAAAACGTCGTTAATCGTTGCCTCACTCTTATGCAGCCCCGGTTCCCTTGCAAGGAAAAAGAAGGAGGCTAACACAAACCTAACCAAATTCTAACCGCGAAACAACGCAGACAACGTATTTATACAATTGAATTTTTAGGCCTCTGCAAAAGTCGAATGCCACGAGGTCGCCTGGACGAACACGGCAGGTGACGGGCGCGCGCCGCCGTTGCCTGCTTGCTGACAAGAACCACCGTTTATTTCCCATTCCCCGAGACAGCTACAGAGGTTACGCCGTGAGTAGACATATGTATTTCCATCGAGAAATCGATCAGTTGAAAAAGAAAATTCTGGAGATGGGTACCCTGGCCGAGGACCGGTTGCGGCGGGCCTGTGCCATCCTCGAAAACGGCGACGATGCCCAGGCGCAGACCCTGATGACCGGTGACTGGGAAATCGACGACATGGAGATTCGGGTGGAGGAGGAATGTCTCAAGATCCTCGCCCTGCATCAACCGGTGGCCCGCGACCTGAGGCTGATCGTTTCCATCATCAAGATCAACGGCGAGTTGGAGCGTATCGCCGATATCGCCGTCAACATCGCCAAACGGGTGTTGACCATTAACCGCAACAGGCCGCAAACCTGTGCCTTTGACATGGATTATCGCGTGATGGCGGCCAAATCCATGGAGATGGTGAAAACCGCTCTTGATGCCCTGGTGACTGAGGATGCGGCCATGGCCCGTAAGGTCTTTCTCATGGATGACGATGTCGACCGTGAACGCAACCGTGCCTACACCACCGTGGTGCAGCAGGTGACCCAGACCCCGGAGGGCGCCGCCTGTCTGATCAACTTCTACCTCATTGCCCGCCATCTGGAGCGCATCGGCGACCGTGCCAAGAACATCGCCGAGGAGGTCATCTACCTGGTGGAGGGAGAAATCGTGCGCAGCAGCTCTGATCCCCACTGAAAGGGTACGTCTTCTCTCCGCCTCCGCGCGCGCAAAAAAACAACGGCGGCCAACTCTGCTGAGTTTGGCCGCCGTTGCTGCCTTCAGCCAACCAAGGCCTTGTTGCCCAGGCAGGCGCCGGTTTCCAGGGCTGCGCGGATCCAGGGGTGATCCAGCGGCACCACCTTGCGTTTGCCCACCACATCGGCCAGGGGAATCAACTTGGTCGACTCGCCCTTCACCGCCACCATGTGCCCGAATTGCTGATTGGCCACCGCCTCGACACAGGCCGTACCGAGACGGGTGGCGAGGATACGGTCAGTGGCCGTGGGCGTGCCGCCCCGTTGCAGATGGCCAAGGATGGTCACTCGACTTTCCAACCCGGTGAGCGACTCCAGCTGTGCCGAGAGCCGCAGGGTGTTGCCGGTATGGTTGGACTGAAAGGCCTCCAGGGCGGCATTGGCTTTTTTCTGTTTTTTCTCGTCCTTGGCGTCCTGTTTTTTCTCCTTGAGCTGGGCCAGTTCTCTGGCATCCTCCAGGGAGAGAGCGCCTTCGGAGACAGCGACAATGCTGAAATTCTTGCCACGATGGCGCCGCCGGCGAATGGCCTCGGCTACCTCGTTGACATCGTAGGCGATCTCAGGGATGAGGATGACATCGGCGCCGCTGGCCACCCCGGCGCCCAGGCCGAGCCAGCCGGTGTTGTGGCCCATGATCTCCACCACAATGATGCGATGATGGCTGTGGGCGGTGGAATGCAGCCGGTCGATGGCATCGGTGGCGATGGAAAGTGCGGTGTCAAAACCAAAGGTGATGTCGGTCATGGCGACATCGTTGTCAATGGTCTTGGGCAGGGTCAGCACGTTGACCCCAGCCTGGGCCAAGCGGTAGGCATTTTTTTGGGTGCCGCCGCCGCCAATGCAGATGATGGCCTCCAGGTTATGGCGATGGTAGTTGTCGATCATCACCTCGGTCATGTCCTGCACCTTGGAGCCCACCGGCATCTTGTGCGGTTTATCGCGGCTGGTGCCGAGAATGGTGCCGCCCAGGGTGAGGATGCCGGAGAGGGTCTCGCCCTCCAAAAGCACGGTTCGATTTTCCATCAGCCCGCGAAAGCCGTCGCGGAAACCGATCACCTGCATGTTGTAGGCGTTGAGCGCCGACTTGCCGATGGCGCGGATGGCCGCGTTGAGGCCGGGGCTGTCACCGCCGGCGGTGAGGACGCCAATACACTTTCCCATATTTTCCCCCGTGGAAGGTTCATCTGCAGCGGTGAATGGCTGGCCGCAGGGGGCCATGACCATTCTGGGGACGGTGTTGTTGGCCGTCCCGCTTTTGTCATTGTATAGGACCTCAGCTTTGGAAAGCAAAGACTTTGCAGACGTCACAAACAGCTGCGCTGGATCAGGCCATGGCCGAGGCGTCCACCTCTTAACCACACCCCCGGACTGGGCGCAATAACCCTAACGCATTGCTAACAGTCGTCGAACCGAGCCTTAATAATCCCCTTATAGAGTAGGGCTTCAATTCAAGCAGTATTGCCGTCTCGACCGCAGTTTCGCGCGAGAACAGGCAGCGTGCTTGATGAGAAATTGTTGTTTTCTGTTCGGCTGCTGTTCCCCGGTGGAGATGGGGGCGTCGGACTGAATCTGCCCTCTTTATGTTCGGAGCTTTCATGTCCCCCATGCTGTTGGTTACCTGTGTCCTGGCGCTGTCGTCGCTGGCCTTCTGGCAGGGCAGACGTCGTGCCTTTGCCTTGTCGCACCGGAGCGCTGCCGAGAAGATGCATTCGCGGCCAGGGTATTACGGCATGCTCACCGCCCTGTGGTGCGCGGTGCCGGCGCTGTTCATCGTCATCCTCTGGCAGGTGGCCGCTGACCCGCTGCTTACCCGCATGGTCATGGATGGCGTGCGTGAGGCCAAAGGCACTCTGAGTGCCGATCAGTTGAACCTGCTGGTCAACGATGTGCGCAACCTGGTCTCCGGCAATGCGGTCAGCGCACAGATCGATCCCGTGTTGCAGATTGCCGCCGACCGGTACCACTCCATGATGCGGATCAGCAATATCGCCCTGGCGGCACTGGCCCTGAGCACAGCCCTGGTTGCTGCCTATTTCGCCTACTCGCGCATCAAACCCGCCCTCCGCGCCCGCAACCAGGTGGAACGGGCGGTGGAGATCCTCCTTACCCTCTGCTCCACCTTTGCTATCCTCATCACCGTCGGCATCGTGCTGTCGGTGCTCTTTGAATCGCTGCGCTTTTTTCAGCAGATTCCCTTTATGGATTTTCTCTTTGGCCTGAAATGGAGCCCGCAGATGGCGATGCGCGCCGATCAGGCGGGCAGTTCCGGCAGTTTTGGCGCCATTCCGGTGCTCACCGGCACCTTTCTCATCTCCGGTATCGCCATGGCCATCGCCGTGCCCTTTGGATTGATGTCGGCCATCTACCTCTCCGAGTATGCGGCACCGAAATTCCGCGCCACGGTCAAACCGTTGCTGGAGATCCTCGCTGGTGTGCCCACCGTGGTCTACGGCTTCTTTGCCGCTTTGGTGGTGGCCCCCTTTTTCCGCGACATGGGACTGCTGGTCGGGTTGTCGGTCTCCTCGGAGAGTGCCCTGGCCGCCGGTTTGGTGATGGGCATTATGATCATTCCCTTTGTCTCCTCGCTCTCCGATGACGTCATCAACGCTGTGCCCCAGGCCATGCGCGATGGTTCCTACGGCCTGGGCGCTACCAAAAGCGAAACCATCAAGCTGGTCATTCTGCCCGCTGCCCTGCCGGGTATCGTAGGCTCGGTGCTGCTGGCGGTGTCGCGGGCCATCGGCGAGACAATGATCGTGGTCATGGCTGCCGGTTTGGCGGCCAACCTCACCGTCAATCCCCTGCAAGCGGTGACCACGGTTACGGTGCAGATCGTCACCCTGTTGGTCGGCGATCAGGAATTTGACAGCCCCAAGACCCTGGCCGCCTTTGCCCTGGGGTTGTTGCTCTTTGTCGTCACCCTGGTGCTCAACGTCATCGCCCTCTATGTGGTGCGGAAATATCGTGAAGAATATGAATAAGATGGTTGCCTTAGCCAGTATGCCCGGCGTCGAAGACAAGGAAGTGAAGCGATGAACACAACAGAACAGATGTCGACAATGGACCGCGTCAATGTTGGCCTGGCCGCCCGTTATCGCAAGGAAAAACGATTCCGTCTCTTTGGCCTTTCCGCCATTGCGCTTAGTCTGTTGTTTTTGGTGCTGCTCTTGGGCTCCATCGGTGCCAAGGGCTACACCGCCTTTCAGCAGACCGAGGTTCTGCTCGATATTCACCTGGATCCGGCGGAACTTGATGTCAACAATCTGGCCACCGCCAACTATGCAGCCCTTATTCGTCAGGCGGTGCAGGATCTCTTTCCCCAGGTGCAGAACCGTCAGGAGAAACGCGAAATCGTCAAGCTGATCAGCACCGGTGCCACCTTTACACTCCAGCAGATGGTGATGGCCAAGCCGGAACTGATCGGCTCCACCCTGCCGATCTGGGTCACCGCCGATGATGAGGTGGATATGTTTGTCAAGGGGCACATCCCCCGCGAGGTCCCGGAGGCCGAGCGCCGCATCAGCGACAAGGAGATCGGCTGGATCGATCAGTTAGCTGCCGCCGGTCGGTTGAAGAAGGCCTTCAACACCGTGTTCTTCGAAGCCGGCGATTCGCGCGAGCCGGAACTGGCCGGTATCCGCGGCGCCACCATGGGTTCGCTCTACACCCTGCTGGTGACCTTGCTGCTCAGTTTTCCCATCGGTGTGGCGGCGGCGGTGTACCTGGAGGAGTTTGCCCCCAAGAACCGCTGGACCGATCTCATTGAGGTCAACATCAACAACCTGGCGGCCATCCCCTCTATTGTCTTTGGCCTGCTCGGCCTGGCTGTCTTTCTCAACTTCATGGGGCTTTCGCGCTCCTCCTCCATGGTTGGCGGCCTGGTGTTGACGCTGATGACCCTGCCCACCATCATCATCGCCAGCCGTGCCTCGCTCAAGTCGGTGCCGCCGTCGATCCGTGAGGCGGCCCTGGGTGTGGGGGCTTCCAAGATGCAAACCATCAGCCATCACATCCTGCCCCTGGCCCTGCCGGGCATGCTCACCGGGGCCATTATCGGCATGGCTCGGGCCCTGGGAGAAACGGCACCGCTGCTGATGATCGGCATGGTGGCCTTCATCGTCGATGTGCCGCAAGGCTTCTCCGATCCGGCCACGGTGTTGCCGGTACAGATCTACCTCTGGGCCGATTCACCGGAGCGCGCCTTTGTTGAACGCACCTCGGCCGCCATCATGATTCTGTTGTGTCTGCTGCTGGCGATGAATGCCGCCGCCGTTTTGCTGCGCAACAAATTTGAACGCCGCTGGTAACGCAACCGGAATATTTTGCTAACCCGAATCCAACAATTAACCCGTATTTTTAACCCATCGTTTCATACGCACTTCAAAGGAGATTGACTCATGCAAAAATTCGTTCTTTCCCTGGCCACCGCCTCTGTCTTGGTTGCTGCTGCCACTGCCGCTTCTGCTGCTGAGGGCCGCGACTATATTTCCATCGTCGGTTCTTCCACCGTCTATCCCTTCAGTACCTCGGTGGCCGAGCAATTCGGTAAAACCACCAAATTCAAGACCCCGAAGATTGAATCCACCGGCACCGGCGGTGGTATCAAGCTGTTCTGCTCCGGCGCCAGCGTTGATACCCCGGATATCGCCAACGCCTCACGGCAGATCAAGAAATCCGAGATTGAGACCTGTGCCAAGAACGGCGTAACCCAGATCGTCGAGGTCAAGGTTGGCTATGATGGTATCGTCATGGCTAACAGCAAGAAGGCCGGCCAGATGAAACTGACCCGCAAGGAGATCTTCCTCGCCCTGGCCAAGGAAGTTCCCAGCCCCGAGGGGGACAAACTGGTGGCCAACCCCTACAAGACCTGGAAAGATGTCAACAGCAGCCTGCCGGCTACCAAGATCGAGGTGATGGGGCCTCCTCCCACCTCCGGTACCCGTGATGCCTTCGTCGAGATGGTCATGGATCATGGCTGCACCGAATTTCCGCTCATCAAAAACATGAAGTCCACCGACGAGAAGAAGTTCAAGGCCGTCTGCCAGACTGTGCGTGAGGATGGTGCTTACATTGAGGCCGGTGAGAATGACAACCTGATCGTGCAGAAATTGGAGGCCAATGTCAACAGCCTGGGCATCTTCGGCTTCAGTTTTCTTGATCAGAATGCTGACAAGATTCAGGCCTCCCTCGTTGACGGCCAGGCTCCGACCTTCGAGACCATCGCCGATGGCAAGTATCCGGTCTCTCGTCCGCTGTTTATCTATGTGAAGAAAGATCATGTCGGTGTCATCCCCGGTATTGCCGAGTACCTGACCGAGTTCACCAGCGAGCGCGCCTGGGGTGATGAGGGCTATCTCGCTGAGAAAGGCCTGATCCCCTCGCCCAAGGATGAGCGCAAGACCATTGCCGCCGATGCCAAGGCCTTGAATGTGATGGTCAATAATAAATTCTGATCGCAGGTTCCGGCCGGCAACGAACCCCCTGTGGGCTGCATCTGCCGGTTGATTGGAATGTCCGGGCTGAGCGAACGGTGCAAACCGGCGCTCAGCCCACTTTTTCGCGAATCGGAGCAGCAACAATGAAACCGATTGAACAACCCGCCCTGGTGGAACAACCGCAGGCGAGGTGGAGTGAGTCGATGGCAACAGCAATGGATACTGTACTGGACATGCGCGATGTGATCATGGAGCAGGGCGAAACGGAAGTAGCGGTGGCCACCAAGGCCCGCAAGGTGGATCGGGACCAGCGCCAGACCGTCGGTGTGCCCTTTGTCGAAGAGCCGCGCATGGTCTGCCGCGAGGTCAACGTCTTTTACGGCGATAAGCATGCCATCAAGAATGTCAGCATTGATGTGGGTAAGAACGAGGTGCTGGCGATGATCGGGCCTTCGGGTTGCGGTAAATCGACCTTTCTGCGCTGTCTCAACCGCATGAACGATACCGTCGCCAGTTGCCGCGTCACCGGCGAGATTCTCCTTGATGAGCTCAACATCTACGACAAAAAGGTGGATGTGGTGCCATTACGCGCCCAGGTGGGCATGGTCTTTCAAAAGCCCAATCCCTTCCCCAAATCCATCTTCGATAACGTCGCCTATGGCCCGAAGATTCATGGGTTGGTGCGCAACAAATCGGAACTGGCTGACATCGTCGAGGACTCCCTCAAAAAGGCCGGTCTATGGGCCGAGGTCAGCGACCGCCTTGATCAGCCCGGTACCGGACTTTCCGGTGGTCAACAGCAACGGCTTTGTATTGCCCGCGCCATTGCGGTGCGGCCGGAGGTGATCCTCATGGATGAGCCCTGTTCCGCCCTTGACCCCATCGCTACCGCCACGGTGGAGGACCTGATCACCGAACTCAAGGCCCACTACACCATCGTCATTGTAACCCACAATATGCAGCAGGCCGCCCGCGTGTCCCAGCGCACTGCCTATTTCCATCTCGGTGACCTGGTTGAGGTCGGCCCCACCGACCGCATCTTCACCAATCCCCGCCATCAGTTGACCGAGGATTACATCACCGGCCGCTTTGGTTGATGCCCCGGTGCGCCACCGCCGGTTCTCCGCCTCCAGTCCTTGCGGCTGGAGCAGGGCCATCGCCGCTTTTGGGCAGCACCGGAACGATAGCCGTGCTGTGTTGCTCATCAAATTCTAACCCTATTCTAACAGAAGGCCGGTAGTCTGGTTGTTCCATTAATTCTCCAACAACCACGACGACATGGCCACATCACACCTCCCCCCCGAGCCGGTTTCCGGCACCATCGACCTTAACGCCCCTCAGTGGTATCTCAACCGCGAACTGACCTGGCTGGCCTTTAACCGCCGCGTGCTGCACGAGGGCCAGGATGACCGCGTACCGCTCTTGGAACGGGTTTTCTTTCTTGCCATCATCGGTTCCAACCTCGATGAATTCTTCATGAAGCGCATCGGCGGCCTCAAACAGCAGGTCGGTGCCATGGTCAAGGAGTTGTCCGTGGATGGCCGGCTGCCCCAGGAGCAGATCGATGCCTGCGCCGAGGTGGTCCGCGAACTGCTGCACGAGCAGGAAGAGTTGGAGGTGGAACTCAAGCGCTTGCTGGCCCGCCGCAAGATCCGCATCGTTCCCTATGCCGACCTCAGTCTGAGCGAGAAATCGCAAGCCGAACACTACTTCCGCGAGCAGGTCTACCCGCTGCTCACCCCCCAGGGCATGGACCCGGCACACCCCTTTCCCTTCATTTCCAATTTATCGATCAATCTGCTGGTGGGCGTGACCTATCCGGACAGCGAGTACCGCTACCTCAATCGTCTCAAGGTGCCGGTCAGCGAAGATATGCCGCGTTTTCTCCGCTTCGGCGATGCCGGTCATTTGATTACCCTGGAGGATCTCATCGGCAACAACCTGGAGATGCTCTTTCCCGGCATGGTGGTGGAGAGCTGCGAGTCCTTCCGCGTCACCCGCAACGCCATCACCGAACCCAACCAGGAACAGGCCAACGACCTGTTGCAGATTATCGAATCGGCCCTGCGCGAGCGCAAGTTTGCCGAGATCGTCCGCCTGGAAGTGGATGGCGCTATGGAGGAGCAGCACCGGGGCATGCTAGCCGCTGAACTCGGGGTGAATGAGGATGGTGATGTGTTTACGGTGGAAGGGATTCTCGGCAAACGCGACCTGATGGAGATTGCCCGGATTGATCGGCCCGAGTTGCGCTTTCCGCCGCATAAACCCCTCGATAATGCCACCCTCTGCGACGAGGATCCCAACATCTTCCATGTCATCCGCAAGCACGGCTCCATCCTCTTGCAGCATCCTTACGAATCCTTTGATTCCTCGGTGGAACGCTATCTGCGCGAGGCCAGCACCGATCCCAAGGTGCGGGCGATCAAAATGACACTGTACCGAACCGCCGGCCGCTCGCGGGTGATTGAATACCTGCTCGATGCGGCGCAGAACGGCAAGCAGGTTGCGGTGGTGTTGGAACTCAAGGCCCGCTTCGATGAGCAGGCCAATATCCGCTGGGCGGAGACCCTGGAGGAGGCCGGTGTGCATGTCACCTACGGGGTGGTCGGCCTCAAGACCCATTGCAAGGTCATCTTCGTGGTGCGCAAGGATTACGACGGCTTGCGGCGGTATGCCCATATCGGCACCGGCAACTACCATGCCGGCACGGCGCGAATGTACTCGGATCTGGGTCTGTTGACCTGTGATGCGGAAATCGGTGCCGACCTCACCGAGCTGTTCAATTACCTGACCACCGGGTTCACGCCAATGCGGCAGTATCGCAAGCTGTTATGCTCGCCGCGCATGCTCAAGAAGGCGTTGTTGCAGAAGATCGAGCGCGAGATCAAGAAACATCGCCCTGAGTCGCCCGGCTTGATTCAACTCAAGGCCAACGGCTTGGAGGATCGCGATGTGGTGGCAGCCCTCTACCGGGCCTCGCAGGCCGGGGTGCAGGTCGACCTCATCATCCGTGATACCTGCCGGCTGCGACCGGGGATTGCCGGGATCTCCGACAATATCCGCGTCATTGCCCTGGTCGGACGATTTCTGGAGCATACACGGGTGTTCTATTTCCGCAATCAGGGCGAGGAGGAGTATTTCATCGGCTCAGCAGACCTGATGCAGCGCAACCTGGAGAGCCGGGTCGAGGTTTGCGTACCGGTCGAGTCAGCCAAACTGCGACTGCAACTGCGGCAACTGCTGGATCTGCAACTGAGCAATCGGCGCAATGTCTGGGAGATGCAATCCGATGGCAGCTACAACCAACGGCCGGCCAAGGGGCGCGAGGGTGCGGTGTGCATCCATCGGCGCATGATTGAACAGGCGGAAAAACGGCTGGCCGCCGGGCATCGCTTGATGGGCAAAAAGAAGGGGCGTAAGAAGGGCTGAGGCGAGTATTCGGCCTCCAATGAGGCTCCCGCAGAAGCGTTGAGGCGCAAAGTCAGTTTTTTGCACCCCTGCGCCTCAGCGGGAGAAAAAAGAACTCAGCGGGAGAAAAAAGAAGTATCCTGCGTTTCAAGCATTCCGATGCCATCCGCCTGAGGCTAATTCAGCCGACTGATCCGCCCCTCAATGCTGGCGTCAAGCGGTTGTGGCCGGGTCTGCATGTATTGGATGAATGCCTCGGCCAGAAAGGGACCGACCACCGGGTTGGCCGCCTGCGTCAGAGTGGTGAAGTTATCGCCGCCGCCTGCCAGATATTCGTTCACCGCCACCGTGTACACCGCTTGCAGGTGCAGCGGCTGGCCATCCTTCTCCACCACCACCACCCGTTGTCCCACCGGACGGTGGGCATCCCAACTGTAACTCAGTCCCGAAACCTGCAAAAATCTTCCCCGGTCACTGTCGCCAGCCCATTGCTGGTTGAGCAGATCAAAGATCTGCTGGCCGGTCATCTCCAGTTTGATCAGGTTGAGCTTGGCCGGTTGAATGGTGAAATGGTCGCCGGTGGTGAGAGCGCCGGAGGGGATATCGGCCTCGATACCCTCGGGGTGCATGAAGGCGAAATCTGTGCCCATGACCTGGCGCTGGGCATCGGCGACCAGATCGCCCAGGGCCGATTCGCCGGCGCTGTTAGTGGCACGGGTGATCGGTTTGCTGGCCCGGGCAATCACCTGGGCGGCAATGGCGGAGCCGAGCGTATCCACCTGCTGAGCCAGGGCCGCGACCTGGGGATCGGGATGCAGTCCCGGCCCCTGATCGGCCCAGGTGGTCTTAATGGCCGAGGCCATCGCCACTACCTCGCCGCTGTCGCGACTGATTTGCAGATCGATCTCGGCAAAACCAGTGCCCTTGGGCCAGGCCTGCACCACCAGCATCGGCCGCTGGGCAGCGTTGGGCACCAGGAGGTTGTGATAGGTGTGGGTATGGCCGCCGATGACCACGTCGATGTCGCCATCAAGGCGGCTGAGGATGGGGGCGATATCGCCAACCAGGTTGGGATTGCCGGCGCTGTTGTCCTGGTAGCCGCCCTGGTGGATGAGTACGACCAGGCAGCGTACCCCTTGGCTGCGCAGGGCCTGTGCCTGGCGATTGATGGCCTCGGCCTCGTCGATGATGCGCAGGCCTGCCATGCTTTCTGGGCTGAGGAAGGTCGAGGCCCGTTGCAGCACGGCGCCGATGAAACCGACCGCTACGCCATCGATCATGCGCACCCGTGACGGGGCAAACAGCGGCTCGCCGGTGGACGCGCGCACCAGGTTGGCGCAGAGGTAGGGAAAGGCGGCGCCCTGGTAGGGATGCTGCAAGAACGGTCCCAATGGGTGGGTGCCGCCGTGGATCAGGCGCTGCATCTCGTCGACGCCCTCGTCGAGTTCGTGGTTGCCGGGAATGCCGATCAGGTCGCAGTCCGGGCCGTATTGACCGCCGCTGCGGCACTGATCATTGCCCAGCATGTTGAAGAACATGATGCCCGGCTCGTCCTGGAGCAGGGTCGACTGCGGCTGCGAGGCACCAACATGGTCGCCGGCATGAACGATCATACTCTCGCCCTGGGCCCTGGCCTGGGCCTCCTTGAGGTAGGCGGCCAGCATCGGCGCCGATCCCACTGCTCGGCCTTCGACCACCTGACCGCTGGTGATCTGGCTGTGGAAATCATTGATGGTAAGCAGTTTCAGGGGAATGGTCGCGCCGGTCTGCTGCGCTGCGTGCCAATGAACTGGTTGTTCGGCCTGGTCGCGCAATTCGCGTTCCTGGCCGGCCCGGGCTTGCGGTGTGGCTGCCCCGCTGAGGATTGCGGTGGCGAGCAGTATGCTCATGAGCAGGTGCCGTGGTTTCAGATACATGGTGTCCTCCCGTGGAGTGTACGGTCATGGCGGCGCGTGGAGTGCAGTGCGCCTTCATCCTTACCGTGCTTCAAACCATGCCGGTGTTAGAGGAGGATCAGCGAAGCATTAGAATGCGATCTGGGTTTGTTGAGGGTTTGGTCAGGATGGCCCTGGCACTTTTAGTTTGAGGCAGCTAAAATAGTCGTCAAGTTGCCGGAGTTTACACCGGTTGCGTCAGCCCGTTAGCCCAAGGGAGTCCCTCTATGTGGTCCGACAATTCTCCAACCATCCGTCGTCAGTCCATACTGAACACGGTCATTCTCCTCATTGCCTGTATCGGTGTCTACTGCACCACCTTTGTCAACTACCTCCTCTTTCATTCCCTGGCTGAAATTTTCAGTGTTGTCATTGCTTTCTCTATTTTCGTCATCGCCTGGAACTCGGAAAAATACATCCGCAACGCCTATCTGGTCTTTGTCGGTATTGCCTACCTGTTTGTCGGCTTTCTCGATCTGCTGCATACCCTGGCTTACAAGGGCATGCCCATCTTCACCGACTACGACTACTATGCCAATCAACTGTGGATCGGTGCCCGCTTCATGGAGAGCGTTACCCTGCTGGTGGCCTTCATCTTTCTCAAACACAAGCAGTTGCCTAAGGTTGAACGCATCTTTTTTCTCTATCTGGTGATTACTGCGCTGCTGGTGGCCAGTATCTTTTGGTGGAAAATATTCCCGGTCTGCTTTGTCGACGGGGTGGGCTTAACCCCCTTCAAAAAGATCAGTGAGTATGTCATCTGTTTGATTTTGTGCGCATCGCTCTATTTTCTCCGCCAAAATCGGCACCAGTTTGAGGAGAAAATCACCCAAACCCTGCTGTGGTCGATTCTCTGCACCATTGTCTCCGAACTGGCCTTCACCTTCTACATCAACAACTACGGACTCTCCAACCTGGTGGGGCATTATTTCAAGATCTTCTCGTTCTTGCTGCTGTACAAGGCGGTCATCAAAACCGGCATCGAAAACCCCAACGAACTCATTTTTCGGGAAATGGAGCTGGCCAATCAAGCCTTGCAGGCGGAAATTGCGCAGCGCATTCGCATCCAGCAACAGAATGAGGGCTTGATTGTCAGCCTGCAGAAGGCCCTTGAGGACATCCAGACTCTGGAAGGCATTCTTCCAGTCTGCGTGTACTGCAAAAAAATCCGCGATGACAGCGACGCAGCACCGGGCAAGGGCCCTTGGATGCGGATGGAGGAGTTCCTCTACCACAAGAGCGGCACTGCGGTTTCCCACGGTTGCTGCCCGGAGTGTTTCGAGAAGTTCAGGGACGATTGAACAGGTCGGTGAGCAGCCGGTTGACCCGGTGTGCGGCAGGGTTGGGGGCTTGGTGGTAGGCGAGCAGATCGGCCGGGGTGTCGATGTCGCGCAGGGGCGGCAGGAGGTGGACGCGAAGGCCGAGGTCGGCCAGCCTTTGCCGAGTGAGGGGCAGGACCTGGTTGGTGCTCCAGGGCATGTCCTGGAAAATAGGGGCTATGGTGCCCCCCCGGTTGAGGCCGAGTAGGCAGTAGCCGCCGTCCACGGCCGGGTTGAGCACGACCTCGTTGTTTCGTAAGGCCTCGGCGGCGGAGAGCAGGATTTCTGCGCCCATGTCCGGGATATCACTGCCGACGAGCAGCACCTGCTCAGCGGTTGTAAAAGCGGTGGCAAAGGCATGGGCCATGCGAGCGCCCAGATCTTCCCCCTGCTGCACCGTCATCCCCTGCACCGCTTGTTGCCAGGAGTGCGGCAGTTGCACCTCTGTCCCGCCGGTGGAGAGGAGATGGATCGGTAACCCGGTGGCTGCAGCCTGCTCTAAAAGATCCTCGACCATGGCCCGGTAAAGCCGACAAGCCCCCTCGGCGCCCAGGGCGGGGATGAGCCGCGTTTTCACCTGCCCGGCCACCGGCACCCGCACCATAAGGGTGATCAGACATTTTCCGCTCATTGTATCCCTCGTCTCCTGCCCCTCTCCCACCATTCTCCCAGCCAGACCAAGGGTGTCACCAGGCCGGCAAAGAACAGCACCGCAGCCCAACCGAGGATGATGGCCAGGGGCCGGAAACGCAGCCTTGGTGCCAACCATTGATCAAAGAAGGAGAGCAGCCCCCATCCATGCCGTTTTCGGTGGGTCTGTAACCAGATATCGGCACAAAAGAACGGCTGCCAGCCATTGGTGGCGAGATAGCGGCCGATGCGCTCGATTCGTTGGCCGATTTGTAGCGTATTTCCCGTCTCGACAAGTGTGGCCCAAAAACCGAGCAGAATCGGCGCCAGCAGCAGGCGGCCGCAGTGGTGATGGTGGCGGTAGAGTCCGGGCAGGCGGGTGAAAAAGCCATCCAACCCGCAACTGAAGGCAACCATGATCAGCCCCATGCTTAGATAGCGGCGGGAGAAGCCCTCGGTTTCAAAACGCCGTGCCGAGGTGGTGAGCAGGCCGGGCAGGGTGATAAAGCGGCCCTGGTTGCGGATCTGTTCGGCGATGCGCTGGTCTTCGAGGAAGGGGAGGCGGTCATCAAAGCCGCCGAGTTCGCTAAACCATTGGCGGGAGAGCAGCAATCCCTGATCGCCGTTGGTGGTGTTGGGGCGATTGAGGTGGGTCTTGGCTTCGATGAAGCGAAAGGCCAGATCGTTACCCGAGGTGGTGCGCTGAAAACGCAGCCCAAAATGGCCGGCCACCTTGGGTGAAACCCACTGGGCCTCGCGCAGGGCCTGGAGGGCATCGGCGAGGAGGTGCGAATGCTCCAGCCGCGAATCGGCGTGAAGAAAGAGCAGGTAGACGCCTCGCGCCAGGCGGGCAGCCTCGTTCATCTGCGCGGCCCGGCCACGGCGGGCGGGGACAAAGCGGACACCACCATTAAGGGCCGCCGCCTCGGTGCCATCGCTGGAGCCGCCGTCGCCGATGATCACCTCCAGGTGAACATCCCGTTGCCTGCGAATATCGGCCAGCAACAACGGCAGGGTCTCGGCCTCGTTGAGGGTGGGGATGATGATGCTGAGCAGCGGGGCGGAATCGGCCATGGCTACTGGCGCAACCAGCGGTGCAGTTGGCGGGAGCAATCGAGGAAGGCGGGTTGTGCCGGATCACGCGGCCGGGCCAGGGGCACGGAAAGTTCGCGGAGCAGGGCGCCACCGGCCCGGTCCATCAGCAGGATGCGGTCAGCGAGCATCACCGCCTCTTGAACGTCATGGGTGACGAAGATGACCGTCTGCCGCCGGTCCTGCATCAGCCGCAGCAACAGCTCCTGCATCTCTTCCCGGCTCTGGGCGTCTAGGGCGCCAAAGGGTTCATCCATCAATAGGATGCGCGGTGAACGGATAAGCACCCGCGCCAGGGCTACCCGCTGCTTCATCCCCCCGGAAAGCGCCCGGGGCAGGTGGTTACCGTACTCCTGCAAACCCACCTGGGCGAGCATCTCAAACACCGCCTCCTGCACCGCTGCTGTGGCATTGAGGCCAAAGGTAATATTCTCCCGCACCGTCAACCAGGGAAAGAGGGCATCCTCCTGAAAAACCACGCCACGGTCAGGGCCGGGGTGGGTGATCGCTTGGCCGTCGAGCAGGCAGCGCCCCTGGCTGGGGGCAAGAAAGCCGGCGATGATCTTGAGCAGGGTCGATTTGCCGCAGCCGGAACGGCCGATGAGGCAGACCAACTCTCCCCTCTGCACCTCAGCTTGGAGGCCGGAAAAAATGGTGGCCTCCTGGCCGCCGTGGACGTAGCAGTGACCGAGATCGACAATGCGCAGCAGCGGTGCTGTTTCCATATCCGCGCTCCCCTTCATTGCCGCCGCGCGCTTTTGAATAACAGCCGCATCAGCAGCACCAGCAGGGAGTCGCAGAGTTTGCCGATGAGGGCAATCAAGAAGATGCCCACCAGGATGAGATCGGTCTGGCCGAGCATGCGCGCATCCATGATCATGGCGCCGAGCCCGTCCGGTACCCCGGTCAGTTCGCCCAGCACCAGATAGGCCCAGGAGATGCCTAATCCCAGTCGCAAACCGGCAAGGATATTGGGCATGGCCATGGGCAGGAGGATGGCAAACACGCTACGGATTCTTGATACCCCGAGCATGGCCCCGGCCTGGAGATAGATCGGCGCCACCAGCCGTGCCCCGGTGAGGGCGTTCTGGTAGATGGGAAAGAAGGCGGCCAGGGCAACGAGAAAGACCGTGGTTTTGAGGCCGATGCCAAACCAGATCATCGCCAGCGGCAGCCAGCAGATACCGGGCACTGCGCGCAGGCTGTTGATCAGTCCCCGGAGCAGGGTGTTGACCAGGCAGAGCCGCCCGGAGCAGATACCCAGGGGAATGGCCAACAGGGCTGCCAGGGAAAAACCGCTCAGCACCCGGGTCAGCGAGGCCATGAGATCACCGAGGAAACGGCCGCTGTAGGGCCTGGTGCCGGGTGCGGCGAAAACGTAGCCCTGGGCAGTGGTTAGCACTTGAGCGGGGGAAGGCAACAGGTAGGCGGGAACCAGATGCCAGCGGCAGACCGCCCACCAGGCTATCAGCACGGCCAGCGGCAACAGCAGCCCCAGCAATAGGGCCTGGGGTGGCTTGGTGGTGGCGAGGTTCGGACAGCCCATCAGCCCCTCATCTCAGCGGTCCGTCTCCAGCCTGACCTGGCGGACAAAACGCAGGTCAAACATCTGCGCATAATCGGGCTGGCGCTCGATGACCCCCAGGGCCTGCATCCGCTCGCCCAGGGCCTTGGCACGGTTGACAAAGTGCTCGTCCATGGACCAGGCCAGCTCCATGTTGGTCGCAGCCTGTTCCAGGATGGGGCGCGGGGTGCCGAAGCCCTCGGCGCGGGTAAGCCAGCGGGCCTGGTCGCGGTTGAGGGCCTCGGTGGCCTGGGCATGGGCGTTCACCAATTGCTGGACGGCGGCGGGATTTTTGGCGATCATTTCGCGGGAGACCAGCATCCCGGCATTGATGGTGCCCACCGACTCGCCAAAGTAGGGGTAGGCAAGGATGCGGCCGTAGCCCTGGGCCACTGCCATGGTGGGAAAGGGTTCTCCGGAGAGAAAGGCATCGATCGACCCCTTGGCCAGGGCCGTGCCCATGTCAAAGAAGTCCACCCGTACCAGCTGCACATCCTTGAGCGGGGAAAGACCGCCCCGACTCAGGGCCTCGCGCAGGAGAATCTCGTGCATGGTGCCGGGCACATAGCCGATCTTTTTCCCTTTGAGATCAGCCACCTGCTGCACCGGCCCCTCCTTGGCCACCACCAGGGCCGAACACTTGTTGCACAGGGCCGCCACCACCACCACCGGCTGGCCCATCACCGCCGACTGGATGGCATGGGCGATGGTGGTGCCGGTCATATCGAGGCTGCTGGCCAAGAGGGCGGTTTTCTGGTCCGCCGGATTGGTGAAGGAAAAAATCTGGGCGGTATCGCCCTTGGCAAGGAAGTCCTGGTAGAAGAAGGGCTGGATGGTCTGGGCGGTTTTCCAGGTGCCGACGCGATAGTCGGCCGCTTGGAGCAGAGACGACCCGCCGAAGGCGACGAGCACCAACAGTACTGCTATCAGCCAAGGTTTTCTGTGCATGTTTTTTTTGGGATGGTTGAAGTGATTAAAAACAGTTGGAAGGCAAATCCGGGTCCCACTCCATCTCGCGCAGCAGGGCGCCGCAGCGCTCGGTGGAGTTGCCCCGGCCCTTGCCGGTGTCGGCCTGACCGTCGCGCGGGCTGGAACCCACCTCGGGGAAGAAGAGGTTGGCCCCGGCAACCAGGGAGAGGCTGTGTGGCTCATGGGTGCAGTGGGCCTTAACGGTCGTGCCCATCACCAACCGGCTGACTGCCACCAGTTGCGCCATGCGCCGCTCGCTGATCATGCCCAGCGGCTCCTTGGGCGAGCCGGGGAAATTGATCCGCCGCATGATGCCGCTGTAGGTGGCCTTTTCCTGCCGGGCCAAGAGCATCAAATCAACGATTTCCTCAGCGCTGTGTTCGGGGCCGACCGGCTCGACGCAGTTCATCCATTGCAGGCCGACATCGTTGAGCACGCGGATGGTCTGGATGCGGCGCTGCGGATCAAAGGGGGTGTCAATGCCTTCACCAAGGCGGACCGCGTGGTAAAAGCCGACAAAGCCGGCATCGAGCAACTGCTCGCCCTCGCTATGGTTGATATCACGGGCATTGGCCACCAGCGGCACCTTCACTTCCCGGCTGAGGCGGCGGCCGATCTCTAGTAGGCGTGAAAAGGGATAGGTGCCGGTGCTCATCAGGTTAAGGGCATCGGCACCCTCGGCCTCGCCCTGCTTGGCCCAGGCCACGACCTCCTCCAGGGGGAATTCGTATTTTTCGGTGAACAGGCCGGCCTTGCGGGTCAGTGAGCAGAAAAGACAGTCCATGGGGCAGGGTTCGACATTCAGCCCAATATGGAAATGGCGCTCGCCCTTGCGGCCGAACTGTTGGCGTGAAAGATGATTGGCACTCTCCATCAGGGCGTAGGTTTCGCGGCTTTCCAGCTCCAGATGCACCAGAGCCAGGGCCTGGTCACGCTCCAGCGGCACGCCGTCACGGCCTTTGCTCAGTATCTCTTCAATGGCCGGGGTAATCTTCCACGCCATGCGTTGTTCTCCTTGGGGATGTTGTTTTTTGCGGAGAGTGTTCTCTCCGTTGACAATGAAAAAGCAGCGGTGCTGTATCCTTAACGCACGCCCTCAATGCGAATATACTGCATCAAGGCCGTTGCGGCTTCACGGGTGTTGTCAGAATCACACATCACTGCCAAGCTGGCTGTGGCCGGCGGATCCTGACCAAAGGCCTTTTTGTAGTCCTCGACCACATCCACGGTGTATTCCTGCCAGGTGTTCACCTGGGCGGTGCCAGAACTTACTGGAATCATGCGAGCTTCGTCAACATAAGCGTTGATGATGAATGCTTTGTTGGTGGCGCGGTTGTCCCAGATATAACTGATCGAACTGTCCGGGGGGAATTGCCCATAGATGAGTTTGGCAAGTTGGTATCTAAACCGTTTCCCGGCAGAGGCCTTTGTTGGGTCATAGGCGAAGAGCACATAGAGCCGAGCCGGGTAGTCATCCCCTTTTTTTGTTGCACTGTCCCCTTTGCGATAGACATTGCTCACCTTCCAACGCCATTTCAGGATGGGATATTGGTAAATATTGAATGTTTGCTTCAGTATGAGCCCTGAGGCTGAATTATTACTCTCCATCTGCAGGCAGGTCGTCTTTTCGCACTGGCTGATTGCATAGGTTGAATGACGGTTAATTTTCGGGAAGGTCAGGGGCTGCCACTGATCAAGGGTCGCAAACCGCTCATCAAGGAAAACTGTTTTTGCAACGGCAGCAGAGGAGAGCGATACCAAGGCCAGCACAGCGGCCAGCAGGAGGTTGTGCCAAAAGAGGCCAGCGAATCGCGGCGACATCATAAGCGCCACCCGTTAAATCGCAGATAACCGGCAAAGTCATTCATATCGGAGCTGTGCCTATTCCATGGTTTCAGGCTGGTATAGAAGGGATTGCCGCTTTCGTGGGTATCGCCGTATTCCTTATCCATGCCCACAAACAGGTCAAAGCTGACAAGTCCCAGCAACAAAGTTTCCCATGGCTTGAATGCCCCCTTCACATGGCCTGTTAATGGCCAATCCTGGTAGTAGAAACTTGTGCTTGTCCCATCCCCCAAGGGCAATTGCTTGAGCGAAGCGATATCGGCAAAGGTGGCCTGGACCACGTCAGTCGCCAGCGAAGCCCTGGGGATAACTTGAATATCCATAACCCGGTGCACCTCAGGACGCAGAACAATCTGAACCAGGTCATGCGCACCAATGGCGGGTAATTGGGCTGGCAAATCCTCCCCCGCCACGGCCAATCGTGCAGCCGGCCAATCGCGGGGATAGGAATCTGTGGGCAGTGTTTTCGTTGGGATACTCACTGCATAGCAACCGCAGGTCTGGGCTGTGGTCACCAAAACAACCTGATCATGTGCATTCAGCGTCAGAATGACCAGCAACCCCACATGTTGCCCCGCCCCGTAGTTGAAAGGGATCAGACTGTACGGTTGTTCCAGGAAGTGGATGCGGTAGATGAGATTGGTGTACAGCCCCTGCGGCGTGCTGAATCGCTTTGTACCGACGTAAAAAACCGGGCGATCAGGGGCAATGGTGATGGTGTGCGCAGCCTGACTGCCGCTGGCAACCACCTGGCCGATGCGGTTATGCGGCTTGTCTGTGTCAGTCAAATAAAAGGTCGGCGCCATGGCCTGTTCCAGGGAGCCATTACCTCCGTGTTGCACCATAACGCGTTGCTCTTGCCGAGGAGCAGCAACGGGGTGACGAGCGCAGCCCTGCACCAGGGCCACGATGAGCACAACGAGGATGAGGGCAGACTTTTGGAGCTGCGTGCTCATGGTGTTCGCATTCCCTGGGGATGGCGTTTTGTCACTTTCGCGCCTGCCACTTCTGCCAGGCCACCGGCACCAGGGCAAAGAGTCCCAGCAGGGCAAAGGAGCCCAGCACCTGGGGTGAGGCCACGTCGCCCAGGCTGTTGATCGAGGCCAGGCCGGCCCCGGCATTGACGTAGACAAAGCCGCCGGGAATGATGCCCAGGAGCGTGGCCAGGACAAAACTGCGCAAGGGTAATCGGGTTAATCCTGCGGCAAGATTGATCAAAAAGAAGGGAAACAGCGGTACCAGCCGCAGAAAGAGCAGATAGTTGAAGCCGCGTGTTGCAAGTTCACGGTTGATGCCTTCCAGCCGTGCCCCGAATCGGCGCTGCACTGTGTCGCGCAGCAGGAAACGGGTGACAAGAAAGGCCAGGGTGGCCCCGATGGTGGCAGCCACCACCGCATAGACCGTGCCCAGGATTGAACCGAACAGCAACCCGGCACTCAGGGAGAGGATGGCTGCCCCCGGTAGGGACAGTGCGGTCTGGATGATATAGAGGGCCATGAACAGCAGTGCCGTGGTCAGCGGCTGCTCGGTGGCAGTCTGTTGGAGCGTTTGTCGATGCTCCTTCAGCGCGGCCAGGGTAAGGAAGCGATCAAGATCCAACAGGAAAAAGAGCAGGATGGCCAGTGCGGCGCAGGCCAGGAGAAAAATTTTCTTGCTGTTCATGGGCGTTGATCAATGCGGAGGGGAAGAAAGGGCAGGCGCAATAGGGCCAGCAGGCCCATCTGCTGCTGCCACTGTTTCAGCCCCAGGACCATGGCCCCGTGGCCATCGCGGGGCTGCGCCTGGTAGGTGCCCAGCAGCCGGTCCCACCAGGGCTGATTGAAACCGAAGTTGCTGTTGGTCTCCTGGGGATGGATGGAGTGATGGACCCGGTGCATGTCCGGGGTCACCAGCACCAGGCGCAACCAGCGGTCAACTGCCTGCGGCAGGGCCAGATTGGCATGGTTGAACAGCGAAGCCGCGTTGAGGAGGATCTCAAAGAGCAGCAGCGCCAAGGGCGATATCCCCAAGAGCGCCACCGCGCTCAGCTTGATCGCCATTGACAGCAGGATCTCCAGGGGATGAAAGCGGGTGCCGCTGGTGACATCGAGATCCAGATCGGTGTGATGCATGCGGTGCAGTCGCCACAACCAAGGGATGCGGTGAAAGAGCCGGTGTTGCCAGTAGATGAGCAGATCAAGCAGCAGCAAGCTGATGACGACTTCTCCCCAACCGGAGAAGCCGATGCCATGAAACAGCCCCCAGCCCTGCTCGTGGATGAAGACGGCAAAGGCGGCCGGGGCCAACGGCAGCACTAGCCGCAGGGCCAGGGTGTCAAGGAGCACAATCCCCAGATTGACCGGCCAGCGGTGCAACCGCTCAATGCGGCGTGGTCGCCGGGGCCAGCGGTGTTCGGCCAGGGCCAGGGCGAGAAAGAGGCCGGCAAAGACCATCAGCCGCAGGCTGTCGGCACCGCCAATCCCGTTCATCCCCGCCTCCGCCAGCGCAGCCAGGCACCCATGACCTTTTTCACCGGAGCGGTGAGACGGGTGCGATTATAGGCATCGGCCAGTTTGCGAATGGCCTCGGCCTGGGTGGGGTAGGGATGGATGGTGCGGCCGATGGCGGACAGCCCCTGGCCAGAGGTCATGGCCAGGGTCAGTTCGCTGAGCAGCTCGCCGGCATGGCGACCGACCAGGGTGGCACCGAGGATGGTATCGGTTCCCTTGCGCAGGTGGACCCGGGCAAAGCCCTCGGACTCGCCGTCGAGCACGGCCCGATCCACACTCTCCATGGGGACAGTGAAGCTGTCCACCGCCATGCCCTGCTGCTCGGCCTCGGCGCCGGTCAGCCCCACCTGGGCAATCTCCGGGTCGGTGTAGGTGCAGTGCGGCACCACCAGGGAGGAAATCTTCTGCCGGCCGTGGAAGAGGGCGTTGGCAATGAGGATGCGCGCCTGGGCATCGGCCAGGTGGGTGAACTTGCGGGCCGAGCAGATATCACCGGCGGCATAGATGCGCTTATTGCTGGTGCATAGCCGGTCATCGACCCGTACACCCTGCTGATCATAGGCCACCCCGGCCCGCTCCAACTCCAAGCCCTCGATATTGGGGGAGCGACCGACCGCAACCAGGATCGCATCCACCTCCAGGGGCAGCGGTGCATCCTTCCACAGCAGGTGCAATCGCTTGCCGGTGGCAGCATCCCCAACTTCCACCCGCTGCACCTTGGTTTCGAGGAGGATCTCCACCCCTTCGCGCAGCAAGGCCGATTGCAGCAGGGTAGCAGCCTGCCGGTCTTCACGCGGCAGGAGATGCGGGCCGCGCTGAATGAGCGTCACATGGCTGCCGAAGCGGGCAAAGGCCTGGGCCAGCTCGCAGCCGATGGGACCGGCGCCGAGTACCGCCAGACGCGGCGGCAGTTCGGTGAGGTGAAAGACCGTTTCATTGGTGAGAAAACCAGCCTCGGCCAGGCCGGGAATGGCGGGCACCGCCGCCCGGCCGCCGCTACAGAGGGCGGCGCGGTCAAAGAAGAGGCGGGTGCCATCCACCTCGAGGGACTGGTCATCGACAAACTGCGCCTGGCCGAGATACACATCCACGCCCAACTGGTCGCGAAATCTGCGGGCCGAATCGTGGTGGCTGATACCGGCGCGTAGTCGGCGCATCCGTTCCATCACCGCGCCAAAATCCACCTCAATGGCCTCAAGGCCGCGCAGGCCAAACTGCGCACTTTGTCGGGCATCAACAACGGCCCGTGCCGCACGCAGCAGGGCCTTGGAGGGCACGCAGCCGAAGTTGAGGCAGTCACCGCCCAGCAGGTGGCGCTCGATCAGCGCCACCCGCGCTCCCAGGCCGGCGGCACCGGCGGCGCTCACCAAGCCGGCACTGCCGCCACCGATGACCACCAGGTTGTAGCGGCCTTTGGGAGCGGGATTGATCCAGTTTGGCGGATGCACCTGGCTGAGCAGTTCAGCGTTGTGGAGATCTTCGGGCCACAGCGGTTGAGGC
This sequence comes from uncultured Desulfobulbus sp., assembly GCA_964639845.1. Classification (GTDB taxonomy): domain Bacteria; phylum Desulfobacterota; class Desulfobulbia; order Desulfobulbales; family Desulfobulbaceae; genus Desulfobulbus. The sequence continues at coordinate 847,934 of CAZXHS010000001.1, read as the reverse complement.
ATGACAGCTCCCTTGTTTACGGTTTGTCAAAGAGCGGGCGAAACTCGCCCAACCCTTCTTTCTCCAGATCCGCCACCGGCACGAAGCGCAGGGCCGCGGAGTTGATGCAGTAGCGCAGGCCGGTGGGGGCAGGGCCATCGTCAAAGACATGACCGAGGTGGGAGTCGGCGCCCTTGCTGCGCACCTCGGTGCGGACCGAGAACAACCGGCTATCCTGCCGCTCGACAATATTGGCGGGGACCAGCGGCCGGGTAAAGCTGGGCCAACCGGTGCCGGAATCGAATTTATCCAGCGAGCTGAACAGCGGCTCCCCGGAGACGATATCCACATACACACCCGGTTCTTTGGTGTTCCAGTAGGCGTTGTTGAAGGGCGGCTCGGTGCCCTCCTCCTGGGTGACGGTGTACTGGAGCGGCGTCAACCGCGCCTTGAGATCCGCCTTGCTGTGCCCCCCTGGCTTGACATCCTTCCAGGTCTTTTCCAGGAAATCATCACGACCGGAGCGGGAGCGGTAGTAATTGTAGCGGATTGGGTTGTTGCGATAATAATCCTGATGGTACTCCTCGGCCGGATAAAAGGTTGCCGTCGGCAGGATGGGGGTGACAATCGGCTTGCTGAAGACGCCGCTTGCCGCTAAGGCTGCCTTGGAGGCCTCGGCGAGTTTTCGCTGCTCCTCATCCAGGGCAAAGATGGCGCTGATATAACTATGGCCGCGATCAACAAACTGGCCACCGGCGTCGGTGGGATCGATTTGGCGCCAGAAGGTGTCGAGCAGGGTGTTGTAATTGATCAGCTTGGGATCATAGGTGATGCGCACCACCTCGATATGGCCGCCTTTCCCGTAATCTTCATAGCTGGGGTTGGCGGTGGTGCCGCCGGCATAGCCGGATTCCACGGCGAGTACGCCGCGCAACTGTTCAAAGGGTTTTTCCATGCACCAGAAACAGCCACCGGCAAAGAGGGCTTGCCGGGTATTGGCGGTGGTGATTGCCGGTTTTTCCATTTCTGCGATGGCTTTATGATCGGAGATGGTCCATATTGAGACCAATCCTACAGCAACGGTTGCCAGTGTCACAAGTTGAAACGAATTCATAACGCCTCCCGGGGAGTTGTGCACCCCTTTGCGATGAGTTGTGATGCGAATGGTGCTTGGCTTTCACGCCACCTGCAATGTCGATGTCTTTGGAAAGAGACCTTGAACAACCAGGGTTTGATCGATCAACCCGATGCGGGGAAGCGGTGGCCTGTGAAAGCCAAGATCCTGGCGTCTGCTCTCTTTATAGAGAATCCGCCGGCTTCTCCATCATCGGTTTGTCCTTCATCATGGAACCGTGGTTCTTGTCCATGGAACCATCCATACTCCCGGAGCCCTTCATTGGCTCCATGTGGTGCTCACTCTTCATGGTCGATGAAGGCTCCATCGGCTTATGGGCGCAGGCAGCTGTGAGAGTAAGGAATACTGTTGTGGCGATGATGATCGAGGTCAATGCTTTCATGGTATCCTCCATTGTGGTTGTTTCGTTTTTTCCTGTTTCCTTGCCTCAACAGTACAGCAGTTGTGTAAAGAACAGATAAAGACGACTTAAAGAGAGGATAAAGATGATAGCCTCTGAAGGCACGAGAGCCACCAGGAGGGGATGATCAGTTTCGGGGCAGTTGAAACCAGATGGTGGTGCGGCCGGGTTCGCTCTCCGCGCCAATCTGCCCACCCTGGGCATCGATCAGCTGCTTGCTGATGGCCAGGCCGATGCCGAACCCACCCGCCTGGCGGGAACGAGAACGATCGGTGCGAAAAAACCGTTCAAAGATAAAGGGGAGATCAATGGGTGGTATCCCGGGGCCGGAGTTGGCCAGGGAAAAAAGCACATGCGCCGCTTCCTCCCGAATCAGCAGCTCCACCCAGCCCTGTTCCGGAGTATGTTGGAGGCAGTTTTCGAGAAGATTGCGCAACACCTGCAGCAGTTTGTCACGATCAGCGAGCAGGGGGGCGGTGGGCTGAAAATCGGTGCTGACCCTGATCTGCTTTTCACCAAAACGCAGTCCATAGAGTGCAAGCATTTGCTGCATCTCGGCAACCGGGTCAATGGGGCTGCGGTTGAGCACAATTTCGGCGGCATCGGCCCGTGCCAACTGCTGTAGATTTTCCACCAGCTTGAGCAGATGCAGGCTCTCCTGGTGGAGCATGGTCAGGGTGGCGGGTTGGGCGGGCAGGACCCGGTCTTTGAGCCCCTCAAGATAGCCGCAGAGGTTGGTCAGGGGGGTGCGCAGTTCATGGGCCAGATCAGCGACCATGTTCTTGCGCAGCTGCTCCACCCGGGCGAGGCTGTCGGCCATGTGGTTGAAGGCCCTCCCCAGGTCACCGACCTCATCACGGGTGGCGACATCGACCCGTGGCGAAAAATCGCCGGTGGCAATGCGCTCGCTGACCCGGGCCATATGCGACAGGGGCTGCAAGACACGGCGGGTGAGGAGGAAACTTAAGCCCACGGCCACGCCCAGGGCCACCAGGCTGGCCCAGAGCAGGTAATGATGGATGGAGGTGAGAAACATGCCATGGATCTCGGTGGGTTCAATGGCATATCGATTCATCAGATCCATGAAATAAGCCGCCGCCAGATGATCAATCGCCCACCAGATCACCCCGAGGATGACCAGAATCACCGGCACGGAATTGATCAGCAGCAGTTTCCACAGTAGGCGGTGCTTCATGCCCCTCTCCTCTACTCGGTGAACCGGTAACCGAAGCCACGCACCGTGAGGATGAGTTCGGGTTTGGCGGGATTTTTTTCGATTTTTTGACGGAGCTTGCCGATATGGACATCGATCACCCGCTCGATCACCATCTCGCCGTCCTGGTAAAAGCGGGCCAGCAATTCCTCGCGGGTAAAGACTCGACCCGGTGCACCCATCAGGGCATGGAGCAGTTTGTATTCGCTACCGGTGAGTTCGATCATTTTTCCGGCTAAGGTGACCTTGTGTTTCTCGTCATCGAGCACCAGCTCACCGTGGCGAAGTGTTGTTGCTGCGGCCCTCTCCTGCGGCCGTATTCGGCGGAGGATCGCCTTGACCCGTTCGACCAGTTCCCGAGGGCTGAAGGGTTTGACCACATAGTCATCGGCGCCGATGGAGAGACCCATCACCCGGTCAATTTCTTCCTCACGCGCGGTGAGCATGAGAATGGGGACCTCGGAGGTTTTGCGGATACGGCGACAGATCTCCCAGCCGTCGATGCGGGGGAGCATGATATCAAGAATCACAAAACAGAAGGGTTCGCGGGAAAAAAATTGCAGGGCCGTATGACCATCACCGGCAATGCGGGTGGCAAAGCCCTCCCGTTCCAGGTACGCGCGCACCAGGTTGGCGGTATTGTTGTCATCTTCGGCGATGAGGATGGTTTTGGATTCGGTAACGACGCGCATAGCAACGAGGGGCAGAAGAGACCAGATTTTCAGGACGCACCAGACCATACCTTGATTGCCCGTGCATTGGCAAGCAGTCTGCCCCTGTCTGCACGGCACCGAGAAAGGCCGCATCCACAGGATGCGGCCCGGCAAGGAACGCGGCCGTTATTTCACCGTGTAACGGAAGGAGTACTGGCGCTTGCCACCATCGGCCAACTTGGTGCCCACGGTGAACTGGTACTCGCCTTTGGCCATAAGGGCGACATCGGCCCCGAAATGGCCACCCATACCCATGAGGGGGATGGCGGCCCCGGCCTGGCCGGTGGCGGGGTCGGTAATTTTCACCGCCACCGTGCCCTGGTCAATGGCGTTGCCCGTTTTGGCATCGCTGAACATCACCATGAAATGATAGTTCTCCTTTTTACCCATCTTGGCCATAACCGCGCCGACATCGTTGAGATGGGCCATGGCCTTGACATTGTCCACGGTCTGCTCGCCGAGCATGATCGAATCATTATGCATCATCTGGGTAGCATCATGGCCGCCACCGGAAGGCATCATGTGCTGGGAGTGGTCATGTTCGGCGGCAAAACTACTGAGCGGCAGGGCCAAGAACGAGCAACAGGTAAGGGAAAAAAGCAAATGTTTCATGAGTGTTCTCCTTGTCAACAGGGCTCCGCAGGGGCGGAGGTGAGGTGGTTAGGGTGTGGCCGTCGGTCCCTTGCCAAGGCTCCGACTGCGCCAGAGATAAAAAATAACCGGATAGACCAGCAGTTCCATGATGCCCGAGGTCACCACCCCGCCGACCATGGGCGCGGCGATCCGTTTCATGACATCGGCGCCGGCGCCGTGACTCCACATGATCGGCAACAGACCGGCGATGATCACCGCAATGGTCATCACCTTGGGACGGATGCGTTGCACGGCGCCAAAGTGGATGGCCTCGATCAGATCGGCATTTGAGCGCATTGTCCCCTGCTCCACCCAACGTTTGTAGGCCAGGTCGAGGTAGAGCAGCATCACCACCCCGGTTTCCGCGTCTAGGCCGGCCAGGGCAATGATGCCCACCCAGACGGCGATGGATGTGTGGTAATCCAGCAGATAGAGCAGCCAGAAGGCGCCGACCAGGGAAAAGGGCACGGCCAGAAAGACGATGCCGGTTTTGAGCAAACTCTTGGTACTGAGATAGATGAGGACAAAGATGATGAGCACGGTCAGGGGGATGATCACCAGCAGCCGGGCCCGCGCCTTTTCCATGTACTCGAACTGACCGCTCCAGACGAGGTTGGTGCCCGGCGGCAGTTTGATGTGCGATTCGACCGCCCGGCGGGCATTGGCCACATAGGTACCGATATCCACGCCTTGGATGTCCACATAGACCCAGACCGTACGCCGGCCATTCTCGCTCTTGATCGCATCTGGCCCATGACTGAGGCCGATGGTGGCCAACTGTGCCAGGGGGATCTGCCGCTCGCCCGGACCGGGCACCAGCACCCGCCCCAGTGAGTCGAGGTCGCTGCGGAAATCGCGGTCATAGCGAACATTGACGGTGTAGCGCTCCAGTCCCTCCACCGTCTCCGTGATCGGCATGCCTCCCACCGCTGCCTGGATCACCTCCTGGATGACACCGACATTGATGCCGTAACGGGCCGCACGCTGACGGTCGATGCGAATATCGAGGTAGTTGCCGCCCAAGGGCCGTTCGGCAATGGCGCTGAGCGTCCCCGGCACCGTGCTCATCACCGCTTCGATCTCCTCGCCGATCCGGCTCAAGGTGGCGACATCATTGCCCATGACCTTGATGCCCACCGGGGTTTTGATGCCGGTGGAGAGCATATCGATGCGGGTCTTGATCGGCATGGTCCAGGCATTGGTGAGGCCGGGGAACTGGATGGCGCTGTTGAGCCGCTCGATCAGTTGCTCAACATTCATCGGTTGTTCTTCGGGGAAGATCCGCCGCAACAGATCCTTGAGTGGGGTGAACAGCTCCGGCCAGGCGGAGTAGAAGCGCATCGCCGGCACCTTGCGCCACTCGCTCTCGTCTTTGAGCATGATGGTTGTCTCCAGCATCATCATCGGTGCCGGGTCGGTGGCAGTCTCGGCGCGACCGACCTTGCCAAACACATGCGCCACCTCAGGAAACTGGCGGATGATGCGGTCGGTCTGCTGCAAAATCTCCCTGGCCTTGGTCACCGACAAGCCGGGCAGGGTGGTGGGCATGTAGAGCAGATCGCCCTCGTAGAGCGGCGGCATGAATTCCGAGCCGATGCGCGAGATCGGCCAGGCCATGGAGAGCATAGCCAGCAGGGTGAGCAGCAAGGTCAGCTTGCGCCATTTGAGCACCCAATCCACCAAGGGATGGTAGAGGCGGATGAGCATCCGGTTGAGCGGATTCTCCTGCTCGTTCTTGATCCTGCCGCGGATGAACCAGCCCATCAGCACCGGCACCAGGGTGATGGAGAGCAGGGCCGCAGCACCCATGGCATAGGTCTTGGTGAAGGCCAGAGGCTTGAACATTCGTCCCGATTGCTCGGTGAGGGTGAACACCGGGGCAAAGGAAACAGTGATCACCAACAGTGAGAAAAACAGGGTTGGCCCGACCTCGCTGGCGGCATCAAGGATGATCTGCCAATGGTCCTTGCGACCGCGATCCCGCTCCAGATGTTTGTGGGCATTCTCGACCATGATGATGGCGGCATCGATCATGGCACCGATGGCAATGGCGATACCGCCCAGGCTCATGATGTTGGCATTGATGCCCTGGGCATGCATGATGACAAAGGCCAGGAGGATGGCCACCGGTAGGGTACAGATCGCCACCAGCGCGCTGGGCAGATGACCAAGGAAAATCAAGGTCACCACCGCCACCACCAGCGATTCCTCAAGCAGTTTCTCCTTGAGGGTGGCCACGGCCCGCTCGATCAGCCCCGAGCGGTCATAGACGGTTTTGATGTGCACGCCCTCCGGCAGCCCGGCCTTGAGACTCTCCAGCTTGGCCTTGACTCGCTCGATGGTTTGCAGGGCGTTCTCGCCAAAGCGCATGACGATGATGCCACCGACGCTCTCGCCCTGACCATCCGACTCGGCCACCCCGCGCCGCATCTCCGGCCCTAACCGCACCTCGGCCAAATCCCGCACCAGGATCGGCGTGCCCTCGGGACTGGCCTTGACGACGATGTCGGCAAGATCGTTCACGTTCTGCACATAACCCCGGCTGCGGACCATGAACTCGGTCTCGCCGGACTCAATGGCACCACCGCCGACATCGAGGTTGGCCTGTTTAATCGCCATCATCAGTTCGGTGAGGGGGATGTTGTAGGCCACCAGTTTATTGGGATCCACCGCCACCTGGTACTGTTTGACAAAGCCGCCCAGGCTGGCCACCTCGGAGACGCCTTCTACCGAGGTTAACTCGTAGCGCAGGAACCAGTCCTGCAACGAGCGCAGTTCCTGCAGGGTATGGCGGTCGCTCTCCAGGGTGTACTGGAAAATCCACCCCACACCGGTGGCGTCGGGGCCGAGGGTCGGGCTTACCCCCTGGGGTAGCAGGGTGGTGCTGGCGCTCAGATATTCCAACACCCGGGAGCGGGCCCAGTAGATATCGGTGCCGTCCTCAAAGATGATGTAGACAAAGGAGGAGCCGAAAAAGGAGTAGCCGCGCACCACCTTGGCTCCGGGCACGGAGAGCATGCGCGTGGCCAGGGGATAGGTGACCTGATCCTCCACCACCTGCGGCGCCTGACCGGGATACTTGGTGAAGACGATCACCTGCACATCCGAGAGGTCGGGGATGGCGTCGACCGGGGTGTTCTTGAGCGAATAGAGCCCGGAGAGGATCACGAACAGGGTCGAGAGGATCACCAGAAACTTGTTGCGGATTGACCAGGCAATGATGGCTTCAAGCATGGAGGTACCTCTTCTTCACCGGCCCCTTCATTTGAAAAGGTCGTCCAGGGGCTGGGAGTCGGCCTTGGCCGGTGGGGTGGAGGACGTAGCCTTGGGCGCGGTCATCTTGTCCAGGGCCTCGCGCAATCGGCTCTCCGAATCGAGCATGAACTGAGCCGACACCACCACCGACTCGCCTTCATTGAGGCCAGATCGCACCTCCACCATGCTCTCGTCGCGCAGGCCGGTGGTAACCGGACGCGGTGCAAAACGTCCCTCGCCCAGGGCGACAAACACGGTCTGCTCGTTGCCGGAGTTGAGCAGGGCTGTGATGGGTATGGTCAGCACCGAGCTGGCGGTTTGGGCCGCAATGCGCACATTGGCAAACATGGACGGCTTCACTGCCAGCTCTCGATTATAGATAACGATGCGGGCCTTGACGGTGCGGGTGGCGTTATCCAGGGCAGGGAAAAGGTAGTCGATCGTGCCGGCAATGGTGCGCCCCAGCATGGGCAAATCGATCTCCGCCTTCTGCCCCACCTTGACCCAGGGCAACTCGTATTCGTAGATATCGGCATTGACCCAGAGGGTGGAGAGATCGGCAATCTGCAGTAATTCCTCCCCAGCCATAACCCGAGCCCCTTGCAGCACTTTTTTGCTGGTAACGATGCCGCTGTGTTCGCTGTACAGAGTCAGCGTTTTACTCGGTTTGCCGGTGCGTTCCAAATGCTTGAGCTGTTCGGGGCTGATATCCCAGTAGCTGAGTCGGGTGCGGGCCGCCTCTAAAAGGCGCGCGGACCCTGCTGCTATCTCAGGAAAGGAGCTTCCGGCCAATCGCTGCCGGTTGGCCGCGGCCAGCAGATACTCCTGTTGGGCCGCCACCAGTTGCGGGCTGTAGATCGACAGCAGAGGTTGCCCCTTGCTGACCCGCTGGCCCAACTGATCGACATGCAACTGCTCCACCCAGCCCTCGATCTTGGTGTTGACCGCATATTGGCGCTCATCGGCCATGGCCACCACGCCGACGGTACGGATGCTGCGTTCCAGGTTACGTTTGCTGACCGGCTCGGTCCGCACCCCCATATTCTGCAGGGTGATCGGATCGATGGTGACACCTTCTTCACTCGATGCATTACTTCCGTCGTTCTTCACCGGTGTCAGGGCCATACCGCAGATGGGGCAGGAGCCTGGTTCATCACGAAGGATAAAAGGATGCATGGAACAGGTGTATTGGCCCTTCTTCTCCACGGTGCCATTGACGGCCTTGCCATGATCATGCCCATGGTGACGCAGGCCAAGCAAATAGCCGCCTCCCAGGGCCAGGGCGACCACACCCACGACGATCAATCTTCGCAGACCTGTTTTCATGGCTTGCCCTTGCTTTTCTTTTTGTTGGCCGGCGCGTTGTCGGCATGTTGCGGCAATGGACCACCGACAAGATTTTCCAACACGGCCAGCTGCATCTGCTGATCAGCGACGGCGCCATGGTAGGCCCGTTCATTGTCAAAATGTTGCATCCGGCTGGCCAGCACCTCGGAAAAGCCAACCGTGCCGGTGCGATAGGCAGCAAGCGCCGATTCGGCGGCCCCATCTGCCTGGGCCAAGAGGCCCTGGTCATAGAGCCGGATGAGTTGTTGATTGCGCTCCAGCCGGGCCAGACTCTCGCCAATGGCTTGGCGAATCTGATTCTTCACATCCTCTCGTTCCCACAGGCCCTTGCGATGCTCCGCCTCCATCTCGGCCACCTTGGCGTGGCGCCGGTCCTGTTGTATGGGGAGATTGAAGGAGAGCTGCGCCCCGTACATATCATCGCCACTACTGTCCATGGTCGCATCCCTTTGCATATACTCAACGCCCAGGGTGAAATCCGGGTAAAACTCGCGCCGGGCCAGGCGTACCCCGGCCTCGCTGCTGCTGATGCGGGCCTGCAACGATCGCAGCAGCGGCCGGTTTTCCATGGCCAATTGTTCGAGCTCAGAAGCACTCAAGACCACGGGGATTGGTTTGATCCTGGGCAGGAGCGGGTAGGTGGTTGTTGGCGGCCGAGCGGCCAGGGCGTTGAGCACGGTGGTCAATGATTGCCGCTGTTCTTGGAGCATGATGCGCATCTCTTCCATCTTCGAGCGTTGCAGTTGCGCTTGAAATACCTCCTGTTGGCCGGTGCTGCCGACCCCGTACATCGATTCCGCCAGACGGATCAAATCATCGACCAGGGCGATGGTGGCGTTGACCGTCTCCAGGGAGCGGTCGGTCTGGTACATGCGGTACCAGTTTTCCTTAACCATTCGCTGCAAACTGAGGCGACGTTCCGCCACTGTCCACCGTTCGGCTTCGGCGCCTTGGTCGGCAGCCTCCTTCATCAGATCACGCTTGCCGTAAAAGGGGATTTTTTGACTGATGCCGATCACCTTGGCGGTCATGCCGTCGCGGTCAAAGGCCAGCGGATCGTTGATGAGGGCATTTTGGATGCGCACCATCATCATCGGGTCCTCCAGGGCGTCGGCCTGCTCGGCCCGGGCCACCATTGCCCGCCACTGCTCCTCGGAGGCCTTGAGTTCCGGATTGTTGGCTAAGGCCTCCTCGACCAGCGCCTCGACATCGGGCGTCGCTGCCGCAGCTGCGACCAAAGATGGCCGGCACCACCCGTTGCACAGAGCAATGCCAAGAACCAAGACGCTCAGCCACGCCGTACCCTTCATGGAAGTCCTCTTGAGTGATTTATGAGTTGCAGGACTCTGCGGGGGGATCACCCGCAACGCCTTCTGGTCATGGGCTTTCGCCGGAAAAATGTCGGTCGCAATATACTACAATGTGAGACAATATACTTGTTTCTCGTGTAATCACTCGCACAGAGATTGCCACGATAAAAGCTACAGAGAGAAAGAGATACTTCAGGGGGAAAACAGCCTCAATTCCGGGTGAACGAGGCGGGAAAGAGCACAAAGGGTGCCGGCTATTTCTTGCTGTCCTTGATGTACATGACGCTGTTGTTGTGGCGCATCTCGACGTGGAACAGTTCGCTGACGCGAATGAGGTCGCTGAATTTACGGTAACCGTAGTTGATGGGGGAAAAGGAGGCGGTGTTGGAGATGTACTGACCAACCCGGCCGAGGTTGGACCAGCCATCCTCACCGGCGGTCTGCTCGGCGGCGTTGCGCAGCAGTTTGACCAGGGCAGTATCACCGCGCAGTTCATTGCGTGATTTTTTACTATCTGGCGGCACATCTTCGGTGGATTCGTCGTGCTCGGCGGTGGGGAGCAGGTTTTCGGTGAAGATGAACTGGGAGCAGGCGTTGATGAAGGGCAGCGGCGTCTTCTTTTCACCAAAGCCGTACACCGTCAGCCCATTGGTGAGCAGCCGCATCACCAGGGGGGTGAAATCGGAATCGCTGGTCATGAGGGCAAAGGCATCGAGTTGCTGGGTGTAGAGCAGGTCCATGGCATCGATGATCATCGCCGCGTCGGTGGCATTCTTACCCTGGGTGTAGGCAAACTGCTGGATCGGCTGGATGGCAAAGGGGTGCAACTGCTCCTCCCAGCCCTTGAGGTGCGGTGTCTTCCAGTTACCGTAGGCGCGGCGGATGTTGGTCACCCCGTATTTGGCCAGTTCGTTGAGCACTCCATCCACTGCCTGGTAACTGGCGTTGTCACAGTCGATGAGCAGGGCTATCTTGCGGTCTTTTTCCATTGGCTTACCCCAGGGCGACATCCAAGATCATCATGGTGGTGAACCCGGCCATGGTGGCCATGGTCACAAAGTCGATATTTTCCTGCCGGCGTTGGGATTCGGGGATCAACTCCTCCACCACCACGAAGATCATGGCCCCGGCGGCAAAGCAGAGGGCATAGGGCAGGATGTGCTGCATTTTGAGCACGAACAGGGCGCCGAGCACGCCGGCAATGGGCTCGACCAAGCCCGAGGCCTGCCCGAGCATAAAGCTGCGCCCCCGGCTCATGCCCTCACGGCGCAGCGGCATGGACACCGCCGTACCCTCCGGCAGATTTTGCAGGCCGATGCCGATGGCCAGGGCAATGGCTCCACCGATGGAGGCTGTAGGCAGGTCAGCGGCCACCGCGCCAAAGGCCACGCCCACAGCCAGCCCTTCGGGGAAATTATGCAGGGTGATGGCCAGCACCAAGAGGGTGGAGCGCTGCCAGGAGGTCTTGATGCCCTCGCTCTGTGAGGTGGCAAGACCGGGATGGAGATGGGGCAGAATCTTGTCGATCAGCCGCATGAAGACGCCGCCGGCCATGAAACCGATGGCTGCGGTCAGCCAAGGGATGTGCCCCAGCTGCTCGGCCATCTCAATACCCGGCGAAAGCAGTGACCAGAAACTGGCGGCAATCATCACCCCGGCGGCAAAGCCGAGCATGCCGTCGAGCAGTTTGGGGTTGATCTCCTTGCCCATGAACACCAGGGCCGCTCCGGCAGCGGTCATGGCGTAGGTGAACAGGGTGGCCAGTAGGGCCTGGATCACCGGATGCAGGTGCAGTAAAGCATCAACCATTTTTCCTCTCCTTGAGCCCTTGATTGTTGGTGATCAATCGGAAGGCAATAGGTGTTTCACCCCTGGGGCAGGTTGCGGCAGCCCCGTCCCGGCAGACGTCGATCAAGCAGTTGCTCGAAATAGGCCACCACCTTGCAGTAGAGACCTAGGTCGATGCCAGTCTCCACGCCCATGCCGGCAAAGAGATGCACCGCATCCTCGGTGGCGACATTGCCGGCCACGCCCTCCACACAGGGGCAGCCCCCCAGACCACCGGCGGTGACGTCGAAAATTCGCACTCCGGCCTCGTAGGCGGCATACAGATTGACCAGCCCCAGGCCACCGGTGTCGTGGCAGTGCAGCGACAGCGCCACCTGCGGCAGGGCCTGGCCGACGCGGGTGACGAGATCGCGGATCTGGATCGGTCCGGCCATGCCGGTGGTATCGGCGAGATTGATCTCTGCGGCCCCGGCCTCGGCCAAACGGATGGCCGCCTCCAGCACCAGTTCCGGCGCGATCGCGCCTTCATCGACGCAGCCAAAGGCGCACATCAATCCGGCCCGAACACTGATCCCCTCACCTGCGGCCAGACGAATCAGCTCACTCATCGATTCCAGGGCCTCGGCCGCGGGATGGCCGGTGTTTTTGCGACTATGGCTGTCGGAGACCGACACCGACATGCTCAGATGCTTCAGGCCGCAGCGTACTGCCCGTTCCGCTCCCCGTTCGTTGAGGACCAGGGCGGTGCAGAGCACATCCGGATACTGCTGCCGCACCAGCGACACCAGCACATCGGTGTTGGCCACCTGCGGCATGGAGCGGGGATTGACGAAACTGCCCACCTGCAACCGGCGCACCCCGGCCTCGGCCAACAGGCGAATGATCTCCATCTTCTCCGAGAGGCTGAACAGCCGGTTTTCCGACTGCAAACCATCCCGCAAACACTCCTCTTCCAACACTACCCGCATGGGTTCTCCTTGTTGAGGCTGATCTTTCCAACGACCGCTACCGGGGGCACGGTGGCCCAAGCTGCGCGGCCCCTCGGTCCAACCCCGGCTGGGTTCTCCAGCTCAACGTGGCAGGGGCCACGACGCTGCAAATAATAGCATGGGTGCCGGCAAGAAGCGAAGACAATAGCGTGGCTTTATCGACAGCTATCACGATTGCCCGGCAGCAATGATTCGCTTGCGGTGCAGTCGTGTCCATCTGGGGAGGGCGCGGCTGAGATTGGGCTGCTTCGTCGTGGGCAACATCAACCCGTTGTTCCCGCGATGTCCCCGCGCGTAGGTGTCGGTACCTGTTTGTTGATTATTCTTCGTTTTTGTCGATGTCTCGTGCTGCGTTATTGTTGGACCTCTGGTGATGCAGATACATCCTGATGCGGTTTCGTCAGTAACATGCCTAAATTAATCAAATAATAATAATGTATGTGCGGTGGCATTATGTTTGCTTGGATGGGGCAAGCTCGATATTCGATATGTGAATAACGAGAAGCTGCAACAGGATGAGTCATCCATAGTGCGCCGGTTGATGCAGCACCCCAAACCCGCGCAATGGCTGGTACGCTGCGGATTGAGCCTGTCATATTGACCGCTGTTCTGAAAATGAATAGCGAAGAACAGGAGGAACGATTATGAAAAAGATGTGCATGGTTCCACCCGACTGCTGTGTCATTATCGAGATGGAGCAAGGGGCCAGCTTGGGCTATCGCAAAGCGGTACTGCTCAACGAAATCAAGGCATTAGGGTCGCTGGCCAAGGCAGCCAAGGTCTCGAAAATGGACCACCGGCACGCCCGGGATGTGATCGAGGAGATGAACCGCGCCTTTTCCCAACCCCTGGTTGATTTCCTGGGCAACCCCGCCCGATCCGATCAGGTGGAGTTGACTGCAAAGGGTGAAAGCACCGTCAAAGCCTACTGGCAACAGTTTGAACCGGTTTGGCTGTCGATCATCGAGGAGCGTTCGCGGCATTACTGAGGTGGTTTGGAGGAGCTGCTGGGGCGAGAAACTACCCTCTTCGTTATCCCATATTGCAATAACGAAGAGGGCGGCAGGGAGGAAAATGCGTGATCAGAACGGCCTGCGGCAAGTGTGCGGCCGGTCCGATGCAATCCTTAGGCGTTGATCATGACGCTGGTTGCCTTGATGACAACTTCGACATCTTTGCCGGCAGCCAGATTCAAACGCTCAACGGAGCTGGTGGTGATCGCGGCGACGACCTCGACACCGGGAGCGACCTCCATAACGACCTCAGCCATGACCATGCCTTTTGTGACGGCCTTTACTTTTCCTTTCAACAGATTGCGTGCGCTGAGTGCCATGATACACCTCCAAAAACAAGAGAAAATATTGGGCGGCGGCTGAACGAAACAACCGCCTTTGATGCTCAAATATTTGCACATCATCGGCGGCATCGTCAAGGATATTTAGTTATTTTATTATGGAACAACGAGACGTTAGAGTTAGTTACGTGGACTGGGCACCGGTCGTGGGCGTACAAAACCCGTTAATATTGCATCTCTTTTGCTCTAGGCCGCCAAATCGGCAGGGTAAAAAATAAATTTTCTTATAACTCGCTGTAATCGTTATTCAAAATTAGAATAAACCCCAACGCTCCACCCCAGTGCATGCCATTGGAGAGAGAACAGGGATAAACGAGGATTGCCATGCACATTGCCTATACCCCCATCGGCTACTTCAACACCCCTTTTACCTCCATCAAAGGTATGCCCATTCAGCCCATCGGTGCCGAACATGTGGAGGGCACCATCGAGGTCCTGCCTGAATTCCGCGCCGGTCTCAAGGATCTGGAGGGTTTTTCCCATGTCTATGTGCTCTCGCACCTCCATGAAATCGTCGGCTTTGATCTCATGGTCAAACCTTTTCTCGACACCCAGCATCATGGCATCTTCGCCACCCGCTCGCCCAAACGGCCCAACCCTATAGGCCTGTCGGTGATGCGGCTCAAAGCGGTCACCGATCATTCGGTGATTCTGAGCTGTGTGGATGTGCTCAATGGCACGCCGGTGATTGACATCAAACCCTATGTAGCTGATTTTGACCGCTGTGATGCCGACCGTTTCGGATGGTTTGAAGGGAAATCGCCCAACGCCAAACACCATCGCAGCGACGAACGATTTGCCGCACATCACAGCGTTGTGGAGGTCGCTTAAGATGAACGACTGGAGAGTCATCACCGCCTTAGTCCTGCTGCTGTATATCCTTCTTGCCTATATTATTGAAGTTGTTTTGGGGTCCAGTTCGACGATCCATAATGCCGAAATCGGCATGGACGATACCCGTGACAAGGTGCAACGACTGACCAAACGTGAGTTTTTTGGTCGGTATCTGCCGATGCTTTTGGGGGTGTTCGCTCTGCTGCTTCTTGTGGCGCGAATCCCTTAAACAATAGCGATGCTGGTACCAGCAAAGCGCCACCAGCATCCGATGACCGATTCTCTTTCGCGCAGTATTCCCTGTGCGGCTTTTTTCTTCAGTTTGCTGTGGAGGTACAATAGTGGCGACGTTTCTTTGTGTTCATGGGGCCTTTCAAGGCGGTTGGGTCTGGAAGCAGGTAGCCGATCAGCTGCTCAAGCTGGGCCATACTGTACACCGGCCCACCCTATGCGGATGCGGGTATCTTTTTGCCGCCAGCGGTTTGGCCTGCGACTACAAGGACTTTCTCGAAAATAAGGCCGGCTACCTCGACACGGTGTCCGGCTGCCGCAACCCAGCGGCTGCGTCCAGGCCCAGCTATGACCTGCACACCTATGTCACCGACATGGCCAACTATCTGGAGATCGAGGAACTTGAGGATGTCGTGCTCGTTGGCCACAGCTATTCCGGTCTGATCTGCGGAGCACTGTTGATGCAGCAGGGCCAGCGTATCCGCCAGGCCATCTCGGTTGATGCGGTGATTCCCCAATCCGAACGCAGCTTTGTCGATGTTGCCGGTGAGCAGTTCTCCCAGATGTTGGACCAGCACCAACTCGATGAGTTCCTGATTCGGCCCTGGCCGGTGCCGGTCTTTGGCGTGGATGAGCAGCGGGCCGCCTGGTTCCAATCGCGGCTTCGACCCTTTCCCAAAGCCGGGTTCACCACCGCCTTTCCTGGCCAGTTTGATCCCTCCATCCGCCCAATCACCCACATCACCTGCCTGCGGACCATGAGCCCGTTTATCCGCGCCATGGCCGCAAAGGCCGGGGAGCTGGGCTGGCCGGTGCATGAGTTGGACGCCGGGCATTGCCCGATGATCACCTGCCCCGAAACCCTGGCCACCCTGCTGTCAAGTATTGTCCAGTAGGCAGAGCTGAGATGGTGAAGGAGCATACCTCCACTGCCCTGCGCTGCCAATCAGTCAGCGTCATCGCCTCCTGGGCTAACCTGCCTGGGGCCATCTCTTTGCGTTTGATTTTGCTGCCTCGCCGCTTGGCTCGTTAATAAACGAGTCGAGCCATCCGTATTCCTTCCCGTGTACGCCCATCGCCATACCTTTCACTGTTCCTGATTAAAACAAAAATTCCGATTTTTTATTGACGTTATTCTTTTAAAAAAATATAAAGTCAGTCATCGGGCAATCGATCATTGCCTCGTGAAAACATTGCTTTGGTCACAAAGTCGAGGCGTTCTGCATGGCCTGTCCCCAGGCACTGTCGTGTTCGGTCGCCACGATTCCTTTATCCCTCATTTAGGAGAACAACGATGAAGCCGCATGCTGGAAAAGGGGCCATCCTCGCCCTCTGTTGCACCTGCCTTGGCGTCCTGCCGGTGCTTGCCAACACAGGACAAGGCCCCGAAAAGGTGGTCATCCAGTCGACTATTGATAAAGAAAAGGTAGCCAAGCCCGCCTTCCTGCCCCATCACACCCATCAGTGGCTGGATTGCGACGGCTGCCATCACAACAAGGGGCCTGACGGTAAGAAAATGGATTGGGTTGCAGGGCAGCCCATTGCCAAATGCGAGAGCTGCCACAACAGCCAGGCGGGGATGCAGGAGCGATTGGCAACATTGAAGAGAGCCGCACACAAGCTCTGTATGGAGTGTCACCTGCAAAATGACAAGGACCTTGCCCGCTGCGGCGTCTGCCATGCCAAGAAATAACCCGTTCGTAAACGAACTCAGCCAGAGGAATGATTATGCAGACTGAACAACAAGCAACGACAGGATTTTCACGACGGCAGTGGCTGCTGGGCACCGGTGCCCTGGCCACGACCGCAGCCCTCAGCCATCTGGGCGGCTGGCTCCCTTCAGCCAAGGCAACCGGCGGTACCACCGAAAAATGGCCCTGGCCCTATGAGAAACTGGACCCCACCACCACCGCCGAACTGGCCTACAAGGAGTGGTACCGGGTCTTTTGCGGCTGCGCGGTCATCAGCAGCGTCTTTACCCAGTTGCGGGAAAAGGTCGGCGAGCCCTACACCTCTTTTCCCATCGATGCCTTTGTCTTTCTAGAGGGCGGTGTGGCCAGTTGGGGCACCATCTGTGGCTCCAATGCCGGGGCCAATATCGTCGCCAACCTTATCATCGGGCCGCGCATCGTTGGCGCCGAGGCGGGGCACCAGATCGGTACCGATGTCATGCAGTGGTACTGTGAATCGGCCCTGCCGGTGTTTAAGCCCAGGGATCCCAAAGTGAAGGAGCCTCTTCCCCAGACCATCAGCGAATCACCGCTTTGTCATGTCTCGGTGGGCAAGTGGATGGCAGTGGCTGACAAAGCTATCGGCAGCCCGGAACGCAAAGATCGTTGTGCGCGAGTCACAGCCAGTGTGGCCTATCACCTGGTGGAATTGCTCAATGCCTGGAAGGATGGGAAATATACCGAACAAGGCGATTGGGCCCCGATTTCCGATCATGGCATCAATGCCCAGCCCAACTGTATGGAGTGCCACAGCAGTGGTGTACCCGCTGCCCCCAGGGCAAAGAGTTAAAATTGTTTCTTCGCTGACGCCGAGAGCAGCGCAAACGAGATCCATCATCCGATGGTGGCCAAAGATCGCATCTGGTTTTCTGGCCACCATATCCCCTCCCTGTTTTGCGATTCATCCATCGGCGCCGCGTCGATCTGGCTCATCAAACACCTCAGTGAACTGGTGAGCGGCGGGTTCATGAGGATCAGTCGCACATTTCATTTCGATTACCACCCAAACTCAACACAATGATCTGATGTTGAGATCTCTTCAGCCAGCCCATGGCGCTTCAGCCGCCACAATATTCTTCTCCTTTTTGGTTCCGTGCGATTTAGCCGGTGATGGATCGTGTTGAATCATCCTATCTGCAACGGTTTCGGTCTCGAATGGAGCGATCACTGAACAAGAATTCTTTTCTTCTTTCTTGACTTTGAAACATGTGTAACATATTTTATGTTCACTATGAAAAATAAATGGATTCTTTTCTCCTACTCGATTCCCGCCAGCAATGCCAAGGCGCGGATGCGCACCTGGCGGCGCATCTCGGCCACCGGCGCGGCGCAACTGAAGACTGGCCTTCAAATTCTCCCCAACCGCGAGGATTTGCTGGAGAACGTCACTTGGTTGATCGGTGAGGTCAACAGCCTGGGCGGTGAGGCCATTGCACTGCAATGCGCCCAGGTGGAGGGCATGGCTGATCAGCAGATCGAACAGTTGTTCCAGGCCCTGGTTGATCCTGAATTTGCGCAGATCCAAATGGAAGCCTCGGGCTTGCTGAGCATGGCCGACGCATTGGCAGATGAGGGCAAGGTAAAGGAGGTGTCAGCGGTCTTGCGCAAGTTGCGCAAACGCTGCGAAGCGGTGCGGGAGCGGGATTTTTTTCCCTCCGGCGCGGCGGCCAAAACCCTGAAAGCGCTGGACACTATTTCGGAGCGGTTACGAAAACCGCAACCGCTCGAGCCGGCCACAGCCCGCTTGGATCGTGCTCTGTATACAGGGCGCACCTGGGTTACCCGCGCTCGGCCCTATATCGACCGCTTGGGTTCGGCCTGGCTTATCCAGCGGTTTATCGATCCGCAAGCGCAGTTTCGTTTTCTCGTTGCCGGAGAATCCCCCAACCTCGATCAGGGAGAATTGCCCTTTGACATGGCGGTCGGTGAGTTCACTCATCAGGGTGAGCTGATCACCTTTGAGGTGTTGATGCGTGATTTCGCCCTGCATGATCCGGCCTTGGCCAAGATGAGCGAACTGGTCAAATACATCGACGTGCAGGAGGGCACCTTGCCGGATGACGCCAAGCTGTTGAAAACCCTGCTCGACGGATTGATCGCCCTCAGCGCCGACGACCACCAGTTGCTGGAACGGGCCAATCTGCTTTTCGATGCCCTTCATGCGGGCGCCGGAACAGCAGCCCGGTGAGAATCGCCAACGGCACACCTTGAACCTCAACCCCAACGCTATCCATCAACAATATCGAGGAGAACCCTTATGCCTCCCTACGCCAAACATCTTGAAATAAGTTTGCAACGCACCAGCAACGACTACCAGCAGATGCACGACTGGCTGGATAACCATGCCGATCACAAGGCCGCCCGCCATGCTTTGGCCGCACTCGCTGAAAACCGGGCCTACGTCCAGCAGACCTGGGGAGAAGAGGCGGTCACCGAGTTCTTTCTCCATGTGGCCGAGGATCTGCTGATGAAGGATATCGCCATCCTGAAAAATGCCGGCTGCCCCGATGAGGCGGTGCAGCACAGTTTGGAGGTGGCGCGAAAGAGCTTAGAGATTGCCTGTCGGGTGAAGATTGCCGTGGATAAACACCTGATCGCCCGGGGCGCGCTTTTCCACGATCTGGGCAAGGCCAAAACCTACGGCATGGAACACGGTGAGATTGTCGCCAAGATGGCCGAGGAATTGGGGCTTGAGGAGGCAATCCGCCAGATCATCCTCAAGCACATCCGTGGTGGCTTGACCGAAGCCGAGGCCAAGGAACTGGGCTTGCCGGTCCGCGACTACACCCTGCGCACCCCGGAGGAGAAGATTGTTATCTATGCCGACCGCATGGTTGACATCTACACCGACGGCATCGTGCCGGATACGGACGAAACCAAGGCCGAAGCCAACTTTAGCGAGATTCTCAAATCCTATGAGAAATACGGCAAGAATCCAGCGACCCAGCAACGCTACCTGGCCCTGCACGGGGAAATTCAAGGCTGGCTGGCCTGATAATCACCGGCCCCGGAGTTGCAAACAACTCCGGGGCTACGCGACCTAAGCGACCATGCATGCGCTAACCCGTGACATTGTCCTGCTCTTTACCACCCGCATCACCCGGTTATTCGCCTACGGGCTTATTTCGGTGGTGCTCGGGCTCTATCTCGCCGCCACCGGCCTGAGCGCCTCCGGGGTCGGGGCGATTCTCACCGCCACGCTCGCCGGCGATATCCTGGTTTCCCTGTGGGTGACCCTGGTGGCCGACCGGGTGGGCCGTAAGAATATGCTGCTGCTCGGCGCGGCTCTGATGGTTCTGGCCGGTCTGGTCTTTCTTTGTACCACCAATCCGCTATGGATCACCCTGGCGGCGATTATCGGCATTGTCAGTCCCAGCGGTGGGGAAATTGGTCCATTTCTGTCCATCGAACAGGCGGCGCTGTCGCAACTGATTGCGGATCACCGACGCACCCGGCTCTTTGGCTGGTACAACCTCGCCGGATGCTTTGCCACCGCTGCCGGGGCCCTCGCCGGTGGCTGGTTGGCGCAGGGGCTCCAGGGATTGGGTTGGAGCGAATTGGCAGCCTACCGCTCGATCATGGCCGGATACGCGGGCTGCGGTTTGGTGCTCATCGTGCTCTTTGCCACCTTATCGCAGGGTGCGGAGGTTGTTCCAGTGACCGGAGCCAGTGAAAGTTCGACTCGTGCAACCATCGGCCTGCACCGCTCAAAAAAGGTGGTTTTCAAGCTCAGCTCGCTCTTTGCCCTGGATGCCTTTGCCGGTGGCTTCGTGGTGCAAAGCATGATCGCCTGGTGGCTGCATGTCCGTTACGGGGTGGAGGTGGGCATGCTCGGCAGCCTGTTTTTCGGCGTCAATCTGCTGGCCGGGGTGTCGGCGCTGCTGGCGACCCGGCTTGCAGACCGAATCGGCTTGGTGCGCACCATGGTCTACACCCACATCCCCTCCAATATTCTGCTCTGCCTGGTGCCGCTGATGCCGAATTTCTGGCTAGCTGTGGCCGTGTTGCTGGTGCGGGCCTGCATTTCCCAGATGGATGTGCCGGTTCGCCAGTCCTACACCATGGCCGTGGTCGCACCGGATGAACGCTCAGCCGCCTCGGGGATCACCACCGTGGCCCGCTCGGTGGGGGCGGCGATCTCGCCGCTTTTGGCCGGCCTGTTCATGGCCAACCCGCTACTGTTTTCCGCCCCCTTCTTTATCGCCGGCGGCCTGAAGATAGCCTATGACCTGTTACTGTATGCGATGTTCAAGGATGTGCAGGAGTGAAGAGGTGTGCACTCTCGTCAAGGAAGGGTTCGGAAGTCTGTGTTGTCGTCCTGTTCATCGACGGAAACCCCTCACAGCAATTTGCGAAAGGCGGAGGCCTTGATCACCGCCACCACCTCTTTGCCGATTTCCAGATCCAACTCGCGCATCGATTCCGGGACGATCTGCACGGTGATGGTCTCGGAGCCGCACTGCAACTCCACCCGCACCCGGTTGCCGACGGTGAACAGCTTGTTCACCGTGCAGGGCAGCAGGTTGCGGGCACTGGTGGCTTCGGGATGACGTTTAAATAAAAGAATCTCGCGGGCATCGAGTTCAAAGACATTCTCCTCGTTTTCCCCCTGCTCGGTGAGTACCAGCCGGGTATCACCCCACTTGTAGGCCCAAAGATCGCCGTGGGCCTGCGGCCGTCCCAGACGCAGCAGGTTGACATACCCCTGACGCGAGGCGGCCCAGGCCGATTGCGCCAGTTCTTCGGTGGCCATCTGCCGTTTCACCTCCCCCTGTTCCACCACCAGCACCTGCTCGGTCATCAGCCGCATCTCCAACAGCGAGTGGCTGATGAACAGGAGCGGAATGTCGAAGCGGGAAAACACCGAATTGAGATAAGGCATGATCTGAAACTTCAACTCCTCATCCAGGCCGGTGAGCGGTTCGTCCATGAGGATCAAACGTGGGCAGGTGAGGATGGTGCGGCCCAGGGCCACCCGCTGGCGTTCGCCACCGGAAAGCAAATTGACGCCCCGATCCAGCAGGTGCTCCAGGTGCAGCACCTCGATGATCGCCTCCGGATTAATGTGCCGCTCGGCCTCGGGGGTGCGACGCCAACCGTAGAGCAGGTTGCGGCGCACACTGATATGCGGGAAGAGATGGCTATGCTGGAAGACGACGCCGACCCGCCGTTGCTCTGGCGGCAGGTTGATGCCGCGGGCCTTGTCAAAGAGCGGGATACCATCGAGATGGATGAAGCCGCTATCCGGTTTGACCAGCCCGGCCAGTAGATGCATCAGGGTCGACTTGCCGCTGCCCGAGGGCCCGAACAGGCCGATCCGTTGGCCGGTGAGGCTGAACTCGGCCTGGAACTGGAAAGAGCCTTGTTGTTTGTGCAGGGAAACGTCGAGTTGCATCTTACTTCCTGTCCAACGATTTACTGGCCGCGCCACTGGCCAGCAGCACCGCAAAGGAGAGTAGAATCGATACCAGGCAGAGCGACAGCGCCATGCGGTCGCCGCCCGGGGTGCTGGTGTATTCGTAAATGGCCAGAGGGATAGTCTGCGTGACCCCGGGAATATTACCGGCGAGGATGATGGTGGCGCCGAACTCGCCGAGGCTGCGGGCAAACATCAGCGTCATGCCGGCAAAGACCGCCCGGCCGGAGAGGGGCAGGGTGACGGTGAAAAAGGCGTCCCAGGCGCTGGCGCCCAGGGTGCGCGCCGCCCGCCGATAGGAGGGGTCAACGGTTTCCATGCCCAGGCGGATCGAGCGCACCAACAGGGGAAAGCCGACCACGGCCGAGGCGATAATCGCCCCGGTGAGGGTGAAGATTACCTGGATATGGTAGTCCATCAGCCATGAGCCTATCCAGCCGCGACGGCCAAAGAGCACCAGCAGCAGGTAACCGATCACCACCGGCGGCAGTACCAGCGGCAGGTTGACGATGCCCTCGATGATGGCTTTGCCCGGAATGCGTGTGTGGACGAGTAGATAGGCAACGCCGATGCCCAGGGGGGTGGACAACAAGGTGGCCGTACAGGCCACCTTGAAGGAAAGCAGGATCGCATCGAGATCCGATGGTTGCAGGAAGATCACGGTGTTGCCAAAGAGGGGTTATTATTTCGCAGCGCTGAAACCATATTTCAAAAAGACCTTCAATCCCTCCGGACCGGTGAGGAAGGCATAAAAGGCCTTGGCCTCCGCATTGTTGGCACCATCCGTGGTCAGGGCGATAGGGTAGGTCACCTTTTCATAGAGATCCTGGGGAACCTCGAACAGCACCACCGCCTTCTCTGCCATCAGCGCATCGGTCTTGTAGACAAAGGCGCCATCTGCCTCGCCACGGTCGGCATAGATGAGCGACTGACGCACATCCTTGGCCATGACCAGTTTTTGGCCTTCTTCCAATTGTTTATAGATGCCGGCCTTTTCCATGGCCTGGGCCGCATATTCACCGGCGGGCACACTCTTGGGGCTGCCGATGGCGATCTGCTTGAGGTTGACGATATCCGCCAACTTGGTCACAGCCGGATTCTTCATACCCACGAAAACCAGGGTGTTGGCGGCAAGGATCTTCTCGCTGGCCTGGTCGACCTTCTTCTCGTCGCGCAGGTAGGTCATCCATTTCTGGTTGGCGGAAATGAAGATATCCGCCGGCGCACCTTCAACGATCTGCTTGGCCAGGGTGCCGGAGGGGCCGTAGTTGGGCACAATCGAGGCATGTTTGCCAGTGGCGCCGAATTGGCTGGCCAGCTCCTTCATGGCATCGGTCATACTGGCCGGTACCGAGATGCGGATCTCGTCGGCAGCCTGGAGAAATGAGGCGCTCAGCAGCAGGCTGGCGGCAATGGTGGTGAGGATGGTCTTCAAAGATTTCATGGTGTACTCCTTTCTAGGGTAAAAGAACCCGAGCAGGCTCGGGTGGTGCAAACTATGACGACGAGTTGCAGGATTTTCAGGCCACCGCCAGCAATACATCAGAGGCCTTGATCACCGCAGCCACCGAAGCACCCGCTTTCAACCCCAAACGCTTGACGCTTTCCGAGGTCAAAATCGAAGTGACCGTGTTGCCGCCGGCCAGATCAATGATCACCTCATCATTGACCACCCCGGAGAGAATACGATTCACCGTGCCTTCGAGGATGTTGCGGGCGGAGATCTTTTGGCGATCAACCTCCAGCGCCAGCATCACGCAGGGCGCCTTGACGATGGCCAGTACCTCGGAGCCGACTTCCAGCTCCAGTCGCTGCACTGAGTTGTCGGTGATCACCGAAACGATGGTATCCTGACCTTTCAAGGCAACGGTGACCACACTGTTCACCGCGCCCTTTTCAATTTTGGCGACATTGCCCAGCCAAACATTACGGGCGCTAATCTTCATCTCGATCCTCCTGAGGGTTCGCAGGGTGTTGAACGCCTCTTCCGGCGAAAAATAAAAAAAGTTGAGAAAGCTGGTGAACTCCTTTTGCAGAGTCCGCGCCCGTTGCAGAAAGGCCAGGCCAGCTTCAGTGAGTACGGTGCCGCCGCCGCCGCTGCCGCCCACTTGACGGCTGAGCAGAGGTTGTGTGCTGAGATTGTTGATATTTTCAATCTTTTCCCAAGCGGCCTTGTAGCTCATGCCCACGGTCTTGGCGGCTTGGTTGATCGAACCGCAGCGATCCACCTCTTCCAGCAGAGTCACCACTGGGTTCTTTTTGTTGGAGGAACCAAGGATATGCTGGAGGAAAAGTGAATCCGCTGCCGGCGGCGATAGTTCGGTGGTCATGATAGGCTCCTTATCGTTATTCGATTTTGAATAACGCAATACGCTATTCCGCCTTGTTTGTAAAGCATCGATCATGCCAAACTGTCAACTTTCCCCGCCCTGGAAAAGATCGTTTTGCTATCTCTCTAAAAATTCATGGAAAAATGTGAGCAGTGTTCTGCGCGTCGGCAACGACACCCGTGGCAATGGCCTGGCCAGGCCGCTGCACCGCTTCATAGTTGTAGGGGTTATTCGCTATTGTCGATATATCTACCAAAAAGGAGCAATGGCCTGTTCGTTTTTGTCGTGCAAGCGTTAGTTCTTAAGCGGGTTAAATGGTTTTATTGTTTAAAATTAATTAGTTAAAAATAAAAATCAGGAATATCCGCAGTGGCACCACGATTGCTTGATTGTCGATATGGGATTGAGTATATAACGCTCACCTGAACACAGCCACTAACCCACCAGCGGAGGCCACATGCCGGAAGCAGTAGCAACAGACCATGCAGAACAAAGCGTGCAGATCATCGGCCGGGTCGCCCAGCCGCTGTCCATCTCCTCTACCGCCCTGCGCGCCATGGACACCGTCGACACCGGCACCCTGCCGATGATCTGCGGCAGCGGAGAGCCCAAGGGCAGGATCGGCAACTGCCGGGGCGTCCTCCTCGCTGAACTGATCAACCTGGCCGAGGTCGTGATCAAGGCGCACAACGACACCAAAAAGATGGTTGTGGTGGTCGCCTCGGATGACGGCTACAAAACCGTCTTTTCCTGGCAGGAAATCTTCAACTCCATCAACGGCGAGGGCATCCTGGTCATTCTCGAAAAGGACGGCCAGCCGCTCTACCAGGGCAACGGCGAGGTGGACCTGATTTCGTCGCGCGATCATCTCACCGGTCCCCGCTATGTGCGGCGGTTGAAGACCATTGAGATCATCATGGTCGAATAAAAATTTTTACCCATCGTTATTCTGTAATCGAACAGCGCGGCCTGAAGATTTCACCGGGCCATCGGGTGTTCCAGGAAAAAGCGCGTTCATCGTTATTCATATTTATCGCAACGATGGGCGAGCCTCTGACACAAGGAGCCGATTATGTACAACCAGAACGTCTTTGCACAGCATTTAAATGCCGCCGTTGTCTTTCACGGTCATCTCTGCCTTGGCCAGGTGATCGGTGTTCGTCTGGCCATGTTTGGCCTGCACCTGGTGGGCATCAGCGATCCGCTCGGCGCAGACCGCAAAAAACTGATCGTTTTTGTCGAGATCGACCGCTGTGCCGCCGACGCCATCATGATCGTCACCGGTTCGCGGGTCGGTCGGCGCAGCCTCAAGATTGTCGACAACGGCAAGATGGCCGCCACCTTCCTCAATCTCGAAACCGGCGTCGCCTTCCGCATCTTTTCCCAGCCCGATGCCGAGGCCAAGGCCCTGGCCCTCTATCCACATCTGGACGGAAAAGCGGCACAGATGAAGGCGTACCAAGAAATGGAGGAGAGCGAATTATTTGAGGTGCTGCCGGTGCGGGTGCCGATCAAGTGCGAAAATATGCCCGGCAAGCCGACGCGCAAGGTCCGTTGCCAGGCTTGCGGGGAATTGGTGCTCGACTGTCGCGATGTCCAGGCAAACGGGCAGACCCTCTGTCGTCCCTGTGCAACAGGCACCACCTACTATACCGCCCAAGAACCCTTCACCGAGCCCGTCGCCGAGGCGGTGGGACAATGAACACTGCTATGTCCACGAAAAGCACACATCCCTGGGATTGGAATCTCGCCTGGCAGCAAGCCCGCACCAAGAAGCGTCATGACCGCAGCGACAACTCCCATTGGAACAAGCGGGCCGCCTCTTTTGCGCAGAACGCGAGAAAAAGCAATTATGCCGAGGAGTTTTTGCACCTGCTCGCCCCGCAGCCGCAGTGGAGTGTGCTCGATGTCGGCTGCGGTGCCGGCACCCTGGCCATCCCCCTCTCTCCTTTGGTGCAACAGGTTACGGCCATTGATTTTTCAGAGACCATGATTGCCCTGTTGAACGCCCAGTGTGCAGAACAAGGGCTGGGCAACATCCGCACCAGTCTCACCGGCTGGGAGGATGATTGGGACCAGGCCGGCATCGCTGAGCACGATGTGGCCATCGCCTCGCGTTCGCTGGTAGTCGATGACCTGCGCACGGCGCTGGCGAAGTTACACAGCAAGGCGCGCCGCCAAGTTTATATCACCTCCCTGGTCGGGGACGGTCCCTTTGATCGCCGCATCTTCGAGGCCATCGGCCGCGACCTCGACCGGGGGCCGGATTACATCTACGTCTACAACCTGCTGCATCAGATGGGTATTCACGCCGAGGTGCGCTTCGTACTCAACGGCGGCGGCACCAAGGTCTTTGTCGACATTGACGACGCGGTGGAACAATTTCACTGGATGCTCGACAGCTTAAACGCGGAAGAAGAGGCCCGTCTGCGAATCTATTTCGAACGCCACCTCCGCAAAACCCAAGGCGGTTGGACCCTTGTCTATCAACACACCGTGCGTTGGGCGGTCATCTCCTGGAGCAAAGAGCCATGAAGATCGATGCCCGCCAATTCGACGAAGTCGCCCGCACCATTTTTGCCCCGGTCTACCCGCTTATTGCCGATCAGATCATTCAATATACCGGCATCACCAGCGGCACCTGCCTGGATGTCGGTTGTGGGCCGGGTTATCTGGGGGCGGCCCTGGCGACCAAAACCGATCTGCACCTGCTGTTGCTCGACCAGTCTGAAGCAATGCTCGAACTCTGCGAGCGCACCCTTGATGAGAACGATTTGCGGGGCCGGGCCGGACTGCTGCCGGGCGATGTTGGCTCCCTCGCCCTGCCGGACGGCTCCGTGGATCTCATCATCAGCCGGGGTTCGATCTTCTTTTGGGAGGATCTCCCCCGGGCCCTGGGTGAAATCTATCGGGTACTGGCACCGGGCGGCAAGACCTTCATCGGTGGCGGATTTGGCAATGCGGCCGTGAAAGAGTTGATCCGCCAGCAGATGGCCGAGCGCAACCAGGGAAAAGATCACTTCGGCGACAAGATGCGTTGCAATCTTGGCCCGGAGATGCGCCGTCGTTTTGAAGAGGGACTTCAGGAGGCGGCTATCAATCAGTTCTCGATTCTGCAGGATGAGGAGATCGGCCTGTGGATCATGATGCAGAAACCAGCACAGCAGTGACTCACCCCGTGAGTAACAACGCACAAGGAAACACCAAAAGGAAGGGATCATGAAACAGCAGTATCGCCACACCATTCGCGCCGGAAGTCTCGCCACCGCCCTCGTCTTGATTGCCGGCTCCGTGGCCGCCGCCGACAGCGAACAAACCAGCACCACCCAGCAACTCAAGCCGATAGTCGTCGAGGAGACCAGCGACAGCCAGCGCGAGGATCTCAAACCCGACAGCACCACCAATCTCTACCGGGTGGAGGCCAGCGGACGTTTCGGTACCGAGGTGTTCACCGAAAAAGACATCAAGGCCCTGCACCCGGACAGCGTTTTTGATCTGCTCGACAAGGCTGCCGGCGTCAATCTGATCTACCAGGGGCGACGCAGCCCCTATATCGTCGAAGAACGAGGTGGCGGCACCTTCACCTACATCATCGACGGCGCGGTGTTGCCACCCTCGGCGAACCGTATCCTCTATAAATTCCCCGTGGCTGCCATTGAGGAGATGCAGATCGTGCGCGGTTCCACCGCCCTGACTCTGGGGCCATCTATCCCCATCGGTGCCTCCAACTCCGGTTCCGGCCTCAACACCGGTTTCATCATCATTCGCACCAAGCAGCCCAAGAAAACCGAGGCTGTGGTCACCGCCTCGGCGGAAAAAGCCGTTGGTGGCCACCCCGTGGAGACCAACGAGAGCGCCTATGTCGGGGCACGCTTCGGTAAAGCTGAACAAGGCGGGGAGTCTGGCCCGGCCCAAGGCTACCTGGGTGGGCTGTTCACCAAAATGGATCGGCCCAGCCAGGATACCTGGTATGACGGTCGCGAAAATGAGGGCGGCATGGCCAGCGGCGGCTTCAGCTTCGGTAAATTCAATGTCAACATGATGGCCTATAAGGATTCAGGCATGCTGGAGATGCAACGCGGCATTGGCAGCGATGGCAGCCTGATGAACGAAAAATGGTGGTACGATCCGCTGAAAACCACCCTGTACACCAGCGACATGGCCATGCAGTGGACTGCCAATCAAACCACCCTCTTCAACGTCTTCAAGACCGACTACGACCAGATCGAGCACAACGGCTCCTTTATCTCCTCCGTTACTACTCTGCGTGAGTATGCGGAGGAGACCAGTGGTTTCGGTCTGCGCCACAATGCCCGCTTCGGCAACACCTTGCTGCAGGCAGGGTGGCAGTCCTCCGACAGCAGCGGCTTTGGTCCCAACCTGAGCACCGCCTATAACCGTTACGACACCAGTATCAATGGGTGGTCAACCTCGGTGGAGCAAAAACTCTTCAGCGATAGGCTCATCTTTGATGCCGGCTACCGCCAGGATACCAAACACATCGATAACTCCAGCACCAGTGTGGCACGGGATGGTGCCAATAACGATGTCGACATGGCTCCGGCCGAGATCTATGCCTTGGGCAGCCGTTTTGCCATCAACGACATGTTCGCCCTCAGCGGCCGCTACTACCACGGCGACCAAGGGACCTCGGAAGATTTTGATATGCGCCCCCAGAGAGGCACTCTCCATCCAGAGCGTCAGGAACGCATTGAAGTGGCGTTGGAAGCGAAGATCACTCCCTGGTTGCAACCGACGCTGACCTGGTTTGATATCGACACCGAAAACGCCAAGAGCGCCAGCAATGCCACCTATGTCGCCAATGGCGCGACCTATTATTACTACACCGAATCCGACGAACTGCGGCGTGGTCTGGAGTTGATGCTCAAAGGCACGCTGTTTGAAAACACCACCTACAAATTCAGTTGGACCCGCATGCTGGATGCCCAAACCACGGCAAACGGGATCACCGCCGACGCCCTCGGCCTGACCACCCCGGAAAATCTCTTTGGTCTGACCCTGAGCCACACCTGGCAACCCTATCGTTTCAACCTCTCCATCAAGCAGGTCGACAAGTGGACCAACACCTCAAGCCCCATGGGGGTGAGCACGGTCGATGGCATCGGTGATTACACCCGTATCGATGCCAACATCCAACGCGATTTTCAACTCAGCAACACGGTGTTGACGGCCACCCTCTTTGGCCGCAACCTCGGTGACGAGAACTATTCCAGCCGCTACGTCACCGGCTATTACCCGGATCGTGGCCGCACCGTCGGCCTGGAGCTGTCCTGGGCGTTTTAAACGGAGGTCAGGTATGCAACCAAGCGATGTTCCCCTCTACAACGAGGTAGCCCTGGGGGTGAATGGACCCATTTACGCCTACTATGCCCGGCAGATTGTGGAGCGGACCGGCATCGTCCGTGGCCGTTGCCTCGATATTGGCTGCGGCGGCGGCTATCTGGGGCTGGCGCTGTCCACGATCACGGAGATGGATTTTGTCTTCTGTGATCAGTCGCCGGAGATGCTGGCCTGTGCCGAGGCCAATATCCATCGTTTCGACTGCACCGCTCGCGCCCGCACCCTGCCTGGCCGAGTACAGGCCATCCCGCTGGAGGATGGGGCCGTCGATCTGGTGGTCAGTCGTGGATCAATCCCTTTCTGGGAGGATCTGCCCGCCGCCTTTGCCGAGATCAACCGCGTTTTACGCCCCGGTGGCCAGGCCTATGTCGGTGGCGGCCTGGGCGATCCCGCCACTCGGGCCATGATCGAGAAGCAACGGCAACTGGCCTATCCGCAATGGAAAAGCAAGGGGCCCCGCCCACCGCGCCACGACAATACCCTGTACAGCGATGGACTCACCCAAGCCGGTATCCATCCCTTCACGGTCAACCGCAGCGACGAGGGACTGTGGATTCGTTTTACCAAGGAGGGGGCAGGACGATGATGCAGGAGATGGACAGCAATCAACTGCCCTCGACGCCGCCGATCCTTGCTGAAGCAGGCGCAGTGCTGCGTCAAGCCTATGGCCCCTTGCTGGAGAGCCTGGAGATCGAACGGCTGGTGGTAGGGGTCTTTTTTGTCGGTATCAAGCTCAGTAACAGCCAAGGCGGGGTGGCCTATACCCCGCCTGAGGCGGTGCAGAGCGCGGGCCGCCGTATCCTGCGCGGCGGTTCACCCACGGTGCGCGGCATGCGGGTGGCGAGCATCCTTGCCGGCGAATTGGAACATCCCTTTGCCGGGGTGATCAGGTTGGCCACCCTCAATGCGCTTTCTGCTCCTCTGTTTGCATCTGGCCGCTACGACCTGGATAGCGGTGATGATCTCTCCACCATGGATGCCCTCTTTCGCGGGCGCCGGGTGTGCATGGTGGGGGCGATCATTCCCTTGCTCAAGCGGCTTGCGGAGTTGCAGCCGACCGAGGTGATGATCATCGACCGCAAGTCGGCAACCAAGGAAGAGGCCCAGGCCGGGTACGGCACCTTTGTCGCCCCGGAAGAGACGGCCCTTGCCTTAAGTGGCTGCGAAACAGCCGTCTTTACCGGCGCCTCGGTGGCCAACGGCTCAATTGCCGAACTGCTGGCCCTGACACCAGCGGACGCCGCCGTGGCTGTGGTCGGTCCCAGTGCCGGTTTTGTCCCTGACCCCCTCTTTGCCCGTAACGTGGCCCTGGTCGGCACCGCCATGGTCACTGACATCGACCGCGCCCTGCATCTGCTGGCCGAGGGCGGTGGCGGTTATCGCCTCTTTGACGGCTGCGTGCGCAAAGTCAACCTGCTCAACCTCCCCCGTCTGCAGCGACTGGGGCTGATACACTCGTGCTAACCTTTTGGAGCAACCATGGACACACCTTTTTTTGACACCTATGAAAACCTGGTGCAACAGGCCGGCACATTTCACGGCGATATCTGCCACGGCATTCGCATCGGCACCCGCATGACCATGAGTGGCCTGCGCCGCATCGGCATCACCGACCCCAAGGGCGCGGATCGCAAAAAACTGATCGTCTTTGTCGAGATCGATCGCTGCACCACCGATGCCATCATGGCCCTCACCGGCTGCCGTCCGGGCAAACGGTCGATGAAAATTCGCGACTACGGCAAGATGGCCGCCACCTTCGTCAATATGGAGACCAACAAGGCCTTCCGCGTCGTCGTCAAGGGCAACCGCAAGGCCGGGGATGACGGCAGCGGCAAGGAACCGGATTTTGCCGCCATCCCCGAAGACGAGCTGTTCACCATCAACGAGGTCGAGGTTCCATTGCGGCCCGAAGATCTGCCCGGTAAGCCACTGTCGCGCATCCCCTGCATGCGCTGCGGCGAAACCATCATGGATGGCCGTGAAGTCCGCTCTGGCGATCAGGTGCTCTGCCCGCCCTGTGCTCAGGCCACCAACTACTATCGCATTCTCGGATGAGGTTCGCCATGCCATTGCCTCGCACTGATCGGCTCTACCGCGCCCTGGTCCTGCTTTTTTTCCTCTGCCTGCACACCGCTGCCCTGCCGGTGCAGGCACGGGTGATCACCGACATGAGCGGCCAGCAAGTGAGCCTGCCCGACACCATTACCAAGGTGGTGGGTGTTTCGCCGCCGGCGACCTATATCCTCTACGCCATTGATCCCAGCCTGCTGGCCGGGCTCAACTTCCCGCTCTATGCGAGCGAGAAGAAGTACACCGTGCCCGCCTACCGCAACCTGCCGGTGATCGGCGGCATGGCCGGCCAGGGCCGCACCCTCAACCCGGAGGTGCTGTTGCAGGTCAAGCCGGATCTGCTCCTCTTCTGGTCCTGGCGCGATGATGCCACCAACCGTAAATTCCTCGATTCCATGGCCAGCACCCCCTTTCCGGTGGTGTCCCTGCGCATGGACACCATCACTGATTACCCGGCGGCCCTGGCCTTTGCCGGTGAGCTGCTTGGCCGCAAGGAGCGCGGCGAAACCCTGCGACGCTATGCGCAACAGGCTGTTGATGAGGCCCTCAACATCAGTGCCTCCATCCCGGACTCCTCCAAGGTACGCGTCTACTACGCCGAAGGCACCGACGGCCTCAGTACCGAGCGGGCGAAATCGGTCCATGCCGAACTGATCCCCCTGGCCGGCGGCGTTAATGTCCACCGTGGCGAGGCCGTGGACCATTACGGCATGGAGAAGATCTCCATGGAACAGTTGCTGCTCTACGATCCCCAGGTGATCCTGGTCAAGGAGCAATCCTTCTTCGCCACCGTCTTTACCGATCCGCGCTGGCAGAACCTGCGTGCCGTCAAGGACAAGCGCGTCTTCCTCATCCCCTACGAGCCCTTCAACTGGTTTGACCGGCCGCCCTCGTTCATGCGGCTGTTGGGCAGCAAGTGGCTGCTCAACCTGCTCCATCCGGAGCGTTTTCCCGTGGATATGGTGGCAGAGACCCAAAACTTTTACCGCCTCTTCCTCGGGGTGGATCTCACTGCGGTCCAGGCCAGGGAAGTGCTCAACCGATGAATCGCCTGGTCCTTCCCCTGCTGGCCCTGCTGCTGGTGGCCATGGTCCTGTTGTCGCTCTACCTGGGCAAGTACCGGGTGCCACTGGGCGACATTCTTGCCTTTGTCGGCTGGAAGCTCTCCGGCCACACCGCCCTGAGCGCGGAACAGCTGCGCCTGCTGGCCAACATCCTGGTGGATATCCGTCTGCCGCGCATCTGCGCCGCCCTGCTCATCGGCGCGGCGCTGGCGGTCTCCGGTACGGCCTTCCAGGCCCTGTTCATCAATCCGTTGGTCTCGCCGGGCTTGCTGGGGGTTCTTGCTGGGGCCTCCTTTGGCGCGGCCCTGGGCATGATCTGCTCCAAAAGCTGGCTGATCGTCCAGTGCTCCACCCTGGGCTTCGGCTTTGTGGCGGTGGGCATCGCCGTGGCCATTGCCCGCGTCTTTCGCGGCTCCTCGATCATCATGCTGGTGCTGGGCGGCATCATCAGCGGCGCCTTTTTCACCGCCGCGCTCTCCATCGTCAAATACGCCGCCGACCCCTCCAACCAGTTGCCAGCCATTGTTTACTGGCTGATGGGCAACCTTTCCGCCGCCGACGGTCGCAGTATCGGCCTGATCAGCGTGCCGATGCTGCTGGGCATCGCGGTGCTGATCATCAACGGCGGCCGCCTCAATGTGATGAGCATGGGTGAGGAGGAGGCGCGGGCCCTGGGCATTCATGTCCGGCGGGTGCGGATGACGGTGATCGTTCTCGCCACCCTGATCAGTGCTCTGACCGTGGTCATTGGCGGCATCATCGGTTGGGTGGGGCTGATCATTCCCCACATCTGCCGCATGCTGGTCGGCCCGGACAACCGGGTGTTGCTGCCAGCGGCGGCGCTTGTCGGGGCCATCTACCTGCTGCTGGTGGATAACGTCTCGCGACTGGTCTTCACCTTTGAGATCCCCACCGGCATCCTCACCTCGCTGATCGGCATCCCCTTTTTTGTGCTGGTGCTCAACAAGGCCCAGAGGGGGTGGCGATGAGCGCCCTGCTGCAAACCCTGGCCGTTTCCTTTGCCTACCGCAGGCATCGGGTGCTGGAGGGGGTGAGCCTGGGTTTTCGCCCCGGTGAGGTGGTCTCCCTGCTCGGCCCCAACGGCAGCGGCAAGACCACCTTGCTCAAAATCCTCTTGGGGCTGCTCAAACCGCAGAGCGGCTTTGTTCAGTTTGAGGGGCAGTTGCTGCACAGTTACCCTTCCAGCGACCTGGCCAAGCGCATCGCCTATGTGCCGCAGGTGCACCGCGAGGCCTTTGCCTACAGTGTCAAGGATGTGGTGCTCATGGGGCGCATGCCCTACCACGGCCTGTTCACCACCTACAACGAGCAGGATCGGCAGATCGCCATCGAGGCCATGGCCCGGCTCGACATCCTCAGGCTGAAAGATCGTGCCTACACCGAGATCAGCGGCGGCGAACGTCAGTTAACCTTGATAGCCCGCTCCATTGCCCAGGGCGCCGGGGTGTTCATCATGGATGAGCCGGTTAACGGCCTCGATTACGGCAATCAGATGCGGCTGCTCTCGGATATCAACGCCCTGGCCAAGGACGGCCTCACCTTTATCATGACCACCCACTTCCCCGACCATGCCCTGATGACCGCCGATCGGGTCATTCTGATACACAGCGGCCACGTCATTGCCGACGGCCCACCGCAGGAGGTGATCACCCGCGACAGCCTGCGCGAGCTGTACCGCATCGAGGTCAATGTCGCTGCCATTCCCGGCACAGACGGCACCGGCAGGGTCTGCATCCCTGCCTGGGCCATGTGAGAACTTGTATGGATTTTCTCCACCAGAGTATTGATTACGGGGTGCTGGGCCTGCTGTTGTGCTTGAGTGTTCTTGCTCTCGCCCTGGCCCTGGAACGGTTTTTTGTCTACCGCGCCACCCGCATTGAGGCCTTTGCCGACCGCCGCGAGCTGGAGCTGCACCTGAGCTGCAAACTGCACCTCATTGCCACCATCGGCGCCAACGCCCCCTACATCGGCCTACTGGGCACGGTGCTGGGCATCATGCTCACCTTTGCCGACATCGGTACCGCCGGTTTCGACACCACCAAGATCATGACCGGTCTGGCCCTGGCGTTAAAGGCCACCGCCCTGGGACTGCTGGTGGCCATCCCGGCGGTGACCCTCTACAACCTGCTGCTGCGCCGTTGCAAGGTGCTGCTCATGCAATGGGATATCCGCCATGGACGAGAAGGAATTTGATTACCTCAACGTCATCCCCCTGGTGGATGTGATGCTGGTGCTGCTGACCATCGTGCTCACCACCTCCACCTTCATCGCCACCGGCGGTATTGAGGTGCAACTGCCCAAGGCCGAGGCCTCCAGCCAGCCAACGGAGGTGCCTCCGAAAACCGTGGTCATCGACCGTGAGGGCAGTCTCTGGCTCGATGGCAGCCCGGTGAGTATGGAAGGGTTGACTTCGGCCCTGAACGCCGTTAATCGGCAGACGCCGGTGCTGGTCCGGGCCGATAAGAGCCTGGCCTTGCAGGGCTTTGTCGATGTCTTTGCCGCACTCAAGCAGCAAGGGTTCAACCAGCTGAGCCTGCAAACCCAGCAGCAACCATGAGTATCCAAGCCAAGGCATTTCAGTTTTCTCTGCTGATCCACGGCACCCTCTTTGCCGGGTTGGTGCTGGCCGGATTGCTGCCAACCAAGCAGCCACCGCCCCTGGTGATCGACTTTTCCCTCAACCTCACCGAGGCCAGAGCCGGGCAGCCGGCCGCTTCGCCGGGATCGGAGGTGCCATCCCCGGCAGGTTCTGCCAGTCCGCAGCCCCAGACCGTCGAGGCATTGCCAATTCCTCCACAGCCCAAAGAAATCCCCCCCAGTCCCAAAAAGCCGGTACCGCATAAGGCTAAAGTTCCCCAGAATCGTCCTGCACCCTCGCCGCACATCGTCAAGGAGGTGGCCACCACCGAACCTGCGCAGTCAAGGCCCGAACCGGCTGAGGCTGTGACGGAAAGCGCATCTTCCGCCACAGGCCAGTCATCGTCCGCCTCTTCACCGGGGGCGGGACTTGCCCAGGGCAAGGATGGGGGCGGTGCGGGCAATGGGCCCAGTGGTGGTCGCCAAGGCGAAGGCGGCATGCGCTACGATTTTACTTATGTGCGTGAGCGCATTTTGAGCAATCTTCGTTTTCCGGCCTCCGCCCGCCAGAGGGGGCAAACCGGAAAAATCGTCGTCTCCTTCAATCTCATGGCCGACGGACAGGTGGAGCGTATTGCCATTGTCGCCGGTTCAGGGCATGACATCCTCGATCAGGCGGTCATTGACACCATCCGCCGGGTGGCACCCTTTCCCAGGCCACCGGTCAGTGCCCAACTGGTGTTGCCCATCGTCTTTCATCTCAAGTAGTCACGGGGTTTTGCTTGCTACTGGCCCGTGAACGGGGTAGGGTAGGGCCAACCCCCATCAAGCCCCACCCTTTTCACCTTTCCTGCCACCATGAACGACGACCGCAGCGGTTACGAACACGGGCATCCCACCCCCATGGCGGCAGTGTTGCCCGATATCTACAATAAAAGGCAATGGCAGCAGCAATGGCGCCTCTTTGCCCTGGTGCGGGACTGGCCAACCATCGTTGGCCGCGAGGTGGGTCGCCTGACCATGCCCGCCTTTTTCCGGCAGGACACCTTGTGGATTTATGTGCAGGATTCTGCCTGGATGCACCACCTCCAGTTCATCAAGCTCGACCTGCTGGAACGCATCAATCGAACCCTGGGGAATCAGCCGGTGAGTGACCTGCGCTGGCAGTTGCAGCCGCAATTGCCCTCGTTGCCCGAACGTCATCTTCCTCCCGCCCACGCCGTCGATAGCGCGCGAACCCAGTCTTTTGCGCAGATGACGGCCTCCATTGCCAACCAGGAGTGCCGCGAGGCCTTGCAGCGTCTGTGGCATTGCTTTGCCAGTCATGACGATTGAATGCGGCCCTGTAAACGTCGATGGGGATTTGTGGTGGCGCCGAGAAAATGGCCCCGGTGCGGCGCTTTTTTTGCGATTTGGGGGCAAATCGGCTATGGTGGCGGTTGCAGTTTTTCGCTCTGATCCATCGAACCCTCTGTACACAGCATGAAACTCGTTGAATTGATAGGCAATACCCCCCTGGTCGAGCTGTGCCGGCTCAATCCCCTTCCCGAATCCGTCCTCTTGCTTGGCAAGCTCGAATCGCGCAATCCCGGCGGTTCGATCAAGGATCGGGTGGCCATGTCCATGATCGAGGCCGGCGAGAAGAGCGGTGAGCTTACCCCGGAGAAGATCGTGCTGGAGGCCACCAGCGGCAACACCGGCATCGGCATGGCCATGGTCTGCGCGGCCAAGAAATACCGCTGCCAGTTGATCATGCCCGAATCCGCC
The DNA here is from genome assembly GCA_964639845.1 of uncultured Desulfobulbus sp. Taxonomy (GTDB): domain Bacteria; phylum Desulfobacterota; class Desulfobulbia; order Desulfobulbales; family Desulfobulbaceae; genus Desulfobulbus. The sequence goes on along the minus strand of CAZXHS010000001.1, from coordinate 810,417 downwards.
TCCATCGAAAGGCGCCTGATTATGCAGGCCTACGGTGCGGAAATTCTGCTCACCCCGGCCAAGCGCGGCACCGACGGCGCCATCGAAAAGGCCTATGCCCTGGCGCGTCAGCATCCCGAACGCTATTTCCTGGCCGATCAGTTCAACAATCCCGCCAACTGGATGGCCCATTACAACTCCACGGCCCCGGAGATATGGGCGCAGACCGAGGGCAAGGTGACCGATATCGTCGCCACCCTGGGCACCTCCGGCACGGCCATGGGCATCTCGCGCTGGTTTAACGACCACCACCCCGAGGTACGGGTGATTGCGGTGGAGCCTTCGCCCGGCCACAAAATCCAGGGACTCAAGAATATGAAGGAGTCCTACAAGCCCGGCATCTTTGATAAAACCCTGCCGCATGCCATTGTCGGTATTGCCGATGAGGATGCCTTCTCCACCGTGCGCCTGCTGGCGGCGGAGGAGGGGATCTTTGCCGGCATGAGCAGTGGTGCAGCCGTGCATGCCGCCATTGAACGCGCCAAGGAGATTGGCGAGGGCTGCGTGGTGGTGATTCTGCCCGATGGCGGTGAGCGCTATCTGAGTACGCCGCTGTTTAAGAAACAGGAGAAGGTCGAGGAAAAGGCCTCTCAACTCAAGCTGTTCAACACCATGTCCCGCAAGAAAGAGGTGTTCCGGCCCATCCGCGACAACCGTGTCACTCTCTACGCCTGCGGGCCGACCGCTGCCCAGTCGCCTAACATCGCCCATTGCCGACGGCTGATCGTCGCTGATCTGATCAACCGCTATCTGCGCAACCAGGGGTATCAGGTCGAACTGTACATGAACTTTACCGACCTCGACGACAACACCATCACCGGGGCCATCGAGGCGGGCGAGGCACTGGCCACCTTCACCGGCAAATACATCGACGAGTTCAAGCAAGCCATCGAAGATTTGCATGTGCAATCGGCCGCCGGTTATCCGCTGGCCTCGGAGCATGTCGGCGACATGATCGAGATCGCCCATGACCTCATCCACAAGGGTTACGCCTACGAGAAACTGGGCTCGATCTATTTTGATATCTCCAAATTCAAGCAATACGGCCGCCTCTCCGGCATCGACCTGAGCAAGATCAAGCTCGGGCAGACCGTGGACCTGGACAACTACGAGAAGGATAACCCCCGCGACTTCACCCTGCTCAAGCGCTCGACCCTGGCGGAGTTGAAGAAGGGGCTCTTTTACGAGACCGACTGGGGCAACGTGCGACCGGGCTGGCATATTGAGTGCTCGGCGATGTCGACCAAGTACCTGGGCGAAACCATTGATATCCACACCGCCAGCCAGGACCTGCTCTTTCCCCATCACGAAAACGAGATCGCCATTGCCGAGGCGTTGACCGGCAAACCCCTGGCCAACTATTGGGTCCATTCCGGGCAGTTGCTGCGCGATGGCCGCAAGATGTCCGGTGATGCCGGCAATATCGTCACCCTACGCGAGGTGCTCGACAAGGGCTACACCGGCCGCGAGATCCGCTTCATGCTCCTGGGTGTCCATTACCGCAAGCCGATGCTGTTCTCCTACAAGAGGCTGGATGCGGCCCGCACGGCGCTCAAGCGCATCGACGAGTACATCCGCAAGCTGCTCTGCCTGCCGGTGGGCCTGCCCCATCCCGAGGTGGCCACCTATGTGTCGGAGTTGGAAAAACGCTTCATCGAGGCCATGAACGATGACCTCAACATCTCCGGGGCCATTGGCGCACTGTTCAACTTCATCAAACAGACCAACCCGGTGGTGCAGGCGCGGCAGATGGACCGCGATCAGAAGAACGACGTGCTTGAGGTGCTGGGCATGGTCAACACCGTGCTTGACGTGCTGCGCCTGGAATACTGCCCGCTGACCCCGGAGATCGACCGCATGATCCGCCAGCGCGAACGGGCCCGCCAACTCAAGGACTGGACTGCCGCCGATTCGGTGCGTGAGGAGTTGCTCCGCCAAGGCGTTTCAGTGCATGACACCGCCGCCGGCCCTGTCTGGGAGCGGATTGACGAACAGGTGGAGTAAATATCGCCGGCAAACACCGCTTGGTAGCGTGGCATCATGTCTTGGATAACTGTTGCGCTCTTTTTCCGTCCCCGGTACATTGCCAGCCGAAAAAAACGCACGCGCCAGTAGCTCAGCTGGATAGAGCAACGGCCTTCTAAGCCGTAGGTCATAGGTTCGAATCCTATCTGGCGTGCCAGTTAATAAAAAGCCCCTTAGCAAGTTGTTGCTAAGGGGCTTTTTTCGTTTTGTGACCCTGATGGCAAGAAACGGAACCGAGAAAATGGCAGGGCGTTAATGTGACTCCTCGTCGTTTTCGATTTTCTTTCGATTTATTTCCAATAAATCTGAGAGATTACTAAAAGGGGTATGGGTGATTGTTGCGCCGGTGTTTTTATCAGGATTATCAGTGGGGAGCCATTCAGCATCGAGAGAGCGGGAATGTTCGTTGTCGTGACAATAGATGCACAACAACTCCCAATTGCTGCCATCGGGCGGGTTGTTTTTGTAATTATGATCTTTGTGGTGGACCGTCAATTCGCGCAGATTTTTTCCTGAGAAATCACGGCCGCATTTTCCACAAACCCATGGGAGTATCTTCAGCGCTTGGTTTCTGTAGTCTACCTTTTTCATCATCAGGATAAATGTTGATTGTTAACGGGTCGCTCCAATCATTTGGTATACAATTTATTGGAAACTATCTCTTTTAACAAAGATCGTTTGGATGTTCTTTTTAAAAAAAGATCCATTTGCCCTAGAGCAGCAGTCCTTTGGTATATCGGATAGCTTCTAAATAACAATTCGAAACTGTATTGGGTTCTATGCGGATATTTTTCAACTCTTCCATCAGTTGTCGTGTTTGGTTGCGCTCATAGGCAATAGCTATTCGCAAAAAAGGTGCATAAGGGCCCTGCATACTCAGGAGGGCACTCTTCACATCCTCTTCCAGCGGTAACCTTTCCATAACGTCAGCCATGGTCACATTGAGCATGACATCAAGAAGAGAAAAGAGCCCAACAAGAAAAAGCTCTGAATTTTGATCTTGCAGATGACTTCCTTTAACCATTAATTCCAAAAATTTGGCTCTTACTACAGCGATCCTGACCAATTCATCAGGCTTATCAGAAGTCAATTCTGAGACTAAGACCAAGAGTATAAAACGCCTGAGCTCCGACTCGCCAAGGTAGGCAATCGCATGTTTGACATGTTTCACCTTCTGGAGTCGGTAAAAATAGGCTGAATTGAGAAAGCGAAGCAGCTTGTAGCTAATGGCGATATCGACAGAAATAATGCTGTGAAGGCGGTTAAGGTCTGTTTCTTTGCGGGAGACCTCCGCAAGTAAATTAATCAGGTTGATCTTTGCTGCGTTGACCTCTTTGATCTGAATCTTTTCTGGTTTGCTGAAATAGTATCCCTGGAAATATTTGAATCCTAATTTGTTGGCCAGTTCAAACTCATAGAGAGTTTCAACTTTTTCTGCCAGAAGTTTTACACGGTGTGCGTGAAGGAGATTTAATGTTCTATGGATTGTGTTGAGTGGTGTTAGGCGAACGTCAATTTTTACTATATCGGTCAGCTCAAGAAGAGGCTCTAGTCTACGATTATATACAAAATCGTCAAGAGCGATCTGGTATCCTTTCTCTTTGAGAAAACGGCAACTCGCAAGAACTTCGTCGGTAACCTTTACATTTTCAAGGATCTCGACGACTAATTTTGTTGTCGGAAAAGAAGCCGGGATACGTTTAACAATCAGATCTTCGGTGAAGTTGATAAAACAAGGTTTGTTTTCAGATATCTGTGCAATTCCTTGGGTAAGAAAGGCGCTAGATAAGAGGCTTGTAGTCGCCTTATTGCCGCTTACTTTATCTAATGTGTAATGATCAGCACCTCTGTACAGAAGTTCGTATGCATAGAGTCGTTGATAAATATCAAGAATGGGCTGGCGGGCGATATATTGATCCATCAGGAAGCACTCTTGTCATTGATCAGTGTCCTGGATTCAGCAGCAAAGAATTTTAATATCAAAGATTCGGTTTCTGGCTCGATACGATTAAATTGCACGGCCAGTTGCGGCTCTATGCGGAGCACTTTGGCTCGCATCTCTACTAGCCCATTTTCTCCTGGCAGGTCGAATGAGATGAACACGTTCTCTTCCAGCTCAGGTGTCAAGGTGCTCTCAGTCATCGCGCACCCTGAGGTGGAGATGTTCAGCAGTACCGCGCTCCCCTCCTCAAATGCTGTTCTCAGGTTGACTGTTCTTCGTTGGCAATTAAAACGAAGGCTTTTTCGTTTTGATCGAAGCATCACAAAATACCCTTCGCACTGTTTGTTGCCAAATTCACTCTCAACAAGCTCGCCACCGCAGAAAATTCCTCATCACATCTGGCTAATTGGTCACCGGCGTAACATTCACGAGTTTCTCAACGACAATCATCACCGGGCTCAATCGGCCTCATCTGTTATTTATGCTCTTGTAAAAGCAAGGAGTCAATTTTTTCCATCAAAAGAAACAGAGAAACCTTGAATCCTAACCATACATTCATCTGCGAGCCTGAGCGGGTCCGGGGTTACTGCAGCGGGGAGATAAAATCCAAAACCAGCTTGACCACCGAAGCGGTATTTTCAGGTGCGAGAATATCCCCCGCCAAAACATGATTGAGCGGATTCACATGGTGGGTGATGGGGTGTATCGCCTTGATGGGTGATCCCAACTGCGCGTATGCCTGTTCGACTTTTTGTGCGTTAATGACTTTGTCTTCCGGAGAATAGATCACCAGTACCGGCGAGTGGATATTCTCCAGTTTGGAATTGCGAACGAATCGCACCAAAGTCATCATGGGCACCAGCGCTTTTGAGGGATAGCGATGGGTCCAATACTTGGCCTGTTGCTCATTTGCCGGTGTCCATCTGAATTCCGGGCCGACTATCAGCGCTGCCAGCTGTTCGCCCCAGGGCCAGGCCAAAACCTCGGACATCTTCTCGATGGGCGCATAGTTCGGCGAGATGAAAATATATGCCGCAACTGCTTCCGTGTTCGGTTGTTCCGCAAGCCAGGTGGCCAGTGTGCCACCGGTCGAGGTGCCGATGACGATCACTTTCTCGCCCAAACGTTTGCCGATTGCCAATGCTTCAACCGTGTCGTTGAACCAGTCATTAACGGTTGGTTCCGCCATTGCCGTCTGGCTCCGGCCATGGCCAGCCAGGCGGGTATAGAAGAGATTGGCGCCCAGCCGTGCAGCAATTTGATCGGCCATTGGGGCGGTTTCCTGCCGGGTTGCGGAAAAGCCATGCAGGTAGACGATAGACAGTGGCGTCCTGGTTTTGGTGGCATTCGCCCAGAGAATCGTTTTCTCTGTCCCGGGCACAATGTCGGGAAAATGCGCTTCTGATTGTTTCAAGTAGTGGTCGAGGTCCTCCGTCAGGCTCATCGGCTTGAGTTGAGTGTTTATTTCGGCAGTGGGGCCAAGCAAAAACAAGATGAAAAGGACGATCAACGTAATGGAGCAAAACGCGGCAATTTTTTTCTTCATGTTTTTTCTATAGGGAAAAATTCTGTGTATCTCTGGTTGAGCAGGTGAGGGTGCTTTTAATGAGTGGTGACGGATAGGAGAAATCGCCCTACCTGTCTGATTGATACGTCGGAGCCCTTGCAGCCAAGAAAAATCAGACGACGAAAAAAAGCATGGTTGCGTAGTGGCAAATGCTTCCTCCGAGAACAAACAGATGCCATATCCCATGAAAATGAGGGAACTTCTCGTCCAGAAAATAAAACACCAGTCCCCCCGTATACAAGCAGCCTCCAAGAAGAAGCCACCAGAATCCAATAAGAGGCAAGGCGACCAGCAAAGGTTTGATGGCCACCATGAGCAGCCAACCCATCGCCACATATATAACGACCGAAAGGATTCGATTTTTCCCCTGCGGTAAAGCTTCCAGCAAGATCCCAAGAATTGCCAATCCCCAAATAATACCGAATATGGTCCAGCCCCAGCCACCGTGAAGGGTGACCAGGGTGAATGGCGTATAGGTTCCTGCGATCAAGAAATAGATGGAATAATGGTCGAGTTTGCGAAATATCCTTTTCGCCTTGCCGCGTAGGCTGTGATAGAGCGTTGAAACGGTATAGAGAAAAAACAAAGTCGTTCCATAGATGCTGAAGCTGACAATCTTCCATGGATCGCCTTGTCGTGCAGCTGCAACTACCACAATGACAAGCCCTGCCAATGCTGCAATTGCACCCACAAGGTGGCTGATGCTGTTGAAACGTTCGCCTTTATACATGGTGCAGATGGTTCATGCTGTATCCTGGCCGGAGATGTCTCCAGCTGGGGAGAATTGTATAGTGGGCTTGTGCGCAGAATGTGTGGACAATAAAGGAAGGTGAGTCATGGTTGACAGGAGGTATAGCCCCCTAAGGTGCAAAATTAACGGCCTTGCGCTGCTTTATGTGTAATGCCCAGTGGGTTGCGGAATCGGCCATCATTTCCAGAAGCGCCACCAGGGTTTGGAGGCCGTTGGGGGGGAGGCCTGGCGGAGCACTTCGAAGCACTGGTAGTCCACGCCCACAATATCTTCATCGTGCTTGAAACCAATGATCACTTTAGCAGCGTTGAGTGGTATGTCAAAGTAGTGGTCGACGTCAGCTTTTTCGCCGCCATCCGCCTCCTGTGCCTCCTTGTGTGCCGTTGCCATTGCCTCGAATCCAGGTGGCAGGGCGCCGGAAGTCTGCAAGTGCATGGGACCCTCTTCGCCGACGTGCTCTGCGCGCCACACCTGATTGCCGCCGGCCCAATACGCAGCGGAACTGAACATGACGTGCTCCTCGATTGAGCAGGCGACCACGGGACAGTGCTCGGACAGGGGGCCCAATGTCTTCGGGTGTAGGAAGCGGTTGTCGCAACCTCGCGCAACGATGAGGAACCAATGGGTGGGCAGTGCGTAGCCCGAAAGAGGCTCCCGCAAATACTCACACAATTGGCCCGTGCGGATGTACCCCAGGTGCTGCAGGGCTGCCTCCGGGGCGGAGGTGTGTATTGCAAGTAGCGATAGAGAGATGCCCATATTTTTTGCTTAAGCTAAGCTGCGCCGCCGCTGACTTACTGGTAAAATAGGTGCGTGTCGGATTCAGCTTGGGCTACTTGTTATGCATTTTTAATTACTTTAATACGACTATTGATAATTTTACTAAATGAGAAGTCGTATAAAACTGCGCCAATGAATGTCCCAAAACCAAAACTTATACCAGTTTGTCCCTCCCAGCTAAGGCACCAAAAGAAAAGCCCAATAATAAGTACAGGAACAGCTAAAAAAACAACACTAATTTTGCCAAAAATATTTCGTTGTGCGTTATACACATCAAATATAGATGCCCCTTTAAAAAATAGAGATTTTATTATGATTATAGCGATATCTTTTGCGATAAGAATATTTTGGATACCAAACATACCAATAAAAAACTTTTGTGCTATTGAACCCCTTTCAAGCAATGTAAAACAAAAAATAATTATCATGATCCCAGTAAAATAGGAACTAATCAGTAATTTTTCTCTTCCCATGAAAAACGTTTTTCCAAATTAAGCTTTTGTCAGTGCATAACGGTGAAATAACCTGCCGGCCGATGCGCTGCCCGCCTTTCAAGAACGCGGCTATTTCCGGTCAGGTTTATTGCTGGTTTCTATTTATTTGGTTTTCCAGCTTCTTCTCTAGCATTTTGACTATAGAACTGTAAGACCGGATTTGAACTCTCGGGTTGATTCTGTTCCATGCCCCTTTAAATTCACGAATTTGTTCATTATCTGATTCTTCATCTGTGCCGATTAGCAATACACCTCGCGGTTCGCGAAAACCATAGAGTTTAAGCTCGTCACGCAAATAACATTGGGTTTTACTAGATTGATCTATATAATTCATAAGCTGGCAAACCCCTTTGTTAGCCTCATTCGAAAGATACACTCGTTTTTTTTCTGTTTTGAATGCGTTTTGATTTGCTCCTTTCACCTCTAACACCCACCAACTAAGACCATCACTATTAGCACCAGCCAATATATAGTCTGGTATGAGTCCTCCAGTTGGACCAGAAGAAGGCCTGATTGTTTGTTTTGGATAAATCCATGTTGCATGGTGACCTGTTGAGAACAAGAATATTGTTAAAGCAAGTATATTTCTATTTTCAGAGAAAAATCGCTCAATAACAGTTTCGCTAGACCTTCTTACAATTAATTCTTTAAATTCATAATATTTCTCGACAGAAATACCATGTTGTGAAGCAAAATTTTCCTTTGGTGGCCACCAGGAGGGAGGGTTTTCAAATGGATCAAACTCACTTGCCTTTTTAAGTGTAATCATGTGCTTTATCGATTGATGATGAGAGCTATCAGTATGATTAGGCCAATCTTTATGTCAGATATTAAATCAAAAAAAATATTATTGTAATTTCAATATAATAAAACTTACATGCGAGTTAGATTCATGAAAAAGAAAAAGTTCAAACACAAAGACTAAAAGCGACACAGTAATCGTGAGGAGCACGACAGCATCTCTCTCCAACCGGTAAACATATTGCCAATATCTTCACCATCACCACCTTTGAAACAACCCCAGTACATAGCTAAGCTCAACAAAATTAGTATGTTGTGAAAATAACCTCACATCCAACCCCAGCTACGATTTGACGGCATTGGGGGCATGCTGCCCGGCATTCTTCAGTATCTGCTCAAGTTGCAGCACGTGGCCCCGTTCCTGGTCGATAATGCCCTGCATTTGGGCGACGGCTTCTGCATCATCGAGGAAACCGGCGAGAAATTCGTAAAAACCGATGGTGTCCGTCTCGAACTCGATGGACTGGTGGAGCAACTCTTCCAGGTTGAGGGCTTCGCCCAGTTGTTGCTGCTCTAGAGAGAAGGTCTGGCTGCGCACGATATCTTGCAGCAGGGAGCGCCCCACGGCTTCAAGCTCCGCCTGTTCGCCGGTGAGCGGTTTATTGATAATGAGGCTGTTGAACACTTCCTGGTGGTGCTTCTCCTCCTCAGCCATCCACAACAACATCTGCGCCAATTGCGGATCGCTGACTTGGTGGGCTGCCCGACGGTAGGTTTCTTCGCCGTTCTGTTCGATCTGCACCGCTATATTGCGTACATCCGCAAGGGTAAACATGGGCTGTGCTCCTGGTTTTCGCTCTGTTGGTGTGGGGGAGGTCCGTTGCTCAAGGGTGGACAGGCGTATCCCTCCTGCTCTCTGCGTCCTTAACGGTAGCAAAGCCTATTTGTTGCATAACTTCAAGGGGTCATGGCTTTTACTCTGTGGCCCCTTGCATTTTACTTAATGATTACCACCGAACTTCAGCTGGAAAAGAGGAGATCTCTCCCTGCGGTCGAGATGACACCCAGGTGGCGGCACACACCTCGGATCGACCCGCCATTTCGATGTCATCCCGAACGAATGTGAGGGATCTCAAAATCAGACCTTTGAGCTGAGGTTGGGTGGTAATTACTTTTTACTTTTGTATCCGCGACGTTGATCGCCCCTCCACAATGTTCTGCTGTCGCTTCGATAGTCGTGCCTGAATCCAGGGCTGGCGAGTGGTGCATCACGAAGGTGGTCGCGATGAAATTGCTTGCTTGCCAAAGGCTTCAGCCTTGGCCTAAGATAAGCGGCAGTGAAACTGTTCTCCGGGGCCATGGTATCGGCCCTGATTTTTTTTCTGGCCGCGGACCGGGCGGCTGCCATCACATCCGTTTCCATGACCATGCACCTCTCCATCCGCCTCAAACTCTTTCTCAGCCATGTTCTGGCCGTGCTGCTGGTCTCCGGCAGTATCGGCACCTATTTTTACGCCAGCGCCGCCGACAGCCTGATGGAGGGGCTGAAGGAGCGGTTGCAGGCCAGCGCCGCCCTGCTCAGCCAGATGATCGATGCCGATAGCCTGCGCTCGGTGACCAGCGCCGACGATACTGGGCAACCCGGTTACAGCCAGGCCCTGCACACCCTGCGACAGCTCAAACGGATGAATCCGGACATCGCTTTTCTCTATGTGATGCGGCAACAGGGCGACAAGATGCTCTTTGTGGTCGATTCCGACGAATCGGAGAAGCAGGCCCAACCGGGGCAGGAATATACCGCCGAGGTGCCCGGCATGATCCACGGGTTCACCGGCATCAGCGTGGATAAGGAAATCGTCACCGATGAATGGGGCGCCTTTCTTTCCGGGTACGCGCCGCTGAAAAACGGGCGCGGCGAATATCTGGTGGGCATCGACATGCGCGCCGACAAGGTCCGCGCCAAGTACCGCAGCCTGCGCATCTCCGGGCTCTGCTCGCTGCTGGCCTCCATTGCCCTGGCCTTTCTCTTTTCCCGCATGCTAGCCAGCCGCTTCACCGGTCCCATCGATCTTGCCATTGACCGCTGCACGGCCATTGCCAGTGGCCGGCTCGACGAGCAGATCAACCTCTCCACCAACGATGAACTCGACCGCTTGCTGCGTGCCTTCAATGAGATGTCCGCTGCCCTGGCCCAGAGCGAGCGGATCAAGCAGGAGGCCTTTGCCGCCTTACAGCGTTCCAAGGACGAGTTGGAGATTCGCGTGCGGCAGCGCACCAGTGATCTTAACGAGGTCAATACCAAGCTCAGTCACGAGATCGCCCAGCGGATCATTGCCCAGAATGCCCTGCAGGAGGCGGCCACCGTGGATGTGCTCACCCGTTTGGTCAACCGGCGCGCCATGCTGGAGCGGTTGGAGCATGAGAGCAGCCGTTGCAGCCGCAATCAACTCTCCTTTACCGTTCTTTTTGTGGATCTTGATCACTTCAAGGAGGTGAACGACCGCATGGGTCACGATGCCGGCGATGCCATCCTCATTGAAACCGGGGTGCGCATGAAGAGCATGCTGCGCAGTCAGGATACGGTGGCCCGCTGGGGTGGTGAGGAGTTTGTTATACTTTTGCCCGAGACCGACGTGGATCAGGGGATTGTGGTGGCGGAGAAGATTCGCGGCCGTTTGGCGGATGCACCCTTTTATGCCGGTGGCCAGGCAGTGGAGGTCACTGCCAGTTTCGGCTTGGCGCAATATGAGGCAGGGGTCGAGGTGGCGCAGGTGCTCAAGGCCGCGGATGAGGCCTTGTTTGTCGCCAAGAACAAGGGACGTAATCGCATTGAGGTGGCGGGGAAAAGTTGCTGAGGGGGGGCATTTATCCCAGGCGGGAATCACCCCGATGTCATCTCGACCAACGGGAGAGATCTCCTGATTGGAGTGGAGATTTCTCACTGCGTTCGAAATGACAGCCTCATAGCTACGCTGTGACAGTGATCGACGCACCCAGGTGGCACCGCTGTCATCTCGACCAGCGAAAGAAATCTCCGCGATTTTTACTGCCGCTGGCCGAACACCTCGTAACTCACCTGATTCCGGCACAGGGTCCCATCGGCATGCCCCGGCTTGGTGTCGGTGGGGTAGCCGATACCCACCATGGCCAGCACCATCATTCCCTCGGGCAGGCCGAGCAGTTTGCTCATATACTCCTGCGAGCCACTGCCGTCGGCGCGTTGGCGCAGGCGTAACTGCACCCAGCAACTCCCCAGGCCAAGATCGGCAGCCTGCAAGTGAAGAAGCAGGGTGGCGATGGACGCATCCTCCACCCACACATCACTCTTGGCCGGATCGGCACAGACCACGATCACCAACGGCGCGCCGGCGAGAAAGGTGGCGCCGTGGGCCTTGGCCACGGATAATTCCTTGATCCGTGCCTTATCGGTGACAACGATGAACTCCCAGGGATTGTTGCCCTTGGAGGAAGGCGAACGCAGGGCCGCCTCCAGCAGCAGATCGAGTTTCTCCTGCTCCACTGGCTGGTCGGTGAAGCGGCGCAGGCTGCGACGGGCTCGTAACAGATCGATCAACATACATTCCTCTCGTGCAATACGATGATTAGGCCAAGGCCAGGGCAATCTCACGCTGGATGGCGGCGATGGTGGCACCGGGATCCTGGGCATCGCGGATGGGGCGACCGATGACCAGGTAATCGCTGCCATCGGCAATGGCGCGGCCCGGGGTGGCCACCCGCTGCTGGTCGTTGACATCTGCCCCCGCCGGTCGGATACCGGGGGTGACCATGACAAATTCCTGCCCCAACTGCTCGCGCAACAGGGCTGCCTCCTGGGCCGAACAGACAACGCCATGGCAGCCCAGGTTCAACACGGTGCGCGCCCGCCGCAGGACCAGATCTTCCACCGATCCCTGGAATTGCAGTTCGCTGACCTGCTCCTTGCCAAAGCTGGTGAGCACAGTCACAGCCAGAATTTGAATGCCAGTATCGGCCTCCAGGGCGGCCTGTACAACCGGGCCGTAGGCATGGACCGTGGTCAGCGAGATGCCGCGACCGGCAAACTGCTGCACCGCCAGCTTGACCGTGGCCGGGATGTCATAGAGCTTGAGATCGAGCATCACCTTACAGCCCTTGCCGGTGATGTAGTCCACCATCGGCCAGCCGCCGGCAAAAAAAAGCTGCATCCCCACCTTGAAAAAACGGATATGGTCTGACAAACGGTCGACCAGGGCACGGGCCTGGCGGGGATCGGCCAGGTCCAGGGCAAAAATAATGCGTTCTTCCAGGGGAATGGCGGCAACGTTCATGCGCGGATCATCTCCTCGTTCAGCATGCGGTCGGCAAAGTCGAGCACGAATTGCCGCTGGGCCTGGGTGGCCTGGGCAATGCACGAACAGTGCATGTTGCTGGCGCTGCGCACCAGCAGTTCAAAACGCACGGCACTTGGCTCCAGGACCACGGAGAAGTAGAAGGGGCCGCAATCGCCGTGGCCGATCTGTTCCGGTCCGATCAGATCCGGCGGCAGGCTGAGGAAATACACGCCTTCCAGGCCGCCGGGCTTGAGGGTGCGTTTGAGATAGCTGTCGAGGTTGTCATGTTCGAGAAAGGAGATCTCGTCGATCACATATTGGCGCATAGCTTTATTTTTTTGATTTTTCCACAAAAAAGTTACAGGGATGGCGGTGATGATATGTCTAATCTACAAACCAGTATTTGAGACAAATGCTACATATTGACGCATTGCTGAACAGTAGTTCTGAATTGTTTTCTCGCTTCTTTTTCCCTTTATTTTTAGCATGATATTGCTGATGCCCTGTTCGCTTTTTAGCACATCGGGAGATATATCTGATTCAATTATTTTGGAGACAGAACGAAGATATGAGACGTATGAAGCAGGCGAAGATGCGACCCTGTCGTTTGACCCAACACCACGTTTTTTAATGAAATCAAGGTAATGAGTTTCATGCTGAATCATAAGTCCTCTTTTTCCTGTCTTGAGTTTTAGTCCAATAAATTAATTGGTTACAGATATTCGGCGGCCAGCGAGGCGAGATGGCTGCGCTCGGAACGGGTGAGGGTGATGTGGCCGCAGGCCTCCTGGCCCTTGAGCCGCTCCACGGTGTAGCTCAGCCCGTTACTGCTGGCGTCGAGGTAGGGGTTGTCGATCTGCTCGGGATCGCCGGTGAGCACCATCTTGGTGCCTTCGCCGGCCCGGCTGATGATGGTTTTGACCTCGTGCGGGGTCAGATTCTGGGCCTCGTCGATGATCACATATTGCCGTGAAATCGATCGGCCTCGGATGTAGGTCAGGGCTTCGAGTTCGATGCGGTCCTCGCGCAACAGCCGCTTGATACCCAGCTCGGTGGAGGCATCATGCTTGCCGCCGTTAGTCAGGCCGATGAGATAACTGAGGTTGTCGAAGATGGGCTGCATCCACAACTGCATCTTTTCATCTTTGGTGCCGGGCAGGTAGCCGATGTCGCGGCCCAGGGGGATCACCGGCCGCGACACCAGCAGTTTCTCATACTTAGAGGATTTTACCGCGTTGGCCATGCCGGCGGCCAGGGCCAGCAGGGTTTTGCCGGTGCCTGCCTGGCCGATCAGTGACACCAGCGACACCGCCGGATCCATCAGTAACTCCAGGGCAACGCGTTGCTCCATCGAGCGCGGCCGTAGATTGAAGGCGCTATCATACAGTGGGTTGAGCGGCACCAGGCGGTGACCGGCGGTGATGGCCCGGCCGATGGCGGTATGCTTGTCGTTGGCCGAATCCACCAGCAGCACAAATTCATTGGGCAGAAAGGATTCCTCCGGCAAGTCCAGCTCTTTGTCCTTGTGCAAGCGGTCGATCTGCAAAGAGGATACCGTCAGTTGACGCCAGCCGGTGTATAACTGATCGAAATCGGTTTTTTGCTTCTCGAAATCCATAACCACGATGCCCAGGGCGTCGGCCTTGAGTCGGGCATTGATGTCCTTGGAAACGAAGATCACCCGCCGGCCTTCCTGCAACAGGCGGTAGGCGGTGGCGATGATGCGGTTGTCGGGGATGTTGAGATCGATGCAGGTACCGCAGTCCTGCTCCTTCTCCATGGTGATCCACACCGTGCCGCCGTCGTCGGTGGGCACGCCCTTGCCCAAACTGCCCTGGCCACGCAAGCGATCCAAGGTGCGGATCACCTGGCGGGCGTTGCGCCCCAACTCGTCGTTATTCTTCTTGAATTTGTCCAGCTCCTCGATCACCGTCATCGGCAGCACCACGGTGTTGTCGCCAAAACAGGTGATGGCCTCGCTGTTGTGCAGCAGGACGTTGGTATCAAGCACGAAAAATTTAAGGTCGTCGGCCATGCGATTCCTGGATGCGGTGAAGGTGTGGCTTACAGATCAAGGCTGGTGGTGTCGCGGTTGATCACCTCGGCGCCATCCTCGGTGACAATGACCATGTTCTCCAGGCGGATGCCGCCCCAGTCGGCCAGATAGAGCCCTGGCTCGACGGTGACCACCATGCCGGCTTGTAGCGGTTTGGTGCCACGCGGCGACAAGCGCGGGTCTTCATGGACGGCAATACCCACCCCATGGCCTAGGCCATGGCCAAAGGCCTCACCATAGCCGGCCTCGCGCAGTGCCTGGCGGGCGGCGCGATCCACCTCCACGCCGGTGACGCCGGGGCGGATGGCCTCGATGCCGGCGAGCATGGCCCGGCGGACGGCGCGGTGCCGCTCAATGAAGGTGGCATCCGGCTTGCCAGCAACAAAGGTACGGGTCATGTCCGAGCAGTAGCCATCGAGCACCAACCCCATGTCGATGAGCACCAGGTCGCCGGCCTGGAGCACGCGGTCGGTAGGCACGGCATGGGGCCGGGCGGCGTTGGTGCCAAAGGCGACGATGGTGTCAAAGCTCGGTCCCTCGGCACCCATCTCGCGCATGGTCAACTCCAGGGCCAGGGCGATTTCGCGCTCGGTCATGCCCGGTTCGATGGAGTGGTAGACCGACTGGAACACCGTTTCGTTGAGGGCAGTGGAGCGCCGCAGCAACTCCAGCTCGCGTGCATCTTTGATGATGCGCATCTGCTCGATAAGTCCGCTTTCGGCCTTCAGCGTCAGGCCGCGTTTGCGCGCCAGCTTCTCCAGCCGTTGAAAGGTGCTGTAGAGGAAGTAATCGCTTTCAAAGGCCAGCGTTTTGCAATCCAGCTTGCGGCAGTGCCGGTCCACCGATTTGAGCAACCCCTTGGTGTAGGTGTCGATGGTGAATAAAGGCGCCTCGGCCTCGGCTTGCAGGGTGAAGCGGGAGTCGGTGAGCAGGATCGGCCTGCCGCTGGCAGGAACGAGCAGGAAACCGGCGGTCTCCTGGATGCCGTGGTCCGGGGCGGTGTAGCCGCTGAGATATCGGCGGTTATCGGGCTGAGAAACAAGCAGCGCGTCGATTTTGCGGCGGCGCAGCGTCTGTTGCAGTCGCTCCAACCGCTCGTGTTGGACACCAACCATGATCAGAGCCCGAGCCAGGCCTTGAGCTGGGCCTTGAACTGCTCCAGGGCCTGACCGTACTGGCCGTCGAGGTCGGCCTCCAGGCGGCTCCACTGCTCCTTGAACTGTGGCTCGGTGGTGGGGTCGAATTTGATGCTGTCGGGCTTCATGCCCTTACGCAGCAGCATCTGCTCGATCTGCATGCGCATCTGTTCCTTGAGCTGGTCATGGAGTTGCTTGCGATGCTGGCCGTACTGCACGGCAATGGTCTGCAGCTCGCGGCAGAGGGCGGCGATATCCGGGGTGGTGCTGTTGAGCTCGACAATACCGGCAATGGCTCGTTCAATGCGGGCAATGCCGCTCTCATCACGCGGCAAAAAGAGGTTGCGCAATAGCGAGTTGAGCATACCCTTGCGCACCGCGTCCTGCTCGCCGGCCGCATAATCACCTAGGATGGCGGCCAAGGAAGGATTGGTGCCGTTGAGGAACTCGACCGTGCTCTGCATGCCCTTTTTCATGTTTTCTTCGTGACGCATCTCTTCCGGCGTGGCCATGCCCATGCGGGCGGCACGCTCCATCACCAGATCCATGGTCGACTTGATTCCAGCCATTAACGGGTTCTCCTCGTAGGTTCGTTGGTACAGAAAATATTTAACGAGCGACTATAAACACTGTCGCCGGAAACTACAAGCGGCCCGGCGCGATCAGGCGGGCGGCAAAAAAACCATCCAGACCATCGGCGGGATTGGGCCGCAGGCAGTCCTCCACATCCAGCAAGCGGTGGGCGTGTTCGGGTAGCAGTGGCCTGGCCGTATCAAGGACAAGGCCGGGGCAGCGCTCGCGGAGCCGGGCTATCACCTCGCGGTTCTCCTCGGGTTCCAGCGAACAGGTGGCATAGACCAGCACCCCGCCCGGTTTGAGTAGGGCGGTGGCGGTCTCCAGCAGGTGCAGTTGTGTCTGCTGGTAGGAGGCCAGATCTTCGGGCTGCCGATTCCAGCGGATATCCGGCTGGCGGCGGATGACGCCGGTGCCCGAGCAGGGGGCATCGATGAGGATGGCATCAAAGGGGGGCGGATGGCTGGCGGCATAGTCGCTCAGATTGGAACGCACCGCGATCACCGCCTCCCGCTGACCCAGGCGCAGCAGATTCTCCTTGAGCAATCGATAACGGCGGCCGTCGGGCTCCACCGCCACCACCGTAGCGCCGGGCGGCAACATCTCCACCAGATGTGAGGTCTTGCCACCCAGTCCGGCGCAACCATCGAGGATGCGGCAGCGCTGCGGCAACACTCCCACCAGCAGCGAGGCCAGTTGCGCTGCTTCATCCTGTACCTGGAACAAGCCCTCGCCATAGCCGGGCAGGGAGGTGATTGAACCGGGGTAGTCCTCTATCACCAGGGCCTGCGGGCTGAAAAAACCGGGCACAGCCTTGATGGCCGATTTCTCCATCATTGCCTTCAGCGTCGAACGGCTGGTGCGCAAACTATTGATGCGCAGGGTCAGCGGTGGCTCGCTGTTGTTGGCGGCGCAGATGGCGCGGGTGGTGGTGTTGCCAAACTCCCTGCGCCAACGTTCCATCAGCCAGGCAGGATGATTGAGGATCGGCGGCTCGGCCTCGGCCAGTTGCTCGGGTCTGGGCAATTCGGCGCGGCTTCTGGCCACGGCGCGCAGGATGCCGTTGGCAAAACCGATCAGCCAGGAGGGCTGGCTCGATGCCTTGAGGGTGTTGATGGTGGCGTTCACCGCCG
This sequence comes from uncultured Desulfobulbus sp., assembly GCA_964639845.1. GTDB lineage: Bacteria > Desulfobacterota > Desulfobulbia > Desulfobulbales > Desulfobulbaceae > Desulfobulbus. The sequence continues at coordinate 792,870 of CAZXHS010000001.1, read as the reverse complement.
CCGATTCGGGGATGCGGCTTAAGAAAAGGAGCTGATAGACACCGATGCGTAGGGTCATCAGGGTGCGCGGCTTCATCTTGCGCAGCGGGTGCTTGGAAAAACGGCGGATGATATGATCCAGATACTCCTTATGCCGCAACACGCCATAGATCAGGGTTTTCACCAGACCGCGGTCGATATCGGCCACCCGTTCAATGGCCGTGTGAAACAACAGATCAACCGAATTATGGGTGGTGGCCCACAGGCACAACACCTCGACGGCGGCGTCCCGGGGCGACAACAGGGCAGGGGATGGGGTCATGGATGAACAACGGGTAAAGGGAGATCAACAGGCCATGCCCACGCTTGCTAAAGCGTAAACACAGAAGAACATATTGGGCGCACTCTGCCATGATCCTAGGGAATTGCAACGATTTTCACCGTGGTGGCCGCATCAACCCTGTTGCCGGAGGCCCCGATTCTCCTTGACAGCAAAAAGCCCGATACTGTAAATAGTCCAAACTCATGCCGGAGTGGTGAAACTGGTAGACGCACTGGACTCAAAATCCAGCGGGGGCGACCCCGTGTCGGTTCGATTCCGACCTCCGGTACCAAAACAAATCAAGGGCCTGTGGAGATTGCTCCACAGACCCTTTTTTTTATGCTTGCTCTGACTGCAAACGGGGAAACTATTCCGATAACCTCTTGGAAATCCGTTTGTAGGTCTCTTTTAATTCTTCGCCGATAATCTTGGCTTTCGCGACATATTCCTCTGAGGTATCCACCGCATCATCGGCTATATCGGTGGCCTTCTCCTTGAACTGCTGCCATTTTTGCTCTGCTGCGGCAAACTCCTCTTTGGCCTCCATGGAAGCAAGGTGCGCTTTGAGCTTGATCTGATCTCTTTCGGTTTTCAATCGGTCGAGCAAGTTGCCGAATTCTCCTTTGATATCCATGCGTAACCTCGTTTGATATTGATATGTGGCGGCGTGATCCACGAGAAATATTGATCATCTTCGATAATAAGGATCGTACTGATGGTAATAATCGCCGCGCCTCTGGTGATCGTAGCCACCCCTGTAATAATCGTACCCGCCCCTTGAATCGTACCGCTCGTACCTGCCTCCATCCCTATGGTGATGATGCCAATAACCTGGCCAATAACAGCCGGAAAGGGATAAAAGCATTGCCGCCATGGCAACGCCTGCCACAACGAATTTTTTCATGACACTCTCCTGATTCAATGGAAGTAATCGGCCACCGCACTCCAAAGAGTGCGGGGAATGCAGGAAATATAAGCACCCTCATAACCCTTGCTCGGAAAATATTTGACCGTCGTCGGGAGGAAATCATTGAAAAAATCGATCATCGCTTCAAGCCCGCATCCAAAAAAAAAGCAGGGCGCAGAATCAAACTCTGCCCCCTGCTTAACTTTCATGAATTAATAGGTGGAACTACTGCTCTTGAACTCAATATGCCATCGATACAACGGAGTTCATTTCTTGAGCTGCAATCGTCACCATCGCGGTCATGCTCATGGCGACATGGGTTGGTCGCTCCCGCACATTGGTGCAGCTAGGCGTAGGTGTTGATCGACCGGATTTCCGAGGTTTCCCCACCCGAGCGATTCTCGCGGCTTTGCATGGCCGCACTTTCCTTGCTTTCTTCGGCAGGCCCTTGCGGTTGAACCTGCTGTGGTTGCTGTACCACTTGCCCTCCTGATTTTTGCGCAGACACCTGATACAACTGACTTGCCATTGCGTTGCTGATGCCACCGACGTTCATGGTCTTCTCCTTGAAATTAATGCCTTGGTATTTTTTTAGGCGACCGTGTTGATGATGGTGCCGACACCGGCTTGCGCCGGCGATGGCGATACTGGTTGCGGTGTGGCCTGAACCGATTGGACGGATGCCAACCCGGCAATTGTTTTGCTGATCAGCTCTCCAGCCAGCTCGGTTTGCTGGTTGGCGGATTTTAAAATGGACATACTGGCCAGCTGATTTGTTCGACTACTGAGCGAGATATCCATAGCTTTTTTCGAAATTATAAAATGATAATTGTTCTTGAGATGATTGTAGGCTTGAAGGGGTAATGAATCAAGGTGCGATGGTGAAAAGTTGATGCGAAAATTGATTGCATCGTAAAAATAGATAGTTGCAACTTGATTGGCTTGGTTCTGTTTGACCAGACCGAGTGAGGCGCCAGGATTTTTCTGGCAGATCTACCGCCAAATGCTGGTGGTGGGTATCGCTTATTGCGTGGGGAACGGGAACAATGAATGGGGGAAATCTCGACGACAGTGATTTGTGGGCGAGCATGGCCTCCGGCCCGATCAATCCATGGTATAAATCCCGGATGGAACCGGCTCGCCGACGGCGGTGTCATTGAAGTACATCCAGGCGGTCACCTGCGAGCCGTCTTTTTCCAGGATCACTTCGACCTGTTCGCGGAAATTCCACACCGGGTTGCCTTCAAAGAGGTCTAGGGTGTCGAGGATGGACTGGTGGATGGAAAAGAGTTCACCGTGAATTTGCGTCAGGGGGCGGCCCTTTATCACATAGGGTACGGCGTGTTTGAACATGGCAAACTGCTCGACTGTGCGGGCGGGGCCAAGAAAATAGCCGCCATGGAGCAGGTGATGGTTTTGAAACCCCTGTTTTAGAGTGCCGTAAACGAAAATAAGGTGATTCATGTCCAATTCTCCGGTATGCCCTGGAAAAAAGGCCAACAGGTGCCTTCTCTTCAGGTTGTGTGCATCCATTTCCCAGGTGCCTGTTTGCAAAGAAGGATAGCCAAACCCAGCAATTATGCAAGACCGCCTTGGCAACAGTCATTTTTTGTCAGAGAACAAGGGGGCGTGTATACTCTCTGTTCATCGAATGCGTGTACTCGCTGATGTGGAGGCTCGTAGAACACAAAAAAAGCAGAGCCTTTCAGCTCTGCCCAAGATCACAGTCTATGTTGATAAGTTTAGGAGATTTTTCGCCGATAGACTGCCATGCCAATGAGCGAGCTGGCCAAAAGAAGAAGGGCTGATGGAACGGGGACGGGATTAGAGCTCGAAGCTGCAACACCTCCCACCTCTAAGCTGTACAGGCAAGTGGCATGGTTTGCCCAGCCGAAAGGGACAACAGCGTCATAAACCGTTAAACGTATGCCATCTGCTGCGACTTCTGGAAAAGTTGTGCTGTAATCCCATGTGTTTTTCGTGATAGTAGCCAAATCATGCCAAGTTGAATCGTATAGGTATTCTAATTTTCCATTGGTTAAATAAGCATAGGAACCGTCAGTAGGGCTAGCTTGACCAGGGGTAAGTTCATCAAGGTACACTGCGCTGATGACATATCGCTGATCGAAAACCACCCATATTTCTTCGCTAGAGAGATAGCCGAGACCTGCCCAAAACGAACCTCCAACAGTATTGTCGTCAATTGTCAAGCCGGCTTCATACTGAAATCCGTATGGAATAGTATGTTCAAACCAATGACCATTATCAAAGGCCGTGGCTCCCAATGAAGCGAGTGCAATATTATTGGAAAGCACCGACGCATTTGAAGTGTTAAAATTCAGCAGGAGCACTGACAAGATTATCCCTACGCATTTACCAGCCACAGTACCATTTTTCATAATGCCTCCCGTTTGATGTTTTTTTACGCTACTTACTCCGATGATGTCGGTGTACTAACTAAATAGTGATTTATCAAGCGGTTTTTGTCGATAAATTAGTTAGTTGCGCTTCGGTTGGTTAACCCGCTAGGAGCATTTGATTCTCTTGAATACTACAAACCACACGGTGGTATTGGTGTCCAGTGGTAGAATACAAAACCATGAAGAGGTGATGATAATACGGCAGTATTTCATCCCTTGACGAACAAGACGACCGGTCTAATAATAGGCTGCATGAAAAAACAAACCAAAAAAACAGACATCATCGATATCGGCACCGAGTTATTTGCGGTGAAAGGCTACAACGCCACCGGCATTGATGCGGTGCTCAAACAGGCCGGTGTGCCCAAGGGGTCGTTTTACAACTATTTTTCCAGCAAGGAAGATTTTGGCTTGGCCATCATCGACCAGTTCGCCGTCCAGTATGAGAGCAAACTGGCCTCGTTTTTCGATGATGCCAGCGTGCCGCCTCTGGGGCGAATGCGCAACTATTTTGAACATAGTCTCAGGCACCTGAGCGAAAACGAGTTCACCAAGGGCTGTTTGATCGGCAATCTGGGCCAGGAACTGGCCGATCAGAACGAGCGCTTTCGGGCACGGTTGGCGGAGATCTTTCACACCTGGAAGAAGCGCTTTGCCACCTGCTTGGCTGAGGCCCAGGAGCAGGGGAGTTTGGCACCCGATCTCGATACCGACATCCTGGCCGAGTTCACCCTTGCCGCCTGGGAAGGGGCTATCCTGCGTACCAAGGTGATGAAATCCCCGCAGCCGATTGAGCATTTCATCGACACCCTGTTTGCGACGGTATTGCGGGCGTAATTTTTTTGAGCCACACAGAGACGACCGGTCTAATAAAATTTTAAAGCGAAAGCGATTTCGCTCCATTCACACAATTTTCAGCGACCATTGGAGATGATCATGAAGATACGCTTTGAGCAGAAAAACCTCTTCTGCCTTCCCTGGACACAAACAATTCTCGGCACCCACTTGAACGGGAAGGTCAATTTCATGGCCCTGGATTGGTTGACACGGGTGAACGTCAATCCGGCCATGCTGGGTATCTGCGTCAACAAGAACCACGCCTCCCATGAGGCCATTGTGCAAACAGGGGAGTACAGCGTCAATGTTCCCTCTGTGGCGATGGTGGAAAGCACCGATTATGTCGGTCTTGTTTCAGGCAAGCGCGTGGACAAATCCGATCTCTTCCGTGTTTTTTACGGTGAACTCCCGGCAGCACCGATGATTGTGGACTGTCCGATAACCATCGAGTGCAAGGTGTCGCAGCCGGTTGATCTGCCAACGCATACCTTCTTCATCGCCGAAATCGTCAACATCTATACCGAAGAGCGGTTTGTAACGGACAGGCATCTCGATATGAAAAAGATCGACCCCTTCCTCTTGACCATGCCGGATAACACCTATTGGTCACTGGGGGAACGTATTGGCAAGGCATGGAATGCCGGCAAGAAACTGATGCAACAACAACAGGAGAAATAGAACCATGGAACTTTTTCAAGCATTGCATACTCGCAGAAGTATTCGCAAATACCAGGAACAACCCATTAGCGAAGACCTGATCCACAAACTGCTGGCTGCGGCGATGATGGCCCCCAGTGCCGGCGATGAGCGGCCCTGGCAGTTCATCCTCGTTACCGACGGCCAGCAGAAGGAGCGCATCGCTGCGGTGCATCCTCACGCGGGCATGGTCCGCAGCGCCCCCTTGGGCGTCCTTCTCTGCGGCGATCTCAGTAAGGAAAAGTATGACGGATTCTGGCCGCAGGATTGCTCCGCCGCCATGCAAAACCTGTTGCTCGCCGCCCACGGCAGTGGCGTGGGGGCGGTCTGGGCCGGTATCTATCCCCTGGAAGAGCGGGTGGCCCATTTCCGCGACATCTTCAACCTGCCAGCCCATGTCATCCCCTTTGGACTGGCCATCATGGGTTGGCCGGACCAGCAGCCGACAACACATGAGCGTTTCGACCCAAGCCGCATCCATTACAACACCTGGGAAGGGAAAACAGCGGCACCCTAAGCCGCCATTGCCTTCTTCAACCACAAGCAAGAACGGAGGACACCCCATGTCAGCCCTGTTTACCCCCTATACCCTCAAGGATATCACCCTGCGCAACCGCATCGCTGTGCCGCCGATGTGCCAGTATTCCGCCGTTGACGGCCTGCCGGGCGACTGGCACCTGGCCCATTACACGCAAATTGCCCGGGGAGGCGCCGGGTTGCTCATCGTCGAGGCCACGGCGGTAGCCCCGGAAGGTCGTATTTCCCCGGCATGCCTCGGCCTGTGGAACGATGAGCAGGCCCAGGCCCACGCCGTCATTGCCCGCGCCATCAAAGCGGCCGGCGCGGTGCCGGGCCTGCAGATTGCCCATGCCGGTCGCAAGGCCAGCGCCAATATCCCCTGGGAGGGCGATGACCACATGGCAGAGGATGATCCCCGTGGTTGGCCAACCCTCTCGCCCTCGGCCATTGCCTTTGGCGCCAACCTGCCCAAGGTGCCTCGGGAAATGAGTGTGGCCGATATCCAGCGCATCCAGGCGGATTTCGTTGCTGCGGCCAAGCGCGCCCTGGCAGCGGGGTATGAGTGGTTGGAGCTGCACTTTGCCCATGGCTATCTGGCGCAGAGTTTTTTCAGCATCCATGCCAATAAGCGCACGGATGCGTACGGTGGAGAGGCCACGCGGCGGGGCCGCTTTCTGCGCGAGACCCTGGCCGCAGTGCGCCAGGTCTGGCCGGAACGGCTGCCCCTGACCATGCGCTTTGGGGTGATTGAGTACGATGGCCGCGACGAGCAAACCCTGGCCGAGGCCATTGATCTCGGCCAACAGTTCCGCGACGGTGGCCTGGATTTCATGAGCGTGAGCCTGGGATTTTCCACGCCTCAGGCCAACATCCCCTGGGGCCCGGCCTTCCTGGCGCCGATTGCCGAGCGGGTGCGGCGCGAGACCGGCCTGCCGGTGGCCTCGGCCTGGGGCTTTGGCCGGCCGGATCTGGCGGAGCAGGCGGTAAAGAGTGAACAACTCGATGTGGTGATGATCGGTCGCGGCCATCTCGAAAACCCGCATTGGCCCTACCATGCCGCCAAGAGCCTGGGCCTTGATCAGCCGGCCTCGGTGCTGCCCAGTCCCTATAGCCATTGGCTGGCGCGCTACGCGATGTAAAACTGGTCGTTCTCGTCGGCACCCCTGTGGTGCCGACGATCCAATCCCGCCCCCATCAGGAACACAACACCCTGAGGTGAGTCCTTTGCCCGGGGCCGTTTCTGGCTGTGCAGCATGCTTGCAGCATATCGTGCAACAGTGCTAACCATCCGTTTCTTCTTCTTTTCTTCCGTTTTCGCGTCGGGCTGCCCTTGATGGTGTGGATGATCCCTTGGATCATTTGCTGCGCGCCTAGCGTGTCGTTGTTGTTCTCTTGTTGTTATTTTATGTGATTTTAAATAGTTGTCGATGTTGGTCGAGGCTGGCACGGTGCATGCTGTAGGCTGCACAGTGTGAAGGCGCGGGGAGGGATTGCGCATCTCAGCAACCAGTAATGCAAGGAGCAAGTACCCATGAACGATGTGGTCATTGTCAGCGGCAGCCGCACAGCGGTCGGCGCCTTTGGTGGCAGCCTGAAAAACACTTCCGTGGTTGCCCTCGGAGCCAGCGTCATGCGGGAGACCCTGCGCAAGGTGGGGTTGCGGCCCGTTGCCAGCGCGGCGATGCGTGAACTGGCTCCTGCCAAACTCCGGGAACAGGGACCCATTGAGCTGGAAACGCGCTACGCCTCCTGGGACAACCAGGCCGCCGAGATCGCCATCGATGAGGTGATCATGGGCAACGTACTCCAGGCCGGGCAGGGGCAGAACACCGCCCGCCAGGCCATGATCCAGGCCGGTCTACCCAAGGAGACCCCGGCCTTCACCATCAACAAGGTCTGCGGTTCGGGTCTCAAGGCCATTGCCCTCGGTGCCCAGGCTATTGCCAGCGGTCAGGCCGAGGTGGTGCTGGCGGGCGGTCAGGAGAACATGAGCATGGTGCCGATGGCCCTGCTCAAGGCCCGCTGGGGCCATCGTATGGAACTCACCGGCATCGGCGAGGTCCACGACTTGATGGTTTATGACGGTCTTTACGAGATCTTTTACGGCTACCACATGGGTGTTACCGCCGAGAACATAGCCCGGCGCTACAACATCAGCCGTGCCGACCAGGATCGTCTGGCCGCACTCAGCCACGCCCGTGCCCTGCGCGGCATACGTGATGGCCTCTTTACGCAGGAGATCGTCCCCATCTCGGTGCGTGCCGGTCGGGAAGAGGTGCTCTTTGTCCAGGATGAACGGCCGATGGAGACCTCGGTGGAAAAGCTGGCCAAGCTCAAACCGGCCTTTGCCAAGGATGGCACCGTTACCGCCGGCAACGCCTCGGGCATCAACGACGGCGCGGCGGCGGTGCTGTTGATGAGTGGTACCAGGGCCAAACAACTGGGGCTCAAGCCCTTGGTGCGCATCGAGAGTTTTGCCTCGGGCGGACTCGACCCGGCCTACATGGGCCTGGGGCCGGTGCCGGCCATCCGCAAGGCCCTGGCGCAGTGCGGCAAGCGCATAGGCGATATGGACATGATCGAACTCAACGAGGCCTTTGCCTCCCAGGCCATAGGCTGCATGTTGGAGCTGGGCATCGACATCGAAAAGCCCAACCAGTTGGGCAGCGGCATCTCCATGGGCCATCCGGTCGGCTGCACCGGTGCGCGGCAGATGGTTACCGCCATGCATCAGATGCAGCGCACAGGCCAGGCCAATGGTCTGATCAGCATGTGCATCGGCGGTGGCATGGGCATGGCCATGGTGATCAGCAAGGGCTGAGGCTTTCCAGCACAGAGCGCCCATAATCAAGCAAATACCACCCAAGGAGAGAGCATGGACGTACGGACATTTGGCGTGATCGGCGCCGGTCAGATGGGCAGCGGCATTGCCCAAGTGGCGGCAACCTGTGGACTGGGCGTGATCCTCAACGATATCAAGCAGGAGTTCGTCGACCGGGGCAAGGCGGGAATTGCTGCCAATTTGCAGCGCAGCGTCGACAAGGGCAAACTGGCGGCGGAGGATCGCGAGAAAATTTTGGGGCGCATCCAAACCAGCATCGATGTCAAGGACATGGCCGTAGCGGACATGGTGGTCGAGGCCGCCTCGGAGAACGAGGCCATCAAGTTCAAGCTCTTTCAGATGCTCGATGAGATCTGCGGCCCGCAGGTGATCCTCGCCTCCAACACCTCCTCCATCCCCATCGGTCGCATCGCCGCCCATACCAGACGGCCGGACAAGGTGATCGGCATGCACTTCATGAATCCGGTGCCGGTGATGCAGTTGGTGGAGGTTATCTGTGGTCTGGCCACCTCGGAGGAGACGCTGACAACCACCTGGGAGTTGGGCAGAAGAATGGGCAAAACCCCGGCCCGCTCCAACGATTTCCCCGGCTTTATCGCCAACCGTATTCTCTTGCCGATGATCAACGAGGCGGTGTTCAGCCTCTATCACGGCGTCGGCACCAAGGAGGATATCGACACGGTGATGAAGCTGGGCATGAACCACCCCATGGGGCCGCTGGCCCTGGCTGATTTGATTGGCCTGGATACCTGTCTGGCGATCATGAACACCCTGCACCAGGGATTGGGCGATTCCAAATATCGGCCCTGCCCGCTGCTGCGCCAGTATGTCGAGGCCGGTTTCCTGGGCCGTAAAACCGGGCGGGGATTTTACATGTATAAATGAGGGGTGGCCTTTTCCTCGAACGATGATGGGGTGAGATTGTAGGGGCACGGTGCGCCGTGCCCCTACGGTGCCCCCGTCACACGTTATGTGGCAATGAGAAGATGGCACGAGGCTGTCATTTCGACCGCAGGGAGAAATCTCCGCTGTAAATAAACGAAGGAGATCTCTCCCTGCGGTCGAGATGACATGATCATCCAACTATCCAGTTTCTAACGAATTTGAGTTTCAAAACCATGCCTGGCTGCCCGGTGCGAGATGCCTCAGGGCGAAATCAATACTGTGAGGAGTGCGACCATGAATTTCGAGTTGACTGAGAAACAGAACCTCATCCGTGAGACGGTCCGGCGTTTTGCTGAAACCGAGGTGGCGCCGTCGGTGCGCATCCGCGATCAGGAGGCCCGCTTTGACCGGGCGCTGATGTTCGACCGCCTGGCCGAGATGGGGCTGACCGGCATCGTCTTCCCCGAGCAGTATGGCGGCGCCGGGGGCGACTACATCAGCTATTCGATTGCCGTGGAGGAACTCTCCAGGGTCTGCGCTTCCACCGGCGTTACCCTTTCGGCCCATCTCTCCCTGGGGGCCAATCCCATCTACCTCTTCGGCACCGAAGAGCAGAAACAGCAATATCTGAGGCCGCTGGCCAAGGGCGAGAAGATGGGCGCCTTCGGGCTGACCGAGTCCTCTGCCGGTTCCGATGCCGGTGGCACCACCACCACCGCCGTTCGTGACGGGAATGACTGGATCATTAACGGCGCCAAGATCTTCATCACCAATGCCGGACCGGCCGAGACCTATGTGGTGATGGCGCGCAGCGACCAGAGCGCGCAGAAGCATCGAGGCATAAGCGCCTACATCATCGAGAAGGATACCCCCGGCTTCACCATGGGCAAAAAGGAGCACAAACTGGGCATCCGTTCCTCGCCCACCATGGAGCTGGTGTTCAACAACTGTCGCATCCCCGGCGAAAACCTGCTGGCCAAGGAAGGGGAGGGGTTCAAGGTGGCCATGAAGACCCTGGATGGCGGCCGCATCGGCATTGCCTCCCAGGCTTTGGGTATTGCCCAGGGAGCGCTCGACGCCGCCCTCAGTCTCAACCGCCAGCGTGGCAAGGCCGCCGCAGCCGAACAGGGCATCAGTTTCCAACTGGCGGACCTGGCCACCCAGGTCGATGCCGCGCGGCTGATGGTCTACCGCGCCGCCTATCGGGCCAGTGCCGGCTTGTCGTACTCCAAGCAGGCGGCCATGGCCAAACTGTTCGCCTCGGAGACGGCGATGCGCGTCACCACCCAAGCAGCCAAGCTCCACGACGGTTACGGGTATCCCGACGAGTACCCCATGGAGCAGATGATGCGCGATGCCAAGATTACCGAGATCTATGAAGGAACCAGCGAGATTTTACGGGTTGTGATAGGTGCGTCCTTGGACAAGGAGTAGTCACCCCCCTCGACTACTCCACAGGGCAGATTTATCCCCACCCGTCGCTGGCGATGGAGGAGTACCGTACTGCCCATACGGTACTCCTTCATCGATGGGCCCGCAGATGCCGAACCGTGCCTTTATGGCCGGTTCGGTCTCCAGTCTTGCCTTCCCTCTTTGGCCGGCTTCATGCCGCCGCATCCATCGCTTGCCTGCTGGCCTTTTCCGCGCAGCTTAGTCCTCATCTTGCTTGCAAAATCTTGAATTTATTTATAGTTGTGTATTTTGAGCTTTTTGCACAATATCCGTTGTGTCGTTCCCGATGACTGCCTGGAGAATGACGCAAACCAGGCCTCACTCAGTGGGTGCATGGCACAACAAGTCCCGCGCCCGCACCGAGTCGGGCGGGCACCCTTTGTGAGAAAGTCGTCTCGTCACCCCCTCCACCGAGGTAGAGCATGCAGCACAAACAGCCCCCATCCGAGCCGGTCTACCTCTCTGACCTGCGCACCAAGGATAAACTCCTCGCCTCCATCCACAAGATCAGCACTCTGTTGACGCGGCCCATCTCCCTGGACACCATCCTCACCTCCATCGTCAAGGAGATTTCCGAGGTGTTCGGCTTCACGCGGCTGATCATCCTGCTGGCCAATAAGGATAAAACCCTGCTCGAATGCCAGTATACCCATGGTTTTGCCGACCATGAGCTGGACCGGGTGCGCCTGCCCTACCGCATGAAGGAGCATGATTGCCTGGAAACCCGCGTGGCGCGGGAGGGTAAGACCATCTTTGTCAAAGACTACCTCAACTATCCCGATGCCACCGCCATTGACATCAAAATCGCCCGCAACATGCGCCGCGTCTCCACCCTGGCCGTGCCGCTGCAGATCAAGCGTGACATCATCGGCCTGATCACCGCCGACAAGGACGACGTCAAACTCAAGCTGACCAAGAAGGATATCGACGCCTTTGCCACCTTTGCCAACCAGGCGAGCATCATCATTGAAAACGCCCGGCTCCAGGAGCAAAACAAAAAGAAAATCAAGCAGCTCTATACCTTGCAGGAGGTCAGTCGCAAAGCCAGCTCCACCTTTCACCTGGAAAAACTCTACAAGGGCGTGGTCGCCAGCGCCCTCAAACTGACCAAGGCCTTCAGCTGCATGCTCTTTGTGCTCGACGAGGAGGGCAAGCACCTCACCCTCACCTCCAGCAATGTGCTGGAGCATGTTGATCGCCAGTACCACCGGCTGCGCGTTGGCCAGGGCTTGGTCGGCTGGGTGGCGCAGCAGGGCCAGCCGCTGCTAGTGCAGGATGTGCAGCGCGATGAACGCTACCTGGAGATGCTGCCCGGCGTGGCCTCGAAACTGGTGGTGCCGCTGATCAGCGAGAAGCGCATCCTCGGCGTGCTCTGCGCCGAGAGCCTCAGTTCCGGCGCTTTTTCCACGGATGATTTGAAATTGCTGATGATTTTTGCCGGCCACACCGCCAGCCTCATCCGCAATGCCCGGCTCTACGGGCAGGTGATGACCGAGCGCAACTTCCGCGAATACATCCTGGAGAGCTCGCCCAACGCCATGATCTCCATCAACCTGCGCAAGCAGATCACCTCCATCAACAAACGCACCGAGGAGATCTTCCACATCAAACGCAGCGAGTCCATGGGCCGTAAGGTGGGTGAGGTCTTTGAGGATGAGATCGTGCGCATCATCGATCTGGCCCTGGACGAGCACACCGTGGTCAATCGCAAGGAGGTGTTCTGGAACCCGCAGAACGGCACCTCCGGCTATCTTGGGTTGACCTCCTCGCTGCTGCGCAACCACCAGGGCAATGCCATCGGCGCCATGCTCATCGTCCGCGACCTCACCGAGGAGAAGCGCACCGACGACCTCATCCGCCGCCTCGACCGCCTCACCTCGCTGGGGCAACTCTCCGCCGGCATTGCCCATGAAATCAGAAATCCGCTGGCGAGCATCAATTTCAATGTGCAACTGCTGGCCAAGAAGCTGGCCGTGGACGACCATGCCCGCGGCATCATTGAGGATACCCAGGAGGGTATCGACCGCATCCGCACCCTGGTCAAGGGCATGCTCGACTTTGCCAAACCCTCGCAGCCCAGTTTGATGAGCAACTCCATCGTCCGCATTCTCAAAGGAGCCATCACCCTGATGGACTCGCAGTTCAAGAAAAAGAAGATCGAGGCGCAGCTCACCCTCTGCGACGAGATCCCCGAGGTGGTCATCGATGCCCACCAGATCCACCAGGTCTTTGTCAACCTGCTGCTCAACGGCATGGAGGCCATGCCGCGCGGCGGTCGCATCGACATTGTTGGCCGCGTCATCAAGGGCCACGGCAAAAGCAATGACCAGGCGGTGTTGCAATTCACCGACCATGGCATGGGCATCTCCGAGGAAAACCTGGGTAAGATTTTCAACCCCTTTTTCACCACCAAAACCGAGGGCACCGGGCTGGGGCTGTCCATCGTCCATAAGATCCTGGAGCAGCACAACGCCTCGGTGGAGGTGGAGAGCGAAGAGGGCAAGGGCACCACCTTTACCCTGAAATTTCCCATGAAACGCAGCGAGGGCAGCCGATGTATCGCTATAAAATTCTGATCGTCGATGACGACCGGCTGCTGCAGAATTCGCTGAAGAATATTCTCGCCGGCAACTACGACACCCTCATAGCCGGCAGCGGCGAGGAGGCCTTGCGTCTGCTCAAGAAGCATACCGTTGATCTGGTGCTGCTCGACATCCGCCTGCCCGGCATCGATGGCATCGAGACCTTAGGCAAGATGCGGCAGGTGAAGAATGATCTCTTTGTCATCATGATGACCGCCTACGAGGATATCAAAACCGTGATCACCTCGATGAAGATGGGCGCCCACGACTACCTCGTCAAACCCCTTGATATTGAAATGCTGGAGATCATTATCGAGAAGGCCCTGGGCAATCTGCGGCTGGTGCAGGAGGTGGAGGCGCTGCGCTCGGTCTCGCCGGGTAGCTTCAACCTCGCCGACATCATCGCCGAGAGCGAGGGCTTTCGCAGTGTGCTCGCTTTTGCCGACAAGGCTGCCAAGGCCCACAGCACCACCGTGCTCATCGAGGGCGAAAGCGGCGTGGGCAAGGAGGTGGTGGCGCGCTTCATCCATCACCGCAGCAGTCGTGCGGCCAAACCCTTTGTTGGTATCAACTGCGGTGCCATCAGCAAGGATCTGTTGGAGAGCGAGCTCTTCGGCTATGCCAAGGGCGCCTTCACCGGCGGCCTGGTCGAGGGCAAGAAAGGCAAGATCGAGATGGCCGAGGGTGGCACGCTGCTGCTCGATGAGATCGGCGAGTTGCAAACCTCGGCCCAGGTGAAGCTGCTGCGTTTTCTGGAGGAGCGGGAGTTCTATCCGGTGGGTGGCACCGAGAAAAAACGGGTGGATGTGCGGGTGGTGGCGGCCACCAACAAGCGCTTGGAGCAATTGGTCAAGGCCGGCGATTTTCGTGAGGATCTCTACTACCGCCTCAACGTGGCCCGGGTGGAGATCCCGCCCCTGCGGGAGCGCAAGGCGGATATCATCCCCCTGGTCAGCCTGTTCATGAACAAGCTCAATAAGCAATTTAACAAGAACTTTCGAGGCATTGCCCCGGAGGCCGAGGAGATGCTGGTGCGCTACCCCTGGAAGGGCAACATCCGCGAACTCAAGAACATGGTGGAGCGGGTCATCCTCATGGAGGACGAAAGCCTCATCCGCGCCGAGCACCTTGCCTTTCTCGCCGCCGCCTTACCCGGCGCCAGCCAGAGCAGCGAATGCAACATCCAGATTCCCCCCCAGGGCATCAACCTCGATGAACTCACCAAACAGCTCATCATCCAGGCCCTGGAGCTCAGTGGTGCCAACCGCACCCGCGCCGCGCAACTGCTGGGCATCTCCCGACCGACGTTGACCTATCGGATTGAGAAGCATGGGATTCGGGTGGGGTAGGGGAGGGTGATTGGATGATAAGTGTGATAAGTGTTTTCAATTAAAAAAATAAATAGAGCTGTCTGGGTAGCTGTTGTTGGACAGCACACCGTGACAGTCGAGATGCGGAAATAGGGTTCTGTTCCCGGATTGTTACCCGATTTTCACTGAATGGGAGAAGAGATGGGACGGAGAGAATGAAGCTGGAAATGAATTCCCATCGCTAACAGTAGCGTGATGTCGTACAGTTAAAATTCCGTAATCTTGAAGTATTATAATGTTGGCGGTCAAAATGGCAGAACCAACCGGTACGCAAGCAAAGGTAAGTGTGGGTTAGTCGAGTTTCCGGCTAGCATGCCATTCTGCATGATATCCAGTTGCAAAAGTCTAAACATGGCAGTTTCTGAGTATCTATCACGATTCTTGTGAGTGATAACTAGAGACCGGTTATTAACTTGTTAGCCCTCAAACTACCAATGTCCGCATCCGACGAACGAACTGATCGACTCGCTGGTGTTCTTGGTGACACGCTTGCGCACGCTGCAAACGAAGCACTTATTCTGGCGCGACTTGAGGAGTTTCTCGATCCGAAACCTCCGAAGCTGGCAGCCTCGAAGGAACATGCCGATGCACTGAACAAATCAATCGACGCACTCGTTAGAGAGTACGGTGGCCCGCCGAGATTGATAATTCACTTCACGAACGAACCGAAGCCTCGGTACGACACGTATCTCTCTGCCGCTCTCGGCGAAGTAATGCAGGTGTTCAACCGAACACGCAACTCTCTTTGCAGAGCGCGCGCATTCCTGATCGGGATGCATTTTCTTGAAACCAAGCCGAGCCTCATAAATATCCCGGAAGATGCTCCCCTCGAGGTGCACAGTTTTTTTCGGAATGGGGCGTCGAATGCCTTTTGGGAGCATACCGAGTCCTGCTACATCCGCCTCGCCGGCTATTGGGATCGTATTGGTCAGGTTCTTGACTTTGCGTTCTTCGGAATACGGCAATACGAAAGGGACGGCTTCTCGGCAGTTCTAGACCGCATCCGCGCAAACACGCTGCGGATGCATCCAGACATCGGCAGTCTTCCCGCATGGGAACTACTCTGGAAGTACAAGAGGTCGGCGCGGGAAGATGGGTTACAGTGGCTGCTCTCTCGAAGAAATCTACTCGTGCACAGCCTTCACCTGCGTCCTACGGAACCGGAAGAGCCAGAAGAGCTTTACGAGTCAGCGTTCAACCATCTAGATGCCCGGTTTCGTGAGAGCTTAGCAGTTGGCACGCCAGAGATTGAAGTCAATCGCTTGCATGTCCACCTTACCGCAGCAGCTGAATTATTTCCTTACGTCATAGAGCTTTGCCAACACTATGCGCCACATTCACCAGTCCGCACTGAGGGCTAACCCGGCAGTCGAGCGGACCTGCGCGAAAAGCACGGTAGGTTGGGGTGAGGAACGAACCCCAACAGGAAAAACCATGGTGCTGCAATGTTGGGCTTCGCCTAGCTCAGCCACAACCTACGGCACCACGCTGTGAAGCCCAATTGGGGTGAGGAACGTGGTGCAACATTGCCACATTCTGTCATGAAACCGGAGGAAGGCAATGCAATACCGGCGTGCGCGTTTTGCTGGCGGCACCTATTTTTTCACCGTCAATCTCGCCGAGCGACACCGGTCCCTGCTGGTGGACTCCATCGAAATTCTTCGAAAAGTTGTCGCCACGGTCAATCTGCGACATCCCTTCACCATCGACGCCATGGTGATTCTCCCGGAACATCTGCATGCGTTGTGGACCCTGCCGCCAGGAGATGTGGACTATCCTCGCCGTTGGATGCTTATCAAAACCGGATTCTCACGGCAAATCCCCCAAGGAGAGGGCCGGAGCGCCAGCCGGGCGAGCAAGGGAGAACGCGGTATCTGGCAACGCCGCTATTGGGAACACTGTATCCGCGACGAAGCGGACTTTGCCCGGCATGTGGACTACATTCATTTCAATCCGGTGAAGCACGGCCATGTCGCCCGTGCGTTGGATTGGCCGTATTCGAGCATTCACCAATACATCAAGGCGGGGCTGATTGACAGCGATTGGGGCGGTGGCATCCGCGACAACGATGAAAAAGACTTTGCGAGAGGGGATGATGTGGTTGGGGTTCGTTCCTCACCCCCAACCTTGTGCTGCCCGGCTCAACGCCGATGGCAACCCGTCGTCCCCGAAGGCTTTCCGATGTCTGAAGTTAGTCCTCGGCGGGAAGTGCGGTGTATGGTTGGCGCGCTTCAACCACGACTCGCAAGGGCTGTTCCCTCAATCTTGCCGCAAAAACATCAACAAACCGGCAATAAAACCGGCACTGGATGACATTGTCGTTTGAATAAATTGTTGACTTATTGCGTTAAAAAATGGATGCTTTTCCGGCATTGGAGAGAATATTATGACAGGAACAGAATCCATAGGTTTAATGGAGCCCATGCTACCGCCTGACGGAACGCGTGAGCTGGAAGATTTGGCCATTGACCTGGCGACCAGGGCTGCCGCGTTGGCGAGCCAGTTGCCGCCAAGTGTGCGCCGCAGTATTGGCGATCTGGTGAGGTCGATGAACTGCTATTACTCCAACCTCATTGAAGGGCACGACACGCATCCCCGCGATATTGACCGCGCTTTGGCCCATGCTGATTATTCCTTAGACCCGCAGAAAAGGGCTCTGCAAAGGGAAGCGGTCGCCCACATCGAGGTGCAGCGGCTCATCGATCATTGCGAGGATGTGCAGGTATCGCCCACCAGCACCGAGTATATCGCTTGGCTCCATCGAGAGTTTTGCAACCGCCTGCCGGCAGAAATGCTTTGGGTCGAAAATCCTGATACCGGCAGGCGGGTGCAGGTTGAAGGCGGGGCATTACGAAGTGGTTGGGTGCAGGTTGGTCGGCATATTCCCCCCAGTGCTGAGGCTCTGCCGCGTTTTCTGCAGCGGTTCGCCGACGCGTATGACAACGGTAGGCTCTCGCGGGTGCGTCAGATTATCGCCCTGGGTGCTGCCCATCATCGCTTGCTCTGGATCCATCCATTCTTTGATGGCAATGGCCGTGTAACACGCTTGATGTCGCACGCCTCGCTGCAACGATGTGGGGTTGGGAGCAGTCTCTGGTCGGTGGCGCGTGGCCTGGCTCGCAATGTTCAGGAGTATAAATCCCTGCTTATGGCCGCCGACGGACCACGGCGCGGCGATTTGGACGGAAGAGGAAATCTCTCCGCACAGGCCCTGACCGACTTCTGCGCATTCTTTTTGAACATGTGCATCGACCAGGTTGCGTTCATGACCTCGCTGCTGGAGCCCAGCGATCTGCTGCGCCGGATGCGGCTGCATATCGAAGAGGAGGTTCAGGCGAATACACTGATGAAAGGGTCCTTTCCCTTGCTGCGCGAAGCCCTTTTGGCCGGCGAGGTGCTGCGGGGGCGAACCCCTGAAATTACCGGTTATGGGGAACGTATGGCGCGAAATGTTGTCTCCGAACTGATCAAGAAGGGCTACCTCAAATCTGAGAGTTCCCGCGCACCGCTCACACTCGCCTTCCCGATTGATGCAGTCGAACGATGGTTTCCCAGGCTGTACCCCTCGACACTCTAGCTCAAGAAGATTGTCGTTCTCGCAAAAAGCCACGAGAACGACGTTTCGCGCTTCGTAAATTGCTGTTTTTGCGTCTCGCAACTTCTCGCTTTTTGACTTTTTACGAAGGTGTCAAGATTGAGTTGGAATCAGTTTGTGCCTCCGTAGGGGGCACCATGCGCCCCTGCGGTTGCCCAATTACCTCGTTGTGATGCCTCATAACTGGCCCTTGCGGCTGGTTCCCTTGTGTTCTTCTCCTTTACTTCCTCTGGTTGCAGCATTGACGCAGGATATGCTGCAACACCGATAACTCTCTGTTTGTTCTTTTCTTTTTCTTGGTGATCCGGTTGCGGTGCTGCCGGGGCTGAGGCTGCGTTTCATCATTTGCTGCATGGCGCGTCCGGTTGCTGTGGAGTTTTCAAATTAATATCTTAAATACCAGTATGTTGGATGTGATATCGCCGTGTGGCACGGTACGTGCTGAACCGGGTCAGTCATCCGCGGAAGGGACTGCCTTCGGCACAGGTCCATACCATGCAGAGGAAATCAGACGATGAATTTAGACCTCAACGATGAACAGAAACTGATCCAGGAGACCACCCGGCGGGTAGCGGCAACCGAGCTGGCGCCGATTTCGCCCCAGGCCGAGCAGGCCCAGGAGCAGGAAGCCCTGGTCGCCAACCTGCACAAGCTCGCTGCCCTGGGATTCATGGGCATCAACGTCAAGCAGCAGTACGGCGGCGCCGAAGCGGGCGTCATCGCCTTCAGCGTGGCCATGACCGAGATTGCCCGGGTCTGCGCCTCCACCGCCATCTCCGTCTCCATCAACAACCTCGCCTGCGAGATCATCCAGGCCATTGGCACGGAAGCGCAGAAGCAGGCCCATATCCCCAAGATCTGCCAGGGTGAGTATTGCGCAGGGATTATCGGGCTGAGCGAGCGCTGTGCCCGGTCCGCCGAACGCTGCATCAGGGCAGAGAAGGTGGGCGAGCAGTACATCCTCAACGGTTCGCGCCGCATCGTGCAGATGCCCAATGCCGGTGTCTTTATCGTCTGGGCGGTCACCGACAGCAGCCTGCCACTGAGCCAGGGCGTCAGTTGTTTTCTGATTGAAGCGGGAACACCGGGGTTGGAGCTGATGCCGGAGCCGACATCTGGCCGTCGCGCCATGCCCGGCACCAGCCGCCTGGTGTTCACCGATTGTCATCTGCCGGCCTCCGCTTTGATGGGCCGGCTCAACAACGGTTTCAGCATCTCGGTGGCGCAGTTGGCCGGTGGTCGCATCGGCATCGGTTCACTGGGCTTGGGCATCGGCCTGGCAGCGATGAAGCAGGCCCCCTGCACCGGCAATGGTTGCGATCATCAGGAGCAATCCGCCTCTTTTCAGACGGTGCTGGCACAACTCGACGCCACCCGCGCCGAACTGGAGGCAGCCCGATTACTGCTGATGAACGCCGCCTACAGCAAGGAGCGCGGCCGCTCCTTTGCCAAGAAGGCGGCCATGGCCAAGGTCTATGCGGTGCAGAGCGCCAATCATGCCTGCGCCAACACCCTGCACCTGCTGGAGCGGCACGGATACGGCACGGAGGCTGCCCGGCGCAGCGATGCGCGCATCACCACCGTCCATGGCAACAGTCACGCCGTTGAGCGGCTGATCGTCTCCTGGGATATCCTGCAAGGTTTGGCCGTCTAAGAGACAACAACCACGCTTGCGGGCCCTGGGGCGGAATCAAGCCACTCCCCCGCAACACGCATGCACCGAACCATCAAAGGAGGCAAGCAATGCCCTACAACAACCTCATCATCGAAACCAACCAAGGCCTGGCCGAGGTGACCATCAATCGTCCCCAGGCGCTCAATGCCCTCAACGCGGCCACCATCGAGGAACTGACCCACTGCTTTCAGGCCCTGGAGGCCGATGCGACGGTGCGTGTGGTCATCCTCACCGGAGCCGGCAGCAAGGCCTTTGTCGCCGGGGCGGATATCGCCGAGATGCTGGCCCTGAACCCCGTCGGCGCCCGTGGTTTTGCCCGCGCCGGGCAGCGGCTGTTCAGCCTGATCGAGGCACTCTCCAAGCCGGTGATTGCGGCGGTGAACGGCTTTGCCCTGGGCGGCGGATGCGAGTTGGCCATGGCCTGCGATATCCGCCTGGCCAGCGACAAGGCCAAGTTCGGCCAACCCGAAATCAATCTCGGCACCATCCCCGGTTTTGCCGGCACGCAGCGGCTGCCGCGGCTGGTGGGCAAGGGGCGCGCCAAGGAGCTGCTGTTGACCGGCGATATCATCGATAGCCAGGAGGCCTTGCGCATTGGGCTGGTTAATAAGGTGGTGGCCGCGGATGCACTGGTGGCCACGGCTCGGGAGTTGGCCGGGAAGATCGCCGCCAAAGGCGCCCTAGCGGTGCAGTGGTGCAAGGAGGCGGTCAACCGCGGCTTGGACATGGAGATGGAACAGGCCTGCGCCTATGAGGCTGATCTGTTCGCCCTCACTTTTGCCACCGAGGACCGGGCCGAGGGCATGCGGGCCTTTGTGGAGAAACGGCCGGCCGAGTTCAAAGGCTGCTAACTGCTGTCAGCGTGAAATAACCTCATCAAGCGATCTTCCCCAGACTAATCACAACCAAGAGGACAGGCGTATGAGCTTTGCATTGAACAAGGAACAGTTGATGATCCAGAAGATGGCCCGGGATTTCGCCCGTAAAGAGCTGGCGCCGCTGGCCGCCGAGCGCGACGAGCAGCATCTCTTTCCCGCCGACAGCCTGCGCAAGATGGGGGAACTCGGCCTGCTGGGCATGCTGGTCTCTGAAAAATACGGCGGCGAGGATATGGGGACCGTCTCCTATGCCCTGGCATTGACCGAGATCGCTGGTGCCTGCGCCTCAACGGCGGTGATCATGTCGGTGCATAACTCGATCTGCTGCGGCAGTATCGAACGCTTTGGCAGCGAAGAACAAAAACAAAAATTCCTGGTGCCCATGGCTGCCGGACAACTCATCGGTGCCTTTGCCCTCACCGAGCCCGAGGCCGGTTCCGACGCCCAGGCCCTGAGTTGCAGCGCCGTCAAGGAAGGGGACGCGTATATCCTCAACGGCACCAAGCGATTTATCACCTCCGGTAAGAACGGCGGCGTGGTGATTGTGCTGGCGCGCACCCAGGAGAGCGGCAGCGATGGCATCAGCGCCTTTCTTGTCACCCCCGATCTGCCGGGTTTTAGCGTGGACAAGGTGGAGAACAAGATGGGGCAGTGCGCCTCGGACACCGTTGATCTGGTGTTCAACAACTGCAAGGTGCCCGCCGAGCGGTTACTGGGCAAGGAAGGAGAAGGCTTTGCCATCGCCATGTCCGGCTTGGATGCCGGGCGCATCGGTATTGCCGCGCTCTCCTTGGGCGTGGCCCAGGCTGCCCTGGATGAGGCGATCAAATACGCCAAGCAGCGCAAGCAGTTCGGCCAGGCCATCGCCCAGTTCCAAGGCTTGCAATGGATCATCGCCGACATGGCCATGGATGTGGAGGCTGCCCGGCTGCTGGTGCTCAACGCCGCCGACATGAAGGAGCGCGGCGAGAACTGCACCATGGCCGCCTCCATTGCCAAGTGCTTTGCCTCGGAGATGGTTAACCGCGTCACCTCCCAGGCCATCCAGATCCACGGCGGCTACGGCTACGTCAAGGAATACGCCGTGGAACGCTTCTACCGCGATGCCCGTGTGCTCACCATCTACGAGGGCACCAATCAGATCCAGCGGCATGTCATCGCCCGCGAACTGTTGAAGAGCAAGTAATGGAGTATCCCGGCTCCGGAGGACGGAGCCGGGGTTTGCTTGCCCACGCCGCAGCGGCACAGCCCGCATGATCGGAACTCATCACCTCCGCTCATCCCGGCTCTCGTCCCGGAAATGTACGGAAAAGGATAACAAGGATGGAACTCGTCGCACCTGCTCAATTTGTTCTCTGGGGCATCAACACCAAGATTATTTCAGTGCTGATCCCGATTGTCGCCCTGGTTCTCTTTGGCGTCATCATCAAAAGACGTATGGCGCCGCTGCTGCTGGCGGCTGGCGATGCCCGCTTTAGCCGCTGGGGCGAGCGTCTGGCCAAGGTGATCTCGCTGTGGCTGATCCAGGTCAAGCAGCCACGTTACATGGCTGCCGGCCTGCTGCATCTGGCGATCTTTTTTGGTTTTCTGGTGCTGTCCCTGCGCTCGACCTCGCTGGTGGTCATCGGCTTTGCCAGTGATTTTCACCTGCCCTTCCTCACCGGTGGGCTGGGTGCGGTCTACAACGTCTGCAAGGACTACGCGGCCACGGTGGTGCTGGTGGCCTGCGTCATCGCCGCCTATCGCCGCGGCATCATCAAGCCGGCCAGATATGCCGTGCCGCCGCAATACGGCAAGGATCATACTGCCGAGGCGGTGTTCGTGCTGGCGATCATCTCGATTTTGATGGTTTCGGAGAGCCTGTTCGAGGCGAGTGTCATCGCCGCTGCTCCGGCCGGGGCACACTGGGTGGCGCCGCTCTCGCTGGTCTGGCTCTTTGCCGGCCTGCTCCATGGCGTGAGCGGCGATGTTTTGCAGGGACTGCATATCGCCTCCTATTATGTGCATGATCTGGTGTTCTTCTTCTTCCTCTGCTACCTGCCTTTTGGCAAGCATTTCCATGTTTTGACCTCGCTGTTCAACGTGCTGTTCATGCGGTTGGACAAGGGCGTGGTCAAGCCGGTGCAATACGGGCTGAGCGATGAGCAGATCGGTGATCTGGAGTCGATCGGCGTCAAGAAGATCGAGGACTTCACCTGGAAGCATCTGCTCGATTTCTACAGCTGTGCCGACTGCGGCCGCTGTTCCGATCAGTGCCCGGCGGCCACGGTGAAACGGCCGTTGTCGCCGCGCTTCATCACCATCAAGGCGCGGGATCTGCTATTCAAAACCTTTCCGGTGTGGGGAACACCGCAACCGAGCCCGGCGCTGGTGGGCGGCATCTTCACCGAGGAGGAGATCTGGTCCTGCACCACCTGCGGCGCCTGCGAGGAGGAGTGTCCCCTGGCCATCGAGTACATCGACAAGATCGTTGATTTGCGGCGCGGCATGATCGACGACGGCCTGGTGCCGCAATCGCTGCAAAAACCGCTCAGCGCCCTGGAAAAACGCGGCAATCCCTACGGCAAGAGCGCCAAGCAGCGCGCCAAGTGGATCGATGACCCCGATTTTGCCAAGGATGTGGAGGTGAAGCTGGTTGATGCGGAAACCCCGGCCCAAACCCTGTTTTTCGTCGACAGCGTTGGCTCCTATGACGAGCGCATCATCAGTATCACCAAGGCTGCGGCCCGGTTGCTGCATCACCTGGGCATTGATTTCGGCATCCTCGGCGAGGAGGAAAAGGACGCCGGCAACGAAGTGAAGCGTTTTGGCGAGGAGATGCTCTTTCAGGAGTTGAAGGCCCACAACACCGAGCTGATTTTGGAGGCCAAGCCTCAAGAGATCGTCACCGTCGATCCCCATACCTTCAATGTGTTGAAAAAGGATTACAGCGGCCTGCCGCCGGTGCGCCATATCACCGAGGTGCTGCTGGCAGCGCTGCGCGCCGGGCGGTTGCGCTTTGCTGCGGTCGAGGGGGCTCAACTGGTCTACACCTACCACGATCCCTGTTATCTGGGACGCCATAACCTGTTGTACGATGAGCCGCGGCAGTTGCTCGACGCCCTGCCGGGCATGAAGCGGGTGGAGATGACCAAGCACCGGGATCGCTCCTTTTGTTGCAGCGGCGGCGGTCTGGCGTTGTTCTACGAGCCCGAGGAGGAGACCCGTATGGGCGTGCTCCGTGTCAACATGGCCCGCGAGGCCGGCGCCGACGTGCTGGTCACCGCCTGTCCCTTCTGCCTGATCAACATGGAGGATGCCATCAAAATTGCCGGGCTTGAAGGCAAATTGCAGGTGGTTGATTTGACCGAACTGCTGGTCAGTCGGGTGGTTGTTTGATGGGTTCCAGATCCAGCGTTTGGGTTAGAAGAAGGGCTGTCATATTGAGCGGAAGCGAGAGGTCTTGCACGTTAAGAAAAGGAGATTTCTCCCTACGCTCGAAATGACAGGGGTGGTGCGGCACTTGGCCAAGACTGGCAACACATCGGTGTCATCTCGACCAGCGGGAGAGATCTCCGCAGCTATCGAGCAGTGGGTTGGGGTGAGGAACGCCCCCCAACCTGTTCAGTGCAATACAAGCAACAAAACCGTCTCATCGACGGAGGCAATACACAACCAAGCATTTGCAAGGAGGAAACAATGGATATTCTGGTCTGCGTCAAGAGGGTGCCTGACCCTTCCGAAAACGACATCCGCCTGAATCGTCAAGGCAATGACATCGAAAAGGACGATCTGGTCTACTCGGTCAACGAGTGGGACAACTACGCCGTCGAAGAGGCGATTCAAATCGTCGATAAGGTCGGCGGCTCGGTGACCGTGGCCAGCGTCGGCTCCGAGGAGGAGGAAGAGGTGCTGCGGCGGCAGATGGCCATGGGTGCCAACAAGGGCGTGCTGCTCTCCGACGCCATGACCCAGCAGGCCGATGGCCGTAAAATTGCCCGATTTTTGAGCAGCTATGTGTCGCAGAACAACTTTGATCTCATCCTCTGCGGCGCGCAGTCGGATGAGGGCGCCAGCCAGGTCGGCGGCATGATGGCGGCCCTGTTGGATCGCCCTTACGCCTCGCTGGTCAACATGATCGAGGTGGTCAGCGACACCAAACTGAAAATCGGCCGTGAGATCGAGGGCGGCAACCAGGAGATCAACGAGATCGAGATGCCCTGCGTGCTGTCGATCCAGACCGGCATCAACGAGCCGCGCTACGTCAGTATTCGCGGCATCCGCAAGGTGGCCTCGCTGGAGATCCCGGCGCTGAGCGCCTCTGACATCGGCTGCGAGGACTGCGGCCTGCGCCTGCAGAAACTGGAGTATTTCCAGCCGGAAATGGGGGCGGGTGCGGAAATGCTCGCCGGCAACACCGAAGAGATGGCCGAAAAAGTGGCCGAGATGCTCAAAGCCAAGGGAGGCATACGCTAATGCAGGTTTTTACCTATATCGAACACAAAAACGGCGTGGTCGATGACAGCGCCCTGGAACTGATCACCGCTGCCCAGGCCATTGACAGCGGCTGCATGCCCACGGCCATCGTCCTCGGTTCGCCGAGTGAGGCCACCGCCATCGCCCAGGACATGGCCAAGTCCTACGCCCAGGTGATCATGGTCGGCCATGAGGCGCTCAGCTACCCCAACGCCGAGATCTGCCGCAAGGTGTTGTGCCAACTGCTGCCGGCCAAGGCCCTGTTGCTGGTGCCACACTCCACCTTTGGCATGGACCTGGGGCCTGGCCTGTCGATCAAGCTCGATGGCGCCTTTGCCTCGGATGTGGTCGGTTTCGAGGGCATGGAGCAAGGCAAGCTCAAGGTGGTGCGCCAGGAGTACGGCGGTGCGGTCTCCACCCGCTCGCTTTGCGATTTGACCGATGGTGCAGTGCTCAACATCCGTGCCGGCTCCTTCAAGGCCGAGGCGGCCACAACCCAGGCCGGCACCGTGGTCGATAAGAGCAGCGAGATTCAGGATTACAGCAGCAAGCGCACCTTCATCGAGGTCATCGAGGCTGAGGTGGGTGAGGTCGACATCACCAAGTCCGAGACGCTCATTTCCATCGGTCGTGGCATCGGCGAGGAGGAAAATCTGGAGATGGTGCATAAGCTGGCGCAAACCATGGGCGCCGATGTGGCCTGCTCGCGGCCGATTGTTGACACCAAGTGGCTGGAAAAATGCCGCCAGGTGGGTACTTCCGGCCAGACGGTCAAGCCCAAGGTCTATCTGGCACTGGGCATCAGCGGCTCCTTCCAGCACATGGGCGGTATCAAGGGCAACCCCTTTATCATCGCCGTGAACAAGAACCCGGCCGCGCCCATCTTCCAGCGCGCCGATGTCGGCGTGGTGGCCGATATCCTCGAATTCATCCCCACCTTGATCGAAAAGGTCGCCCAGGCCCGCTAGGCCGGCGTGAGCAGTCCCTGGCGCGGTCGGCACCAGGGACTGCTGACGCCTTTGCCCCATCGGGCACCGGTGTGCAGGGGCCGTGAACCACGCGGATCGCCTGCACACCTCTCCTCCGCATGCCCGGCCAAAGAGAGCGTGTCGCATGTCCTGCAATCTCTATATCACCGCTGCCGAGGAACGCAGCGGCAAGTCGGCGGTCGTCCTCGGCGTCATGCAGCTGCTGCTCAAATCGATCAGCCGCATTGCCTTCTTTCGCCCCATAATCAACGACCATGTCTTTGGTCGGGTCGATCACGATCTCAACCTGGTGCTCAAGCATTTCAATCTTGATCTCGACTACGAGCACACCCACGCCTTTACGCTGAGCCAGGCGCGGCAGCTGATCACCTCCGGCCAGGAAGGGCTGCTCTACGAGACCATTCTCAACAAGTACCAGAAGCTCAAAACCAGCTATGATTTCGTGCTCTGCGAGGGCACCGATTTTCGTGGCAAGGATCCGGGCTTTGAGTTTGATCTCAACGCCAATATCGCCGCCAACCTCGGTGCGCCGATCCTGCTCATCACCTCGGGCCGCGACAAGGGCAGCGAGGAGATCTGCACCCACACAGCCATCACCATCGACACCCTGGAAGAGAAGGGGGTGGATATCGTTGCCTGCATCATCAACCGGGCACCGGAGACCTTTCTGCGCGATACCGCCAGCACGCCTAAGTGCCGCGAACAGTTCGGCCGTGATCTGCCGCTCTTCGTCATTCCTGAGAACAAGGCCCTGGGCAACCCGAGCGTCGATGACGTCAAGCGATGGCTCGGCGCCGAGGTGCTGTATGGCAAGTCGCACCTGCTCAACCTGGTGAGCGGCTATCTGGTGGCGGCGATGCAGATCAGTAATTTCCTGGAATACATCAAGGAGGGCAGTCTGATCATCACCCCCGGCGATCGCTCGGACATCGTCATCGCCAGCCTGGCCAGCCGCATCTCCCAGGCCTATCCCAACATCGCCGGCATCCTCATCACCGGCGGCCTGGAGCTCAAGGCCAGCGTGCAGCGGCTTATTCAGGGTTGGACCGGCATTCCGGCGCCGGTGCTCTTTGTCGAGGCCCATACCTTCGACACCGTGCAGAGCGTCAATGAACTCTACGGCCGCATCGAGCCCACCGATGCCAAACGCATCGCCACGGCGCTCGGCTGGTTCGCCAAGCACGTCAACGTCGCCGAACTGACCAAAAGGCTGGTGGCCAAGCGCTCCACCAAGATCACCCCGCGCATGTTCGAGTTCTCGCTGATGGAGAAGGCGGCCGCCGACCGGCAGCATATTGTCCTGCCCGAAGGCATGGGCGAGCGTATCCTCAACGCCGCTGACATCATCCTGCGCCGCGGCATCGCCGATCTCACCCTGCTGGGCAAGGCCGAGGAGATTCGCGCCAAGGCCTCCAAGCTCAACCTCAACATCGACGGGGCCACGATCATTGACCCGACCGGTTCAGAGCGGTATGAGGAGTTCGTGCAGAGCTACTTCGATATCCGCAAGAGTCGCGGCATTGTCATGGATGTGGCCCGCGATCGCATGTCCGATCCCACCTATTTCGGCACCATGATGGTCCACAAGGGGCTAGCCGACGGCATGGTCTCCGGTTCGGTGACCACCACCGCCCAGACCATCCGCCCGGCCTTTGAGTTCGTCAAAACCAAGCCCGGGGTGTCGGTGGTCTCCTCGATCTTCATCATGTGCGTGCAGTCCAAGGTGCTGGCCTTCGGCGATTGCGCGGTGGTGCCCAATCCCGATGCGCGGCAACTGGCGGAGATTGCCCTCTCTTCGGCCGAAACGGCGCATATCTACGGCATCGAGCCGCGTATCGCCCTGCTCAGCTATTCAACCGGGGCGTCGGGGACGGGGGAAGATGTGGACAAGGTGGCCCAGGCCACGCTTATTGCCAGGGAGTTGATGCGGGAGCGCGGGCTCGAATACCCGCTGGAAGGGCCCTTGCAGTACGACGCTGCCTTTGATCCGGCGGTGGCGGCGCTCAAGGCACCCGGTTCTCTCGTGGCCGGCCAGGCGACGGTGTTCATCTTTCCGGATCTCAACACCGGTAACAACACCTACAAGGCGGTGCAGCGGGCCACCAACGGCGCGGCCATGGGGCCGGTCTTGCAGGGGCTGAACAAGCCGGTCAACGACCTCTCCCGCGGCTGCACCGTCCAGGACATCGTCGACACCGTCGCTCTGACCGCCATTCAGGCCCAGGTGGCCAAGCAGGCCTGAGCCGTTTTAGGTGGTGCTCACCTTGTTACGGCCGGTACGCTTGGACATGTAGAGGGCCTCATCGGCACGCTTGAACAGCGAATCCATGGAGTCGTTCTTCTTGAGCACGCTGATACCGATGCTGAGGGTGGGGTGGACGCGGATGCTCTCCAGCTCAAAGCAATGCGTTTCCACCTGGCGGCGCAGGGTTTCGGCGAGCTGGACGGCCGCGTCCAGTGTGAAGGTGGGCAGGAAAATCATGAACTCGTCGCCGCCAAAGCGGCTGGCCAAGCCCTTTTGCTCGGTGGCGGCCTTGATCAGATGGCCGGTCTGGCTGATGGTGTGGGCGCCAAAGGCGTGGCCGTGGGTATCGTTGATCTTCTTGACGCCGTCGATGTCAATCATGATCATGGCCAGATCCGCGCCCTTGCTACGGGCCACGGCGATATAGCGGTTCAACTCTTCATCAAAGCGGCGCTTGACAATCAGGCCGGTTAACTCGTCGATGTTGAGCAGGTTGTCGATTTCGTTCTGGTATTGCAGGTCAATGGCATCGGACCAGCCAAAACGGAAGATGGTGCTACCGATGAGGATCTTGTCTGCCTCCTTCAGGGTGGCCTCGTTGATGCGGTTGCCGTTGACAAAGGTGCCGTTGGTGCTCTTGAGATCGTGCAGCACATAGAAGCCAAAGGTGGCGTCAAACTCGATGGCGATGTGCAGCCGTGAGGTCAATGTATCCCTAAGCATAATCGTTGCCTCGGGAGAGCGGCCGATGGTGATGCGGTCGTCGGCGAGCATGATGCGGCGGCCCACCTGATCCCCGGAGAGCATGGTCAACCCTGGGACTTTTTTCTCGAAGTCCTTGTCACTGAACCAGTTTTCCTTCAAAAACGTTGTTGCCAATTCTTCAGACATGGCCTGTTCCTTTTGTTGAACATGGGTGCCCAAGAGGGCACCGTGTAAAAGACGTCATCTGCATCGAGGAGGGGTTTGCGAGCATGGAAAACAGCTCCCCGTGCCTCACAACTCTATACCGGCAAGTTGGCAGAGTTGCACCGGATTCTTGTGCCGCAGCGTATCAACCAACCACAATGCTGCCTCGCTGTCGGCCCGCATCATGGCGCAGTAGGCCTCCGGTGGTGCGCCCTGGCTCAGCAGTTCCGTTGTCGCGAAACAGGGGCCGTTGCACAGCGGTGCTGCCCAGCATTGGCTGCACTCCTGCCGTGCCGAGCGGGGGCGGGCGCAGGAAGCGGTAAAGCGCTGGACCGCCTCCGGGCTGGGGCCGGAATCGAGGTTGCCGAGGATGAACTGGTCCAGGCCGACAAAGCGGTAGCAGGGGTAGAGATGGCCCTCACTGCCCACGGCAAAGAAGTTGCGCCCTGCACCGCAGATAATCTCTTTGTTGCCCAGACCCAGTACATGCCGCAGCTGGCCCTGCAAGCGGGGCAGTGCCGGCAGGTGGTTTTTGTGCAGGATCTTTTTTGCATAGGCCGCAATGAAGCGGCGATAGCCCAGCAGCTCCGTTTCCCCGGGCAAAAGCGGCGAGCCGGGCGGCGCCGCAACGGGAACGATCTCCATGCTGTGCACCCCCAGGGCGGCATGGGCGGCGACGATGCGGGCCGCATCAGAACCTTTGCAGAATACGGCGGTGGTGCTGCACCTTTGGGGGATCGCCTTGACCAGTTTGCGCAGCTTGCCCTTTATCCGGCCATAGCTGCCCTTGCCCTGGGCATCGATGCGGTGACGGTCATGATCGGCGCGGCCACCATCCAGGCTCACCTTGACCTCCCAACCATCCTTGATCAGCCAGCGGCGGATATCTCGTTTCAAGAGGGTGCCGTTGGTGGTCAGGGAGAGGGTCAGTTGACGGTCATGTTGTCGGGCCAGGTCAATGGCCAGTTCGCCGACCGCCTTGACCCGTTTGGCATGCAGCAGGGGTTCGCCGTTGCCGAACAGGAGTGTCAGGGGCGAGGTAGGATTGGACCAGGCAAACAGAAACAGGGCCTCGACGGCGCGGTTGAGGCTTTTCTTGTCCATGGGCTGCCGCTGGGGCAGGGTCATGGATTCGGCGCAATAGGTGCATCGTAGATTGCAGCTGCCGGAGACATCCAGCGCCAGGGCGCAGACGTCGGGAAAGCAGGTCTCGTTGGGGGGCTCGGTGGTGAGGGCGGAAGCATCAAAGCTGATCTCCCGCCCCAGCACCGTCAACTGGGTGATGGCACTCATCTCTTGGGTCGTTGCTTGTGGGGGGTCACGAACTGACGTCGCGTGGTTCGTCCTCTACCGATTGCACAACCATTGACAGCTTGCTTGTCAATTTTTCACGAGACCATCAAGGGTTGGGGATGGACTTGGACATGCCGCAACCGCCACCGCTGGAGCCGCTGCGTTTGACATCCCTGATTTTTTGCTGGGCTTGAGCAGCGGCGGCCCGGTCTGCATCGGTCAACTGGTCGGGACGCTTGCCCATGGCTCCGGCCGGATCGGTTCCCAATTTATTGTTGTAACTGGGGTCAACCAAACCTTGTGCCG
This sequence comes from uncultured Desulfobulbus sp., assembly GCA_964639845.1. Taxonomy (GTDB): domain Bacteria; phylum Desulfobacterota; class Desulfobulbia; order Desulfobulbales; family Desulfobulbaceae; genus Desulfobulbus. The sequence goes on along the minus strand of CAZXHS010000001.1, from coordinate 761,714 downwards.
CCATGTCCCGGGCCTGTTGCTGCACCATGGGGGGATCGGCGGCCAATGCGGTCAGTCCGATGTTGAGGGTGCCCAACACCATCGCGCCTTGGGCGGCCTTTTGCAGCAACTGTTTGCAGGCGCCCTTCTTGCCCCCTGCGCTCTTCTGTTTCTTTGCCTTTTTCATGGTCATCTCCCTGGTGTTGTCTGTTGATGGCGATGCAGTCAATCTGTCAAAAAACAACGAACTCCTCTACATACCTGAACCGGTCAAGAAGGACAAGCCAACGCAGCATCTTTGTGCGCTTTATTGCCGGTTCGTCGGCCCAAGGCGTTGGTAGTGTTTGACTTCGTCGGCCTGTGCCAGTATCTCTCTGTTCGACAAGGCGGTTTGGTCGGAGCGGACCGCACTCGAAGCACCAACCAGATGAGAGCCCATGGAGATTATTGCCCGCGTTCGTACCGATTTTCCCAGTAAATTTGGCATTCCCCGTCAGAGCGGGCTGGTGCCGTCGTTGCGCGGGAGCATTGTCTTTGAACCGCAATACCGCAATATCGATGCGCTGCGCGGCTTGGAGGGGTTTTCCCATATCTGGCTGATCTGGCAGTTCTCCGAGGCCCGGCGCACCACCTGGTCGCCGACGGTGCGGCCGCCGCGTCTGGGCGGCGACAAACGCATGGGCGTCTTCGCCACCCGCTCCCCCTTCCGGCCCAATGGCATTGGTTTGTCCTCGGTGCAGCTGTTGCACATCGAACCGCAGACCGATCAGGGGCCGGTGCTCCATGTGGGGGGGATTGATCTGCTCGATAACACCCCGCTGTATGATATCAAGCCCTATCTGTCCTATACCGACAGCCATCCCCAGGCCACGGCTGGCTTTGTCGGCGAGGCGGAAAAGGAGGCGTTGCAGGTGGATTTCCCGCAGCCCTTGCTGGCAATGATTCCACCATCGCATCACCAAGCCCTGTTCGGTCTTCTGGCCCAGGACCCCCGACCGCGCTACCAGGAGGATCCGGCGCGGATCTATGGCCTGGGCTTTGCCGACTTCAATATTCAATTTACGGTGCGGGAAAACTGTCTTGCCGTGTGCGCCGTTACTGCGCAATCCCCGCCTTTCCCCACCAAGGAACAACCATGAAAATATTAAGTGTCCTGATAACCCTGTGTTGCACCTCCCTGGCCTGGGCCGGTATTCCGGCCACACCGCTGATGACCCTGTACCGTTTCAACGGTCCCCTGGAGATCCCCTACTACCGGGTCGATGCCGTGGCGAGCGGTGGTGGCCTCAGCCCGGCCGGCACCCTGGTGCAGGGCGCCTCGGTGATCCCCTGCGTGGTGGTCAGTAACGGCCAGCCGCTCACCGACCGCCAAGGTGTGCCCTATGTGGGTTTTGAGGTGGTGGTCGATCCGCGCAAGGATGGCCCGGCTGCCACTGCCCGTTACAAGCAGGCGGTGGAGGCGCGGCGGGCCTTGAGTGTGGAGAATCACCAGTGCGGGCCGGGGGTGCAGTTTGTGTTGGATGTCCGTAACCTCTATGCCATGGCCAAACCGCCGGTCTTTGATCCGCCCCGGCAGGCTGCTGTGAAGGCTGAACCAACGGTTCCGGGCCAGGGGGAACTGGATCAGATCGTGCGCGGTTTTCACAACTCCTCGGCCTGCGCCACGGTCAACCGGCAACTGATCGGCCGGCGTTCAGCCCTGGAACGCGGCTGGGAACAATTCATCCGCGAGCAGCAGGGCCGTTGGCCGCAAGCTACCCTGCAACGGGCCAAACACCTGGATTACACCATGCGCACAGCGCTTTTTGAGGGGCATCTGGAGCGGGGCTGCAACGGCTACGGGAGCTGCGAACGCAACATTATTGCGCTCTCCATCCGCAATCGCGGCATGGAGTCCTGCTCCTCACGCCTGGGTTGTGATAGTCCCGGCGATTTCCAGGGCGTGTCCTCCAAGGTGTCGCAGTACAATATCTGGGACGAGTACCTCACCCAGATCTCCGGGCTGACCACCTGCTATCTGCGTGATGATCTCGCCGCCGAGAGCGCCACCTCGCGCAAGTTGCAGCAAATGTATGCCCAGAATGTCGGCGATGTGCAGCGCATCTTGTATGGCAGCGATCGTGACCTGGCGGCGATCTTTCCTGGCAACAACCTCAGTGAGCTGAAAAACCTGCGCCACTACTACCATGCCCCGGCCATGGGCAAGTGTTTTCCCCAGGTGGAGCGGCTAGAATACATGTCCGGCGCTATTGCCCGCAGGGGCAACGATGTGGCCTTGATTGCCAATACCCGCATCCAGGTGGGGGCCAAGCAGGGCAACGGCTATCTCTTTCGCAGTGTGCAGGTGAAGGAGGAGGCTGAGCGCGATGTCATCAAGACAGAGGATAGTTATCCAGGTTTCGTGGTCGATGGCCGCCGCGTCTCTTTGCAGGCGGATTCGAGCCGCTGCGTACCCTACGGCATCCCCGGTGGCTGCCGCTTTGATCAGGTGGGACGCTACCGCAAAACCCCATCCTGGGTCAACTCGGGCAAGCCGGTGGAAATCCGCTGCCGCATTGCTGATCGGGGGCCCCAGTGCCAGGGACCGGTGAAGGAGCAATCCGTCAGCGTCGGTGGGGCCTGCGATACACAGATGCGGCCTTTCACCGGCATTGATTGAGGGATATCGGAAAAAAGAAAACCCGAGGGGCTCAAAGCGCTTCCTCGGGTTTTCTTGTATATGAAAACAGGCGGTTACATCAGGTTGTATTTCTGCTTCATCTCCTCATAGACCAGGCTGGAGAAATCGCGGATGACGCCACCACCACTGGCCATCCACTGCTTGTAATCCTTGGCCAGGGTCGGCCGTTCGACGATGCCAACCACCGCATAGGGCACGCGCAGTCCGTTCTTGCTGCGTGTGACCAGGATGCCCATGTCGCCGCAGAGCAGGGAGGTGGTGCCGGTTTTGTTGTAGACCAGGGTGCCCGGGGGAACTTCGGTACCTGAAAAGATGCGGTCGCGGCCGGGTAGGGACATCACCCGCAGCATCTCCTGGGAATGGGGCAACTGGTTGTTCCACAGGGCGCGTAAAAACTGCACATAATCCTGGGGCAGAGCGCTGTTTTTGTAGGTCCGACCACCGGGCGGGATGTACTCGACGATGCGCACCTTGCTGAAAAGTTTCCCATATTGGCCATTGATCACCGCGTTGCAGCGGGCCGGGCCGCCGACCTGGCGGATGAGCCAATTAGTGGCCTCGTTGTCGCTGTGCTGGATCATCTCCTCCATCATCTGGCGATGGGTGGGGCTGTATTTCAGTTTGCCGCGCTGCACCTGATCAAAGAAGGCCAGGGCCACGAAGGGCTTGATCATGCTGGCGGCCTGGAAGGAGCGCTGCGCATTGACGCTGGCCACATAGGTGTTGCTGGAGAGATCATAGGCCACCAGTGCCGCCATCTCCCGCTGTCTGAGGCGGCCCTTGCCGCGCTGCTCGCTCAAGAAATCCTGGATTTTAGAGTTGATACTCGAGGCTTGATTTTTCGTTGCCTTGGTGCTGCCCTCGGCCAGTCGACAGGGTTTGGCCGTTGTCGGGGTAGTGGTTTTGGACTCCCGGCCCTGGGCCAATTGTTGTTTGTTGAGTGGACTGTAGCTGCCCTCGGGCAGGATGTCCGCTGGGGTGAAGCCCGCCAGGGCCAGGGCATGGGACTGTTTGATGGCCGTTTGTCGCGCCTGGGCCAGGCTACCGCGTAGCGGATAGATCACCCCGTACTCGCCTTTCTGGCTGACCACCAGCAGTTGGCGATTGGCGGGTGCGGGTAGAGCACGGCTCAACCTATTTCGGTTTTCAAGGGCTTGCTGTACATCTTGATGCCAGCAGTAAGCCAGGGCGTATTTTTTGGCCGATGAAGATGACGTAGCCGGAGTGGCCAGGGCCACGCTGGCCAGGACCAGCGGTAGGGTCAGGAGCAGGAGAAGAAGGCGCGATGGTTTCACTGCGGCTCGAACAGGTGGAGATTCAAAGGAGAACGGCTTGTTTTCATGCTCCCATGATAGCAAGTCCACAGGGGAATGTGAGAGAAAAAAATGAGAAGCACTCACTTTTTTGCAAACAATATCCCCGCGCTAGTGGCATGCCCGCCGCTGTAACCCCTCAAACCGCTGCCCCGCCCTGGTTGAGCAATCGCACAATATTGCCGGCCACCACCTGCTCAAACTCAGTGTCTTTGAGGTGTAAGCGCTCAATTTTTCGAAGCTCTCCCGCAGGATCGCCAAAGGGATAATCGCTGCCAAAGAGCAGCTTGCCCGCGCCGTAGTGGTCGATGAAGTGGCGCATCTCCATGGTCGACGCCAGGGCGGTGTCGGCATAGACGTTGTCGCGTCGCCAAACGCCGGCCTGGTGCAGGGCGCGGTAGCCGCCGTTAAGTCCGCCGAGATGGGGAATGATGATGATCGCCTGCGGCGCCAGTTGCTCGATGAAGCGGCAGGTATTGGCAAAACTCTCCTCCAGGACGATGGGCAGGTGGCGGCGGGTGATCTCGGCGATCATCTCGGCGCAGCGTGGATGCTGGTAGTGGTACTCCGGTTCATCGCTGTGGCGGTGCCACTTGATGCCGCGATAGGGCTTGCGCAGTTCTTCCACGGCAAAATCGTTCCACACGAACAGGTAGGGGAAGATCGCTTCCCCCTGGCCGGCCAGATCCAGCAGATAGCGGTTGGCCCGGTGGCGGGTTTGCCGCCAATGGGCGTTGTCCTGAAAATGGAAGTCGTCACGGTCATAGATATCCTCCACTGGCGCAAACATGCAGGCTGCGCTGATACCGTCCTGGCGCAACAGCGGCCTGATCTCCTCGATGGGCAGCTGTGCATGCTGGATACCGCAATGAATATGGCTGTCGATGATCTTCGGGCGCATGGGCATCCTCCGTGACGTGGGGGCTTACTCGTAGCGGTTGAAACTGCACATCTCCGCGCTGGCTTTACGGATCTTGGGGCGGGGTGGCCCATCATCGGCGGCGTAGCCCAGGGCAATCAGCAAGCCGATGCGTTTGTCGGGCGGGATGTGCAGCAGTGTCTGGATGACCGGCTCATCAAACCAGCCGAGCATGCAGGTGCCCAACCCCAGTTCTGTTGCCTGCAGGCAGAAATGCTCGGCGGCGATGCCAATGTCAATCAGTGGAAAGTCGCGATCCTTGAGCCGGCCACCAATCTGGGTGATCAGTTTGGGTTTCTCCACCACCAATACCGCCAGGACTGGTGCTTGCGGTACGAATTTATTGAAGGAGACCAGGGTGCTATAGGTGGCCCTGGCCACCTGGTTCTTGAGCTCGGGTTCATCGACGATGATCAGCTTCCACGGCTGCGAGTTGCTCGCTGAGGGCGCCAGCCGCACCGCCTCGATCAGTTGGGCGATTTTTTCGGGCTCAACGGGTTGGTCACGGTAGCGGCGCACGCTTTGGCGGGCCAACAGCAAGGTGGTAAAATCCATGGGATCCTTGGGGCGCGTGTTGGGAAGGGGCAAAGACATGCAATAATCTACCATCCCAAGGCGTCCAGGACGAGGGTTCTTTTGTCGCCCTTGTCAAGAGATACACCCTAACCTCCTTTTTTCATTATGATCGCTTGACAGAGCCTTGCCGGTTCTGTACCTCTTTGCACAGTGTTGTCCGTTTGCCCGGCGACAGTGGGCGCGACCTGGTTCGCACCGCTTGCGCATCCGATGAAGCCTGATCTGCCGTGAGGAGCCTATGAACACACGCTGGTGCAGTGGAACGGTTTTTTCCGTGGCAGCATGGGCATTGTTGCTGGTCCTGCTGCCGGCTCTTGGTCTTCTGCCGCAACAGGCTTTTGCCACAGACCCGGCAACAGCTGCGCCAACGGTGCTGCGGCTGGCCAACGGCGAATGGCCACCGTACACTGGGGAAAAATTGCCCGGCAACGGCTGCGACTCCCAGGTGGTGAGCGAGGTCTTTGCCGAGGCGGGCATTGAGGTGCACTACACCTTCCTCCCCTGGGCACGGGGCATGCTGCTCTCCAAGAGCGGTGCCGTCGATGGGGCCATCGAATGGGCCGACACTCCGGAGCACCTGGCCAGTCATTTTGTTTCCTCCCAGCCGCTCTCCGCACAACGCTGGGTCTTTTTTCACCACCGCGATGCCGCCGTTCCCTGGCAACAGTTGGAAGATCTCCAGCAGCAGCGTATCGGCCTCACCATCGGTTACGCCTACAGCGATGTGTTCAAGCCGCTCCAAGCCAAATACCCGGCCATGTTCAGCGAAGCGCCCAGTGATCTGCTCAACCTCAAGAAACTGCTCCACCGTCGGTTGGATCTTGTGCCCCTGGAACGCGGCGTCGGCCACTATCTGCTGCGCACCGCCTTTTCTCCCCAGGAACAGGCGCAGATCGTGGCCCAGGAACAGGCGATCTCTCTTTTCTATCCGCACCTGCTGCTTTCCCGCAGTGTGGCGGGCAATGAACAGCGGATGCAGCACTTCGACCAGGGGCTGGCGCGGCTCAAGGCAAGCGGCCGCTACCGGGCGATGATGGCAGCCTGTGCTGCGGAGGGATTGTGAACCTCAACGCTTTTTTGAAGAGTCAGGCTCGGGGTAATCATTGATGTTTTCCTCTGCTCGTTGCAAAGCCTTGCTGCACAACCGCCGTCTGGCCCTGCGGCTGATGGCGGCCATCGTCGGTTGTAGCCTGCTGTGCATAGCCCTGGGGGGCGCGGTGCAGATTTATCTCGAGTATCGGCAAAATATCCGCGATATCCATGCCCGCCTCGATTTCATCCAGCAGAGTTACGTCCCGGCGCTGACCGCCAGCGCCTACCAGTTGGATGAGGAGCAACTGCGCTTGCAACTGCGCGGATTGTTGCAGTTGCAGGATATCGTCCATGTGGTGGTGCGGGAACAACTCAACCGTGAGATCCATGATGTGATTGAGGGCGATGCGACCGCCACCGCCACCGCCGCCATTGTCCGCGAGTATCCGCTGGTCTATGCCGGCACGCGGCCAATTGCCGTGGGCACGCTGGAGGTCCGCGCCAGCCTGACCGGAGTTTACGACCGGCTCGAGGAGCAGGCGCTGACCATCCTGTCCTCCAATGTGCTGTTGGTGGTGCCGCTGGCAGTGATCATCCTGGTGTTGTTTCAGCGCTGCCTCAACCGCCACCTGGTGCGCATCGTCAATTACACAGCCGCCCTCAACCTGGATCGTCTCGATGAGCCATTGGCCTTGCGGCGGCCTCCTGCGGCCCCGGATGGCGAGGACGAACTCGACCATCTAGTGGGGGCCATCAACGAGATGCGGCTGCGCATCAGCGAGGGCATCCGGCAACGTCAGGAGGCAGAGCAGGAGTTGCAAATGCGCAAGGCTCTGCTGGAATGCGTGCTGGAGGCCCGTATCGACGGCATCTGCATTACCGGTATCAATAAGAGCTGCCTCTTTGGCAACCAGCAATTCAGCAGCCTGTGGCAGACGGTGATCGACTGCATGCCCGGCCAACCCACCGCCCCCATCTTTACCCATATTGCGCAGCAACTGGCCGACACGCTCGCCTTTGAGGAGATCCAGCAACGCAGCGAGCAAGAAGCGGATGCCATCTTCCAGGGCGAGCTGGCATTGGCCAGCGGCGCCACCTTCGAGTATTACACCGTGCCGGTGCGCAGCAACGAAGGCTCGCTCTATGGGCGGTTGTGGAGTTTTCGCGATATCAGCCAGCGCAAGGAGATGGAAGAGCAACTGCGTCAGGCAAGAAAGATGGAAACCCTGGGCAGCCTCGCCGGTGGTATTGCTCATGATTTCAACAACCTGCTCTCGCCGATCATCGGTTACTCCGAATTGGGGCTGGGGCGCTTGCCCGCCAGTGATCCCATGGCGGTCTCGCTCACCCAGATCCTCAAGGCCGCCCGCCGTGCCGCCGATCTCACCCGCCAGATCCTCGCCTTCAGCCGCAAGCAGATGCTGGAGGTCTGCGTCATCGATCTCAATGAGGTGATCAGTGACTACGAGGATATGCTGCGGCGTCTGCTCGGCGAGACCATTGCCATCAACATCGTGTTCAATCTTCCTGTTGCGCCGGTGCGGGCGGATCGCAGCCAGATCGAGCAGGTGGTGCTGAACATGGCGGTCAATGCCCGCGACGCCATGCCCGAGGGCGGCAGCCTCACCATCGAAACCGCCGAGGTCTTTCTGGATCAGCGCTATGCCGAGCGCCACGTTGAGGTGGCGGCTGGCGAATATGTGATGCTCTCCATCAGCGATACCGGGGTGGGCATCGAGGAGGCCATCCGCGACCGCATCTTCGAGCCTTTTTTCACCACCAAGGAGCGCGGCAAGGGCACCGGTCTGGGCCTGGCCACCTCCTTTGGCATCATCAAACAGCATCATGGCCATCTCTGGGTGTATAGCGAACCCGGCCACGGTACCACTTTCAAGATCTATCTGCCCAAGGCCGAGGAGGGCGTTGGTGTTGCTGCGGACCGCAGCCCGGAGGCGCATCTGGTTCCGTCTAGTGGTGAGCATGTGCTGGTGGTTGAGGATGACGAGATGGTGCGCGAGCTGGTCTGCGAAACCCTGCTTGCCCATGGCTTCCAGGTCAGCGAGGCTGATCAGCCCGAGGTGGCCCTGGCCATGATCGATCGTCTTGCCCCGGTGGACCTGCTGCTCACCGACGTCATCATGCCGCAGATGAACGGTCGTGAGCTCTATCGGCAATTATCGGGCCGCATCCCCGGGTTGAAGGTGTTGTACATGTCTGGCTATACCGAAAACGTCATCGCCGATCAGGGCATGCTCTATGCCGGCGTCGATTTTCTGCAAAAACCCTTTTCGGTGCGCAGTCTGCTGGAGAAGGTGCAGTTGGTCGTGGGGCGGTCGGTGGAGCGGGGACCGCTTGCCGGGGATTGATCCTGCCGACGAATCCACCTGCATGCAGCAGAGTATCCTTGAGATTTGTCGTGTGAATAGGTATACAATGCGCGTTTAAGTATTGACGCGTCCGGCAACTGCTCGCCATGTGGGGAGCTGAGGACCGGCAATACAGTATGTTACGAAGCTGAAAACGCCGTTCTTGGCGTTTTGTTCGAGAACGGCCTTTTTTCCATTATCTCCAGTGATTCATGAAAGCAAGCGACGTAACCGGCGAATCTGCTGTTTTTGAGCTCAAGGGCAGTGTGCTCACCGTCATGGTGCTGTACATCCGGGAGACTGATCCCGAGCTGCTCTATCCGCAGTTGAAGAAAAAAATCGGGCCGGCGCGCTCGTTCTTCAACAACGCCCCGCTGTTGATTGACCTGAAAGCCCTGGATGAGGAGGAACAGCCGCGCCTGGATTTTCTGGTGCTCACCACCTTTCTTCGCGGTCTGGGGTTGATACCGGTTGGGGTGCGCAGCGTGGGTTCCGCTGTGGTGCAGCGGGTGCTCGATGCCGGTCTTGGTGTGCTGCCTGCCGCCAAGGTGGAGAAAAACGTCGCCGCCAAGGATGCGGAGGCCGTGGTCGAGCACCCGGTCGAGCCCATCCCCGATGCGGTGGCTGAGCCTCAGTCCCCGGCGCCGCCGGCACCGCCAGCGCGTGTTCCCGCCATGGTCATCACCCTGCCGGTGCGTTCCGGCCAGCAGGTGGTGGCCCCGGAGGGTGATCTCATCGTCCTGGCTTCGGTCAATGCCGGTGCCGAGGTGGTGGCTGCCGGCAATATCCACGTTTATGGCGCCCTGCGCGGGCGGGCCATGGCCGGTGTGCATGGCGATGCCAAGGCGCGCGTTTTCGCCTTGCAGTGCAATCCGGAGTTGGTGGCCGTGGCCGACGCCTATGTGGTCAACGATTCGCTGGAGCAGCGGCTCGTCAATCGCTGTGTGATGATTTCCCGTGGTGGCAAGGGGTTGCAATTCGAGGTGATGGGGATCTTTGACCCGCATCACAGTTGAACCCTGGCGTTACCGCGTAAAGCTATGCAGGTAAGACTGCGAACAAGGAGGCACAACGTTGTCTAAAGTGGTCGTCGTAACGTCCGGAAAGGGCGGTGTAGGCAAAACCACCACCAGCGCGGCTTTTGCTGCGGCACTGGCGGTACGCGGATACAAGACGGTTGTCATTGATTTCGATGTCGGTCTGCGCAACCTCGATCTGATCATGGGCTGCGAGCGGCGGGTGGTCTATGACCTGCTCAACGTCATTCACGGCGAGGGCTCGATCAATCAGGCCCTGATCAAGGATAAACGCATCGGCAATCTCTACATCCTGCCTGCCTCGCAGACCCGCGACAAGGATTCGCTGTCAATGGAGGGCGTGGGCGAGGTGATCGCCTCGTTGCGGCAGAGCTTTGAATACATCATCTGCGATTCGCCCGCTGGTATCGAAAAGGGCGCGATGACCGCGATGTATTATGCCGACGAGGCCCTGGTGGTCACCAATCCCGAGATCTCCTCGGTGCGCGATTCCGACCGCATCATCGGCATGCTCGCCTCCAAGACACACCGGGCAGAGCAGGACGCCGAACCGGTCAAAGTGCATCTGGTGGTGACCCGCTACGATCCGGTGCGGGTGGAGCGTGGCGACATGCTCAGTGCCGATGATGTCTGCGAGATCCTGGCCATTCCCTTTCTCGGGGTGGTGCCGGAGTCAAAGCTGGTGCTGGCCGCCTCCAACTCGGGCGTCCCGGTGACCCTGGCTGAGGATTGCGATGCCGGGGTGGCCTACTTTGATATCGTCGACCGCTTCCTGGGCGAGGAGGTGCCGTACCGCTTCCTTGACGTTCCGAAAAAGGGGTTTTTCTCCCGTTTCTTTGGATCCTGATGCCATGAAATTCTTCGACTACTTCTTTCGACAAAAAAAGACCGGGACCGCCTCGGTGGCCAAGGAGCGGTTGCAGATCATCGTCGCCCATGAGCGCCGGCGCTCCACCAGCCCCGACTTTTTGCCGCAACTGCAAAACGATATCCTGCAGGTGGTGCGCAAATACATTCCCATCAACGAAGAACAGATCAAGCTCTCGGTGGACAAGCGCGGCGACTTCGAGGTGCTAGAACTCAATATCTCACTCGCCGAGCCGGGCAAGTAAGCCCGCACGATAAACCCGCGCGAGCGGTTCATGCAGAAGCCGGGGCGTCGCCGATCAAGGGCGGATGCCCCGGCTTTTTTTTGTTCACGCCGGTGGCAGCGATACCTGCGGATTGCTTGGGTTCAGTGATGGTGGTGGTGATCGTCTTCCTGGTGCATGAAGGAATGGATCTCGGCGTAGGTGATGATCTCGATGGCCGATTCCATGTTCTCCGACTTGATGAGCGTCGGCGGCGTCTGGCCGGGGGGAAGCGGGATCAGTTGCGGCTTGTCCTGGTCAACAAAGACGATGATCATCGGGGCACGCTTGGTGTCCTCCAAGCGGAAACCTTGTAGCCGGGTGGTGGTTTTGTTGACGAGGATGGTGGTGTCGTGAATGGGATACATGGGATTGCCTCGCAAAAGTGCGTTGTGAGTGAAGCCGTGGCATTGGCCGATAAAAGGCCTTCTATACCAGCTTCACCGGCAAGCGTTAAGGGAAATCAGGGGAGGTGGCGCGGCTGGCGCGGAGAGCGTGCAGGGCGGCGCCGTGAGCGCCCACCATCTCCGGCTGCTCGGGAATGAGCGGGCGCGTGCCCAATGCCTCGGTGAGCAGCTGCACCACGCAGGGGTTGTTGGCCACGCCGCCGGCAAAGAGCAGCGGCTGACGGAGGCCGACCCGACTCAGCATGCCCACGGTGCGTTTGACGATCGAGGCATGCAGGCCAAGGGCAATATCGCAGGGATTGGTGCCCCGGGCCATGATGCTGATGGCCTCGGTTTCGGCAAAGACGGTACACATGGCGTTGATCTCCAGCCGGGTAGTACCGCCCAGGGCATAGCTGCCAAACTCCTCCAGGGGAATCTGAAAGACGGTGGCCAGGTGTTCCAGGAATTTGCCGGTACCAGCGGCGCAGCGGTCGTTCATCTCGAACTTGCTAATTTTGCCGTTGCTCAGGGCGATGGCCTTGGTGTCCTGGCCGCCGATGTCGAGCACCGTCGCGGCTTCGGGAAAAAGCTCCTGTGCCCCCAGGCCGTAGGCCTTGATCTCGGTGATGGTTTCCACCGTCGCGCAAATGTCGGCACCTGCCACCAGGCCTCGACCATAGCCGGTGGCCACCAGCCGATCAAAACGAAATTCCTTGGTCAGGCTGTGGATCTGCGCCAGCGGATCAAAGGTGGTGGCGGTTTTGTGGCGGCTGATCACCTGCTGCGTATCGCGCACCACCAGTTCGATGGAGCGCGATCCGATATCCAAACCGCCAAACAGCGGCACTACTTCACCATCTCCACAAAGGCCTCGATGCGGGTCTTGAGCTGTTCCACATCCTCCATGCTGTAGTCGGTGGCAATGGCCAGCATCGGCACCCCAGCCTGGCTGAGGGTCTTCTCGATCTTGATGGCCTCGTGCTCGTAGGGCTGGCAGAACATGAGGCTGTAATGCAGTACGCCGTCCGCACGCAACTCCTTGACCATGCTCTGGATATTGACTTGACGCTCCAGGTTTGGGGTGAAGCAGGCACAATCGATCTTGAGATAGCGATCCACCAGGGCATCGATCATTTCGTCCATGGTGGTGGCCTCTTCGCTGACCAGATCACGGGTGTTGCGGGTGCCGATGCAGGATTCCTCGCCGACGATCACCGCGCCGCTGCCCTCGACGATATAGGGTAGTTTCCAGTTGGGCACCGCCATGGGACAGCCGCTGAGTAACAACCGGGGCGTACCGGCCGGGGCCACACCCTCGCCAGTAGCGATGCGCGCCTCGATCTGATCGCATAGGGTGTTGATGCTGGCGGTGAAACGCACCGGATCATCGTAAAAGGAGACTTGGTTAATCAGCAGGGAGTCGCGACCGGAGATCGGCGCCGGATCGGACTGACGCAGGCGGTTGAGCCGTTGCAGGGCGCGGCGCTTGTCGTTGACCAGTTTGATTGCGGCCTGGAGCTTTGCGGCGGTGATGGTATTGCCGGTGAGTGCCTCGATCCGGGCCTTGAGGCGCAGCACCTCGCTTTTCCACAGGGCACGATCGGCTGCCTCTTTACGCTGCGGCACTTCCAGAATTTCCAGCGGCACATGCTCGGCAAAGGCCTCAAAGGCCTTCTTCTTGCCGTCACAGGTGGTCTCGCCGATGATCAGGTCGCAGGATTCGGTGAAAGGGCAGAGGCGGGCGAGTTTGAAACCGATGAAGGATTTGATCAGGGCGCAGGTGTTGCGCGGCACCAGTTGCTCGGCCTCGGCACTCCCCACCTCGGCGCCGGAACAGAGGCCGATATGGACCGCATCCGCCGCCAGGCTCAGTTCCTCGGGGACGAAAACGCAGAAGGTGCCGATGATCTTGCGGCCGGCTGACTTGGCGTCCTGCAACTCCTTGATGCGCAGGCCATGGACCTCGCTGAGCACGAAATCAAGGTACTCCATGCCCTGTAAGCGTCCCGACTGGGAGAGGTAGATGTCGCCGTAAAATTTACCCAGCACCGCCAATAACCCGTCATGGGCCGGAATGTCGAGGTTAAGCTGTTCCCACATAGCCTGGTAGCCTGTTGCCGTCATTGCGTAGTTCCTCCTGTCAAAGGCAAAATTAGAAAGAATCTTCCTAACATGGGCCTGTGAATCGAAGCAAATAGGAATTCCGGAATGGTTGTGGCGCTGCAAGAGGAATGGCCGATGGCAGGGGTGAGGGTTTGAGGCATAGGTCGAGATTTCTTGCCTTTATCATGGCAATGGTTAATATTTGGGCACATTCCCGGTTAAGACTCACCACATCAATGGAGGTTACAACAGATATGCAAACGCAGATTCGAACCCACGAAATGACGCGCAGCCAGGCACGCGTCGAGGCATCCACCGTCTTTCTCGCCAAGGTCTTCAACTGGATGGCCATCGGCTTGGGCATCACCGGTGCGGTGGCCTTTTTCATGGCCCAGTCCGGCATGGTCCGCGCCCTGATCGCCAGTCCGGTCTTCTTTATCCTGGTGCTGGCCGAACTGGGCATGGTCTTCTTCCTCTCCGCCCGTATCGACAAGCTGCAACCGGCCACGGCCACCGGACTGTTCGTTGCCTATTCGGTGCTCAACGGGGTGACGCTCTCCTCCATCTTCCTTGCCTACACCCATGCCTCCATTGCCATGACCTTTTTGGTCACCGCCGGCATGTTCGCCGCCATGGCCGTCTATGGGCTGGTCACCAAACGCGATCTCTCCGGCATGGGTTCGTTCATGTTCATGGGGCTGATCGGCATTCTCATCGCCTCGGTGGTCAATATTTTTCTCAAAAGTCCGGCGGTCTACTGGGCGATCTCTGGCATCGGCGTGCTGGTCTTTGTCGGTTTGACCGCCTACGATGTGCAGAAAATCAAGACTATCGGCGAAGAAGGCATCATGCAGCAGGGCGAGGCGGCCATCCACAAGGGTGCCATCATCGGTGCTTTGGCCCTGTATCTGGATTTCATCAACCTCTTCTTGATGCTGCTTCGCTTCTTTGGCGGCAGCCGCGACTGAATCGGGCCTCATTTTCAGAGGATTTTTCCAGGGGATCGACATTGTCGGTCCCCTTGTTTTTTATAGCAACAGCAGGCACTTTGCGCTCTCGTTCCGTTTTTCTGCTTGACGCTTATAAATGAACATTATAAGGTCGTTCAATTTTATTGTTTCGGTCTGCCACAGGCCCGAGATGGAAGAGAAGCGCACATGAAAATGTGTCATTTATCACGTTCTGGGAGGTAATACGCTATGTCTGTTTATGTTATTGGCCACAAAAGTCCGGATACCGATTCTGTAACTTCCGCAATTGCTTATGCTGCGTTGATGAAAGCCAAGGGCGAGGATTATGTTCCCGCCGTTGCCGGTGCCCTCAATCCCGAGTCCGAGATGGTGCTGAAGCAGTTTGGTTTTGCTACCCCTGAGATTCTGACCGATGCCACCGGCAAGAAGATTGCCCTGGTAGACCACAGCGACCTGGCCCAGGCCCCGGACAACCTGTCCGCCGGTGAGGTTGTTGCCATTGTTGACCATCACAAAATCGGTGATGTCACCACCAATCAGCCGATCTTTTTCTGTGCCATGCCCGTTGGCTGTACCGGTACCGTGCTGAAGGTGCTTTATGATCTGGAAGGCATCAAGGTTGATCCGAAAGTGGCTGGCCTGATGCTGTCCGCCATCCTCAGCGATACCGTTAATTTCAAATCCCCGACCTGTACACCTGCCGACAAGAAGGCCGTGGCTGAGTTGGCCGCCATCGCCGGTGTCACCGATACCGACGGCCTGTTCATGGAGATGTTGAAGGCCAAGAGCGCCGTGACCGGCGTTCCGCCCATGGAACTGCTCCATCGCGACTACAAAGATTTCGACATGAACGGCAAGAAAGTTGGCGTTGGCCAGCTTGAGTTGCCCACCCTGGACCTGGTCGCCGATATGCGCGAGGCCCTGTATGGCGCCATGAAAGAGCAGAAGGGTGGCGAGCGTCATTCCGTTCTGCTGATGCTCACCGATGTTATCAAAGAGGGTACCGATCTGATGGTACTCTCCGATGATCCGGCCCTGATCGAGAGCGCCTTCGGTGGCAAACTCGCCGGCAACTCCATGTGGATCGATGGCATGATGAGCCGCAAAAAACAGACCGTGCCCAACCTGCAGAAGGCTTTCGGCTGCTAATTGGTCAACGCTTCATTGCTGTAAAAAAAGGCCGCCCAATTGGGCGGCCTTTTTTATTAACGCGGTGCAAGATCGTTATTGGGGCAACGCACTTTTCTCCACACGCCGCTGGGCGTCTTTGACGAGGGCCTCCACGGCCGGGTCGTTGCGCAGCGACAGCTTCAGGGCCTCGAAACGGTTGCGATAAGTGGATGCCTTATCCCCGCCTGCGGTGGCGGTTGCTCCTTCTTGCCAGCGACCGTGCCCGTTCCAGTCGATATCTAATACTCCCACATACTTTCCTCGAATTTCCGTCTGGCTGATTAAGGTGTTTTTAACCACCGTAGGCTGCGTGTTGCCAAGCACATGGCCCGACTGAAGGATGCAGTCGATGGCCGGGATCTTGCGGGCGATTTCCTGATTCTCCGCCAGAGAGTAGTTGGAGAGAAGGAGGATGAAGTCCGCCTTGCCCTTGACCTCAGTCACTGCCTGTTCCAAGCCTTGCTGCCAAGGCAGGACCTGAAAGCCTTCACCGCTTCCAATTAGACTGTGGTCAGTCAGCCCAAGGATCGCCACTTGCAACTCCCCGGCCTTTTGCCAACTTACCGTGGTAAAAAGCGGCGCATTCGTGCCCGTTTTTACCAGGTTGAGGGCAAGTAGGCTGAAATCCGGTGGCTGGTGGGCTCCCCTCAGCAAGGGTAACCCGGCGGCAAGATCAAGGTCGCCAAGACCCATCACCCTGCCCCCCATGGTGCGCGTGGCCTCGATAATGGTTTCGGCGGCGATGCGTGCCGCTGGCATCTCTGCTGCGTTCACTCCCTTTTTAAAGAGCATGTTGCCGCTGTTGATCAAGACCGCCGGGAGCTGGGGATCGGCACTCAGTCCCTTGACAAGAAACGATTTTTTGGACAGACCGCCCAAACGACTCTGACCTCAGCCACAGCCGTCGAGCTCGCCCATGTTGTCGTTACTGTACACCAGGCGCAACGGGGCTGCCGCTGCCGAGGTGACGGTGCAGCAGAGGGCAAATGCTGCGAGAAGATGGAATAAGGGCTTATTTTTTCTTGGGTGTTTGCTCATGTTCGTGTGCTCGTTGTTTAAGGATTTGTTTCCATTTGCTGAGCCGATCCTTGATCACCGCTTCATAGCCGCGATTGGTCGGTTCATAGTAACTGCGGCCCGCGAGTTCCGGCGGCAGATGCTCTTGCAGCACCAGACCATCGCGGTCGTCGTGGGCGTACTGATAGCCCTTGCCGTAGCCGAAATCCTTCATCAGCTTGGTGGGGGCATTACGGATGTGCAGTGGCACCGGCAGCGAGCCGGTACGCTCGATGTCGGCACGGACCCGGTGGGTACACACATACACCGCATTACTCTTCGGGGCGGTGGCCAGGTATACGGCGGTCTGGTACAGGGCCAGTTCACCCTCGGGGGAGCCGAGCATGTGATAGGCCTCGCGGCCGTTGAGGGCCAACTGCAGGGCCTGGGGGTCGGCATTGCCGATATCCTCAGAGGCGAAGCGGATCATGCGTCGAGCCAGATAGAGAGGATCCTCGCCACCGGCCAGCATGCGCCCCAACCAATAGACGGCGCCGTCGGGGTCGCTGTCGCGCAGGCTCTTGTGCAGGGCGGAGATGAGATTGTAGTGCTCCTCGCCATGGGCATCGTAGCGCAGCGTCCGCTGTTGCAGGGATTGCTGCACTAAGAGTAGGGTGATGATTGATGGCTGCACAGCAGGTGCCGAGCCCTGTTTCGTACGCTGCCGCTCTTGCTCCATGGCGAGGGTAGCCACCGTCTCCAATAGATTGAGGGCGCGGCGGCAATCGCCATCCGCTGCCACGGCCAATAATTGCAGAGCATCCTCCTCGACAGTCAGGGCTAGATCGCCGAGGCCATTGATCGAATCGGCCAGGGCCCGTTGCAGCACCTGCACGATGTCTGTCACCCCAAGCGGGGCCAGCAGCAGCACCTGGCAACGGGAGAGCAGGGGGGCGTTGATCTGGAAGGAGGGATTTTCGGTGGTGGCGCCGATTAAGGTGAGCAGGCCGGACTCCACATGGGGCAGGAAGGCGTCCTGCTGGCCTTTGTTGAAGCGGTGGATCTCATCGACAAAGAGCATGGTTGGCCGTTGTTCCCGCTCCAGAATCTCACGGGCCACATCAACGATCTGTCGCACCTCCTTGACGCCGGAGAGGACCGCCGAGAAGAAGATGAAGTGGGCGGAGACCGAATGGGCGAGGATGGTCGCCAAGGTGGTCTTGCCCGAGCCCGGCGGCCCCCACAGCAAAAGCGAGGGGATGCGGCCGCTTTCGATCAATTGGCTGAGGAATTGGCCGGGGCCGACCAGGTGGTGCTGGCCGACAAAGTCCTGCAGGCGCAGGGGGCGCATGCGTTCGGCCAGCGGGCTATGTGAAGGCATTGGTGTGGGCATGGCGGCGATTATACCCGAGGGGAGAAAAAATGAACAGCACAGGAGGGGCGATGCAGGCCCGTGGCCCGCAAGTACTTGCCTTAGCGGTCTGGCAATGATAACATAAAAGTAATTCACATATTTTCACCATGCGCCGATGAAAGCACCCATTGTTCTGCTGACCACCAATCAACAGCAAGCCGAGATTATTCTCCAGGCGCTTGCCCCGTTGCATATTCTGCATTGCCGCAGTTTGCTCGAGATGCGAGAGGTCTGTGCCAATCGGGCAGTGGCGCTGCTGCTCATCGTTGATGAACCAACGATGAACGGGCAGGCGATTTTTGCCGAACTTTCTCTGCTGCAACCAGGCCTTGCTGGTATTTTGCTCATTCCCGGGCAACCTGATGCGGTGGTGCTGCAAGGGGCACTGGAGGCCGGTTTCTCCGGTCTGGTGGAACTGCCCTATGCACCGGAGGCCCTAGCCGGGGTGGTGCAGCAAGCCTTGAGGCGCTATCAGTTACAGTGGGAAAATGCCCGCTTGCGCACCCTCATACCCCTCTACAGTCTGGGTGAACGTTTTTTTTCCGCCACGAGCGAGCAGGAGTTGCTCGATGATCTTGTCGCCGCCGTGGAAGAGCAAACCGGTGCCAGCCAGATTTCGGTGATGCTCTTTGATGCCGCAGCAGAATCTCTCTACATTGCCGCTTGCCGTGGCATTGATCCGGCTCTGGCCCAATCCATCCGTGTGGCCCCCGGTGATCGCATTGCCGGCTGGGTCTTTGCGCAGGGTCATTCGGTGATTCTCAACCGCGAGGATCAGCAGGGCTCTATCTTTGCCCCACTCTTGCAACAACCGGAAATCAATTCCGCCATCTCCTTTCCGCTGCGCATCTGTGGCCGAATCATCGGCGTGCTCAATATCAGCCAAAAGGCCACCGAAGAGCGATTTTCATCGGCAGATAAGGAATTGCTGGCCATCATCTGCAGCCAGGCGGCCAATGCCCTGGAAAATCTGCGTGCCCGCCACCTGCTGACTGAGACCACCCGCATGCGCACCCTCTTTGAGCAGTATGTGGCGCCTGAGGTGGCCGAACTGTTGCTCTCCCGCCACAGCGATCTGGTGGAGCTGGGGGAAATCGCCGAGGTGACGGTGCTCTTTGCCGATATTCGCCACTTCACCCGCCTGGTGCAGCGAGTGGAGTTGCCTCTTTTACGTCGTTTTCTCAATGAGTTTTTTCAACTGTTCACAGAGATCGTCTTTCAATGGCAGGGAACAGTGGATAAGTTCATGGGTGATGCGGTGCTCTCGGTGTTTGGCGCACCGAATCGGCTTGATCAACCAAGCCTGGCGGCGGTGCAGGCGGCCTGGGCGATCAACGCCATGTTTGCCGAGCTGCGCGCGCGATGGGTGGTCGAGTCAAAGGAGTTTACCGATGTGGATTTGGGGGTGGGGGTGACCAGCGGTACGGTCTTTTTGGGCAATATTGGTTCCAGTCGCCGTTTCGACTACACCGTGGTGGGGCATGAGGTCAATCTGGCGCAGCGTTTGGCTGCGGAATCCGTCGAGTGCCGTATCTATGTCACCGAACCGGTGCGACGGGCGGTGGAAGGCGCGTTCACCGTGTTGCCCCTGGGCGAGATGCTGCCGCGCGGCATGGAGCAGACTGTGCCGGTGTTTTGGGTGTCCGGTCCACGCAAGGAGCGCCCGATTTCGCAGTGATCAACTTTCTGGCACTTGCAGCAGATGGCTGTGGCGCTGCCACCAGTCCGCACGCTGTTGCTGATTGGCGTGCAGGGCTTGGCGCAGCGCCTGCATCTGCTCCATGTCCGGGTCGGTGGTGAACTCAACCCC
The DNA here is from genome assembly GCA_964639845.1 of uncultured Desulfobulbus sp. Taxonomy (GTDB): domain Bacteria; phylum Desulfobacterota; class Desulfobulbia; order Desulfobulbales; family Desulfobulbaceae; genus Desulfobulbus. The sequence goes on along the minus strand of CAZXHS010000001.1, from coordinate 741,829 downwards.
CATCTTGAAGGCGAGGATCGATCGCTGCCTCACCGCACTCAGCCAGACTGGCCGGGCGGTCAGCAGGTGGTGGGCCTGCTCTGTTTCCAGATCGATAGCAAGTTGCAGCATCAGACCATCGGTGGTTCGGGGCGTATGAAAGACATGCACATGCTGCAGGAGCACCTGGGTCATCAGCAGGCAGGCGCCGTGGATGGAGATATCGATGATGCGGCCGGCAAAGGGGCCAGCCAATGGCTTGTGGTCAACAGCGTGGATGACCCGCACCTCCAGGGGAAGGTAATCGATCAGGCGCGGGGATCGGCGGGAATCGGTGCTCATGCGGGCCCTGTTCTTTTGCCGGAGTGAGTGGTTATCGGGGTGAAAAATGCATCACCCCGGTGTATGATGCTGGCTCCGTACACCATAGCACACCGGGTCCTGATTCGGGTGGAGAATTTTATCAGGCAGGCAGCGACAGCCTCTTTTGTGGCGTGCTGCCTGTTTGCATTTGTTTGCATGTTGAGAGAGGGCAATGAACCTACGTTGTCAAGAGCTGTTGCGCTCCCAGTGTTTTGTCGATGGCACCTGGATCGATGGGCCCCAGCAGCATCGGCTGCAGGTGATCAATCCGGCCAGTAACGAACCCATTGGATCGGTGCCGTCGTTGGGCCGCGTGGAGACCGCTCTGGCCATCGCTGCGGCCAACCGTGCTTGGCCCGCCTGGCGGGCGCTGACTGCCGAGGAACGCTCGCGCCTGCTGCGCCGCTGGCATGATCTCATTGTCGAGCATCATCACGATCTGGCGGTGATCATGACCCTGGAGCAGGGCAAACCCCTGGCCGAGGCCCGCGACGAGGTGTTGCACGGTGCGGCCTATGTGGAGTGGTATGCCGAAGAGGCCAAACGGGTCTACGGCGAGACCATCCCCATGGCGCAAAAGGGCAAGCGCATCGTCGTGCTCAAGGAGCCGGTGGGGGTCTGCGCGGCGATCACTCCTTGGAATTTTCCGTCCTCGATGATCACCCGCAAGGCGGCACCCGCTCTGGCCGCCGGTTGTCCACTGGTGATCAAGCCGGCGAGTCAGACCCCTTTTTCCGCCCTGGCTCTGGCCTGGCTGGCGCAGCAGGCCGGATTCCCGCCCGGTGTGCTCCATGTGCTCACCGGTCCGGCCGAGGATATCGGCGCCGAGATGACCGCCAATCCCCTCGTGCGTAAGCTCAGTTTCACCGGCTCCACCTCAGTGGGCAAGTTGCTCATGCGCAACTGCGCCGACACGGTGAAGAAGATGTCTCTGGAACTCGGCGGTCATGCCCCTTTTATCGTCTTTGACGATGCCGATCTCGACCAGGCGGTGCGTGGGGCCATGGTCTCCAAGTACCGCAACTCCGGCCAGACCTGTGTCTGCGCCAACCGTTTTGTCGTGCAGGAAAAAATCTACGAACCCTTTGCCGAAAAGCTGGCTGCTGCGGTACGGCAGTTGCGGGTGGGGGATGGTTTTACAGAAGGCGTGCAGCAAGGACCGCTCATTGATCTGGCGGCTCTGGAGAAGGTGGAGCAGCAGGTCAGTGATGCCGTAGCTAAGGGCGCACGCATCGGCTGCGGTGGCCGGCGCATTGATGGGGCAGGCTTTTTTTATGAACCGACGGTACTGCTCGACGCCCATCCGGATATGCTGATCGCCCGTGACGAAACCTTTGGTCCGGTGGCACCGCTCTTTGTCTTCAAGGAGGACCGGCAGGCGGTGGCCCTGGCCAATCACACCCCCTACGGCTTGGCCGCCTATTTTTACAGCCGTGACATCGGACGTATCTGGCGCACTGCCGAGGCTTTGGAATACGGTATGGTCGGCATCAACACCGGCCGGATGTCGTCAGTGGCCGCTCCGTTTGGCGGCGTCAAGGAATCGGGCATCGGTCGTGAAGGCTCGCGACACGGCCTGGAGGAATACCTGGAGCTGAAATATCTCTGCCTGGGGGGGCTGGGCGAGCAGCTGTAATCGATGTCAGTGCTGGGATGCTGCGGGCACCAGGTCCCGGCTGTCGACAAAAGCGTAGGCACTGTGCTTATGGATCGACTCGAAACTCTCCACCCCCACGGAGAACCAGGCGATATCCGGATGCGCCAGCACCACTTGCGCCACCTTGCGCACCACATCTTCGACAAACATCGGTTGGGCGTAGGCCTGCTCGGTGACGAATTTTTCATCGGGCCGTTTGAGCAGGGCGTAGATCTCCGAGGAACCGCAGGTTTCAACCAGGGCGATCAGATCCTCCAGCCAGATCATGGCCAACGGTTCGATGGTGAGGGTGACCTCGGCCCGTTGATTGTGCGCTCCCGCCTCGCTGATCTCCTTGGAGCAGGGGCACAGGGTGGTGAGAGGGACCACCACGCTCAGGCGCGGTTCGATGCCGGTGGTGGAGTCGGCGGTGAAGCTACACTGGTACTCCATCAGGCTTGCAGTGCCGGTGACTGGCGCCTTTTTGGCGATGAAGTAGGGGAAATGCATGCTTATCCGCGCCTCGTCGGCCTGGAGCCGGGTGCGGACCTTGGCCAGCAGTTCGGGAAAGACCCCGGAGTGGATGTCCGGCAGATACGCCGCCAAAAGATCGGTCATGACGGCGGCGCAGGACTCGACCCGCTCACGCGGCACCTGGGCGGTGAGGTCGATGGTGGCCACGGTTTGTTGCACGGTGCCGCCCTTTTCGGGGATGCGGACCGGACAGGTGAAGTTGCTGATGCCAACGGCGTGTAGGGACATGGACGACTCTCGCAGTGAAGGGAGCATTCCCCTTACCCGATTTTGCCGGCGGCGGCAACTGGGGCTGCACCGATTCTGGCTGTTGGCCGGCTTCTGTGTTTGATCGCAGCGGCAAACTGTGGTAACGTGCCGCAAAAAAGAACCCAAGATTTCGCAGATGGATACCGTACGCATCGATAAATGGCTGTGGGCCGCCCGCTTCTTCAAGACCAGATCCCTGGCCTCCCAGGCGGTCGGTGGCGGTCATGTGGAACTCAATGGCCAACGGGTCAAGCCGGCGCGGACGGTGCAGGTGGGGGATGGCTTGGTTATCCGCTGCGAGCAGGGCGAATTTTTGGTGCAGGTGCTGGCGCTGAGTGAGCGCAGGGGGCCGGCTACCATTGCCCGCACCCTCTATGCGGAAAGCGAAGAATCCATAGCCAAGCGGGCGAAGGTGGAGGAGGAAAGCCGACTGCAACGCTTGCAGGGTAACCCTCCCGAGCGACGGCCGGAGAAACATGAACGGCGCAAAATTCGCCAGTTTTTACAAAAAGAGTAGCACCAGCAAGGAGCAATGATGAGAAATGTTGAGCGGGCGCTGATCAGCCTGACCGATAAAGCAGGATGCGAGGATTTTGCCAGGGAACTGGCCGCCATGGGGATTGAAATCCTCTCCACCGGTGGCACGGCCCAGAAACTGCGGGCCAGCGGTGTGGCGGTGAAAGATGTCTCCGAATTCACCGGTTTTCCCGAGATGCTCGATGGCCGGGTGAAAACCCTTCATCCCCTGGTGCATGGCGGCATCCTCAACCAGCGCGCCAATGCCGAGCACCAGGCCCAGTGCCAGCAGCACGGCATCAAACCCATCGATATCATTGCCGTCAACCTCTATGCCTTTGGCAAGACCGTGGCCAAGGCTGACTGCACCTTAGCCGATGCCATCGAAAACATCGACATCGGCGGCCCGACCATGTTGCGCGCCTCGGCCAAGAATTTTCACGATGTCACCGTTATCGTTGACCCGGCCGATTACCCGGTGGTGCTGACGGAGCTCAAGGCCCAGGGCAACACCACCCTGGCCACCCGTTTTCGTCTGGCCTGCAAGGTCTTTGAGCTGACCTCAGCCTACGATACCGCCATCATCCAGTGGCTGCGCACGGTGGACGTGCAGAGCAATCCCTACTTCACCGGGGGCGAGAGCCATGCGTAAGCTGGCGGTGCTGCTCTCCGGCAGCGGGCGGACTCTGGATAATTTCCATGAGCGCATCGTTGCGGGCACTCTGGCGGCCGAGATCCAGGTGGTGGTATCCAACGTGGCCAATGCGCTGGGGCTTGAGAAGGCCAAGCGCTATGGCTATCCGGCCTTTTTTGCCGGCGATAACCAGGCCATCAACACCATCCTCGCCGATTATGACATCGACTTGATCGCTCTGGCGGGCTATCTCAAACTCTATACCCCGCCGCCTGCGCTGCAACGGGCGGTGCTCAATATTCATCCCGCGCTGATCCCCTCCTTTTGCGGGGCCGGCTTCTATGGCCATCATGTGCATGAAGCGGTTAAGGCCAAGGGCTGCACGGTCAGCGGCTGTACCGTCCATTTTGCCAACGAGGACTACGACCAGGGTCCGATTGTGCTCCAGCGTTGCGTGGCCCTGGAGGACAGCGATACCCCCGATGATATTGCCGCGCGGGTTTTTACCGTGGAATGTGAGGTCTATCCCGAGGCCATCAATCTGGTCGATGCCAAGGGGATTGATTATTTCTGGAACAGGGTGAAGGCATGAACAGACGCACCATCATGGTCGACAGCGACATCGAACGCAGCCTGGATCGCATCAGTTTGGAGATCGTCGAGCGCAACCACGGCGTGGCGGATCTCTCCATCGTCGGCATCCATACCGGCGGCGTCTTTCTGGCGGCGCGCATCAAGGAGAAGATCGAGCAGCGCGAAGGCGTGGTGCTGCCCGCAGGCAACCTCGATATCACCCTCTACCGCGACGACTGGAGTCTGATCTCGCAAAACCCCATCGTCAAGAAGTCGGACATCGGCTTTTTACTGGAGGACAAGCGGGTGGTGCTGGTGGATGACGTCATCTTCACCGGCCGCACCATCCGCGCCGCCATGGACGCGATCATGGATTACGGCCGGCCGCTGTCGATCCAGTTGGCCGTGTTGGTGGATCGTGGTGGACGCGAGTTACCCATTCAGCCCGATTATGTGGGCCTGGGGGTAACCCCGCTGCCCCATGAGAGGGTGGATGTGCTGCTGCGTGAAAAGGATGATTGCGATGCGGTGGTGCTGTCGCAACGTGTCCCTGAGCCCCTGCCCTAGCCGCTGCTAGCCGGGATGTCCACAAGAGTTGGCCCATGACTGAGCACAGCAGCCATCCGCTTATTCCGCCGGATCTGGAGCTTCTTTGTCGCCGTATCCGCGACAAGTCAGAGAGTTACGAACAGTATAATTTTTCCCAGGGGCGTAACGACTTTCTCAAAGCCTTTTTCGATCTGGCCCAGGAGTATGACTCGCTGGAGGATTTCTACCGCATCTGTGTCTCGGTGCCGCTGGCCCTGGTCGGTGTAGCCAGCGAGCTCTATATTTGCCAGGGCGAGGAGGGGTTGCATCTGGTGTGTTCCAGCGAGCAGGGGGTGCTGCCGCAGTCGCGACCGGCGCGTTTTCCCATCCAGCTCCATGAAACCCCCTACGAGATGGCCGGGGCGTATATGGTGCCGATTTTCAGCAAGCACCCCTACCGGAGTAGTTCTCAGAAGGTCTCTTCGGCGGAAAAAAGAGAACAGTACCGGCTGTGGAACGATTTACACGGGCTGTGCGGTGGCTCACGCATTCTGGGTATGTATGTGGTGCGGCGGCAGGACGGCCTGTCCGAGGCCGATAAATTTTTCTTTGCCAAGTACGCCAACCGCATTGGCTACAACCTGGATAATCGCCTCATTGCCCGGCAAAACATCGAGCGACTCAAATTTATCAATACGTTGGTGATCGATATTGAGCACAACATCATCGTGCCCAATATGTATTTTCGGCATCTGTTTAATCGGCTGAAGAAAAAAATCGGGCTGATCGAGGAGTTGAAGCAGGAGATCAGTGGCAATCATGGGGAGGCACCGCGGCCAGACCGTTGCGATACCTGTTGCGCCAAACTGCAATCGTTACAGGATGACCTCCTGGGCTATTATCAGGAGATCGTCAAGCATCACGCCAACATGAGTTTGTTTATCGAGAGCCTGTTTCGGCGCGAACATTTTGAGCGCGGTCATCTGGTGCTGCATACCAAACGCTGCTTTGTGGAAAAAGAGGTGATCATCCCCCAGTTGGAGCATTATGTCAGCCGGCTTCGTGCGGCCAATGTCAGCGTCGACCGACCGCGCAATATGTATGAGGAAGAGTTCCCCATACTGGTGGATATCGGCCTGCTGGCCCAGGTCTATGCCAATCTTTTTTCCAACGCCGCCAAGTACACCAAGGAAATCATCGATCATGCCGGCCGGCCACGCAAGGCCATGGCCTACGGTCGGGAGGTGGTGGAAAATTTCAATCGTACCGGTCAAAACGGGATCAAATTCAATGTCTTTACCACGGGGCCCAATATGACCATCGAAGAGGGGAACCTGCTCTTCCAGGAGGGCATGCGCGGTGACGACAGTCTCAATATTCCCGGCACCGGCCATGGCTTATCTTTCATTCGCCTGGTGATCGAGATGCACGGTGGCCAGGTCGGTTATGAACCCACTCCGGAAGGCAATAATTTTTATTTTATCCTGCCCATCCCTCCCATCGACTATCCCCTCATGCTCAACACGGTTGTTGAGTAGATTGTCCTGTTTGTCAGATATTCTCTCTTGCTGCGGTCGCCGGATGGACCGCTTGTTGATGCCATGACCATGCAGTCTTTTTTGCTATGAATGATCCCCACACTTCACCCATGGAACTGCTCGCCCCTGCCGGAACGGTGGCGGCCTTTGAGGCAGCGCTGCAGGAAGGGGCCGATGCCGTCTATATCGGTGCGCCGGGGCTGAATGCCCGGGCGCTGAGTCGTGATTTCACCTTTGGTGAGATCGCCGGTATGACCAGGCATGCCCATGGCCAGGGGAAGAAGCTCTATGTGGCCATGAACAGTTTGATGAAGGAATCCGAGCTGCAACTGGCGCTTGAGTCCCTGCACGGGTTGGCGGCCATTGCTCCGGATGCCTTGATCATCCAGGATCTGGGGCTGCTCTATCTGGTGCGGCGTTATTTTCCAAGCCTGAAAGTTCACGCTTCCACCCTGATGACCATCAACCACTCTTTAGCCGCCCAGTATTTTCAACAACTGGGATTTGAGCGGGTGGTGCTGGCCCGGGAATTGAGTCTGGAGGAGATTCGCATCATTCATGAACGCAGTTCCGTGGAGCTGGAAATCTTCATCCATGGCGCCATGTGCTTCAGTTACTCCGGCATGTGCCGATTTTCCAGCCTCCATGGCGGCAAATCGAGTCTGCGGGGACAGTGTGTGCAACCCTGTCGCCGCCGCTATGATTGGCTTGGTTCAGGAAAAAGCAGTGGTCGCGGGCAAAGCAGCAAAAAGGGCGGCTACCTTTTTTCGATGAACGATCTTTGTGGCATCGACAGCCTGGCAGCCATTCGCGATACCGGCGTGGTCAGCTTGAAGATCGAGGGCCGTCTTAAATCCGTCGAATATGTGCGCAATGTGGTGCGCGCCTATCGTTTGGCCATCGATGCCCTGGATAGCAGTGCCGAGCAGCAGAAGGCCGCGCTGGCAGAGGCACATCGCTGCCTGGATGCCGCCATGGGGCGCAGGCGCTCCACCGGTTTTTTTCTCACAGGCCGTGAAGACCGGATTATCCAACCACATTTGAGCGGCAGCAGCGGCGAGCTGGTGGGGAAGGTGGGCAAGATCGAAGCCGGCAAAGGTGCGGGCGCATCGCGCACTCTGCACTTGCAGGTGATGTTGCAGGCAGACCTTGCATTGGGGGATCGGCTCCGTCTTTATGAAGAGCGTAGCGGTGAACGCAAGAGTTTTACTCTACGCACCATGGAGGCCAAGGGACGACGGATAGATCAGGCCCACAAGGGACAGAGCATCATTGTTATGGTGGGCGACGTTGAACGCCATCTCATGCAGCGGCCCTCCCATGGTTTGCTCTTTCGAGTCGATGTCAGCACCAGGGGCGATAAACAGCGCTCCCCGGTGATAGCCAAGATCAACGCCACACCCGCACCGACGTTTTCACCCGAAAGGTTGCGCCGACAACTGATTGATTTGGGTGTCGAATCGCCGGGCAAGGCTAAAGCTCCGGTGCAGTCGGGCGTCGCACGAGGTGATGGCCGGGAGTCTCGCGCAGGCAGTACCGTTCCCCAATGGTGGCTCAGGGTTGCATCGATGGAGGGAGCACGTCAGCGGCTGCCCTTTAAGGTGAGCCGGGTGGTGTTGGATCTCACCCCGTCCAATGTGGAGCGAGCCTTGCGCATCCGTGCGCGGCAGGATGGTCGTGAGACCGTGGTCTGGGCCTTGCCACCGCTCATGCGCGAGGCTGATATGGCCTGGTACGGGGAGGCTATTGCGGCCTTGCGGCGACAGGGGGCAGACAGTTTCCAGATCGGCCATATCGGGCAGATGGCGCTGTTTGGCGTTGATAGCCAAACGCAGGGGCTGGCTGATGTGAAAATATATGGCGATTACAGCTGCAATGTGCTTAATACTCCGGCGCTGTACGCATACGCCCAGGCTGGGCTCAGCGGGGTGCAGGTTTCCGTTGAGCTGGAGCGGGCCACTGTGCAGCAAATGCAGGCGCATCGGAAACACATGGCGCGCCAGGGTGAAGCGGCCACCGTAATGCTTGGTGCGTATATCTACGGCCATCCGCCCCTGTTTTCCGCTCGCCTTGATGCCCCGCATTTCCAGGGGCAACGGAACTTTGCCAGTGGTCGCGGTGAGCGCTACTCGTTGGAGCGTCGCCCCGAGGCCCTCTACGCCCGTTCCGCTAGTGCCTATTCCTTGCTGCCCCATGTGCAGGAGCTCTCGCGCCTGGGCCTCGATTATTTCGTGGTGGATATCAGTCATGGCCAGGCCAAGAGTACCTGTGCCGAGGTCATCGCCCTGCTTTCGGGCAAGGGGGAGATGCCACCGGTCGGTGCGGGGAACTTCGACGGCGGATTGTTCTGATGCGTAATGGACCATTCTTTCGATAAAATTTCTTACAGATGAACGCCTCCAGCTCCAACTTTCCCTGTCCCTGGCTCCCTTGAGCAATAACGCATAGCAATGACCAACAAAGCAATACTCCTACGCTTGTGGGCTGTCCTCACTCCGCATCGATCCAAGCTGGTGATCGCCATGGTGGCGATGGTGGCGGTGGGCGGGTTCAACGCCCTGCAAGCCTATCTGGTCAAGCCACTGCTCGATGAAATTTTCGTGCATCGCGATGCCCATCTGCTCAATCTGCTGCCCCTGGCGCTGTTGGCAGTCTTTTTTGTCAAGGGTATCTTCTATTTTTTGTATTCCTACTTTCTCGAGATGGTCGGGCAGTGCGTCATTCGCGACTTACGCACCAAGGTCTACGCCCACATCATGGATCAGCCCCTGAGCTTTTTCCACACCAGCACCACCGGGGAATTGATTTCAAGAATCATCAACGATGTCAGTATTATCCAAGGATCGGTCTCCTATACCCTCATACGTTCCCTGCGCGATTTCTGCTCGGTTTTCGGTCTGCTAGGCGTGATCTTTTACATGGATTGGCGATTGGCCTTTATTTCTCTGGTCTTTCTGCCCATGGCGGGAGCGCCGATTGTTATCTTCGGCCGAAAATTCCGGAAAATCAGTACCAACTACCAGGAGAAACTTGGGGAGGCCACCAGTCAGCTGCATGAAACCATCGCCGGGGTGAGCATCGTCAAGGCGTTCTGTATGGAGAATTTTGAGAAAAAACGGTTTTCCAAACGGATGCAAGAGATCATGGACGTGTTGCTCTCCGAGACCTGGTACAACAGCCTCTCCCATCCCTGTATCGAGATGCTGGCAGGCATTGGTATGGCCGTTATCATCTGGTTCGGTGGCAACCAGGTCCTGCAGGGGCACTCAACCCCTGGCGCCTTCATGGCCTTTTTAACGGCTCTGTTCATGCTGTATGAGCCGGTGAAGGGGGTGAGCAAGGTCAACTCCAATATCCAGCAAGGGGTGGCGGCGGCCTACCGTATCTTTGTGTTGCTCGATAAAAAGGCCGATAGCATTGAGGCGCCCGGGACGTGCGAAATGCCCCCTTTTCGGCACTCTCTTGAATTCGCCGATGTTTGTTTCAGCTACAGTCCTGAACAACAGGTGATCAATCACTTGAATTTTCATGTCCATCACGGTGAAGTGCTTGCCGTGGTCGGACCAAGCGGTGGCGGCAAAACCACGCTAACCAATCTGCTGCTGCGCTTTTACGATGTCAGTGAGGGCGCCCTGCTGATCGATGGTGTGGACATTCGCACCTACACCCGCTCTTCTGTCCGCCGGCAGATTGCTGTGGTCACTCAGCAGACGATCTTGTTTAACGACACCGTGCGTAACAATATTGCCTATGGCCGGGAAGAGTGTTCGCTTGAGGAATTACGGGCCGCAGCTCGGGCCGCCTATGCCCTGGAGTTTATCGAGGCTCTGCCGCAAGGTTTTGACACGGTGATCGGCGAATCCGGGGCTCGCCTCTCCGGCGGCCAGCGGCAACGGCTATCGATTGCCCGGGCACTGCTCAAGGATGCCCCCATTCTCATCCTCGATGAGGCCACTTCGGCCCTTGACAATGAATCCGAGCGCGAGGTGCAGCAGGCCCTGGAGAATCTCATGCACAACCGTACCACCATCGTCATTGCCCATAGACTCTCCACCATTCAAAATGCGGACCGCATCGTGGTGGTGAAGGAGGGGCGGCTTGTCGAGGAGGGGCGGCATAATGAACTGGTGGAGCTTAACGGTGACTATGCCCAGTTGCAACGCCTCCAATACCAAACTATTACGAATTAGAAACACTATGAAATCCTGGATGGCCCATCTGCCCCAGACACTCCAGTGGCTTGTTCTTGCCCTCGCCTTTTGTCTGCCCTTTTCCACCTCAGCGGTCACGATCATTGCCTTGCTGATTTTGTTGTGTTGGGTAGTTGAAGGTGATTTTGCTCGTAAGTGCAATGAAATTGCCGCAAGTCCCATCTGTCGTGCTCTTCTGGTCTATGTCGGTGTCATGGTGTTGGGATTATTCTGGAGTGATTCATGGTTGGAGGGGCTTGGGATGATACAGCATCGGTGGAAAATCCTCTTCCTGCCGATATTGCTGACAGTCATTCGTTGGGACCGTCGCAGGAGGTATGTCAATGCCTTTGTCGGAGGTGTGCTCTTCACGGTCATTGTCATTGATCTGGCCTATGGTGGAGTTTTTCAGCAACTTGGTATCACCAGCCGTAAATTCTCCTTTGAGGGAATTGTCAACCATATGGTCTCAACGCCCATGTTGGCTTTTGTCATCTATCTCCTTTGGGAGCAGATATTGTGGCGTGAGGAACGGAATTGGCACTACTGGCTGCTAAGCATACTTGGCTGTCTCTTGTCCCTGAATATCTTCATTATGAGGGGGCGATCTGGGCTATTTGCTTTTGTTGTGCTTATGTTTTTATTGAGTTATCAATATTTCAAAAATAATATTCTCCGTGCATTGCTTGTGCCGACGCTAATTTTTCCGATTATTTTTGTCGGTGCTTATTACAGTAGCCCTGTTTTTCAGCTAAGGATGAATAAGATCGTAGAGAATATCAGTGATTTCGATAAAGATAAAAAAACATCAGTTGGTTTTAGGCTGCATTATTGGAGCACATCCTGGGCATTGATCAAAGAACATCCATGGGGAGGAGTAGGGATAGGTGACTTTGCCTCCAGTTATCTGCAATTGAATCAACAAAATTCGCCAGAGATCGGCACGACCAACAATCCGCATAACCAATTTATTTTCCTGACCGCTCAGTTGGGTATTATTGGCCTGGTTGCCTTACTTGGACTTTTTCTTGTTTTTTTTCGTGAAGCGAGTCGCCGAAAGGACGGGTGGGAAAGGGTGCGTATCGCATTTCCTCTCTTTTTTATGACTATCATGCTTTCCGAATCATATCTCGATATTACCGGAACCGGATTTCTCTACTCTCTGTTCGGTGCGCTTCTTTTTAAAGCGCCTCTGCCCGCCCCGGACCTGGGAGAGGCTGAACAAGGGCAGGTTCCCAATGCTAACGCGATCTGTGACAACCCTTCCGTGTGATACCAAACCTTCGCCAATGGATTTTACCGGTAAGCGCATCCTCGTTCTCAAACAAAGCAGTTTGGGAGATGTGATTCATACCCTCCCTCTTGCCCATGCGCTGAAGCGATGTGCTCCCACCTGTCATCTTGGCTGGGTTATCGCGCAGGGATTGGCGCCACTGCTTTGTCGGGAGACAGCGGTGGATTCGGTCTATCCTATACATATCCCTTCAACCAGCAGTCCTGGTGCGGGGTGGACGGCTTACCCGCAAGCCAGTGTAGCGATGATGCAAGCCTGCCAAGGATTACGGACATCATTTCACCTGGCACCCTATGACTATGTGCTCGATCTACATGCCTCTTTTCGCAGTGGTCTCTTTGGGTTGATGAATCCTGGCGGATTGAGAATCGGTCTAGCCGATGCACGCGAGCTGAATCCCCTGTTTCAGCATCGCTTAGTGAGAGTGCCCCACAAGATACAGCATGCTGTGGAGAAGAATATCCTGTTCAGCCAGAAAATTGGGTCTCCAATCCGAGATGAGGATTTTTTCCTGACAACCAATGATGAGGATGCTCAGCAGGCGGCACAATTTTTAGGCAGATCGGGCGTGACGAACACCATGCGCTTTGTCTACGTCAATCCATGTGCACGTTGGCAATCAAAGTTTTGGCTGGCCGAGCGATGGAGTGCTCTTTGTGATCGCCTCGTCGAGGCCGGTATTGCGGTCGTTTTTGGCGGTAGCCCCGACGAGCGGACCTACATTGAGCGCATTCTATCGCAGATGAAATACCGGGCTGCGAACGCGGCGGGAGAGCTTTCCCTGACAGGCGCGGTGGCCCTGATGAAACGTGCATCCGTCTACGTTGGTCTGGATACCGGGCCGATGCACATGGCCGCCATGGCCAGAACCCCGGTGGTCGCCCTTTTTGGCCCAACACATCCCGAGAGGGTTGGGCCATACAACGTGGCTCATCGTGTCATTCAGGCACGGGGCCTGGCTTGCCTCTGTTGCCGAAAACGAGAATGCCCTAGACCTCAATGTATGGAAGGCATCACTGTTGATGCGGTGCATGATGACGTCATGCAATTGTTGCTGACATCGCAAAAGGTCTAGTTGCGAAGACTGGGCGCTCCCAAAAACAAAGGACTGCGAAGTCCGAGGTGGCTTGATGGTTAACGCGAGAGTGGAGGAGAAGGGGGCGGTGACCAGCCCGCTAACGTTTCATGGAGTTTTGCGTACTTGTAAAAGGTTCCCTCTAAATTATAGAGGGCGATGATAAACCCGGGCCAACCGTCAAGCAGGCCTCGCTTGAGGATGTACATATGGAAAAACGACCAGGCGCCATGGGCCAGAGCCGTCCACAATGAGCAGGAACGCCGCCCGCCCTGCGCTAGTTTGGTGGCGCCGAGGGTTGAATATTTGTTGGCCTTGTGCAGGAGTTCGTCCATGCGTTTGAATGGAAACTGCCAAATAGCCTGCTTGAAATAGGCGACCGGTCGTTGCGAAATGATTGAAAATTCCTCATGGACCGGGTCGTCTTCCTTGAACACTAACGATCCTTTGCGAAACAGCTGAGGCTGCCGGTAATCGGGATAAAAGCCCGAATGCTTAATCCAGCGGCCCATGAAATAGTTGCGCCGTGGTACATAATAGGCATCGGCCTGCGGGGATCTCAAGTGTTGGAAGACTTCGTCTCGCACCTCCGGGGTGCAGCGTTCGTCGGAATCCAGCGAAAAAATCCACTCGTGGGTACAGGCCTCCATGGCCCGGTTGCGCAGATCACCAAAACCGCGAAAGGGGATCTGCACCACCCGTGCCCCCATCTCCTCGGCAATTGCTGCGGTATTATCCTGGCTGAAGGAATCGGCGACCACGATCTCGTCGGCCCAGAGCACCGAGTTGATGGCGTCGCGGATCTTCTCTCCTTCGTTGTAGGCGATGATGTAAACGGAAATTTTGTTCATGCTTGGCGGATGACCTGGTGGGGGGGACGGGTTTTGGCGGCGCTGGCCAGCTGCACCACAATACGGTCGGTTTTGTGGAGCCGCTCCACCAGGGTGCGGAAAAGGTGACGGGAAACCTCCGGGTATTTCTCAATGAGTTCACTGAGTTTATCGCCGGGATAACGTTTGATGGTGCAACGACCGACGGAAACGATGGACGCCGAACGCGGTTCTTCGAGAATCGCCGCCATTTCTCCAAAATATTCACCGGGTTCGGTGATCTCAGCAATTTTTTTACCAGATCGCAATACCGCAACCTTGCCCCTGATCAGCTTGAAAAAATCCCGATCCTTGTTGCCCTCCTGAATGACCACGTCGCCATCCTCGTATTCCTCCACATCCGGATTGACCAGATAGGAGGGGAGGCTGTCTTCATGGACCACGGTGCGTTTGAGCACCTCCTCAAGACTGGTAACGCCTTCCCTGGCCTTCTGTAGGCCGGCCTCACGCAGGGTGAACATGCCTTCCTGCGTCGCTACCTTGCGCAGTTGCTCCTCTGAAACCTCCGCCTGGATTGCCTCCGCCACCGCTTCGGTGACCTCCATGAGTTCGAAAAAGCCGACGCGGCCTCGATAGCCCAGGCCGTTGCATTCCGCACACCCACGGGCTTTGAACAGTTTGAGCTCATTGAGTTCAGACTCTCTGAAGCCGGCGTGCAGCAATGTCTGGGCGTCATATTCAGCTGGTGTTTTGCAATGCTTGCATAGTCGACGTGCAAGACGTTGCGCCAGGACCATCGTTAGCGAGGAGGCAAGGATGTAGCTGGGCACTCCAATGTCAACCATACGGCTGACGGTGGCCGCCGCATCGTTGGTGTGCAGGGTGGAAAAGACGAGATGGCCGGTCATAGCAGCCTTCATGGCGATTTCTGCTGTTTCGATATCGCGGATCTCGCCGACCATGATGATGTCCGGATCCTGGCGAAGAAAGGCCTTGAGTGCTGCAGCAAAGGTCATGCCCACCTCGGCATTGACATTGACCTGGTTGATGCCCTTGAAGTTGAACTCCACCGGATCCTCAGCGGTGAGGATTTTGATATCCTCCGTATTGAGCGAGTTGAGTGCCGAGTAGAGGGTAACGGTCTTGCCCGAGCCGGTGGGTCCGGTGACGAGCAGTAAGCCTTGCGGGCGGGTGAGGCAGCGGCGCAACGCGGCAAAGGTGGATTCGGTGAAGCCCAGTTTGGTCAGGTCGACATTGAGCGAGTTTTTATCAAGAATACGCAGAACAATACCCTCGCCGTAGAGCAGGGGCAGGGTGGAGACGCGAAAATCGACCGCCCGGTTGCGGCCGAGACGAATTTTGATACGTCCGTCCTGGGGAACGCGCCGCTCGGTGATGTTGAGCCCGGCCAGAATCTTCATGCGTGCGGCCATGGCGTTTTTGATGGTCAGGGGCAGGTTCATCGATTTGAACAGGGAGCCGTCCTTGCGGTAACGGACCTGCATAGTCTTCTCAAAGGGTTCGATGTGAATATCGCTGACCCCATCCTGGACTGCGCGCACCAAAATACCGTTCACCAGCTTGATAATCGGCGCATCCGAGGCGGAAAATTGCTCAAAGGCACTCTCTTCGGCCGAACCGCTCTCGATCTCGAAATCTTCCGCTGCATCCGACACCAGGGCGCCGAAATCGTCTACCTGGGTGACGGTTTCTTCTTCGTGCTCGGGTTCAAATTTGAAAAAGCTCTGATACTCTTCCTCACTGATCTGATAATATTTTTTATAGGCATCAATGATATCCTTGGCGGTGGAGACACAAACGTTCAGGTTTTTTTGAACGATGTCTTGAAGTTGCTCCACGTCCAAGGAGTCGGTCGGTTCGGCCATGGTGATCTGCACGGTATCACCGGCTAGACGCAGGGGAAAGGCCATGAACCGTTTGGCCGTCTCATAGGGGACGAGTTGCAGCGCCTCCTTGCTGGGTACCTCCTGCTCGATGGTAACCAGGGTATAGTTGTGCATGCGGCTGAGAAAGTTGGCGATGGTGTCCCGTTCAATGGCGCCGCTTTCCAGCAGGATGCGTCCCAGTCGCTCTCCGGTTTTCTTTTGTGTGGCCTTGGCTTCCTCAAATTGGGTGGCCGTGATGTAACCGGCCTTGCTCAGCAATTCGCCAATTTTGATCTTGCCGGCACCGGATTGGTCCTTGATGGTTTTCTTCATCCCGCCGCGCTGGGCGTCAGCGAGAGGTGATCCTGTTTTGATTGCCATGGAGTCGCAGGGTTAGTTTAGGTCGAGGAGAAAAAATTTTCTCTTAGTGTACTACAAAAGCAAAGGTGGGTCAAAAAGAAGAAAATGCCGAAATCCTTGAAGTGCAAAGGATGGTGGGTAAACCGCTGGCAACCGGCGCGCGTATGTCGGAGCGACAAGGTGCGCAGGTCCGATGATGGTGGGCGTGCCTGCCCGGGGGTAAGGAAAACAGCCGGCAGGATATCAAAAAAAGCCTGGGTAACGCCGATGCAGTTGTGCTTGCAGGGGCATCATAACCTCGCGCATCGAGGGTTCGGCCGCCGCCGATGTGCGCAGGCCGATGATGTGGCACCATTCCGCCAGGTTGGCATACACAATGATTTCGGTCTTGCAGGAGTTGGGCAGCACGGTGCGGGCTGCCTGTGGGGTTGCCGTTTCGAGCAGTCGCAGGTATTGAGCCTCCATGGCCTCCATCGACTGCTTCCATATCATATATTCCGGCGAGGCCTCATCGAAGAACAGCGGTTTGATGAAGGTGACCTCGTTGCCAAATTTATCGGCAGAATAGCGGCAATAGCGTTGGCTCTCCTGCAAAAAGGTGCAGGGCCGATGGCGCACCAACTCATGGGTCACTGCCCGGTTGACGATGAATTTAACCGCCAGAAAACGATGCCTGCCCAGTTGTTGCTGCGGCAGTTGCTCTATTTCAGCCAGGGAGATTTTTGTGAGGCTGATGCTGGAGGTCTGCGGAGCTGGCGGCAGGGTGCGCGTTTCAAAGAAATAAGGATGTGCAACCTTAAGATGATGCGCAATGGCCGTGGTGATTTCATCCTCACCGTGCAGCAGTGCCATTTCAATGTAAGCGCGAATCGAACCGGTGATGAGCAACTCTTTAGCCCCGAGCCTATCGATCTGCAAAAATTTGGGCTGACGAAAGAAAAAAGCATCGATGCTCTCTCGCGTTGAGCAGGTGACACGGAAGGTGGTGACCCCCATCTCCAGCACCGAATTGTGGCCGTGTTCTGCCATGCGGCGCACAAAGGGGATGGCGGATTCGGCATCAATGCGATGCTCGCTCTTGTAGCAGATGCGGCCGCAGAATTCGATGCGAACCGGCAGGCTTTGCTGGTCAAGTTCATCAAGAATGGTGACGCTTGGCTCAATAATGCGCATGGCAATCGGTGTGGGATGAGGGCAAAAAAGACGCCGCCCAACAGGTGTCGGGCGGCGCGGGAAAGGGCGTTATTTGTTCTCTTCCCAGAAAGGGGAGAGTTCGCGGAGCCGGGAGATGATGGCCGGCATTTTTTCCAGCACGAAATCGACCTCTTCCTCAGTGTTGTACACTGACAGGCTGAAGCGGATGGAGCCGTGTGCCGCCGTGAACGGTACCCCCATGGCGCGCAACACATGGGAGGGCTCCAGCGAGCCGGAGGTGCAGGCCGAGCCCGAGGAGGCGCAGATGTTGAACTGGTTCATCATTAGCAAAATGGCCTCGCCCTCAACATATTCAAAGCTAATGTTGGCGGTGTTGGGTAACCGTTGCTCGGCATGACCGTTGAGCAATGCCTTGGGCACGGTGGTCAATAGCCCCTTTTCCAGTTTGTCGCGCAGTGCCCGTACCCGGGTGTTTTCCTCGTGCATCATGGCGCCGGCCAACTCGCAGGCCTTGCCTAAACCGATGATGGATGCCACGTTCTCGGTACCACCGCGACGTCCGCGTTCCTGGTGGCCGCCGTTGAGAAACGGGATGTAGGGTGTGCCTTTGCGCACATAGAGCACACCGATGCCCTTGGGCGCATGCAGTTTATGGCCGGAGAGGGAGAGGAAGTCAATGTCGGTGGCCTTGAGGTTGATTGGGATCTTGCCCACAGCCTGCACCGCATCGGTATGAAAGAGAATGCCCCGTTCCTTGGCGATCCTGGCCATCTCCTCCACTGGAAAAAGAACTCCGGTTTCGTTATTGGCCCACATGACACTGACAATGGCGGTTTCGTCGGTGAGGCTCTCCTTGTAGCGTTGCAGGTCCAGGGTGCCGTCCTCGGCGACCGGCAGCCGGGTGGTGTGGTATTTGCGGCCGGTGAAAATTTCCAGATTGTCGCAAAGGTTTTTCACTGCCGGATGCTCGACCCGGGTGGTGACCACATGATTTTTTCCGGGATTGGTTTGCAGGGCGGAGAGAATGGCGGTGGAATCGCTCTCCGTGCCGCAACTGGTGAAGACAATTTCGTCTGCGGAGGCTCCCAGCAGATCGGCCACCGATTGCCGCGCCGCAGCGATGGCTTGACCGACTTGGCCGCCAAAGGTGTGCATGGATGAGGGATTGCCGTAGAAGGTGCTAAGGTACGGCATCATGGCTTCCAGCACCTCCGGGGCAATACAGGTGGTGGCATTGTTATCCATGTAGATAATATTTTGAGAAACAGCAGTCATCACCGGTCCTCCTCAACGATCAGGCTTTCCAGCACCTGCTCGCGCAGCTTTTTCTCCACAATCTCTTTGAGCGTGGTGCGCGAGGAGTGGCAGCCGGCGCAGGCACCGCGCAGGGAAACTGTGACAAAATCGCCATCCACATCGATCAATTGAATGTCGCCCCCGTCCTTTTTGAGGCTGGGCTTGATTTCCCGCTCAATGACCTCTTCGATCTTCTTGATTTTTTCCAGAGAAGTCATGCGTTTTTGTTTTTTAGTTACGCCAGCCTGTGCAGGGAGACCTTCAACCGTTTCCTGCAACAGCGCCTTCAGTTTCCCCTCACACTTGCCGCAACCGCCGCCGGCCTTGGTGAAGTTGGTGATTTCCTCCACAGTGGTCAGAGAATTTTCCTTGATGGCCCGGATCACTTCCAGATCGGTTACGCCGAAACACTCGCAAACCACCTCGCCCTGGGCCATGGGCAGAATCACGCCGGTATAATCGGCGATGGCCGCTTCCAGGGCCTCGCGGCCCATGACAGAACAGTGCATCTTTTCTTTGGGCAGGCCACCCAGGGCCTTGGCGATATCGTCGTTAGTCAAATGTTTGGCATCTTCCAGCTTCATGCCCTTGAGCATCTCGGTGAGCATGGAAGAGGAGGCGATGGCCGAGGCGCAGCCAAAGGTCTTGAACTTGGCGTCGGTGATGATCTGATTTTCGTCGACCTTGATGGTCAGGCGCAGGGCATCGCCGCAGGCAATGGAGCCAACATTGCCGACACCGCTGGCGTTCTCGATTTCGCCGACGTTTTTCGGATTGATGAAATGTTCCTGGACCTTATCTGTATATTCCCACATGACCGGATCTCTAGCAGAAGATGATTATTGCGATGGATGCTTGCCTCACAACGGGGAAAGCAGGAGAATTCAGTTCGCTACATTATGCCAGGAGTCCTATTTCGGCAAGCATGGATTTGGCAGTTTTTACCAGTGCGGAGGTGTCGGTAGGGGTGCGCGCCTCCACGTAAAACCGCACCTTGGGTTCCGTCCCCGATGGACGGATCATCAACCAGGAACCGTCGGCAAAGATCATCTTGCGCCCATCGATGTCGATGACTTCGGCAATGGTGCGCAGTCCTTGACCCACCTGCACTTGACTTCCCGGTGCGTATGCGCTCAATTTATCTAGAGAATTCAGTAATGTATCCCCCTGCTGCGAGACGGTGACGCCATCGCGATCCGGGTAATAGTGGCCAAAGGTGGTTTCGATCTCGCGCAGGTAGTCGCCCAGTGACTTGCCCAGGGTCTGCACCATGTCAATGGCCAAGATCAAGCCGATGAAGGCGTCTTTTTCCGGGGTATGGCCGATGATGGAGATGCCGTCGGATTCCTCGAAATAGACGAGGGCCTTGTTGATCACCGGTTTGAACTCCTTGAAGCCCACCTTGGGTTCAAAGGTTGTTTCACCCAACTGCCGGGCCAGGGCATTGGCCAGATTACTGGAAGCCACCGTCTTGGCGACCATGCCGCGTTTCCCCTTGATCTCGTGGAGGAAATGATAGGCCATGGCGCCAAACTGGTTCATGGAAATTTCGATGTCGCCGTCGGTGAAACGGATGCGATCACCGTCGGGATCGATGATGGCACCGATCTTTAGCGGTTCGCTGCGGGCGGCCAGGGCACGCATGGTCGGCTGCATGTTCACTGAGGAGGGTTCCGGGGCGATGCCGCCAAAGGTCGGGTCATCTCTGTCGCGCAGCACAAGCAACCGCTCCGGGGGCGGGTTGTTGAGCAGGCGGCGGATGTAGGAGCGCGAGGCGCCGTGCACGGTGTCCACACAGACCACCATGCGATCATTGGCGGCACAATCCGCAAGCAATTGATCATAAGCAATGCCGTGCAACCGCTGGCCATCACGGATCAGGTGCTGCCAACTGGCCAGGGCATCCTCGCTCACCAGGCCTGGCAGTTCGGACAACGGCGTCTGTAAATGTACCCCCTGGGTGATGAAAGGGACCTCGTCGGCCTGCATGTACTGCCGGGCCAGCGTGGTGATGGTATCAGTGAGGATGGGCGCGGCCGGGCCGGCATCGGCGGCGTTGTATTTGAAGCCACCGTACTCCATCGGGTTATGGCTGGGGGTTAGGTTGATGGAGAAGGCGGCCCGGCGCACGAGCACCGAAGCCGACAAGGCACCGGTGGTGGCTTCGCCGGCGTAATAGACGGTGATCTTGTTGGCACAGAGGACGTTAACCACTGCCCGCGCCAGGATTGGGCCACCAAAACGATTGTCAAAGCCGACCACGCAACCGCGCCGTTGCACCTCGGCAAAACTGTCGACGCCCAGGGCCTCGCGTAGATCCCCATTGTGCTCGGCATCGCGGTAAAGGCTGAGAATGGCGGCGGTTACCACCGCTACTGAGCGCAGAAACAACTCCTTGCCCAGCATGCCCCGCCAACCGGAGGTGCCGAACTTGATCGCTTGCAAGGGTTGACCGGCGTTGGTGAGGATTTCGTCTTCCACAAGGCGGTACACCCCGTCGATGGCCTGTTGCCAGAGGTGGAGTTGGTGACTATCGCTTGCCGCAGATCGGCCGGCGACCAGGGCTTTGATCGCCTGGAAATATTGGCTTTTTTTATGATTTTTCTCGACGATGTATTGCTGTTGAATGTCCAGGATCTGTTGGTCGATGCTCATGTCCACTCCCTCGGGGATGGGTTGGCTGGGGATGAAAAACCAAATATTTCGTCACTATAGCCTTGAGCCGCCCTCTTGGCAAGACGCTTGCGCATGGGGATGTTTGCTGCAAAATAAAGGGGTTATATTAGGCGGACGTTTCGGTTGACCGTTGGTCCCCTTTTTTTTATATTCCGATACTTTTTTCGCTATACACGCCGGCTGGCGGCAGCAGAGGGCTTGTTGCCCAGGGCGATTTAATCGGTAGGACCATTTGACGGGGGAGTACACGATGGCAACCCAACACGAAACAGCACTTATTCTTTGGTTTGATGAGATCGGCATTGAGGATGTGCCGATGGTGGGTGGAAAGAATGCCTCCCTGGGTGAAATGCACCAGAAATTAACCTCCAAGGGCGTGGCTGTGCCCAATGGCTATGCCATCACCGCCTACGCCTACCGCTACCTGCTCAAGGAGGCCGGTGTCGATGCGGCCATCGAACAGGCCCTGGCCGGGCTGGACACCCACGACCTGCGCAACCTGCAGGAGCGTGGCGCCAAGGTGCGGGACATCATCCGCAACGCCGAGTTCCCGGCTGATCTGCGCCAGGCTATCATCAGCGCCTATGCCACCATGGAAAAGGAGTACGGCAAGGATGTCGATGTGGCGGTCCGCTCCTCGGCCACTGCCGAGGATCTGCCCGATGCCTCCTTTGCCGGCCAGCAGGATACTTATCTTAACATCCGCGGGCCAGAGGCCTTGATCGATGCCTGCAAGCGCTGTTTTGCCTCGCTGTTCACCGATCGTGCCATATCGTATCGCCACGACAAGGGCTTTGGCCAGTTCGATGTCTATCTGTCGATCGTTGTGCAGAAGATGGTGCGTTCCGACTCCGCCTGCTCCGGTGTCATGTTCTCCATCGACACCGAATCGGGCTTCAAGGACGCCGTCTTTCTCACCGGCTCCTGGGGCCTGGGTGAGAACGTGGTGCAGGGTGCGGTCAACCCGGACGAGTACTACATTTTCAAACCCACGCTCAAAGAGGGCAAGCGGCCCATCGTCGGCAAGCGGGTTGGCACCAAGGAGATCAAGATGGTGTACAACAACGCCCCCGGCGCCGAGGAGCCGGTAAAGAACATCGACACCACCCCGGAAGAGCGCGGCTCCTACATCCTCAGCGACGACGAGATCCTGCAACTCTCCCGCTGGGCCTGCATCATCGAAGACCACTACGGCCGCCCCATGGATATCGAGTGGGCCAAGGATGGCGATGGGCAGACCGTGGGCACCGGCACGCTGTTCATCGTGCAGGCACGGCCGGAGACCGTGCATTCCCAGGCCTGTAAGCGCACCATGGAGACCTATGTGCTCAAAGGCAAAGGCACCCCGCTGGCCAAAGGTCAGGCGGTGGGCGCCAAGATCGGCCAGGGTGTCACCCGTATTCTCCATGACGTCAGCCAGATCCATGATTTCAAAGCCGGCGAGGTGTTGGTCACCGACATGACCGATCCGGATTGGGAACCGATCATGAAGACCGCCGGCGCCATTGTTACCAACCGGGGCGGCCGTACCTGCCACGCCGCGATTATCTCCCGCGAGTTGGGCATTCCCTGCGTCATCGGCACAGAAAACGGCACCCGGGCGATCAAGGATGGCCAGCAGGTGACCGTGTCCTGCGCCGAGGGCGAGACCGGTTTTGTTTATGACGGCCTGCTCGATTTCGTCATCGAGACCCTGGATCTGGAAAATATTCCCGCCACCCGCACCAAGATCATGATGAACGTCGGCCTGCCGGAGAAGGCCTTTGTCGAGGGCCAGTTGCCCAACGAGGGCGTCGGCCTGGCACGGGAGGAGTTCATCATTAACTCCCACATTGGCATCCATCCGCTGGCTTTGCTCAACTACGACAAGCTCAAAAGCCAGGCGGCCGACGATGACGATGTTGCCGATGTCATCGACGATATCGATGCCCGGACATCGGCCTATCCCACCGACAAGACCCAATATTTCATCGATAAGCTGGCCGAGGGTGTGGGCCGGATCGCGGCTGGTTTTTATCCCAAGGACGTCATCGTGCGGCTTTCGGATTTCAAATCCAACGAATACGCCAACCTCATCGGCGGCCATTTCTACGAGCCCGAGGAATCCAACCCGATGATCGGCTGGCGCGGGGCTTCGCGCTACTACGATCCGCGTTATCGTGCGGCCTTTGATCTGGAATGCAAGGCCCTGCTCAAGGCGCGTGGCGAGATGGGCTTGACCAACATCAAGTTGATGGTGCCCTTCTGTCGGACCCCGGAGGAGGGGCGTAGAGTCATCGAGGTAATGCGGGAGAACGGGCTGGTGCAGGGCGAGAACGGCTTGGAGGTCTACGTCATGTGCGAGATTCCCTCCAACGTCATCTCCGCCGATGCCTTTTGCGATGTGTTTGATGGCTTTTCCATCGGCTCCAACGATCTCACCCAGTTGACCCTGGGTCTAGATCGCGATTCCGATCTGGTGGCCCACATCTACAACGAGCGCAACGAGGCCGTTAAATCGCTGATCCGTATGGTGATTGCCACTGCCAAGCGACGTGGGCGTAAGATCGGCATCTGCGGTCAGGGGCCGTCGGATTTCCCCGACTTCGCCACTTTCCTGGTGGAAGAGGGCATCGATTCCATCAGCCTGGTCTCGGATACGGTGGTGAAAACCCGTCTGGCCATCGCTGCCAAGGAACGGGAACTGGGCATCAATCCCTAATCATTGCTCTCCTTGAGGATGCAACAGCCCGGTGGGATCGATTCCCGCCGGGCTGTTGTTGTTTGAGGCTTACTGCTCGGGATTGAGGGGTTGGGCCTCGTCGATGAGCATGATGGGGATATCCTCGCGGATGGGGTAGACCACCTGGCAGGCACGGCAGATCAGCCCGCTGGCGTCAGCTTGCAGTTCCACCGGTCCCTTGCATTTGGGGCAGGCGAGAATATCGATAAGTTCCTGTTTGATCATGGTGCAGTCCTTCTCTGTAGGGAGGGGAAATGGTGGTTGGTGAGATGGCCACAGTGTTAGGGGTATCGTGTGGGCACTGTACCGCATCGTCCACCCGGGGTAAAGCTGTTGCAGGCGCTGTTGAGCCTCCAGAAAAGAATTGTGCCCGTAGCGTTATTTTGATAAACGTAGAGCGGTAAATGCGTACCCTCTGTCGCCAGGCAGAGTGGCCGTCGGCTGAAATACTGTGTGGAGTGTGTTGCTATGGCTGAACAATCCTTGAAGAAAATTGTTCCGGTCACCGAGGCGGTGGGCATGGTGCTGCCCCATGATATCACTGAAATCGTCAAAGACGAGTTCAAGGGCCGCGCCTTCAAGAAAGGCCATGTCATCCGCCCCGAGGATGTGGAGCATCTGCGCCGTCTGGGGAAAGAACACATCTATGTGCTGCAACTCGGTGCAGATGAAATCCACGAAAACGAGGCGGCCCTGCTGATGGCCAAGGCCCTGGCTGGCCGCGGCATCGAATACTCCGAGGAGATCGTCGAGGGCAAGGTGAGTCTCAAGGCATCCATCGATGGCCTGCTCAAGGTCAATCGCGAAGGCTTGTACCGCTTTAACCTGCTGGGAGAGGTGATGTGCGCCACCCTGCAAGACAATACTCCGGTGAAGCAGGGGGAGCAGGTAGCGGCTTCTCGGCTCATTCCTTTGGTTGGCGACCGTCAGGTGGTGGCAGAGGCGGTCAGCCTCGCCGAGAATGGATTTCCCATGGTACAGGTGGTGCCGCTGGCGCGCGTCAAGGCCGGTCTGGTGATCACCGGCAGCGAGGTGTTTTACGGCCGCATTCAGGATCGTTTCGAAGAGGTACTGCGCTCCAAACTGACGCAGCTTGGTTCCGAGGTGGTCATGGTCGGTTTTGCCCCGGATGACGTCTCCCTGATCGCCGCTGAAATTGAGAAATGTCTGGTGGCTGGTGCCGAATTGATCGTCACCTCCGGCGGCATGTCGGTGGATCCCGACGATGTCACCCGCCTGGGCATCCGCGAAGCCGGCGCCGAGTCGGCGGTCTACGGCACGCCGGTGCTGCCGGGGGCCATGTTTTTGGTCGGCCGCATTGGCAATGTGCCAATCCTAGGCGTACCCGCTTGCGGCATGTTCCATAAGATCACCGTGCTTGATCTGGTGCTGCCCCGCATCCTCATCGGCGAATCCATCGGCCGCGAAGAGTTGGCCGCCCTTGGCCATGGTGGCCTCTGCCGCAACTGCCCGCAGTGTCAGTATCCGGTGTGCAACTTCGGCAAGGCCTAAGCGTTCTTTTTTGCCACAGCTCTCCACCTTCCCACCCCTCTTTTTTTGCTGATCAGATCGTAACAAATTTAAAAACCAACATAAATATTCGTTGAGTATTTATGGCCACGAAAACATGGTGGAATCGGCGACGCTTGCCCTCTGGCAAAGCCAACTGCCGACGTGTAAAGCCCGGACGCCGCATGGCATCCGGGCTCTTGCGTTCCGGTCGGATTCTCCACACTTCTCCAGGAGGAGGGGATAGTATTTAACGCATGTATTTTTCTGACATTCTCGCTATAGTTGCCCATGTATCGGTGACGCGGCGACCCTCTGCACCGGTAGCGCGTCAATATCCCAAAGCGCAATGATCTGAAACGAATGCCACGACCTCTTTTCCTTGTCTTGCTAGTTGGCTTGATCCTCTGCCTCTGTCGTCCTTGCCCGGCCTTTGTTGGTACGCAACCAGACGACAGCTTCGGCCTCAATGGCCGGGTGGCGGTGGAGTTGGGCGCGCGCAACGGCGGGCATGCCGCCCTGGTGCAGCCTGATGGCAAGATCCTTGTGGCCGGCGCCACCTCCGGGCCAAATGGTGGCCCCATGAATTTCGCCCTGCTTCGCCTGGGCCACGATGGCTTGCTTGATTCGAGCTTCAACGGCGAAGGATCGGTCATGCTCTCCCTAGCCAGTGCCGACGACGAGGCCTTGGCCCTGGGGCGCATGAGCGATGGCCGTATTGTTGCTGGTGGCTATGTTGATAACGGTCGGGATCGTGATTTTGCCCTGGCCTGTCTCAAAAGTAACGGCAGCCTCGATCTTACCTTTGCGGCGGATGGCGCGGCCCTCACCGCTATTGGTAACGGGAACGAGGAGATCACCGCCTTGGTGGTTGATGGCTATGATCGCATTGTCGTCGTTGGTACCAGCGAAGGCACGGCCGGTCGTATTCTGGTGGCCGCGCGTTATCTGCGCAATGGCAGTTTGGATCCCGATTTTGGTGAGCAGGGGATCAGCCTGGTCGGCGTCGGCAGCGATGTCAGCGCTGAGGGTCTGCTGATACGCCGTGATGGTTCGTTGCTCGTTTCCGGGGCCTACGTCGAAAGCGGCATCAGTCGCGCGATGCTGGTCGCCCTGAACGCGGATGGCATGCTCGATGCCGATTTTGGCAGGCAAGGGGTTGTTACCCTTGGAGAAGGCTATGCAGCCAGTGATGGTTATGGCTTGGCCGAAGATCAACGAGGACTTGTCTATGTGGCTGGATCAGTGGGGGAGATGGGGAAGCGCGAAGCGGCCCTGTTTCGCTGTACTGCCGCCGGTCAGGTGGATAGTGGGTTCGGCCGCAATGGCGTTATTGTCAATGGCCAGGGGCCGGACGACGATGTGCTCTACGATGTGAGTGTGACCGGAGAGAGCTTGGCTGCCGGCGGTTTCACCATTCAGGGTGGGGTGCGGCAGCTGCTGCTGATGTCCATGCTGCTGGCCGATGGACAGGGGGCACCACGCTCTTCCCTGACAACCGCCGGTGAGGAGATCGCCCCGGTGCAGGACGTGCTGGTTAGTGGCAACACCAGGATCCAGATCCGTAAGATGCAATTCTGGTCGAGTGAGATGCTCATCCGCCAGATCGAATTGATGCAATCCTTGTGGTCGGCCTCACCGCTTACCGCTGCCGCCACCGCAGCAACCCATCTGGCCGGTGACGATAAACAGGTTGCGGGAATCCAGGCCACCCGGGTGACAACCCTGGCCTTTGGCAGTGGCGATGTCATCTGTTACGCCCTGGCCAGCGATGTGGCCGGACAGGCGGTGTTGGTCGGAACGGCAATGGAGGCGGGCGCCAGCTCAATGATCGCCGCCCGCTTTCTCACCGAGGATGTGATCGATCGCCTCGTCGACAAGCCCGGGCATCGCAGCTCGCACATTACCACCTTGCCCAGTGCCGACATCACTCAGACCTCCATCAGTACCGGCGGCGAGATCGCCGAAACCTTTCCCAAGGAGATTGTTCGCCGCGGCGTGCTCTATGGGCTCAAGCCCGGGCAGACCTACCGGCCGCCAGCGACGGCGCAGCGGGATCCGTTGTTGCCTGATCTGGCCGTGATGATGGGCGAGTTGCTGCTGCCCTCGGCCACTGCTGCCGAGGCTCCGCCGAAGAGCGCCGGCAGCCCCGACAAGCCGGCTGTCGCTGTGCCGCCGCGGCAGGAAGGCATTACCAACAATGGCAGCGGCACAGGACTGTTTCATGTGGTGCTTGAACAATTGCTGCCCAGTTCCACCTATTTCATCCGCGCCTACGCCGTGACCGCCTCCGGCGACATCTACTACGGCGATCAGATCACGGTGCGTACCGCGGATGCCTGTTTCATCGCCACCGCCTCTTTTGGCAGCCTGTTGCACCCTTGGGTGCAGGTACTGCGCGATTTTCGCGATACTCGGCTGCACACACCCCTGGGGACGCTGCTAGTGCGGCAGTACTATCGGCTGTCGCCGCCGCTTGCCCAGTTGATCACCGACCACCCGGTGTTGCGCCTGCCGGTGCGATTGCTGTTGGTGCCGGTGATCGCCTTTGCCTGGCTGGCCCTTCATTTCGGTCTGCCCCTGGCCATGCTCGGATGGCTGTGTAGTGCCTCCTTGCTCGCCGCCGGCCTGCGGGCAACGCACCTGCACCGGACCGCAGGCCACCGGTGAAACCCATTCAATCCTCAACCCTTGTTTTGTGAGAGAACATCCATGACGACAACAACACTGCCCCAGGTTCCACGTCGCTTAAGCAACGCCGGTTTTACCCTCATCGAGTTGATGGTGGTAATGGTGATTCTCGGCATCTTGGCGGGGCTGATTGTACCGCGCATCATGGACCGGCCGGAGGAGGCCCGCCGCACCAAGGCCGGTGTACAGATGCAATCCATTGAACAGGCACTCAAGCTATACAAGCTCGATAATGGCCAGTACCCGACCACCGAGCAGGGGTTGCAGGCCCTGATCGAGCCGCCGGCAGTGGGCAATCTTGCCAAAAAATGGCGCGCTGGTGGCTATCTGGAGAAGGGCAAGGTGCCCAAAGATCCCTGGGACAACGATTTTATCTATATCAGCCCCGGTCTGCATGGCGATTTCGACCTTATCTCCTACGGACCCGATAGCCAGGCGGGAGGCGAGGGCAAGGATGCCGATGTCAATAACTGGGAGCTGGAGTAGCCCCGAGGCTCTTCGATGCGTTTCGCTGTGCGCTCACCTGGTGCCCATGGCTTCACTTTGCTGGAATTGATCGTGGTCATGGCGCTGATCGGCCTCACTGCGGCCTTTGCCATGCCACAGTTCGGCGGCTTTCTCACCGGGGATCGCATGAAAACCTCGGTGCGTAAGCTAGTTGGCCTGGTGCATCAAACCGCCGGCCTGGCGAGGCGGTACCAGGAACCCTACCTGTTGCAGTATCGCGAAAACGAGCGCCGTTTTGTGGCCATGCCGGAACGGGACAAGGAGGAGCGACAAGAGCGTGAAGGCGAGAAAAAAACGCTTTCGCTGGCGGTGAGCGATGCAGTGGTCGTCGGCGAATTCTGGTCCTGGTACAATGGTAGCCTGGAGGGTAAGGAGCGGGTGATCCGTTTCAGCAAGGAGGGGTATATCGAGCCGACCATCCTCTACTTTGGCCGCGAGGACGGGCCGGAAATGACGGTCATCCTGCCGCCTTTTTTGGGCAGAATCCGGGTCGAGGATCGTCATGTCGTGCCCGAGGTCGGGCTTTTTGCCCAGTAAATGGCCGTGGTTCGTCGGTTGCAGAGCAAGGCCGGTTTCACCCTGCTGGAGGTGATGATCGCTGTGGCCATCATTGCCATTGCCGTGGTGACGCTGTTAGGGGCGCAGTCGCAGAGCGTCTCCCTGGTTGCGGGCACCAAGTTTGATACCACCTCTTCGTTGCTGGCGCAGTGGAAGATGTCGGACCTCCTGCTCCAGGACTACGATGACATGGCCGATGACCAGGGCAACTTTGGCGAAGATTACCCGCAGTTTTACTGGAAAGTGCAGGTCACTGAACTGGGGGAAGGCGATACCGGCCTCAAGGGGCTCGATCACCGGCTCAAGTCCCTCGATATCACAGTGAATTCCCACGATAACGAGGGTATGCACTACAGTGTGCGCACTCTGATCTACAAGGCTACGCCGAATCAAGGGGAGGAGAAGAACGGCAAAGGCGGCAGCGAGGAGGACAAGGCGGGCAAGAGCAAGGCTGGCGCAGCGTCCCCTGCGGGGCAGAAGGGGGCACTCTCCCCTTCCAGCGAGACCTTGCCATGACAGGGGATACGCGTGGTTTCACCCTGTTAGAGGTCCTGCTCGCCATGAGCGTCATCGGCGCGGTCCTGGCTATGCTCACGCTGTCACTGTCCGGCTCGTTGCGCATGGTCGAGGGCGTGGAAGACGAGGGGGAACTCTACAGCATGGCACAGATCGCCATGCAGCGGATCAGCGCCGATATCAGCGCTGCTTTTGTCGACAAACAGGCCCTGTTCACCGGCAAAAATCAGCTGGAAAGCGGTTCTAGGGCCGATACCCTTCAATTTGGCTCCATGGCGCATCTGGTGTTCAACCCGCAGAAGCAGCGACCCGGTCCGGCCCTGATCGGTTACCGGTTGGAGCAGGACGAGCAAGACCACCGACAGTTCCGGTTGGTGCGCTCCGACGAACCGCTCCTGCCTGCAGTGGAGGAAGAAGAACAAACGACGTCCGAGCGCGATGCCCAACCCGAGGGCTTTGTGCTGGCCGATAATCTTCGTTCCCTTCAGTTTACCTATTTTGATCGCCAGGGTCAGGAATTTGACAGTTGGCAAGCCGAGATCGACGAGGACAATCCCGACAAGCAGAGCGGTCTGCCCGCTGCCGTCCATTGCGTGCTTGAATTTTGGGTGGATCCGGAGCGCGACAGCACCCTCATCTTCAGTACCCGCATCGTGCTGCCGGTGGCGATTCATGGCGCGAACTGAGCCAATCCTGCGCCAGGAGCGAGGCATGGCCCTGGTGATGACCCTGCTCATCATCAGTTTTCTCGTTGCGTTGACCATGCAACTGATGATCAGTGCCGACCGGATGATGGCCTCCTCGGCACAGCAGCGTGAGCAGGTGCGCCTGGATGCCATGGTTCTGGGCGGATTGAACCTGTTGCTGGCGGCGATGGAGTTGGATCAGACGGCCAATACCTTTGATTCGCCCCACGATAGCTGGGCCAGCTTTGACACTGAGGATTTGCACAAGATTACCGAGGATATCGATCTCACCATCAAGGTCGAGGATCTCTCCGGCCGCTTGTCGATCAATGCCCTGGCCGGTGAGGATAATCAATCCTTTCGTGAAATATGGATACGCTTTCTGCTCTGCGGCCATTTCGCCGTCAAAGATCGCGACCAGGCGGAGGCCTTGGTGGATGCTCTGGTCGACTGGCTGGACGAGGATGACGAGGCGCTGGAGCAGGGCGCGGAAGGTAGTTACTATCAGGGTCTAGAGACGCCCTATGGTTGCCGCAACGGCAAAATGCGCAGCGTTGAGGAATTATTGCTCGTCAAAGGAATGACACCGGCTATAGTTTACGGGGATGAGGATCGCAAAGGTCTCATCGACTTTGTCACCGTTGCCGACACCGAGGGCAAGATTAATCTCAACTTTGCACCACTCCCCGTGCTGCTGGCCCTCTCGGCAGATATGACCGACAAGTTGGCACAGGAATTGATAACATATCGGGAAGACGAGCAGAATGAGGAAGCGCTTGAGCAAACCGATTGGTATCGTAAAGTCGGTGGCTTTCCGGCTACCATTGATCTGGGCGGGCAACGCCTCACAGTGCAGTCCACGGATTTTCAGGTGCGGATCACCGCCGGCCTGCACCAATTTCAGCGCACTGGCATCGGCGTGGTGCATCGGGCGGACAAGACCCTGTCAGTGGTCAGTTGGCGGGTGGAGTAGCTGATTGATGTTTGTTGGATTTTTCTCTCATAATAACGGGTGTACAATTATTTAGTCATGGGCGAGCAGACTCTGGGCATAGACATCAGCGACGGCCATATTGCCGGTGTGGTGCTGGATCAGCAAAGGAGGAGCTCGCGGCTGCTCAAGTGGCACAGCCTTGATGTGGCCGATGATGAATCGCTTGCCGCGAGTATCCAGCAGCTCTGCGAGCAGTTGCACTGGCAAGGCGGTCCCTGTCTCTGCGGGTTGCCGCTGTCAAAATGCAGTGTGCGTAACCTGGTGCTGCCCTTTGGCGATGTCAAAAAAATAGCGCAGGCCCTGCCCTATGAACTGGAAGAGCAACTTCTGGCCCCGCTGGACAGCACTGTCTACGATTTCACCCGCTGCCGCCGGGAAGGAGGTGAACGGCTGCTGGTGGTCTTTGCCAGTGATGCCCAGTGGCTTGGTCAATTGCTTGCGGCTACCAGCGGACAGGTCGACCCGGATCGGGTGCTGCCGGCCATGGTTGCCCTGGCTGAGCAGATCGTCTCCAACCAGGAACAGAAAAAGGCCCCCTTTCTCTTGGTGCATGCCGATCTTCATTCAATGAACATTGCCTTGGTCCTGGAGGGGGTTCCGGTCTTTTTCCGCCGCCTTTCCCACCCCGAGGCGATGATTGTCCATCCCCCCTTTGTCGTTGAAAACGGCCACATCAGGGCCGAGTATCCTGCCGCCGAGCAATGTGTCAGTCAACTGGCCCGTCTCATTGAGCAGAGCCTTGATTTTTTTCTGATGGATCATCGGGTTGAAGGATCACCGGAGCGGATTGTGTTAGCCGGGCCGCTCAGCACCATGGATGAGGGCTTGGTTGCGATGTTGTCGGCTGCGTTGCGGTTGCCGGTTGAACGCCTGGATCTACTCCAGCTCTCTGGACTCAGTTGCAGTGAGGAGCAGCGCGAGCAGTGGCAGGGGCCGCAGATGGACCGCGCCCTGGCTCTGGCTCTGGCCGCAGGCAAGCGGGGCGGCATCAATCTGCGGCAGGGCCATCTGGCCAAGAAAGTGAGCCTGCTGAGCTCGCGTAAGCGGTTGAGCTCGCTGGCTGTAGCGGCATGCGCTCTGCTGCTGGCGGGGCTGGGGTATCTCGGCTTTGATACCTACACCCTGCAACAGCGGGATAAGGCCCTGTTGCAGGAGATGACCACCATCTACAAAGCCACTTTTCCCAATGTTACCAAGGTCCATGATCCGTATGTGGAGATGCAGGCCAAACTCAAGGCTCTCCAAGGTGCGGAGACACCCACCCCCTATTTTGTCGCCGATCAATGGGTTATTCCACTGCTGGCGGATATCTCCCGCCGCTTGCCACCCACGCTTTCTTTAAAGGTCGGGCGCCTTTCCATCGACCGAGATACCGTGGCGATGAAGGGCACCACCGATACTTACAACGGTGTGGAGATGATTAAGGCCGCCCTGACTGCTTCGTCCAGGTTCAAATCGGTGCGCATTGTCTCGGCCACGGCCGACAAGGGTAAGAAAGATGGGGCCATCCGTTTTGAAATGCAGATGCAGGTCGAGGGGTTATGAAACAGTTGACCGGTCGGGAAAAGAGGATGGTCGCCCTGGCGGGAGGAGCCCTGGCGGTTTTTGTCCTGGTGCAGTTTGTCATCTTTCCCCTTTTTGATCGACATGCCCGCCTGCAAAAGCGACTGGTGGCCCGGGAGAAGGCGGTGCAGGAAACACGGCTGATGCAGGAGCAGTTCCGCAAATTGCATCAGCAGACCGGATCCATGGCGAAACAGCTCGAACAACGGGAGCAGGGGTTTAGTCTGTTTGCGTTTTTGGAGCACAATGCCGACGAGAGCGAGGTCAAGGAGCACATTGCCTACATGAAGCCCTCGGAAACCCAGGGTGGCGAAGTGGTGACCCAGAGCCGGGTGGAGATGAAACTGCAGGCGGTGAGTCTTGAGCAATTGCTCAGTTTTCTTGATAAATCCGAAGCCCCCAACAACCTGGTCGGAATCGCCAAGTGTACGATTCAGGAGAATACCAAGGAAGAGGGGAGCCTGGATGCGACGTTGGTGATGATCAGTGTCGATCAGACCCAGGCCACTGGCCAACGCTGAATCAGTGCCCCGGGGATGGGGCAAGATACGACGCTGGCCTTCACTGCTGGGCTATCTGCTCTACACCCTGCTCATGGTGGGATTGGCGCTGTGGCTGCTCTTCCCCGGTGAACGGGTGCAGCGGCTTGTGTCTGGCTATGCCAACCAGCTGACCCCCCAACTGCAGTGGCGCATTGCCAAGGTCCAGTTGCATCTGCCCCTGGTGCTGATCATGGAGCAGCTGGAGGCGACCAGTCCGGCACATCCGGGCCAGAGCATCCTGCACTTCGATGATCTGGAAATTCGTCCGGATTTGTTGAAAAGCCTGCATCAGCGTGCGTTGTGGTTCAACTATCGGGTGCGCATGGCTGCCGCCACGGCTGAGGGACAATGCGGACGGCAGGGGGAGCAGTGGCTGCTCAGCGGTCGTTTGCGTGCCCTGGAGCTGGCGGCAATACCGGCACTGGGCGACTGGCTGGGCCGCAAGGTACAGGGCCGAGTGAACCTGACCTATGAGGGCAATGGTCCTCTGCAATCGATGCTGATGTTGCAGTGGAAGGCGCAACTCAATATGGAGCGTGGCCGCCTGTTGCTGCAACGGCCGGTGCTGAATCATACCGAGGTTCCTTTTTCCCAGGTGAGCGCATTGCTGCATGGTGAAGGTCGTCAGATCACTATCGATCAGGGCAGCCTTGATTCGCCGCTGGGTAAGGGGTGGTTTAAAGGCAATGTTTCCCTCGTGGCCACAGTAGGCTCACAGCTTGACCTGCGAGGCGGCCTGGAGCCTTCGGAACAATTTTTTGTGGGGTTGGCCAATTCGCTTGCCCTGCAGGCCTTGCGCGCCGAGCTCAGGGATAAACCGCTGTCCGTCCGCATATCCGGTGCGTTACAGCACCCCGGAATTCATTTTGGTGATGTCGCCATGCAGATGTATGCCCTGGAAAAGGAGTCCCGATAAGGCCGTGTTGAGGATTCTCTTACGTTTACTCGTCATCGCTGGACTGGTGTATGCCGGTGTCCATCTCTGGTACGGGGTGGTGGAGCAACGGTTGCAGCCGGACGCCCCAACTGTTGCCACTGAGCCTGTCCCGGCAACGCCACCACCGCCGGCGCAACGACAGGCCATTGCACCGTCAGCGGCAAGTGACGTGGAATCGATCCTGACACGGAATATGTTCAAGGCCGTGCAGCACGCCGAGCAGTTGGCTTCAGCTCCGGCTGAAGAGGAATCTGATCTCGACAGCATGGCGCAAACGCAGCTGCGTCTCACCCTGCTTGGCACGGTCACTGGTAAAGATGAAGACGGCCGAGCGATCATTCGCGATGAGCACAGCAAGCTCGAAGATTTGTATAGGGTGGGCAGTGAGATCCAGGGCGCGATTATCAGCCGCATTGCCCGTGGTAAGGTTGTGCTCAAGGTGAATAATCGTGAAGAGGTGCTGGTGCTGAAGGATCTCGAGTCCGGCGGTGGCTCTGCTGGCAGCGGCGCTGCTGGTCGGCCAATGGCAAGGATGGAACCGGGACGGCCCATGGGGAATGGCAATGTGATGGCCCCACCGGTGGTGGAGGACAATCAGCCGGTACCCGAGGCGGTGCCTCGGCGGCGCATCAGTTTTCGCGGTGAACCTGCCAAGTCGGCCCCGGCAAACCCGGCACAATCCCCCCGCCGCGAACCAAACATCGCCGAACAGCCGCAGGATCCGGTTGAAGTCCCGGCCGAGATGGAGCAGCCCGCTGCTGGTGCCGATGCGCCGGTGGAAACGGTTGAGCCCACCCTGCCGGTGGAGTCGGGAGATGTCCGCAATGGTGAGGATTCGCCGTAATACCGTGGGGACTGGCTGGCATGAATCGTTGGCAAGATGAGAAGATGACAAGAGCTTGGCTCGGACTCTTTTGATTGATCAATAACAGCGGTTCGTCTCCCCTGAACTGCTTTTTGACCCTGTGAGTGCTTATGAGAAGATTGTGGATTATCGGTTCTATGGTGGCGATGGTGATGCTGAGCCTGTGGGCGGGAGTGCTGCCCAGCGGTGCGGCCAACCCCAAAATCTCCCAGCCTGCCGCCGAGACGCAACGCTATGTCACCATCGATTTTAACGATGTGGATATTAATCTTTTTATTAAATATATCAGCGAGCTGACGAAAAAAAACTTCATTGTTGATCGTCAGGTGCAGGGCAAGGTGACCGTCATTTCGCCAACCCGGGTCTCGGAAGAGGATGCCTACAAGGTCTTTGAATCAGTGCTTGAAGTCTACGGCTTCGCCGCCGTTCCCAGCGGTTCGGTGATCAAGATCGTGCCCTCGGTGCAGGCCCGCTCCAAGAATATCGCCACACTCAGGGCTAATGAACTGCCCTCGGATGACGACAAGGTCGTGACCCAAATCATCGCCCTCAAGTATGCCAATGCCGATGAGGTCAAAAACATGCTCACGCCGCTGATCTCCAAGACCAGCGTGTTGGTGGCCCATGTCAAATCCGGCATCCTCATCGTCACCGATTACGGCTCTAACATCAGCCGTCTCATCGATATCATCCGTTCCGTTGATGTGCCGCCGGACAACGAGGAGATGGTCAGTATTGCCTTGAAAAATGCCTCGGCCGAGAACGTGGCCAAGGCCCTGAGTCAGTTGTTTGTTGCCGGCCCGGCGCAACGCGGCGAACGGCCGGAACAGGTGAAAATTATCCCCTTTGAGCGCACCAACACCCTGATTGTTTTTGCCTCCAAGGCGTCAGTGGCACGGGTGCGTGAGGTCGTGCAGAAATTGGATGCGGATGTGCCGAGAAACGAGGGCAATCTGCGCGTGGTCTACCTGCAGCATGCGAATGCCGAGGAGATGGTCAAGGTACTGACGAACCTGCCGGGCGACGATAAAAGCGGCAGTAAAAACACCACCGCTCCCAGCGGCAAGACCAGCGGGGCGCCGTCAGCGCCGGCAATCTCCAAGGAGATCAAAATTGTCGCCGATAAGGAAACCAATGCGTTGATCATCACCGGCCCTCGCGAGGAGTACGGGGTGGTTGAGGAGGTAATCAAGAAACTCGATATTCCACGGCGTATGGTTTATCTCGAAGCCCTGATCATGGAGGTCAAGGTCTCTAAGAATTTCAGTATCGGGGTGCAGTGGGCCGACCGTGAGGGCCATGTCCAAGGCGGCTTCAGCGGCAATGCCTCGTCCTCGTACGGCGCCCTAAATGGGTTGGCCACCGGTAATCTGCCAGCGGGTTTCACCCTAGGGGTTATGGATAAGGGGATCACCATCGGCGATGTCACCTTTCCCAACCTGGGGGCGGTGGTCAATGCCTACAAAAGTGATGATGATGTCAATGTTATTGCGACACCGCAGATTCTGACCACGGATAACAAAAAGGCCACCATCAAGGTGGGGGAAAATGTACCATATGTGACCAGCAAGCATGCGGAAGCGACAGCTGACTATAATTATACCAACTACGAATATAAGGACGTGGCAACCAGCCTCACTATCACCCCGCAGGTCAACCAGGCAGAAATCGTGCGGTTGGAAATTGGTGTGGAGGTGATCAAGCTGAAAGATACCAAAGACACCACCACGCCCTCGACCTTTACCCGCACT
The DNA here is from genome assembly GCA_964639845.1 of uncultured Desulfobulbus sp. Classification (GTDB taxonomy): domain Bacteria; phylum Desulfobacterota; class Desulfobulbia; order Desulfobulbales; family Desulfobulbaceae; genus Desulfobulbus. The sequence continues at coordinate 704,676 of CAZXHS010000001.1, read as the reverse complement.
GCAGATACCACCGTGGTGGTGCATAATGAGGAAACCGTGGTCATCGGCGGAATGATAGGTCAGGATACCACCAAGGGGGAGTATAAGGTGCCGGTCCTGGGCGACATTCCGGTACTCGGTTGGATGTTCAAGTCGCACAGCAATAGCCAGGAAAAGACCAACCTCTACATCTTTATTACCCCCCATATCGTCGAAAATCCGGCGGAACTGGCTGGCCTCTATCACAAGAAGCGGGCCAATATGGAGGAACTTCACAAAGTTCCCGGTGATACTGCCGACGAGTATTTCCACCCCAAGGCCGATCCTGCGCAGAGCCAGGTGCTGGCCGATATTGGCATGAGCAAGTTGCAGCAGAACGATCTGGTGCGTGCCCGTGAGTATTTCGTCCAGGCTTTGAAAAACGATCCCGCCAACGCGGCTGCCCTGGTCAATCTTGGCGTCATCTGTGAACACGAGAAGAAGTGGCAGGAGGCGGAAAAATATTACCGCCAAGTGCTGGCCCTGCCGGTCGCCAAGGACGCCAATACGCAGGGCGGCGAGGATCCGCTCAGGGCCGTGGCGCGTGCTGCCTTGCAGCGGCTGGAACAACGTGGCCGGGGCGTTTGACATGCGTCTGGGGCCTGTAACGGCAATCAAGGGACGTCGGGAGTTGTCGCTATGCGGCTGCTAGGGGAAATCCTGCGGGAAGATTTCGGGCTCAGCGAAGAGAGCGTCGAGGCGGCCCTGACCATTCAACGCGAGCGTGGTGGCCGTATTGGTGAGATCCTCATTCAGCTGCGTAAGATCAGCGAGGACGATCTGCTCAGCGCCCGCAGTCAGCAGTGCGGTATGGAGGTGATGTACAGCTTGCCGGCCGAGGCGGACGCCTTCTTTGTCGAGCGGGTGCCGATCGGCTACCTCAAACGCTTCAAGATGATTCCCATCGCCACCCCGGAGGCCTCCTTTATCGCCCTGGCCGAACCTTCGTTTTTCCAGCAGCTCGATGATCTGCAACGTCTGCTGCATTGGGAGGGCATCCGCACGGTGCTGGCGCCGGCCAATGAGATCTTCGTTGCCATCAACGCCGCCTACGACACCACCCGCCAGGATGCCGCTGACCGGGTGATGCAGGACATGGACGAGGACAACCCGGAGAGCATCCTCAACCAGATCGAAGAGACCGCCGATCTGCTCGACGATACCAGCGATGCCCCGGTGATCAAGCTGGTTAACCTGGTGCTCTCCCAGGCCGCGCGCGACGGCGCCAGCGATATCCATATCGAATCATACAAGGATCGTGTCAAGATCCGCAAGCGTGTTGATGGCATCCTCTACGACATGTATTCACCGCCCCGGCATGTACAGGGCAAGCTAGTGTCGCGTATCAAGATCATGGCCAAGATGGATATCGCCGAAAAGCGGCTACCCCAGGATGGCCGCATCGAGATCCGTCTGGCGGACCGCAACATCGATATCCGCGTTTCCACGCTGCCCACTTCTTTTGGTGAGCGGGTGGTGATGCGTCTGCTCGACAAGTCAAACTCGCTGGTACCGCTGGAGGCGCTGGGCATGTCCAAGGAGGACATGGAGCACTTCCTGCGCATGATCAAGGCGCCGCACGGCATCATCCTCGTCACCGGCCCCACCGGCAGCGGCAAGACCACCACCCTCTACTCGGCGCTGGGCGTGCTCAACAGCCCGGATGTCAACATCATCACCGTCGAGGATCCCATCGAGTACCAGATGAACGGCATCAGCCAGATGCAGGTCAACGCCAAGATCGGGCTGACCTTTGCCAACGGCCTGCGCACCATTGTCCGCCAGGACCCGGACGTCATACTGGTGGGCGAGATTCGCGATATGGAAACCGCCGAGATCGCCATTCAGTCGGCCCTCACCGGGCATCTTGTCTTCTCCACCCTACACACCAACGACGCCGCCAGTGCCATCACCCGACTCATCGACATGGGTGTGGAGCCTTTTTTGGTTTCCTCGGCGGTCAACGCCATCATGGCGCAGCGGCTGGTGCGCAAGATCTGTCCGCACTGCCGCGAGGCCTATGTGCCCTCCAATGCCTATCTGGAGCGGGTGGGCTTGTCGCCGATTAAGTTCGCCGGTAAGGAGTTGTATCGGGGGGCCGGTTGCGTGCAGTGTTTGCAGACCGGGTATAAGGGCCGGGTGGGCATTTATGAGTTGATGACGCTGACGCCGGCAATGAAGAGTTTGATTCTCACCACCTCGGATGCGGGGCAGATCAAAAAACAGGCCCTCTCTTCCTTGGCCACCGGCATGTTGACCCTGCGTCAGGATGGACTGCGCAAGGTGCTGGCCGGGCTCACCACCTTGGAAGAGGTGTTCCGCGTTACCTGATCAACTGGTTCATCTCAAAGATGGGCAGCAGGATCGACACCACGATAAAACTGACCGCCACGCCCATGGTCAGAATCATCACCGGTTCAATCATCGAGGTCAGGGCAAGGATCTTGGCCTCCACCTCCTTCTCATAACTATCCGCCGCCTTGCCCAGCATCTTGTCCAGGGTGCCGCTCTGCTCGCCCACCGCCATCATCTGCACCAGCATGGGGGGAAACCATTTGCTCCCCCGGAAAAACTGCGACAAGCTCGACCCTTTCTCCAACTCTTCGCCACCTTCCTTGATCTGAGCGGCGAGGATGACGTTGTCGACGATGTTTTGGACGATGGCCAGTGAGCTCACCAGTGGCACCCCTGACTGCAACAGGCTGGACAGGGTACGGCTGAAGCGGGCCGAAGCCGCTTTGATGGTGAGATCGCTGATACCGGGCAGGCTCAGCTTGGCGGTATCCCAGCGGCGCCGACCGGCCTCGGTGCCAACATACCAGCGCGCCGCCACCACCAGCCCGACCACCACCGCTAGCACAGCCCACCAGAACTGCTTGAGGAGAGTGCTCAGCGCGATAAGCAGGATGGTGGGCAGGGGCAGGGCCTGATGGGTGCCCTCGAAGACCGAGGTGATGCTGGGGACGATGAAGGTGATCAACAAGAACAGTACCAGCACACCGACGATGGCCATGAACAGGGGATAGAGCAGGGCCGCCTTGACGCGGCTGCGGATGGCATGCTGGTTCTCGCCGAACTCGGCCAGCCGGTCCAGCACCAGATCGAGGGAACCCGAGGCCTCGCCGGCCCGCACCATGTTGACGTAAATTTTGTTGAATAACTTGGGGTGATGGGTGAGGGCGGTGGTGAGAGAGTCGCCTTCGTTGACGGCATCCTTGATCTGGGCGAGCACCGTTTTCAGAGCACGGTTGGTGGTCTGCTCGATGAGGCCCCCCAAGGCCGGGACCAGGGGGATGCCGGCGCCAAGCAAAGTGGCCAGTTGCCGGGTGGCGAGGTGGATCTCCTGCTGCTTGATGCCGGTGCCGATGCGGCGCGTGAACAGTGAGGCGGCGGCTGTCGCTGGCTTGGCGGAGGTTTCCTTGATGTTGACCGGGTACTGGCCGGAACCGCGAATCTTTTGCCGGGCGGCGCTGAGGGAGTCGGCGTCGATGACGCCTTTGGTTTTTTTGCCGGAGGCGGACAGGGCGGTATATTCAAAAACAGGCATGGCAATCGGAGCTCAGGTGAAGGTGTGGCGCAACCGATGTATCCGTTGCGCCACCGGACGGGTGTGCTAATATACACGCGGGTTGCGGCGGAAGATTGCCAGCCACAGGCTCCCTGGCCTCATTTTTTGTCGGTCGCAGGTGGCGGCGTGTCCATGCAGTGGGAGATACAGTTGGCACAGTTCTGCGGTGAGCGTCCCTGTTGGCAAAAGGTGGCAAAGCCATTGATCAGATCCTTGCCGCCGCGTGGGCAGACCTGGAGAAATTTGATAAAATCGACCATGCGCTGGATGATCTCCGGCGGCGCGGTGTGCTCGATCTTGCAGGCCCCTTCCTCGGCCAGCTTGTCCTCGATGGCCAGCACGTCGACGAAGAACTGCTTGAGTGACGTATGACGGTGGATGACATCCTCGGCAATCACCTTGCCCTCGTCGGTGAGGGTAATCACCTCGTAGGGCGCGTAGTTGATCAGCCCCTTGCGGGAGAGGGCGCGCAGGGCCTCGGTCACCGAGGCGCCGCTCACCGACAGGCGTGCGGAGATATCTTTGCCCCGGGCCACCTGTTTTTCGGTGATGATATGGTAAATGGTCTCGATATAATCTTCAAGACTGGCGCTGAGTTGTTGCGGCTCGGTCATCGTCTTTCTCCGAATTGAAAAATTTGCATGTATCTTCGGCACGATACATTTTTGTGGGTGGGGCGTCAAGGAGAATGTCCCCCCGTTTCTCGCACCTATATACCGGGAAGACGGCATGCTCCATGAACTCCGTGTACAAAATCTGGCCCTGATCGATTCGCTCCATCTCGATCTGTCTGCGCGAAAAAACGGCCTTATTGTCCTCACCGGCGAAACCGGTGCCGGCAAGTCGATCATCCTGCAGGCTCTCAACCTGCTTACCGGCGGCCGTGGCGCCACCTCCTGGGTGCGCAACGACTGCGACCAGGCCTGCATCGAGGCCAGTTTTGCCCTGCGTCCGGATCACGCCGAGATCAATGGCCTGCTGAACGAACACTCGCTGCGCGACGGCACCTCCTGCCTGGTGCGACGCATCCTCACCCGTGAAGGACGCTCCAAGCTCTATATCAACGACCAGTCGGTGACCACCCGTCTCTGCGGTGAGTTGACCAGCCATCTTATCAATATCGCCAGTCAACACGACCATCAGCAGTTGCTCCATGCCCGTAATCACCTGGATTTTCTTGATCTCTTTGGCGAATTACGCGGCATGCGCCAGCAGTTTACCAAGCTGTTCCAGCGCTGGCAGCACGCCTCCTCCGAGTTGCGGCAACTGCTGGAAAAGGAGCAGGACAAGGAGCAGCAGCGCGATTTTCTCCGCTTTCAACTCGACGAGATCCATAAGGCCAAGCCGTTGCCCGGCGAGGATGAAGGCCTGCTGCGCGAACGCGAACAGCTCAAGGCCTCGGGGGTGCTGCTGCGCCTGATTGGCGAGAGTTGCACCAAGCTCTCGGCGCCACTGATGCATGGGCTAGTGGAGGTGCGTAAAAATATCGAGCAGGCCGCCACCATTGATGCTACCCTGGCGCCCCTGGCCGAGCGGTTCACCGCTGTCGGCTATGAACTGGAGGACCTGTCCGCCGCCGTGGAGCGCTACCAGGAAAACATCCCCACCGACGAAAGCCGATTGGAATGGATCTCCGGTCGCTTGACCGAACTCAAACAGTTGCAGCGCAAGTACGGCCCCACCCTGGAAGAGGTGATCGGCTTTGCCGAGCGGGCCGAGGCTGAGCTGGCGGTGTTGGAGAGTCTGGAGGAGGAAATCGGCCAGGCGGAGTTGCGCCTGGAGCAGATCTCCACCGAGGCACTGCTGCGCGCCACCGAGCTGAGTCAGGCACGGTGGGAGGCGGCACGTAAACTGGAGGCTGGCATGGAGGCAGAACTCTCTTCGCTGGCCTTTAATCAGGCAATTTTCCAGGTGTCGATCACCACCCCCGAAGGCATGGGCATGGACGGCATTCAGAGTACCGGTCGTGATCTGGTCGAGTTTCTTTTCTCCGCCAATCCCGGTGAGCCACCCAAGCCGCTGGCCAAGATCGTTTCCGGCGGCGAGTTGTCACGGCTGATGCTGGCGATGAAATGTCTTCTGGCCCGGCGCGACCAGGTGGATACCGTCATTTTCGACGAGGTCGATGCCGGTATCGGTGGCCAGGCGGCGGAGGCGGTGGCGGCGAAGATCGGCGAACTGGCTGGCCATCATCAGGTGTTGTGCATCACCCATCTGCCGCAGATCGCCGCCTGGGCCGATCTGCACTTCAAAGTGGTGAAAACGGTGGAAGAGGGGAGGACCCGCACCATGATCAAGGAACTCGACGACCAGCAGCGCATCAATGAGCTGGCGCGTATGCTCAGCGGCGAGCGACCCACCGCCCAGACCCTGGCCTTTGCCGAGGAACTGATCGCCCGTCGCCAGCGGAGCGTCTCTGCATGAATGGAGTGACCGCGATTGGCCTTTTTTCCGGTGGCCTGGATTCCATCCTTGCCTGCCGGGTGGTGGCGGCGCAGGGGATCCGCGTGGTGGCGCTCAAATTCGTCACCCCCTTTTTTGACCACGATCTGTTGGCGCAGCGCGATGCCTACGCCCAGGCCATGAGGGCCAAGTACGGCCTGGAGGTAGAGGTGGTTGATCTCAGTGAGGGCTATGTGCGGCTGCTGGAAAACCCGGCGCACGGCTTTGGCAAGCATTTCAACCCCTGCATCGACTGCAAGATCCTCATGCTGCGCCGTGCCCGCGAGTTGATGCCCCACTACGGGGCTTCCTTCCTGATCACCGGCGAGGTCTTGGGGCAGCGGCCAATGTCGCAACGCCGCGATACCCTGCGGGTGATTGAGCGCGACTCCGGCTGCGCGGGGCTGCTGCTGCGGCCGCTCTGCGCCAAACTGATGACGCCTATTCAGGCGGAAATCGAGGGGCAGGTGGATCGGGAACGCCTCTACGCCTTTTCTGGGCGAGGCCGCAGGGCACAGAAACTACTGGCCGCCGAGCTGGGCATCGGCGATTATCCGGCCCCGGCAGGTGGCTGCATGCTCACCGATGTCAATCTCGCCACCCGTATCCGCCATTTTTACCAGGGCCTGTTTACCTTTGGCGAGCAACGGGCGGTGGAGGATATCCGCCTGCTCAGCATTGGCCGCCATTTCAAGGTGGATGCGGATGTCTGGTTCATCATCGGTCGGGACGAACGGGAAAATATCCGCTTGGAAGGGCTGCGCGGGCCGGGCGACTGGCTGATTCGCATGGATGTCCGCCCCGGCCCCCTGGGCCTGCTGCGCCACGCCGAGGAAATCCTTGCCGGCACCCCTCGGGAGCGCGAGATCATCAACCGGCTTGCGGGCATCGTCGTGCGCTACGGCAAAAAGGTGGCCGAGGGAGAACCTGCCGAGGCGGAGGTGTTGATCGATCGCGGTGGGGAACAGTGTTTGGAACAGCATGGACCGCTGCTGGGCGATGCCATCGAGGATTGGCGTATCTGATGCCGCCATTGGCATCACTCACCCCGCAGTCGATCCTGGCGGTCGTGCCCACATGGTTGCAACGCCATCTGCGCCAGATTCAGCAGGAACTTGGCGGTGAACTCTACCTGGCCGGTGGCGTGGTCCGTGACCTGTTGCTGGGCAAAGTGCCCCAGGATATCGATCTCACCGTCTCCCATCAGGCGCAGGTGTGGGCGGCCCGGCTCGCCGCGCTGAGCGGTGGCGCTCTGGTTCCCTTGGGGCGGCAGGAAGATGCGGCGCGGGTGGTGGCGATTGGACTCTGCGTCGATATCGCCGCCTTTCGCCAGGGAGCCCGCACCATTGCCGAGGATCTCGTCCTGCGCGATCTCAGTATCAACGCCCTGGCCATTGATCTCGTGCCGCTGCTGGCAGAGGGCGCGTCATCGCCAGCCCTCACACTCATCGACCCCACCACCGGAAAGGAAGACGTGCAGCATGGCCTGGTTCGCCTGGCTGGCCCGACCAGCCTCAGCGATGATCCCCTGCGCATGGTGCGGGTTTTTCGTTTTGCCGCCACCCTTGGCTTTGCGGTGGAGACGGCAACCCTGGCACAGATCAGGGCGCAGCACCACCTCATCGCCCGGCCGGCGGTGGAACGGATCACTCATGAGCTGGATCTACTTCTGGCCTCCGGTCATGCTACCCCGGCGGTGCGGGCCATGGCCGACAGCGGTTTGCTCGGTGAGCTGTTGCCGGAATTGTTGGCAGGCCAGGGTATGGAACAACCTGCCAGCCACCATCTTGACGTTTTTAACCATAGCCTGGCGGCGCTGGCGGCGATGGAGCAGTTGGTGGTCGAGCCGGAGCGATGGTTTCCCCAGAGCGGAGCGCTGATCCGGGGCTATGTGGCGCAACCGTCCATGCACCGTCGTCTCTGTTGGGCCGCCCTGCTGCACGATGTCGGCAAGCCCGCCACCTTTGCCCGCCGGGCCGATAAGCATGATCGCATCACCTTTTATCAGCACGACCAGGTGGGGGTGCGGTTGCTGGAACAGATTGCCCAGCGCTATCGCTGGAGTAACGAGGATCGCCAGGCAGTCTGCCTGCTCATAGGTCTGCATATGCGACCTTTTTTTCTCGCCAATGATGCCCGTGGCGGCCAACTCAGCCTGCGCGCCTGCATTCGTTTGCTGCGCAAAGTGGGCGAGGCCCTGCCCGGCCTGATGCTTTTGGCCATGGCCGATAGCCTGGCGGGTAAGGGCGAGGCGCGGGTTGAAGATATGGAAGGGGAACTGGCCAGCCTGTTTACGCAGCTGCAGCAGGTGCATCGTGAGCATGTCGTTCCGGTGCAGGCTGCCAAGCCGCTGATCAACGGCAACGATCTGATCAATCGCCTCGGGCTGCGTCCGGGGCCCATCTTTTCAACCATTCTCGATGCGGTGGAAGAGGCCCAGATGGAGGGCCGGGTGAGTACCGATGACCAGGCCCTGGCCCTGGCCCGGCACCTCGCCAACCAGATGGCACCCCCAGCATCAACCCCGTAGGAGCTTCATGCGCGACGAACAAGATTACTATTTCAAGAAGGCCAAGAAAGACAAATACCCGGCTCGCTCCGTGTACAAATTGGAGGAGGCGCAGCAGAAACACGGTTTTCTCAAGGCGGGTCAGCGGGTGTTGGATCTGGGCTGCCATCCCGGCAGTTGGAGCCTGTACACCGCAGGCATCCTCGGCGAAAAGGGATTGGTGGTGGCGGCGGACCTGCAGCCGACCGATATTGCGGTGCAAAAACCCCATGCCGAAATCCATTGGCTCTGTTATGATGTCTATTCCGAGGAATTCGTTGCGTATGTGAAAAAACAATGGCCGGGTTTTCATGTGGTGCTCAGCGACATGGCACCCAGAACCACGGGCAGTCAGTATGCCGATCACCAGCAGTCGTTACGACTGGTGCGGCGCGTCCTAGCGTTGTCCGCCTTATTCCTGCACGAAAATGGCACCCTCTATTGCAAGGTGTTTCAAGGAGAAGATTTTCCTGAGTTTTTGCAGGAGTGCAAACCGCTGTTTGCTACGGTCAAAGTTGTCAAACCCAAGAGTTCACGCAATGAAAGCCGCGAGGTCTTTGTGCTGGGACGCGGTTTTCGTCGGCCCAAACAGGTGAAAGCAGAATGACGGATTTGCTGATGCCGGGTGAGCCTCTCTGTTGCAGAGGACGGTCCCGGGCGATCGGTGGCAAATCTCTAAAAATACCAAAAAATATTTGAACAAAGGAGTGGGACCGTGTCGGGACATTCAAAGTGGAGCACGATCAAGCGCAAAAAAGGAGCCAATGACGCCAAGCGCGGCAAGATGTTCACCAAGCTGATCAAGGAGATCACCATTGCCGCCAAGATGGGCGGCGGCGATCCCGAGGGCAATCCCCGCCTGCGCAGCGCCGTCACCGCCGCCAAGGGCGAGAATATGCCCAAGGATAACATAGACCGGGCCATCAAGAAGGGCACCGGCGATCTCGGCGGCGCCATCTACGAGGAGATCTTGTACGAGGGCTACGGACCCGGCGGCGTCGCCGTGCTGGTGGAGACCATGACCGACAACAAGAACCGCACCGTGGCCGACATTCGCCACTTCTTTGCCAAGAGTGGTGGCAACCTCGGCGAATCGGGCTGCGTGGCCTGGATGTTCGACCAGAAGGGGACCATCTCCGTCGCCAAGGAGGGGACCACCGAGGAAGAAATGATGGATCTGGCCCTGGAGGCCGGTGCCGAGGATGTGGTCGAGGAGGATGACAGCTTTCAGATCATCACTGCACCCGAGGCCTTCAACGATGTGGTCGAGCAGTTGGAAAAGGCCAAAATCAAATTCTCCGAAGCCACCATTTCGATGATTGCCAAGAACACCATCGATGTTACCGAGGAGAAGGCAGCACGCTCCTTGCTGAGATTGCTCGATAATCTCGAAGATCACGACGATGTGCAGAAGGTGCATGCCAACTTCGACATTACCGACGAACTGATGGATCTGCTCGGCTGAGGTCCCTCCGTGGTATGCGTATCCTCGGCATTGATCCCGGATCGCGGATCACGGGCTATGGGGTGATCGCCACCAATGGCCATGATATCGGTTTCGTTGCCTGCGGCACCATCCGCACCGGGAACGAAACCGATTTTTCCCGCCGCCTGCTGACTATCTTCCAGGATCTCGGCGAGGTTATCCGCACCCATCAACCCACTGTGGCGGCGGTGGAGGATATCTTCATCAGCCGCAATGCCCGCTCTGCTCTTAAACTGGGTCATGCCCGCGGCGCTGCTGTGGTCGCCGCCCTGCACCACAACTTGGCGGTTTTTGATTATCCGGCCCGCCAGGTGAAGCAGACCGTGGCCGGCTATGGTCAGGCGGAAAAGGGGCAGGTGCAACAGATGGTGCGCACCCTGCTGCACCTGAGTTCCCTGCCGTCCACCGACGCCGCCGATGCCCTGGCAGTGGCCATCTGCCATGCCCACCAAAGTATCTACAGCCGATGGGGGCAATCCTGATGCAATTCTTGCAAATTTTCCCGCTATGATCGCCTCACTCAGCGGCCTGGTGCAGGTGAAGAGTCCCGCTGCGGTCATCATCGATGTTGGTGGTGTTGGCTACGAGGTGTTCATCTCGGTGCGCACCTTTGACATCCTGCCCGAGGTGGGTGGCTCCTGCTTTCTCCACATCCAGACCGTGGTACGCGAGGATGCTTTCAGCCTCTACGGCTTTGGCCAGAAGGAGGAGAAAGAACTGTTTCTGCTCTTGGTGGCCGTCTCCGGCATTGGCCCCAAGCTGGCGCTGACCATCCTCTCCGGTATCGGTGTGAACGCCCTGTGCCATGCCATCGTTGCCAAGGATCTCAACCAGTTGACCGGCATTCCCGGCATCGGCAAAAAGACGGCGCAGCGGCTCTGTGTGGAGTTGGCGGAAAAGGTCGGCGGCCTTGGTGATGGTTTGATCGAACCGGCCGCGGTGGCAGGTGTTGCTGCTCCTGCCGCTTCACAGGCGCTGGCCGATGCCGCCTCGGCGCTGATCAATCTTGGCTATCCCCAGGCCACGGCCTGGCAGGCCCTGCGCGCCGTCGAGCAGCGGTTAGGCGAAGGGGCTGCTGATTTGCGGGTGGAGGAGTTGATCCGCCTGGGCCTACAATCACTGGCGGCACGGTGATGCTGGCGATGGGCGTCGATCAATTTGGAGAGCTGCGGCGATGAAACAGGAAGAAGATCTCACCGGTAAACGGCTAGTGACCGGGGATCCGCGCGACGAGGATCTGGGCCTGGCGGTGGAGATCCGGCCACGTCGGCTGGAGGAGTACATCGGCCAGGAGCAGGTCAAGCTCAGCCTGCGGGTGTTCATCCAGGCCGCGCGCCAGCGGGGTGAGCCCCTGGATCATGTGCTTTTTCATGGTTTTCCCGGCCTGGGCAAGACCACCTTGGCCTACATCATCGCCAATGAGATGGGGGCCGGCATCAAGGTTACCTCAGGCCCGGTGATCGAGCGGCCCGGCGATCTCGCCGCCATCCTCACCAGTTTGCAGGCCGGCGATGTACTCTTCATCGACGAGATCCACCGTCTCAATCATGTGGTCGAGGAGATCCTCTATCCGGCCATGGAGGATTACCAGCTCGATCTGGTCATCGGCCAGGGACCGGGGGCGCGTTCAGTGAAGATGGACCTGCCCCGTTTCACCCTGGTGGGCGCCACCACCCGCACCGGATTGCTCACCCCACCGCTGCGCGACCGCTTCGGCGTCATCCTGCGCCTGGAATACTACAGCCCCGAGGAGCTGGTGTTGATCATCCAGCGCACCGCTCGGCTGTTTAATATGAGTATCGACCGCGATGGCGCCATGGAACTGGGGCGCCGTTCCCGGGGCACCCCACGTATTGCCAACCGGCTGCTGCGGCGAGTGCGCGATTTTGCCGAGGTGGGTGGCAATCTGGTGGTTTCCCAGGAGGTGGCGGATCAGGCCCTGACCATGCTCAACGTCGATCCGCTTGGCCTGGATGAGATGGATCGGCGCATCCTGCTTACCCTTATCGAAAAGTTCCAGGGTGGGCCCATTGGTCTGGAAACCCTGTCCACGGCGGTCTGCGAGGAGAAAACCACGCTGGAGGATGTCTACGAGCCCTTTCTCATCCAGTCCGGCTTTCTGGTGCGCACCCCGCGCGGGCGTATGGCTACCCCGGCGGCCTATGCCCATTTTCGCCTGCCCCTGGCCGCCCCTGCGCCACAGCAACCTGGCCTGTTCGAGGTCCCCGGCCGTAGCGACTGAACGGTTGCAGCCGGCCTGCTGTTGCAGGACTGAGCGATGTTTCGGCAGTCGCCGCAGGCCATGCCGATGATGACGACCTTACCGGGACGGCAGCGAAAAAGATCCACCCGTGCTTGCTTTTTTTTGCGGAACCCTCTTTAATCCCTCCATATTCTATGTGCGGCTCACCAGGGGTGAAATCTTTGCCCCACAGGCCAGATTGTCAATTCCCCTCGGGTTTGTGTTCCGGAGATTGTGACCATCATGCGACCCCTTCATATCGTATCCACCCTGCTACTGGGCCTGGCCATCGTGGCCGATTGTGCCTGGGCCGAGGGACCTGTCAACAATCCTCAACCCCAGGCCGATGACGTACTGCTGCCCATGCCCGGTGGCCGCACCATGGCCCTACGCCCGGTCTGCATCGGTGAGGGCAGCGGCTCCTATGCCTGGAAGCGTTTTCGTCTGGGTGATCCCGCCGGCGGTTACAAGGAGTCGCCCACCGGCGTGGCCCTGGGCGGGGCCTTCAAGGTCGGGCAATCCAGCCAGGAGGATTGGTGTTATTACATCGGCAAGTACGAGGTCTCTGAAGATCAGTTGTTCGCGGTGATGCAGGGGTCCAAGGAGTTGGAAAACAGCGCCCTGCCGGCGCGCGACCTTCCCCTGTTTGCGGCAGAGGATTTTTTGCGCCGCTATAACGAATGGCTCTATGGCAATGCCGCCAAGGATGTGCCGACCCACGGCGGGGTGCCGGGATTTTTGCGTCTGCCCACCGAATCGGAATGGGAATTCGCCGCCCGTGGAGGTAGCAAGGTGGACAGCGCCGGTTTTGATCGCAAGATGCCCTATCCGCAGGAGCAGTTGGCCGAGTATGAATGGTTTGCCGGGCCCCAATCCTCGCACAACAAGGTGAAGAAGATTGGCCTGCTCAAGCCCAATGTGCTTGGTCTGCACGATATGCTGGGTAACGTCGCCGAGATGACCGCCAGCCTTTACCAGGTGGAATATTACCAGGGTCGTAGCGGCGGTTTTGTCGCCAAAGGAGGCCATTTTCTCTCCGATGCCAAGCAACTGCGCTCCTCATTGCGCACCGAGCAGGAGTTTTATGCCCTTGATGGCAAGACCAATGCCGTGGCGCCGGCCAAGAAGTCGACTCTGGGTTTTCGGGTGGTGCTCTCCTCGCTGGTCTTTCCCAACCGCGATGTCACCAATCGTATGACCGAGGACTGGGAGAAATACCGCCAGGGCATTGCCCAGACCCTGCCCGCCGCCATGTCGACCAGCGCCACCAGCGCCAAGACGCAGGTTTCCGGCTCCGAGGCCAATAACCATCTGTTACGGCTCAAGGACGAATTGGTGCGCAGCGGCGCAGTGGCCGCACCGGTGCAGCAGGAGTTGGACCTCTTGGCTTCTTCGCTCCAGGACATCCAGTTCACCATCACCCAGGCCGAGCAGGATTCCGCCTACGCCTGGGTGAAGATCGGCAACGAGCAGGCTTTTTTTCTCACCAAGGAAGCACGCAAGCTGCCCATCATCGACAATCTCATCCAATCAGCCCTCAGCGCACAGCGGGCGGAGGTGGTGGCCAAGTACCGGGAACGCGAGGCGGAGATCCGTCAAAACATCGATCAGGCCATGTCCTCCTACAGCGAATCCATCCGCCAGTTGGGCACGGTTTCGGGCACGGCGGTGCAGGGTGGCTTTGATCGCTATGCCCAATTTTTAACCCAGCGCAAGGCAGAGCCCCAGCAAAAACTGTTGGCAATGGTGCGTGGTCATGTTGATGAGTATCTCAAGGTCAAACGGACCGATGACGAGCTGTGGCGCAAGCAGCTCTTTGAGTGGAGCGGTGGCCAGCAGCCATCGCCCTGAACCGTCTGTGTGGAACGAAGGTCCCCATCGGGTCTTGTTTCAGATTTTTTATCGTGAACAAAAGGAGAGCGTATGAACAGAGGTAAGTTGGCGGTGGCAGCGATGGTTTGCGTGGGAATGTTGCTGGGCGGTTGTGCCAATATTAAAGATGATGGCACCCGCACCCGTGTGGAGGGTACCGGAACCGGCGCCGCCATTGGTGCCGTGGCTGGTGGTGTGCTGGGCCAGATCATTGGTGGCGATACTAAGTCCACAGTGGTCGGTGCCGCCATCGGTGCGGCGGTGGGTGGCGCGGCCGGCTATGCCTATGGTGACCATGTCGCTGGCCAGAAGGAAAAGTATGCCAAGGAAGAGGACTGGTTAGACGCCTGTATCGTTCAGGCCCGGCAGAAGAATCAGGAGATCGTTGCCTATAACCAGGATCTGGTGCGTCAGATCGGTGAGTTGAAAAAGGAAACTGCAGCGCTGAAGAAGAAATACAAGGACAAGAACACCCGTATCGCCAAGCTCAAGGAGAAGAAGGCGGCCACCGATGCCCTGCTGGAGTCGACCAACAAGCAGCTGGCCGGTGCCAAGCATGAGTTGGAAGCGCAGCAGTCGGTCAAGGCCGAGGCTGAAAAGAGCGGCAAAGGTGATTTCGCCGTTACTTTGGATGGTGAGCTCGAACAACTCAAAGGGAATATTAAAGAGTTGGAGAAGCGCACCGAGGAATTGGCATCCATGTCCGCCAGCATGTCGGTCTAAAGGAGCGATCTATGCAATCAAGAGCTTCATTGGCCCTGGTCGGCAGCCTGGTGGTGTTGCTGGCTGGCTGTGCCGGGCAAACCACTGATCCTCGCCAGGGGGGGCTGTTTAGTTACAATCCCCAGGCCTACGAGCAGCGTTTGCAGGAACGGCAGTCGCATCTGTCCCAGGTTGAACAGGAGAATCGGGTGGCCGAGGATCAATCCTTGAGCCTGGAGTCGGAACGTTCCGCACGGGAGCAGGAAAATGTCACCCTGCGGGCCAAGATCAAAAAACTCTCGGCCAGTGTGTCGCGCCTGGAAAAGGATATCAAAGCCAAGCAGGCCAAAAACGCGGCCCAGAAAAAGGAGCAACAGCGACTGCTCACAGAGGCAGGCGGCTTGCAGAGCGCCTCACGCGCCACCGACAACATCGCGGATCCCGAAGAAAAACGGCTGGAGTTGCAACGGTTGCAGGAACGCCGTGACAAGCTGGAAAAGGAAGCCGCCAACCTGATGAAACTCTGAGGGTTGATTGTTGCATCCACCGCCTATGCACAGAGAAGTGGGCATGTCGCTCCAGGCAAGAGCGTCCCGTTGTCTGGGGCTATTGCTGGCGGCATGCCTGCTGCTCATTCATGATGCCGACACCCTTCGTGCCGCGGAGAAGGGGCTTTCCAACCTGGAAATGCAACTGCTCTCCGAGGCGGTGGGGCAAATTCGCAGTCACGGGCTCAATGTCACCCCCTCCTCCAAGCGCATCACCGACGATATCCTCCGCGCCTACGCCCAATCTTTTGACGAGTATTCCGATTATCTTACCGCCAAGGAATTTGCCGCCTTTCAGGAGTCGACCAGTTCGGATTATTTCGGTGTGCAGATGGATCTGGAGCAGAAAAACGGTGTGCTGCTGCTCTTCCCCTTCAAAGATGGTTTGGCGGCCCGGGCCGGTATTAAGGCCGGTGAACAGTTGCTGGCGGTTGATGGCATGCCGGTGGCCGGTAAGTCGGTCTATGTGGTGGGTTCGATGATTCGCGGCGAGGAGGGCAGCACGGTGCAGTTGACCCTGCGCGCTGGTTCGTCGGTGCCGCGTACCCTGACCCTGCGTCGCTACCGCGCCTCGTACCAATCGGTCATCTGGCAAAAGGCGGCCACGGCCCATCTCATCCAGATTACCCGCTTTACCAAGGAGAGCGCCGAGGAACTTGCCTCGGTGCTGCGGCGTATCGATGGCGACGGTCGCCAGGTGGTGGTCGACCTGCGCGGTAACCAGGGCGGCAGTCTCATCAGTGGGCGGTTGTGCGCCGATTTTTTTCTCAAGCCGGGCAGCATCCTTTTTCATCTGCGGGATCGTGATGGGGTGCGGCCCGTGGTCGCCGAAGAATCGATGTTGCTGCACAACCCGGTGACGGTGTTGCAGGATGGTGCCACGGCCAGTGCGGCTGAGGCCTTTATTTTGGCCCTCACCGGCAATCAGCGGGCCCGATCACTGGGCAGCACCAGTTACGGTAAGGGCTTGGCACAGCAATTTTTACCGCTCTCCGATGGTTCGGCCCTGCGCCTCACCTATGCGGAGATCCTGGCTGTCGACAAGAGCCCGTATCATGGCCGGGGGCTTGCACCAGCGCGGCCTTTGCCAAAAGCGTTGCTCGAAGCGGATTTCACCGATGAGGCGACGATGGGACAATTGCTGAGATTTATAGACGAACAAGAGAGATAACAGGAGAAAATCCATGCGGTTTACAACCATTGGCGCACTGTGCGGCCTGCTGCTGGCCATGCTGACATTGACCGGCCCCAGTTGGGCGGAGTCCACCCCGGCCGGCGGCAAGCGGCTGCCCATGAAACTCGAAGGCAAGGAATCGCTGCCCCTGCGGGTACTGTCGCGCGCCTTTTCCAAGGTGTACAAGGCGCCGGACCCCGCCAGCGGCACCGTTGCGGAGAATGTGCCAGCATTTCAGTCCTACTATGTCTACACCAAGCAGGGTGGCGCCACCGAGGGCGATAAGGTCTGGTACGAAGTTGGTTCGGATAATCGCGGCACGGTGGTGGGCTGGATGTCCTCGGACGATGTCTTTGAGTGGAAACAGACCATGTGTCTCTCCTACACCCATCCCGAAGGACGCTATCCTGTCCTGATGTTTGATAAGAAGGCAGAATTGGAAAAGCTCACCAAGCTGCCTAAGGACAAACGCGACGAGGCAGTGGAGAAGTATTACATCGATATCGCCATGGGGGAGATTACGCCTGATTTTCCCATTGTCACCGTCGAGCCCAAAAAGGCCATCGATATCAGTAAGGAATTTTACCTGCTGCCCATACTGGAGTTCAGTGATATCGAACTCGATAACCGTGAAGCGCGACTGTTGAAGCTGGCGGCCGTCACCGGTGAGGAGGCCGAGGCCCGCACCAGTTCGGATATTCGGGTCAACAAGGATTACTTGCAAGAGGCGGTGCAGGACAGTAACACCGTGAGCGCTGCCACGTTGGAAAAGATGGCGGTGGATATCGTCTGGGTCATGGACACCACCAACTCGATGATGCCCTACATCTCCCAGACCCTCAAGGTGGTGGAGGAGGCCTCTAAGCGTATCTCCGCCAATGCCGAGTTGGCCAAGGCGGTGCGTTTTGGCGTTTGGGGTTACCGCGATGCCCCGACGATTGCCAATATTGGTTACAACGTCAAAAATTATACGCCGCAGTTGCAGGGCATTGACCAGTTCGTGCCCACGCTGCGCACCGTCGACGTGACCACCGCCGGCTCCGAGGGCTATGCCGAAGACGTATTTGCTGGTGTCAAAGGAGCGGTGGATGACACCGCCTGGAGCGCCAATGCCATTCGTTTTGTTATCCTGGTCGGCGACGCGCCGGCCCATGAATCGGGCCACAAGTGGAACTCCACCGGCCAAAATCAGACCACTTTGCGGGCCATTGCCGATGACCGTGACATCACTCTCTATGCCATCCACATCAAGGATCCCCAGGCCGAGCAGTACCATGCCACCGCAGCGGAACAGTTCCAGGTGCTGAGCACCAACCGCGGCGCCGAGGGCGGTCCGGCTTATTTTTCCACCTCTTCCCAGGATCTGCCGGGCTTCGAGCGTGTCACCAAAATGGTCACCGACTCCATCATCGGCCTGTTGGAAACGGTGCAGAAGAAGAGCACCAACAAAGATCTGGTTGCTGCCAACAAAGATCTGGCACCATCTGGAGCGGCGAAGGGTGGCGGCGATATGCAATCAACAGGGACGGCAACTCCGACGACTCCGCCCCAGGCGGTCAGCCTTGATTTGCTGGCCACGTCCCCCAAAAGCGATGCGACAAAGTCCTCCGGGAGCACGGACAACGGTCAGAAACTCACCAATGCGGCCATCAAGGCGGCTCTGGTGCAGTGGATCGGCTCCCAGGCCGGAGCGCAGGCACCACGCGATGTCGTGGCCTGGGTAGCGGATAAGGACCTGCTGACCACCGATATCCAGTCGCTGGAGGTGCGGCTGTTGATCAACAAGCAGCAGCTCGACTCCCTGCGTGAGACCCTGAAAACCATCCTCGCTGCCGGGCGTAAGGGCCAGATCAGCGGCGATGATTTTTTCTCCTCGCTGCAAGCGGCCGCCGCCACCACTGCCCGTGATCCGGAGATGATCAAACGGGCCAAGTCCCTGGCTCAAAGTGGCCTGGTGCCCGAGTTCCTCGTCGGCCTGCCCTACAAGAGCCGCATCATGGACATGACCAATGAGCTGTGGTCAAGCTGGTCGGTGGATGAACAGGATATGTTCCTGGCCGATCTTGAGGCGCGTATCATGGCCTACGAGACCATCCACGACGGGCCCGAGGGGTGGGTGCAGCTCAACAAGAGCGATGATCCCAACGAGTACGTCTACCCGATCAGCCTGGAGCTGCTGCCCTAACATCGTATGGGGGACATCGTCTACACCCTGCACCAGGTGGTGAAAACCCGCAGCAAGGGAGGGGCTTCCTTCACCCTGCGGGTACCGGAATTGGTGCTGCGCCAGGGCGAGTTCTGCTCGGTGGTCGGGCCGTCGGGGTGTGGCAAGTCGACATTGCTCGATATGCTGGCCCTGGTACTGGCACCGACCAGTGCCGAATGCTTCCAGCTCTCGCTGCCAGATCCCCATGGGCCGATGGCCTACGACCTGCCCCGACTGGGCGAGGGTGAGGCAGCGCGGATTCGCCGCAGCAACATTGGCTATGTGCTGCAAAACGGGGGATTGCTTTCTTTTTTGACGGTGCGTGAAAACATCCTGCTGACCGCGCAGCTCAGCCAGCGACGGCTTGCTGCCGGTGAGTTGGAGGAGTTGGTGCGGGTGTTGGGGCTGGCGGATCAGTTGGAGAAGAAGCCGCAGTATCTCTCCGGCGGGCAACGGCAGCGGGTGGCCGTTGCCAGGGCCTTGATCCACCGGCCAGGAATTATCCTTGCGGACGAACCCACCGCGGCGGTGGATTACCCCACGGCCCTGGATATCCGCGATGAACTGTTGGGGCTTGCCCGGCGCATGGGCGCGGCGGTGATCATGGTCACCCATGATCGTACCCTGGTGGACGGGGTCTCGGACGTGCAGGTCAACTTTACCGTCCGGCGGGTGAGTGCTCAGGAGGTGGAGGCCACCGCCTCGGTGCACTGCGGCGGGGGTAGGACATGATTCTGCGCCTGGCCTATCGTGATGTGGTGCATGACCGGTTGCTCAGCGTCTGCCTGGTGCTGGCTATTGCCTCCATCATTGCACCACTGCTCATCCTCTTTGGCCTGCAATTTGGCACCATTGAAACGCTGCGGCATCGTCTGGTACAGGATCCCAAAAACCGGGAAATCCGGCCCATGACCACCAAAAGTTATGAGCGGGACTGGTTTGCCTCCTTCAAGGCCAACAACCCCGAAGTAGCCTTCATCGTCCCCATGACCCGGCAGATTGCCGCCTCGATTGCCGCCAGCAATACCGCAGCCGATGTGCGGGAATCTTTGAATCTGCTGGCCACCGCACCCGGTGATCCGTTGCTGCTGGAAAACGGCGGAGTTATTCCCGGCAAGGGTGAGTGCGTGTTGACTGCCGCTGCCGCCAGCAGCCTTAAAATCAAGGCGGGTGAATCGCTTGCATTCAGTGCCCAGCGCATCGTGCAGGGGCGTTATGAACATGCGCAGTTGCAGGTGCTTGTCAAGGGGGTGCTTGATGAACGCGCCTCGGGGCTGAAAACAGCCTTTGTTCCCCTGGACCTGTTGGAGGCGGTGGAGGATTTCAAGGATGGTCGTGCCGTACCGGCCTACGGCTGGCAGGGGGAGCTGCCCCTGGCGTATCCGGTCTTTGACGGGGCTGTAGTCCTGGTGCCCGAACCGCTCAGTAAACTTGACGAGGTGTTGTTGGTCAACAATACCGGCTTTGCCCATATTGAACTAATCCCGTCAGAACGGTTGCCGCAATTGCTGGGTGTTGTGCCCGAGGGAGAGTGGACAGCGTACCACTTGCAAGTCAAGCAGCATACAGCCAGCGAGACCAACCTGCGGGCGGTGGAGTCCAAGCTGCGCGGCCGCAATGCACGAGTGTACCCCTGGATCGAATCGCTGCCGATCAGCCTGCGGGCGAAAGAGGCATCTGCTGCATCTGGTGCACCGAGCGCGTCAATTGCCCTGCAACTCTCGGTGCAGCCTTTGTCTCCGGCAGAGCAACCGACAGAGCATGCCGACAACGGGGTAAGTGGAAGAATCCTCTTCATTCCCGAAGACCTGCACCTAAAGGGTGAAGCGATACTTACCCTGCACCTGGCAGAACGTGAACTGCATCTGCCGGTCTCGGTGCGGCAAGCCAAGGTGCCGCCTGGACGCGCCTTTGCTCCCGCTGAACTGGCAGGTCGACTGTCACTGCTTCGTACCCGCGCGGTGAGCTACGATGAACCTTCCGATGCGCTGCTGCTCTCGCGGCAGGGCTATGCCGGTTTTCGGCTCTATGCCGCCAGTATCGATGCGGTGGCAACCCTGCAACAGCGTCTGGAAGAAGTCGGCATTCCGGTGAATACCGAAGAGGAGCGCATTGCCGAGGTGCGGCGCTTGGACCATTATACGCGGCTGATTTTCTGGCTCGTGGCGGCGGTAGGCGTGGTCGGTGGCATCTCGGCGCTGACTGCTAGCCTCTATGCCTCGGTGGAGCGTAAAAAAAAGGAACTCAATGTGCTGCGACTGCTGGGGCTATTCAAACGCGAGCTGGTGTTGTTTCCCGTTGCCCAGGGATTGATGCTCTCCACCGGTGCGCTGCTGTTGTCGGTGTTCATCTTTGCGGCGGTGGCCCGACTGATCAATCAACTGTTTCGGACCCAATTGCGTACCGCAGAATCGCTGTGTACCTTGTCTTTTGGCCATTTTCTGCTCCTTTTTGCCGGGGTGTGGCTGCTCAGTGTCATCGCTGCCACCTTTGCGGCCCTGCGTGCCACCCGGCTCGACCCGGCCGAGGCCTTGCGTGACGAGTGAAGGAGCTGGGCACGATATATGGTTTGTTTGATTGTTGAAGGAGTCGTCTGGTGAAGATCTTTTTTCCTGAGCGAGGAATTATGAACACGAGAGTGCGTAACAGTGTGGAGCCTGGGGGTATTTGCCGTCGGGCCGTGGCGGGGATTGTCTGTGGGGCGTTGATCGGTCTGCTGGTCTGCGCTGCGGTGCCCCAGAGTAGGGCTGCGGAGGGATCTGCCGATCCCGCCACGATGGCGCGGCAACTCCAGCTGGAAGGTGCGCGGCTGCAACTGCAGGGGCAGTTGGAGGAGGCCGTGAAAAAGTACCGCGAGAGTAGAGCCTTGCAGCCCAACCCGCGCCTCGACGATCTTATCGGGCAGTTGGAGTCGAAGATGGGTGGCAAGGCTGCGGATAGTGCGGCCGTTGCAGTGCAGCCTGCCAATACTTCCGTTGCAGTGGTGCCAGAGCAACCCGCCGCTGCCCCGCCAGCGACCACAACGGTTCCCCCGGCAGTAACGATGGAATCGAAAACGCCCCAGACGGTCGATGCACCGCCGGCGTTGCCCCAGCGGCATCCCGCTTCACCGCAGGAAGAGCTGATCTACGCCTTCATCGATTGGTTCATCACCCTCTTTCCCGCACCAGCGCCAGGGAAGGATCTCAGCGTGCAGACCAATTATCAGTACGCCATCACTCCGACAGGCGCAGCCTTTGAGGTACGCCTGCAACCTTTCACCCTGCAATTCGATGGTGGCGATACCCTGGAGCTGGGGCCGGTGGTCTTTCGTTGTACACCTCAGGGAGGGGGGACGCTGGCTGTTTCCCTGCAATTGCCGTCCAAGGCCCCGGTTATGAGTGCAGGTAAGGTGGATGCCGAGTTGAGTATCGGCAGTCAGCAGCTCAACGGCGTCTGGAATCGGCAGTTGGCCAATTTTGACAGCTTTGATTTGCAACTCTCTGATCTGGCACTGGAAGACGCGGCCAAGCAGGGGCGGTTGACGCTGGCTGGTATCAGTGCCTCCAGTGGTCACAGTGAGGAGCAGGGGAACTGGGTAGAATCCTTCCGTGGCGAATTGCGGCGTTTGGCCTTTGCCGATGCCAAGAGCCAGTGGCAGGTCGACACCATCGGCGGACGGGGAGAGGCCAGTGGTACCAATCCGGCAAGATTTTTGGAATTGCGCATCAAGGTGCAGCAGGGGCTCAAACATATCGATACCCTGCCACCCGCTGAAGCCAAGGCCCTGATGGCTGATTTGGATGAATACCTGCAACTCTTTACCACCTACTCCAGTTCGGCCAAGGTCAACGATATCCGGGTCACCTCGGCTGAGGGTGACTTCGGGTTGCGTGGCATCACGTTTGCCGGTGGCATCCACAAGGAGGTGGACGGCAAGTTTGTCTACACCTCCCAGGGACAGTGTAATGACCTCACCTTTGTGGAAAAGGCTTCGGAGAAATCGCCGCAGCCGGTGTCGCTGTCGTTGCGTCAGATCGCACTCAAAGGCGACGGCTCTGTCTTGCCCATCCCGCCCCATTTTTTCGCGGATCTGTATGCCACCATCGAAGGCTACCGGCAATTGACCAATCCACAGGAGGCTGATGCCTATGCTTCCAGTCATGGTCTCGAATATGCGAAAAAAATCTTGGCGCTGATCGATGGGTATCGCGGCGAAATGCGTCTCCATGACCTTAAGGTGGTCAATGCCCAGCCTGAACCGGTGACCCTGGAGCAGGCCACCCTGGCGGGTGGTTTTGCCACCGGTAATGGTCAGGGTGGAAAAATCCACGCGCTGGTGGATTTTTCCGGTTTCAAGGGCGTGATGACCGAAACCAACACCGTGCCGCAGGCTGGCCGTATCAGCCTGGAATTGACGCGCATTCCTTCACTGCTCACGCTAATCAATGACCCCAGCACTCTGGCTACGGGGAATATGCAGGCGGTGCAGGGGCAGTTGATGATGAATGGCATGGGCGCCCTGATGCAGAGCGGCCTTACCCTGAGCATGGCGGATTCCTTTATAGCCTTCCCCGCCGCCAGGATTGGCTTGGACCTGCTGGCCCAAGTGGACCAAAAAGCCAAGTATATGTCCACCGGTACCCTCAAGCTGGCCATTGATAATCCCGAGGAGCTAACCCGCATCATCCGTAGCTTTGGCACTGACCCGGAAACGGAAAAGATGATGGCCTCGCTCACCGCCTTGGCCAACCGCACCAAGGAAGGCGGCAAGACGGTTGATCGCATCGATGCCAAGCTCGATGCCACCGGCAAGGTCTTCATCAACGCCAAGGATGTGACGCCCATGTTTTTCCCGCCTCCACCTCCACCATCACAGCCGGGCACTACGCCATTACCGACCAAATAACGGTGTGGGGTTTATCGCCCTGAACTCGTTTCACCAACAATAAAAAAGCCGCTCCCTGGAGCGGCTTTTTTATTGTCCCGCCCGTCGTCCCCCCTTCATTGTCATTGCCTGCGTTACAATGGCTTCACGGGCTGTTGCTCCTCCACTTGTAATGTTTGTCGAAGGCTGATCATTCTGTTTAAATATCTGCTTTTGTGAGTGAATTTGCATTTGCCTTGGCCGTGAAAAATGGGCGCAACTCTACGGTCGTTACCAGTGATTTTCCTTGACTCTCGGGGTGGGTTCGTATACTAATGGCTAAAGAGTGGTGGAAAGTGGTTGAAAGGGGTTTAAAATGGTGCAGCCGTCCCGAGCGTGGTGGATGGTGGTGAGCGAGGCATCGTGCAGCGATTTCGCAGTCATTCGGAACACAGTCTTGACCCGAAGGGGCGGTTGAACATACCGACCCGGTTCCGTGACGTGCTCAGGGAGCAATATGGCTCTGAAATGCTGATGGTGACCCATTGGCAGAAATGTCTGCGTGCCTATCCGGTTTCCGAATGGGAAACCCTGGAGGAAACCCTGCTGGCCCAAGGGAAAAATCAGCCTGATTTCGGGCGATTTGTCCGGTATCTCATCGCCGGTGTCGCCGAGTGCGGCGTGGATAAACAAGGCCGTATCCTCTTGCCGCCGGCCCTGCGCTCCAGCTTCAACATCGACAAGGATGTGGTGGTGGTGGGAATGCTGACCCATTTCGAGATTTGGGAGAAGGGTGCTTGGGAAGAGGAGACCCGGCATACCCGGGAAACCTTCGGCGATTTCAGCGCCGGTCTGTCTGCCTTGGGCATTTTGTAATCCCTGCATGGAGCGAGAGCAAGAACAACACGACATCCATATCCCAGTATTGCTGGAGGAAGTGCTCGCCGGGCTGGCTCCTGTCTCCGGCAAATGCTACGTCGATGGTACCCTGGGATTGGGCGGGCATACCCGGGCCATCCTGGAACGCACCGCCCCGGCAGGGCGGGTCATCGGTTTTGAGTGGGATGAGCAGGCCGTTGCCGCAGGCCCGGATATGCAGGGTTTTGGTGAGCGATTTTCCCTGGTGCATGCCTCCTATGCCGATCTGGTCGAGGAGCTTGGTCTGCTGGGGATCGCTTCCATCGATGGGTTGATCGCCGATCTCGGCGTATCCTCGTTGCAGTTGGATCGGCCCGAGCGCGGCTTCAGCTTTCGCGGCGACAGCGCCATGGATATGCGCATGGACCAACGCCGGCCCATGGACGCCACCACCCTGGTGGCCCGGGCCTCCGAGGAGCAACTGGCCGACATCTTTTACCATTACGGCGAGGAGCGGCAGGCCAGGCGCATCGCGCGGTTTTTGGTGCAGGCCCGTCAGCAGGAACCGGTGACCACCACTGGCCGTTTGGCAGCCATCGTGGCCGAAGCGGTGCCGCGCAAGTATCACCCGGCCAAAATCCATGTGGCCACTAAGGTGTTTCAGGCACTGCGCATCGCTGTCAACGGCGAATTGGACAATGTGAGCAAACTTTTGGCCACAGCGCCGCAGGTGCTGGCAAGTGGCGCTCGTATCGGGATTATCACCTTTCATTCGCTGGAAGACCGTATTGTCAAACAGGCCTTCCAGAGCAATCCCGCCTACCGGGTGGTGAGTAAACGGCCGATTGAACCTTCGGCCGAAGAGATGCGGGCAAACCCGCGCGCCCGCAGTGCCAAATTGCGAATCGCCGAACGGATCTGAAGAGCTGTACATACAAGGAACAGGGGATGAGAGGAGGGTGTTATGGTGCCGAACGTGAGTGTACGAACCTACCGACCGCGCCAGATGGCGACGATGCGTGAGGAACAGGTGGACAAATCTCGCAATCCGTTGCGCATGTCTGGTGCGTTGCGCCGTTTTGCCGCTATCGCCTGTGTGGTGGCCCTGGTGGCCGGCCTGGTCATTACCCAGCTCTTTTATGGGCAAATGATGGAGATGCGGGCCAAGGCCGAACAATTGCAAGGCGCCAATACACATATCTACAATCAAAATGTATCGTTGCTTGCGCAGCGGGCGCAGTTGAGTTCCAAGGACAGAGTGGTGGCCGTGGCTGCCACCAAGTTGCAACTGTTTGAACCCGACCAGCGCCAGGTGCGGCGAATGTAAGGCGTGATGGTCAGAAGCATTCGCTCCAAAAAACGTCCACGGCGATGGCTGCTTCCCGTGACGGCTGTTTTGCTGACAGCGGCTGGAATCGTTCTGTACAGATGCCCCCCTTCCCTCCAGGATATCGGCAGGATCTTCCAGTCAGCTGTCGGCAAAATCTCCACACTTTCAGCGGGCCCCACGCCCGCTGAACCTGTTTTAAGAGGCACGATCTACGATCGTAGATTCAACGAACTGGCAGTGTCGTACAAGCTCTATTCGTTGCAGGCCAATCCCGTTGAGGTGGTTGATCGCCACCAGGTGGCCAAGGCACTGGCGCCGCTGGTCGAACAGCCGGAGGAAAAGCTGGAGACGCGTCTCAAATCCACCCAGGATTCCATGGTGCTGGCTACCGATCTGGACGAACGCCAGGCCCAGCAGATCAATGCCCTGCAACTGCGCGGCATCATCTGCAAGGCCGCCGATGCCCGCTTCTATCCAGGGCACACAGCCGCGTCTCATGTGCTTGGTTTTATGGGGGACGGTGTCGGCTTGGCCGGGGTGGAAGGCAAGTACGATTCCGTACTGCGTGGGGTGTTTCGTCAGGGCAATATAGGCGATATCGATTTTCAGGGTCAGGAGCACCTGGGTGATGACGGCGCGGATCTGGTACTCACCTTGGATATCGGCCTGCAAAAACAGTTGGAAAACAAATTTCGCGAGTTCCTCAGTGCCAATGGCACGGAAAAGGGCATGGGGTTGTTGATCGAACCGGGCAGCGGTCGCATTCTGGCGCTGATGAATCAGCCCTCGTTCAATCCCAACTATTTCTGGAAGGCCAATGAGAGTACTCGTGTTAATCGCATTTACAACCACATCCTTGATAAGGAATTGATCCGGCCGGTCTTGGCCCGGGCCGCAGCTATCAACCGTGAGGGCTTGGAAGGGCCGCCTTTGTTGCCCCGGTGCGTTGCTGCCCCGGATTATGGCTTTTCTGATCAGCAATTGGCCGCCTTTGAACAGCAGATTCAGTTGTACGGTTCGGTCTTTGGCAACTGGGAATCCGGCCCGGCCATTGAGGAGAGTGAACAGCAGCAGCAAGTGGTCACCGGCGTGCAGGTGGGCGTCACCTTGGCCAGTCTGGTCAACGGCGGCTGGCGGATCACGCCCTATGTGGTCGATTCCCTCTACGACCGAGCCACCGCTACCCGTTATGGTCGCAGCAGCGAGGCGACCACCAAAAGTCATGTGCTTGACCCGGCCCTGGGCGTAAAAATCCGGCGCGAACTCTTTGCCGACTGGACAAGCGATCAGGACAATGGCGTGGTTTTCACGGCGCAGCGGATGCGCGTCGCCATGGAGAAAAACCTGTCGCGTTATTCCAAGCAGGAGTTATTCGTCGCCCTGGCCCCGGCCAAGCATCCCCGTTACCTGTTGTTGATCGCCATCGAACGCGACCATCTCTTGCCGGATCAACCTGGACGGCCGGAAGAGGGCAGCGAGCGTTTAGATCGCTTGGGCCGGGAGTTGCTGGTGAGCCTGGCCAAGGGCGAGGAGCAGGAGGTGGCGGTCAAAGTGCCCACCGACAGGAGCCCGGAGAATCGGCGCCAGTTTTTCATCAGCAAACGACTCAATTTCAAAGACAGGCCCGATCAGCACAGTGAAGCGGTGGCGCGTATGCCGCAGATGCGCGGCATGAGCCTGCGTAAGGGATTGCAGCAGATCAGCCAGTACAAGATGAAGGTCCGAGTCAACGGCAGCGGGCGAATCGTGGCCCAGTATCCCCTGGCGGGACAACCGTTGACCGGAATCAACGAGTGCATCGTTACCCTGGAATCACGATGAGCAAATTATGGTGACACGGTCGCTGAACGCATTACTGCACTGCATCAACCCGCTGGAAACCCGTGGTCTTGACCCGGCTCTTCTGGAGCGTCCGGTGGCCTCGGTGGTGCTGGACTCGCGGCAGGTGGTGGCGGACAGCCTCTTTGTGGCCGTGCCCGGGGCCAAGATCGATGGCCGCAGTTACATCCCCGAAGCCATCCGGCGTGGATGCGTGGCGGTGGTGGTGCAGGATCTGGCTGGTTTGGAGACGCCTAAAGTACCGCTCATCCTGGTAGCGGACTGCCACGCCGCTGTGGGCGAACTGGCCGCAGCCTGGTATGGCTATCCGGCCAAACAGCTAACAATGATTGGTATCACCGGCACCAACGGCAAGACCACCTGTACCTGGCTGATCGAGGCCCTGCTGCTGGCGGCCGGTGAACGGCCCGGCGTCATCGGCACCGTCAATTATCGCTGTCATGGCCGCCATGGTTTGCGTATCCTCCAGGATGCGCCGCTGACCACACCCGATGCCGTTACCCTGCAACGAACCCTGCACGCTATGGTGGCCGAAGGCACCACCCATGTCATCATGGAGGTCTCCTCCCACGCCCTGGACCAGCATCGCCTGGGTAGCACGCTCTTTGACGTGGCGCTGTTCACCAACCTCAGTCGCGATCATCTGGACTACCATGCCAGTATGGATGCCTATTTCAGCGCCAAACAACAGCTTTTTACCCGCCATTTGCGCCAGGATGGCATGGCGGTGGTGGTCACCGGTCCCCATGCCGATGGGCGTGATTGGGGCGAGGCCCTGTGCCAGTTCCTGCAACCACGACCCTTGCTGCGTTGCGGCCTAACCCCGCAGTGCGAAATCGGCGCCCAGGCATGCGTTCAGCGCATCGACGGCTTTAGCTGCCAACTGCATCTCAAGGATGATGCGGCCTCCTTCCAATCGCCCCTTACCGGCAGTTTTAATATTCTCAACATCCTGGCTGCGGCCGGCGTCGGGGTGGCCCTTGGTCTGCCCGCCGCCACCATCCGCCAGGGGTTGGCGAGCGTCACCCGGGTGCCAGGACGCCTGGAACGGGTGCAGTTGCCTGGTAGTGATGCACAGGCCTTGCCTGCGGTTTTTGTCGATTATGCCCACACCCCCGATGCCTTGGAAAATGTGTTGACCACGTTGAAGGCACTGGCCAGCGGACGGGTAATCTGTCTCTTTGGCTGCGGCGGTGATCGTGATCGCGGCAAGCGGCCACTGATGGGCGAGATGGCCGGCCGTTATGCCGACGTGGTCATTGTCAGTTCGGATAATCCGCGCAGCGAGGACCCGCAAGCTATCATCGAGGATATTCTGCCCGGTGTGCAGCGCAGTGGCAAAACACAGGTCGAGGCAAGCCAACTGCTGCGCGACTCGCACGGCCACGGGTTTGCCGTTATCAGCAATCGTCAGGAGGCCATTGCCCTGGCCTGTGGTCTGGCGGGAGCCAATGATTCCATCCTCATCGCCGGCAAGGGCCATGAGAACTATCAAATTATTGGCAGCACCCGCTTTCCCTTTGATGACAGCCGTGAAGCGGCTAACGGACTGTTGCAGTGGCGGGAACATCATCTGTTGGCCGCCACCGGCGGTCGATTGCTCTCCGGTGCCCAGGTAGGATTGCTGGGCCGGGTTTGTACTGATTCCCGCGCCTTGCAACCTGGGGATATTTTTGTCGCCCTCAAGGGCGAGCAGTTCGATGGTCATGCCTATATCAATCAAGCCGTGGAATCTGGTGCTGGCGCGGTGATCGCCGAGCGGTTTGCCCAATCGCTGCCTGCAAATGTGTTGGCCATCGAGGTGGCTGATACCCTGCATGCCCTCGGGGATCTCGCCGGATTCCGTCGCCGTTTGCTGGCGCCGCAGGTGCGGGTGGCCGCCGTCACCGGCAGTTCCGGCAAGACATCGGTCAAGGAGATGGTGGCTGCGATATTCACCGAGGCCGAGAAAGCAGGTGGCGCGGATAGTGAGGCGGTGTTGAAGACCCAAGGAAACTTCAACAATCTGGTCGGCCTACCACTCTCCTTGTTGCCGATCAATGCCGGTCATCATCTGGTTATTGTCGAGATGGGCATGAATGTGCCCGGTGAAATCGCCAGACTCACCCAAATTGCCGACCCGGACATCGGCTGCATCAACAACGTTCATCCCGCCCATTTGCAGGGCCTGGGCAGCGTCAGCGGTGTGGCGGCGGCCAAGGGCGAGCTCTTTGCCTCCATGCGGCCGGAGGCAGTGCGGGTGGTGAATATGGATGATGTCCATGTGCGGGAGCAAGCGAAAAAAATTGCTGGCAATCACATCGGTTTTGCGGTATCTCCTTCCGGCCGCAAATTTCATCCGCTGATCCGTGCCACCCGACAACAGAATCTGGCCGAGCAGGGCATGCGCTTCACCCTCCACATCGGCGACTGGCAGCAACGCCTCACCGTGCCGGTGCTCGGTGCGCACAATGTGAGCAACTGTGTTGCCGCCGCCGCCATGGCCCATGCCGCCGGTATTGCCCCCGAAGTTATTGTCCGCGCGTTGAGTGATTATACCCCCAGTGTTGATAAACGGCTGGCCATCACCGCCTTGCCCGGTGGCCTGCAAGTGGTGAACGACGCCTACAACGCCAATCCCGCCTCCATGGCCGCCGGCCTCCGCACGGTCGTCGGTTTGGGTAAGGCCAATTGTCGGCACGCTGCCGCCCTGGGCGATATGCTTGAGTTGGGTGAGGCCTCGGCGCACCTACATGCCAGTATCGGTAGCCTTGCTGCCGCACTTGAGTACAACTATCTGGCTCTAACCGGCCCCCATGCGGAAATCGTGGCCGAGGCTGCCATTGCTGCCGGCATGGAGCCGGCGCGAGTGCGCTGCTTTGCCGATCCCCAGGCCATGGCACCGTGGTTTTTGCAACTGATGCGCGAAGGCCAACTGGCAGGTGGCGACTGGCTGTTGATCAAAGGGTCGCGCGGCATGCGTATGGAGCGGCTGCTCACAGCCTTGGATCAGGCCTGTTCTCCCAACCACAACGATTGAATTGATGTAACGGAATCCCATGTTTTATCATCTTTTATATCCTTTCCATACCGAGCTGAGCTGGCTCAATGTCTTCCGTTATATCACCTTTCGTTCTATCGCCTGCGCCATCACCGCTTTTTTGCTGGTAGTGCTGCTCGGGCCCCGCTTCATTGCCTGGTTGCAGCGCAAGCAGATCGGCCAGGTCATCCGTGATGACGGTCCGGAGAGCCATTTTTCCAAAAAAGGCGTGCCCACCATGGGCGGGGGGCTGATCCTTTTTGCCATCACCGCCTCGGCCCTGTTATGGACTGATCTACGCAGTCCGCTGGTGTGGCTGTTGGTGGGTATCAGCCTCTTTTTTGGCGGCATCGGCGCCATGGATGATCTGAAGAAGATCCGCAAGGGCAACTCTCGTGGCCTCTCCGCCCGTGAAAAACTGGTGCTGCAACTCTTCGGCGCCCTGGTGGTGGGCACCTTTCTGCTGCTCACCCCCGGTTACGATGGGGTGCTCAGTCTGCCCTTTTTCAAGACCGTGCACCCGGATCTGGGCTGGTGGTATGTACCCTTTGCGGTGATTGTTATTGTCGGTGCCTCCAATGCCGTCAATCTCACCGACGGCCTTGATGGTCTGGCCACCGGGCCGATTGTCATCACCGCCTCCACCTACCTCATCTTTTCCTATGTGGCGGGGAACGCGGTGGTGGCCAGTTATCTGCAAATCCCCTTTGTTTCCGGCGCCGGCGAGGTAACTATCTACTGCGCCGCCATGGTCGGGGCCTGTCTGGGCTTTCTCTGGTTCAACTGTTATCCGGCCGAAATTTTTATGGGTGACGCCGGTTCGCTCTCCCTCGGTGGTACCCTGGGCGTGGTGTCGATCATCACCAAGCAGGAGTTTTTACTGGTGATTGTCGGCGGCATCTTTGTGATGGAGGCCTTGTCGGTCATTTTGCAGGTGGGCTATTTCAAAATGAGCGGCGGTAAACGCATCTTTCTCATGGCCCCCTTTCATCACCATTTTGAGAAGAAGGGCTGGCTCGAACCCAAGGTGGTGGTCCGCTTCTGGATCATCTCCATCATCCTCGGGCTGATCGCCCTGGCCACGCTCAAGTTGAGGTGAACGATGCAGTTATCCTCGAGTATGCAGGCGGTGGTGATCGGACTGGGCAAGGCCGGACTGGCCACCGTGGATGATCTGCTCCGCCAGGGGCTTCGGGTCAAGGTCTCGGATCGCCGTGAGCGATCAGCCATTGATGTCGAAACCCTCAGTCGCCTGGAACAGGCCGGGGTGGAGATGGAATGCGGCGGTCACAGTGGGGACTTCATCAATGGCGCCGACCTGGTCATCCCCGGGCCAGGCGTACCGCTGGATCTGCCGGTGTTGGTGGCGGCCCGCGAGCGGGGTATTGCGGTCTGCGGTGAGTTGGCCCTGGCGGCCGGGCGCTTTACCGTGCCGGTGATCGCGGTTACCGGGTCCAATGGCAAAACCACGGTGACCTCGCTGATTGGTGCCCTGTTGCAGGCGATAGGCCGCCGTCCCTTTGTGGGCGGCAATATCGGTACACCGCTGCTCGACTACTTCGCCGATCCCAGCCCGTTTGATTGTGTAGTGCTCGAGCTTTCCAGCTTTCAGCTCGATTTGGCCGGCGATTTTCGCCCTAACATCGGTCTGCTGCTCAATATCAGCCCGGACCATATCGATCGCCATGGCTCACTGGCCGCCTATACTCGTGCCAAGCAGCAACTCTTTGCCCACCAGCAGCCCGGTGACATGGCTATTCTCGGCGGCGACGATGCAGTGGCGCTCGCCACACCCATCAACGCCGGAGTGCTGGCCTTGAGTTTCGGACGTGGTGAACACTGTGTAGCACATATCGTCGATGGCACGGTGTGTCTGGGCTCGCATCTTCCGGACACGCCAGCGACGCAGTTTGCATTGGCCGGCACCACGTTGCACTCCTCGGTTAACCAACTCAATGCCGCCGCTGCCATCCTCGCCGTCACCCTGGCCGGGGGCGAGGCGAGCGGTATAGCCGACGGGCTGAAGAATTTCACCCCACCGCCCCACCGTATGGCTGAGGTGGCGGTGATTGACGGGGTACGCTACATCAACGACTCCAAGGCGACGAATATCGGAGCATTGGAGGCGGCGCTCGCCGGTTGCGAAGCACCGGTGGTGCTCATCGCCGGCGGCCGAGACAAGGGCAGTGATTATCACCTGCTCGCCGAGGTGGTGCGGTGCAAGGTCAAACAGTTGGTGTTGATCGGTGAGGCGGCACCGCTGATACAGGCCGCTCTGGGCACCCTGGTGCCGACCAGCAATGCCAGTTCCATGGCTGAGGCGGTGCAGCAGGCTCATGCCGCTGCCAGTGCCGGTGATCTGGTGCTGCTGGCACCCGGTTGTGCCAGTTTTGATATGTTTTCCGGTTATGAAGAACGCGGCCGTATCTTTGCCGACTGTGTGCGCAGCCTGCCTGGTGCCCAAGCCGAGCCTCGGAGAGCGTCATGAGACGGATGTGTTGTGTCTGCCAGCGTACAGAACAAGGCGGGCAGTGGTGGTTGCTGCCGGCACCGGCCGAGACCGAGACGGTGACCCATGGCTACTGCCCGGATTGCCACGCCCAGGTGATGGCCGAGATTCGACGTTTCAGTCAGCAGCGCATAGCCGTCAGCCAGGTGGAGCAGGCCCATGTCTGGGGGAGCGCTGTCGGCGCAGGTGTGGCATGCGTCTGATTGTTGCCGGTGGCGGCACCGGCGGGCATCTCTTTCCCGGCATCGCCGTAGCCACGGCCATGCGTCAGCGCCTTGCCAGCACCGAGGTCCTGTTCATCGGTACCTCGCGGCTGTTGGACCAGCAGGCCCTGGCCGGTTTGGGGTTTTCCCTGGCCGCGCTAGAATGTAGCGGTGTCAAGGGCTTGGGCATGAAGGCCCGGCTGCGCAGTCTTTTGCGCATGCCCGGTGCGGTGCTGGAGGCAAGGAAGATGCTGCGCCGGTTTCAACCCGATCTGGTGCTGGGAGTGGGCGGCTACGTCACCGGTCCGGTGTTGCTGGCCGCCAAGAGTCTGGGCGTGCCCATCGCCATCCATGAGCAGAATTCGGTGCCGGGCATGGCCAATCGTCTGGCTGGGAAACTAGCTGATCAGGTCTTTATCTCGCTGCCCTGTTCTCCGCCCTTTGCTGCGGACAAAACGGTGCAGACCGGCAACCCGGTGCGTGAAGCCATCCTGGCGGCGGCCCGTGAAACCATGGCGCGGCCAACCATCCCGACCCTGCTGGTGCTGGGAGGCAGTCAGGGGGCTCACCGTGTCAATCTGCTGATGCTGGCGGCCATGGAGCAATTGTCACAGCAGCAGTTGCCCCTGCACCTGATCCATCAGACAGGTGTCGCCGATGAGACCATGGTGCGCGAGGGCTATGCCCGTTTGGGTATTCAGGCGGAGGTCTCGGCCTTCATCGCCGACATGGCAGCGGTGTATCGTCGGGCCGATCTGGTGGTCTCTCGTGCCGGGGCCACCACCTTGGCGGAACTGGCGGTGATGGGGCTTCCGGCCCTGCTCATCCCCTATCCGTACGCAGCCGACGACCACCAGACCACCAATGGACGCTATTACCAAAAAGGTAGTGGTTGCAAGGTGTTGCAGGAATCGGCGCTGAGTGGAGAAATTCTTGCCCGAGCCATCAGCGAATGCTTGCACAACCGGGAAGAGTTACATACAATGTCGGCCAACATGAAGACCATGGCAATGCCGGATGCCACCACGCGGATCGTGGAGGCCTGTCTCCGGCTCGTTGCCCATCAGCAGCAGGATTAGATCCCCCGTCGAATATTACAGCAGGCGCCTTCATGTACAGAAAAACCAAACGCATCCATTTTGTCGGCATCGGCGGCATCGGCATGTCCGGCATTGCTGAGCTGCTGCTGAGTCTGGGCTACCGGGTCAGCGGTTCCGACCTGCGCGCCACCGAAATCACCACCCGCCTACAGCACTTGGGGGGCGAGATCCATGAAGGCCACCATGCCGAGTGGATAACGGGCGCCGATGTGGTGGTGACTTCCACTGCCATCGCTAGCGATAACCCCGAGGTGGTGGCGGCCCGCGCGGCCCACATTCCGGTGGTGCAGCGGGCCGAGATGCTGGCCGAGTTGATGCGCTTGAAAAAATACGGTATTGCCGTGGCCGGTAGCCATGGCAAGACCTCCACCACCTCCATGGTGGCAGCGGTGTTGGCCGAGGCCGATCTTGATCCGACGGTGGTGGTCGGGGGTAAGGTGCATGCCCTGGGCAGCAACGCCAAGCTGGGCGAAGGTGAGTTTCTCGTGGCCGAGGCCGACGAGAGCGACGGCTCCTTCCTCAAACTTTCCCCAGTGATCGAGGTCGTGACCAATATCGACCTGGAACATCTGGATTATTACCGCGATATCGAACACATCAAGGATATCTTCCTCGAATTTATCGAGCGTCTCCCCTTTTACGGAGTGGCGGTGGTCTGTATCGACAACGATCATGTGGCGCAACTGCTGCCGCGTATCCATAAGCGGATCATCACCTACGGCCTCACCGAACAGGCCGATATCCAGGCAGTGAAGATCAGTTCCGGTAACGGTTCCTCGCAATTCACCGTGCGCAGTGGCGGCAAGGAGTTGGGGCAGATCCGTCTTAACCGGCCGGGCAAGCATCTGGTCTATAACAGTTTGGCCGCAGTCTGTGTCGGTCTGGAGCTGGAGATCGAATTTCCAGTGATCGCCAAGGCTCTGGAAGGGTTCCAGGGAGTGCAACGGCGCTTGCAGGTCAAGGGCGAGGTCAACGATATCCTGATTATTGATGATTATGGCCATCATCCCACTGAAATTCGGGCCACCTTGGATGCCATCCGCGAGGGCTGGCCGGAGCGCCGCGTTGTGGTTGCCTTTCAGCCGCATCGCTACTCGCGTACCCAGGGCTTGTTCGCCGAGTTCACCACCGCTTTTCGCCGAGCCGATGTGCTGATTCTGACCGATATCTATCCTGCCGGGGAAAAACCGATTGCGGGCGTCAGCTCCGAAGCACTACTGGAAGCCATTCGCCAGCACGGCCAGCGGCAGGCGCAGTGTATTGCCCAATTGGTGCAGCAGCCGCAGGCCCTGTTAGCCATGCTGCAACCCGGCGATCTGCTGCTCACCCTGGGGGCGGGCAACATCGTCCGCGTTGGTGAACAGGTTCTCGATCTGCTCCGCCAAGCCGAGGAGGCGCAATCATGAACGCCAAGCAGCGTCTGCAACTGGCGGCTCTCTGCCCTTCGGTGTCTTGGGAGGCGCACATGGCCGCCTACTCCACCTTTCGTTCCGGTGGCGTGGCCGAGGCCCTCGTGGAAATCCAGCGCGAGGAAGAGTTGCCACCGCTGCTGCAATGGCTCGGTCGGCAGGGAATCCCCTGGCAAGTCATCGGCGGCGGTTCCAATATTCTGGTGGCCACCCGTCGCCACAAAGGCGTCTTCATTCGCCTGCGTGGCTCGGTGCGCGACGCGATGCGGCTCCCCGGTGGCGGTGAGGACTCGGCTCTGGTGCGCGTGCCTGCGGGGTGCAGTCTGGCGGCCTTGGTCGGCTGGTGTAGCAAACAGGCCCTGGCCGATATGACCTTCATGGCCGGCATCCCCGGCACTGTTGGCGGTGCGGTGCGCATGAATGCCGGTGCCTTTGGCCATGCCATCGGCGAGCGGTTGCATGGGCTGCGTGGTGTGGATGCCCAGGGGCAGTTTCATGATATCGCTGCGGATGCCATCAAATTTTCCTATCGTTCCACCCGGTTGCCCGGTGAAGAGCAGGCGCCGCTGTTGATCACCGCCGTGGAGTTGCGTTTGCAGAAGGGCGATCAACAGACCTTGGCCCAGCAATGTCGCGATATCATCAGCCGGCGCAAACAGAAACAGCCCCAGGGCGTCGCCTCGGCCGGCTCCTTTTTCAAGAATCCCGCCGGCGATTTTGCCGGCCGTCTCATCGAGAGCGCCGGCCTCAAGGGACTGGCCCAAGGGAAGGCCATGGTCTCGCCCAAACATGCCAATTTTATCGTCAACACCGGCGGTGCCGAGCCTGGCGATATCGTACTCTTGATGGAAAAGGTGCGCCAGAAGGTGTGGCTGCAATCCGGCGTCCTGCTTGAGCCGGAAGTCCGTATTTTGTAGACCGGTTTTGTTGGGCTGATGGCAATATACACACCTCGCCCGGCGTCGTCGCGCACGCGCAGAGGGAGCAGAAAGCCCAAGTGGTCGGAGCGGCTACGCAGCATCGTGCCGCGCCGCCCGGTCAAACCGATCCCCTCCTATCGCCCGCAGGCTGCGGGCAGTCCGATCCAGCGGTCGGGGTTGTGGCAGAAGTGGCTCAAGGGCGGTGTGGTGTTGATCGTCCTGGCGGTGATCGCCGGTGTGGTAATGATGGCGGCGGTGCAATGGCTACTGCGTTCGGATATCTTCCGCCTTGCCGAGATCCGTATCACCGGGGAGCAGATGGTCACCGAGCGGCAGATCCTTGATTTGGCTGGGTTGCAGCAGGGGGGCAGCTTGCTGCGCTTCAATGCCAAGGCGGCCAGGGAGCGGATCGAGTCCAATCCCTGGATCGAACATGTGGAGATCCGCACCCAGTGGCCCTCCATGGCCGAAATTGTGGTCAGCGAACATCAGCCCTATGCCCTGGTCAACGTGGAATCGGGCAAGGAACGGCATCTCTACTACCTCAGCCGATCCGGGCGTTTGTTTGTCGAGGCCGGTGAAGGCCAGGAGCTGGATTACCCGGTGATCACCGGAGTCGTGAGTGGGCGCGACGTGGCCGATGGCGTTTTTGTCTCGAACAGTCTGGCCGCCCTGGCCGGCCAGTTGCTCCAGGTGGCGGCGCGCGGTAACACGGTGCTGCCGATCCAGGCCATATCCGAGGTGCATGTCGATGCACAGCGGGGTTTGATTCTTTACCTGGTGGACCGGCCCTTTCCTGTGTATTTTGGCAACGACCGGCTACAGACCAAATATTACCGGCTGGTACGGGTGCTTGAGCAGTTGTATGCAAAGAAGCTGGTTGATGCTGTCAAAGAAATTCGAATGGATTATTTAGATGATAAAGTCTTGGTTACCGGAGCCCAAATTGACGGATGAGGAGATGGATGAGCAGGAGGTGTTCGAGTCGCGCGAGCCGGGTGAGCTGGTCGCGGGTCTAGACATCGGCACCACCAAGGTCTGCGCCATGATCGGCGAGGTCTATGACGACCATATAGAGATCATCGGCGTCGGCACTTCGGCCGCTTCGGGCATGCGCAAGGGCGTGGTGGTCAATATCGAATCCACCGTCAAGTCGATCCGGCAGGCCGTTGATACCGCCTCGGACATGGCCGGCTGCGATATCGAATCGGTGTATGTGGGCATTGCCGGCAATCATATCAAGGGGTTTAACTCGCCGGGCATCATTGCCATCAACAATCAGGAGATCAAGGAACGCGACATCGAGGCGGTCATTCAGGCGGCCCAGACGGTGAAGATCTCCGATAATCAACAGATCATCCATGTGCTGCCCCAAGAGTACATGGTTGATGATCATACCGGCATTCAGAATCCGCTGGGTATGACCGGGGTGCGGCTGGTGACCAATGTGCATATCGTCACCGCCGACAACACCGCCTTGCATAACGTGGTGACCAGCTGTAACCGCGCCGGTCTCAACGTGGCGGAGATCGTCCTTGAATCGGTGGCCTCGTCGCTGACTGTGCTCAACCGCGACGAAATGGAATTGGGTGTGGCCCTGATCGATATCGGCGGCGGTACCACCGATTTGGCCATCTTCTGCAACGGCTCTATCAAACATACCTGGGAGCTGGCCCTGGGCGGCAACAATCTGACCAGCGATCTCTCCGTTGGTCTGCGCACCCCCTTGCAGGAGGCCGAGGAACTCAAGTACCTCTATGGCGGCGCCCTGTCGTCGATGATCAAAGAAAATCATATCATCGAGGTGCCCACCGTCGGCGACCGTAAACCGCGTAAGGTATCGCAGCGGATCATGGTCGAGATCCTCGAAGCGCGTATGGAAGAAATTTTGCAGATGGTCAACAAAAACATCTGCGCCTCCGGTTATCGCAACCGGATCAACGCCGGTATCGTCATCACCGGTGGCACGGCATTGCTAGCCAATATTGTCGAGATGGCTGAGCAGGTCTTTGACCTGCCGGTACGTATCGGCTTTCCGCAGGGCGTAGCGGGACGGATCGAGGAGATCCGCTCTCCCCGCTGTACCACGGCGGTTGGCCTGGTCCTTCATGGCAGCAAGGCAAAGACCTATGTGCCCAAGGAGAGCGGGTCGGTGGTGAGCAGGTTCAAAAACTGGGTAAAAAATATCGTCTGAGTCGACAGAGATTTCCCTTTGGTCCTTACGGGGGCGGTGGTATAGAAGGGATATTTTAACGGGGAATTAACTTCTGGGGAGAAGCGTATGCCTTTCAGAATGGCCGAAGAAGAATCCGTAGCAGTGATCAAGGTTATTGGCGTTGGTGGCGGTGGCGGCAATGCCATCAACACCATGGTGGAAAGCAAATTGGCGGGTGTGCAGTTCATTGCCGCCAATACCGACATGCAGGCGCTGGAGAAGTCGCGCGCTGACATCCGCTTGCAGTTGGGGCCTGGTATCACCAAAGGCATGGGCGCCGGTGCCGAGCCGGAAATGGGGCGCGAGGCGGCCCAGGAGAGCTACGAGGACTTGCAGGCTGTACTCAAGGGAGCGGATATGGTGTTCATCACCGCCGGTCTCGGTGGTGGTACTGGCACCGGTGCTGCACCGGTTATTGCCAAGTTGAGCAAGGAATCCGGGGCGCTGACCGTATCGGTCGTCACCAAGCCCTTTTACTTCGAAGCCAAGAAGCGGATGCGCAACGCCGAGTCCGGTTGGGAGCGCCTCAAGGAATTCTCCGATACCATCATCACCGTGCCTAACGACCGGCTGCTCAGCCTGATGAACAAGAATTCCACCCTGGTGGATATGATGGAGATGGTCGACAACGTGCTGTTGCAGGCCGTTAAGGGTATCACCGACCTCATTAATCTGCCTGGTCATATCAACGTCGACTTCGCTGACCTCAAGACGGTCATGAAGGAGGTCGGTCCGGCGATCATGGGTACCGGCACTGCTGCCGGCGAGAACCGCGCCACCGAGGCCGCCAAGCGGGCCATCGATAATCAGTTGCTCGAGGATGTGGGCATCGACGGTGCCCGCGGCATCCTCATCAACATCTCCGCCGCCAAAGACACCCTGACCATGAACGAGTTCATGGAAGCCTCGGCCCTGATCCAGGAGAAGGCCCACGACGATGCCAACATCATCATCGGTGCCCTGTTTGACGAGTCCCTGGGCGAAGAGTTGCGGGTGACGGTCATTGCCACCGGTATTGCCAGCATCGAGGAGCCGGAGATCAACCAGCTGGAGGTGGTACGCGGCCGGGGCATCCAGGCGCCGCCTGTCTCCACCACCCGTTCACGCATGCCGCGTCAGCATGTCGAGGAGGATCTGCTGGGCATAGACAACGGCCCGGTGAGCATCGCCCGGCCCAATCCCCGGCCCAAGGGGGCGTTGCACATGCCCAAGCCGATATTCGATGACCACGAGTTCAACGAGTTTGACGAGCCTGCCTATCTGCGCAAGAAAGCCAACTGACAACGGCATCCTCCGTTTACCGGTGCCGCCACGCGGCATGATGGGGACTACTGGCATTACTGGAACAGGGGAATATCGGTCTGATATTCCCCTGTGTTTGTTTCCGCCCACCGTCGGCGCCTTCGCTGTTGCCCACGCCCCTCGCCGCTTCCCATGTCCCTCCATTTAAACGACGAAATCGGCACCTTTCGCCAAAAGTGGAAGGATCAGCTGCCGGTGGCCCTGCTTTACCCCAACACCTATGCGGTGGCGGTGTCCAATCTCGGTGTGCAGCTGGTCTACAGCCTGCTCAACCAGATGGAGGGTGTGCTCTGCGAACGGTTCGTCTACCCCGAGGCGGGTGAGCCGCTGCGCTCATTGGAGTCCTCACGGCCGCTTGGTGATTTTCCCCTGGTCTTTGGCTCGATCAGCTTCGAGCATGATTACCCGCGACTCGCGGCCATGCTTGCTGCGGGCGGCCTAACCCCTTTTGCCGCCGATCGCGGCGCCTGCATCGAAGCCGGTGATCCCCTGGTGGTGCTGGGCGGGGTGGCGGTGTTCATGAATCCCGAACCCTTAGCCCCCTTTGCCGATCTGATGGTGATCGGTGAGGCGGAGGCGGTGCTTGAGCCGTTGATGGCCATGCTCAAAAAGGCCGTGGGTGCTGAGCGTCTCCCCCTACTGGCCCAGATTGCCGCCTCTTTGGCCGGTTGCTATGTGCCCCGCTTGTACCGTTTTTGCACCGACGAGCAGGGATTGCTGCATGGCATAGAACCTGCCTCGGCCGCCCCCAAGCGGGTGCAGAAGGTGATAGCCCCGCCCATGGCGCAGGCCGCTCATTCCACACTGCTTTCACCCCAGGCCGAGCTGGGTATGTACATGGTGGAACTGGGGCGTGGGTGCAGCCGGGGCTGCCGTTTCTGCGCGGCAGGATTTATCTACCGGCCGCCGCGCCTGTGGTCAGCGGAGGCAATTATCGCCGGTCTGGCTGATCGACCGGCCTCAATGCAACGCATCGGTCTGCTGGGCATGGAGATGGTCGACGAGGAGACGGTGGATCGCATCGCTGCCTACCTGCACGAGCATGGCTGCGCCCTCTCGTTCTCATCGTTGCGTGCTGACCGTATCACCGAGCGCACTCTGGAGTTGCTGGCTGCCTCCAATCTCAAATCGGTGGCCATCGCTGCCGATGGCAGCTCGGAGCGGTTGCGCCGCCTCATCAACAAGGGGCTGGATGAGACCGATCTGCTCGCTGCCGCCGAACGGTTGGTGGGCGCGGGGATCTTTCATCTCAAGCTCTATGTGATGATTGGTTTGCCCACCGAGACTGAGGCCGATTTGGCGGAGCTGATCCACCTGGTCGAGCAACTCCAGGCCCGTATCCTGCCCATTGGTCGGCAGCGCGGCCGGGTTTCCGAACTGACGCTTTCCATCAACTGCTTTGTGCCCAAACCCTGGACCCCATTTCAGTTTTGCAGTTTTGGCGGCCTTGCTGATGCGGAGGCGATGGACCAGCGGATTGAGCCGGCGCTCAAGGCGCTCAAAGGAAAAATCCGTTTCATCCGCCAGGGGTTGGCCAAGATCGCCAATCTCCACCTCAAGTTCGATGCCCCGGAACAGGCCCTGCAACAGGCGGTGTTTTCCCGGGGCGATCGCCGCCTTGCCCCTGTGCTGCTGGAGATCGGCACCGGCCGTGGTTCGTTCAAACAGGCCATGCGAGATCATGGCCTTGATCCCTGGTGGTATGCGGTGCGGCCGCGCGGCCAGGATGAATTGCTGTGCTGGGAGGTGGTGGATCATGGTCTGCGGCCCGGCTATCTGTGGCAGGACTATATGCGGGCCATGGCCTGTGTCCTGACACAACCTTGCGAGCCGGCGGTGTGTCGCCGCTGTGGCGTCTGTGGAGTCGAGCATGAGAGTGCATAAACCCGGTGTGGTGCG
Source organism: uncultured Desulfobulbus sp. (assembly GCA_964639845.1). Lineage (GTDB taxonomy): Bacteria > Desulfobacterota > Desulfobulbia > Desulfobulbales > Desulfobulbaceae > Desulfobulbus. The sequence continues at coordinate 662,421 of CAZXHS010000001.1, read as the reverse complement.
GCGCAAACCTGCACCGCCCGAAGAACCATCCTCCCCAAAGGAGCAGATCAGCGTCTGGCTGACCGCACAGCAGTGGTTTCTGGAGCGTTTACCAAGAGAGTGCTGCCGCTTTGATATCGGTGACTGGTGGGCGCGACTGCGGACCTACCGACCCCGGTTTTTCTTCTTAAGCAAACGCTTTCGCCTGCGCGACGACAGCAATGCCCTGCTGCCCTTTGAGCTGGTCAAGTATTTCGCCTTCACCTCGCTCATCCTCATTCTGATCGCCTCCTTCATTCTCTCCTGGGTCATCGCCGGCAACGCGAAAACAGTGCTGCTGCAACGCTCCGAGGCCTACTCGCGCCTCTTTGCCGATAACCTCAACCGCCAGGTCTTTCTCCAATTCGTGCTGCCGACCCTCGCTCGTTACGGCCGCATCGCCCTGTCGGAGAAGGTGCAGTATGAGCGACTCGAGCAGATTGTTGGCAATATCACCAAGGGCATGCGTATCGATTCGGTGACCATCTTTGAGCCGCAACAAAACGTCATCGCCTACTCTTCTATAGCCGAGCTGATGGGGAAGCAGGACATGGGCGGTCTGGAGTACCAGAAGGCGGCCAAGGGTGAGAGCAACTCGGTGTTGATCAGCGGCGGCTCGCTGTTTAGTCTGCTACCGGGTACGGCGCCGGTCTACTGTACCCTCAAAACCTATGTGCCTTTTCGCCAGGAGAACAAACTCGGCGAACGCACCGGCGAGATCATGGGGGTGATCGAGGTGGTGCAGGATCTCTCCGAGGATCTGGAGGCGATCATCCGCTTGCAGGGGCGGGTGATTGTCCTCTCCTTGGCCATCATGGCGGTACTGTTCACCGTGCTCAGTTTGATTGTGGTGCGTGCCAACCGCATCATGGCCGCGCGTGCCGAAGAGCGATTGCGGCTGGAAGAACAGCTCAACGAGGCGCAGCGGTTGGCCTCCTTGGGTAAGATGGTGGCTGCGGTCTCCCATGAGATTAAAAATCCGCTGGGTATCGTCCGTTCGACCGCCGAAATTTTGGGTAATCGTATTGGCAAGGTGGCACCGGGCAACGAACGGCTGGCCCACATTATTGTTGAGGAGACCTCGCGCCTGGATGGCATCGTGCGTGAATTTCTCGACTTTGCCCGGCCGCGCGATGTGGTGAAAAAGCCCGGTTCGCTCAACGAGTTGATTGAACGGTTGCTGCGTTTTGTCGAACCGGAATTTGAGCAGAAAATGGTAGAGGTCGAAACCCGGCTGGATGGAGCGTTGCCCGAGGTCCCCTTTGACGGCGAACAGTTCTACCAGGTGCTCTTTAATATCATCTTCAACGCCATTCAGGCCATGCCCCAGGGCGGCAAGCTGTCGGTGGTCACCGGTCGCGCTGATAAGACCCGTATCTTTGTCGAGATCCACGATAGTGGCGTCGGCATCGCCCCGGACAAACTGGAGCAGATCTTTACCCCCTTTTACACCGATAAACATCGTGGCACCGGGCTGGGGTTGACCATTGCCAAGAGCATTGTCGACAAGCACGAGGGCCAGATCGAGGTGAGCAGCATGCAGGGGCAGGGCAGTATTTTCCGCATCCTTTTGCCGTTGCAAACCGAATTGCCCGTGTGAGCCCATCCGCTGTGTTGCGCCTCGGCTACTGCATCAGTGGCCACGGTTTTGGCCATGCCACCCGCGCCATCGCCGTGATGCAGGCCCTGTCGCTGCGGCTGCCGGTTCATTTCACTATCCTCACCACCGCTCCTGGTTGGCTCTTTGCCGATGCGTTGGCCGGCGCCTACACCCTCCATACCCTCGAAACCGATATCGGGCTGATCCAGCAGGACGCCCTGCGCGAAGACCTGCCCGCCACCCTGGAGGCCCTGCACCGCTTCTACCCGCTGCGGCAGGCGGCCATCGATCAGGCGGCCGACCTTTTGCAGCACTGCGTCTTGGTGCTTTGCGACATCGCGCCGCTGGGCATTGCTGCCGCCCAGCAACTCGGGGTGCCCTCGGTGTTGGTGGAGAATTTCACCTGGGACTGGATCTACCAAGGCTATGTCGAGCAATGTCCAGCGTTGCAGCCCCTGATTGAGTATCTCGAGCCACTGTTTGCCCAGGCAAGCCATCATATCCAAACCACCCCTGTTTGCCATCCCCAGCGCGGAGCCATCGAGGTGGCTCCTGTTGCCCGCCCCCTGCGTCGGCCGGAGATGATGCGCCAACGTCTTTTTTGTGCACCCCACCAGCATTTGGTGCTCTTGACTATGGGTGGCTTAGGCGGCCTGGGACTGCAAACCGAGCAGCGGGCTGCCGTGGCACCGCTATTGCGGCAGAGGAATACCGTATTTGTCCTCGCCGGTTGCAGTCCGGAAAACGAATTCAGCGAAAACCTTCGCTTTCTCGCCCAGGATGGCCCCTGGTATCACCCCGACCTGGTGGCGGCCGCTGATCTGGTGGTCGGCAAGACCGGCTACTCCACCGTGGCCGAGGCGTACCAGGCCAACACCGCCTTTACCACGCTACCGCGACCGGGATTTCGTGAAGCCTCGTTGCTGGAGGCCTTTATTGACAAGCACCTGCTTTCGTGGAAGACTGAGCTGGATGCGCTGGTCAGTGGCGCCTGGCTGGACCAGTTGGCGCGGCTGCCCGAAACAAAACCAAAGTGGCCATTGCCCGTGAACGGTGCCGACCAGATTGCCGATTTTCTGCTATCCCTGCTGCTAAGGAAGCCCCATGCCGACTCTTGAGGTGCGAGATCTGTGTTTTCGTGATCGCGGCCCCTACATCTTTCGCATCCATGGTGGCGAATGCGTGGGCTTGCAGGGCGCCTCCGGTGCGGGCAAGAGCCTGCTGTTGCGGGCGCTGACGGATCTTGACCCCCGCAGCGGCACCCTGCTGCTCGGTGGCATCGATGCCGATACCCTCTCCGGGCCGCAGTGGCGGCGGTTGATCGGTCTGCTGCCGGCGGAAAGCGGCTGGTGGCTTGATGGCGTTGCCGAACATTTCAGCGATTTTGCCGCGGTGGAAGATGGCCTGCTGGCCGCGCTCGGCTTTGAGCGCAGCGTGGGCACCTGGCAGATCAGCCGTCTCTCCACCGGCGAGCGGCAGCGAATCGCCATCCTGCGGCTACTGGCCAACCAGCCCGGCTGTCTGTTGCTTGATGAGCCCACCGCCAGCCTGGATCACGACATGGTTAGTCGGGTGGAAGGGTTGCTGCTCGACTACGCCGCTACACAGCAGGCGCCGCTCTTATGGGTCAGCCATGATCCGGCCCAGTTGGACCGCGTCTGTAGTCGGCGCCTGAGCATGGAACGTGGTGGCCAGTTGCTGGTGGAGGAATACCATGAACGTTGAGCCGCTTTCGCCCTTTGATCTGGCCGTGGCCGCCTCGCTGCTCTTGGTGGTGGGCTTGATCTCCTGGCGCTGGCGCTTGGGTCTGGGCAAGAACCTGGCCATCGCCGCGCTACGCACCACGGTACAACTGCTGTTGATCGGGCATATCCTGCGTCTGCTCTTTGCCAATGTGCATATCCTCTATATGGTGCTGATCTCGCTGGTGATGCTCGGGGTGGCCGGCCGCGAGGTGGTGTCCCGTCAGCACCGCTCGCTCAAAGGCTTCCAGGGCTGGCTGGTGGGCACCGGCGCCATGTCTCTCTCCTCCTTCTCTGTGACCTTGCTGGCATTAACGGTCATCATTGGTCAGCAACCCTGGTACACGCCGCAGTACGCCATTCCCCTGTTGGGGATGATCCTCGGCAACGCCATGACAGGTGTTTCCTTAAGCATGGATCGCATGACCGAGGCCCTGTGGGAGCAACGGCGCGTCATCGAGCAACGTCTCTTGTTAGGACAAACGGCGAAAGAGGCGGTGGTGGAGATTCGGCGGCAGGCCATTCGCGCCGGTATGATGCCGATCATCAACTCCATGGCCACCGCCGGTTTGGTGAGCCTGCCGGGGATGATGACCGGCCAGATATTGGGCGGCTCCAGCCCGGTGGATGCGGTCCACTACCAAATCATGATCATGTTTTTGCTCTGTGCTAGCACTGGCTTTGGCACGGTGATGGCGGTATATGGCATCGAACGCCGCCTCTTTGATCACCGCCATCGTTTACGCCTGGATGCCCTGCATCTGCCCGATGAACCCTGAGTGGGCGGCCAGTTTACCCGTGTTTTCATATTTCGCTGGGGGATGACCATGTCCCGCCTATCACAACCCCTGATGCGGTCAGCGCCGTTGAAGATCGCCGCCATCTATCTGGGCCTGGCGGTGCTGTGGATCGTCTTTTCCGACCAGTTGGTGGCCTGGCTGGTGGCCGATGTGCGGCTGCTCACCCTGGTGCAGACCCTCAAGGGGTGGTTCTTTGTCGGCAGCACCGCTGTGCTCATCTTTGTCCTGCTGCGGCGCGAGTTGGCCGCCTCGCAGGCAACCGCCGACAACCTGCGGCGGGTGAGCCAGGAGTTGCGCGATCTGCTCGATGCCATGCCGGTGGGCGTGGCCCTCACCGACGGCACCGTCATCGAGTACATCAATATCAATTTTTCCGAGCGGTTCGGTTACAGCCTCGACGAAATCCCCACCGACGAGCAATGGTTTCAACTCGCCTATCCCGATGCCGCCTACCGGGAACCGCTCATTGCCCGCTGGCAGCAGGCCCTGGAGGCGGCCCGCAGCCAGGGGGCGCCAATTCCACCCTTTGAGGTGCGCATTCAGTGCAAGACCGGCGAGGTGCGTCAGGCCATCGCCAACACCCAACTCATCGGCCGCCACATCGTCATCATCTTCACCGACATCACCGAGCGCGAGCTGCGACACCAGGAGATGGTGAAGGTGCAGAAGCTGGAGTCCATCGGCATGCTCGCCGGCGGCCTGGCCCATGATTTCAATAATATCCTCACCGGTATCACCGGCAACCTCTCCTATGCGCAGCTCCTCCTCGAAGCGAGTCATCCCGCCAGCGGTCCGCTGGTGGCGGCTCAACATGCCGCTGGCCGCGCCACTGAACTGACCGGGCAGTTGCTCACCTTTGCCCGGGGCGGCGAGCCGCGACGCGCGTTGATTGCTCTGGATGGATTGATCAGCCGCTCCCTGCATCTCTTGCTCGGTGGCAGTCGCATCAAGACCGAAGTGCATATCGCCGCCGACCTGCACTGCGTCGATGCCGATAGCAGTCAGCTCTCGCAGATGCTGGGCAACCTGATCAGCAATGCCCGCGAGGCCATGGGCGATGGCGGGTTGCTGCGCATCAGCGCCGAGAATTGCAGCTTCGGCGAGGAGTCGTCAGCCATGGCCCCCGGCAACTATGTGCGCCTGCAACTGCGCGATAGTGGCCCGGGGATGACGCCCCAGGTACTGGAACGGATTTTTGAACCCTATTTCACCACCAAGCAGGACGGCAGCGGCCTGGGGTTGGCGACCGCTTATTCCATCGTTGCCCGCCATGGCGGCAGTCTCAGCGCCGAATCCACCCTTGGCGAGGGGAGTCTGTTCACCATCCTGCTGCCGGCCACCGATGCCGTGCCGGCAACGGCGGAGCGGGAGGCGGAATGTGCTCCCGTGGCAGCTCAATCTGCGCAGCTACCCCGCATGCTGGTGATGGACGACGAGGCGGCTATCCGCGATATCGCCACGGCTATGCTCGAATACCTGGGCTATGCGACCGAGAGTTGCGAAGACGGTATCGAGGCGGTGCGGCGCTATGGGCTGGCGCGGGCCGAGGGCCGACCGTTTGCGGCGGTGCTCATGGACTTGACCATTCCCGGTGGCATGGGTGGGCGCGAGGCAGCGCAGCAAATCCTGGCGGTTGATCCCCAGGCCTGCCTGATTGTTTCCAGCGGCTACAGCCATGATCCGGTGCTGGCGGAGTTCGCCGCCTACGGTTTTAAGGGCGTGCTGGCCAAACCCTACAAGGTGAGCGACTTGCAGCGGGTGCTGGCCTCGGTGTTGTCCCGGCCGCTTTAGGCTTGCGCCGCTGCGCGCAATCGGCGAAGGTAAGGGCGATTAAAGCCCGAGTTCGTGCTGTCCCACGCACTCATCACGTTTTTTAAGGAGTGCTCTGGATGGGTTGTTGGTGTGAGATCAGGGAACGTTTTCCCGCGATCATCTTCTTGTTGGCCCTGTTGTCGGCCTTTCCCCCGTTGGCCACCGACATGTACTTGCCGGCCCTGCCACTGTTGCAGCGGGAGTTGCAGGCCCCGGCGGTGACCATCAATCTCACCCTGGTCACCTTTTTTCTCACCTACTGCATCTTTCTGCTCATCTACGGCCCGCTCTCCGACCGCTATGGCCGCCGCCCGCCACTGCTGGTAGGAGTGGGGTTGTTCATCGTCGCCTGCCTCACCTGCGCCCTGTCGCAGAGCGCCGGCATGATGATTTTTGGCCGCGTGCTGCAAGGGGCCGGGGCGGCGGCGGCATCGGCCATCGTCTTTGCTATCAGCAAGGATCGCTTCAGCGGCGTGCAGCGGCAACGGGTTTTCATCCAGATCGGGGTGATTGTCGCCACCGCGCCGATGATCGCTCCCATCCTCGGCGGCTGGATCATCAAGCTGGCCTCCTGGCATTGGATCTTTGTGCTGCAAACCTTGCTGGGGATCATCGCTTTTGGCGGGGTCTGGGCCATGGAGGAATCGCTCAAACCGCAATTGCCGCCCGGTTTTCGTGAGGTGGCCACCAGTTATCTGCGCCTGTTGCGCAATCGCCGCTACTTCTCGCTGCTCTTGACCCTCTCCTACACCTGTGTGCCGGTTTTTGCCTTCATCGGCTCCTCCTCGGAGATCTATATCAGCCACTACGGCTACAACGAGCAGCAGTACGGCTACTTCTTTGGCTTCAATGCCCTGGCCTTTGTGCTGGCGCCGCTGGCCTTCACCCACATGGTGCGCCGTTTTCCGCTGCTTCGCTTGATGCCGGTGGCCTTCACCGGCATGCTGCTCTGCTCGCTGTTGCTGCTCTGCCCGTGGATCAATGAACCCTGGCGCCTCACCCTGCCGATGTTTGGCCTCACCTTTTGCTTCTCCTTCTGCCGGCCGGCGGGCAACAACCTCATTTTGGAGCAGGTGGATAGGGATGCCGGAGCCGCCTCGTCGTTGATGGTCTTTTTCTATTTCATGATCGGTGCCCTGGCGATGTGGTTTTTGTCCTTTGCCTGGGCAGACAAAGTAATGATGTTGGGGGCGATGGGGGTGGTGGCGGTGAGCTGCACGCTGGTGTCCTGGCAGCTGGTGAAGGGGCGGATGAGCGCCGTGGCGGCGGATCAGGGAAGGGGAGCGGCGGGTGTTTAATTGTCGCCGATGAACATCTGGCGGGTGAGATCCCAGCAGGTGACAATGCCGTTGCGCCATTTGGCCAACTGCACGTTGCCGTCCTGGGAGACGACGATGGCCATCACCTGATGGATGGCGTTGCACAGGTGATAGACCGAGCGATGCCGTGAACCGTAGCCCTCGATCTTGGCCAGGCTGAGCATCTTACCCTCGACATCGCTGGCAATGGCCACCTCGGTGAGCTTGTCCAGCGGGCCGACGATCATGCCACCAAAGCCGATAGCACCCCGGCTGGTGGTGACCACCGCCCCGTCCACCGAGGCCAGGCTGGCGACGAACTGGGCCTGCTCATACAAGGCCTCTTCCAGGTCATAGACGGCGGATTCATGGCGCAGTTCGACGTAATCCTTCCAGGTGATGATCTTATCCGGGTCGTTGATGTCGCCCAGGGCAGTGGCGGCGAGGCGGATGGTGCGGATCATCAAACTCTGCTGGCGGCGGATGGCCTCGTCCTGGTGAAAGCGGTATTTGAGCTGGATATAGGGGTTGTCCGGGGGCAGTTCCGGCGGTTCCACCCCGGGAAAGAGGATGAAGGTGCCGCCGTGATGCGACATACGGGTGACGCTGATCACCCGCTTGAGCAGCTGAAACTGGAGCTGTTCGATGAACTCCTCCTGGATTTTCGCCACCGGATAGAGCACGCTGGCGCGGAAATCCTCGTGCATCTGCAACAGATGCTCGCGCTCCTCGGCAAAGAGCTTGTTCATCCATTTGGATTGAAAGGCGTTAGCTGCGGAATCGAGCAGGCGGCCGGAGTTAAGGGTGGCGATGATCTTCAGGCCGCGGCAGATGGTGAGCATGCCCGGGCCGGTGACATGGACCACAAAGGCGTCGGGCAGTTGGTTGGTCTTCTTGTTGCCGCCGCGTTCTTCCTGCAACCAGCGGATGCCCGAGTTGACCATGCCCCAGATCTGAAAACCCTTGTCTGGATGCAGGGCAATGCCAATGAGCGAGCGCTCGAAATCCACCGCCGGCGACAGGCGACGCAGCTCGTATTCGTTGAAGGAGCGCGGCGTGGAGAACAGCACCCGCAGAAATCCTTTGGGCGGCCCCTGGTCGACGGGAAAGGCGGCAGGCTCGGCCAGGATGAGGCGCAGGGTGACCGGGCGGTCCTCCTCGCGCATCATGCTCACCTGGTAGCAGGTGGAGATCAGTTGTTCCAGGGCCACCGTACCCGGTAAGCCGGAGGGGGCGGCATGGGCTTCTTCGCCTTTGGGCACCCCGGACAGAGCTTGCCATCGCTGGGTGATCAGGGCGACAAGTTCAGAGGGGTAGACATGCATGGCCGGCTCCGTGAAAACCAAAAACAGGTTGCTGGGGAAGCAAAGTATACCTGAGGACCGGGCAGGAGGAAACCCTGTTGTATCGATGGTGATGATTTATTTTTCACCATGGTTGTCGGGGCCGGGCCGGGAGTGGCCTGCTGGGGAAAAGGGTTGTACTTGAGGGGTATTTGCGGTAGTAGGGAGCCTTGTCACAGGCCCCCCATGACCTCCGCGAGCAACGGGGATGAGTTGAAAATAAAACGCAGAGTTAGACCATGACAGAGCAAGCAAGCCAGCGACTGGCCAATGTCGAGATTCCCCGGATAGCGGTTCCGGCCCATCCCATCCACCGAGTGTTGCCGGCCGCCGAACAAGAGGCGCTCAAGGCGCGCATTGCCACCATGCTGCGCGAGCAAAACGCGGTGCTGGTAGCCCACTACTACACCGACGGCGCCTTGCAGGATCTGGCCGAGGCAACCGGCGGTTGCGTGGCCGACTCCCTGGAGATGGCCCGCTTCGGCACCGAACATCCGGCTCAGACCCTGGTGGTGGCCGGTGTGCGTTTCATGGGCGAGACCTCCAAGATCCTCAACAATGAAAAGCGGGTGCTGATGCCCGATCTCGCCGCCACCTGCTCTCTGGATGAGAACTGTCCCATCGGCCTGTTTTCCGATTACTGCGACCAGCATCCCGATCATACGGTGGTGGTCTATGCCAACACCAGCGCCGAGGTCAAGGCCCGCTCGCACTGGGTGGTCACCTCCGGCATCGCCCTGCCGGTGATCAAGCATCTGGCGGCCAAGGGCGAGAAAATTCTGTGGGGGCCGGATCGCCACCTGGGCCGCTATGTGCAGCAACTCACCGGTGTGGACATGATCCTCTGGCCCGGCTCCTGCGTGGTGCATGAGGAGTTCAAGGCCGACGCCCTGAGCAAGATGCGAGCGCTGCACCCGGATGCGGCGATACTGGTGCATCCCGAATCCCCGGCCGAGGTGGTTGCCCAGGCCGATGTCGTCGGTTCGACCACCGCCCTGATCCAGGCGGTAACGCGGCTGCCCAACAAAGCATTCATAGTGGCCACCGATGCCGGCATCTTTAACAAGATGAAACAGCTGGCCCCGGATAAGATCCTGCTCGGCGCTCCCACCGGTGGCGAGGGCGGCACCTGCGAGAGCTGCGCCCGCTGTCCGTGGATGGAGATGAACAGTTTAGAGAAGTTGGCCCATGCCCTGGAAACCGGCAGCGGCGAGATTCATGTCGCCCCGGAGTTAGCGGCCAGGGCCCGCATCCCCATCCAGCGCATGCTCGATTTCGCCAAGACGCTTACCAAAGGGTGAGAGAAGGGGCGCACACCCACATGCGCCAACGTTGGAGCCTTTGACCGATCAGAAAGGGATGATGTCCTCTCGACCAAGGGAGAGATCTCCTTCGCTTTATGAATAAAGGTGATGGCTCGCTTGGTATGAGAACGACATCTCCCAATAAAAAAAACGGCGAACCGAAGCATCGGCCCGCCGTTTTCATTTCATGGCAAAGGGGCAATCAGGCAATCAGCGAATCGCGGCTGGGGCGGAATAGCCCCCGGCGCAGATCAATTCCCTGTAAAAGAATGTCGGGCTGTTGGTAGAGGTTGCTGATAATGCCGGTTTGCATGCGGTTGATCAAGAGCCGCAGCCCTACCCCTGGCAGGGTGAGCATCTCATAGTCGGTATCGGCATCGCCGGCCACCAGCACCGGCGTGCCATCAATGAAGCGGCGGATGACCTCGGTTTTCCCTTCACGATAGGTGGTGGGATAGTCGTTGGCATCTTCGATGGTGAGTCGCTCATCGGCGTCAAGACGCACGCGGATGCCAAAGATGTGCGCATTATCGATGGGGAAGCCCAGCAACGGTGCGGCCCCCTCCACCAGCCATTCGGCGCTGGCGGAGATAACGTAGCGGTCGATGCCGGCCTTGGCCAGTTGTTCCATCAGTCCCCGCATTTCCGGGTATGGGTGCAATCCCGAAGGCGAACTTGCCTCGATGGCGCCAATGGGAGCGGGGGCCTCGACGCTGAAGCGTTCCATGGCGAGTGGTTCATCGCCAGCCTGCTCCACTACCTCACGGGCCAGTTGCCGTACCTCTTTGGTGGTCAAGCCCGCCAGCATTTTGCCCATAAAGGGCAGCACATAGCGTGGTCCGAACCGCTCATCCTTGCGGGCCATGTCAGTACACCATAACAGTAGCGTGGCAAAAAGCGCGTAGGCGGGCTGTTGTTTGGCCTGTGTCTGCTGCCCGGAGGCGATCAGTGGCCACAGGTCGCGGTAGCTCTGCACCAGGGTGTTGCGGATGAAGGCCAGTGGCCGGCCCGCCAGTTCTCCTTCGCCCTGGGGGAGAATAATCGCCAGTTGCTCGGGGGTGATGCGGTAGCGCAGATGCTCGATTTGAAAGCGGAAGGTCGCCTGACCGATGTCACGGAAGATGCAGGTGTTGTCAAAGTCGAAGATGGCCACCGGCGCCGGCGTCGGTCGTTGCTCAGCCAGGGATTGCAGGGTGGTGATGATGCGGGCCAGATTATCCGGGTGCCAGTTGCCCTCCGGTGATGGCCTGTCGGTGGTACAGGTGACGGTGCCTGAAGATGTCATCGCGTGTTGGGTGCGGGAAAGTCATGGGTCAGGCTGGCTCAATCCACAAGGGAGAAAACAGCCACTTGTGCCGCTGTATATACGCTAATCCGATGCGTTTATAAAGGGTTGTTGTCGTGGTTCCCTTTTTTTCTCGGTTTGGTTGATGCGCTTGGTTCGGATAACCGGGGATTGTTCTATCCTGGTAAAGGGTGGCATGGAGTGGTGTGGATGGCATCGCATTTCGTGCTGAATCGGCATGGTTTTATCTTGCAGCCATATCGGTCAAGTGGCATGAAGATGTATCAGCAGTGCTCCTGGAACCTGTAAAAAGGCGGACATGATCGACGAGTCGTTACGTCAGTTGCCCCCCCGGCGTCGACCCCTTGCTTGAAGGAGGTATCCTATGATGAGCTTTACCAGAAAACGGCCCCTCGGATTTTTTGGGCAGATGATTTTCGGTCTCATCTTCTTTGGGGTGGGCTGGGCCTTTCTCGTCTTCGTGGCAGCCGATTATGCCTTGGTCTGCAACAGGTCGGAGGATCTGTGTTCCCTGCAGAGGAAGCGTCTGTTCCACGAGCGTGAAACCATCGCTCAGTTTGCAGTGCAGGAGTTGCAGGCAGCGGAAATCCAGGAGTCGCGTGACTCCAAGGGCAAATCCCGCTATCAGGTCATGTTGGTGACCACGAATATCCGCATCCCCTATACCGATGGCATGAACCTCAGCTATAGTGAGTGCTCAAAGACCACAGCCGAGATCAACGCCTATCTCAAGTCGAAAACCCAGCAATTGAACCTCACCCAATCTGGCCTGCTGTTAAAACTCTTCGGCCTCCTCTTTGCTACAATCGGTGCTTATGTGATGCTCCAGGCAGTTCTCGCCTTGGTTCGGCGGGTGGTGCGCGGGGTCTAGCGACTGCGAGGGAAAAAGCGGTGAGGGGCAAGGTGCCCAACACGACGAATATAAAGGGCCTCATGCAATCGGCAGTGTTGCATGAGGCCCTTTGTTTTGTAGCCACTGCCGTTTCAACAGGTGAAAACGACAGCGGCGAATCAAGCGTGATTTACTGCGGCAGGTACTTAGTCAGCGGGCAGCTCTTGCAGCCCTCGGAGGGCAGATCGTGGCTCTCGTGGACTTTGTTGACAATATCGGCGACGGCGGCCTTGGTATCCGGGTAGAAATTCTCTCGCCCGATCTTGTCGAAGAGATGGGTACGGTCGAGCACCGCCAGGATCGGGCCTTTAGCGTTGCAGACGGCAAAGCCGAAGCCGGCGGCGTGGAGACGATCCACCAACAGCGCCAATTCCTCTTCACCCGATGCGTCGATGTCATTGATGCCGGCCGCATCGAGCAACACATAGCGCAGGTCGGGCATATCGGTGCGGAATTTGATAATCTGCTCATCAAGATAGCTGGCGTTGGCAAAGAACAGAGCACCGTCGAAGCGCACTACGGCGATATGGCGGCAACCACGCAGCCGGTGATGCTCGGAGCTTTGCAGAGAGCCATCCTTGTACATCGACAGCTTGGCCACCACTGGCCGCATCGACTTATAGAGGAACACCGCCATGGACAGGCCCACACCAATCATGATGCCCTTGTCGAGATGGGGGGCGAAGACCAGGGTGAGCACAAAGGTGAGCACCGAGATGATGCCGTCATGCTTTTGCGCGTGCCAGGCATGGACAAAACCCTTGGTGTTGATCAGGCCGATAACCGCCATCATGATCACCGCTGCCAGCACCGCCTGGGGCAGATGATAGAGCAGCGGGGTGAGGAAGAGCAGGGTGAGCACCACCATGATCGAGGTGATCAGGCTGGAGATGCCGGTGAGTCCTCCGGCCTGCAAGTTAACCGCCGAACGGGAAAACGAACCGGAAACCGCATAGCTTGAGCTGAATGCACCAATCATGTTGGCCAAGCCCTGGCCGATCAGCTCCTGGTTGGGATCAAGCTTCTGGCCGGTTTTGGCCGCCATGGCCTTGGCAATGGCGATCGCCTCCATGAAGCCGAGCAGCGAGATGATCACAGCGGTGGACAACAATTTGAGCACGGTGCTCATCTCCAGCTTGGGCATGGTCAGCTTGGGTAAGCCTTCCGGGATCTTACCAATGACCTCGCCACCGCCCATCATGCGCAGGCTGTCGGTTTTGAGCGCGGCATTTCCCACCTTCATTCGCCAGGTGTTGTGGTCGGTTTCCACACCGGAGGGCACACTGTTCTTCGCATAGAAGATTGCCTTGTCGCCCTGTTGCACCTTTTCAAACTTCATCATGCGCAACTGCGAGCGCAACGCGGCACTGTGCTCTTCGACCTGCTTCATCTTGGCGGAGAGCAAGGCCACATCGTTGTGCAGGGCGATGGCCTCAAGCGAAGGACCGTGGCCCTTATGTGCATTCTCCACCTTCTCCAGTTCCTTGCCTTTGGCCATCCGCTCGGTGGCCAGGGTGTCGATCTCTTTGATGGCCCGATTAAAATCATCAACCGTTCCGGAAAATTCCGGTGTTTGCACCGCTGTGACAGGCACCCGCAGGTCGTTATTGTAGCCGGTGAAATAAGAGAGCAGCGTGGTGACAACCACCGCTACCAGCACTGCGGGGATTTTGGGATTGATTTTTTTAAGCGTCACCATAATGACCACGGCACTGATGCCGTAGCATAGGGTCGGCCAGTGGGTGAAATCCATGGCTGCCTGGGCCACCCAGATCATGGTTTGATAATGGTGTTCTGCGGAATCCACCGAAACGCCAAAAAATTTCGAGAGTTGCGAGGTGGCGATGATGATGGCACCGGCATTGGTGAAGCCGTTGACCACTGGATGGCTGAGGAAGTTCACCACCAGGCCCAAGCGCAGCACGCCCAGCGAAAACTGGAAGATACCAACGATAAAGGCCAATAGAATCGAGTAGGCGATGAATTCAGGGCCACCGGCGGTGGCCAGCGGTTGCAGGGAGGCGGCGGACATCAGCGAAACCACGGCCACTGGTCCGGTGGCTAACTGCCGGCTGGAGCCAAACATCGCCGCCACCATCGGCGGCAGGAAGGAGGCGTAGAGGCCATACACAACCGGCAGCCCGGCCAACTGGGCATAGGCCATGGATTGGGGGATGAGCACCAGGGCCACAGTGAGTCCGGCCAGGGCATCGACCTGAAAGCTCTTGAGATTGTAGCCTTTGATCCAGTCAAGAAAGGGAAAAATTTTGTTGAGTACCATGTCCGTCCGCCGTGTGTGTAGGGTCTAGGGTTGATAAAACAAGTTGAATGCCAACCAAGCTCGATCAAATAAGAAAACGTGCAAACAGTCTGTTGCGCTTTGGCCTCTTAAGGCCGAAGCCAGCAACGGCAGGAATCGATCACCTCTTCATAGAGCGATGTCGCCTGATAGAGGTTGTAGGTATCCAGCCGCACCAGGCCATCGATGAGGGTGAAAATCAACAGCGCCTTCTTGTTAGGTGACACCTGGCGGATAGAGCCGTCCTCCATACCGCGGATGATTGCTTGCTCGAAGATAGAGATTAGGCCGCTGTAGATCTCCTCCAAATACTGCCAGCACTTGGGGTTTTCCGGGGCAATTTGATAATAATGATGACGGTGGAGGAGCAAAAAACGCTCCTCCATGACATTGGCCTGGTGGAGGTAGAAGGCGATGGCTCCTTCCACCATTTCCATGCCGGTGGCAAATTCGTTCTCCTGGAGATGCTGTTTGATATTGCCGACAAAATCTTCCTTGAAGCGTTGCAGTACGGCGAGGAACAGATCTTCCTTGGTCTGGAAATGGTAGAAGATGGTCCCCTCGGCGACGCCGGTGGCCTTGGAAATGTCGCTGACCGAAGTGTCCCAGTAGCCGCGTTCCGAGAAGAATTTGGAGGCAGCTTGAAGGATGGCCTCTTTTTTGGATTGTGTTCGTGGCGTGGGCATGTGGTGGTCCTGTGCTGTAGTTTAAGTGAGCGGTCACTCAAGAATGGCTTCAAGGGGATTTTTCGACTGAGCGCTCACTCAGGATTTGAGAATGTTGATACCCTCGATTGTCGTTTGGGTCAAATATTTTTTTTGGATATCAACGCAATTGATAAAAAAAAGCGGTTGGGATGAATGGAGGGGCAGTAATCTGTTGCATAAACGACTCTGACCCCATTGTGGAATGGAAATGGAGACAGGTGTCAACGACGTTTCTT
Organism: uncultured Desulfobulbus sp.; assembly: GCA_964639845.1. GTDB lineage: Bacteria > Desulfobacterota > Desulfobulbia > Desulfobulbales > Desulfobulbaceae > Desulfobulbus. The sequence goes on along the minus strand of CAZXHS010000001.1, from coordinate 647,064 downwards.
GGTAGGTTTCTTGGCAGCAGGGGCCGTGCGGGGAAGGGTTGGGACATTTGATTTCGGGGAAGTGGAGGGCGGCGCCGCCAGGGTGGCCTTTTGCCGTTCCCGGCCGGCTGTGGTCTTCTCCACACAACAGGGGCTGCCGGACCAGGGATCGGTCTCGGTCCAGTACATGAGGGTGGACCAGGTGCAGGGCGTGGGGGTGAAGAGTTGCACCTGGCGGGGTAGGGTGTGCAGGGCGTTTTGGCAGAAACTGCGCAGCCGTTCCATGGCCTCCTGGGTGCAGCCGGGATGGGCGGCAATGAGGTAATAGGTGAGAAACTGCGGCAAACCCTCTTCCTTGGTCATGCGCAGAAAGAGCTCGCGGAAGCGGATTAACCCTTCGGTGTCTGGTTTGCCCATGGCGGCAAGGACCTCCGGCTCGGAGTGCTCGGGGGCGATCTTCAGCTGCCCGGAGACATGATGGCGGACCAGTTCGCGCAGGTAGGGCAGACCGTTTTTTTTATCGGCCAGGATGAGATCGGTGCGGATACCGGAGGCCACCGCGATTTTCTTGATATTTTTAATGCGCCGCAACCGTTGCAACAGGGTGATCAACGGCCCGTGATTGATCTTCAGGCTAGGGCAAATGGTGGGGAAGAGGCAGCGTTTGTCGCGGCAGGCGCCCTTGGCGAGTTTCTTGGCGCACTCGAAGCCAAACATGTTGGCTGTGGGTCCCCCGACATCGGCAAGCATTCCCTTGAAGGCCGGATGGTTGGCCAACAGTTCCGCCTCCTTGATGATCGAGGCAGCACTGCGTTCCTGAATGGTCCGCCCCTGATGCACGGCAATGGCGCAGAAGTTACACTCGCCGTAACAGCCGCGGTGGGTGGTGAGGGCAAAGCGGATGGTGTCCAGGGCGGTAACCGTTCCGTGCTGGCGATCAAGGGGGTGTAGTTCGCGCTCATAGTCCAGAGCGTGGATGGCGTCCAGTTCTTCGGTGCTCAGTGGCGGCTGTGGGGGATTATGAATAAGGAAGCGGCTGTCCTGTTGCTGGGCCAGGGTGTTTGCGGTGATGGCGTCGTTGTTGTCGTACAGAACCTGGAACATGGTGATGAAGGCCTGTTTGTCGGCAGCTGTGGTGGTGTAATCCGGCAGTACCAGGGCCTCCAGCGGCGGTACGGGGGCTGCATAACAGAGGCCACGGATGGCGGTGGCATCCTGGCCGTCCCGCAAAGCCCTCGCCAACTCCACCACCGCCCGTTCGGCCATACCGTAGAGCAGGTAATCGGCCTTGGCATCAAAGAGGATGGAACGGCGAATGCGATTGTCCCAAAAATCATAATGGGCCAGTCGCCGCAAGCTGGCCTCGATGCCGCCCAGTACCAGCGGCACGGTGTTCTTGAAATGGCGGCGGATGAGGTTGGCATAGGCAATGACGGCGCGATCCGGACGGCGGGTGTTCTCGCCACCAGGGGTGTAGTCGTCGCTCTTGCGCCGTTTACCCGAGGCGGTACGGTTGGCGACCATGGAATCAATGGATCCGCCGGTGATGCCCCAAAAGAGCTGCGGCTCACCAAGGCGGGCGATGTCCTCACCGGCAGGGGCGGGTTGGGCAATGATTCCCACCCGGAAACCCGCCTGCGCCAGCACCTTGCCGATCACTGCCACGCCGATGAAGGGCGAGTCGATGTAGGCATCGCCGGTGACGAGGATGACATCCAGGGCCTCCCAGCCAAGGGCGGTCATCTCGCTGCGGGTGCAGGGCAGAAACATCGATTACTCTTCCCCGGCTGTGGCCAGTTGTGCCACTGCCGAACGTCCGGCCAGCCAACCGGTGGAGAAGGCGGCCTGCAAATTGAAGCCACCGGTATCGGCCTGGAGATCAAGCACCTCGCCGGCGAAATACAGCCCGTTCACCAGACGCGACTGCATGGTGCGCGGATCGACCTCTTTGGTATCGATACCGCCGGCGGTGACAATGGCCTCGTCAATGGGCCGATGACCCGTCACCGGTAAGCGGAAATTCTTCAACCACTGGCGCAGTCGTTTTCGCTCCTCGCTGCGGATAGTGCCGGCCGGGCGGTCTTCTCCGATAGCCACCGCCTCCAGGGCCACCGCCACCATCTCCTTGGGCAGCAGCCCCCGCAGCACCGCAGCCATCGGTTCCAGTCGCCGTTGCTCGAAATCGCGCAGCAGGCGGGCGTCGAGTTTTTTGTCGTCCAGGGCTGGTTTCAAATCCAGCAGCAGGCTGACTTCCTGCTTTTGCTGCAAGGCCTCGACCATGCGGCCGCTGAGGGTGAGGATGACCGGGCCGCTGAGGCCGAAGTCGGTAAAGCTCAGTTCGCCAAAGGCCTCGGCTTTTTTCTTGCCGTCGATGAACAAACGCACGGCAATATTGCGCAGTTGCAGACCATCCATGCGCGTGGCCTCGCTGCTTGCGGTGATGACCGGCACCAGAGCCGGGCGGATGGGAACGATGCGATGGCCAACCCCTTCAGCCAGCCGGTAGCCATCGCCGGTGGAGCCTGTCAGCGGATACGAGGCGCCGCCGGTGGCGAGGATGAGGGCGGAACAGGGCAGAAAACTGCCGTTGGCGTACACCCCGGTCAGTCGTCCCTGGCTGGTGCAGAGTTGCTCCACCTGCATGTCGGTGCGGATGGTAACGCCGCAGCCTTGCAGCCAGCGATCCAGCAATGCCCACACCTCCGGGGCCTTGCCCGAAGCGGGAAAGACACGCCCTCCACGCTCGTTGGCCGTCTTGAGCCCGATGCCGTGGAAAAAATCGAGTAGTTCCGGGGTGAAAAAGCGGTGAAAGGCCTGGCGAAGGAAGGGGCCGGTGGCGCCGAAATGGCCGAGAAACTCGGGCAGCGGTGCCACATTGGTCAGGTTGCAGCGGCCCTTGCCGGTGATACACAGCTTGCGGGCGGGGCGGCGCATTTTTTCCAGCACCAGGACCTCGGCACCGGCCAGGGCGGCCTGTCCAGCAGCCATCAGTCCGGCGGGCCCGCCACCAACCACGAGAAGAGGAGCATTGAGTGTTTGCATGGGCCACTACTACACCAAAAGAGGGGAAAACTCACTGCAATCGTGATGGGGTTGGCGAGGCAGCACCAACTATCGTCATGTATGGAGAAGGCGGGTAAAAAAAGCGCCGCAAATCCTCGAAGGTTGACAGGAGCCGCGAACTCCACTACTCATACGGCAAGCAATCAATTGTCAAGCTATCGTAACTGGCATGAATTCAAGGTGTTGCGTGTCGATCGATGCTGGGCTGCGAAGCTCGAAACGTCGTTCTCGTGGCTTTTTGCGAGAACGACAATTTTCCATCAAAAAGAGTGCGCTCGCCTTCAGCTGAGGGAGGGAAGACCATGATGAACACAGCCTTGCCGGGGATTATTCTCACCGGTGCCTCGGGTTTTGTCGGCCGCAACTTCATCAAAGCCGCAGTCGGCCGTTACCGCTTGTTTTGTGTGGCCCGCCGTTCCATGGAGGAGGCCGGGGTGCAGCCGGATGCCAACCTGCGCTGGATTCAGGTGGATATCGCCGAAAAGGAACAACTGCACAAACAGTTGCAGATGGTTCGCCAGCATGGCGGCGTCGACTATGTCGTCAATCTGGCCGGCTATTACGATTTCACCAACCAGGAGCACCCGGAATACACCCGCACCAACATCCACGGCACCCGCAATATGCTGGAGATCGCCCAGCAACTGGCGGTGAAACGTTTTGTGTTCGCCAGTTCCCAGGCCGCCTGTCCCTTTGGCCTGGTGATCACCGAAGAAACCGCCCCTGATGCCCCCATCCCCTACGCGCGCAGCAAACGGGCTGGCGAGGAGCTGTTGCACGAGTTTGCCCCGGTCGTGCCCGGAGCCATCGTCCGCATCGCCGCCGTGTTCAGCGACTGGTGCGAATATCCGCCGCTGTATACCCTGCTCAACAACTGGTGTTCCGGCAAGTGGCTGGAGTCGCGACTCATCGCCGGGCAGGGTCGTTCGGCTATCCCCTATGTGCATGTGCAGGATCTGGTGCAGTGTTTTCTGCGCATCCTGGACAAGAGCAACGAGTTGGAGCGGCTATGCATCTTCAACGCCGGCCCGGACGGCACGGTTTCCCATCTGGAGCTGTTTCGCATTGCCAGTCAGTTTTTCTCCAATCGGCCGGTGCGACCGCTCTTTGCACCCCGCTGGCTGCTGGGGCCGATGATCCTGGCGCGGCGGCTGCTCAGCCGCATGCAGGGCAAGGAGCCCTTTGAGCAGTTGTGGATGGTCAAATATATCGACGAACAACTGGTGGCCGACAGCAGCAAGACCCGGCGCATCCTTGATTGGAAGCCGACGCCGCGCAAGTCGATCACCAGGCGACTGGTCTTTTTGATCGAGAACCGCAAGCGCAACCCGGAGCTGTGGCGGCAGTGGAACGAGGCCATGCTGCACAAGGAGACATCCCGGCCCCATCTCGCCCTGCACGCCTTGCTGTGCGAGTCCCTGGAAAGCTCCCGCGAGGAGGTGGTCACCTCGATCACCGAGCAACTGCTCTCCCGCGACGAGGTGGTGCGCGAGATGACCGCCCAGTCGCTGGATAGCGAGCAGCCGCAGGGATATGCCAGCTGTATCCGTGCTCTGGAGGCCATGCCCCACCCGGTGGCCGTCTCCTTTCTGCGGCTTCTGTACCAGCTGATCGTCACCGTCATGCGCACCCGCAACCGGCCGATGATGCAGCAGTACGCCCACACCATCGCCTTCTTGCCGATGAGTGCCGGTTTTGCTCCCGGCTTGGCCAGCCGCAGCCTCTTTATCCTTGGCGAATATCTTATCCAGCGCTACCGGGGACGGACCCTCTTTCGGCGGGTGACGCCGCGCGCCGACGACTACATCACCATGACCATCCACATGGCCATTGACCGCATCGAGGATCAGATGGAGTTGGCCCGGTTGCAATCCCCCAGTTTACTGGAAGAACTGGGAGCGATGACGCCGCCGTTGGAGAATGGCGAGTTGGAAAAGGTGGTGGCCAAACTGGAGCAACTGTGCAGCGAGGCTGCCTCCGGGCAGTCCTGGACCAGCCCGTTATTGCAGGAGTGAGCTGATCCTGCGAAGATAAAAAATGCCGGTGCTCCAACAGGGTGGAGCACCGGCAGCAGGTGGGGCCGGTAATGCCTTTAATCAGCGGCTGTGGATGATACTGGCCGAGACCTTCTTCACATCGGCGGTGCCGGTGAGCAGCATGGCCTGGAGTAATTCGTTTTTCATCTGATTGAGCACCATGGTCACGCCTTCGCGGCCACCACCAAAGGCGGCCACGATCAGCGGCCGGCCGACCAGTACCGCGTCGGCACCCAGGGCCAACAGCTTCAACACATCGGCGCCGCTGCGCACACCGCCATCGGCAAAGATGATCGCCTTGCCCTTGACGCGGGTGGCGATATCGGGCAGCACCTCGGCGGCACCGGGGGTGAAGTCGAGCACCCGGCCACCGTGGTTGGACACCACAATGGCCGCAGCCCCGGCCTTGACAGCCTCCTCCGCCTCATCGGCGGTCATCACGCCCTTGACGATAAAGGGCAACTTGGTGGCCCCGATCACCTCGCGCAGTTCGGTGGGCGTTTTGGGGCCAACGGGCTGTCCCTTCATGGCCATGGTCACCAGGCCGGCGCCGTCGATATCCATGCCAACGGCGAGGACGCCCGCCTCTTCGGCGGTTTGCAGATGCCCGGCCACCACCTCCTGGGTGCGTGGCTTGATGATGGCGATCGAGCCGCCCGGGTTGGCTGCCCCGGCCTTGATGCCGCTGCCGAACATGGTGGGATCAGCGCCATCGCCGGTCATACAGAGTGATCCGGCCATGAGCGCACCGGCCACCATCTCGGTGATGAATTCCTCCTCGCTCATCTTGCCACCCATGTTGTAGGTGGAGCCGGTGATGGGCGCACCGAGGATGGGCATGGCCAGGGTCTTGCCCCAGAGGTTGAAGCTGAGGTCCGGTTCTTTGACGCCGTGTACAGTGCGCAGATTGAGGCGTACCTTGGCCAGGGCTTCCATATTGGCCTTGAAGGCGGAGCCGGTGCCGACGCCGCCCATGCCCGGCACTTCGCCGGCGCAGGCGCGGCCATCACAGACCGGGCAGACCCGGCAGAAGCCTTTAAGCAGTTCACGGGCCTGTTGGCGAACGGTTTTCATATCCATGGTGTTGTCTCCTGCCCTCGGTCCGGTGGATCGTTGCGTCCTGCCGGTGCCGAGGCAAATCTGTTGCTGGGAAAAAGTTCCTCTCGGTGGTCCTGACCCAGGGCCACGATGGTTTGCTATTCAACCATCTCCGCTCGCTTTTTCAAGCCTTTTGCGTGTGTCAGTGCAACGCCGGCAGGGAGGATTGGGGAGATCCCCATCGCGGCCGGGGATAATTCTTTTGACCTTCCGTGCTGGATTTTCTAGAGTAACAGCCTAGAAAAATTGTCGTTTTCATTGCGGATCACCAAAGCGGAAATATTCAACTTCACCCCCCTCACTGCCCTATGGATGCATCACATCAGCACAGTATCGCCCTTTTGCTCCTGTCCCTGGGTATTTTGCTTGCAGCGGCCAAGGTGCTGGGCGAATTGGCCCGGCGTCTGCGCCAACCGGCAGTACTGGGTGAGCTGCTGGCCGGCGTGCTGTTGGGCCCCACCGTCCTGGGGGTGCTGGCACCAGGGGTGAATGGGTTTCTTTTTCCCCAGGAGGGGCCAGCCGCCCTGGCCCTCAATGTCATTGCCAATGTGGCGGTGACACTGTTTCTGATGGTGGCCGGGCTGGAGGTCGATCTTTCCAATATTTGGCGCAAGGGGTGGACCGGCCTGAAAATCGGCGTGGCCGGCATCTGCCTGCCCTTTGTGGCCGGTTATTTTGCCGCCAGGGAGTTCCCGCAGCTTTTCAACCTGCCCGACGGCGTCAATCCGACCCTCTTTGCCCTGTTTCTAGCCATCGCTATGTCGATTTCCGCCCTGCCGGTGATCGTCAAGACCCTGCGCGATCTCAATCTCTACCGCACCGACTTCGGCATGGTGGTGGTCAGCGCTGCCATCTTCAACGACCTGGTCGGTTGGATCATCTTTGCGGTGATCCTGGGCATGATCGACAACACCGCCGACCTGGGGGGCGGCATCACCCGCACCGTCGGGATGGCTCTGGGCTTTGTGCTCTTCGTCTTCACCCTGGGTCGTAAGCTGATCCATAAACTGCTACCCTATGTGCAGGCCTATACCTGGTGGCCGGGCGGGGAGATCGGGTTTGTCATTATTTTGTCCCTGCTGGGCGCGGCCTTTACCGAATGGATTGGTATCCACGCCATTTTTGGTGCCTTTTTCATCGGTATGGCGGTGGGGGATTCGCTGCACCTGCGTCAGCGCACCCGCTACATCCTCGATCAGTTCGTCTCCAGCGTTTTTTCGCCGCTGTTTTTTGCCAGCATCGGCCTGGGGGGTGGATTTTGTCGCCCATTTTGACGGGCCGCTGGTGCTGCTGGTGCTGAGCTTGGCCTGCCTGTGCAAACTGCTGGGAGGAACCCTGGGCGGCAAGTGGGGTGGGATGGATAACCGCGAGTCCCTGGCCGTGGGCTTTGCCATGAATTCGCGCGGTGCCATGGAGATCATTCTCGGGCTGCTGGCCCTGGGACGGGGTATCATTACCCAGGAACTGTTTGTTGCCCTGGTGATCACCGCCATCCTTACTTCAATGATGGGCGGGCCGGTGATCCAGGTCATCCTGCGGCCGCAGCGCAAGGCCCGGCTGGAGCATGCCTTTCGGGCAGGATTGTTTCTGCCGCACCTGCAGGCTGATTCGATCAAGGGCGTGATCGAGGAGTTGGCGGCTGTTGCCGGTCGGGTGCTCAAGGGGCGGTTGGAGCCCCATGCGGTATCGCGGGTCAACTGCGCACCCGAGGATGTGGCCTGCGCTGCCATTGTCAATGATGTGCTGTTGCTGGCCGCCGGGGTGGAGGGGCTCAGTCAGCCCTATGTGGTCACCGGCATCTCCACCTCCGGTGTTGGGCTCTCCTTTATGGATGAGCAACGCGCCCATGTGGTCTTCCTCATCCTTTCCCCCACCGATGCTCCGGCCCTGCGTGGCGACATGGTGGCGGAACTCTCCCTGCTCTACCGCGATCAGATCATGATCGACGAGACCCTGCAAGCCCGCAACTATACGGAATTTCTGGCATTGATCCGAACCTCGTCCACACCGTTGCAGCAGGAGTGATGCGGGGAGATTTTTTGCATGCGTTGGTGAATGACACTGAGGTGGTGGTGATTGCAACAAATGCTCGCCTCACCCGTGTCATTTCGAGCGCAGCGAGAAATCTCCTTATGAATGAGATCTCTCCCGATGGTCGAGATGACAGGGGGGCGGCGAGCACCGGTGTTGTTGAATGTACTGCGAAGCGGATCGTTCCCACTCAGGAGCAGCAACGGTCAAATCCATTGTTTTAGCGATTTTTTCGCATCGGCGGGAAGGGCAGGGGTAACTGGCGCACACGAATGCGGCGGGCCTCGTCCTCGCTACAGAGGTTGGCGATGGTGAGGCCGAGCAGGCGGATCTTGCGCCGCCCTGCTTCGGTGGCGGCAAGCAATCGGGGCAGTTGCGCCATGATATCGCCGGCGGCGAAGAACCCTTCCTGGGTGGTGCAGGAACGGGTGATGGTGGTGAAATCGCTGTAACGCACCTTAAGCGTCAGGGTGCGGCCGCCGGTCTGTTTATCGGCCAGCAGGGTCGCCACCCGGCAGACCAGTTGGTAGAGCAGGGTGCTGATGGCGGCGTAATCGGAAATATCCTCGGCAAGCGTCGTCTCGGTGCCCATGGATTTACGCACCCGCACCGGCTCCACCGGCCGCTGATCAATCCCTCGGGCCATGTTGTAGAAGAAATGGCCGGTCTTGCCAAAGAGTTCCACCAGTTGTTCGCGGGAAAAGCGCAGCAGTTCAGCCCCGCTGCGAATGTTCTGGGACAACATCTTCTGCTCCGTCACCCGGCCGACCCCAAAAAACTTGCCGATGGGTAGGGCGGCAATAAATGCCTGGGCCTGCTCCGGCGGGATGACGGTGAGGCCATCGGGTTTGTGGTGGCCGGAGGCGATCTTGGCGAGAAATTTATTGTAGGAGACCCCGGCCGAGGCGGTCAGACCGGTCGTCGCCCGGATATCGGCGCGGATGGTCTCGGCCAGGCGGGTGGCCGAGGGTTCGTGCAGGGCATTCTCGGTGACATCGAGAAAGGCCTCATCCACCGACAACGGCTCCACCAGAGTGGTGTAGCGGCGAAAGATGGCCATGATCTGGCGCGAAACCTCCTGATAACGCGCCATACGCGGCCTGACGAACACCGCCTGTGGGCACAACTGATGTGCTTTGCCGCAGGGCATGGCCGAATGGATGCCAAAGGCGCGCGCCTCGTAGGAGCAGGCTGCAACCACGCCCCGGCTCTGGGGCTGACCGCCGACAATCACCGGCAACCCGCGCAGCTCAGGCCGGTCGAGCTGTTCGACCGAGGCGAAAAAGGCATCCATGTCGATGTGAATGATCTTGCGGGTCGGCGGCATGGCAGTGAGGGGTTGAGGCTGGTGGCTGGTATCGCCATTGACGCTGGGAGCCGTCACGGCTATTATCCGAGAGCATTCCCAGACAACGCCCCAAAATACAAGAGAATCATTCAGAGGAAAACAGACAAATGCATGTCTTTGAAGAACGTCGCCAGCTGCTTGCCGCCCACCCTGCCACCTGGCTGATCACCGGAGTGGCCGGATTCATCGGTTCCAACCTGCTGGAGACCCTGCTTGCCATGGGCCAGAAGGTGGTGGGGCTGGATAACTTCTCCACCGGTTTTCAGCATAATCTCGATGAGGTACGCTCGCGGCTGGGCGAGGAGGCCTGGCAGCGGTTCTGTTTCATCCAGGGCGATATCCGCGAGCCGGCCGACTGCCGCGCTGCCTGCACCGGTGTGGACTATGTGCTGCATCAGGCGGCCCTCGGTTCGGTGCCGCGCTCCATTGAAGATCCGTTGACCACTAATGCCAACAACATCACCGGTTTCATCAACATGCTGGTGGCGGCCCGCGATGCCGGGGTGCGGCGCGTGGTCTATGCCGCCTCCAGTTCCACCTATGGCGATCATCCCGATCTGCCCAAGGTGGAAGAGAAGATCGGTAACCCACTCTCGCCCTACGCGGTGACCAAGCTGGTCAATGAGTTGTATGCCTCGGTCTTTGCCCGCAGCTACGGTTTCAAGACCATTGGTCTGCGCTATTTCAACATCTTTGGCCAACGTCAGGATCCGGACGGAGCCTATGCGGCGGTGATTCCCAAGTGGTTCGCCGGCCTGCTCAAGGACGAGCCGGTGTTCATCAACGGCGATGGCGAAACCAGCCGCGATTTTTGTTTCATCGACAACTGCGTCCAGGCTAACATCCTTGCCGCCACTGCTGATGATGCAGCTGCCGACCAGGTGTACAACGTCGCCTTTGGCGAACGTACCAGCCTCAACGAACTGTACCACCTCATTCAGGAGCGGGTGGCCACCCGCCACCCGGCAGCCGCCCAGGCCGAACCGGTGTACCGCGACTTCCGTGCTGGTGATGTCCGCCACTCCCTGGCCGATATTGGCAAGGCCAACCGGCTGATCGGCTACCATCCGGCCTATTCAGTGCGGGATGGGCTGGATAAGGCAGCTCAGTGGTACTTGAATAGGTTTGCAGGTTGATAGGTGGGGCAAGGTTGGGGTGACGAAGGAACCCCAACAAACCTGGCGATGGTTCTGTTGGAGTTCGTACCTCACTCCAACCTACACGTCGGGAAACGATACATGACGGGTAGGGGAGCATGAAATTACGCAGAGAAAAAAAGATTGAATTCGGGCCACAACCACCGCCAAAGTTCCTGACCAACAAGGGGTTGATCATTCGCGGTATTATTTTTTTTGCCGCACTCGGTGGTGCTGGCTACCTTTTGTGGCAGGAATTCACCGGGCGTTAAGACGTGCATGTTGGGGTGCCGAAGGAGCCCTAATGAGGTTCTGCTGGAGTTCGTGCCTCACTCTAGCCTACGCTTCAGAAGTCTGCTCGCTCTCTGATTGATGAGAAGTAGATTCCCGATAACTGCCTCGGGAATGATACAACGACATTTTGCAAAAGACTCGGTGGGCAAACGACACGGCCGTTTACCCACTCTACCCAAATCATGAACAAGACGAAGCTCATCCCGTAGAGATGAGCGATTCATTCCGAAACAACATTCGGGGACGAAGGGGGGCCATCGGCGCTGAGCCGGGCGGCGGGCTCTGTAATCGGATTAAGGGGCGAACTGTCTGAGCGCAGCGAGTTTTCGCCCCGCCGATTGCAGAGGTCGTCGAACGGGGTCGTCTCAGCGGCGCGGCTGCCCTTTCTTTTGGTTCTTTTCTTTGGGCAAGCAAAGAAAAGAATGCCCCTCCCGCAGGGAGACTGAAGGTGATGGTAGGGAGGTTTTCTTGGTTAATCTAATGTTATTTTTACTAAATTGGTGATGATCGTGACAGAAGCTGCAAATTCTTTCAATTGTTCGATAATAGATGCTGAAGAGTTGTTGAGCCGTTTTGATGAAGAAAAGAACACTCCTGGTAAATTTAATGCCGAGGCTCTTAAGCGTGCAGGCCTTGTGATGGCAATGGCGGCTTGGGAAACCTATGTGAAAGATCGTTTCAATGAAGAATTCGCAGTTTGGTTTCGTGCAGTTGATGGAAGTCAGGTCGGAAAATTTGTAAAAAAAAGGAAAGAGGAAGACCTGAAGCGATTTTATAATCCAAACAGTGAAAGGACTAGAAGGTTATTTCTTGATTATTTTGAAGTGGATATAACTCAGGGATGGAAGTGGGCCAACTATGATGTTGGAGATGCAAAGAAAGTATTAGATGCCTTGATAGCTAAACGAGGAGATGCGGCCCACAAAGCAAAGGCATTTTCTAAGAAGAATAATGAAACCCATTTGATAAAACGTGAAGAACTTGAAAAGGCCATACGCTTTCTTAAAGGATTGGTTGCAGCAACAGATCAATATAACATAGCAAAATAATAAAGAATTGTTTTTGTTTGAGTGGGTACGGATTTTCTTCGTAATTTTGCAAAGATGTTCTGTCCTCTTGTTTTAAGGATAAATTTACACACACCATCTAGCCCCCCCAAAGGAGCACCCAATGTCCAGCACCCTCGGCACCCTCTACACCGTCACCACCTTTGGTGAATCGCACTGCAAAGGCGTCGGCGCCATCGTCGACGGCTGCCCTCCGGGGATGGCCCTGGTCGAGGCCGATATCCAAAAACAGCTTTCCCGTCGCCGCCCCGGCCAATCTGATCTCTCCACCCCCCGCCAGGAGGCCGACCAGGTGACCATCTACTCCGGCACCGAGTTCGGCAAGACCCTGGGCACGCCGATCATGCTGCTGGTACACAACAAGGATCAACGGCCCCATGACTACGGCGAGATGAGCCGCATTCCCCGGCCCTCGCATGCGGATTTCACCTACCAGATGAAGTACGGCACCCGTGCCTCCAGCGGTGGCGGCCGTTCCAGTGCCCGCGAGACCATCGGCCGTGTCGCAGCCGGCGCCATTGCCGAGAAGTGGCTCTACGAAACCTACGGCACCGAGATCGTGGCCTGGGTGAGCGCGGTGGGCGATATCGAGGCACCGTTGCCGGATCTCGACACCATCAGCCGCCCGCAGGTGGATTCTCACATCGTGCGCTGCCCGGATGCGGCCACGGCCAGCCTCATGGAGGCACGGATCAAGGAGGTGCTGGAGGCCAAGGACTCCATCGGCGGCATCCTCACCTGCGCCTGTCGCAATGTGCCCATCGGCTTGGGCGAGCCGGTGTTCGACAAGCTGGAGGCGCGGCTGGCCCAGGCGATGCTGTCGCTCCCGGCCACCAAGGGCTTTGACATCGGCTCGGGTTTTGCCGGCACCCGCATGCGCGGCTCCGAGCACAACGATCCCTTTGTGCAAAAAGGGGCGGGATTAGGTACCCGCACCAATCACAGCGGCGGCGTCCAGGGAGGCATCAGCAACGGCGAGCCCATTGTTTTCCGCATAGCCTTCAAGCCGGTGGCCACCATCGGCATGGCCCAGGAGACGGTCGACTTTGATGGCCAAAACGTCACCCTGGAGGCCAAGGGCCGCCATGATCCCTGCGTGGTACCGCGCGCAGTGCCAATTGTCGAGTCCATGGCAGCGTTGGTGCTGATCGATCTGGCCCTGCAACAGCGCACCCGCCAGTCATAATGGCCTCGTGAATAAAAAAATGCGAGAAATTGCGCATCACAAAAACAAAGTGTTACGAAGCTCGGAACGTCGTTCTCGTGGCTTTTTGACGAGAACGACCATCCTGCCGGCGTTGAGATGATCGAATCGCTTGTGACGGATCTGTCCGCCTCCATCCTGGTGGTCGAGGATTCGCCGATCAATCAGCGGCAGTTGCAGTCGCTCTTAACCAAGCAGGGCTACCACGTCACCGTGGCCAACCACGGCAAGGAGGCCCTGGCCAAGCTGGAATTCCTGCGCCCGGATCTCATCCTGTTGGATGTGGTCATGCCGGAGATGGACGGCCTGGCCCTGTGCCATCTGCTCAAGGCCGATCCCGCCACCCGCGAGATCCCGGTGATCTTCATCTCCTCGCTGGATCACACCACCGATAAACTCAGCGGTTTTGCCGCCGGCGGGGTGGATTACATCACCAAACCCTTCCACCCCTCCGAGGTGATGGCGCGCATCTCCACCCATCTGCATCTGCGGCTACTGCAACGGCAACTGGCGGCGAACAACCTGCAACTGGCCGAGGAGAAACGTAAATCCGAGGCGCTGCTGCTCAACGTCCTGCCGGCGCGGGTGGCCCAGGAATTGATGGAGCGCGGCAGTTGCAGCCCGCAGCATTTTGCCGAGGTCTCGGTCTGTTTTGTTGATATCGTCCGTTTCACCGATATCGCTGCCCTGTTGCCGCCGGAACTGCTCATCAGCGAATTGAACACCCTGTTCACCGCCTTTGACCACATTGTCGAGGGCCATCAATGCGAGCGCATGAAGACCATCGGCGATGCCTACCTGTTCACGGCCGGTATTCCCGAACCCCACCCCGATCACCGTCGTCGCGCTGCCCTGGCGGCACTGGAGATGATTGACTATCTTAAACAACGCAACCGCAATGCTGCCCAGCAGTGGCAGGTGCGCATCGGTCTGCATAGTGGGCCGGTGGTGGGGGGGATTGTTGGCACAAAAAAATACCTCTACGATATCTTTGGCGATACGGTGAACATTGCTGCTCGCTTGCAGGGGTTGTCGCGGCCGATGCACATCAATGTTTCCGTTGATTTTTGCCGGGGGTTGGAGGAGGAGTTTGTGTTTACCTGTCCCCAGGAGGTTGAGATGAAGGGCAAGGGCTTGCAGGCAACGTGTTTTTTGGATGGACGGTGTTCGTGAAGGATTTCAAGGGCATGGCCCGCTGTTTCAGCCCTCGGTGTTCCTGGGCAGGGGAGGAGCGAGCCCTGCCCGCGAGAGGAGCCTGCAACAGGGAAAGGTGGTGTCAGCGTAGGGGCGCACGGCGTGCGCCCTTGTCTTTACTGCGCGTTTGACTGTGGGCGCATGCCATGCGCCCCTACCGTACCGCCCAACATCATGGGTGGGTTGCCAACGCGAGCAACCTCCTCGCCAAGAGGCGATCAGCCAATCTTTCCCACCAACCAATAACAGAGCATGCCCACCACCACCGTACCGCCCAGGCTCTTGGTTTTCCAGGCAAAGAGTAGGGTAGGCAGGGCGGCCCACAGTTCCGGCTTGCCCAGCTCCAGGCTGCGGGTGGCACCATCGGCAAAGAGGATCGGCGCCAGCAGGGCGCTGAGGATGGCGGCCGGGATGAAGCCGAGCCAATCAATCAGCCCCTTGGGCAGTCGCCGGTGGGCGAGATAGAGCAGCGGCAGGCAGCGGGGCAGGTAGGTGACCAACCCCATGGCTGCAAAGAGCAGCAGGAAATCGAGCCAGCTCATCGTCCTTGCTCCCGGCGTCGTTTGAGGAGAAAGCCACAACTGGCGGCGATCACTGAGGCGGCGACGATATAAGAGTCACCGGGGATGAAACGGTACCAGAGGATGGCGACCAGGGCCGCGATCAGCGCGATGACCAGAGAGAGCCGGGTTTGTAGCTGATAGATGAGCAGGCAGAGAAACATGGCGCTCAGGGCGTAATCAATGCCCAGGGCTCCCTGGGGGATGAACTGACCCACCAACACCCCGGCGGTGGTGGCGCCAATCCAGCAGAGGTTGGGCAGTTGGTTGGTGATCAGTGCGCTCCAGCGGCTCCAGTTGCCTGCGCGGAAACGGGCCATGTTGATGGCAAAACTCTCGTCGGTGATACCGTAGGCAAAGAGGGCGAGAAAGCGGCGATCCACCCCACGCAGATACACCGCCAAGGATGAACTCATCAGCGCATGGCGCAGGTTGACCATCAGGGTGGTAAGGATGATGCTGGGAAAGGAGGCACCCGTGGCGAGCATGGCCACGCAGATGAACTGCGAGGAGCCGGCAAAGACCAGCACCGACATCAGAGTCATGGCCCACCAGGGCAGTCCGGCCTGCTGCGCCAGCACCCCGAGGGCCAGGCCGATGGGGAAATACCCCAGACAGATCGGCCAGGCGGCAGCGACCCCTTGACGGATGGCGGCGGTGGAGGGGCGATCGTTTGGCTGCTTTATCTTGTCCTGCTCCACTTTTTCTGCTAGGGAAGGATGGTTTTGTGAGGGGGAGCGGTGGTCTGTTGAACAACGGCCCCGTATGGCATCCTCCTCTATACGATATTTTGATTTTCCTGCGCAATTGCTTTTGTTCGCCAGCAAGGGCGCGTTTTTTGGTGGGGTCGCGGCTGTGAGTCGTCTGTGGAATATTGCCGATCTGATTGATCTGCACTTTTTTTGTCAAATCGATGCGGAAATAGAGCGCAAAGCGGGTGCGGCTGCCCTGGCCAAACGCGACCGGGTGATCTATCTGGCCAAGATCGAACCGCAACTGGGCAAGGGCGAGGAGATCCCGGCCCGCTTGTTGGTGCGGCGCTGGCTGACCGTGCGCCGTTTGCAGTTCCGCCAGGAAAAGGGCCATGAGGGCCAGGCGCTGCCTGGCCGCCTGTGGCAGGAGCTGTCCCTGCTGGCCGGTGGCTTGGCGCTGTTTTGTGGAGGGCTGGCCGGGGTTGGCGCGGCGGCATCGCTGTTGCTCTATTCCGGCACCACCCCGCTCAATGTTTCGGTGTATTTTGGTGTGTTTGTGCTGGTGCAGTTGCTGATGCTGGCCGGTCAGGGCGGATTTTTTCTCGCCCGGCGACTACGTCGTCTCCCCTTGGAAGAGAGTGTGCTCTCTCTGCTCCTGGGGCGGCTGCTCATCCGGGCCATGGAGGGATTGCGGCGGGTGCTGCGCCGTCATCTCAGCGGTCAGCGACGGCTTGATCTGGCGGCCCTGGCGGGCGGCATCAGCCAGCAGAAGGATGTGGCGGTACTGCTGCTGTGGCCGGCCTTCATTCTGGTGCAGCTTGTTGGTATCGGTTGCAACCTCGGTATCCTTGGAGCCACCCTGGCCAAGGTGATTTTTTCAGACATGGCCTTTGCCTGGCAGTCCAGCTTGCAACTCTCCCCCGAAGTGGTGGCGCAGCTGGTGCATGGGCTGGCCCTGCCCTGGTCGTGGATTGGACCCGAGGCTGTTCCGACCCTGGCCCAGATTCAAGGCAGCCAGATGGTGCTCAAGGAGGGTGTGGGCCATCTGGCCACGGTGGACCTGCAATCCTGGTGGCCCTTTCTCTGCTGCAGCGTCGCTGTGTATGGCCTGCTGCCGCGTTGCCTGCTGCTGGTTTTTGGCTGGATGCGGCAACGGCGGGCCCTGGAACGGCTCCACTTCGCCTCCTTGCAGTTCCGTCCCCTGTTGCAGCGGTTGACCGCTCCCCGCCTGGATACCCATGGCCTGCCGTTGCCGGTGGGAGTGCCCATAGCGGCAGTACCGGAGAGCGTCCCGCAAAGCGAAATGATCGCACCAACACCCGCCCCAGAGGTCGCTGTCGCAAGGCCAACGGATTGCTCGGCCCAGGGGCAGGCGGTTGTGCTCATTGCTGAGGAACTCTACGATGCGTGCCCGCTGCATGCGTTGCGTTCACATCTGGCGCAGCAGTTTCCCGGTTTGATCGTCACCCCGCTGGCCTACGACGGCTTCACCCCACCGGTGCTCCCCTCGGCAGAAGGAGCAGCGGCCGAGGTGCTGGTGCTGGCCGAGGCCTGGCAACCGCCGCTGAAGGAAACCGAGTCCTTGCTCGCCCAGCTGCGGCAGACGGTGGGGAGCTCCACCCCCATCACCATCGTCTTGGTCGGCAAACCCGCCGCAACAACCATGTTCACTCCGGTTCCATCGGAGCAACTCCACCTTTGGCAGCAGAAGATGCGTGCCTTGGGCGACGCCATGCTGGCCGTGCAACCCCTGATTCCCTCATGAAAACGACCCTTGCCGAATTCGCCATCATTGGCCATCCCAACGAGGGCAAGTCCTCGGTGCTCTCCACCCTGGCCGAGGACGACTCGGTGCGTGTCAGCCCGATCCCCGGGGAAACCGTGGTCTGCCAGGCCTTCCCGGTGCGCATCGACGGCCGTGAGATCATCCGCTTCATCGATACCCCCGGCTTCCAGAATCCGCGCCAGACCCTGGCCTGGCTCCAGGCCTACCAGGGCCCGGATGAGGAGATGCTGAGAGCCTTCATCGCGGCCCACCGAGATGATCCCTCCTTCCATGACGACTGCCAGCTGCTGGGGCCGGTGGCGGCCGGCGCCGGGGTGATCTTCGTGGTCGACGGCTCACGGCCGCTGCGGCAGGTGGATCTGGCCGAGATGGAGATCCTTCGTCTCAGCGGCGCGCCGCGCATGGCGGTGATCAACTGCAAGGAAGAGGATGCCGACTACCTCGGCAAATGGCAGAGCGAGTTTCGCAAGCATTTCAATGCGGTGCGTGTGTTTAACTCCTGCCGGGCCAATTACCGCCAGCGCATCGAACTGCTGGAGAGCCTCAAATCCATTGACCAGCAACTGGAACCGGTGCTGCGCCAGGTGGTTGAAGCCTTTGAGGAGGACTGGGAGATCCGTAGCCAGCGCACCGCGGCCCTGCTGGTGGACTGCTTCCACGACATCATCGCCTACCGGCGGGCGGTGCCCTGTGCCCCTGACGAGGAGGCTGATAAGCGCCGCGAATTGCATGCCGATTACCTCAACTTTGTGGCCGAGCGCGAGCACCAGGTGCAGCAGGCCATTCGGGGTTTGTTCAAACACAACATCTTTCAGCTCGAATTGCCGCCGCAGTCGATCCTGGCTGAGGACCTGTTCAGCCGCCGCACCTGGGAGTTCCTCGGACTAAGTGACCGGCAGATCATCCTCGCCGGCGCGCTTGGTGGGGCGGCCCTGGGGGTGGGCATCGATGCCGCCACCATCGGTACCTCCTTTGGCCTGTTTTCAGCGGTGGGCGGTTTGATCGGTGCTGGGGCCACGGCCCTCAAGGGCAAGGATCTACTCTCCGGGGTGCGGCTGTTGGGTATGAAGATGGGTGGCGATCAACTGCGGGTGGGACCGGTCACCAATATTCAACTGCTCTATATTCTGCTGGATCGGGGCCTGCTCTTCTATGCCCATGTGATCAACTGGGCCCACGGCCGTCGTGATTACGAACGCATGTCCGGCCTGATGCAACCGACGGGCGGCAAGGGCGGCTTCACCAGTCGCTGGAGCCGGGAGGAACGGGCCATCTGCGACCGCTTTTTCCGCGCCATCCACAAAGGTCATGAGGGCGAGATCGAGGAGAGCTCGGTGGCCCTGCAGGATCTGCTGCGCGATCAATTTATCCATATTGCCGACGATCAAGGGTAGGCAGCCCTGGCTCAAAACACCGCGCCCGCTTCACTCGCTCATCATTCCTTTTTTCCGCCTGAACACAACAGGGCCAAGGGAAACCCTCCCTTGGCCCTGTTGCAGCTTCATTTAATGTACTCGATCAACAGGCTTTATCGGCCTTTTTTCTCCGTACCGGCTCGACCGCTTAAGCGGTCTTGAAACGGCCGATGATGGAGTTCAACTCCTCGGCCATTTTGCGCAGGTCTTCGGCGCTGGCCTGCACCTGAGCGCTGCTGGTGGAGATGGCCGAAGCCGAGGTATTCACCGTGGTAATGTCCTGGGCAATCTGTGCGGACACCGTGGAGCTTTGGCTGACGTTCTCGTTCACTTCCTGCAGGCCGACTGAGGCCTGGCTGATGTTATCGGTGATCTCGCGGGTGGCCTGGGACTGATCGCCCACAGCCTTGGCAATGGTGGTGACGATCTCGTTGACGTCCTCGATTACCGTGGAGATGGCATCGATCTCCACCCGAGTGGTCTCGGTGGTGCTCTGGATGTTGGCAATCTGTTTCTTGATGTCCAGGGTCGAGGTGGCGGTCTGCTTGGCCAGTTCCTTAATCTCGTTGGCCACCACCGCAAAGCCCTTGCCTGCCTCACCGGCCCGCGCCGCTTCGATGGTGGCGTTCAGCGCCAGCAGGTTGGTTTGCTCGGAAATTTCGGTGATGGTCTCGGTCACCTTGCCGATGGCCAATGCCGCCTGACCGAGCACCGCCATCTTTTCGCCGGCGCTGGTGGCCTGATGCACCGCTTCCACGGTGACCTGGTTGGCCTTCTCGACGCTGCCGGAGAGTTGGTTAAAGGTGGAGGACATCTCCTCCGAGGCGTTGGCCACCATGGAGATGTTGGTGGTGGACTCTTCCATGGCTGCGGCCACGGCATTGAGGTTGGCGCTCATCTCCTCGGCGGCGACGCTGACGTTATGCGCTGAATGCGAGGTCTCACCCGCACCCTTGGCCATGCCGCCGGAGATGGTGGTCAGCTCCACCGCTGCCTGGCCAACATGCTGGGCGTTGTTGGCAATGCGGATGACGATGGTCTGGAGTTTTTCAAGAAAGATATTGAACCAGTGGACCAGTTCACCCAACTCGTTGCGCCCCGGGCTCTGCAACCGTTTGGTCAGATCGCCATCGCCCTCGGCCACATCCTTGAGCCCGGCCACTGCCATGTTGATCGGTTTGACGATGCTGCCGGCCATGATGAACCACACTAGGATGGTAAAGCCCACGGCCCCAGCGCTGACCAGATTGAGCAGGATGATGCTCTGGCGATTGGTGTCGTTGATCCGCTCAGCGGCATCGGTGAAATCCGCCTGGTCTGCCTCGACCATGACGATCCAATCCCAGGGGGCGAAATAGATGAAACGGGCCTCACGCACCACGCTAGCGCCGCGCTCACCCTTTACCGTGAACTGCTGTTTGCCGATGGCCCGGGCGCTGAGCGTTTTGGCGGTGGTGATCCGTTCCTCCATATAGGGTTTGCCCTCGGCATCGGTGAGGCCTTTGACGTTTTTACCGTTGTCCTGTTCCTGCTGGGCAATGACATAGGCGCCGGTGCTGTCCATGACCGTCACCCGGCCGGTCTTGCCGATCTTCATATCAACAATGGCCCGGCGCAGACTCTTAACGTTCTCCTGCGGGATGCCGACGTAGAGCATGCCGCTCACCGCTCCCTTGGTATCAAGGATGGGTACATAGGCGGTGATGTACCAGGCGTTGACGACAAAGGCGCGACCGCGAAAGGTTTCTCCCTTGAGCACGGCGCTCACCACCGGGTTCGCCTTACCATCGGGATTGGCGCTGGGAATGAAGGTGCCGATGGCCCGTTTTCCTTCTTTGGAGATGACGTTGGTGGCTACCCGCAGCATGTCGCCCTGGGTGTTGACGCGCTGGAATACAGTGCAGGTGACATCAAGCAGCAGCTGCACCGGATCGACCAGCGGTACAGGCTCCTTGGCATCACTGATCTGGCCCAACCAATGGCTCCCCAACTGCATTTTCGGCAGTTGCAGCGCCTGGGCCTCGTTGTTGAACTGGTTTTTGGCCTGCCAGGTCACGGTTTCCTCGGTAAAGGAGACGCCACCGGCCTTGGCCATCAAATCACCGGCAACCTTAAGCGCGGCATCGATATTTTTTTGCGTCACCTCCTGGTGCGATTCGGCCAGGGTGTAGAGATTGTCGACGATGTGCTCGAGATCGGCGTAGGCCAGTTGCAGGCTCTTTTCTTCACCAATACGCACCACTTTCTGGTTCTGGGTGAAGACGGTGGTAAGAATGATCGCCAGGGGAATCATGGTGACCATCACGCCGATGATGACCAGTTTTGTTCGTATTTTCATATTGCTGAGCATTGTCTTCTCCTCGCCTCGTGTTGATTCGCCGATGTTACTCTCTGGTACTGATGATCAAGATCGGACCTGAGGGCATGATAGGCTAGCAAATGTGCAGTGTCAAATTCGTAACTGAAATAAATTCCTCATAATATTGACGGGCAATAATCGTCGCCTTGTGGGGAATGTGGTTTTGATTCCATGTGCCTTTCGGGTAGAATACCCCCAACATCGTTTGCTCCCCCCTTTTGAGTTGTCCACCGGAGGTTGTATGAACAAACAGACAGATACCTCGGCCAACAATCATGCCTATTCCTCCATCTTCCAGGGCACCGGCGTCGAGGATTTCAAGAAGTGCATCCAACACCATCTGCTCAGTTTTCAGGGTCGTGATCCGGAACGGGCCGGCGATCCGGATGTGTACCGCGCGCTGTCCTATGCCTTGCGCGACGTGCTGATGGAAAAGTGGATCAAGACGCAAAAGACCTTCTATGCTGGCAAGATGAAGCGGGTCTACTACCTCAGTCTCGAATTTTTGGTAGGTCGGTCCCTGGGCAATGCCATCCTTAACATGGGCTTGATGGATGAGGTCACCCAGGCCCTGGAACAGTTGGGCTATGACCTGGAAGCCCTGCGCGAATGCGAGGAAGATGCCGCCCTGGGTAACGGCGGTCTGGGCCGGTTGGCCTCCTGCTTCATGGATTCGATTGCCACCATGAAGATTCCTGCCTACGGCTACGGTATCCGCTATGATTTTGGCCTGTTCAACCAGAAGATCGTTGATGGGTATCAGGTGGAAACGCCCGATTCCTGGCTGCGGCTCGGCTCGCCCTGGATGTATGAGCGCACTTCGTTCATGTATCCGGTGCAGTTCTACGGGCATGTCACCACCACCACCGACAAGAACGGCCGCTACCGGGCACGCTGGACCGACACCCAAATCGTCATGGCCATGGCCTGCGACATGCTGGTGCCGGGTTTCCGCAACGACCATGTCATCAACATGCGGCTGTGGCGGGCCAAGGCCTCGCGCGAGCTTGATCTGCGTTCCTTCAATGCCGGCGACTATATTTCGGCAGTGGAGGGCAAAGTTAAATCGGAGACGATCTCAAAAGTGCTCTACCCCAGCGACGACATCAGCGAGGGCCAGGAGTTGCGGCTCAAGCAGCAGTACTTTTTCGTCGCCGCCACCTTTCAGGACATTCTGCGCCGTTATCGCAAGGAAAACGACAGCTTCGATGACTTTCCCAACCAGGTGGCGGTACAGCTCAACGACACCCACCCGGCCATCGCCATCCCCGAATTGATGCGCTTGTTGATGGATATCGAGGGGTTGGGGTGGGAGAAGGCCTGGGATCTCAGTGTGCGCACCTTTGCCTACACCAACCACACCCTCATGCCCGAGGCCCTGGAGACCTGGCCGGTGGATATGCTCGGCAAGGTGCTGCCCCGGCATCTGGAGATCATCTACGAGATCAATCGCCGTTTTTTGGAGGAGGTGGCCATCCGTTATCCCGGTAATATGCGCAAGTTGCAGGAGATGTCACTCATCGACGAGGGCCCGGTGCGACGGGTGCGCATGGCCAATCTGGCCATCGTTGGCAGTCACTCGGTCAACGGCGTGGCCGCGCTGCATTCCGAGTTGTTGAAGAATTTCCTGTTCCGCAACTTCCACGAGATGTGGCCGGCCAAGATCAACTCCAAGACCAACGGCATCACCCCGCGACGTTGGCTGCTCAAGTGCAATCCCGGCCTCTCCGCCCTCATCGGCGAGCGCATTGGTTATGATTGGGTGGTGGAGTTGGACAAACTGCGCGATCTCGAATCATTGGTGGACGATGCCGACTTCCGGCAGCAGTGGCGGGCGGTGAAACTGGCCAACAAGAAGCGGTTGGCCAAGATCATTGCCACCACCTGCAATGTTACCGTCAACCCGGCGAGTCTTTTTGACATTCAGGTAAAACGGATCCATGAGTACAAGCGGCAACTGCTCAACGTGCTGCACACCATCAACCTCTACCAGCGACTGCTCACCCGGCCCGATGAAAAGGTCCAGCCGCGCACCATCATCTTTGCCGGCAAGGCCGCTCCCTCCTATCACAAGGCCAAGCTGATCATCAAGCTGATCAATGCGGTGGGCGCAGTGGTCAATAACGATCCCCGAATCGACGACCGGCTCAAGGTGGTGTTCATCCCCAACTACTGCGTCTCCCTGGCGGAGCGAATCATGCCTGCCGCCGATCTCTCCGAGCAGATCTCCACCGCCGGCACCGAGGCCTCGGGCACCGGTAATATGAAGTTCGCCCTCAACGGTGCCCTGACCATCGGCACCCTCGATGGCGCCAATATCGAGATCCGCGAAGAGGTCGGCGCGGAAAATATCTTCATCTTCGGCATGACAGCCGAGGAGGCCGAGTACGAGAAGAAGTGCAAGTCACGAAAACCCTGGCAGATTTACGAGAACAATCCCGAGGTGCGCGAGATCATCGATGCCATTAGCGGCGGTGCCTTCAGCCAGGGCAACACCGATCTCTTTAAGCCGCTGGTCGATGATCTGCTCAGCGAAAACGACCCGTACCTGCTGCTGCTTGATCTGGAGTCCTACCTGCAATGCCAGTTACAGGTCGGAGCCACCTATGCCGACCAGGAAACCTGGACCAGACGCTCCATTCTCAACGTGGCGCGCATGGGTAAATTCTCCAGCGACCGCACCATCAAGGAGTACGCCGAGGAGATCTGGGGAGTGCCGGTGGGGGATCAGGTCTGATGCGGGATTGGGTGGCGGAGGGGATCTCCCCCGTTGGTCGAGGTGACACCGATGAGTGGGCACTCTTGGTCAAGTATCACATCATCCCGGTCATTTCGAGCGCAGCGAGAACTCTCCGTCTCACAGAGCCTCTCTCGCTGCGCCGGTTCTGAAAAGAACCGCTGATTCAGTGTGTTGATATCGTCGGTGTGGCAGGAAATCACTGGAGCCAACCGGCTCCAGTGATTGGTGTGAGGCAGGTTATTTTTTGATGAAGCAGTCGCCGTAATGGCGCAGCTCGGCGATGGATTCGTGGATGTCCTCAGAGGCGAGGTGGCGGTTTTCCTTGATGTACTTGGGGAGATCCGGGGCCCAGCGGATGGCCAACTCCTTGAGGGTGGAGACATCGATGTTGCGGTAGTGGAAGTAGGCCTCCAACTCCGGCATGTAACGGGCGAGGAAGCGGCGATCATGCCAGACCGAGTTGCCGCACATCGGCGAAATGCGGTGGCCGACCCACTGTTGGATAAAATCCAGGGTTGCGACCTCGGCCTGGCGACAGGAGACGGTGCTTTGCCGCACCCTGTCAAGTAATCCCGATTCGCGGTGATGCTTGCTGTTCCATAGATCCATGGCGGCGAGCACCTCTTCGGGTTGGTGAATGGCGATGACCGGCCCGTCGGCGAGGACACACAGTTGCGAATCGGTTACCACCGTCGCCACTTCCAAGATTTTATCGGTGGAGGGATTGAGCCCGGTCATCTCCAGGTCAATCCACACCAGGTTGCCGTTATTGCTTGTCAATAGGTTCGCGCCTCGCTCGCGGCTATCTCCGTTCGTATCCTGCCCATACTGGACCACAGCTTGCGGGCCAGTTCAACCTTTTTTCAAGTTTTTCCTACGCTTTGACCCGTCCAGCACTGCCGAGCACAGCGCTGTTCTTGTGTATGACCATGCTGATCAGCTCATCGCGTGCCGGGCCAAGGTATTTACGAGGATCAAACTCGCCGGGTTTCTCGGCAAAGATCTTGCGGATGACGGCGGTCATGGCCAGGCGGCCGTCGCTGTCGATGTTGACCTTGCACACTGCCGAGGCAGCGGCCCGTCGCAACTGCTCTTCTGGGATGCCGGCGGTGTTGTCCATCTTGCCGCCGAACTGGTTGATCATGGCCACATGCGCCTGGGTGACCGAGGAGGCGCCGTGCAGCACGATGGGAAAGCCGGGCACCCGTTTTTCGATTTCCTCAAGGATATCAAAACGCAGCGGTGGTGGTTCCTGACCTGGTTGCAGTTTGAATTTGTAGGCGCCGTGCGAGGTGCCAATGGAAATTGCCAGGCTGTCGACGCCGGTTCCTGCCAAAAAGCGTTCCACTTCCTCCGGACGGGTGTAGGAGGAGTGCTCGTTGCTCACCTCATCTTCGATGCCGGCCAGTACCCCTAACTCAGCCTCGACGCTCACCTCATGGGCATGGGCATATTCCACCACTTGACGGGTGAGGGCCATGTTCTCCTCAAAGCTGAGGTGCGAGGCATCGATCATCACTGAAGAGAAGCCGCTGTCGATGCACTCCTTGGCCAACTCGAAACTCGATCCGTGATCCAGGTGCAGGGCGATGGGGATGGCTTGCGTTTCCCGGGCCAGTTCCACAGCAGCCGCCGCCATGTGCGGCAGGAAGGCATTGCCAATGTAGCTGCGCGCTGATCCGGAAACTTGCAGGATCACCGGCGAGGCCGACTTGGCGCAACCGATAACAATGGCCTGCAATTGCTCCATGTTGTTGAAATTGTAGGCGGGAACGGCAAACTGTTCCTGCATGGCCTGCTGGAACATGGCACGGGTGTTGACCAGACCCAGTTGGCTGTGGTGAATTGCTTTCATGCGGTACTCCTTGGCAAAAGATGATCCCCGAGAGGGCAGTCCAACAACGTGGCGAGAGAATCCATACGCAAAGTATGTAATTATCCACAGGTTAAGAGCAAGGAAAAAGAGGACAAAGGTTGCTTCTGCCCTGCTTGTGGTGTTCAATGCGCCACATCGCTCGTTTCCTCTTCACAGGAGTTTGCCCATGCAACGCATCCCCATCCACACCGACAAGGCGCCGGCAGCGGTCGGTCCCTACTCCCAGGCCATCGCCACGGACAGCCTGCTGTTCACCTCGGGCATGATCCCCATTGATCCGCAAACCGGCAAGATTGCCGAGGCGGATATAGAAACCCATGCCCATCAGGTCTTCCGTAACCTGCAAGCCGTTGCCGAGGCAGCGGGCACGGAGCTGTCCAAGGCGCTGAAAGTGACGGTCTTTTTGGCTGATATGGCGGATTTTCAGCGGGTTAACGGAGTCTATGCCCAGTATTTTCAACAGCCCTATCCCGCTCGCAGCGCCATCCAGGTGGCAGCCTTGCCGCTGGGCGCTGCCATTGAGGTCGAAGCGGTTATCGCCTTGTGAATACGGGGCTGTTGAGAGTCTACCTGCTGGCCTGGCTGGGGATGATGGTGTTGGCCATCATCAACGGTATCGTGCGAGAACGCTGGATAGCGCCGAGGATGTCGGCCTTAGCCGCCCATCAGTGTTCGACCCTGCTGCTTCTGGCGATACTTTGGCTCTATGGCGAAATTCTCTTTACCCGTCTTCCCCTTACCTCGGCTGGTCAAGCCGTTTCGGTGGGCCTTTGCTGGCTCCTGCTGACCTTGGCCTTTGAATGTGGGGTTGGTCGCTTGATCGGCAAACGCAGTTGGCGTGCCCTGCTGGAGGAGTACAATCTCCTGCGCGGCCGTCTTTGGCTGTTCGTCCCGTTGTGGCTTGTGCTCTTCCCCGTGCTTCGGCGGTTGGCTAGGTAATACGATGTGGTATGACAGGGTGATCGATACGGGCGTTGTTTAATAAGATTTTCGAAAAACCGAGGCCCGTAAAGAAACAACCTGCGCTGGATAGCGGCCATGGAGAGTGACAAAGTGGTGAGTTCGTTCGGGGAGTTAGCCTTCTAACGAACTCGTAAAAAACGTTTGACAGCCCGATGCTTTTGCAATAGATATTACCCACTTCGCGCCCGGCCGTTTTTTGCCAGTTTTCTCAGTGGTTGAGTGGTGTTGGTCAGGCGGAAGATGAACCACTGCTGGAATGATGGGTATGGGGTTGGCGCAGCGATCCAGTGCAAGCGCTCCTCTACCCTTTTTTTGTGAGCGCCCCTGCTTACCTGCAATTGAATAAGGATAGATGTGCATTGTTCGAGGTGGCTGGCATCCTGTGCCCAGCTCACCCTGGTTGGACGAAAAATAGATTCTACTGCTGTGCAATTTCTTATAACCCTGAAACAAGGAGGAAACGGTGGTCTATTCATCCATTGAACTCACCTGTACCGACGGAATTGCAAGACTGACCTTTAATCGCCCCAAAGCCCTCAACGCCCTCAACACCTCGCTGCTCGAGGAACTCTCCCAGGCGCTCGACGCCATCAGCAAGGACGACGCCATCCGCGTGCTCGTCCTTACCGGAGCCGGTGAAAAATCCTTCATCGCCGGCGCCGACATCACCGAGATCAATACCCTTTCGCCTTTGGGCGCCAAACAATTTGCCCAGATCGGCCAAAGCGTGATCAGCAAGCTGCAAGCACTGGCCATCCCGGTCATTGCTGCGGTCAACGGCTTTGCCCTTGGGGGTGGCTGCGAGATGGCGCTCGCCTGTGACTTCATTTATGCCTCGGAAAAGGCCATCTTTGGTCTGCCTGAGATCAACCTCGGCGTTATTCCCGGTTTTGGCGGCACCCAGCGTCTGCCACGGCTGATCGGTGCTAACCGGGCCAAGGAGATGATTTTCACCGGCAAACACCTCACCGCTGCTGAGGCCAAGGAGATCGGCCTGGTCAACAAGGTCTTCGCCCCCGAAGAATTGATGGCTGCGGCCACGGCCACCGCCACCCTGATTGCCTCCAAAGGCAAGGCCTCGTTGCGCGCCGCCAAACAGATCGTTAATCAAGGTTTGAATGCCGATTTGGCCACGGGGCTGACCATGGAATGTGACGCCTTTGCCCTCTGTCTCGCCAGCCCGGATGCCAAAGAGGGCACTGGTGCCTTTTTGGAGAAGCGCAAGGCCGTCTTTTCCGGCGAACT
Organism: uncultured Desulfobulbus sp.; assembly: GCA_964639845.1. Classification (GTDB taxonomy): domain Bacteria; phylum Desulfobacterota; class Desulfobulbia; order Desulfobulbales; family Desulfobulbaceae; genus Desulfobulbus. Next base: position 618,978 of record CAZXHS010000001.1, on the reverse strand, counting down.
TAACGGTTGATACCGATTTCTTACGACAAGGAGCACGCAAGCGATGAATGAGGTTGTGATTGTCAGCGGCAGTCGGACCGCTGTTGGCGCCTTTGGCGGCAGTCTGAAAGATACCCCAGTGGTCAGCCTAGGGGCAGCGGTGATGCACGAGACCCTGCGCAAGGTGGGATTGCGTCCCGTGGCCAGCGAGGAGATGCGGGTTGTGGGTCCGGAGAAGCTCAAAGATCAGGGCGAGCTGGAACTGGAGAAGAAGTACAACACCTGGGATGCGGCGGCCACCGCGATCGCCCTGGACGAGGTCATCATGGGCAACGTCCTGCAGACCGGTCAGGGGCAAAACACCGCCCGTCAGGCCATGGTCCAGGCCGGTATCGCCAAGGAAACCCCGGCCTACACCATCAACAAGGTCTGCGGCTCAGGCCTCAAGGCCATTGCCTTAGGTGCCCAGTCGATCATGACCGGGCAGGCCGAGGTGGTGTTGGCCGGTGGTCAGGAAAACATGAGCATGGTGCCCATGGCCCTGCCCAAAGCCCGCTGGGGCTATCGCATGGAACTGACCGGCGTTGGTCAGATCTACGACCTGATGGTCTTTGACGGCCTCTACGAAATTTTCTATGGCTATCACATGGGCGTCACCGCCGAGAATATCGCCCGCCTCTACAATATCAGCCGTGAGGATCAGGACCGCTTGGCGGCAATGAGCCACGCCCGCGCCCTCAAGGGGATTCAGGAGGGGCTGTTTGCCCAGGAGATCGTACCGATTAGCGTCAAGGCCGGTCGGCAGATGGTGGACTTTGCCCAGGATGAGCGGCCCATGGAGACCTCACTGGAGAAGATGGCCAAGTTGAAACCCGCCTTTGCCAAGGACGGCACGGTCACCGCCGGCAACGCCTCGGGCATTAACGACGGCGCTGCTGCTGTACTGATGATGAGTGCGGCCAAGGCCAAATCCCTGGGGCTCAAACCCCTGGTCACCATCGAATCCTTTGCCTCCGGTGGTCTGGATCCGGCCTACATGGGCTTGGGACCGGTACCGGCCATTCATAAGGCACTCAAGCAGTGCGGCAAGACCATTAATGATATCGACATGATCGAACTCAACGAGGCCTTTGCCTCCCAGGCCATCGGCTGCATGCTGGAGTTGGGCATTGACGTGGAGAAGCCCAATCAGCTGGGCAGCGGCATCTCCATGGGCCATCCGGTGGGCTGCACCGGTGCGCGGCAGATGGTCACCGCCATGTACCAGATGCAGCGTCAGCAGTTTGGCACCGGTCTGATCAGTATGTGTATCGGCGGCGGCATGGGTATGGCCATGGTGATCAGCAACAAGTAAACAGCGATATTTTGCCGGTCGCTGCCTGCGACCGGTTACCCTTTTGCGTAGTGGACTGAGGAGAGCAGCAATGGAAGTGAAGACCTTTGGAGTGATTGGTGCCGGCCAGATGGGCAACGGCATCGCGCAGGTGGCCGCAACCAGCGGCCTGAACGTGATCATGAACGACATCAAGCAGGAGTTTGTCGACCGTGGCCTGGCTACGATCACCAAAAACCTGCAACGCAGTGTTGATAAGAGTAAACTGGCCGCTGCCGACAAGGATGCCATTCTGGCGCGGATCAAAACCAGCACCGATCTCAAAGACATGGCTGGTGCCGATTTCGTGGTCGAGGCCGCCTCGGAGAACGAGGTTATTAAATTCAAGATTTTTGAGAACCTGGAGGAGATCTGCGCACCGCACGTCATCCTCGCCTCCAACACCTCCTCCATCCCCATCGGTCGCATTGCCTCGCACACCAAGAGGCCGGACAAAGTGATCGGCATGCACTTCATGAACCCGGTGCCGGTGATGAAATTGGTCGAGGTCATCTGCGGCCTGGCCACCTCGGCCGACACCCTGGCCACCACCTTGGAGCTGACCAAGCGCATGGAGAAGACCCCGGCGCAGTCCAACGATTTCCCGGGTTTCATCGCCAACCGTATCCTGCTGCCGATGATCAACGAGGCGGTGTTCTGCCTCTATCACGGTGTCGGCACCAAAGAAGACATCGACACGGTGATGAAGCTGGGTATGAACCATCCCATGGGGCCGCTGGCCTTGGCCGATCTTATCGGCCTGGACACCTGTCTGGCGATCATGAATACGCTGTACCAGGGCTTGGGTGATTCCAAATACCGGCCCTGTCCGCTGCTGCGCCAGTATGTCGAGGCCGGCTTCCTGGGGCGCAAGAGCGGCAAAGGCTTTTACAGCTACGAATAATGGCGGCTCGCTGGCGGTAGGCAAATGGAGACGGCATTTCAGGATCAATATCCCGATGACTACGCCCACTGCTTCGGCTGTGGGCGACTCAATCCCCAGGGCTTTCATCTCAAGAGCTACTGGGATGGGGAAGAGTCGGTCTGCCGTCACACCCCGGAAGGGAAGTATACCGGCGGTTATCCGGGCTATCTCTATGGCGGCTTGATTGCCTCGCTGATCGATTGTCACAGCGCCGGTACCGCTGCCGCCGCCAAGGCGAGGGAGGCTGGGCAGCCGATCTCGCGCTTTGTCACGGCGTCGTTGAAGGTGGATTATCATGCGCCAACACCGGTGAACGTGGAGTTGGAGATCCGTGGCCGGGTGCTGGAGATCAAGGGCCGCAAGGTGATCATCGAGGCCAGGGTCATTGCCGCTGGCACAACCTGCGCCACCGGTGCGGTGGTGTTGGTGCAGCTGCCGGAGGAAAAATAGCGGAAAGCAGAATGAACGGTGCGATTCCCGTGACGCACCGCAAAGACGGGACCGGTGCAACCACCTTGGGCGGGTGGCCATCCGTGCACAGTGAGCTGTCTTGGGCCTGGGGAAAGGTTTGAGCGGCACGTACACCGAGGAGCAATCCTTCAATATTGTAGGGGGAAATCAAATGAATTTCGTATTGACCGAAGAGCAGAACCTGATCCGTGAAATGGTGCGGAGTTTTGCCGAGACCGAAGTTGCGCCGTCCGCAGCAGAGCGGGATGAGAACGAGCGTTTTGACCGTGCGCTCATGTATGACCGGTTGGGTGAGTTGGGCCTGACCGGTATTGTTTTTCCGGAAGAGTACGGCGGAGCCGGGGCTGATTACATCAGCTACGCCATCGCCGTTGAGGAGTTGTCGCGGGTTTGCGGCTCCACCGGCGTGACCCTATCCGCCCATCTCTCCCTCTGTGCCAATCCGATCTACATGTTCGGCACCGAGGAGCAGAAACAAAAATTTCTGGTGCCCCTGGCCAAGGGCGAGAAATGCGGTGCTTTCGGTCTGACCGAGCCCTCCGCCGGTTCCGACGCCGGTGGTACCAAGACCACCGCCACCCGTGAGGGCAACGAGTGGATCCTCAACGGTTCCAAGATCTTCATCACCAACGCTGGTGAGGCCGAGATTTATGTGGTGCTGGCCCGCAGCGACAAATCTGCCGAGAAGCATCGCGGCATCAGCGCCTTCATCGTCGAGAAGGGCACCCCCGGTTTCTCCTTTGGTAAGAAGGAGAAGAAGATGGGTATCCGCTCTTCCCCCACCATGGAACTCGTTTTCGAGAACTGCCGCATTCCCGCCGAGAATCTGCTCGGTCAGGAAGGGCAGGGCTTCAAGGTGGCCATGAAAACGCTGGATGGCGGCCGTATTGGTATCGCCTCCCAGGCTCTCGGTATCGCTCAGGGTGCCTTGGATGCCACCTTGGCCTACACCAAGGAGCGTGAACAGTTCAACAAATCCATCGCCTCTTTCCAGGGCGTCTCCTTCCAATTGGCGGATATGGCTACCCAGATCGAAGCCGCCCGCCTGTTGATCTACAACGCCGCCTACCGTGCCAGTGCCGGTCTCTCCTATTCCCAGGAGTCGGCCATGGCCAAGCTTTTTGCCTCGGAGACCGCCATGCGCGTCACCACCCAGGCCGTGCAGCTTCATGGCGGCTACGGCTACACCCGCGAATTCCCGGTCGAGCGCATGATGCGCGACGCCAAGATCACCGAGATCTACGAGGGAACCAGCGAGGTGCAGCGCGTGGTCATCGGCGCCGCTCTCACCAAGTAAGAAAAGACCGACCGGCTGGCCCGGTCTTCGTCTAATTCATTGAAATACCATAAGAAGAGAGGAACAGCTCCGGCTGCCTCTCTTCTTGTGTGCTGACACGGACCTATAACGTATCAAAAGAGAGCGAGGGGGAGCTGAATGGAGTTTACCCGTGAAATATATTGGAATGTCGGTCATGGGTTCACTACCTTGGGCCCCATGTACCTGTTGTTTGCGGCGGCTGTGGCCGCCCTTGTCTACGGTTTTCGTAAGCGCATAGCGGTCTATCGATTAGGCCAACCCCTTGACCGCACCGATGAGCGTAACGAGCGGATCAAGGATATGCTTAAAAACGTGCTGTTGCAGACCAAGGTAGCACGCGTCGAGGGGGCGGGCGTTGCCCATGCCCTCTTTTTCTGGAGCTTTTTTGCCCTGATCATCGGCACCACCCTGATCGTGCTGCAGGCGGATTTCAGCGATCTGCTCTTTGATGTCAAATTCCTCAAGGGCACTTTCTATCTCGTCTTTTCGCTGGTGCTTGATCTCGCCGGCCTGATGGCCATCCTTATGCTCGGCGGCCTGTTGGTGCGCCGCTACCTGTTTACTCCGGAAGGACTGGTGACCAAGCGCGATGACGCCCTCATGCACGGGTTGTTGCTGGCTATCCTCGTCACCGGCTTTGTCATTGAAGGGGCGCGCATGGCCGCCACCGAGCTGGGCACGCCGCTGGCAGGCTGGTCGCCGGTGGGCTTGGCCGTGGCCACCCTGATCAAGGGATTAGGCGAACCGGGCCTTAAAACACTGCATGCCAGTTTGTGGTGGCTGCACCTGCTGCTGGCCCTGGGCTTTATTGCCGCCATTCCCTACACCAAATTTCGCCATATCCTCACCACCAGCGCCAACGCCTTCTTTGCTGATCGCGGACCGACCGGCAAGCTGACCAGCCTCAGTCTAGAAGACGAGAGCGTGGAGAAGTTCGGCGCCAACGAACTGGGTGATCTGCGCTGGAAGGATATCTTTGATGCCGATGCCTGCACCCTGTGCAAACGCTGCCAGGATCGCTGCCCGGCCTTCAATACCGGCAAGCCGCTGTCACCGATGCTTTTGATCAATCAGATCGGTGAAATGGCCTTCAGCAATCCCCAGGCTAACCTCATCGATACCATCGGCCGCGACGCCATCTGGGCCTGCACCACCTGCCGCGCCTGCCAGGATATCTGCCCGGCCAATATTGAGCATGTCGGCAAGATCATAGACATGCGGCGTAACCTGGTGCTGATGGAAGGCGAGTTCCCCGGTGAAGAGGTGATGGCCGCCATGGAACAGACCGAGGTCAATGGCAACCCGCTGGGTCTGGGCTATGCCGCGCGTGGTGACTGGGCCGAGGCGCTGGGAATTAAGCCACTCTCTGAGGATGCCGAGGTGGATGTGCTCTACTTTGTCGGCTGTTATGCCTCCTTTGACAAACGCAACATCGCCGTGGCCAAGAGCTTTGTGCAGCTCTGCCAGCAGGCCGGCGTCAAGGTCGGCATCCTCGGCAAGGAGGAGAAGTGTTGCGGCGAGCCGATGCGCAAGATGGGCAACGAGTACCTCTATCAGACCCTGGCCATGGAAACGGTGGAGTTGATCAAGGGCTATGGCGTGCAGAAAATCGTTACCACCTGTCCGCACTGTTTCAACACCCTGGCCAAGGATTATCGCGATTTTGATTTCGAGGTCGAGGTAGTACCGCATGCCGTCTTTTTGGAGCAACTGGTCAGTAGCGGCCTCCTGGTGCTCAAGGAAGACACTTTTGCCTGCACCTACCACGACTCCTGTTATCTCGGCCGCCATAACGACATCTATGACGCACCGCGCAGCTTGATCAAGGCAGCGGGTGGCCGTATCGAGGAGATGGCCAAGAATCGTGACCAGGCCTTCTGTTGCAGTGCCGGCGGCGGTCGCATTATGGCTGAGGAAAAACTCGGCGAGCGGATCAATATCAAACGGGTACAGATGGCGCTGGAGACCGGGGCGAATCAGTTGGTCTCCAACTGTCCGTTCTGCCTCACCATGTTTGAGGATGGCGTCAAGGGCGCAGACGCCGAGGAACGGTTGCGGCCAAGGGATATCGCCGAGGTGCTGGTCGAACGACTGGCCTGAGCAGGCGTGAACAATACATGAACCAACCTACGTTTTTTCTGCTGGAGGGGAAGCAATGAAAGTACTGATCTGTATCAAACAGGTTCCGGATATGGAATCGAAATTCAAGGTGAACGGCGAGGGCAAGTGGTACGACCGCGCCGATCTCGCCTGGCGGATGAACGAGTACGACGAGTATGCGGTCGAGCAGGCCGTGCGGCTCAAGGAGCAGGTCAAGGAGGCCGATCTCACCGTGCTTTGTGTCGGTCCGGACCAGGTCACCGAGACCATGAAAAAGGCCCTGGCCATGGGCTGTGATCGCGGTGTGCATATCAACGATGCCGATTCCTTCAAACGTGAGCCCATGGAGATCGCCGCCATGATCGCCGGTTTTGCCAAGGACAAGGGCTTTGACATCATCTTCACCGGCATGCAGTCCCAGGATCGCGGTAGCGCTCAGGTGGGGGTGATGGTAGCGGAAATGCTCGGCATGGACGCCGTCAGTACCATCGTCGATTTTGTTTATGACAATGGTACCATCAAGGTCAAGCGCGAGCTCGAAGGCGGCAGCAAGGCTCTGGTCACCGCTACCACGCCGGTGGTGCTGACCTGCCAGTTGGGGCTTAATACCCCGCGCTATCCGACCCTGCCCAACATCATGAAGGCCAAGAAGAAGGAGTTGCTGACCATGGCCCCGGATGCCGGCGGTCAAGGCGCCAGCCAGGAAACAGCGGCCTGCTATTTCCCGGCTAAGAAGGGTGGCGGTCTGGTTCTCGAAGGCGATGTGCCCGAGTTGGCGGACAAACTGATCCAATTGCTTAAAGATAAAACCAGCGTGCTGGCCTAGGAGAGACCCATGAAAACCTTACTCGTCGCGGAGTTCCGGGAAGGAAAGCTCCGAGCCAAATATTCGCAACTGATCGCCTTTGCCCAGCAGATGCAGGGGGAGGCTTCCATGTTGCTGGTGGGCAGCCCGGCGGAGTTGCCCCAGTTTGCTGGCACTCTCTATCTGGCCGATGTGGCCAAGTTCGGGGAATACAACCCTGCGGTGCATAAGCAACTGTTGTTGGATGTCATTACCAAGGAGCAGCCGGACCAGATTGTCTTCCATCACTCCTCCTACGGTTGGGATCTGGCGCCGCGTGTGGCCGTGGCGCTGAAGGCGGCCCAGGTTTCCGAGGTCATTGCCGTGGAGAATGGTCTGCCGGTGGTGCCGGTGTGTAACGCCAAGTTGCGCCGTACCATCAAATCGACCACGAAACAGACGGTACTGACCCTGCAGGCCGGTGCCTTTGGCCTGGAGAACGATCCGGTGGGCACACCGACGGTGGTGAGCATCGAGACCGCAACCACCGGCAAGGTGCAGTGCACCGGTTATGAGGCCGCCAAGGCCGAGGGCGTCGACCTGACCAAGGCCGAGATCATTGTCAGTGCCGGTCGTGGCGTGGGCAAACCGGAGAATGTGGCCATGGTGCAGGGTTTGGCCAAGGCCCTGGGCGGCGAGTACGGGGCCAGCCGTCCGGTGGTTGATGCCGGTTGGGTGGAGCACAACCGCCAGGTGGGCACCACCGGCACCACGGTATCGCCCAAGCTCTATGTGGCCTGCGGCATCTCCGGGGCCATCCAGCACCTGGCGGGCATGAAGAAATCCGACTTCATCGTCGCCATCAACACCGACAAGGACGCCCCCATCGGCGAGGTGGCCAATGTGCTGGTGGTGGCTGATCTGAAGCAGTTCATTCCAGTGCTGACCGAAAAGCTGGCGGCACGGTAAGTCCTGGATAAAATTAAGAATATGAAACGCGTGGGTGGCCTGGAGCTGCCCGCGCGTTTTTTTATCCTCAGAAAATCTTGGTGCCCAGCGGCACCTCACGTTCGGGCATGCACAACACCACCGCTCCCTGCGCATTGGCAAAACCGGTGACCAGGCACTCCGACATCAGCGGCCCGATCTGCTTTTTGGGGAAATTGACCACCCCCACCACCAACCGGCCGACCAGATCCTCCGGCGTGTAAAGATCGGTGAGTTGGGCACTTGATTTGCGCAGACCGATCTCCGCACCAAAATCGACGTGCAGGATATAGGCGGGCTTGCGTGCCTCGGCGAAGACCTCGGCACTCACGATGCGGCCGACGCGCAGTTCCACCTTGCTGAAATCATCCCAGGATATGGTGTGCATGTTGTCACTCCTTGCTTGCGGTTGTTCGGGCCACTCCACATCGAGGCTGAGTGGCATGGGCAAAAAAAGAGCCGCCTTCCGGGGGGAAGGCGGCTGAGCAAAATAGAAAAGCAAGCGGGGTTAGTCTTCGACCACCTCCACGCCTTCGAGCTTCCAATTCTCGGTGCGAATGGGGCGGGCCCAGGTCCATTTTTCGGCAAACTTCACCGGTTCGGTCATGCTGCCTTCGATGAGGGCACCGGTTTTGTCATCCACAGTGTAGTCGAGAAGGTTGGCGGTAAAGAGCACGGTGACGAAATCCTCACCATTGTCGCTGCCGGCAGCAGTGATTTCCACCTTGCGGATGGCAATGCTCTCCAGCTTGTTGATTCGTCCCTGCGCCTTCATTTGGCCCAGATGGTTGTCGTATTCAGCGGCAAGCTGGCTGCCGAGCAGATGACGGTAAGAGTCGATCTCCCGGTGCATCCAGCCGGCCTGCACCTTGAAAAACACATCCGAAGCCACTTCAAGGAAGTACTTATCGTCAAAGCCGGGATCGGAGAGGCGGATCTGTGCCAAGCCCTGATCAGCACTCATGAAAGTCGGTGCGGGCGGCTCCGGTGGCGCCGGTGGTACCGAACTGCCGCCAAAGGAGGTGGGGGTGCCGCGAAACATGGAGGTTGGTGATTGATAACCGGAGGACGGGGCTGAGGGGCGTTTGACGAAGCGTTTGTAGAGAAAATAGCCTGCCACACCCAGTAAAAGTATCGGCAGGATGCCCATGCCACTGCCACTGGCGCCAAAGAGGCTACCCAACAGCAGACCACCGATGGCTCCGCCAAGCAGGCCACCCATCAGGCCACGGCCAAAACCGCCCGGTTGGGACTGTTTTTGTCCGAACTGCTGATTGGGTGCCATCTGGGGGCTGGGCCGGCTCGGTGCCGGGCTGCTGAACATGCGGCCGCCGGATTTGGAACGGGCCTCGGCATAGTCGGGCACCAGGGCCAGGTTAACCAGGTTCAGGGCCAGGAAAATTGTCAGAAAAGGGATACAGCGTTGAATCAGTGCAAGCATGTTGGAATGTCCGTCCTTACAATGGGTGGGCATAGGGCCTGGATCGAAGCGTAATGGTGGGTTTGCTGCACAGGCCAGTGGAAAAAAGTTGCACCTAGGTTAATGCCGATACTGTCAATGTCAAGGAAATCCGGGCATAATCCTTTGCTCTCTGTCGGCATGCATCATGGCTGGTGACGAGACCAGGGGCGTCACACCCATGATCTGTCTCGCTCGGGGAGACATGGCCGAGCTCGCTGCGCTGGCCTTGGTGCTTGAGGCCATGGCCATCGATTACCACATCGATGAGCAGCATAATGAGCTGCTGGTTGTCGAGGCCTTGGCGGCCCGTGCGGCCCAGGAACTGTATTTGTATCGCCACGAAAACCGTGACTGGCCGATGTGTCCGCCGGTCACACCGTCCTACGGTTCGGTGGCGCCTACGTTCCTGATGATGGCTGCTCTGGTGCTGCTCTTTGGTATTACCGGTCCCTGGGCATTCCAAGGCGAATGGTTTGATCGCGGTATGGTTGATGCCCAGGCGATAGTTAGGGGTGGTCAGTGGTGGCGGATTTTTACCGGGTTGACCCTTCATGCCGATGCCGTCCACCTCCTGGGTAATTTTTTGCTCGGCGGACTACTCATCCATCTGCTCAGTGGGAGTATCGGTTACGGTTTGGCCTGGACTCTCTTGCTCTGCGCAGGTGCCCTGGGAAATGCGTTGAACGTATCATTGCGGCAGGCGCCGCATCACTCTGTGGGCTTTTCCACCGCTGTTTTTGCGGTGATCGGTTTAATGGTCTCCATGCAGGTTATGCGGGGACGGCGGCAGACGTGGCGGTCCATAGCCTTGCCCCTGGGCGCGGGCGCCGCACTTTGGGCCCTTTTAGGAAGCGAAGGCGAACGTACCGATCTGGGCGCCCATTGCTTCGGCTTCGTGGCAGGTCTGGCGATCGGCTGGCCGCTGGGGCTATTGGGGATCACTGCGAAGAGGCGAGCAGGCTTGTTGCAGGCCCTGCTTTTTAGCCTCAGTGGCCTGGTCCTCATTTTGTCCTGGTGGCTCGCCTGGAGATAAGCTGTCCTGACGAAAAGCGATTCCAAGCGGTGGAACGTGTTTGACGATTACCCCAGGAATGCCTACAGTAGGTAGCACTTGCACGTCCATCGCCGGTTGCCAACGCCTGGTGGGTGGGGCGCGGACAAGGCTTGTTACTATTCTCCTCATCCACAACAGCGTGTTCTCCGTGTTGTCTCTCGCTGTTGTAAGCACTGGTTGCGTTTGAGGCGCCACCGTCAAGCATCACCCCATTGGAGCTGTCTGCATGCCGATGAATGAACAACCCCCCTGGGGCCAAAAAAAGAAGCCCTCAGGCCCAGAAGATATCCTGGCCGTACTGCTGCAAAAAATCCGCGATGCTTTTGCCGGCAAAGATGAAGGGGAAGGCCAGGGCGGCAACAGTAAACCGGCCGCACCATCCGGCGGTTTTCTGCCGGGCTTCAGTAAACTGCTGGCCATTGCCACAGCCGTTATCCTGCTGCAAGGGGTTTTTTCCTGTTTCTATACCATCAAACCCGGCGAGGTGGGGGTCATCCTCCGCTTTGGCCAGTACAGCCGCACCACCCATCCTGGTTTGCACTTTAAGATCCCCTATGTGGAGGATCTGGCCAAGGTCGATGTGGAAACCGTGCGTAAGGAGGAGTTTGGCTTTCGCAGTCGCACGCCTGGATACAACGCCTCCTTGGATCGTAAAGGGTTCGATATGGAATCCTTGATGCTCACCGGCGACAAGGACGTCATCGAAGTGGCCTGGATCGTCCAGTACAAGGTCAACGATCCGGTGAAATTTCTCTTTCAGGTGCGTGATGTGGCGCAGGCGGTGCGCGATGCCTCGGAAACCGTCTCGCGGCGCATCGTTGGCAATATGGATTTTGACTATGTGCTCAGTAACCGTGAGATCCTCGCCGCCCACGCCAAAAAAGAGCTGCAAGGGCAGATGGACCGTCTGCAGTGCGGTATCAGCGTTGTCACCCTGCAACTGCTCGACATCAACCCGCCCGAACCGGTGAAACCGGCCTTCAACGAGGTGAACATCGCCGATCAGGATATGAAGCGTCTGGTCAACGAGGCCGAGGAGACCTACAACAAGGTCATTCCCAAGGCCCGTGGTAGCGCCAAGCAGATCGTCGAGGAGGCGCGTGGCTATGCAGTGGAGCGCGTTAACCGGGCCAACGGTGAAACTAACCGCTTCAAGGCCCTGGTCAAGGAGTATCAGGGCGCCGAGGAGGTCACCCGCCAGCGTATGTATCTGGAGGCCATGGAAGACATCCTGCCCAAGGTCGAGCATCTCTATATCATGGATCCGCAGCAACGTAATGTGTTGCCAATCTTCGATCTGACGAGAAAATCCAGCCCTGCTTTGCCGACCACCGAGTCGAAATGAGCAAGCCGTCTACCCAACATTCCCTCAAGCCAGAGCCGAATTTATGAATAAGATTCTCCGATTAATCGCTATGATGCTGCTGGTGGCCGTTGGCGCCACCGTATGGGACGGATTCTTCATCCTGCCTGAAGGTCAACAGGCGGTCATCACCCAGTTTGGAGCCCCGGTTGGCGAGCCGGTTCGCGAAGCTGGGTTGAAGTTCAAAACCCCCTTCATCCAGGTGGTGCAGTTCTTTGACAAACGGGTGCTGATCTGGGACGGCGATCCCAACCAGATTCCCACCAACGACAAGACTTTCATCTATATGGACAACACCGCCCGCTGGCGTATCTCCGATCCCCTGCGTTTCCTGCAGGCGGTGGGCAACGAGCGGCGGGCAGCTTCACTGCTCAACGATATCATTGCCGGTACGGTGCGCGATCTGGTCAATAAGAACGACCTTATTGAAATCATTCGTAGCTCGGATTGGTCGGCGGATTACATGGCCTCCACCCTGCAAAGTCGGGAACTGATCAAGCCGCCCCAGATTGGTCGCGACAAGATCAGCCAGATGGTGCTGGAGGCTGCATCCAAGGTTACGCCGCAGTACGGTATCGAGTTGCTTGACGTGATGTTCAAACGAGTCAACTACATCGAGTCGGTGCGGTTGAAGGTCTATGATCGCATGATCAGCGAGCGTAAGCGCATCGCGGCGGAGAAACGCTCCACCGGTGAAGGCCTCAAGGCGGAGATTCTGGGACGGGTTGATCGTGAACTACAGGAGATCACTTCGCAGGCGCAGCGTGAAGCCACCGAAATACGAGGCCAGGCCGATGCTGAGGCCTCGCGCATCTACGCCCAAGCCTACACTGCGGCACCCGAGTTTTATGCCTTTCTCAAAAGCCTGGAGAGCTACAAGACCATCTTTTCGCGCAACACCTCGCTGGTGTTGAACTCGGATTCCGATCTTCTGAAGTATCTGGAGCGGCAGCGGCTGAGCAAATAAAGGCTCAGCCAGCTGCGCTTGAGGAGTCGGGGTAGGGGGATTAGTCGAAGACCACGCCTGGGCCGTCGTCGGCAAAACTCGGTCGCTGTTCGGGGGAGAAGGGGATGCGGCCGCGCTCCTCAAGCAGGGCCTCGAACTGGTCCAGTTCGGCCTCGCTGGTCAGGGCATCCAGCCCCATTTGTTCGAAGCGACAGTCGCAATGGACGAGCTGGCCGCCGCACCAGGGGCAGATCTCCACCGGGCAGCCCAGCTCATGAACCTCACCGGCCACAGCATGGCAGGCCGGGCAGATCTCCCCATCCACCTGCAAGGGTTCGTAGATGGGCAGCTCGTCAAAAGGAGTACAGGACTGGGCAAAGGCGGCGGCTGACTCGTAGCCGTAAAAGTCGATCAGTTCCTGGGCCAAAAATCCGTCACCGAGTTCACCATGAAATTCGATACCCTCGCTGGAGACGAGGTAGAGATAGCGATGCTCCTCGGTGCAGGCCGCGAGCAGAAAGATACCTTGCAGGCGATTGATCACCCGCAACTCGCGGATCCATTCTTCCTGAGCGCCGGGTAGAAAGCTGTAAAACTCCTGGAGCAGGGTCAGGGCGATGCGGTCCTCACGATAGATGTCCAGCAGGTCCTCGGCCTCTTCGCGCCCCTCTTCGGCAACAGCGTATTCCATGGCTGTGAGAATGGCCTTTCGTTGTTTTTCCAAATCTGTCAACATTGTCTCCCGTTGTCTTTCTTCCCCCAGTGCATGGCACTTCTCGGGGTGTTGTTGAATTTCCAGTATACATGCGATACAGTGCCGCCTTGCCCTAACCGGGCTGGCAGTGGCAGCACGTCGTTTTGTGGTGTCTCTTATCAGGGCAGGGTGGTTGAAGGTATCGTCTCTGCAACGCTCCGCCCATTTTTTCATCCCCGGTCAGCCGTTACGGAACAACGCCATTGGTTGTTTATTGCCGCAAGCACGACCACGATTTGCAGGAGGAATATCCATGTCTGAACAAACCCAACCGCGCACGGCGCAACTGGTCATTGACGGTCACACCTTTGAATTACCCCTGATTGAGGGCGGCGAGAGCGACAAAGCCATCGATATCCGCAACCTGCTGCGCGATACCGGCTACACTGTCTTTGACACCGGTTACAAAAACTCCGCCTCCTGCAGCAGCACTATTACCTATCTCGACGGCAAGAAGGGCATCCTGCGCTACCGGGGATATGCTATCGAGGATCTGGCGGCCAACTGTCTGTTCATCGAGGTGGCCTATCTGCTGCTGCACAACAAACTGCCCAACCGTGAGGAACTGGAAGCCTTTCGCCTGATGCTTGAACATCAGGCACTGATCCACGAGGATCTGATCCATTTCCTCGACAAATTTCCGCCGCACGCCTCGCCGATGTCGATTCTTTCGGTGATGGTCAATAGCCTGCACAACTTTTATCCGGAGATGAGCGACGATCCGCTGGTTAACATCGATCTCACTGCCACACGGCTGATTTCGAAGATCCGCACCATTGCCGCCTTCTCCTACAAGAAGTCCATCGGCCAGCCGTTGGTTTATCCGCGCAACGACCTCTCCTACTGCGGCAACTTCCTCAATATGATGTTCAACACCCCGGTGCGACCCTATATCGTGCTGCCCGAGGTGGTGGCTGCGCTCAACAAGATTTTGATTCTGCATGCCGATCACGAACAGAATTGCTCCACTTCGGCGGTGCGGTTGGTGGGGAGTGCCGGTGGCAACCTCTACGCCTCGATTTCAGCCGGGATCAACGCCCTGTGGGGCCCTTTGCACGGTGGCGCCAACGAGGCAGTGGTGCAGATGCTGGAGGCCATCCACCGCGACAACAACGACTATAAGAAATACATCGCCAAAGCCAAGGACAAAAACGATCCTTTCCGCCTCTCCGGTTTCGGGCACCGCGTCTATCGCACCTTTGATCCGCGTGGCAAGATCATCAAGGATGCCTGTGACGGTATTCTCTCGGTGCTCCATTTCCAGGATCCCCTGTTAGAGATCGCCCGCAACCTGGAAGAGATCGTGCTCACCGATGACTATTTCGTCAGCCGCAATCTCTATCCCAATATCGATTTTTACTCCGGCATCATCTACCGCGCTCTGGGTATCCCCACCAATATGTTCACGGTGATGTTCGCCTTGGGCCGTCTGCCCGGCTGGATCGCCCAGTGGCGGGAGATGCGTGAGGATAAAGACACCAAAATTTATCGGCCCCGGCAGATCTATCAGGGCTCGCCGGCACGTAAGTTCGTCCCCATCTGCGAACGTCTGTAGCAAACGCAACCGAGCTGCAAGAACGCTTGTGCCCTATGAGGACCCTACCCCATCAAGCATGGGTAGGGTCCTTAGTCATTTAGAGGAGTCGCTCTTGAATGGGGCCACTAGTGGTGGCTAAAGGCGGGGATTGGTTGTTGTTGCGGTGGAGAAAGCCGAGCAGCAACGAACGTTGGGTCTGGGTGAGTTGTCCGAACTCCATGCAGAGTCGGCGGCGGCTGAGCGAGCTGAACAGCGGATACGGTAACAGGGCAATTTCCTGGATCACGCGCACCGGCAGTTGCGGCAGATAGAACTGCGAGGGGCCATGAAAGACATCGATAAGCTGGGGTTGGGGAGTCTCAGGCTGTAATGACACGAAGTGAACGGCCAGTCCCCCCTTGCTCATGTCAATAACGGTGCCCGGTTCTTTGTGAATAAAGATCAGGGTATCTTCGGGAAGCGTTTGTCGTGGATGCAGGCGGCGTTCCTCACCATTGTATGGCATGGGCAAGTGCGTTGTCGTCATTGCTCCCCGGGTGGCAGTGCTGATTCAGCGTTTCTTGGCATCAAAACACCGGCAGAATTCACGAACCAGCTGCCAGCGTTGCAAAGTGGACAGTCGAAAATAAATGGGGCTCAACATCAGGATACGGATAGCTTCGCGTGGGCTCATGGTTGCTCCTTCTCTGGGTCAGACTTGATTAAATCTATGCAATGATCAAGCCTGTTTTTGAGAAGGGTTTGGTGCCCAAAGGAGGCAATATTGCATTGTCATTGCCTGCTGCCCGTGTAGAACAGGCTGTTTTTTTCCGGATAAGCGGATGGATGGTGAAGCAATTCCGTCGATGACCATTTTTGTCGCTGGCGGTGCCGTATGCTCGGCCTGGCCGACGTTAGGTGCTGTGGCCATTTGTAGAGAGTTCTCGCTTTAGTCGCCCTTGTCCAGACTTTTTCCGGCACCAAGATGGACTACCAGCGGCACGCTGAGGGGCAAGGCCGCTTCCATCTGCTGTCGCACCAGCGGGCCAACGGTGTCGATTTCGTCATCCGGTACTTCCAGCACCAACTCGTCGTGGATCTGCAACAAAAGTCGTGATTGCACCTGCAATCGCTCAAGTTCCCTGCTTACCCGCAACATCGCCAGTTTGATGATATCGGCTGCCGTACCCTGGATGGGCGTGTTGATGGCGGTGCGTTCGGCAAATTCACGCTGCACGCGGTTGCTGCTGGCGATGTCGGGGAGCGGTCGCCTTCGACCGAGCAGGGTGGTGACGTAGCCTTCTGCCTTGGCCTGGCGGACGATATTCTCCATAAATTCCTTGATTCCGGAAAAATGGGCAAAGTAGCGGTCGATGAAGGTCTGGGCCTCCTTGCGGCTGATGCCGAGTTGGCTGGAAAGGCCAAAACTCGACATGCCATAGACGATACCGAAATTGATCGATTTGGCGACCCGTCGCATATCTGCGGTCACCAATTCCGGGGCAATGAAAAAGATCTCGGCAGCGGTCTGACGGTGGATATCCTGATTGTTGTGGAAAGCGGCCAGCAGGGCGGCATCCTGACTGTAATGGGCCAGTACGCGTAGATCAATCTGCGAATAGTCCGCCGCCAGCAGGCTGCACCCCGGTGCGGCGATGAAGGCCGAACGGATGCGGCGCCCCTCCTCGGTACGGATGGGAATGTTCTGTAGGTTGGGATTGCTGGAGCTGAGGCGGCCTGTGGCGGTACCGCATTGATTGTAGGAGGTATGCACCCGACCAGTTGCCGTGTGGCGCAGGCTGGCGAGCTTATCGACATAGGTGGATTTGAGTTTGGCCAGGTTGCGGTATTTGAGGATCAGCGCCGGCAGCGTATGGGTCTGGCTCAGGCTTTCCAGCACCTTGACATCGGTGGACCAGCCGGTCTTCGTCTTTTTACCCTTGGGCAGGCTGAGCCGTTCAAAAAGGATCTCGCCCAGCTGTTTGGGGGAGTTGATATTAAAGGAGATGCCTGCGGATTCGTAAATGGCCTGCTCGTCGATCTCCAGCCGCCTACCGAACTCCTCGGAGAGCTGGGCCAGCTGTTGGCCGTCGACCAGGATGCCCGCCTGCTCCATGTTGGCCAGCACCGGAATCAACGGTCCCTCGACCTCCTCCATCAGCGGCAGCAATCCGGCTTGATGCAACTGCGGCTGTTGCTCCTGGTAAAGCCGAATTGCTCCGAACACATCTTCGCAACTGTACATGGCCGCTGCCTGCGGCTCGACCCAACAAAAGGCGTCCGGCCTTGGGTCTTTGGCGGTGACCTCGGCAAAACTGGTCATCTCCAGGCCCAGCTCGCGGCAGAGATCATCGAGTTTATACGAGCGGCGGTCCGGAGCCAGTAGCCAGGCCCCGATCATGGTGTCGTAAAGTGGGCCGGCCAGGTGCAGTGCACCGTTGTGCGGCGCGGCCAGCACTGCCAGATCGAATTTGAGGTTATGGCCAATCTTGACGATGGTGGCATCTGTTGCCAAGGGTCGCAGGGCCGTGATGATCTCCTCCCGCTTGAGCTGGCCAGGCACCAGTTCCCCATCGGCGCAGCGATGGCCGCAGGGCAGGTACCAGGCCTCGCCGTCCTCCACCGCCAGCGACACCCCCACCAGATTGGCGCTGAGAGTCTCCAGGGAGTCCGTTTCGGTGTCCAGGGCCAGCAGTTTGACGCCGTGCAGCCG
Organism: uncultured Desulfobulbus sp.; assembly: GCA_964639845.1. Taxonomy (GTDB): domain Bacteria; phylum Desulfobacterota; class Desulfobulbia; order Desulfobulbales; family Desulfobulbaceae; genus Desulfobulbus. Next base: position 601,234 of record CAZXHS010000001.1, on the reverse strand, counting down.
CTCCATCAAGGCCGTAAGCTCAGTTGTCCTGCTAATGCGATGGAAACGGGAGGTGTCGATGCGCACGGCCGGATTTTCCTCCTGCAACAGGGAATGGAATTCCAGGGTGAGCAGCAGTTGGCGCAGGTGCTGGGGCTCGGGTTGCTGCACCTGGTAGAAGGAGAGATCCAGTGGAATCTCCGCATCGCCCTTGAGCCGGATCAGATCGCGCGAGAGAAAGGCTTCCTCGCGGTGCTCGCGGAGTTGGGTGAGCATCTTCGAGGCCTTGAGCTGATCAAGGCCCGCATAGAGGCCTTCGAGATCGTGGTGGGCGGCAATCAGTTTCTGTGCTGATTTTGGGCCGACACCTGGGACACCGGGGATATTGTCGGAGCTGTCGCCGGTCAGGGCAAAGTAGTCCAGCAGTTGCGACGGCGGCAGTCCGTATTTGTCCTGCACCGCAGCCTCGTCCATGACCCGGTCGTTCATCGGGTCCCAGAGGGTGACCTGGGGTGAGACCAGTTGCAGCAGATCCTTATCACCGGAGACAACTACCACCCGAAATCCTTGATGCACCATGGCCTGCGTCGCCGAGGCGATCAGGTCATCGGCCTCCAGATCCTCATGCTCCAGGCGGGGTATACGATACGCATCGACCAGTTCGCGTATATAGGGCATCTGCGCGGCCAGATCCTCGGGCATCGGCGGGCGATTGGCCTTGTATTTGTCGTAGAGGCGGTGGCGAAAGACTGGTCCCCGCGTGTCAAAGGCGATGGCCAGGTGTTGCGGGCTGCGCTCTTTAAGCAAACGCCGCAGGATGGCAATGAACCCGAACACGGCATGGGTGGGCAACCCCTGAGAGTTGGACAGCGGCTTGATGGCATGGTAGGCCCGGTAGATGTAGGCGCTGCCGTCGATGAGGTAGAGTACGGGTTGTTCCATGGGGCATGGTCCGGGGCGAAATGGAGATAAAGCGGCCCCGAAGGCGTGCAGACTCTATGGTCCATGGGGCTTTAAACCGTCTTTGTACCCGGAGCCCGCAAAGAGACCAAGGATTATTTACGGCAATGATAACTGCCGCAGCTTGGCGGCAAGAAAAAACCCTGCCAAAAGGCAGGGTTGTGAAAGAGACGGGCTGGTAGAGCCGGCCCGGTTATGAGGTGGAATAATGATCAGGCGTGGCCGACTCGCACCCAGGTGGCCTGGAGGCCCTTGTCGCCCTCCTCCATGGCAAAGAGGACTTCGTCGCCCTCGGCAAGTTCACCGATGGCCACATCCTTGAGCGAGTTGGCATGGAAGAAAACATCGAGTTTGTCATCGGTGGCGATGAAGCCGTAGGACTCATCGACCACGAGTTTGCGGACAATGCCGGTGGCCTTGCCGTCCACGGTCATCCCCTGGAGCTTGGCCGTCTTGTGGTTCTGTTTCTTCTTGACGATCTCCTTGAGTTGCTCTCCCAGCACGTCAAAGGCCTCGGTCATCAGACTGCGCACGCTCTCGCCCCATCGCTTGACGGCGACGGTATCGTTGGGCACTGTGGCCAGCAGCCGTACCTCATAGCCTCCTTCCTTGTATCCGGGCGTTGCCTCGATGGTGACACGTAAATGGAGGACGAAATTCGCATAATGGCGGGTGAGCCGATTTCGCTCTTCCTCAATCTTTTCCTGCCAGCTCTTTCGTAAGTCAAGATTTTTGGCCTCGATCTTCAGTTCCATAGACATCCTCCGATGGTAACGGCGGCAACGGCCCCATGCCGTTGCCCTATGATCAGCAGACAGTTTCCTTGCCATGGATTGACGGATCTCTCTGCTCCCTGGGCGATCCGTTGGCGATGGTTCATGGGGAAATGGTGTGCAATCCGCACACAGAGATGATATTTGGGAAGGAAACCGCTTGATCATGCCTTGATTATAGGCACTGCCCAAATGGGAAATCAAGGGGGTGAACACACTTTCTTGGGAGAGCAGGGAGGAAAGTTGATGGATAAGCGTACGAATAACCAGGAAAAAACAGGCGTGTTGCTGCTCAACCTCGGCGGACCCGAGCGGCAGGAGGACGTGCGTCCCTTTCTGCTCAACCTGTTTTCCGACCGCGAGATCATCCGGCTCGGGCCACCGTTCCTGCAGAAGATCATCGCCCGTATCATTGCGTTTCGCCGCGCTCCCAAGAGCATGGCCAATTACCGCCTCATCGGCGGCGGCTCACCGATCCGCGTCAAGACTGAGCAACAGGCCACGGCCCTTGAGGAGGCATTGGTCGGGGATGGGTGGTTCATGGTACGCGCCTGTATGCGCTACTGGCACCCCTTTGCCGACGAGGTGCTGCACGAGTTACAGGATGCCGGAGTGTCGCGGCTGGTGGCCTTGCCGCTCTATCCGCACTATTCGATCGCCACCACCGGTTCTTCGGTGAACGATCTCAAACGACACCTTGCGCGTCTTGGTGGGCAATTGCCGTTGCAACTCATCGAGTCCTGGCCGATAGAACCCGCGTTCATTGCCTGCCTGGCCCAGCGCATTCAAGAAGGACTGGCTGGTTTTGGCGATCAGCCGGTGCAGTTGCTGTACAGCGCTCACAGCTTGCCGGTGCAGTTCATTGATGAGGGCGATCCCTATGTGCAGCATCTCCAGCAGACCATCGCAGCCGTGGAGGCCATCACCGGCGTGACCGGGCGGCTATGTTATCAGAGCCGCAGCGGCCCGGTGGAGTGGCTTGGGCCGGCCTTGCCAGAGGTGATCGAAGAGGTGGCCGAGCAGGGAGGGCGTAATCTGCTGGTGGTGCCGATTTCCTTTGTTTCCGATCATGTGGAAACTCTCTACGAAATCGACATCCAATATCGCCGTTTGGCCGAGGGATTAGGACTGCGTTTTGCCATCACCAGGGCACTCAATGCCGACGCGCAGTTCATTGCCGGCTTGCGTTCCCTGGTACTGCAGACAATAGGGGATGGAGGCTGTTAGATATTGGCCGGCGTTTCCGGGGTGAAGCTGCGCATGCGCACGTTCATGATGATGCCGAGCGCCAGCATGTTGGTCAGCAGTGAGGATCCACCGTAACTGAACAGCGGCAACGGCACACCCACCACCGGCAGAAAACCCATGATCATAAACAGATTGATCACCGCCTGCCAAAAGATGAGCATGGTGCAGCCAAAGGCCAGAATCGAGCCATATTTGTCCTTGGCGGACATGGCCACATTGAGGCACCAGATGAGCATGAAGAAGTAACAACCAAGAAAAAAGACCGATCCGGCAAAGCCCCACTCCTCACCCCACACCGAAAAGGCGAAGTCGGTGTGCCGTTCCGGCAGAAAATGCAGATGGCCCTGCGTACCCTCCATAAAGCCCTTGCCAAAGACCTTGCCACTGCCCACCGCGATCTTGGATTGCATGATCTGGTAGCCGTGATTCATGGGGTCGCCTTCCGGATTGAGGAAGGTCTCAATACGTTTGCGCTGGTAATCTTTGAGCAAGAATTTCCAGCCGACAAAGATACAGCCCAGACCGGCGGCGGAGAGAATGCTCAGGGTGGACCAGCGCAACCGCACATACAAGGTCATGGAAATGAAGATGATGGCGCAAATCAGCGCGGTGCCCAGGTCGGGCTGCAACATAATCAGCACAAAGGGCAGGGCAGTGAGAATGACCGGTTTGATCAGATCACGCAGCCGATAGCCGCCGGGGACGACGGTATTGGCGTAGCAGGAAGCCAATACCAAAATGAGCACCAGTTTGGTCGGTTCCGACGGTTGCAGGTTGAAAAAGCCCAGATCAATCCACCGTTGCGATCCCGCGATGGCCTTGACAAAAAACAGGGTATAGACCAACAGCGCCAGGATTGTAACATAGGCGACATAGCCGAGTTTGGCGATGCGATGGTAGTCAATGGTGGTGAGGATAACAATCAGGCCCAGTCCCACGCTGAAAAAAAGGCTCTGCTTATAGAAGATGGAAGAGGGACCGGTGTCGGTGATGTAGGTGGAGCTGTAGACATTGGTCAATGCCATGCCACATACCAGGATGAGCATCAGCAGAAGTACCCAGTCAAAATGCTGGAGCAGGCGGCGATCAAATTGAAACATGATGGTATCGTAAAAAGCTCAAGAGCAGGGGGTTGCACATCATAAAAGAGCGAGTTGCGAAGCTCGAAACGTCGTTGTCGTGGCTGTAAACGAGAACGGCCTACATGAAGGCCTTAAAAGGCAAACACCAAAAGGTTGTACCGACTTGCGCACCTGACAGGCAATCGCTCTGGCGGTCGAGAAACTCCTGCCAATTTGATCAGGCATCGCTGGCCTCAGTTACCGGGCATGGCCGGTTGTTCTTCCGGAACCGCCATCCCTTCACCCTCTTCGTCTGGCGGTGGGTCGGTTTCCTCGATCATCTCCTGGGAGAGAATCACTTTGCGTCCCTGCGTCTGCGCCGGCTTGCCCCCTTCCTGCTCCTTGAATTTATCCTCGAAATAACGGTTGAGGATCTTGGCGGCAATCGGTGCCGAAGCGGTGCCACCGTGCAGGCCGTGCTCGACCAAAACGGTGACCACGATCTCGGGATTGGTCGCTGGTGCAAAACAGGTAAACCAGGCGTGATCACGGTACTCGTAGGGAATGTTGTCCTCTTTAAGATGCTTGTACTGTGCCAGGCGCACCACCTGTGCCGTGCCTGTCTTGCCGCCGACGACGATGCCGTGGGCGTCGATCTGTGCCTCGCGACCCGTGCCACGGCGGCTGTTGACCGCCTCGATCATGCCTTCGCGCACCAACTTCAGGTTGCGTCCCTGGCCGGAAATCATGGAGAGCACCTCCGGCTTGAAGGCCTTGATCAACTTGCCATCGGGACTGCTCACCTCTTCAACGACGGTTGGCTTATACAAGGTGCCGCCGTTGGCAATAACCGCAGTCATCAGCGCAATCTGGAGCGGGGTTGCTAGGTCATAGCCCTGGCCGATGGCGATGGACAGCGTTTCGCCTTCGTGCCACTTGACGCCGTAGCGCTTCTTTTTCCACTCCGACGAGGGGACGATACCGGGTTTCTCGTGCTCCATATCGATGCCGGATTTTTCACCGAGTCCGAACATCTTGGCATATCGGGCCAGGCGGTCGACGCCCAGCCGCTGCCCTGTCTGGTAAAAATAGACGTCGCAGGATTCAGCCAGGGCCCGGCGCAGGCTGACCGTGCCATGGCCGCCCTTTTTCCAGCAGCGGTAGACACGATTGCCGAAGTGATAGAAACCAGGGCAAAAAACCGAGGTGTCCGGGGTGATCACGCCCTCCGCCAGCCCGGCAAAGGCGGTGATCGGTTTGTAGGTGGAGCCGGGAGGATACTGGCCCTGCACGATCTTGTTCACCAGCGGATGGAGGGGATTATTGAGCATCTCCTGCCAGGCCTTCTGCGAGATACCGCCGACGAAATCCTCCAGATGCAGCGTTGGGGCGCTGGCCGCTGCCAGGATACGGCCGGTATTGGCCTCCATGGCGACCACCGCACCGGCGCGATTGCCGGCGGCCATTTCCTCCTCGGCAATTTTTTGCAACTCCACATCAAAGGTGAGTTTCATGTCGTTGCCGGGAAGGGGGTCGTCTCCTTTAAGATTCTGTTGTTCAAATCCCAGGGCATTGACTTCGACGTTGGTATGGCCCTTCTCGCCGCGCAGATCCACCTCGCGGATTTTTTCCAACCCCATCTTGCCGATGAGATCACCACCCTTGTAGCGTTCCTTGTCGGCCTTTTCCAACTCGGTTTTACTGATCTCGCCCATGTAGCCGATCATGTGCGAGGCCATGTTGCCGTAGTGATAGATGCGCAGCGGCACCACCTCGATTTTAATTTCCGGCAGATGCATGCGATTATTTTCGATGCGCGCCACCGTCTCCCAGTCGATGTCTTCGGCGAGCCGCACCGGCAGATGGCCTGGAGTGTTGGCCATCTTGCGGATTTTATCGAGCAGCGCTGAGGGTTCCTGCCGCAGGATGCGGGTGAGATTTTTCAGCCACTCATCATTGATTTTATTATTTTCCCGCATCCACACCACGTTGAACGAGGGGCGGTTGGTGACCAATTCCCGGCCCTTGCGGTCGTAGATGTTGCCACGCGGCGCGGCAATCTCGATGGAGCGGACCCGGTTGGAGTCCGCCATTTCGTCGTAATACTCCCCCTGCTGGATTTGCAAGGTCCACAGTCGCGTGACGACGACGGCAAAAAAGAGGATAACAACCACGCAGCAATAGAGCGCTTTTTTCTTGTAGCCGCTGAGATCGCTTTCATCGCGGACGCTCAGCTTGGTCACCCCGGCATCGCGATGGGAATCTCCCTCAAGGAGAGTTTCCGGGCGGCGTCGATTGAATCTTTTTAAGGGGCTGGTATTGGCTGCAAACAGTTTCGCCACAAAAACCTCACCAAAACAAAAAGCAAACAGTCATCAGGTGTGCCGCCGCCGTCGGGTGTCCTGCCGTAGGCGAAGACGATTCCAGGGCAGCAAACTGGCCAGTGAGAATTTTTGGACCAGTTCAAACACATAAAAAAGCGGGTAGGCCAGGACGACCACCAACAGGGCGCGAATGAGCATGCGCCAGGACGACCAGGGGACCATCTGTCCGGGTTGAATGATCTCCAGCAGCAGATAGACCAGCCAATGCACCACCAGATAACCAGCGCCAACCAGCGGCATCTGGTAGAGGCTCTCGCGAATGGGCATCTTGCCGACAACGGCCTTGAAGAGGAAAAAGCCGCCAAAGCAGATCAGGGCATAGTAGCCCAGCATCGTGCCGCAGAGCACATCGAGCACACAGGCCAGGGGGAAGAGCACCATCAGGCTGTGCGCCATCTCCAGTCGATAACTGAGATAGGCAACCAGGATGAAATACAGGTCAGGGGAGATCAGCCAGGTGGTTCTGGGGACGAAGACCGTGGTCTGCAAGATGACCAGCAGCAGGCCAACCACAATGAATTTAACGATATTCATGCGGCTACCGTGGTCATTGTATGCATTCCCTGGTGGGGCATGGGCTTGGCCGGCGGGATGGGAATCACGGCTGCCCCAGTTGCTTGATCTCCACCTGGCTTGGCTGGTGGAAGATGAGCAGATGCTCCAGTTTCTGGTAATCGACCGAGGGCGTCACCTCGATCTCGTGGAACATGCCGCGCGGGTTGCGGATGATCTTCGACACCACGCCGACGCGCAGACCGGTGGGAAAGACGCCGCCATAACCGGCGGTGATGACATACTCGCCCTCTTCAACCTCGGCGGTCTTGAGGATGTACTCGAGCTTGTAGGTAAGTGTGCCGTTGCCTTTGAGAATGCCGCGAACACGGGACTTCTGCAACAGTACGTCGATGGCGCTGGAGGGTGCGATGGCCAGCAGCACCTTGGCATAGTTGGGGGTGATGGCAAAGACCTGGCCGACGACACCGTCGCTGTTGACCACCGGATCACCTTTGGTGATGCCGCTATTGGAACCCTGATCGATGATCACCGAACGGAACATCGCCGAGGGGTCCTTGCCGATGATGGTGGCCGCGACGCTGCTCTGGTTGCCCAGCGAGTTCTTGAACTCCAGTAGCTTGCGCAGGCTGGCGTTGGTGGCCATGGCCTCGCGGCTCTTGTTGAGCAGCATCTCCTTTTCCTGGAGTTGCTGCACCAGCCGTTTATTTTCCTCGCGCAGCCGCAGGCTGTCCTGGAGAATATCGACGTACTCGGTCTTGAAGCGGTCCACCGTGACCGTGGCCGTTGCCGCCACTTTTTCCAGTGGCCCAATGGCCTCCAGAATCAGCTTGTGCAGGGAGCCAAACTGCTGGCGGCCGAGGGTGGACACCAGAAAGATGAGCGCCACGGTCAGCAGAACACCGGCAAACAGGATGACACGGAAAAGCCTGAAGCGGCTGTTACGCTTTCGGGTGATCTTTTTATTCATGGATAGGCCGCGAAAACCGAAGATGCTGCGTTCAAATGACGAAGAACGATGACCGGAGCAGAAAACCGCCCTGCTCAGTCGATGGCAATCTCGCGCAGGATTTCGATATTGTCGAGCGCCTGACCGGAGCCGAGCACCACCGAGGAGAGCGGGTCGTCGGCGACGATGATCGGCATGCCGGTTTCAAGTTTGAGGCGGGTATCGAGGTTCTTCAACAGCGCGCCGCCGCCGGTGAGCACGATACCGGAATCAACGATATCAGCCGACAGCTCGGGCGGGGTCTGTTCCAGAGCCACGCGCACCGCATCGACGATGACGTCGACCTGCTCGGCAATGGCGGACTGGATTTCTTTGGAGGTGATGGTCAGGGTTTTGGGAATACCGGAAACCAAGTCGCGGCCCTTGATGTCCATGGTCTCGTAGGGCTCTTCCGGCAGCACGTTGCCGATGGTGGTCTTGATTTCCTCGGCAGTGCGCTCGCCGATGGCCAGGTTATGCTTGCGCTTGATGTACTGGAGGATGGCCTCATCCATTTTATCGCCGGCTACGCGTACCGACTTGGCATAGACGATACCCGCCAGTGAGATGACCGCCACCTCGGTGGTGCCGCCACCGATATCGACCACCATGTTGGCGGTGGGCTCGGTGATGGGCAGATTGGCACCAATGGCCGCAGCCATGGGCTCCTCGATGAGATACACCTCGCGGGCGCCGGCAGACTCTGCCGTATCGCGCACCGCCCGTTTTTCCACCTGGGTGATGCCGGAGGGCACGGAGATAATGATGCGCGGATGCACCAGGGTGCGGCGGTTGTGCACCTTGTTGATGAAGTAGCGCAGCATGGCCTCGGTCACTTCAAAATCGGCAATAACGCCGTCCTTCATCGGCCGAATGGCAAAGATGTTGCCAGGGGTGCGGCCAAGCATCTCCTTGGCCTCGCGACCAACGGCCAAAACCCGACTGCCACGGGCATCCTTACGCACCGCCACCACCGAGGGCTCGCGCAGCACAATGCCTTTGCCCTTGACATACAACACCGTATTGGCCGTGCCCAGATCGATGGCCAGGTCGTTGGACAACCAGCCGAAAAGAAAATTAAACGGAGAAAACATCCGGTATCACCTGTATATGAATCTTGATGGTCGTGGCGAATCCAAAAGAGGAACAGTCTGCATCGCAAAATAACTGCGGCCAGTGAAGGACGCTACGTCGTGCTGAGAGCTTTTTACATGAACGACAATCGCGTCATTCCCTGTGAAAGTGCCCGCGAAAGGGGAGCGACAAGAGAAGCAATGCAATAGAATCCCATGGATGAAAACAAGCGCAACACCATACCAATTGAACCTGTGAATGGCAATCGATATGGTGGACAGGTAAAAAAGAATTGAGAAATCCTTGACAGCCTCCAGTCGATCATGGTAAATGGCCCCGCAGACAGCACACGGGGCTATAGCTCAGCTGGGAGAGCGCTTGAATGGCATTCAAGAGGTCAGCGGTTCGATCCCGCTTAGCTCCACCAAAATAACAAAAGGGGTTGCAGTAAAAACTGCAACCCCTTTTGTGTTTCCAGCCTAGCCTTCGTCGTAGTCCATGGCGTGTGGCGAGCCTTTTCGCCGTCCTCGATGCAGGCCTCAAGCCCGCCCAGCCCCAATCCTTTTCAGTCCCTCTACATCACAGCTCCCCGGTCATGCCGAACTCAATGGGGGTTTTGATGACAAAAATATTCACCCCTTCCTCCTTGATTCGCGCCAACACCCGTTTGCTCTCCGCCTCTGTCACCGCCAGGACCACCTGCACGGGTTGCTCGGTCAGTTCGAAGAAATGCACGGAGCGCATTTTCTTGTCATGGCCAAAGCCCTCGGCGGCCGGGATCAGTGTCGCCCCGCCGATGCCGATGGCCCGTGCCTCGTCCACCAGCCATTGTGCCAACGGGCGCCCCTTATGGCTGCGGTCCTGCTGGGTGAAAAAAGTCAGTTGATAGCCGAGCATATTGGCCTCGTTATGTTGATGTGTGTGGATGTGTTGAACCGTCAGCGTCGCAGGAGAGCCACCGTTGCCATGCCCAGAAGAGTCATGGAGAGCGATCCCACCACATGGACGGCTATGGCCGCTCCTGCCCACTGCAAGCGCCCCTGTTGCAGCAATGTGGTCACCTCTGCCGAAAAGGTGGAAAAAGTGGTCAGGCCGCCAAGAAAGCCGGTGATGACCAATAATCGCCATTCCGGGGCTAGCTGTGGCAAAACGGCAAAAACCGCCACCGCCACGCCAATGAGATAACCGCCAAGGAGGTTGGCCGCCAGGGTGCCGATGGGGATGAGCGGAAACAGGGCATTCAGCGCTCGCCCGAGCAGCCAGCGCAGCACGGCGCCGGCGGACGCGCCCAGGCTGATTGCAAGAATGGAGTTGATCATGGGGTCGGCCAACAGATCTGGTTGATAGGGATGGTTGTTGTTCTCGAGTTCGCTGGATGCAGTGGAGACAAGTTGGATCAAATCTGATCGTTATCGCGGCGTTTAGAAGCGTTTGTTCTCGCTAGAGTACCTCATAGGCCTCAATAAACACCTCTGATTGCATCCGTCCACCTTTGGCTATTGCGATGATCCGGTTCAACCATGCATACCGGCCGGCGGGTGCTTCAAAGAATAAGGCTTCCCGGAAGTAGTATTCCGTGGCATCAACCTCCTCACCGGCCATGATCCGGGAAAGCACCTCGGCTGTTGCATGCCGCAGCCCGTGGCCTTTTAACTGGATGGTGATGCCATCATCTGTTTTCAGGGTAACGCGAACATCAAGCTCTGCGACGCCATCCTGGCGGATGAGTTGAAAATCCGACCCCCCAGCCTGCAACACGCCAGCTAAACGCTCACCTTGAAAGGTGCCACCAGTGACAGGAATGAACCACCTCTTGCCCAGTGGCCCGTCGACGACTTGCGGCGCGGCAACATTGGCTTGCAAGCGAAACAGAGGTTTAACTTCGATCATCTTCCGACCCTTCTTATGCTATTTGGTGCAGATTGTTACAAGCATGGCGCTAGCGTTGGCTTGGTTATTACTGACAGGAGATATTGTAACTCGTAACGTCCCGGCTAACAAGACCCGCGCTGTTTACTGGGCCTGTGTTCAGCCGATGGTTCTCGTTATTCCTTAGATTCCTTCTTTAGGATCGGTTCAAGTGCATGATATGTTGCATTGTGCCACTTGCTTAACAACCATGCTGATTCGCCATATTTATCAGCATAATTATCCAAGCCAAATGCACCCTTTCTAAAAAAGCATCCTGCTCCTCGGGTTATTGCCGGGACTCCTTTCATTAACATCATATCATATCGATTAGTCCAGAAAAAATTCCCAAAGAAAATATCAAAAAAATGCAGACATTCTAAAATATTATCAATCGGTATGCTTGTTATTAGTGAAAGTAATTCGAGTTCTCCCGCGTCTTTGAAATAAATAAACCCGCCAAATGCGAAGTAAAAAACTTGAAATAAATAAGGCGTCTTTGGTCCATGTGGATGTTTATTGATCCTTTCTAATCCTTCAAAATAACTTGGAGGCAAATCATGTTTTGGTATTTCAAAGGAGTATTCACCAACCGTGAATTCTGACGATGGAGGCGGGGCTTCTCCTCTTATAGAAAAATCATCAAAGGCGTTCTTTAAAATAGAAAATCTCGCCAAGGATTCCAAGTCCATGACACATTGAATATCAAGCGACTCATGAGTATCTCTTGCCTTTTCCCAGATAGAATCTTCCTTTTCAGATTTTTGTACGGCCCAATATTTTACTAAAGCTTCTGAGAGCTTTGGGTGATCTAGATAGGATCTATACAACGACTCAGCTCTTCCAATTGCAGTTTTTTCAAAAAAACTCGAACGAGTAGCAAATAAATATGATTTAGCATTATTAAATGCTTCTACATTTTTATTATTTCTACATTGATGTCTAAGCTTAGCCAGTGAAACACGGCGGGCAATATTTAAATACCAGATAGAGTAAGCAAATTTTTCTTTATATTTTATGTTAACACAGTTCTGCTCTTCGCATAGTACATTTAAATTAAGCCCATTATCATCAACAATGAAAGCACACATATTTATCCCAAGTTCTTTACCTTTTGACTCATATATAGGTAAATGATTTTCGGAAGCTCCACGCATGCTAACAAGGCATCCATTATGGATGCCAAGATGAGTCATTTGACCATACAGTTTAAAAACATTTGAAAAATTGAACCCTTCCTTTTTAACTTCATAAAGTACTCGCGCATTCTCATCACGACCTATTGGTGAGGCAACAACATCTAGCTCTAGTATTTCTTTTCCATCTTGGCTTAAGACCATGTTTGATTCGACAAAATTTCCCATTATAAGCAATGAGGAAACAATCAAATCTTCAAACTGTTCGCCATCTGGATTAGTCGGTAATGAAATTGTCATTTTTATTTACGAGAACAAGTTATTATCCGGTTTCCATTTAACATTTACCGTCCCCATCCTGGCTGTCAGAAAATCGGTGAGTTTGGGTATTAGCTAACTAGATATCATACAGATTTGTGAGATACCCGGAAGCCGGATATCATTCCTTAAGTCTGCCTAAGGGCTAGTTTGGTATAAAATACCGAAAAAAGCCGATGTCCCGCCGGTCAAGATAATTCCAATAAATCAAAACCAATACCTGCCCCGTTTTCTCTACTCTATCTCACCATCCAATAGACGCATCTGGCTCTTCAGCAAGGTCTAGTCGGTAGTGTTTTGGTGCCTTCTTTCGTATCTGTTCTTGTTATGACGGCTTCGTCTGTCTCTCTTCACCTTTACAGGTTGCCCATTTAATGCTGCCTCGCAGGGGTTTGAGTATTCGACACCGTCGCAGCCGGTGACGGGCTCGTCGTCCGTGGGGCATTCTTGGGGTTTTGCTTTGCAAGTGCCTGTAACGTCGTTTCCCGGGCATATTTTAGTTGTGCTGCAATATTCCGAGTTGGCGCAGTCGCTATTGGAAGTACATTTGCTTCCCTCGGTTGCGTGGGCTACGTCAAGGAGGAGGAGCAAGAGTAGAGAAGCTCTTATGAAAGGTATCATGAGGGTGTTATTGATTTGAAGGAGTGTTTTGATTGACTTCTAAGAGTTGACCATTTGTAATCGTAAAAAATATTTTGTTCGTGAATATATTTTTTCCGACTTTCTCAACAACAGTCTCGCTGAGGCCTGGGCCTTCGCCAGGAATTTTAGTCGAATCCCATGTCACATCAGTAGCCTTGCAAACATCTAGACAACCAGCAATTTCACAACAACCGGAGTTGTCCATTATCTGCTGCTTTCGAAGTACAATCACCATATCTTCTGTGAGATGGAGAAGATACTTAGAGCCCATCGTGATCCCTTGCCCGGATCCAGTCACCTCAGTGATTATCTCGCTGATGCCATCGTTATCAAAGTCAACCACCTGGAAGTTGTAGCCAACCTCATGAAGTCGCACAACTTTTTCAGTTTTCAGTACCACAAGCACTGCGCCAAACATCGAATTTCTCCCTTCGTCAGGGAACATGGCAGAGCACAAAAGAGCATTTTCTCCCCCAACTAATCGCACAGGCGTAGTGTTGCTCACTTGTAGGCCAGGAGGAGAGGAAAACCAGCGGCTGATCTGGTCCTGAGAGGGAGGTGATGTGGAATCTGCGCAAGATGCGCAAACAGCTGATAAGCAAAGGCTGACGATGCACAAAAGCATGCATGCTCTCCGGGGCAGGAGTGCTCCATCATTGATCCTTTTGCCAAAGGCTCTCTTCTTCATTTTCAGCAAGACCGGACCTTGGCAAAATAACTTGGCTGCCGCATCAAATATCCTCTCCTTACTCGATTGCTGTCTTTACCAAACCACCATACCCCATTAACTCTCCGATTCCACAGGTTATTCGACAAGAATCGAAAAAATGAGACCTGCCTGAAATCCTGCCAGTTCACTCACATCGCTCGTCTTCGCTGAACTGAGCGCGGCCTCGGTAAATCCGTTGCAATTCCCTGTCTATCATGGGTAAATGTCACTCATCGTCCACTGGTTCCGGGCGATTGCGTGCATCCCTTACGCGGTGCATGTCCCGACGAAAGCTTTGCCGTGAGAGGCGGAGGAGGCTTTCCCATGCAGACTCAAAAAGCGCAGCGTCTCGAACGCAACCTCATCTGGGGCACGGTCTTTATCGATCTGGTGCTGATAGGGGCTGCTTTTTTCCTTCTAGGCTACAGCCGTCTTCATTATTTGCAGGGCTTACAGGTCAACAGCCATAACCTGGCGCAACTGCTGGAGCAGCGCATCGCCGACAAGGCCCGTCTGATTGACGATGCGGTGGTGCGGGTGCAACGGGAGTTGGAGCAGCAACTGCGTACTGGTGGCATCAAGAGCGACCAGTTGCAGTCGCGTCTTCATCTTGAGCAGGAGCAACTCCCCGAAATCGACGCCATTCGCGTCACCAACATCCAAGGCGATGTGCTGTGGGGCAAGGGGATTGTTCCCGGTGTCAACGCCAGCTATGCCGACCGTTATTTTTTTGCGGCCCATCAAGAAAACTCTACTTGTGCTCCCATCGTTACCCCCGCGATGAAGGGGAAGGTCTCCGGGGTGTGGATGGTGGCCTTCACCCGGTGTTATCGGGCCGCTGATGGCAGCTTTGCCGGGGTTGTCTCCGCTTCGGTGCCGGTGGAGAACTTTGCCCGTCTCCTGGAGTCCTTGAATCTGGGGCCGGGCGGAACTGCGGTGATCCGCTCCACCGACACCGGGTTGATCGCCCGCATGCCGCCCCTGGAGGGAGAGGTCGGGCAACCGGGCAATAAAAAGGTCTCCGAGGAGTTTGCCCGTCTACTGGCCAGCAACCAGGCCATGGGCGATTTTCGCACACTCCACACCCCCGATAGCGTTGATCGCACCTATGCCTTGCATCGTGTCCAGGGGTGGCCGTTCACCATCGCCGTGGGGCTGGTTGAGGATGAATACCTGGCCCCTTGGCGGGCGCAGTCCATTTGGGGTGCGGCACTGCTGGGAGTGCTGTTGCTGATGACTTCGGCTATGGCCTGGGTGGCCAGCCGCCACCTGCGTCAGCAGGCCATCCGTGCCCGCGAGCTTGAGGAGGACCTCACCCGGCGGCGTATTCTTATTGAGCAGTCCCGTGATGGTATCGTCGTGCTGGACCGCCACGGCAAGGTCTGGGAGGCCAACCGAAGTTTTGCCGATATGCTGGGGTTCAGTCCAGAAGAAGTGCGTGATCTTTTCGTTTGGGATTGGGATGCCCGGTGGAGCCGCGAAGAGCTGCAAGCCATGATCGAGCGGGTCGGTCCCGAGAGTGCGCACCTGGAAACGCGCCATCGCCGTAAGGATGGGCAATTGCTGGATGTGGAGATCAGCAGCAATGGCGCTGAATTTGGCGGCCATAAGCTGATCTTCTGCGTGTGCCGGGATGTCAGCGAACGCAACCAGGCACGGGATGCCCTCAAAGCCAGCGAGGAGAAGTACCGTATCATCTTTGAAAATCAGCACTATTGCGTGGCGATTTTCGAGGTCGATACCTGCCGGCTGCTCGATGTCAACGACGCCTATGTGCAGATGTATGGATACAGTCGGGCGGAACTGCTGGGTGGCATGACCATTGTCGATCTCTCCGCCGAGCCGGATAAATCCCGCGACGCCGTGCAGCAAGCCGTCGCCGATGGTTCAATCTTCGTGCCCCTGCGGTATCAGCGACGCAAGGATGGCTCGATTTTTCCGGTGGAGATTGTCGGTGGGCCATATCTGTGGAATGGCCGCCAGGTGATGTTCACCCTGGCCCATGACATAACCCAGCGTCAACAGGCCGAAGACGAATTGCGCGAGCGCGAGGCCCTGTACCGGTTCCTGGTCACCAGTTTGAGAGATGGATTCTTTGCCTGCGATGCCCAGGGATTGCTCACCTTCACCAACGGGGCCATGGCCCGTTTGTGGGGAGCCGATGACCCGGCAAGCCTGGTCGGTCGCCACATCTTTGAATTTGTCGCCCCCAGCGATTTGGAATTGGCGCAGCACTCATTCCAATTGGCCCTGAGCCAGCTCATTGTTCCCGAGGCCTTGGAAATGCAGTTGCTCAGGCAGGATGGGTCACAGTACTGGGCCGAGGTCAAGCCGACCGTAGTGGTGCGCGATCAGGGCCTGGTGTCCATCCAAGGGCTGGTGATGGATATCACCCAGCGCAAACAGGCGGCCGATTCCCTGCGGCTGAGTGAGGAGCGGCTGCACCTGGCGTTGCAGGCGACCCGCGATGCCATCTGGGATTGGGACCTGGTGGCGGGGCAATTGTACTATTCGCCGCGCTGGTTCATGATGGTGGGGTATAAAGCCGAGGAGTTGCAGGTCGATGCGGCGTTGTGGCGGCGTCTCTTGCATCCCGATGATATCGAGCGGGCCGATAGAGTCGTCAGCGAAGCCATCGCCTCGAAGACGTTTTTTGAAATTGAAACCCGCCTGCACCACAAGGATGGTCATTATGTGCCGGTGCTTACCCGAGGTTATGTGCTGCGCGACGATATCGGCAACACCATCCGTCTGGCTGGCACCAACAGCGATTTGACCGAACAGAAGCGTATCGAGGAGGAGATGCGCCGTTGGGAGCGGCAATCGCTGCAACTGCAAAAGGCCGAGAGTCTCAGCCGCATGGCCGGGGCCATTGCCCATCATTTCAATAACCTGTTGGGCGTGGTGCTGGGGAATATCGAAATTGCCATGGAAGACCTGCCGCCGGAGCATGAGGTGAACCACAACCTCCGTGCCGCCACCGGGGCCGGCGAGCGGGCGGTGGAGGTGAGCAGCCTGCTGCTGACCTATCTCGGCCAGACCGAAGGACGCCATGAACGGCTGGATCTTGCGGCCTTGTGCCGTTCGATGCTGCCGCAGCTGCAAACGCAACTGCACGACGGTATCCGCCTGGAGATGAAGTTGCCCTCCGCCAGCCTGATGGTCAGCGGCAACGGTGCGCATCTACAACGATTGGTGCGTAATCTGGTGGCCAATGCCATGGAATCCATCGGCAGCGGATCGGGCATGATCGGTCTTCGTCTTGCCATCGTTCCCGGCGTGGAAATTACTCACCAGCACCGTTTTCCGCTGGATTGGGAGCCCACCGTCGAGCACTATGCCTGCCTGGCGGTGCACGACAACGGCTGTGGTATTGCCGAGGCGGACATCGAACAGTTGTTTGATCCCTTCTTCTCCAGCAAATTCACCGGCCGTGGCCTGGGGCTTTCGGTGGTGATGGGTATTGTTCGTGCCCATGGCGGTGGCATCGCGGTGCAATCCGCCCTGGAGCAGGGCAGCACGTTCCAGGTCTACCTGCCTCTGGATGCCGAGGCGGTTGCCCTTGAAGCGCAGAGCCCGGCCGTACCTGCCTCCCCACACGAACGCACCGTACTGGTGGTGGAGGATGAGGAGGAGGTGCGGGTGATGACGGAAACCATGCTGACGCGCCTGGGCTTCGCCACCTACAGTGCTGCCGATGGCTCCGAGGCCTTGGCCTTGTTTCGTCGTCACCACGAGGAGATCGATGTGGTGGTCTGTGATCTGACCATGCCGCAGATGGATGGTTGGGAAACCATGGAAGCGCTGCATGCCATCGACCCGCAGATCCCCTTTATCATGATCAGCGGCTACGACGAGGCGCGGGTGATGCGCGAGAGGCGGGGGGCCTCGCCGCAGGCCTTTGTGCAAAAACCCTTTCGCAAGGAGGAATTAGGCGCAGCCATCGAGGCTGCCTGTCGCCCGCAGGCCACTGTTGTCAAGTGAGGCTGGCGCATCGTCTTAATCCCGGCCAAACAAAGCCATAACCGTTGTCTAACGGTCGATTTGCCCCTGATATGGTACAACCGGCGCTATTGAACGCCTGGGGGCATTGAGGACGATGCGTCCCAAGGACAAGCATGGTTTTGACCGGGAGCGGATATGGGCAAAGTGTTGGAGACGTGTGCGGATGTGGTCAATTTGATGCGGGGAAGGGCGCCGGGCCAGTTGATTATTCAACTCACCGACCGCTGCAATGCCAGGTGCCCGCAGTGCGGTATGCGGGTGGTCAACCGCTTTCAACGGACCCGGCTGGCCACCGACACCGTCAAACGGATGCTCGATGCGGGTGCCAGGCGCGGCATGCGCATGGTCTCCTTCACCGGCGGCGAACCGCTGCTGTTGCTCGATGATCTGATCGAGTTGATCAACTACGCCGGCAAGGCTGGATATCGCTATATCCGCACCGGCACCAACGGCTTTCTCTTTCGCAACCACGAAGACCCCCGTTTCAGCGATCACATCCACCATCTGGCCCAACGCCTGGCCGCCACACCGCTACGCAACTTCTGGATCAGTATCGATTCCGCCGATGCGGCCATTCACGAGAGCATGCGCGGTTTCCCCGGGGTGCTGGCCGGTATCCGCAAGGCCCTGCCCATCTTCCATGCCCACGGTCTTTACCCCTCGGCCAATGTCGGGCTGAATCGTAATCTCACCAAGGCCACCGCCGCCCTTGTTGCCGATGTCCAAGAGGCATTGGCAGCGGAGCGGTTTTATCAGGCCTTTCGCAGCGGGCTAGAGCAGTTGTACCGCCTGATCCTTGATCTGGGGTTCACCATGACCAGCGCCTGCTATCCGATGAGCATCGAGCCCGATGTGTCCGGGTTGCAGGCGGTGTACGGCGCCACCGCCTCGGAACGGCTGGTGCGCTTCACGGCGGGCGAAAAGGTACTGCTCTACCGGGCCCTGGCCGATACGGTGCCCGCCTTTCGTTCGCGGTTGCGCATCGTCACACCGCTCTCCTCGTTGCACAGCCTGATGCGGCAGTACAGCGACGATTCGGCTCCGGGGTATGGGTGCCGTGGCGGCAGTGATTATCTCTTTGTCGACTGCGTGCAGGGGATGGCCTATCCCTGTGGCTATCGCGGTGCCGAACCCCTGGGACCGGTGTGGAATCTAGACCGCAAAGCCTTGCGTGACAACGGCAAGGCTGTCTGTCGGCGCTGTGACTGGGAATGCTTTCGCGATCCCTCGGAGCTGTTCGGCCCCATCTTACAGGGTTTCTCACGGCCGATGGAGCTGCTGCGCAACTGGCGTGAGGACAGCGAATTTTTTCAGTTGTGGCGGCAGGATCTGCGCTACGCCCGGGCCTGTCATTTGTATGATGGCCGGTTGGCGCCGGATCGTTCGCGGCTGGAGCGCTTGGACGCTATGAAGGGGATAACTGGAGTGCCGGAGCGTGGTCAACGGCAGGCCATGCTTGAAGGGGTGGAATGAACCGTTGCACCTTTGCCTACGGCTCCAACATGTGGCGGGAGCAGATGCGCAAGCGTTGCCCGCAAAGCCGCTTGCTGGGGCCGGCCCAATTGCATGGCTACCGCTGGATCATCAATATTCGCGGCTACGCCAACATCGTGGCCGATGTGCAAGGCCGGGTGATGGGGTTGGTTTATGCGATCTCCGCCACGGACGAGGCAGCACTTGATCAGTTTGAAGGAGTGGCCCAGGGGCGCTACCGCAAGGCGCTGCTGGAGGTGCGCCAGGGCGAAGAGCGGATCACCGCCTTGGTCTACATCGATCCCCTCACCGTCGAGGGGCAACCACAGCCGGAATACATCCACCGTATCAACGCTGCCATTGGCGATGCCCAGCTTCCAGAGGAGTATGTCGCAACGGTGATCCGCCGCTTTGTTCCCGAGCAGCCTCCTCAGTGACAGGAGGCCAGGAAATCGGTGGTGTTGTCATCCGCGATAAGCGATAGAATCCCTTCATCTTCACCATCCTTGCCGTATCGGCTGAAAAAACTTTGCAGCCCTCCCCAATCCCATGGCACAATGCGGCTGGTATCGCTGAGCTGATCATGGAGGCCGCATCTGCGGCGCAAGGAGGATGTATGGAATGGGAATTGAACGATATTGAGGTGCGGGTGTTGGGGTGTTTGCTGGAAAAGGAGTTGGCCACGCCGGAATATTATCCGCTCTCCCTGAACGCCCTGGTCAATGCCTGCAACCAGAAGAGCAGCCGCCAGCCGGTGCTGTCGCTGTCGCCGGAGACGGTGACCGAGGCCCTGCGCTCGCTCAAGGAGATGCGCTTGGTGGTGCAGAGCGATGCCAGCCGCGTGGCCAAATACTATCAGAGCTTTGGCAAACACTACAACATGGTCAACCGTGAGACGGCGTTAATGGGCCTGTTACTGCTGCGTGGCCCGCAGACGCCCGGCGAGTTGCGCACCCGCGCCGACAACCTCTGCCCCTTTGACAGCCTGGAGCAGGTGCTCGCCACGCTGGAGCACCTGGCCTCCAGTTCGCTGGTGGTGCAACTGCCCCGCCAGCCCGGTCAGAAGGAGCAGCGCTATGCCCACCTGCTGGCCGGAACGCCGGAGGCGGGGCCAACGGCTGCAAGCTCCCTGGATGAACCCACGGTGGTGATCCGTCGCGTCGGCGGCGAACGCATCGATGCCCTTGAGGAGCGGGTGGCGCTGCTTGAGGAGGAGTTGGCCAACCTGCGCCAGACCTTCCTCGCCTTCAAAGAAAGCCTGGGCGAGTAGGGGATTCGCCCATGGGGGCTTGTTTGTTCTTCCCTATTTAGCCTTCACCGTCCAGGTGCCCTCGCCCTTTTCCTTGCCATCGGCGGCCTGCCATTTACCCTGACCACCGCTGGCATTGAGGGTGCCGGTGAAACTGCCGGTGACCTCGGCATAATCCTGGCCGCCACGCACGGTGAGTTTCATCTGCCCCTGATGGTCGACTGTGCCCTGCAATCGTCCGACCTCCAATTTTTCACAGATCACCCGGCCGCTGACCTGGCCGCCCCCTGTGGCCGCAGGGGTGATAGTCAGGAAAACCTCGGCAAAGGTGGTCAACTGCGGAGCCGAGAGCGAACCGCTGTATTTACCGGCCAGGGATACGCCCTTGGACGCTGGTTGCGGTGCGGCTATCGGCCCGTTGCCCGCTGCGGTTTGTGCGGGAACTGGCTGTGTGGCTTGCCCGCTGGCGGCTGGTGTGCCCATGGCCGTGGGCACTTGCTGATTGGACGGTGTCCCCGTCGGTTGCGGTCCGGTCCCGGCCACGGTTTTGCCCTGGACAGTGCTCTGCTGCTGGGGTTGCGCCACCTGGCCCTGTTTCCCCATTTGCGCTGCTGGCGTCGATGACGGCTGTGCGGTCTGCGGCAGCGATGCGGTGGACGACGATGCTGCCGGCCCGACAGCCTGCGGCGCCACCGGCGGGGGTGCGCTGGATTGCGGAGGTGTCTGCGGTTGCGCTGCCTCCAGCTTGGCCCGTTTGGCCGCTTCGGCATACTCCTTGTTGGCCGGCTCGCAGGTTGCTGCCTTGGTATAGGCCTCGGCCGCACCCTTGAGATCCTTCTCCTGCTTGCGAATCTGACCAATTTGGAACTGGGCCTTGCAGGCAGTGGCGCAGCCTTGATTGACCACCGATTCAAAGAGCAGTTTTGCCCGCTTGGTGTCTTTCTGTTGCATGGAGGTGGTGGCCTCCTCCATGTTCATGGTGCAGGCCGCCTCCTCTTTGGCACGTTTGTCGGCGCTGGAGATGAACTGTTTTTCCGCCTCGGCCAGAGGCGGATATTTGGGGTTGATGGCCTTGGCCGCAGCAATGGCTGCCTTGGCCTGTTCCTGGGCCTTCTTGCCGACCGGGGTATTCTCCTTGCCGCTGGCGGCTGCCATCTGCGCCTTGGCCTCCTTGGTCAGTTGGGCCAGCTTATCGCGCTGGGTGCAGTAGGCGGCCAGATCGCTGCGTTTGGTATCGACCGCCAGCACTGCCTTGGCCTTGGTGCAGGCGGTGTCGACATCACCGCTGCTCCAGGCGGCCTTGGCCTCGGTGGCCAACTTGTCCGTCTCGCCAGCCTTCTGCGCGCCCTGTTTGATCGCCTCCTGGGAAACCGTGACCTGCACGGTGGTGATATCCTTGCCGAGCAGAACGTTATTCTGGTCACGCACCTCAACCCGCACCTCCAGGCTGCCCGGCGTGGAGCGCTGTGCCCGCGTCTCGCGGCTGGCTGATCCTCCGCTCAGACTGCTGCCCTCACCCACACTCCAGGCGTAGCGTAGGCTGCGTCCCTCGGGGATGGGGGTGACGTCGGTGCGGAAGGCCACATCCATGCCGGCGACGATTTCCTTGTCCAGCTTGACCGCACCGACCCCGGGTTGCCAGATGGTGGGCTTAGTGGTCTCGCCACCCCAGGCATGACCGAGGTTGGCAATCTTGACCTGTACCTTTTTGGGCGTGAGGGTCAGCGTCTGCGTGGCCAGTTCCTCGCCACCGGTCTTGCCCTTGAGCCGGGCGGTGACCCGCACCGGCTGATCCCCCTTCAGCGTCAGGCTGTAGCGACGGGGATCGGCGGTCGAGCCGCTGAAAGCGCCACCCTGACTGTCCTCCCAGAAGTAGGAGCAATCCTGGTCACTCATCTTCGGCGTTTCGCTGGCGCGGATAACCACCTCTTGGCCGGGCAACGGGTCGGTGGGTGTGGCGGTCAGCGCCAGGGTGGGGCCAATGGCTTCGACTTCGATCTGCGGCGATTCTGCCGCTGTGGCCAACGTGGCACCATCTTTGGCCAGGGCCACGGCCCAGAGCTTGGTACGACCCGGCCGCAACAGGGTGGCACTGTTGCTCAGCACGCCCACACCCTCGGCCTTGGCAAAGCGCACCTCGGTGGAAGGCTCCCAGCGAATGACGTATTTGGAGCTATCCGCCGCCTTGCCCCCCTCGGTCAAACTGGCCGCAAGGGCCACCACCCCGCCCACCGGTACCTTGGCCTCGGCGGGTGCGGTTTTACTCAGGCTCAGTTTGAGATCAGAGAGCGGCAGGTTAAAGCTGGCCGAGGCGGTTTTGCCTGCCGCATCGGTGACGGTGACGGCAAAGGCGAGCGGAGGCACGTTCATTTTTACCGGGGCCTGCACCTGCACCGATTCGGCCTTGGCCTGCGCTGCGGGCACCGGTCCGGTCCAGGCGTAGGAGTAGGGCGTTTTACCGCCCTCGACCACCGCCTTGAGCGTGGCAATGCCATGGGCACTCAGGCTTTGTTTGTCGGAGATGATCTTCACCGCCAGCGGCTTGGCCTCCTCGGTGCCAAAGGTCTTGTTAGTGGCCGGGGTACCATCGGATTTGAAGGCCGGTGTGCCGATGCGCATTGAGGCAATCATGCCCATCATCTCGTTCATGGCCGCATTGGCTTCGCTGTCGAGGAACTGGGCGTCGTTACGGCTCCAGGTGGTGTTGACATGGCCCCAGATAACGCCGGTGCCGCCGGCGTGGCCGTTGATCGAAAAGACCAGGCCATCGCGCATGATGGCGCCGCGCACGAATCCGCTCCAGGCACCGCCGACATCCACCCAGCAGAAATCGACGTAGGGGCAGCGGTAGTCGAGGCGCGCTTTATGATAGATAACAGACCCCTGAAACCCGCTGGTCGAGACGGCGCGGATCTCGCCGCGCTGGTCCATGCCGTTGCGCAGCGAGGCCTCCAACTCCTGCGGGCTCTTGGCGCAGAACGACTCGCACTGGCGTACCTCGATACCGGCATTGACCGAGGCCTTGCAGTCGTTGCCCTTGCAGCCCGCCGACATCAGCACCGCCTCCTTGCGTTTGGCAGAAAAGCCCTTGGCATCCGCTGTCCCCTCCCAGGGGCCAGAGGAGGAGATGGTGAAGCCCGGGAAAGCCGGCGGTGCGTTCGTGGTGGCGGATGAAGCGAAAGGTTGTCCGGTTGCCGGGGGCGGGTATCCCGATTCGACGGGCCTGCTGCCTGTGGTGTATGGCGTGTCAACCGGTCTGGGCTCAGGTGGGCGGGTGGTGCCGAGATTGGCGCCGCTCAGTCCGGAGGTGGGCAGACTGCTGCCTGTGGTGTCGGTGAAGGTTCCCGGCTCGGTCTTCTTCTCGCCCGGACCTTTACCGGGCATGTTGTTCGGTGGGTCAGTCTGCGGTTGATTGGTCACCGGTTGCTTGCTCTTGTCGGGAGGGGCCAACACGGTAATCTCGCCGGA
Organism: uncultured Desulfobulbus sp.; assembly: GCA_964639845.1. GTDB lineage: Bacteria > Desulfobacterota > Desulfobulbia > Desulfobulbales > Desulfobulbaceae > Desulfobulbus. The sequence goes on along the minus strand of CAZXHS010000001.1, from coordinate 577,346 downwards.
GAGTTCGGTCAGGGTGGATTTACTGCCACCCTCCGCCACCTGCGTGACCGTGCAGCTGACCACGGCCGTGCCCTCCTTGGGAGCGGTGAGCTTGACCACCGCGCCGTCGAATTTCTCCAGGGCACAGTTCTGGCAGCGCCAACCATATTCGAGATCCAGGGAAGCGAGCTTGCCGCGCGGCCGCACTCCGGCCACCACCTTGGCGCCGGGTTTCGCCTGGCGCGGCGAGATGGCCAGCACCACATCCGGCTTTCCTTCAGCCACGTCCAGTTTTTTGCGTATCTCTGCGGTCACCGCCGGGTCGGTACCTGCAAGCACAAAGACCACGGCCACCGTCACCTTGCCCTCCTCGGGCGTGGTGAAGCTGGTCTTGGTGGTGGTAGGCTCGGTGAAGCTGGCGCGGACATTGTCGGCGCTCCAGCGATAGGTGATCGCCCGTTCGTTGACCAGTTTGCGCAGTTTCTCATCCTTGAAACGCAGCTCTACAAACACCGGTTCACCTGCTTTGAGCACGCTTTGATAGGGCACGATCTCGGCGCCGGCCTCGATCATCTTTTTCAGATCAGCAGTTTTCAGGTACAGGGCCCGCACCTTTTCCAGGGCCTTGGCATACTGTTCGTGGAAGATGGAATCCTTGGGGCTCTGCGGTGCCTTGAGCTCATCCTCGGCACCACCGCTCTGTTCGGCGGTAGTGGCCTGATTGCCGGCATCCAGGGCCCCGCGTTCCGGATAGATAACCGAAGCGAGGATCATCAACGCCTGGCGGTCGGTTTCATCCTCCATCATCGGCGGGCCGCGTTTGATGGTGGAGATATCACGCACCACCCGGGCGGTATCCATGGCAAAGCCGCGCCGTGATTGTTGCTGGCGCAGCCCATCCTGGAGATAATCACCGGAAAAGCTGAAGCGCAGCACCGGGGCCATGGTCAGGCCGGTCTTCTCGGCCACGTTAGCGCGCAACTCACCGGCGGTCTTCACCATCTCCTTGTAGGATTGCGTCGCCTGAATGAGGTACTTGCCCTGGGCAAGTTGTTGCTGGCGTTCGGGGGGGACATCCGACAACGGCGTGAGAAAACGAGGATCAGCAGCTGCCGCCGCTCGCTGGCCCACCTCCTGGGCCAGATCAAGGCCCAAGTCGCTGCCGCGCAGTTCCTCCAGGGCGCGTTGCAACTCCATCAACTCCTTGACCATCTCCTGTGGCCCGTTAACCGCCTTGTGCGCCTCCTCGGCAAGGGCAATGAGGTGCGGCACCATTACCTGGGGATAGACCGCCCGCGCCCGTTTGCGCATTGCGTTGGCGTACTGTTCGAGCAGCAGGCACCAGTTGTCCTTCCACTTGGAGGCCGCCGAGCAGACGCTCTCCCAACCGGCGAGGTAGTCGTACAACGAAAATCCCGCCTGGAACCATTGCCAGTCCTCCAACTCTGCGATTCCTTCTCGCAGGGCGATCTTGCGCCAGGTCTGCTGGTAGGCGCTCTTTAATTCATTGAGCTTTGGATCTTCCTTGCTGTAGCGTTCAGCGTAGAGCTTGGCAGCCAGTTCGGTGAGGTCGACGGTGATCATTTCCTGTGGCTTATTTGGATTGCGAACAGCCGTTTTACCAGCCTTGGGCAGGAAATGGGCCAACTTGTCGCGGGGAATCTGGTCGCTGCCGGTGGCCAGGGCCTTGAAGGTGTGGCCTTCGAAAACGCCACTGGTGGCGAGGACATCCACTAACGTATCTTGATAGGATTGCAGCTCCCAGGCCTCGTCGTATTCTATCTTCATGATCAACAAGTCTGCGGCGAGACCTGCCGGCCACAACCCGGGATACAGATAAAGTGCCTCGGCCACAAACTGGAATGCCACCATGGGGCTTAATCCTTCTTGCGCCGCCTTTTTGAAACTCAATACGCCTGGCGCGGATTCAAGCAGCACGGAGATGGTTGTGGAGAGGTCATCGGTCCATCCACCGTCTTTCCACCGTTCCACCATGGCATTGTAGATCTTGGGGCCGGCGAGGGCGGTGGTGCCGACACCGGCCACCGACATGCCGATCATCAGTTTCTTGCAGGCTGCCGAACCAACGCATTTGCTAAAAAAAGCATCGCCTTCCGGAGTTTGCAGGTTTGGTTTGAGGCCTTTTTCCATCATCTCCAACTCGGCGGCAGCACGTGCCGTTCCTGGGCCCCCTTTGGCCACGCTCAGTCGTTTGGCTTCGATGGCCTCCTCGGTCACCTTCAGCCGCTCGCCGGGCCGCAAGGTCCGCAGCCGTTCAAGCATGGCTGCAAATTCCTCCTCCTTGCCGGACCACTGCTTGAGCACATCAAGCATATCTTCGGCCTGCCAGCGGGCGGTGTAGAGCAGTCGTTTCAGCTCCGGGTTCCCCGATATCCTGGCATTTTTAATGAGGCTGTTGACCTCGTCCTGGATGTTGAGAAAACGCGATATCTCAGCGCCCTTGGATTCCAGATCCTTAAGTGTGGCCAAGCCGGTGGCCAACTCGTCAATCGCCGCCCTGATCTGCGGGTTTTCCGCCAAGTTGCTGCCAACGTTGCGATCCACCAGCTCCATCAACCGTGCATTGGCACCTTGAAAGGAGTCCTTGATGCTGCGGACACGCAAATCCTTCATCATCGTTTTTTCGGCCTGACTCAGTTCCATGGGCGGCACTTTGCCGGCCTTGGCGATGATTTCATCCAGGGATGCCATTTCGCTACCAGCGGTGGCGGTACCGCTGCCAGCCTCGTTAATCTTCATTCGGGCGCGCTTGAGGTACTTGGCCTGCTCGGCATCGGTCAACTGGCTCCAGCCGCCGTGGTGGTGGATTTGACGTTCGACGCTGGCGGTCATGGTCAGAGGGCCATAGCGCTTGGCCGCGTCTTCGAGCAGGGAGTTGAGCCAGGAGGAGGTTTCGGGCAGGTTTTTGATGTAATCGGCAAGCGGCGTCTTCATGGCGGTGAGGGCGCCATCGCTGGAGCGGCCGTACACCATGGCGCCTTTGCTCATCATCTCCGAGCGGATGCCGCTCATCGCCGCCTGTCCCTCGAACTTTTCTGGTTCCAAAAGGTTGAGCACCGCCAGATCCTGCCGGCTGAAGCGGCCGGGATCGGAGACGGTGAATCCCTTGACCTTGAGCTTTTCCAGGCCACGACTCCCTGCTAAGCGGTTGAACTCGTTTTTAGCAGCCATGGCATCCTTGCCAACAAAGGTGATGTCATCGTCGGAGAGGATGAATTTGTAGAAGGATTCCGGGCGGTCGTTGAGGTGACGCAGGCCGGAGGAACCGGTGCGAATGACGGCCTCCATGTTGGGATGTTTAGCCACCACCTCGGCCAGCAGCTCATTAACCCGCTGCACCCGCACATCGTCTAACATGATGTAAAGTTGCCTGGCCTGCTCTTGCCAACCAGCCGGATTGGTCATGGAGAGGGTGTCGTGAACGATTTGGGTAAACTGCTGGGTGTTTTTGCCGGAGTTGATGCTCAGGTGGCCAAGGATCTCAGTCACGGCCTCCCCTTTCTGCCCAGCGGCCCAGTTGCGCACCTGCTCTTTGAGTAGGGTGGCATCGAGAACATTTTCCTGGCTTGCCCAGGTCGTCGAGGCCAGCAGGAAAAGGACAAACGGAACAAACAGACAAGCAGCGAGATGGGCACACAGTCGGCGGGGCATGGATGCGCTCCGTGGCGTTGGTGTTGATCTGGTGGGGTGTCAAAAAGTTTGGCGATGCAGCATACCTGTTCATTCCTATAAGAGAAACAGGGTACTGGTCAAAATAAAACTGGCAGAGGCGGTTAAAACATTGGCAGGGGAAGGCCTTTAGCTGAAAAGGAAGGCTTGCCAAGGACTCTCACATCATCGCTAGGGAAGAAAAACCTTCCGAGCTTCCCGATGGGTGGGGCAGAGGATGCAGAGGATGCGGCCAGCACGAAGAGGTGTGAGGTTACAACCTCTTGGTGCTGTGGGTGATGGCGGGGAATGGGACAACAGCCGGTGACGCCTTGGTCATACCGGTTCGTGATGCCATGGCAAGGCCTGGCTAGCGGCGACGGCCGCTACGGGCGGAAAGGCTGGGGATGGTCGGCGGTTGCGCAGGCACCGTGTTGGATGAACACGGGCTGCCGGTGTTGAGATGATCAGCACTGGGCAGGGTCAGAGCAGTGCTGTGCCCCAGCAGGACGAGATGGTCGATACGCTCCGGGCTGAGGCCGGCATGATGCCCCAGCAGCAGGGTGGTATCGGCAGTGCCCCGGTAGCGGTACAGGGCTTGGTAGATAAAGCCTCTGGAGGCCGGATCCAGTCCACTGACCCAGTCGTCAAGGACCAGTAGTTGCGGGTTGCGGGCAAGCAACAATGCCAGGGCGATCAGCACCCGCTGCTGGTGGCTAAGATTGCTGATCTTCATGCGCCGGGTCAGTCCGATCTCTTGGATCAGGGCGCGGAAATGATCGTCGCGCCATTCCGGAAAACATCCACTGAAAAAGATAGCTGTTTGGCCGATGGTCATCACCTCGTACGACCGGTCACCGTTCTCCAACAGGGCGATCTGCTGGCGCACGTCCAACGGCATGTCGTCGATGACATGGCCAAAAATCTGGCATTGTCCGGCTGCGGGGTTGCATCGGCCGGCCAGGAGTTCAAATAACGCCGGTTTGCAGAGATTATCCTTGGGGGCAAGAACGGTGATTCCTCCCTGGGGGATGGTGAAGTCGAGCTGCTGACACAGGGTTTGTCCTTGAAATACCAAGGTCAAAGCAGTGGCGCGGATACAGGGCGCTGCAACCGGATTCGGTTTGGTCAGCAGCAGTGATGCGGGGATGGCGTCATGAGCCGGGGCAGGGAAACGGTGGTTGTGGCGGTGGTGCTGACTCAAGGGGTATGGCGTATTCATGATCTACAGTCTACAATCGGGCAGGGGAACTGCTGAGAGTCTCCAATATTTTTTAGTTTCTTCTAATGAGCGAAGGTAAAGATATTTTCCCTTCCAGTCAATAACTTTATGTATACACCGAGGCGGGGATATAAACCGAGTCGCCATGCCTCTGTGCTTTGCTGCGAATAATCTGCGAAAGTCCGCTGTCGCGGTGACATCGTCAGGTCACTTTGGCGGCCCGTGCATGGAGTTTGGCCCCGAGAATTTCAGGCCAAGCGGTATGCTGGCGGCACCTTCGTGCATCTCAATGCGATCATGACGTGCAGGGAAACCATCGAGTTCGGGAGGCGTAAAAAGCGCGGGACCGGCAGACGGGAAAACGTCGAATGGATGGCAAAGGAAAAAATACAAAAAAAGGCTTTATCCCTACAGCCGGGATAAAGCCTTGCTTGTGTAAAATGGTGCCGAAGAGAAGACTCGAACTTCCACTGGGGAACCCCAACTAGACCCTGAACCTAGCGCGTCTACCAATTCCGCCACTTCGGCACTGCGACGGGCAATATGCTTGGTCGGCGGGTTTTTGTCAAGCACTTCTTCGGCATGTAAGAACTATTTTGCGGGGGGAGGGGACGGAAGCCGGTGGCTTGCAGCGCAAAGGGCAGCGCCGACCCTCCCACAGTGGGGCATGAACTGTTTGCTTGTTTGGCCGATATCGGGTAAGTATCCCCATTTCATGGTGGCATGGTTTATCCCTGCGTACCGGGATTTAGAGTGAGTGCTGTTGACAAACCGTCGAAACCGGCGGGAGCTTCCATGGAAATATTTACTGATCTAGCAGACATCCGACATCCTTTCGATCGAGCTCATGTTACCATCGGCAACTTCGATGGAGTGCATCTGGGACACCAGATGCTCTTTGATCAGGTGGTGGCACGCGCCCGTCAGGACCAGGGAACCAGCGTCGCGGTCACCTTTGATCCCCATCCGCTCAAGGTGCTGAGTCCCAAGGGCATTCGACTGATCTCCACCACCGCCCAGAAGATTGAACTGATCGAGCGGGCCGGCATCGATGTTTTGGTGATCATTCCCTTTGATGCGCATATGGCGCAGACCACGGCTGAGGCCTTTGTTGATCGCATTCTGCTGCAAAGGATCGGTATGATAGATCTGGTGGTGGGCTACGATTACGCCATGGGGAAAGGTCGGCAGGGCGATACTCCCTTCCTCATGGAGCAGGGACGTCAGAAGGGTTTTTCCGTGATTGTGATGCCCGCCCACTACGAACAGGGGCAGCTGGTTTCCAGCACCCGCATCCGCGAATTGGTGGCCGCTGGCAAGATGGGGGATGTGCGTCGGTTACTGGGGCGCTATTACCAGATCCGTGGCGATGTGCAGTGGGGACGGCAGCGCGGCGGTAAACTGCTCGGGTTTCCCACCGCCAACCTCAGTCTCTCGGAAGAGGACCTCTGCCCCAAACGCGGCGTCTATGTGACCCAGGTAACCTACGATGGCAAACAGTATGGCGGCGTCTCCAACATCGGCTACAACCCGACCTTTGGTGACACCAGCCTGGTGGCGGAAACCCATATATTTGATTTCAATGCCGATATTTATGGCCGGCCTCTGAAGATCAATCTGTTGCGTCATCTGCGCGGAGAGATCGCCTTTGATGGCCCCGAGTCTCTGGCCCGGCAGATCCGCCGCGATATCGAGGTAGCCCACAAGGTGCTGGCCAAGGAGCGCCAGCGGCGGCTGATTAGCTATCAACGGCCCACAGCGGTTGGCGGTCAGGAGCACGACAACCGCTAATTTGCGGTGGCAACAACTTGCGGCACATCCATTTGTGCCTATACTATACGAACTTTTTCCCAAGAGGACGGCACAGCCTGTCCAGCGGGTTTACTTCAGCGGAGCACAGGGTTGATATGACGGATGCACAGAAGCCAGCCGACATCGCGGCGGTCATCAGTGAGCTTGAAAAGATAGTTGAGGAAAAGCCAAACAATGTCATGGCCCGCCACCATCTGGGCCTGATCTACCGGCAGATCGGTCGGGTTGACGAGGCGGTGCAGCAACTTGAAAAGGCCATCGAACTCGACAACCAATCCATGGAGAGCATGATCAACCTGGGCGCCATCTATTTCGATCAGGGCGACACCGATCGGGCGTTGGAGTTGAACGAGCAGGCATTGCAAATCTCCCCGGATATGGCCGAAGCTCATGTCAACATCGGTCTGATCCGTCAGCACCGGGGCGAGGCTAAAGCAGCGGTGGCCTGTTACACCAGGGCGTTGCAGGTCGATCCCAAACTGCTCACTGCCTGGATCAATCTTACTTCGGCCCACACTATGTTGGAACAGGACGACCAGGCGGTTGATGCCGCGCGTCAGGCGGTCACCCTGGAGCCGGATTCAGCCATGGCCCGCAACAATCTGGCTGTTGCCCTCTACTTCAAGGGCGATTTTGCTGAGGCCCAGCGCAACATGGAAAAAGCCAAAGAGTTGGGCTACAGCGTCGACCCCCGTTTTGTCGAAGCCCTCAAGGCAAAGCTGGCCTAAGCGATGAGCAGCAAGGCGGAAGCGATCCTCAAACCCTGGTGCCCCTTCTGCGGTATGGATGTCGGGCGGCCGACCTTTGGTGCCCAGCGCAAAATGCGGGAATTCGCCCAGGGCGTCTGTGAATGCGGCGCTGTCTACGTCTGCGATGCCACCGGGCATACCATCGGCGCCGCCATGGTCGAATGCCTGGTCACGGCCTGCAACGATCAATGGGATCTGGCCTGGGAGTTGCTCCCCGAGGACGATTACCTCACTGGATTGATCGAGGATTACGACGAGGTTACCCATCAGGTCATTCCCAAACGCAATCTCGATGGCCGCGCCGTGCGTGGGGTGCTCTATTTCGTGCGCCTGCATCGGGAAATGGCTGAACTGGTCAAACGCTACGAGCAGAAGATCGAGATCACGGGCGTTGCACCGCCGGTGGCCGAAGAAGTGGCCGCGGTCGCACCTGTTGTCGAGCCGGCCCGCGATCCTAAACGGAGCAAACGCAGGGCGGATAAAAAACTCGTCAAGGCCCTGGCCGATGCCGGTGACGTCGACGGCCTGGTGGATCTGTTCTTTGATGATCGCAAGGTACTGCGTTTCCTGCAACGCTTACTCTACGAACCGACTCCCGGTGCCAATTATCGAATCGCCTGGCTGATCGGTCAGGTCTGTGGTCGGGTGGCAACCCGTGAGCCAGGGGCGGTGGCTGACCTGCTGCACCGACTCTTTGAGGCCAGTGCTGATTCTGCTGCCAGCTCCTGGGGCATGGTTGAGGCCATCGGTGCTATTATCGCCGGACGGGCTGATATTTACGGCGCTTTTACCCGTCATCTCTTCGGCTTCATGGGGGATCCTGGGACTCGCGAAGGCGTACTCTGGGGATTGGGCGAGATCGCTGCGGTTAAACCGGATCTGATCCGCAAAAGTACGCCGTTTTACTCACTGTTTCCGGTGCTCAATCACGAAAATCCCCAGCTGCGTGCCCTGACGCTCCGTCTGTTAGGGCGTATCACAGCCACGGAGGCCGGTCTGCAAATCATGAGCCTCCAATACGATCAAACCCCGGTTACTCTCTATGAACAAGGGCAGCCCGTGGAAACCACCGTGGCCGCATTGAGCGCCGAGGCTACCCGCAACCTGCACAGCAATCAAGGATAAGACACATCATGGCCAGTGATACCCTACAACCCCTGAACTCCTTGGGGCCTTTGCCCAAAGGTCCAGAGTCCGAGCTTGATGATCCTGCCCGCAAGGATTACCTGGAAGGCAGAAAATTTTTTAAACAAGGGGAATACACCCAGGCCGCCATGGCGTTTCATAATGCCCTGCGCGGTTTCGAGGAACAGGGCGACCAGATCGGCATGGCCAATGCGGCCGACCATCTCGGCGATGCCTGTCTCGCCAAGGGCGAGTATGCCATGGCCCTTGCCAACTACCAACAGGCGCATGCCATCTGCGAAAAAGAGGATGACAGCTTCTCGCTGCTCTCCCTCAATAAAAAGATGGCCGCTGCCTACCGCAAGCTCAACGACCACGACAAAGCGCTTGAATTGCTCTACGACATACTCGAGCACTACCGTCTGACCAACAACCCCAAGGGCGCTGTCGAGGTGCTGAGCCTCATTGCCGAGACCTACAACGAGACCGGTGACAAGGCCAGCGCTGCTGACGCCTATCGCTCGGTTTCCAGTATCCACAAGGGCTTTAAGCATACCCGGTTGGCCGAAGAGTTTGCGCAGCGTGCCGCCGAACTGGAGCAGCAGGGCTAAATGTTCACCGGGATCATTCAGGGCCTGGGGACGCTCTTTGAAAAGCGTCCAGCCGGTGGTGGGATGATCTTTGGCCTGGAGGCTGATTTTGCCCTCACCGATCCGGAAGAAGGGGAGTCCATTGCCGTGAATGGCGCCTGCCTGACCGCGCGTAACATCAAGGGCAACCGCTTTTATGTCGACGTATCGCCGGAAAGCCTGCGCCGAACCATCCTTGGTACCCTGCAAGCAGGGAGTCGCATCAACTTGGAGCGGGCTCTGCGGCTGAGTGATCGCCTCGGCGGTCACCTGGTCAGCGGCCACGTCGATGCCCAGAGCCAGGTAATGCAACGGCGCAATGCCGGCGATTTTACCCTGTTCACCTTCTCCCTGGATGCCAGCCTGACCCGTTATGTGGTCGAGAAGGGTTCGATCACCATCAACGGGGTGAGTCTGACGGTCAACAGTTGCGAAGCGGAACGTTTTGCCGTTTCCATCATCCCCCATACCCTTGCGGTGACCACGTTGGGTATGTTACGGGAGGGCGACCAGGTGAATATCGAGGTGGATATCATCGGTAAATATGTGGAAAAATTACTGTCGGCCAAGACAGTCGGCGGATCGGCGCCAAGTCGAATCAATCCTGGTTTTCTTGCTGAACACGGATTTTTATAATCAACACTTTGATAACGGGCCTGACCGCTTTTGTGCGGCAGGTTTGGCAACAGGGCAGGGCACCTTAGCGGTGAGGCCCAACGAGGCATGGTATGGCAGTCAGTTCTATTGAGGCAGTAATCGAGGACATCAAGGCCGGCAAGATGATCATTCTGGTCGATGACGAAGACCGGGAAAACGAAGGTGATCTCTGTATGGCCGCCGAACTGGTCACTCCGGAGGCGATCAACTTCATGGCCACCCACGGTCGCGGTTTGATCTGTCTGGCGATGAGCCCGGACATCGTCGATCAGTTGGGCCTGCCGATGATGGTCTCCAACAACCAGTCCCCGTATGGCACCGGTTTCACTATCAGTATCGAGGCCCGCACCGGCGTCAGCACTGGTATATCGGCGGCGGACCGCGCCCGTACCATCGAGGCAGCGGTAGACCCCAAGGCCACGCCGCGCGACATCATCAGCCCCGGCCACATCTTCCCCCTGCGTGCCCGTGGCGGCGGTGTGTTAGTACGCACCGGTCAGACCGAGGGCTCGGTGGATCTGGCGCGGTTGGCGGGCCTGCGTACCGCCGGCATCATCTGCGAGATCATGAAGGATGACGGCACCATGGCGCGGATGCCGGATCTGGAAGTTTTCGCCCAGGAGCATGATCTCAAAATTGCCACCATTGCCGATCTGGTCGCCTACCGGTTGCGCAAGGATGTGCTGGTGCGAGCAGCAGCCGAGGCGCGTCTGCCCACGGTCCACGCCGGCGAGTTCCGGGTTATTGCCTATCAAAACGATGTCGACCATCAAGAGCATGTGGCCTTGGTGATGGGCGATATCAACAGCGATGAACCGGTGATGGTGCGGGTGCATTCCGAATGTTTGACCGGCGATGTCTTCGGCTCGGCTCGTTGCGATTGCGGCTCACAGCTCCACGCCGCCATGCGCATGGTCGAACAGGAGGGCAAGGGAGTGGTCCTCTACATGCGCCAGGAAGGGCGGGGCATTGGGTTGGTCAACAAGCTCAAGGCTTACACTCTGCAAGATAGGGATGGCCTGGATACGGTGGAAGCCAATATTCGGCTCGGGTTTAAACCCGATCTGCGCGATTACGGCATTGGCGCCCAGATCCTGCGCGATCTCGGGGTACGCAAGATGCGTCTTTTAACCAATAATCCCAAAAAGATCATTGGTCTGGAAGGGTATGGCCTGGAAGTGGTTGACCGTCTCCCCATCGAGATTCCCGGAGAGGAGGAAAACCGCAAATATCTACGAACTAAACGCGATAAAATGGGACATATCCTGGAGTTGTACGGCGATCTGCCGATGGGATCGGTCACCAGGGATCCGTGAGCACAGGAAACGAACATGGCAAAATATTTGGAAGGTCATTTACAGGGTACAGGGCGTAAACTCGGCATTGTCGTTGCCCGTTTCAACTCGTTCATTTCAGAAAAACTGCTCGAAGGCGCCATGGATAGCCTGGTGCGCTCCGGGGTCAACGGCGATGATATCACCGTGGCCCGCGTTCCCGGCGCCTATGAAATCCCGCTGGTGGCACAGAAGATGGCCAAATCCGGTAAGTACGATGCCGTGATCGTGCTGGGCGCGGTCATTCGTGGCGCAACGCCGCATTTCGACTTTGTGGCCGGCGAGGTCGCCAAGGGTACTGCTCAGGTCATGCTTGATGCCGGCATTCCGGTGCTCTTTGGGGTGTTGACCACCGAGACCATTGAACAGGCCATCGAACGTGCTGGGACCAAGGCCGGCAACAAGGGCTCCGATGTGGCCATCGCTGCCCTGGAGATGATCAACCTGCTGGAGACGATTGGCTGAGATGCGCAACATCGGCCATGCCACCGCATCCCACGTTGGTGAAGGATTATGGGACTGAGGCGTAAATCCAGGGAATTTGCCCTGCAATTTTTGTTCAGCCACGATTTTCAGGGACGCTCCTGCGTCCCTGAGGACGTGGAACAGGAAATCACCGCCTTTTGCGGCGCCTTTGATGTGGGCGACAAGGCCCTTGATTACGGCAAAGAACTGATCCACGGCATCTGCTCCCATGTGGAGGAGATCGACAACCTGCTGGCCGATCATTCCCATAACTGGCGAGTGGAACGGATGTCGCTGGTGGACCGTAATATCCTGCGTATCGCCGTCTACGAGATGCAGCATTGTGATCAAGCTCCGGCCCAGGTCGCTATCAATGAGGCTCTGGAGATCGCCAAACGCTATTCCATTGGCGAGTCGGTCGCCTTTATCAATGGCATTCTCGATGCCGTCCAGGCTGCTTGCCTTCGTTGATTTTTTCTTTCGCTCCTTCTCTTTTCGTCGCGCGAATCATCTTCATTCTCTTTGGAAGACCGCTTTTTCCTCCTGGATATGCCAGCCACTAGTGTGGCGGTTTTTCGCGTGTTGCCGAAAAAGGGTGGTCATCTCCGCAGGATGTTCGGCCGACCTGTGCCAATGGCTAATCAGGTCAGTTGCTATAAAGAGAAGACCTCTTTTCCTGGCCATTTAATCAGTGGTTACTGACACAGGTTTCATGCACCTGCCCTCTGAGACCTGTTTTTTACCGTCACAAGGAAACTACTATCGATCATGTGGGATGCGTTAAACTAACTGGTATTGATAGAATAATTCTCCCTTCGTCATTGTCTTGCAAACGTCAATCTTGCTGTCCTCGTCCAAGCCAAATGGCGATAAAGTCCAGATGACGAAGCCAGAGGGTTGCGTAACTCATCACATCCTTTGTTCGCTTTTTGAGAACGACTATTTCGGACCCATCTGATTGCACCATGAGTGAAAAGGATTCCCAGCCGACGCCAGGATATCGCCAAGAGGTCATGGCCCTGTTGCTGCTTTTTCTGGCCCTGTTTTTATTGTTAGCACAAATGAGTTACATCCTGCCATTGCTGGCGACACCCCCGCAACAGCCTCTACCCACAGGCAATTGGTGCGGTGGCTTCGGCTACTATGCCGCCCATTACCTCTTTTCTTTTGTGGGACTGGTCGGCTTCCTCCCCGTTTGTTTGCTTGGGTATACCATGGTCCGGGTACTGCTCTGTCGCGGGCGTTCCAGGCGACTACCGGTGATCGTCGCCGGATTGAGCGGCATCATGCTGAGTTCCTCGGGCCTGTTTGGCGCCTTCGAGCACCTGGGATTGCCGGCGGGAACCATCGCCCCCGGCGGTTATATGGGAGCTTTGCTCTGGAGCCTGTTGCACCGCGTCATCGGTGGGGTCGGGAGTGTATTGATCCTGGTGCTGGTACTGTTGATCGCCCTTAAGGCCACCGTGCAATTTTCATTGCTCACCCTTCTCCGTTCCCGTTCACGTCCCAGAAGCACTATCGAATCTACCGAATCAACGGAGACACCTAAACCGGCACCGTTGGGACGGCGGCGCACCACGAATCCTCGCAACGAACCCAAACGCACCGATACAGCCGTTGACCTTCCGGCGATCCAGCCAATGGAAGTGGTCGAGAGAAAACCGGTGGTCGAAAAACGTGCCAGCCAGGTTGCAGCAGCAACCACCGGGCTTCGCCTCAATCTTGGTGATTTTCGACTGCCTCCCATTACCCTGCTTGATGAGAATCCAGGAGGGGGCTCTGAATTAAGTGGTGAGCACTACTATGAGGTAAGCGATACACTGATCGCAAAATTGCAGGATTTCGGTGTCCAGGGCGCCGTTGCGGGCATCTCGCCGGGTCCGGTAGTGACGACCTATGAATTTTCACCCGCCCCGGGGGTCAAGATCAATAAAATCGTCAATCTCGCCGATGATCTCGCCATGGTGCTCAAGGTTGATCGCGTGCGGATTGTTGGTTCCATTCCCGGCAAAGCGGCTATCGGTATCGAAATTCCCAATCCGCTGCGAAAAACCGTGTATCTGCGGGATATCCTTTTGAGTCCCGAATATCAGGATGCCAAGTCGCCGCTGAGTTTGGCCCTTGGTTTTGATGTTATCGGTCGACCGATAGTCGCAAATTTGGCGCGCATGCCGCACCTGCTCATCGCCGGTGCCACCGGTGCCGGCAAGTCGGTGGCAATCAACGCCTTCATTGCCTCCATCTTATTCAAGGCCACCCCCGATCAGGTGCGACTATTGATGATCGACCCCAAACGCATCGAGTTGTCGGTCTATGACGATATTCCCCACCTGCTGCATCCGGTGGTGGTCGAAGCGAAGATGGCTTCGCGTGCTTTATTATGGGCAGTTCGCGAGATGGAGCGCCGCTACCGGCTGCTGGAGGAACGACGCGTGAAATCCTTTGCCAGTTTTAACCAGGTCGCTGAAGAAAAACTTCCCTACATTGTCATCATCGTTGATGAGCTCGCTGATTTGATGATGGTGGCCTCCAAGGATGTGGAAACCTCCATCGCCAGGTTGGCGCAAATGGCTCGGGCAGCAGGTATGCATATCATCCTTGCCACCCAGCGCCCATCGGTGGACGTGCTCACCGGCCTGATTAAGGCAAATTTTCCTACACGTATATCGTTTAAGGTCTCCTCAAAAGTCGACTCGCGTACCATTCTTGATGGGTCCGGAGCAGAACATCTGCTCGGCATGGGCGATATGCTCTTTCTGCCACCAGGTGCGGCCAAGTTGCAACGCATACACGGGGCCTATATTTCTGAGCAGGAAACCGAGCGGTTGATCACCTCCGTCAAGGAACAGGGCACCGCGCAATATGACGAGAGTGTGTTGCAACTGGTCGAGGAAGAACCAGTGAGTGTTGAAGAAGGTGAGGCCGAATACGATGAGAAGTACGATGAAGCGGTGGCCGTGGTGACAGAAACCGGGCAAGCCTCCATTTCCATGGTGCAACGTCGGTTGCGTGTTGGTTACAACCGTGCTGCCCGCATGATTGAGATCATGGAGCGCGAAGGCATTGTCGGCCCCGCCGATGGTGCCCGTCCACGTGAAGTGCTGGTGCGGTCGGCCTACCATGAGGATGACTGAGTGCCCGCATCGGCCGCAAGAGCTTCGTGTTATGACAATGTGTGCCCGGTCGTTTAAACTGTATGTCCGCAACGAGCTGATTGTAATCGCCTCTAACCGGGAGCTGAAATGTCGGCAAAGCCTCGCCAATGCACCGTCAGCACAGGCCTTTTACGGGTTAGGCATGCGGTGTTGTTTGCGAAAACGCATGAGTATATATCCATAATTCTGATACTTTGCTTAAGTTTTGCTGTTCAGCCTTGTTTTGACGATTTTTCTTGACATTGGCCGGGCAACAAATTAAAAGATCTCCACAACCAGAATGAGTGGCTGTTCATTTTTTGAAAAGAAAATACCATCTGAAAAGATGTGTTATCTGAGCAGGTTGCAGTATTTGGTTGTGGTGGAAAACGGATGGCTTTATCTTTTTGAGTATTTGTTTTTCTTGAAGCAAGAAGCAAGAGGTTATTGGTGGCCCAGTTCCGGGCGCCATAAAGGACAAACCAAGTGAGGAGGTAGTTTAATGCCAAGTTACGTAGATCCTTCGAAATGTGATGGTTGCAAGGGCGGCGATAAGACTGCCTGCATGTACATCTGCCCTAACGACCTGATGGTTCTCAATGTTGAAGCAATGAGAGCATACAATCAGGAGCCGGATGCATGCTGGGAGTGTTATTCTTGTGTTAAGATCTGTCCGCAGGGCGCCATCTTTGTTCGCGGTTATGATGACTTCGTACCGTTGGGCGGCCAGGTTCATCCGATGCGTTCTTCCGATTCCATCATGTGGACGGTTAAGTTCCGTAACGGTAACGTAAAACGTTTTAAATTCCCGATCCGGACCACCGCTGAGGGCGCTGCCAATGAGTATGCTGGTCAGATGGGTGCCAACCTGGATGACGAGTGCTTGCTGCTTGAGAGCAATCTGCCGAAACCCACCAAAGTTGCCTGATTGACAACTGGGAAGCTGGGAATAAAACAAGTTCTATTCTGAAAATACTTCTGAGGAGATAGAAACATGGCATTACCAAATAAGCCGAAAGGCGAGCTTGCCGCTGTTGCCAATCCGGAAATCGCCGAGCATACCTGTGACGTCCTGATCGTCGGTGGTGGTATGGCTGCCTGTGGTACCGCTTTTGAGATCAAGAAGTGGGCACCTGCAGACATGAAGATCATCCTGTGCGACAAGGCATCCATGGAGCGTTCCGGTGCCGTTGCTCAGGGTCTGTCTGCTATCAATACCTACATCGGCGAGAACGCCATCGAAGACTACGTCAAGATGGTTCGTAACGACCTGATGGGCGTTGTTCGTGAAGACTTGATCTACGACCTCGGTCGTCACGTAGACGAGTCCGTCAAGCTGTTTGAGGAGTGGGGTCTGCCGGTTTGGAAGAAGAACGAAGCCGGTGAGAACATGGACGGCGCCAAGCCTGCTCCGACCCTGCGCGAGGGTGGTGTACCGGTACGTACCGGTAAATGGCAGATCATGATCAACGGCGAGTCCTACAAGTGTGTTGTTGCTGAGCCGGCCAAGAAAGCTTTGGGCGAAGCCAACATCATGGAGCGTATTTTCATCGTTAAAATGCTGCTCGACAAGAATAAAGAGAACACCATCGCCGGTGCTGTTGGTTTCTCCACCCGTGAGAATAAAGTACACGTCTTCAAATGCAAAGCCGCTCTCGTAGCTTGCGGTGGCGCTGTTAACATCTTCCGTCCGCGCTCCACCGGTGAAGGTAAGGGTCGTGCATGGTATCCGGTATGGAACGCAGGTTCCACCTACACCATGTGTGCACAGGTTGGCGCTACCCTGACCATGATGGAAAACCGCTTCACCCCCGCCCGTTTCAAAGATGGTTACGGTCCGGTTGGTGCATGGTTCCTCCTGTTCAAGGCCAAAGTACAGAACGGTCTGGGTGAGTTCTACGCCAACAGTGACTCCGTCAAGGAAGAGCTGGCCAAGTTCATGCCGTATGGTGCTTCTGCTGTTACCCCGACCTGTCTGCGTAACCACCTGATGCTCAACGAGCTGAAGGCTGGACGTGGTCCGATCTACATGGCCACCGAAGTCGCTCTGAACGCTTTCCTCGACAACCAGCGCGCTGCCGGTAAAGACGAGAAAGAAGTGAAGAAGTTCTGGAAACATCTCGAGTCTGAGGCTTGGGAAGACTTCTTGGATATGTCCGTTGGTCAGGCTGGTCTGTGGGCTGGTATGGACATCGAGCCGGAGAAGGTTGGTTCTGAGATCATGCCGACCGAACCCTACATGCTGGGTTCCCATTCCGGTTGCTGCGGTATCTGGACTTCCGGTCCGATGGAAGACTGGGTTCCCACCGTTGACGGTCCCCGTTCGCATCAGTACAAGTGGGGCTACAACCGTATGACCACCGTTAACGGTCTGTTCACTGCTGGTGACGGCGTTGGCGCTTCCGGTCATAAGTTCTCCTCTGGTTCCCATGCCGAGGGTCGTATCTGTGCTAAGCAGATGGTTAAGTACTGCCGCGACAACGCAGGCTTCACTCCTGAGTTGGCCCAGACCGCTCAAGAGCTGGCTGACGAAGTATACGCACCGGTCAAACTGTACGAGCAATTCAAGGATGCTACCACCGCTACCGACGTTAACCCCAACTATGTTAAGCCGTCCGGTATGATGATGCGTCTGATGAAGGCCACCGATGAGTACGGCGGTGGTGTTGCTACCTACTACATGACCTCTGGCAAGCTGCTCAACATCTGCCTCGACCTGCTCCGCTTGATGCGTGAGGATGCCGAGAAGATGGCTGCCGGCGATCTGCATGAGTTGATGCGCGCTTGGGAGAACTATCACCGCATCTGGTGTGTAGAGACCCACATCCGCCACATCGAGTTCCGTAAGGAATCCCGTTATCCTGGATTCTACTATCGTTCCGATTATCCGACCTGTGATGACGAGAACTGGAAGTGCTTCGTTAACTCCACCTTTGATCCGAAGTCCAAAGAGTGGAAGTGCGAGAAAGTACCTTGCATCAATATCATCGAGACCACTCCTTGGATCTGATCTCGATAAGACATTGACTGTCTGACTAAATCTCCAGACTCCCCTAGCGGAGTCTGGAGATTTTTTATATGCACGGTGATTTTGTTTGAGTTGATGCGAAAGATGAAGTAGCTTTTGACCTTTCGGATCAATTGAACCAGAAATCACCTTTCATCAATACCAGCAGTTATGGAGGTTTGGCATGAGTGACACTGCAGGCAATGGTGCGGTACTGGTTGTGGGCGGCGGTATCAGTGGTCTGACCGCAGCACTCGAAGCAGCCGAAGTGGGCAATGATGTTTTTCTCATCGAGAAAAATGCCTATTTTGGTGGTCGGGTAGCACAGCTCAACCAGTATTTCCCCAAACTTTGTCCCCCGACATGTGGTCTTGAGATCAACTTCAAGCGCATTAAGGATAACCGAAAAATTCGACCGTACACCATGACCACGATCAAAGCGATCTCCGGTGGTCCTGGTAATTTCGAGGTTCAGCTTGAAACCGCACCTCGCTACATCAACTCCAATTGTACTGCTTGCGGCGACTGCGCTCAGGCCTGCACTGACGAGATCGATGACGAGTTCAATTTCGGCATGGGCAAAACCAAGGCAGCCTATCTGCCTCATGAAATGGCCTTTCCTCGTCGCTATGTGCTGAATAAGGATGCCTGTTCCAGCGAGTGTCTGGCCGCTGTCAAGGCTGCTTGTAAATACAATGCGGTTGAACTGGATATGCAGCCCAAGACCTTTACCCTCAAGGTCAGCTCCATCGTTTGGTCCACTGGCTGGAATCCCTACGATGCCAACAAAATCACCAATTTGAAATACAATTCTTCTTCCGCCATCATCACCAACATGATGATGGAACGTCTGGCCGCAGACAATGGCCCCACCAAAGGAAAAATTGTTCGTCCCGGTGATGGCAAAGAGCCAAAATCATTTGCCTTTGTGCAATGTGCCGGCTCTCGTGATGAAAACCATTTGCAGCACTGTTCCTACATCTGCTGCATGGCGACCTTCAAACATATCTCCTACATCCGCACCCAGTATCCTGATGCCAAGATCTATGTGTTTTACATAGATCTACGTACCCCCGGCAAATACGAGAATTTCCGCGAGAAATTCATGGCCGACCCCAACACGGTCTTTGTCAAGGGCAAGGTGGCGGATATAGTTGCCGAACGTGACGGGAGCGTCACGGTTGTTGCTGAGAACACACTGACCGGTGCCAAGGTCAACCAGCAGGTCGATCTCTGTGTACTGGCCACCGGCATGGAGCCGGCCCTTGGCGAGCAAGGCAAAGCCCTGGGCGTACCCATGGACGGTAATGGCTTTGTGGTGTCTGCGCCAGAGAAAGGCATGTTGGCAGCCGGTTGCGCCAAGTCTGCCGTTGACGTGTACACCAGTGGACAATCCTCCACTGCAGCTGCCCTTAAAGCCATTCAGATCGGTCGGTAGGAGGATCACTCATGAAAAAAGTATATGGTGCGTATCTCTGTACTGGTTGCGGCATCGGCGACGTCCTTGATGTGGACGGTCTGAAAGACGCCGCCTCCGATGCTGGAATCAAAATGGTCGATCATGGGTGCCTTTGCGGTGCCGATGGTCGCGCCTTCATTCAAAAGGACATTGCGGAGAAGGGTGTTAACACAATCGTAGTCTGCGCTTGCTCGCCCCGCGTTATGCAGGACGAGTTTAATTTCGGTGAGGAGACCATTACCGTTCGTGGCAACCTGCGTGAGCATGTCGCTTGGACCGGTTCGCTGAAAGAGGACGGCAGTGTTGACGATTTTCTGCAGGAAATGGGGACCGACTATGTACGCATGGCTGTCACCCGCGCCCAGAAAACCGAATTGCCCGAGCCCTATCTGTTGGAAACCATCTGTAAGAAGATTCTGGTTATGGGTGGTGGTATCGCCGGTTTGACCGCCGCCAAAGAAGCCGCAAATGCGGGTTATGAGGTCACTCTGGTTGAGAAGGAAGCACAGCTTGGTGGAAAGGCTCTTGGATGGCGCAAGATGTTCCCCACAGCTTTTCCCTATGCCACATTGGAAACCCCATGCATCGATCAAATGATTGCAGAGGTCCAGGGAAATGGCAAGATCACCGTCAAGACCAGCTGCGAAGTGGCTCGTATTGGTGGTGCTCCTGGTAATTTTAATGTCACCTTCAAAGCTGCTGGCACTGCTTCCGAGTGGGATGCACCTGCCAAGGTCACTGCCGATCAACAGGATCTCATCAATAAGGGCGAGATGGAAGATCCGAACAAAGGCATGCAAAAATACACTTCGGTTAACGCCGATGGTGAGGCCTTTGGGGCTGTCGTCCTGGCCACCGGTTGGAAGCCGGCCGATGTTTCCCAATACGATCATCTTGGCTACGGCAAACTGACCAACGTTGTCACCAACGCCGAATTTGAGAAATTGGCCAAAAACGGTAAAGTACCTGCGCGCGTAGCCTTCGTCCAGAGCCCTGGTGGCAAAGACAACGACAAGGATTTCCCGTACTGCAACTCTGTCACCTCCATGGTTGCTTTGAAACAGGCCAATTATGTTGTTGAGGATAATCCTGCCGATGGCAAGGCCTACATCCTCTATCAGCATATGCGTACGCCAGGAAATACCGAGTTGTTCTATAAAGGTATGCAGGCGCAAGATGGCGTATTTATGACCAAGGCAGCCGTTACCCAAGTTTCTGCGGCTGGCAGCGCCTTGATGGTCAAGGCTGAGAATACACTGCTCGGCGAGGATTTGGACCTGGAAGTGGATATGGTTGTACTCGCTGCCGGTATGGTACCCACCACTGCCGAGGCCAACACCATCAATCTGGCCTATCGCCAGGGTCCTGCTTTCCTTGATCTGGACCTCTTTGACGGGTATGCCGACTCACACTTCATCTGCTTTCCGTACGAAACCCGTCGTACTGGTATTTATACCTGTGGTGGTGTGCGCAAGGCAGAAACCATGGAAGAGACCATCGACGACGCCACCGGCGCTGCCCTGAAGGCCATTCAGTGCCTTGAGTCGGCCAACCGCGGTGTAGCCGTACATCCCCGCTCGGGCGACAAGACCTATCCGGATTTCTTCTTCTCACGTTGTACGCAGTGCAAACGTTGTACAGAAGAGTGCCCGTTCGGTGCCCTTGATGATGACGAGAAGGGCACACCGCTGCCCAATCCCACCCGTTGTCGTCGTTGCGGTACCTGCATGGGTGCCTGCCCCGAGCGCATTATCAACTTTGCCGATTACAGCATCGACATGATTGGCTCGATGGTCAAAGCCATTGAAGTTCCTGACGATGATGAAGAGAAATTGCGTGTCGCAGTCTTTGTTTGCGAGAACGACGCCTATCCGGCCATTGATATGTCAGGTATGCATCGCAACAAGATCAATCGTCTGGTTCGTTTCATCCCGGTTCGTTGTCTTGGTTCGGTCAATATGGTCTGGATCAAGGATGCCATGTCCTCTGGTATGGACGGTGCCCTGCTGCTTGGTTGTAAGTATGGTGACGATTATCAGTGTCACTTTGTCAAAGGCTCGGAGATAGCCAGCCGCCGTATGGAGAATATCGGTGAGACCCTGGGTTCGCTCGGTCTGGAGCCTGAACGATGTGGCGTGCGTGAGATTGCCATCTCTGACTACGATAAGATCCCCGACATCATTAATGAATTTGTCGATTCCATCGTGGAAATGGGTCCCAACCCATTCAAGGGATTCTAAACACTGCTCAGTAATCCGTGGCCGCCACCTTCTTGAGGGTGGCGGCTTTTTCCCCTTTAATCAGTCCTGCACTCCGACTGACGCGTAGAGTACACCTTTCATGACTGGAGGAAAGAATGTCTATGAACGTGCAACCCGATCTTGATTTTATCAAAGCCATGAAGGAGGCGGGCGGGGACACTTTGAAAAAGTGTTATCAGTGTGCGACATGTTCTGTCGCCTGTCCGCTCTCCACCGACTCCAACCCCTTTCCGCGTAAGCAGATGATTCTGGCTCAGTGGGGTATGAAGGATAAACTTGCCAGCGATGCCTCCGTCTTTCTCTGCCATCACTGCGGTGATTGCAGCGATATGTGCCCGCGCGGTGCTCGTCCAGGCGATGTCATGGGGGCTATTCGTGCCTATGCCTACCGCACCCTTGGCTGGCCTACCGCCCTGGCTGATCTTTGCAGCGCTGCCAAAAATCTGCCCATGTTGATCGGGATTCCAGCTGTCGTTATTTTCCTGCTCTGGGTTATTTCCGGTGGCATGCACATTCCTACCGGGGAGCAATTTGCTAAGGCTGGCTATACCCAATTTTTTGGCCATTGGGATTTTCGTCTTTTGGCGAAAAATGTGCTTTTTATTGATCTGATCATGCTCACGGCGGTGGGTATTGCCGTGACTTCGATTTACAAAGGCCTTTCCAAACTGTGGAAAGGCATGGAAGAGTCGATTGGTCAAAAAGATGTCGCCTATCGTCCCTCAATTCCTCAGTTTGTCAAAATGTTCCTTTGGCCGGCGATTATTGAAATCCTGCAACATACCCGTTTTAAAGAGTGTACGGTCAATGGTGATCGTGTGAAAGGGCACCAACCGCTGGTCTTCGGTTTCATTGGCCTGTTTATCGTAACCTGCTATTCGCTGTTTACCCAGGATGTCATCGGTATTTTTATTCCGTCCATGCACGGGCCGATCTCTATGTGGAATCCAGTCAAATTGCTGGCCAACGTTTCAGCCGTGGCTATGATTGGTGGCATTGGCATATTGTGGATGAACCGAACCAAGATGGAACTGGATGGTAAAGCTGCCAATACTTTTTATGATTGGTTCCTGATCTGGATGATCATGGGTGTTGGTGTAACCGGTCTGGCTGCGGAGGTTCTTCGTCTGTTGGGTATACCCTCGCTTGGCTATGTTGTGTATTATCTGCACTTGATTTCAGTGGCCATGCTGTTTTTGTACCTTCCTTATACAAAATTCGCTCACATTGTCTATCGCACCTTTGCCATGGCCTTTGAGCGGTATCGTGAGTCCTCCTTCATCAAAAACCCTTTGAATCAATAAAGGATTTTAGAAAGCTGTTTCGCAGTTATGGGCCGAGGGATCTACCCCTCGGCCTTTGCTGTTTGATCTTAGAGATTTCGGATTTTGTCAGTCCAAAACCGCACCCCGTATCTTTTGAACGAGTTGTGAGCGTTCCTTTCAGAACAGTGCCTCTGTAAAGCCATTCAATCTGAAAAAAAGACTTGAATTAAAAAAAAATCAGGGTATATTTGCCGGGTTCTTGCTGGCGTAGCTCAATTGGCAGAGCACCTGATTTGTAATCAGGGGGTTGCGGGTTCAAGTCCCATCGCCAGCTCCAGCTGCGCAATGAGAAGACAAAAGCCAGAAAGCAGCTGGCAGCTATACTGCTGTCTGCTCTCTGTCTTTTGTCTTCTGGTATATGTGGAGGGGTTCCCGAGCGGTCAAAGGGAACAGACTGTAAATCTGTCGGCAGCGCCTTCGGAGGTTCGAATCCTCCCCCCTCCACCATCAAAAACAGAAGCGCATCCTGATGCAGGAATAGCGAGTCAAGCGTTAGCGGGAATAGCTCAATGGTAGAGCATCAGCCTTCCAAGCTGAGGGTTGCGGGTTCGAGTCTCGTTTCCCGCTCCAACTGCACGCATCATACAGCTGTACGCTGATCTAAACGTTCTTCGCCCGCGTAACTCAGGGGTAGAGTACCTCCTTGGTAAGGAGGAAGTCATCGGTTCAAATCCGATCGCGGGCTCCAAAGTATCAGTCGATTGGTAAAAGGAATCGATTGAATCTGATTGAACTTTTGCCCAAGGAGACATGAGATGGCGAAGGAAAAATTTGAGCGGAAAAAGCCGCATGTCAATGTAGGAACAATTGGTCATATCGACCATGGTAAAACCACGCTGACTGCCGCAATCACTCGGGTACTGTCAACAAAAGGTATGGCCAAGTTCACTGACTTTAGTGAAATTGATAAGGCCCCTGAGGAAAAAGAGCGTGGTATCACCATTGCCACCGCCCATGTTGAATATGAGACCGAAAGTCGCCACTATGCCCATGTAGATTGTCCTGGTCATGCCGACTATATCAAGAACATGATCACTGGCGCAGCCCAGATGGACGGCGCTATTTTGGTGGTAGCCGCAACTGACGGCCCCATGCCTCAAACCCGTGAGCATATCCTTCTCGCCCGTCAGGTAGGTGTACCGGCGATGGTGGTTTTTCTCAATAAGTGTGACATGGTCGACGATCCTGAGTTGATCGAGCTTGTTGAGATGGAGCTTCGCGAGCTGCTTGATAAATACGATTTTCCAGGCGATGACATCCCTATTATTCAGGGGTCGGCGCTCAATGCTCTCGAGTTTCCAGATGATGCTGATAAGTCTAAATGCATCTGGGACCTTATGGGTGCAGTCGATACCTACATCCCCCAGCCGGAACGTGCCATTGATAAGCCGTTTTTGATGCCGGTGGAAGACGTTTTCTCCATTTCAGGTCGTGGTACCGTAGCCACCGGTCGTATCGAGCGCGGTGTACTGCATGTGGGGGATGAAATTGAGATCGTTGGTATTCGTCCGACGCAAAAGACCACATGTACCGGTGTGGAAATGTTCCGTAAACTGCTTGATGAAGGGCAGGCCGGTGACAATATTGGTGCTCTTCTGCGTGGTATCAAGCGCGAAGAAGTTGTGCGCGGTCAAGTTATGGCCAAACCAGGCTCTATTAAGCCACACAAGAAGTTTAAAGCTGAGGCCTATATTCTGACCAAGGAGGAGGGAGGGCGGCATACTCCTTTCTTTAATGGTTATCGGCCCCAGTTTTATTTCCGCACGACAGACGTTACTGGTGTAGTGACTCTGGAAGAGGGGGTGGAGATGGTAATGCCTGGTGACAACATTCATATCAGTGGTGAATTGATCACCCCGATCGCCATGGAAGCAGGTCTTCGCTTTGCTATTCGCGAGGGTGGCCGGACTGTTGGCGCCGGCGTTATTTCCGAAATAATTGAGTAATCCCCGCCTCCCTGGTACCAGGTGAGGAGATTGTGGTCGAATTTGCAGCCGGGTTTTAACCCGGCTGCTTTTACTCTGTAGGGCATATTATGAGAGATACCATTACGCTTGCTTGCCAAGATTGCAAACAGCGCAATTACACGACGACTAAAAACAAGAAAACGGTTCCCCATAAATTGGAACTCAAAAAATATTGTCCGTTTTGCAAGACCCACACAGCGCATAAGGAAACCAAATAAACAGGCCAGTAGCTCGAATGGTAGAGCACCGGACTCCAAATCCGGGGGTTGGGGGTTCGAGTCCCTCCTGGCCTGCCACTGAGAGTTCACAATTCTCGAATTGATTTATTCTCAGCATTTATAATGACGACCAAGAAAATTATTCGACCGGGCAAACTAGTCGGTGAAGGCAAGAAAGATATCACTTCTCAGGAACCGAGTGCATCTTTTTCTCCCTCTGGGATAAAGATTTTTTTTGCCGAGGTCCAGGCAGAGTTTCGTAAAATAGTCTGGCCAGCAAAAAAGGCTACAGCTGGATTGACAGGGTTTGTCATCTTGCTGGTTATAGTGATCTCCCTGTATCTCGGTTCGGTCGACTTGTTACTGGGTAAGCTGGTCTCAACCGTGCTCAAATGATGGACGATCTCGGAAATTTTCATGGCTAAAAGCTGGTATATTGTTCATACCCATACGGGTTTTGAAAACAAGGTCAAGGCAACCCTAGAAGAACGTATCAAGCTTGCTTCGCAGGAAGATATGTTTGGTGAGATTCTTATCCCAACAGAGCAAGTTGTTGAGATGGTCAAAGGATCAAGAAAAACCTCGGAAAGAAAATTTTTTCCAGGATATATCCTTGTTAATATGGAAATGAACCAGCACACTTGGCACATAGTCCAGGAAACCCCAAGAGTTACTGGGTTTGTTGGCATTAACATGAATCAGGCTGGTGCTGATAAAGACATTTATAAAAAAATACCCTCCCTGACTGATAAAGAAGCCCATAAAATTCTGGGTCGTATTGCCGACGGGGCTAATAAACCGAAACCCAAGGTTGTCTTTGCGGAGGGGGATGCAGTTCGCGTCATAGATGGTCCTTTCGCTAATTTTCAAGGAGTGGTTGAGGAAGTATTCCCTGACAAAGGACGTGTACGGGTCATGGTATCGATTTTTGGGCGTTCAACACCCGTTGAACTTGAATATATCCAGGTGAGTAAAAATTAGTTCCCTGTATTACGGGGAGGATGAACAATGGCAAAAAAAATTCAGGCATTTATTAAGTTGCAGATCCCTGCGGGTAAGGCAAATCCTTCCCCCCCAGTAGGTCCTGCGCTTGGCCAACATGGTGTCAACATCATGGACTTCTGTAAGGCATTTAATGCGCAGACACAGTCTGTTGGGGACACCATTATTCCAGTCGTTATCACAGTGTACTCGGACCGTTCCTATAGTTTCATTACTAAAACCCCTCCGGCTTCAGTATTGCTGAAAAAGGCAGCTGGACTCAAAAGCGGTTCGAGTAATCCCAAAAAAGATCGTGTCGCCGAATTGGATAGTGCCAAAATTCGGGAAATCGCTGAAATCAAAATGCCTGATTTGAATGCGTATGACATTGATCATGCCATTCGTATCATTGAAGGAACCGCCCGTAGCTGTGGCATCACGGTTATTAAGTAATACAAATATCGACGTTCGTTACCTGTGTGCCACCACAGCACGCCAGGGAGAATAAGGAGGCGACATGCCTAGACGTGGGAAAAATTATAAAAACGCCATTGCGTCAATTGATCGCAAATTCCTCTACGATCTCAATGATGCCATCGAACATCTGTTGAAAGTCAAATTCGCCAAATTTGACGAAGCAGTCGATATTGCTGTTCGTCTCGGTGTCGATCCTCGCCATGCTGATCAAATGGTCCGCTCGAGTGTCATCCTTCCCAACGGCACCGGAAAAACTTCCCGTGTTCTTGTTTTCGCTAAAGGTGAGAAGGAAAAAGAGGCACTGGCGGCTGGAGCTGATTTTGCCGGATCTGATGAGATTATCGAAAAAATTAAAGGAGGGTGGCTTGATTTTGATAAAACAATCGCCACCCCGGACATGATGGGCGAGGTAGGTAAAATCGGCCGTATTCTTGGGCCACGTAATCTCATGCCCAACGCTAAATTAGGCACCGTAACTTTTGATATCGAACGTGTTGTCAACGAGATCAAAAAGGGAAAAGTCGATTTTCGTGTTGATAAAGCTGGTGTCGTTCACGCTGCTATGGGGAAAAGCTCTTTTGGTGTTGAGAAACTGACTGAAAATATTATCGCCTTTATAGATAAACTCATTCAGCTTAAACCATCCACCAGCAAGGGTATCTATCTGCGAGCTATCGCTGTTTCCACCACCATGGGACCCGGCTTTAAAGTGGATCCATTGCAGGTGCGGTCGCTATTGAAATCGGCTTGATCCTGACAATTAGAGTTTAGATGTAGTTTGTTCGTTAATTGGGATGGTCAAAGACAGCAGGTACTGAAGTATAATGGCATCTTTTGATGTCTCCTGCCGAGGCCAAATTGACAAGATGCTCTTGTCGATTGTTACTTCATTTCTTTCTGATCTTAAGTCCAGTCCCGTATTCTTAAGGAGGTCATAACGTTGAATCGCGATCAAAAGACTGACGTTGTCAGTGCACTCAACGAAACCTTTTCCAAAGCAAAATTTGCGGTAGTTGCTGATTATCGCGGATTGAAAGTGACGGAACTGGAAAAACTGCGCAAGAATCTGCGTCAAAGTGATGCACAGGTGCAAGTCGCAAAGAACACACTTCTTCGTTTGGCGGTCAAAGGTACTGCCTATGAGGATTTGGCCGACTCGTTCAGCGGTACCACAGCTGTGGCTGTTGGTTTCACTGAACCTGTTGGACCCGCAAAGGTATTAACTGCCTTTGCGAAAGAGTTCAGTGCGTTTTCGATTCGTACCGCGTCGTTGGAAGGCAATTTACTGAAGGCTGAGGATGTTGATGCCCTTTCGAAATTGCCTGGCAGAGAAGAACTCTTGGCGAAATTGCTCGGTACCATGGCAGCTGTTCCGACCAGTTTTGTCCGAGTGCTGAGTGCCGTACCGCAGGGCTTGCTCTATGCATTAACAGCAATCAAAGATCAAAAAGACAATTAAAACACCCCGCACATTGATTCAGGGGAAATTCCCAATAAACCGGAGGAATGAACATGGCCGTAACAAAAGATGAAGTAATCGAATTTATAGCTAATATGACCGTTCTTGAGCTTTCTGAGCTTATCAAAGAACTCGAGGATAAATTTGGTGTCTCCGCTGCTGCACCTGTTGCTGTGGCCGCAGTTGCTGCACCTGGTGAAGCCGCTGCCGTTGAGGAGAAGACTGAGTTTGATGTCATCCTGACTAGCGCTGGTGCCGAAAAAATCAAAGTCATCAAGGAAGTTCGTGCTATTACTGCTTTAGGCCTGAAAGAGGCTAAGGAGTTGGTTGAAGGCGCTCCTTCTCCTGTCAAAGAAGGCGTCAGCAAAGATGAAGCTGCTGCCATCAAGACCCAAATCGAAGGTGCCGGCGGTACCGTCGAGATTAAGTAATTTATTTTCTGTCATTGCATATCTCGGGTTCCACAAACCCGATAGCACTTCACCCCGCAGGAAACGCTATAGGGCTTTTAGCCCCGTAGCGTTCCTGTGTTTGTAGGTTTTTCTATTTTTCAGGTCGGATTTCTAATTAATTTTCATCTGTATTTACAGTGAATTATTAAAATGTGATCTGCATCACGCGGAATATTTCGAGGGAAACATGAAAAGAGTACGTAAGAGCTTTGCAAAAACTACCCAGATTTTGGAACCGCCACATCTCATTGCGATGCAACGGCAATCTTACGAGCACTTTCTGCAGCGGGTCATCGCGCCTGAGAATCGGAGAGATCATGGCCTGCAATCCATTTTCCAGAGCATCTTCCCGATTACTGATTTTAACGGCATGTGCTCCCTGGAATTTGTACGCTACTCCTTTGGCGAACCGAAATATACTGTATCCGAGTGCATTGAACGAGGGATGACCTATGAGGCACCTCTTAAAATCACTGTGCGCCTCATCACGTTTGATGTCGATGAGGAAACTGGTGTGCAGACAGTGCGGGATATCAAAGAACAAGAAGTGTTCCTCGGCGCCTTGCCGCTCATGACCCAGGATGGTGTTTTCGTTGTTAATGGCACAGAGCGGGTTATCGTTAACCAGTTGCAACGCTCGCCTGGACTTTTCTACACTCATGACCACGGAAAATCACATGCATCGGGTAAAAGGCTTTACTCCGCGCGCATTATTCCTGTGCGTGGTTCCTGGCTTGATTTTGAATTTGATATCAAAGATGTACTTTATGTTCGCATAGACCGTCGCCGTAAACTGCCGGTAAGTGTATTGCTCAAGGCCTTAGGATACAATGATGCTGAGTTGCTCAATGAGTTTTATCATTCTGATCAGATCACCTTTGATGGCGAAAAATACACAATCTCCTTTAATCCCATCACCTTTGCCAATCAACGACTGAACACCGATATTGTAAATCCGACCGACGGTGCCATCATCGCTAAAAAAGGGAAGAAGGTAACCAAAACTCTTGCACGAAAGATCGAAAGCCTCGGTGTATCCTCCTTGCCGGTTGAAGTTGAGGATCTTTATGGGCGTTATTTTGCCACCGATATTTTTAACCCGTCCAACAATGAACCTCTGGCTCTCTGCAACGACACGGCTACCCCAGCAATGCTTGAGTCTTTGGCCAATGCCGGGATCAATTCATTCTCATTGTTGTATATTGATGGTGTTAACTACAGCGATTCTTTTCGCAAAACATTGCTGTTAGATAAAATCAAAGACACCGAAGAGGCGTTGATCGAAATTTATCGTCGTCTGCGACCGTCAAGTCCACCAACCCATGAGGTGGCCAAATCCTTCTTTGATAACCTCTTTTTTAATCCTTCCACCTATGATCTTTCCGAGGTTGGCCGGTATAAAATTAATACCAAACTCGGTGTCAATACGCCCATCGAAACGAAAACCTTGACGCAGGAAGATATCGTTAAAAGCGTTAAACACCTCGTTCGAATTAAAGACGAACTGAAAGACGGCGACGATATCGATCACTTAGGCAATCGTCGAGTCCGTACCGTAGGTGAATTGTGCGAAAATCAGTTCCGCATGGGTTTGGTCCGCATGGAGCGTGCTATTAAAGAACGGATGACGCTGCAAGAAATTGAGACATTGATGCCTCATGACCTCGTTAATCCAAAACCGGTGACGTCGGCGATCAAAGAATTTTTTGGCACCAGTCAGCTTTCCCAATTTATGGATCAGACAAACCCTTTGTCTGAGGTGACCCACAAACGCCGTCTCTCTGCCCTCGGGCCAGGTGGCCTTTCACGGGAACGCGCTGGCTTTGAAGTACGCGACGTCCACCCGACCCACTACGGGCGTATTTGCCCGGTTGAGACTCCTGAAGGACCAAACATTGGGCTGATCGTTAGTTTAGCCACCTATGCAACCGTCAATCCCTATGGCTTTATTGAAACACCATACCGATATGTCAGTGATCGTATAGTTTCGCATAACTATAAATATCTCTCTGCCTTGCAAGAAGAAGATCACGTCATTGCTCCTTCCAAGGTCAAGCTTGAGGGCGATCGCCTCGCCGATGACTACCTTATCGCTCGTCAGGAAAGCGAGGTGGCCATGGTGTCGGCCGAGGATATAACCATGATGGATATCGCTCCTAACCAGATGGTGTCTGTGGCGGCCTCACTTATTCCCTTCCTCGAAAACGATGACGCCAACCGGGCCTTGATGGGCTCGAACATGCAACGCCAAGCGGTACCCTTATTGAAAACCAGTGCGCCACTGGTTGGTACCGGCGTAGAAAAATACGTAGCACGCGATTCTGGCGCTTGTTTGCTCGCAGGGGGTGATGGGGTTGTTGAAGAGGCTGATGCCAATCGTATCGTTGTCCGCTACGACCAACCAGGTGTTGATGGCTTTGATACCGGCATTGGTGTCTATCATTTGTCCAAATACAAAAAATCAAATCAAAACACTTGTTTTAACCAAAAAGCACTGGTTCTTCCCGGTACACGAGTCACTAAAGGAGAAGTTCTTGCCGACGGCCCTTCAACCGAGTGTGGTGAATTAGCCTTAGGCAAAAATGTGACAATCGCCTTTATGCCGTGGCGCGGATACAACTTTGAGGATTCAATTCTCATCAATGAACGGTTGCTCAAAGAAGACACCTTCACCTCGGTGCATATTGAAATCTTTGAGACCATGGCCCGTGACACCAAACTCGGCAAAGAAGAAATTACACGCGATATCCCCAACGTCGGAGAAGAAGGGCTACGTAATCTTGACGACTCAGGTATAGTGCGCATTGGTGCCGAAGTGCGGGCTGGTGACATGCTCGTTGGCAAAGTCACTCCTAAAGGCGAGAGCATGCTATCCCCCGAGGAGAAACTACTGCGGGCTATTTTTGGTGAGAAAGCAGGTGATGTAAAAGACTCCTCGCTACGTGTTCCTCCGGGTATTGAAGGCGTTGTCATCGATGCTAAGGTTTTTTCGCGGAAAGGCGTTGATAAAGATGAACGTACTTTGATGATTGAGGAGATGGAGATTGATCGTCTCAATCGCGATATGGAAGACGAACTGCGTAGCCTGCGCAACGGGGTTAGCAACGCCGTGGGTGTACTGTTGGAAGGGCGAACGGCGAAGGCTGACATCAAGGATCAAAGTGGTCGTGTCATACTTAAACTTGGCAAACAACTTACCGCTGATGTCGTCGCGCAGGTGAATTTTTCTGAACTCCGCGATTTGGATTTCAGTGAAAAAAATAAGTACGAAGAGGAAATCGAATCTATCTTTAAACGCTATCAGGCTCAGGCCTCCATTGTACGCGGGCGCTATCAGGGCATAGTCGAGCGTATGGAAAAAGGGGATGATCTGCCCCCGGGCGTGGTAAAAATGGTCAAAATCTATGTGGCCACCAAGCGTAAGCTTTCCGTAGGCGATAAGATGGCCGGCCGGCATGGGAACAAGGGTGTTGTATCTCGCCTTCTCCCTGAGGAAGACATGCCTTTCTTCGCAGATGGC
Organism: uncultured Desulfobulbus sp.; assembly: GCA_964639845.1. GTDB lineage: Bacteria > Desulfobacterota > Desulfobulbia > Desulfobulbales > Desulfobulbaceae > Desulfobulbus. Next base: position 545,445 of record CAZXHS010000001.1, on the reverse strand, counting down.
AACACCGTGGATATAGTCCTCAATCCTCTCGGCGTTCCATCGCGTATGAACGTCGGCCAGGTGTTGGAGTGTCATCTCGGATTTGCCGCTAAAAAGCTGGGTGAGCAGATGACTGCCATGGCCAAGCGCATGGAGATCGATCAGCTCAAAAAGCGGATGCAGGAGGTCTATTCGGCTAACGAGTACCAAAGCTTCATCGATGGCATCACCGATGATGAGTTACTCGATCTCATGAGTAAATATGGACGGGGCATTCATGTCGCTACTCCAGTGTTCGATGGTGCTTCCGAATCTGAGATTCGCCAATCCCTGGTTGACGCCGGCGTGGATGAAGTCGGACAAACCGAACTCTTCGATGGTCTCACAGGCTTGCCCTTTGATAACAAGGTCACCGTCGGCACGATGTACATGCTGAAACTCCACCACTTGGTTGACAATAAAATCCATGCCCGTTCCACTGGGCCCTACTCGCTGGTGACGCAGCAGCCTCTTGGCGGCAAGGCGCAGTTCGGTGGGCAACGCTTGGGAGAGATGGAGGTTTGGGCCATGGAAGCCTACGGTGCTGCCTATACCCTCAAAGAGTTTCTCACGGTCAAATCCGATGACGTCGAAGGTCGGACCACTATGTATGAAAAGATTGTTAAAGGGAACAACTTCCTTGAAACAGGTTTACCGGAATCGTTCCATGTACTTGTCAAAGAACTGAAAGGATTGTGCCTGGACATCGAACTGCAGGAATAACCCTAGTCTTGCGAACCAGACCAATAGGCATAAACCGTTTATACGGGTTGATTTTGAATAGAGCATAGGTGAATACGTGGAAGAACTGTTTAGTTTCTTTGCCAAACCCAAAGGCCCCGTCAGTTTTAACAAGGTAAAAATTTCTCTGGCCTCTCCTGAAAAGATCAGAGAATGGTCGCACGGAGAAGTCAAAAAGCCGGAAACCATCAATTATCGGACTTTTAAGCCCGAACGAGATGGTCTTTTCTGTGCCAAGATTTTTGGTCCCGTGAAGGATTACGAATGCAACTGCGGTAAATATAAACGCATGAAGCATCGAGGGGTCGTCTGCGAGAAGTGCGGTGTTGAGGTTATTCAATCCAAGGTCCGCCGTGAGCGGCTTGGTCACATCGAATTGGCAGCGCCGGTTGCCCATATCTGGTTTTTGAAGAGTTTGCCGTCCAAAATTGGCGCCATTCTCGACATGACACTGAAGCAACTGGAACGGATCCTTTATTTTGAGTCCTATGCAGTGGTTACCTCCCATGTAGAAGATATTCCCGTGGGCTCATTGCTCAGTGAGGATCAATACCGTACTGCCCTGGAAGAACATCCAGGGAAATTTCGCGTGGGCATTGGCGCCGAGGCTATCCGTGAAATGCTTATGGGGCTTGATCTCAAGGATCTCTCCGAGACACTGCGCAAGGAGATGAAAGAGACGGGCTCGGCGACCAAACGGACCAAGTACGGCAAGCGACTTAACGTGGTCGAGGCCTTCCGCGATTCCGGTAATCGCCCTGAATGGATGATCCTTGAGGTCATTCCGGTGCTGCCGCCGGATTTGCGGCCTCTGGTTCCGCTGGAAGGAGGGCGTTTTGCCACCTCGGATCTCAATGATCTCTACCGCCGCGTCATCAACCGCAACAATCGCCTCAAACGATTGTTGGAGCTAGATGCCCCTGACATCATTATTCGTAATGAAAAGCGGATGTTGCAGGAAGCGGTTGATGTGTTGTTTGATAATGGTCGTCGCGGCCGCACCATCACTGGTCCTAATAAACGCCCGCTCAAGTCCCTTTCCGACATGCTCAAAGGCAAGCAAGGACGTTTCCGTCAGAATCTGCTCGGTAAACGTGTCGACTACTCGGGGCGTTCAGTCATCGTCGTTGGTCCGCATCTGCGTCTGCATCAATGCGGGTTGCCCAAAAAAATGGCGCTGGAGTTGTTCAAACCCTTTATCTACAACCAGCTGGAGCGCAAAGGCTATGTGACCACCATCAAGAGTGCGCGCAAAATGGTGGAAAAGGGGACCAAAGAGGTTTGGGACGTACTTGATGACATCGTGCAAGAGTATCCTGTCATCCTGAACCGTGCACCAACACTTCACCGTCTGGGTATGCAGGCTTTTGAGGTCGTCCTCATCGAAGGCAAGGCCATTCAGCTGCATCCCCTTGTCTGTGCCGCCTTCAACGCAGACTTTGACGGTGATCAGATGGCCGTGCATGTGCCATTATCGGTCGAGGCGCAGGTTGAGGCACGGGTGTTGATGATGTCGACAAACAACATCCTGTCTCCGGCCAACGGCGGCCCCATCATCATTCCCAGCCAGGATATTGTACTGGGACTGTATTATATGACCCGTGAGCGTTTTGGTGTTGTCGGTGAACGCTCGGTCTTCTCTTCACCGCAGGAAGCACGCATCGCCTATGATCACGGTGCTGCCCACATGCAGGCCCGCGTTACGGTACGTATCAAGAATGCCATGGTGGAAACCACCGTTGGCCGCATTCTTGTCGGAGAGTTGTTGCCGGATGTCGTTCCTTACTCGTTGGTGAACAAGGAGCTCTCCAAAAAGGAGTTGGCCTTCCTCATCGACTATACCTATCGCCATGGTGGAACTAAAGAAACTGTTCTATTGGCGGATCGTCTCAAGGATCTTGGTTACGAGTATGCTACCCGGGCTGGTATATCCATTTGCATTAATGACATGAAGATTCCTGTCCGTAAGGAGGAATTTGTCGAAGAGGCAGAGAAAGAGGCCGCCGACGTTGATCAGCAATATTCCGACGGTCTTATCACCGATGGTGAGAAGTACAACAAAATTATCGATATCTGGTCGAAGGCCACGGATAAGATCACCAAAGAAATGATGGACGAGATGGCCGTCGAGTTCATGCAGGACACCACTGGTAAGGTCCGTGAGATTAAGAGCTTCAACTCGGTGTATATTATGGCCGATTCCGGAGCTCGTGGTTCGAAGGATCAAATTCGCCAGTTGGCCGGTATGCGTGGTTTGATGGCCAAGCCCTCTGGTGAGATCATTGAGACGCCAATTAAGGCTAACTTCCGTGAAGGCCTCAATGTATTGGAGTATTTCATCTCCACCCACGGTGCCCGTAAAGGTCTGGCTGATACGGCACTGAAGACCGCCAACTCGGGGTATCTCACCCGTCGTCTGGTTGATGTTGCCCAGGATTCGACCATTAATATGCGGGACTGCGGAACCATGCGAGGCACTCTCGCCGAGCCGTTAATCGAAGGTGGTGAGGTTATTGTACGCATCGGTGAGCGCATCCTCGGCCGTGTGGCCCTGGAGGATGTTGTCGATCCCCACACCGGTGAAGTGCTCGTTGGCATGGATGAGGAGATCACCGAGGATCGTGTCGAAGCCATCGAAGCGGCAGGTATCGACCGGGTCATGATCCGCTCGGTACTTACCTGTGAGGCTAAACGCGGTATCTGTGCCATGTGTTATGGGCGCGATCTTGGACGTGGTCACATGGTCAACATGGGCGAAGCGGTGGGTATCATTGCAGCCCAGTCCATCGGAGAGCCGGGTACTCAGCTGACCATGCGTACCTTCCATATCGGTGGTACTGCTCGTGGTGCGGTCGAACAGGCTGAGGTGCGCACCCAACGCGGGGGACAGATTCGCTATAAGAACCTGCATTCGGTTACCAACAGTGACGGGTTGCAAGTGGTCATGAACCGAAACGCAGAAATCACTGTCCTTGACGATCAGGGACTCGACCGCGAGCGGTTTCCAGTGCCGTACGGTGCAACACTGCGTATCAACGATGGCGCTTCGGTTGATCCGGGCACGGTCATCGCCGATTGGGATGCCTTCTCGATCCCCATCGTTGCTGAAGTTGGCGGTAAGGTCAAATATGGCGACGTCCACGAAGGCGAGTCGATGCAAGAACGTGTTGACCAAATCACCGGCAAGGCGAGCAAGGTGATCACGCCGGTAAGCTCAACGAAGCAAATGAATCCCCGCATTTCCATCAAGGATGATCGTGGGCGTACGTTGAAGCTTCCTGATGGAGAATTGGCAGCCCGGTATCTCTTACCAGTCGGATCGATCATCACCGTCAGCGAACAGGATATCATTGCCGCTGGTACGGTGATCGCCAAAATACCGCGTGAAACGACCAAAACCAAGGACATTACGGGTGGTTTGCCGCGCGTAGCCGAACTGTTCGAGGTGCGTAAGCCCAAAGAGCAGGCCATCATCTCCGAGATCGACGGACGCATCAGTTTCGGTAAAGATCTGAAAGGCAAACGCCGGGTTATCGTAACCCCTGAGATCGGTGAAACAAAAGAATACCTCATTCCCAAGTCAAAACACATCACCGTCCACGAAAATGACTGGGTTGAAGCTGGTGATCCATTGATGGAGGGTATTCGACTGCCAAATGATATCTTACGCGTAAAGGGAGCTGAGGCCTTGGCACGCTTCCTGGTGAATGAAATACAGGAGGTGTATCGCCTGCAGGGTGTTAAGATCAATGACAAACACATCGAGACCATCGTCCGGCAGATGCTGAAGCGAGTGCGCATAACCGATCCTGGAGATTCCCGGTTTATGTTGGATCAGCAGGTGGAATGGTGGAAATTTCAGGAAGAAAACGAGCAGTTGTTGAAAGAAGGAGGGCAGCCTGCTGCGGCCGAACCATTGTTACTCGGTGTTACTAAAGCATCCCTGTCAACTGATTCCTTTATCTCGGCGGCTTCATTTCAGGAAACAACCAAGGTCCTCACCAATGCGGCCATGGCTGGCAAGGTCGATGACCTTTCAGGGTTGAAGGAAAATGTCATTATGGGACGTTTGATTTCCGCCGGTACCGGACTCAAGCAATATCGGTTGAAGCAGGAAGTTTAACAAATATATTACTTGACCTTCAAGGATACATCGATTAAATACTCAATCTTTCATGCTTGGCCGCCCCGCGTGGCGTGGCTTGATCGTATTATTCAAAGGAGCTGCTTGCATGCCCACTATTAACCAACTCGTCCGGAACAGACGAAAGAAGATTTCCCGGCGAACTAATACCCCCGCGTTGCAAAATTGTCCTCAAAAGCGGGGTGTGTGTGTTCGTGTGTATACCACAACTCCCAAAAAACCGAACTCCGCTTTGCGTAAGGTTGCGAGGGTTCGCTTGACCAATGGGATTGAGGTGACATCCTACATTCCTGGTATTGGTCATAATCTGCAGGAGCACTCGGTGGTTCTTATCCGTGGTGGGCGTGTTAAAGACCTTCCTGGTGTACGTTACCACATCATTCGTGGCACTCTTGATACTCTGGGTGTGAATGACCGTCGTCAAGGGCGTTCCAAGTATGGCGCTAAGCGGCCTAAATAATATTTTAATATTAGATTTACACCGATACAGGTTTTCCTATGCCAAGAAAAAAATTATTGGATAAACGCCCGGTAGCGCCGGATCCTAGATTCAACTCAGTACTGGTCTCTAAATTTACCAATGGGTTGATGGAGAGTGGTAAAAAAACAGTAGCCCGTCGACTTTTTTACGACGCCATGGAAATCATTGGTTCTAAATTGTCTGATCAAGAACCTTTGACGGTCTTTGAAGAGGCTATGGAAAATGTCCGTCCGCGTGTTGAGGTTAAAAGTCGCCGTGTCGGTGGCGCAACCTACCAAGTGCCTGTTGAGGTACGCCCTGAGCGGCGGAATGCGTTAGCTATTCGTTGGATAATAAATTTTGCCAAAAGTCGCTCTGGGCAGACCATGTCTGAAAAGTTGGCTGCCGAGTTGCTTGATGCTTTTAATAGTCGTGGTGCATCTGTCAAGAAAAAGGATGACACTCATAAGATGGCAGAGGCGAATAAGGCCTTCGCTCATTATCGTTGGTAGGGTCTCTAGTACATTTTAATCTTGACTTTGTGGTCGAATTTATATAGATAACGCGTCCGCAATTTTTTTTCGGGGAGTGCTGCAGCGGCTCTTCGTTAAGGGTTCAAACAGTGGTGGTCGAAAATCCTTTATTGATGGTGCGTAATATAGGCATTATGGCCCATATTGACGCGGGAAAGACAACCACCACTGAAAGAATACTGTACTACACAGGCCGGTCACATAAGATTGGCGAGGTTCATGATGGTACTGCTGTCATGGACTGGATGGAGCAAGAGCAAGAAAGAGGGATCACGATTACCTCAGCTGCGACGACTTGCTGGTGGAAAGAGTGGCAAATCAATATTATCGATACCCCCGGGCACGTCGATTTCACAATCGAAGTAGAACGGTGTCTCAGGGTTCTTGATGGTGTAGTAGCTGTTTTTTGTGCGGTTGGTGGTGTTGAACCACAGTCGGAGACTGTGTGGCGGCAAGCTAATCGCTACAAAATTCCACGGCTTGCCTTTATCAACAAGATGGATCGGGTCGGGGCCTCATTTCAAAGGTGTCTCGATCAAATTGAAAGCCGCCTTGGTGCCTTACCGGTGGCGATCACTCTACCAGTGGGCACAGAAGACCAATTCACTGGTGTGATAGACCTTGTCGAGCAGGTATTGCTTACCTTTGATAATGAATCAAAAGGGCAAGATGTTTCTAGGGTACCTATCCCAGCTTCATTAAAAGAAGAATCTACGGCCGCTAGAATGGCGCTTATCGAGAAGTTGGCCGACTTCGATGAAAGCGTCATGGAAAAATTTTTAAATGATCAAGAGATCACTCCCGGTGAGATTAAATCAGCATTGCGAAAAGCAACGCTTGATTTGAACTTGGTGCCAGTACTTTGTGGATCAGCCTTCAAGAATAAGGGCGTTCAACCCTTGCTTGATGCGATAGCATGGTATCTACCCTCACCCGTTGATGTTCCCCCTGTTGTGGGGACGGATAAGAACGGTGCGCCCCTTATCCGCAAGCCTGAGAGGAGTGAAACGTTTTGTGGTCTCGTCTTCAAATTACAGACAGATCCCTATGTAGGGCACCTATCCTTTATACGAGTCTATTCGGGCGAATTAAAGGTGGGCGATAGAGTGTTAAATCCCTGCAAGCACAAAACAGAAAAAATCTCAAAACTTGTGAAGTTACATGCTAACAAGCGCGAGGAAGTTTCGTCGATTACGACCGGTGATATCGGTGCTATCGGTGGATTAAAATTCACCCGCACCGGCGATACTCTCTGTGATCACGATAATTTCATATGCCTTGAGGCTATTGAGTTCCCAGAACCCGTAATTGGCATCGCCATTGAGCCCAAAACAAAAGCTGACGAAAGCAGCTTGTTTGAAGCTTTAGAAAAAGTAGCGCTGGAAGATCCGAGCTTCAAGGTTTCTCGCAGTGACGAAACAGGGCAAACGATCATATCGGGGATGGGAGAGTTGCATCTCGATATAATTGTCGACCGCCTTATTAGAGAGTTCAAAGTTCAGGCGAATATCGGGCAGCCTCAAGTCGCTTACCGCGAGACTGTTAAAAAATCTGGAATCGGCGAAGGGCGGTTTGAATCCCTAGGGACTGGCAAAGAGCAGTATGGCCACGTTGTGTTACAAGTTAGTTCAGGGAAAAAAGGAAATGGCAATACCTTTTCGTCGCGAGTTGATGATTCGCAGATTCCGGCAACGTATGTTGACGCCATAAGGAAAGGAGTTATAGACAGCCTCGATTCTGGACCAATAATTGGCTATCCCATGGTCGATGTACAGGTTTCCTTGACCGGAGGGTCATTCGACGAGGATAAATCGACGGATATGGCATTTGGCGTGGCGGCTACAATGGCTTGTAGGCAAGCCGTAGTGAACGCTACCCCAGTCCTACTTGAGCCGATCATGAACCTTGAAGTCGTTACTCCGGATGAGTATTTAGGTGAAGTGATAAACACACTCAACAAAAAAAGGGCGCAGATAGGTGCCGTTAATGTCGAGCAGAATAAGCAAGTAGTGAAAGCAAAAGCTCCATTGGCTGAATTATTTGGGTATTCAACTGACTTGCGATCAGCAACGCAGGGAAGAGCTACATTCACCATGATTTTCAGTGATTTTGATGAAATACCGAGCAAAAAAGCTGAAGCGATAATTCAAAAAATCAAAGGCGTATAAAGAGCATTTCTCCGATTTGAGGTAATAAGACATGGCGAAGGAAAAATTTGAGCGGAAAAAGCCGCATGTCAATGTAGGAACAATTGGTCATATCGACCATGGTAAAACCACGCTGACAGCTGCAATCACCCGGGTATTGTCAACAAAAGGCATGGCTAAGTTCACCGACTTTAGTGAGATCGATAAAGCTCCTGAAGAGAAGGAACGTGGTATCACCATTGCAACTGCCCACGTTGAATATGAGACTGAAAGCCGTCATTATGCCCATGTGGACTGCCCTGGTCACGCCGACTATATCAAAAACATGATTACCGGGGCCGCCCAAATGGACGGTGCTATCCTGGTTGTTGCGGCCACAGACGGTCCTATGCCCCAAACCCGTGAGCACATCCTGCTTGCTCGTCAGGTCGGTGTACCTGCGATGGTGGTTTTTCTCAATAAATGCGACATGGTCGATGATCCTGAGTTGATCGAGCTTGTTGAGATGGAACTGCGTGAGCTGCTCGATAAATATGATTTTCCCGGTGACGATATCCCCATCATCCAAGGCTCTGCCCTGAATGCGCTTGAGTTTCCCGACGACGCAGACAAATCTAAATGCATTTGGGACCTGATGGGATCTGTTGACAGTTATATCCCACAGCCAGAGCGTGCTATCGATAAACCATTTCTGATGCCAGTTGAAGATGTCTTCTCGATTTCGGGTCGTGGTACCGTTGCCACTGGTCGTATCGAACGTGGGGTTCTTCATGTAGGGGATGAGGTTGAAATCGTTGGTATTCGTCCGACACAAAAAACAACCTGCACCGGTGTAGAGATGTTCCGCAAACTACTTGACGAGGGGCAAGCGGGGGACAACATTGGCGCTCTGTTGCGCGGTATTAAGCGCGAAGAGATAGTTCGTGGCCAGGTTATGGCCAAGCCTGGCACCATTAAGCCGCACAAGAAATTTAAGGCCGAAGCGTATATTCTGACCAAGGAGGAAGGTGGGCGTCATACACCTTTCTTTAATGGATATCGTCCTCAGTTTTACTTCCGCACCACCGACGTGACTGGCGTGGTGACCCTGGAAGAGGGCGTAGAAATGGTCATGCCCGGTGATAACATCCACATTTCCGGTGAGCTGATTACCCCGATTGCCATGGAGGCCGGTCTTCGTTTTGCCATTCGTGAGGGCGGACGCACCGTCGGCGCTGGCGTTATTTCCGAAATTATTGAGTAATTGGGAGTGTTATGATTCCTGCAGATAAGATTCGCATTCGTTTAAAAGGATATGATCATAAGCTTCTTGATGTATCCACAAAAGAAATTGTCGATACAGCACGACGCACCGGAGCTACCGTTGTTGGACCTATCCCGCTGCCGACGAGCACTAACAAGTTCACCGTGCTTCGCTCTCCACATGTGGATAAGAAATCACGTGAACAGTTCGAAATGCGTACACACCGGCGTTTGCTTGACATATTAGAGCCTACGCAGCAAACGATTGATTCATTGATGAAACTTGAATTATCCGCTGGGGTTGATGTTGAAATTAAACTTCCCTGATTGAATGCGAAGCAATAGCTGATCGATCAAATGTTACTCACCTTATGTGATAACGAATTGACTCTAGGTAGACTGATGCCGAATACAAAAGGAATTTTAGGACGAAAATTGGGAATGACCAGAGTATATGACGAAAATGGTCGCTCTATTCCAGTTACAGTCATCGAAGCAGGGCCATGTACGATTCTTCAAAAGAAAACTATCGCCAAAGAAGGCTATAATGCAATTCAGGTGGGTTTCCTTGAGAAGAAAACCTCTCGTCTAAATAAACCAGAAACTGGCCACTTCAAGCGTTCAGGTGGAAAAGGATTTTATCATATTAAAGAATTTCGTATCGACAACCCTGACACTTATGATGTCGGGCAAGAAATTACTCTTTCTCAGATCTTTGCTGTAGGTGACACCATAGATATTGCTGGCAAGAGCAAAGGTCGGGGATTTCAAGGTGTAATACGCCGACATGGTTTTAGTGGGGGACGTAAGACCCACGGCTCAGACTTTCATCGAGCCCCTGGTAGTATTGGCTGTAGCGCATGGCCTTCAAGAGTGCTCAAAGGAAAAAAAATGCCAGGGCGAATGGGCAATGAATCAATTACCCAGAAGAATCTAAAGGTAATCGATATTCGTGTTGAAGATAACGTAATACTCGTTCGCGGGACTGTACCAGGCGCTAAGAACGGATTAGTCAACATCTATTCAAAAGCATAATCTGGGCTGCTTTCAAGGAGATTCTCATGTCCGTGTGTGAAATTCTAAATATTCAGGCAGAAAAAGTCGGCGAAATTGAGCTCAACGATTCTGTTTTCAACGTTGAAGTCAACACTGGCGTACTTCACGAAGTCGTTTGCATGCAAAGGGCTAATCGACGGAGTGGTAATGCCTGTACAAAAACTCGTGGTGAAGTGAGTGGTGGTGGGGCAAAGCCTTGGCGTCAAAAAGGCACTGGACGTGCCCGTGCTGGAAGCCGGACTTCACCAGTATGGCGCGGTGGTGGTACTGTCTTTGGACCTAAGCCTAGGGATTACAGCTACAGTATGCCCAAAAAGGTCAAACGATTGGCCCTGCGCATGGCATTGAGTGCACGGCACCAAGAGGGTAATTTAATAGTCGTTGATCAGTTTGAACTCGCTGATATCAAGACAAAATATTTTGTCCAAGTGATGGGCAAGTTTAGTGTAGACAATTGCCTGTTGATCACTGAAGGAAATGACGACCATGTTCATCTTTCTGCGCGCAACGCTGTGGGATATAAGGTTCTTCCGGTCGCTGGACTCAATGTCTATGATATTTTGAAATATTCTAAATTAATGCTTGTGCAATCTAGCTTGAAAAAAATTGAGGATAGGGTCTTGGTATGAAGGATATCTTTGACGTCATCAAGCGTCCATGTCTAACTGAAAAAGGTAATTATTTACAAGAGACCGAATCCAAAGTGGTTTTTAAAGTAGATTCAAGAGCTAATAAAATCGAAATAAAAGATGCTGTTGAAAGACTTTTCAACGTTAAGGTTTCCAAGGTCGCCACCGCAAACATGAACGGAAAATTTAAGCGTGTTGGTGCACGGTCATACGGGAAAACCTGTAATTGGAAGAAAGCCTATATCACCTTGTCAGAGGGTAAAATCAATTTTCTCGAAGAACTTTGATTTAGGACCATTAGGTTTCTAATGTAGAAATTATAGGAAAAAAAATGTCTATAAAAATTCATAAACCGACATCTCCCGGTAGTCGCCATCATGTATCTGTTCGCCAAGATTTTCTTGCTGACAACGAGCCTGAAAAATCGCTGACAGTAGCACTTAAGAAAACCGGTGGACGCAATGTATATGGACGTGTTACTGCTCGTCACAAAGGCGGTGGACATAAGCGTAAATACCGCATTATTGATTGGAAGAGGACAAAAGATCTAATACCGGCTAAGGTGACTTCCATTGAATATGACCCAAACCGCTCATCAAATATTGCACTTTTAGTATATGCAGATGGTGAAAAGGCCTATATTCTTGCTCCTAATGGCATGGTCGTTGGAGATACTGTAATCTCTGGGCTTGGGGTGGATATTAAAGTAGGGAATTGTTTACCTATGATAAACATCCCACTTGGTACTGTAATCCACAATATCGAGATGAAAATTGGCAAAGGTGCTCAACTGGTTCGCTCAGCTGGTGCTGCTGCTCAGCTGATGGCAAAAGATGGTAATCAGGTATTAGTTAAGCTTCCATCTGGTGAAGTTCGCAAATTCCACAAAGATTGTCGTGCTTGCATAGGTCAAGTTGGTAATACAGAATACGCCAGTGAAAAACTTGGAAAGGCCGGGCGCTCAAGATGGAAAGGCATTAGACCCTCGGTAAGAGGAGTGGCAATGAATCCCGTTGACCACCCAATGGGCGGTGGCGAAGGAAAAAGTTCGGGTGGTCGTCATCCGTGTTCACCTTGGGGCATTCCATCAAAAGGATACAAAACTCGGAAGCCTAAATCTTCTGACAAAGATATTGTTAATAAAAGAAAATAACAATTGAGTGACGACATATGGCTCGATCGATAAAAAAAGGCCCCTTCGTTGATGATCATCTTATGAGAAAAGTAGTCCAGGCACAAGAAACTGGCTCTCGCAAGGTTATCAAAACCTGGTCAAGGCGGTCTGATATCTTACCGGAAATGGTTGGGATTACCTTCGCTGTTCATAACGGTAACAAATTTATCCCCGTTTATGTTACTGAAAATATGGTCGGACATAAACTCGGGGAATTCTCACCGACAAGAACGTATTACGGTCATGCTTCAGATAAAAAGGGCCGCTAAGTCATTGAAGATCTAAGCAGATCAAGAGGAGTAGGTCGATGGAAACTAAAGCCGTCGCGAAGTATATACGCGTCTCACCCCAAAAAGCCCGATTAGTGGCAGATGTGATTCGTGGTATGAAAGCAGATACAGCCGTCACCACACTGCGATTTATGCCCAAAAAGGCAGCAAGAATTCTGCGAAAAGTTCTTGAATCTGCAGTTGCAAACGCTGATCAAAGAGATTCTGTCGACGTCGACACCTTGTATGTCAAGGAAATTACAGTTGATGGTGGGCCGATGTTAAAACGTTTCAGCCCTAGGGCGCAGGGACGTGCCACGCGTATATTGAAACGTACCAGTCATATCACTGTTATCGTTGATGAAGCTTAATCACATTATTGTATACTGAGAAGAACTGCTGAGGAACGGAGGATATCTTGGGTCAAAAAGTAAATCCCATTGGGTTGCGAATTAACATTACTCGTTCTTGGGAATCAATTTGGTATGCTGATAAAGATTATGCAAATAATCTTCACCAAGATCAGTTGATCCGTAAATTCCTGAAGCAAAGACTCTATCACGCCGGTGTATCAAGGATCGTGATTGAGAGAACTGGTGAAAAAGTAAAAGTCAAACTTTTCACTGCCCGACCAGGCATTGTTATCGGAAAGAAGGGCGCTGAGATAGAGGGACTAAAAAAGGAACTTGAAACAAAGTTTCAGCGTAGTTGCTTCATTGATATCCAGGAAGTTCGACGCCCAGAGGCGGACGCCCAGCTTGTTGCGGAAAATATCGCAACGCAACTAGAAAGGCGTATTGCTTTTCGACGCGCTATGAAGAAATCGATCAATTCCGCTCTTCGTTTTGGTGTGCAAGGCATTAAAATCTCTTGCTCTGGACGACTTGGTGGGGCTGAGATGTCTCGGACTGAATGGTTCAAGGAAGGTCGTGTCCCTTTGCACACTTTGCGTGCCGATATTGATTATGGAACTGCTGAGGCTAAAACCACTTATGGGATTATTGGGGTAAAAGTATGGATTTTTAAGGGTGAAATCTTAGCCGAAGGAAATACGGTTAATGAATCACCCAAGCAATCTAATTGATAACTTTTACTTCAATAAAGCATTAAGGAGTCTGTTGAGATGTTAAGTCCACGCAAGGTTAAGCATAGAAAACAACATAAGGGCAGAATGGATGGTACGTCATACCAGGGCGCAGAATTAGCCTATGGTGACTTTGCTCTTAAAGCTATAGGCTGTGGGCGCATGACTGCGCAGCAAATTGAGGCAGCACGTATTGCTATTAATCGTAAAGTAAAACGTGGTGGCAAGTTATGGATACGGATTTTTCCTGACAAGTCTATAACAAAAAAACCGGCTGAAACCCGTATGGGCAAGGGTAAAGGTGTGCCAGAATATTGGGTTGCAACGATCCGACCTGGTCGTATTCTTTATGAATTGAAAGGAATTCCTGAAGAATTAGCACTAGAAGCACTTCGTCTAGCTAGCTTTAAACTCCCTTTTCCAACAACAGTCATCAGTAAGAGAACTAGTATATGAAAGCTAAGGATTTAAGAGGCTTATCAGTTGAAGAGCTATCGAAGAAAGAAATGGAGGTTAAAGATGACCTTTTCAAACTTCGATTTAAGCATGGCATTCGTCGATTAGAGAATCCTTCGAAACTCAATCAACTTCGAAAAGACATAGCACGTATTAAAACAATTCTTGCAGAAAAAATTGTTACTACGGCCTTGGATAACTGATAATTTTTAAAAACTTGGAATAATTATGAGCGATCATGTAAAAAAGACGCGACAGGGCTTTGTTGTCAGTAACAAAATGGACAATAGTGTAGTTGTCCTCGTGGAAAGAAAAATTCCACATAAGCTCTACGGTAAATATATACGGCAACAAGTAAAATATATGGCTCATGATTCAGCCAACCAGTGCCAAATCGGCGACTTGGTAATCATCGAAGAATGCCGCCCACTTTCAAAAAATAAAAGGTGGTTAGTTCGCAGTGTTGTTGTGAAAGCTGTGTAACTATTCATTTTCCATAATTTTTTCCCTTTAGAGCTAGAATTTCAGGTGAGGTCATGATCCAAACTGAAACCGTTTTAAATGTAGCTGACAATTCAGGTGCAAAAAAAGTACTTTGCATTCGTGTGCTTGGTGGCACTCGGAAACGATACGCTCGTATCGGTGATATAATAGTTGTCACGGTTAAAGAAGCTATTCCCCATGCTAAGGTAAAGAAAGGGGATGTGCTCAATGCCGTAGTCGTACGTACAGTAAAGGCTATAAAGCGTGCAGAGGATACAATGGTTCAGTTTGATGAAAATGCTGCTGTATTATTATCAAATAATGGTGAACCAATAGGAACTCGTATCTTCGGACCGATTGCACGTGAACTTCGTGGACTTGGTTTTATGAAGATCATTTCTCTGGCGCCGGAAGTATTATAAAATCGTTCTCTTATCAATATTGGGAGTATGGATATGCGTCCAGGACAGAGCAAGCTTAGAATAAGCGATAAAGTAGAAGTTATAGCTGGAAAAGATAAAGGGAGAGTGGGGAAAGTCTTATCTATAGATCTTGATAAGGCTAAAGTGATTGTTGAGCGAATAAATATAGTAAAAAAGCATCAGAAGCCCACTGACGCCTCCCAATCGGGTCAAATATTAGAAAAAGAAGCTGGCATTAGCATTTCTAATGTGATGCTTGTGTGTCCTGAGTGTGCCGAAACTGTACGCGTTGGTAAGCAGATTCTCGAAGATGGCACAAAAGTTCGTATTTGCAAAAAGTGCAAAGCTACTATTTTAGCAGCGAAATAAACGCATGTTCAGTGACGGAGTAAGTAATGGGTACATTGAAAGAGCAATATGAAACTGAAATTAAGAACTCACTTAAAGTTCAATTGGGGATACACAATGTCATGGACATTCCCTGTATTGAAAAGATTGTTCTTAATATGGGGTTAGGTGAAGCAGTACAAAACCCCAAAATCGTGGAGAAGGCCGCTGATGAGTTGACCTCTATTGCAGGCCAAAAAGCGGTAGTAACTAAGGCAAAAAAGTCGATTGCCACTTTTAAACTTCGCGAGGGTATGCCTATTGGAGCCCGTGTCACCTTGCGAAAAGAACGCATGTATGACTTTCTTACTAAACTTATCTACATTGCATTACCCCGCGTTCGTGACTTCAAAGGTGTTTCATTCAAAGGGTTTGATGGCAGAGGCAATTACTCAATGGGAATAACCGAGCACATAATTTTTCCTGAAATTGATTACGATAAAATCGATCATATTCGTGGGCTCAATATTACTATTGTTACTTCTTCTAAAACTGATGAGGGTGCTAAAGCGTTACTTGATGCTATCGGCATGCCCTTCAGAAAAAAATAATTGTAAACAGTGTTTAGTTTCGCATTGTACTCTAGGAGGATTCTGTGGCCAAAAAATCATTAATCGCCAAGGCTAAACGTACACCTAAATACGAAGTGCGCCGGTATAATCGATGTCCACTTTGTGGGCGTGCTAGAGCTTATTACCGTAAATTCGGTATCTGCAGATTATGTTTCCGCAAACTAGCCTCCCAGGGTGAGATTACTGGCGTTACTAAATCCAGTTGGTAATCAAATTTTTAGATACATTTTTTTAATGAGGATCTTTCAATGTCGATGAGTGACCCGTTGGCGGATATGCTGACTAGAATTAGAAATGCAAGTAAAGCGCGTTTTGATTCCGTAGAGATGCCGCAGTCAAAACTTAAGGTCAGCGTTGCTAAAGTTTTGCAAGATGAAGGGTATATAGCCGCCTATGAGGTCATCGATAATGGTCCGCAAGGCACTTTAAAACTTAGTCTGAAATATGGCCCTAACTTCGAAAAGGTAATCACAGGGATCCGCCGTATTAGTAAGCCTGGGCACCGTCAATATAAGCGTAGCGATCATATTCCCAAGGTTATGAGCGGACTTGGGATCGGTATACTTTCAACTTCAAAGGGCGTTGTGACCGACAAAGAAGCTCGCCAGCTAAATGTCGGTGGTGAGTTGCTTTGCGAGGTGTGGTGATTCCACGCTTAATAATAGGAGATTTTCATGTCTAGAATTGGTAAACTACCTATCGGTATTCCTTCAGGAGTTAAAGTAGAAGTTGAAGGAACCCTCATAAGAGTTACTGGAAAAAAAGGTGTTTTGGAGCGCAACTTACGTCCTGAGATTGCTCTGCTATTAGACAACTCTTCGATTACTTGCTCTCCATTAGGATCTAGTAAAAAAGTCCTAGCATTTTGGGGTATGACTCGATCACTGATCAATAATATGGTCATCGGAGTTGATAATGGTTTCTCCAAAAAGCTTATGGTTGAGGGTGTAGGATATCGTGCAAATGTAAATGCTAACATACTAACAGTAAATGTAGGCTATTCTAGCCCAGTTGACTTTCATTTACCGGAAGGTATATCTGCCAGCGTTGATAAAGATAATTCGATCACTCTTGTAGGGATAGATAAAGAACTTATTGGACTAACCGCCGCCCAAATTCGCTCTATCAGAAAACCAGAACCCTATAAAGGCAAAGGTATACGATATTTTGATGAGCACATTATTAGAAAAGTCGGTAAAGCCGGCGGCAAAAAATAACTCGAATAATTTATATATCTGACCATGGCCAAAACTAATCAAAAAGTCACTGCGAGAAGTAAACGAGTCCAACGTATCCGTGTTAAGATCAATGGTACGCAAGAAAGGCCTCGGCTACGTGTATTTCGAAGTAACCGTCACATTTACGCTCAGATCATTGACGACTCTACCAACAGAACCTTGGTCGCGATGTCATCTGATGATAAGAATTTTGAATCAGTCGAATCATTAAACAAGTCTGAACAAGCAAAAAAAGTTGGATTGCTACTTGCTCAGAAAGCATTGTCGACTGGTATTAAAACTGTTGTTTTTGATCGTGGTGGATACTTGTACCATGGTAGGGTGAAAGCTTTATCCGATGGTGCTCGTGAAGGTGGGCTCGAATTTTAACCTATTATTATATACTTTTATAAATTTTTAAGGAAGTGGGGGTGTTTCTTGGCCGATTTTAAACGAGCTAAAGAGGGCATTCAGGACGAGCTGATCGAAAAGATAGTATATATCAATCGCGTAGCCAAAGTCGTGAAAGGTGGTCGTCGTTTCAGTTTCAGCGCTATAGTAGTCGTCGGCGATGGAAATGGAAAAGTTGGATATGGATTGGGCAAGGCCAATCAGGTGCCTGAGGCTATAAGGAAAGGAGTTGAGCAAGCTCGTAAAGATATGCAGCTTGTATCCCTTACAGATGTTTCAATTCCACATAACGTTACTGGGAATTTTAAGTCTGGTAGTGTTATGCTCAAACCTGCGTCTGACGGTACCGGTGTTATCGCTGGTGGAGCGGTACGAGCCGTACTTGAAGCTGCTGGCGTTCAAAATATATTGACCAAATGCCTTGGTAGTAATAACCCGCATAATTTGGTCAAAGCCACCATGGATGGTCTGCGGAGATTACGAACTGCGGAGCAAATTGCTCGTCTACGTGGAAAATCCATTGCTGATGTACAGTTTTAACTTTAGTTAAGGTATTTCTATGGACAAAACAGTGACATACACCCAGATTAAGAGTTCTATCGGTAGTCCCAAGGCTATTAGTGCTACTCTTACTGGCCTTGGATTGACTAAATTGTATAAAACAGTTACTCGAAAAGACACGCCCGAGTTACGCGGAATGTTGCATAAAGTGCAGCATCTTTTAAAGTTGGAGGATTAATCGTGCTTAAGCTCAATACTCTTTCACCTTGTGCAGGTGCTCGTAAAGATCGAAAACGGGTCGGTCGTGGTCCTGGAAGCGGGCACGGTAAAACTTCAGCGAAGGGACATAAGGGTGCCAGAGCAAGATCTGGTTACAGTCTTCGAGCCGGTTTTGAAGGCGGACAGATGCCGTTGCACCGCCGACTCCCTAAGCGCGGTTTTAATAATATCTTTAAGAAAGTATACGCCATCATTAGTCTTGATGAACTTAATAAATTTGAAAGTGGATCGAGGGTTGATCGACAAGCATTGATAGATGCTGGAAGTATCAAGCCAAATTGTTTGGTCAAAATACTTGCCAATGGGGAGCTTACAAAACCTCTTACAATTGTAGTTGATAAAGTTAGTCAAGGGGCAAAAACTATGATTGAAGCTGTTGGTGGGACTGTCGAGGTTTAAAAATGGCAGGTCTCTTCAGCGCTGCAAATATCCCTGAACTACGCAAGAGAGTGATTTTCACTCTCTTTATGCTTTTAGTCTACCGGATGGGAGTTCAAATACCAACGCCAGGAATCAACGGAGAGGCGCTCTCTGCATTTTTTGCGAAAAATGCTAGTACCCTGTTTGGCATGTTTAACATGTTTTCTGGTGGGGCATTAGAAAATTTCTCGATTTTTGCCCTCGGTATTATGCCGTACATTTCGGCTTCGATTATTATCCAATTGCTAACAGTTGTCGTCCCTCAACTGGAATCTCTTTCTAAGGAGGGCGAATCGGGTAGGCGAAAAATTACCCGATTTACTCGTTACGGAACAGTTCTGTTGGCGACTATCCAAGGATTTTTCATCGCTTCTGGGCTAGAAGGAATGACAAGCCCTAATGGTATTGCAGTTGTCATCGACCCTGGTTTTCAATTTAAATTGCTCACAGTCATCACACTTACCTCAGGTACTGCATTTATCATGTGGCTTGGCGAGCAAATGACTGAACGTGGTATTGGAAATGGTATATCCTTAATTATATTTTCCGGTATCGTTGCACGGATGCCTTCTGCCGTGGGTAATACTATTGCGCTCATACAATCAGGCGAATTATCTTTAATTTTTGTACCTGTCATCATCGTGATGATGTTCCTTGTCGTTGCATTCATTATTTTCGCTGAAACTTCGCAACGTCGTATACCTGTGCAGTACGCTAAGCGTGTAGTAGGGAGACGCGTTTATGGCGGCCAGGCTTCACACTTACCGCTGAAAATCAATGTATCTGGAGTTATACCTCCTATTTTTGCATCCTCTATTATGATGTTTCCCGCCACTATAGGGTCATTCGTACAGATTGATTGGGTACAGCGAATATCTGCAGCTTTCTCGCCCGGTACAATATATTACTACACTCTCTATATAGGCATGATAGTATTTTTTTGTTTTTTTTATGCTGCCGTGTCATTCAAAGCTGACGACGTTGCTGAAAATCTCAAAAAAAATGGAGGCTTCGTTCCTGGCATTCGTCCAGGCAAAAAGACCTCAGAATTCCTTGATTTCGTCCTCACCCGATTGACTGTAGTAGGTGCTTTTTACCTAAGTGCTGTTTGTGTTATGCCTACACTTCTCATTAGTAAGTTAAGTGTTCCTTTTTACTTTGGAGGAACCGCCTTACTCATTGTAGTTGGCGTAGCCATTGATACCATATCACAAATAGAATCTCACATGATCATGAAAAACTATGATGGCTTTCTAAAATCTGGACGCCTACGTGGTAAGAATTAAGTGTTAATGTGAAAACTGCGGATAATTTAATTACTCTCAAATCTAATGAAGAGATTGAAGTTTTATATTTAGCCAACCAAATAGTAGCCACTGTACTTTCTACGCTTAGATCACACATCCGAGAAGGGGTGACGACCTATGCTCTTGACGGTGTGGCTGAAGAATGCTGCCGTGACCTAGGAGCGCTACCGGCATTTAAAGGGTATAGAGGTTTTCCGGCCTGTTTATGTACCTCTGTTAATGAGGAGGTTGTCCATGGTATTCCTTCTCGGGATAAAATTCTTAAATATGGTGACATAATCTCCTTAGACTTCGGTGCAGTATTCAAAGGCTATTATGGTGATGCTGCTATAACAGTTTCTGTGGGTTCTGTATCTCCTAAGATAGAAAAGCTCCTGGCTGTTACTGAAAAGTCCCTTATAGAAGGCATTAAACAGGCAATCATCGGTAAACGTGTTTCTGACATTTCTCGTGCAATCCAAACTACATGTGAAGCTGCGGGATTTTCAGTTGTAAGACAATTTGTTGGTCATGGAATTGGAACACAACTTCATGAGCCACCAGAAGTGCCTAATTATGTACAAAATCAACCTTCTCCACGTTTATTGGAAGGTATGGTGTTAGCTATAGAACCTATGGTTAACCTCGGAAGTTCAAAGGTTAAGATTCTTAAAGATCAGTGGACTGTAGTGACTGCTGATCGTCACCCATCAGCCCATTTTGAACATTCTATCGCAATCACTCAGGAAGGCCCAAGGATCTTGAGTCGTTATGATGGTGGGACTGTCTAACATGGGTGGACAAGTTTTTGTTCTAAATAGCTTGATTTTTCATTGACTCTTAGATATATATTTTAAATTTCTGCTCGGCAATAATTAGGTGAATTTTTTTATGGGCAAAGAAGACGCCATTGAAGTAGAGGGGACTATTGTCGAACCGCTTCCTAACGCTATGTTTCAGGTTGAGCTCGATAACGGACACAAGGTGCTCGCACATATTTCGGGTAAAATGCGCATGCACTACATAAAAATTCTTCCAGGTGACCGTGTAACTGTTGAATTGTCACCGTACGACCTATCGAGGGGACGTGTAACCTTTCGTGCAAAAGGCGGGAAGGGGAAAAAACCGTAGAAGAATTGAGGATAATATGAAAGTAAGATCATCGGTAAAAAAAATTTGTTCCGAGTGTAAAATTCTTAAACGTAAGGGTGTTGTCAGGGTTGCCTGTGTTGTAAAAAAACATAAGCAACGCCAAGGATAATCGCTTTTTAAAATTGAGCAAGATTCTGAATAAGGAGCACTGATTTGGCACGTATAGCAGGTGTGGACTTGCCACGCAACAAACACATGGATCGAGCTTTGACGTATATCTACGGCATTGGTTTAACAACTGCCCGCCAGATTCTCGATAAGGTTGATTTACCCTATCAGATGAACAGTGACGATTTAAGTGGCGATGATGTAAACCGCATCCGGATAGTCATTGAAAACGATTATGTAGTCGAAGGCGATAAAAGACGCGAAGTATCTATTGATATTAAAAGATTAACGGACCTAGGCTGTTATCGAGGGCGACGTCATCGCAAAGGTTTGCCGGTAAGAGGGCAAAGAACAAAAACGAATGCACGCACCAGGAAAGGTCCCCGTCGCGGTGCTGCTGTTCGTAAAAAATAACAGCTCTTATCGTTCTGATTAGAATTGAATAAAACTGGGAGTTCACATGGCTAAAGCAGGCAAGGTCAATACTAAAGTTAAAAAAAAGGACAAGAAGAACGTACCAGAAGGTATCGTTTTTATCTATTCGACTTTTAACAATACTGTTGTCACTATTTCAGATCGTCAAGGGAACACGCTCTCTTGGTCCAGTGCAGGCGTCCTCGGGTTCAAAGGGTCTAGAAAATCCACACCATTTGCGGCACAAAATGCACTCAGTGATGCCGTGTCCAAGGCAAAGGAGCACGGGCTCCGTAAGGTCGAGGTGCGCGTGAAGGGACCTGGGCCAGGACGTGAAGCTGCCTTGCGAGCATTAACAACGGTCGATCTTGATGTTAGCCGGATTGTAGATGTAACTCCATTGCCTCATAACGGTTGTAAACCGCCAAAAAGAAGACGAGTGTAATATTTTATTATTCGTGGGCGTACAATCAGTTACTTATTAGGATACTACTTGGAGGTATACGTTGGCTAGATATACAGGTGCTTCCTGCAGATTATGCAGGCGCGAAAATTTGAAAATGTTTTTAAAGGGCGAGCGTTGCTACTCAGATAAGTGTGCTTTTGAGCGGCGATCTTTTGCTCCAGGACAACACGGGCAAAATAAATTTCGTAAAGTTTCTGACTATGCCGTACAGCTTCGAGAGAAGCAAAAAGTGAAACAGATGTATGGTATGCTTGAGGCCCAATTTCGACGGTATTTTGAGCGGGCTGATAGAGCTAAAGGCGTTACAGGTGAAATTCTATTGATAATGCTCGAGCGTCGTTTTGATAATGCTTTATATCGAAGCGGTTTTGCAAGTTCCCGCGACCAGGCTCGCCAAATGGTTCGCCATAATTTATTTTCCATTAATGGAAACAAAGTTAATATCCCTTCTTATCAGATAAAAGTTGGCGATGTTATTGCATTGCGCGAAAAACATCAAAAAAATGAGGTTATTATCGATAACCTAGAAGGTGCAGTACGCCGTGGGCTTCCAAGCTGGCTCGAGCTCAACCAGACAAAATTCCAGTGTAGTGTAAAAGCATTACCAAATCGCGAAGAAATAACGATGCCAATCCAGGAACAACTGATCGTCGAGTTGTATTCCAAATAACTTTATTCGTTAGGTATTGCATGGCACAGGACATTCGGGATGATAATCCCTTTTACAAAAACTGGCATAGCCTTATATCTCCCGAAAAATTGGAGGTCGATGAAGCTACTCTGTCAAACAGATATGCAAAATTTGTTTGTCAACCTCTTGAACGTGGGTTTGCGACCACAATCGGGAACTCATTACGACGCATCATGCTCTCCTCAATACGTGGAGCGGCAATAACAAGTGTCAGATTAAACGATGCATTACATGAATTTACCACCGTTGATGGTGTACATGAAGATGTAGCTGAGATCATACTAAATTTAAAACTAGTTCGTCTTAAGCTCAATGGCCCTGAGTCACGCACAGTTATCATTGAAAAACTAGGCCCTGGGAAAGTGTATGCTAGTGACATCAATGGTGGCGCCTATGTAGAAGTGATGAACCCTGACCTTCATATTTGCACTATTACTAGCAATGTGACGTTCAGAGCTGAACTCGAAGTTCATTGGGGTAAGGGATATGTTGCTGCAGAGCACAACAAAAAGGAAGGCCAACCAATCGGGGTCATACCTATTGATTCATCCTTTTCTCCTATTATTCGCGTTCAGTATGTTGTGAGCCAGGCTAGGGTAGGACAGCAGACTGATTTTGATCGACTGACCATTGAAATAGAAACTGATGGTAGTGTTGAACCGCAAAATGCGTTGGCATATGCTGCGAAGATACTCAAGGAGCAAATGACCATATTCATCAACTTCAATGAAGAAATCGCACGAGCACCAGATAACTTAAACGATGATGATGAAGGCAAGGCTTACCCTCCTTTTCTTGACAAAAATGTCGAGGATCTAGAGCTTTCAGTACGATCAGCAAATTGCCTGAAGAATGCCCAAATACAGTTTATTGGGCAACTGGTGAACAAAACCGATGCTGAAATGCTGAAAACCAAAAATTTCGGACGCAAATCTTTGAATGAAATCAAAGCGCTTCTTTCAGAGCACAACCTGACCTTGGGTATGAAATATGATGGTTGGGTAACCCCTGATAAACGTGAAGAAAAGCTGGAAGAATAAATTCAACACCTGCGTTGCGAGTAACCATCCGGAACGATAAAAGGATTCAATCATGAGACATAGAAAAGCTGGTCGCAAGCTTGGCCGCACATCTTCACACCGTGATGCCATGTTACGGAACATGGTAACGTCGTTACTTGATCAGGAACGCATTGTTACCACTGTCCCCAAAGCAAAAGAAGCCCGCCGTGTTGCGGAGCAGATGATTACATTGGGAAAACGGGGAGATTTGCACGCCCGCCGCCAGGCTCTCGCCTACATTCGTTCCAAGGATATTGTCGCCAAACTCTTTGACGAAATCAGCTCCCAATACGCTGGTCGTCAGGGTGGGTATACTCGTATAATTCGTACTGGTACTCGCTCAGGAGATGCTGCACCAATGGCCATACTTGAGTTGGTCGAATTCCAGAATGTTAGCAGCGCAACACAACCCGAGCAAGACCAATAAATTTATATAGATCTTTACTACAAGCTGGTATGTTTTACATACCAGCTTTTTTTTTCTCTACATTTTTATGGATCTTTCCTGTCATTTTCCCACTGATCGTTTATTGCTCGATAAGAACTCACAATTTCGATTTGATTGTCACCCCGATGTCTCCTGCTATCTTCACTGTTGCAAGAATGTCGATATGTTGCTGTTTCCCTACGATGTTCTTTTGCTGAAACGAGCTTTGCAGCAATCATCATCCTTAATACTCCAGCAGTACACCACGATCTGTGAGGGCAGCCATTCTTTTTTTCCAGGGCTTAAACTCAAACTGCTTGCTGATTCTTCTGCTTCATGCCCGTTCCTCTCTTCTCAGGGATGTACCATTTACATCCATCGCCCCTCGGCGTGTAGAACGTATCCACTCGAAAGAGGTGTTGAATCCCCTGGGCAAGGGCGACCTTTACGCTTTCATTATTTCATGACGCAACATCCTTACTGCAAGGGGCATGAAGAACCTAAATCGTATACTATTGCGCAGTGGGAGCGTGGGCAGGATATGCATCAATGTAATTTGCTCAACGAAATGTGGGCTGAGCTTGATGCATTTTTTGCGACTAATCCCTGGGCTGGCGAGGGCGTGGCAGGACCGTACCAGCGATTAGCTTTTATGACTTGTTACGATATTGATAATTTTCGCGATTACATGGAGACGCATCACTTGCTCAGCGGATTTAAGCTTAGTAAAGAAGAACGACGGCGCATTGAACGCGACGATTCATCTCTGTTGCAATTCGGGTTTCAATGGCTGGAATTCATCTTAGGGGGGCGGAAAAGATTAATAAAAAAATAATTATTTGACCTTTGACGACAAAAATAACACTTAGTCGTCTCGTGCTTGTAATGTACAACTTATCATGCTATTATAATAGATTTTTCGTCCGTCTTCGGGGGGGCTTAACTCCCGAAATATCTCACACATCCCATTTAAGGCCACAGGTGTTTCATCTATTGAATGAGATTGGCCGAGGGGATGGTGGTTTAACCTAAATGTAGTAAGGAGAAAATTATGGCAACAGTGAATATGCGACAGATGCTGGAGGCTGGTCTTCATTTCGGGCACCAAACTCGACGTTGGAACCCGAAAATGAAACCCTATATTTACGGTCCCAGAAATGGCATTTATATCGTAAATCTCGATATTACCCTCAAATTATTTCGCAAGGCCTATTCTGCCTTGGTCGACATCGTCGGCGGTGGTGGTTCTGTTCTGTTTGTTTGTACCAAACGCCAGGGGCAGACTATTATCAAGGAAGAGGCTGGGCGTTGTGGCATGTATTTTGTCAATCACCGGTGGTTGGGAGGCATGTTGACAAACTTCCAGACTATCAAGCACTCCGTCGAGCGTCTCAAAAAAATTGAATCCATGCAAGCAGATGGTACCATCAATCGATTCCCGAAAAAGGAAATCCTGCAGATGGAGAAAGAACGCATTAAGCTCGATCGCAACATTGGTGGTATCAAAAACATGCGATCTTTACCCGATGTTCTTTTTGTCATTGATCCCAAGAATGAAGATATCGCTATCGGCGAGGCGGTGAAGCTCGGTATACCGGTGATCGCGCTGACTGATACCAACTGTGACCCCGAAGGTATCGACTACGTTATTCCTGGTAATGATGATGCTATTCGTGCGATCAAGTTGATTTCATCGATGATGGCGGAGGCCGTGCTCGAAGGCAAAGCTCGTCGTGGCGAAGAAACAGCTGCTGATATTGATGACTTAGAAGCAGCGATGAGTACCGAAGTGGCTGATGAATTGGCCGCTAAAATGGACGAGGAATAATCCATTTTTTTCGCCCTATCGTCGTTATAATGACCGACAAAGTGGCAAGCCGCCTCTTTGTCGGTTTTGTGTATCCAGTTGAATGATTTGATGTGCGTTGCGCACGTTGCTTAAGGAGAGATATCGTGACAATTACAAGCCAGATGGTTAAGGAATTGCGGGATAAGACTAATGCCGGCATGATGGATTGTAAAAAGGCGCTCACCGAGACCGCAGGCGACATGGAGAAAGCAGTCGACTTGCTTCGTCAAAAAGGCTTAGCTGTGGCCGCTAAACGTGCCGGTCGTGAGACCAAAGAAGGTGTTGTTGACTGTTATATCCACGCCGGTGGAAAACTTGGTGTCATGGTTGAAGTCGGTTGTGAAACTGATTTTGTTGCTAAAACCGACGATTTCAAAGCATTCGCCAAGAATATAGCTATGCATATTGCCGCTGTTAATCCGGTTTCTATAACTCGTGACGATGTTCCGGCTGCATTGCTCGAACGTGAACGCGAGATTTATGTTAACCAGGCGTTGGAATCCGGTAAACCGCAGCAAATTGTCGAGAAAATTGTCGGTGGCAAGATCGAAAAATATCTCGCTGAGGTGTGTTTGATGGAGCAGAAGTATGTCAAGAACCCTGATCTTTCCGTTCAGGATCTGCTCAATGAACTGGTAGCAAAGATGGGCGAGAATATTTCCATCAAGAATTTTGTGCGTTTTCAAATCGGATAAAATCAGCGCATTAGCAGGTGAGTCAGTCAATTAGAGCGCATGGCTTTGTCGATGGCAGGCAGAGTAGCGAGGAGAGCCGCGAAATGAAGTTCAAACGAGTCCTTTTGAAGATCAGTGGTGAAGCCTTGATGGGGGATCGTCCCTACGGCATCAGCACCGAGGTTATCAAGTACTTGTCCCAGGAAATTCAGGCGTTGCACAACCTCAAGATCGAGCTTGCCCTTGTGGTAGGGGCTGGGAACATTTTTCGGGGCGTGGCCGGAGCTGCTGGTGGCATGGATCGCAGCTCCGCCGATAACATGGGCATGCTGGGTACGGTAATGAATTCCCTGGCCGTCCAGGATGGCCTGGAGAGCCTTGGCATTCCGGCTAAGGTCATGTCGGCAATTACCATGCTCAATGTATGTGAACCCTATGAACGGCTCAAGGCCCTTGACCACCTGGAACATAAGCGGGTGGTCATTTTTGCGGCCGGTACAGGCAATCCCTACTTTACCACCGATACGGCTGCCGTTCTGCGCGCCTTGGAGATCAAGGCCGATGTCATTATGAAGGCCACCCGTGTCGATGGTGTATATGACCGTGACCCGGAAAAGGATGTCAATGCCGTTCGCTATCATACCCTGACCTTTTCAACCGTCTTGCGGGATGACCTGCGCATCATGGATGCCGCCGGAATTTCCCTGGCACGGGACAACAATCTCCCCATCTTTGTCTTTGATATGACCAGGCCGGGTAACATTGTCAGGGCGGTGACCGGAGAAGATGTCGGTACGCTGATCACCAACTAACGGTAGCTACTTCATCTAAAATGATTTTGACGCCCCTGTAGTCTGCATGAGGAGAACATGACAACGCAAGTGATCGATCAATTAAAAGAGAAGATGGTCTCCAGTCTTGAGGCGCTCAAACGTGATTTGGTCAAGATACGTACTGGTCGCGCGAGCCTATCGTTGCTGGATGGCATCAAGGTTAATGCCTACGGTTCGCAGATGACTTTGGATCAGGTCAGTGCTCTCACCATTCCCGAGAACAACATGATCGTTATCAAACCCTGGGATCCGCAGGTGTTGCCAGCCATTGAAAAGGCCATCCTGGCATCGAGCCTTGGCCTGACGCCGGCCAGCGATGGTAATGTCGTACGTCTGACCATTCCACCACTGACCGGAGAGCGTCGAAAAGAGCTGGTCAAACAGGTAAAAAAACTCGGTGAGGAACATAAGGTTGCAGTACGCAACATACGTCGCGATGCCAACGAGACCTTGAAAAAGATGAAAAAGGATAAAGAGCTTTCTGAGGACGATATGTTTCGTCTGCAAGAAGAGGCGCAAAAAGCGACCGATGAGTTTATCACCCGCATCGAAGACACCGTTCTTGGGAAAGAGAAGGAAGTCATGGCCGTATAAGCGGCTTGTGAGCTGAACACTGCTGTGGACTCCCTCGTCTTTGATCGTACCATTCCGCGCCATGTCGCCATCATCATGGATGGCAATGGGCGTTGGGCTGAAGAACGGCACCGGCCTCGCCTCTTTGGGCACAAGGCCGGTGTCGATGCTGTGCGTGATGTGGTTGAGACTGCACGCGCACTTGGCGTGAAGGTGCTCACCCTCTACGCATTTTCCACGGAAAACTGGAATCGCCCCGAGGGAGAGGTTAGGGGCCTCATGGGGCTGTTGAAAAATTATCTGCTGGCAGAGTTGCGCACCATGTTGCGCAACGACATTCGCCTTCGGTGCCTGGGCAATCAACAACGCCTACCCGAAGATGTGCGCACCGTTTTACAGCAAACCATTGGTGAAACATCTGCCTGTGCTGCAATGACCCTGAACCTCGCCCTTAATTACGGCGGTCGCAGCGAACTTGTTGATGCCGTGCGCCGCATCGCCCAACACTGCCAGGATGGCACTGCTGAATGGCAATCCATCGACGAGACCACCATTCATCAGCATCTCTTCACCGCTGGTCAGCCTGACCCGGACCTGCTTATTCGCACCGGAGGCGAGCACCGACTCTCCAATTTTCTGCTCTGGCAGGCCTCCTATGCCGAATTGTACTTTACCGATATCAAGTGGCCAGATTTTCGTAAGGATCAATTTATCGCCGCTATTGATGATTTTTCACGCCGTCAGCGTCGGTTCGGTAAGACCGGTGCCCAGCTCAAGAGCGAGTAAACTGCGATGAGTCGTGTCATTCCCGGAATACTCATGGCCCTGTGTTGGTTTCTGCTCCTTTTTCTGGGGTCGGCCCATCTTTTTTGGGCTGCCGCTGTGGGTTGTGGCGCTCTTGCGTTGTATGAATTTTTTCGCATGACCTGTCCGTCTCTTGGCGGGCTGCGGTTGTACACCACCATTGGCGGGTGCCTCTTACCGCTGTTGATGGTGGTGCATGGGCGAGTGGATGTGTTGATGGCCGGGGTGATGGCCTGTCTCTTGGTGGTGGTGGCCATCGCCTTGCACGGCTATGGCAAGCTGGAAGATGCCTGGCGCTATCTCTGTTGTGCCGGATTTGCCGGGCTGTATGTTGCCGGTGCACTGGCACATCTCGTATTAATTCGCTTTCTTCCCCAGGGGCCAACTTGGTTGGCCTTGCTCATTGCCATGATTGCCGGTTCCGACACCGGTGCCTATTATGCCGGCCGCGCCTTTGGTCGACGCCGGCTTTTTCCCAGCATCAGTCCGAAAAAAACCGTGGCAGGCGGCATTGGTGGTGTACTGGCCGGCCTTGTTGCCGTTGAACTGGTCAATCTCCTCACACCCTATCACTGCGATCCCATTTGGCTGGCTCCAGCCGCTGCAGTCCTCATTATCATCGGTATTGTCGGTGATCTCACCGAATCGCTGATCAAACGTTCGGTGGGCGTCAAGGACTCCGGTGCGGTGCTCTTTGGCCACGGTGGCTTGCTGGACCGTATTGACAGCCTGCTGCTCGCCGGTCCTGTGTTTTTCTATCTGCTTTATTTCGGACTGCTGTCATGAAACGCCTCGCGCTGCTTGGCTCCACTGGCTCGATCGGTACCAATGTTCTGGCTGTGGTGCGGCAATTTCCCGATCGCTTTCGTATCGTTGGTCTATCTGCAGGCCGTAATATCCGATTGTTGGCCGAGCAGGTACGAGAGTTCACTCCCGACTGTGTGGCCATCGGTGATCCCGACTTGGTCGTGCCTTTGGCAGATTTGCTGCCGCCAGCGTATCGCTCCCGCATTCTCTGCTCCACCGAGGGGAATTGCGCTGTGGCTACCCACGCCGATGCGGATATGGTGGTTACGGCAGTAGTGGGTTCGGTGGGCTTGTTGCCTACCCTGGCCGCAATCGAGGCAGGCAAGGACGTTGGGCTGGCCAACAAGGAAACGTTAGTCATGGCCGGGAGATTGGTGATGGAGGCGGTCCGTCGTCATGGCGTGCAGCTGTTACCGATCGATTCCGAGCACAGCGCCATCTTCCAGGCCCTTGAGGCCGGTCGCAGCGTTGATGTGGCCAAGCTCATCCTCACCGCTTCTGGCGGTCCCTTCCGTACCTGGGATGCTGAGCGTCTGCATCGAGCCACCCCTGATCAGGCCTTGGCACATCCTAATTGGTCGATGGGCAAGAAAATTTCCATCGACTCCGCCACGTTGATGAATAAGGGGTTGGAGGTGATCGAGGCGCGCTGGCTCTTTGATGTGCCGTCTGATCAGATTGAGGTTGTGGTGCATCCCCAATCCATTGTCCACTCGCTGGTGGAGTTTCATGACGGATCGGTGGTGGCGCAGTTGGGCATCCCCGATATGCGTATCCCCATTGCCTATGCCCTGAGTTACCCGCAGCGTCTGCCGCTCAATCTTCCCCGGCTTTCCCTGTCGCAGTGCAGTGATCTCTGTTTCGAGCAACCGGATATGGACCGCTTCCCCGCCTTGGGCCTGGCCTTCGCGGCGCTCGCCGAAGGGGGTGTCAAGCCGGCCGTCCTCAATGCCGCCAACGAGGTGGCTGTGGCCGCCTTTTTGCAAGGCCGCATCGGTTTCACGCGCATTGCCGAAGTGGTGGCGCAGGCCCTTGCCGATACTGCCCATCACCGTGATAGCGATGTTCAGGCGATATTGGCAGCGGATGTGGCGGCGCGTACCGTTGCCGAACGGGCCATCGGCTGCTGTTGAGCCCGAGGCAGCTAGACTGTCCTTCCTCTTGGCCTGCCGCTGCGCTCCTGTTGTACCCGGCTCATAATCTGTCACCACTTGATTTCGCATGCTCACACCTTTTACCGGTGGGGCGTGCTTTTCTGCACAGCATTTTTTTGAGGTCATCCTCTTTCACGAGTCCATCATGCAATCGGTCTTTTCCTTTATTCTCGTTCTCGGTGTTTTGATATTTGTCCATGAGCTGGGCCATTTTCTCTTTGCCAAACTGTTTGGCGTCAAGGTGCTCAAGTTCTCTCTTGGTTTTGGCCAAAAACTGATCAGCCGCCAATGGGGGGAGACCGAATACCTGATCAGCGCCTTTCCCCTGGGTGGCTATGTTAAGATGTACGGCGAGCAGTCCGAGGAAGAGGTGCAAGCCGATGAGCGGCATCGTTCTTTTTCCCACAAAACCGTTTGGCAACGTTTTGGCATCGTTTTTGGTGGGCCGCTCTTCAACCTGCTCTTTGCGGTGATACTGTTTTTCACCATGTTTGTGGTCGCCGGTATGCCCGAAGGGGTGGATTCCACCAAGGTCGGCGAGGTCAACGCCGGTTCGGTGGCTGAACAGGTCGGACTGAAAACAGGTGATGAGATCCGTCGCATCAACGGCCAAGCCGTGACGGCTTGGGAGCAGGTTTCCAATGCCATCAAAGACAGCCAGGGCCAGAAGGTAACCCTTGAGGTCATTCGGGAGGGCCAGGAACTGCAATTCATCGCGCAGCCGACCATGCAGGAAATTAAAAATATTTTCGGAGAGGTGGTGGGCAAACGCTATATGCTGGGCATTGTGCGCAGCGACCAGATTCGCTATGTCGATGCCTCCATTCCTCAGGCCGCGCAGGCCGCTCTGACCCAAACCTGGAACCTCGGCTACCTGACGGTGATGGGCATTGTCAAGATGATCCAGCGCGTCATTCCTGCTAGCGAGTTGGGTGGCCCCATCCGCATCGCCGAACTGGCCGGCCAGCAGATGGAAGCCGGTTGGATGAACTTGCTCTACTTCATGGGGCTGCTCAGCGTCAATCTCGGCATCCTCAACCTGCTGCCTATCCCGGTGCTCGATGGCGGCCATCTGGTGTTTCTCTCCCTGGAAGCCCTGCGTCGTCGGCCACTGAGCGAGCGCAGCATGGAGATCAGCCAGAGGATCGGTATCGCCATTCTTGGAACCCTGATGATTTTTGTGTTCTATAACGACATTGCCCGGCTGGTCAAACGATGGCTGATCTCCTGATCCTGGCCATCGAAACGGCCACCGGCTGCGGCAGTGTAGCCCTCACCAGGGGAAGTGTGACTGGCGGCAAGGTGCTGGCCGAATATACCCTGCAACCGGAGATGACCCATTCTCGGCGGTTGCTGGGTTCGGTGACGGCTATAATGGAAGCGGTGGGGGTTACCTGGGCTGAGCTGGATGGTGTGGCTGTCAGCCAGGGGCCCGGCTCCTTCACTGGTTTGCGCATCGGCATGGCTGCTGCCAAGGGCATTGCCATGGCAGCGGATCGTCCCTTGCTCAGCGTGCCCACCCTGGACGCTCTAGCCCAGCAACTGACTCCGACCGAGCTACCGGTTTGCTGTTTGCTTGATGCGCGTAAACAGCAGGTCTATGCCGGCTGGTATCGTTTCACCGAGGAAGGTTACCAGCGCAGCGGTGATTGTGCGGTGCTGTCGGTGGAGCAGTTGCTGGGTACCGTGCAGAAACCGAGCTTACTGGTCGGGCCCGGTGCCGCTGCCTGGGCAACAGCATTGATGGCGCATCCCCTGGTGCGTTTACACCCCAGCGCCGTGCTGCATCCACGCGCGGCAGCGGTGGGTTTTTACGCGGCAGGCCGACTCGCTGCCGGCGAACTGGCCGAGGTAAACCCGGTGCCCCTCTATGTGCGGGCCTCCGAGGCAGAGTTGAATATGCGGCCCATGGAGAACAACGGATGATCACACGGAAGCACACGCGGCGTATTCAGGTTGGCACGGTGAACATCGGTGATGGCGCCCCCATTGCCGTGCAGTCGATGACCAACACCTTGACCAGCGATGTCGAGGCCACTGTCGCCCAGATCAAGGCCTTGGAACAGGCCGGCTGCGAAATTATCCGTGTGGCGGTGCCAGACATGGAGTCTGCGGCAGCCATTACCGCTCTGCGCAGCCGCATCACCATTCCGTTGATCGCCGATATCCATTTTGATGCCCGTTTGGCCGTTGCTGCCATGGAGCATGGGGCACAGGGCATTCGCATCAACCCGGGTAACCTCGGTGGACCGGAGAAACTCGCCCGGGTGGTCGATGCCGCCAAGCTGCACCAGGTGCCGATTCGGGTGGGGGTCAATTCCGGCTCCATCGAAAAGGGGCTGTTGCAGCAGTATGGCTATCCCACGCCGGAGCGGCCCGATGCCCTGATTGAGAGTGCGCTGGGCAACGTGCGACGGCTGGAGGCTCACGGCTTTGACGCCATCAAGATTTCAATCAAATCCTCCGACACCCTGACCACCATCGCCGGGTATCGGCAACTGGCCGCGCAGACCGACTATCCCCTGCACCTTGGCGTCACCGAGGCGGGCGGCCTCATTGCCGGTACGGTCAAATCGAGTGTCGCCTTGGGTATTCTTTTGGCCGAGGGCATTGGCGACACCTTTCGTATTTCGCTCACCCGCGACCCGGTGGAGGAGATCCGCGTTGCCTACGAGTTGCTGCGCTCCCTGCGCATTCGTGAGCGCGGTCCGGAACTGATCTCTTGTCCTACCTGCGGCCGCACCCGCATCGATCTGTTTACCCTGGCTGAACAGGTGGAGCGACGATTGCAAACCATGGAGACACCGCTAAAGGTGGCGGTGATGGGCTGCGTGGTCAACGGGCCCGGTGAGGCGCGCGAGGCCGATATCGGCATTGCCGGTGGCCATGGCGTTGGCATCCTCTTTAAGAAGGGCGAGATTTTTAAGAAAGTGGCCGAGGCGGACTTGCTGCCGGTCTTTCTCGAAGAGCTGGAAAAACTGGAAACCGAACGAAAACAGGGGAAATAGCCGAGGCCCCGCCTCGCCCCTTTGCACGTGTTAATTGCGAACGGAGATTCGACATGCGTTATTCACAGATGTTGTTGCCCACCACCAAGGAAACCCCGTCGGAAGCGGAGGTGGTTAGTCACCAATTGCTGGTGCGGGGTGGGTTCATCCGTAAACTGACCTCGGGGATGTACACCTATCTGCCGCTTGGCTTTCTGGCCCTGCAGAAGGTGACCGAGATCGTGCGCCAGGAGATGAACCGGGCCGGGGCCCAGGAGATCCTCATGCCCATGGTGCAGCCCGGCGATCTGTGGGAGGAATCGGGTCGATGGAAAAAATATGGTCCGGAACTGCTACGATTTCGTGATCGCCATGACCGCGACTACTGCCTTGGACCGACCCACGAAGAGGTGGTCACGGACATTGCCCGCCGCGAGTTACAATCCTATCGCCAGTTGCCGATCAATCTCTACCAGATCCAGACCAAGTTCCGCGACGAAATCCGCCCGCGTTTCGGCCTGATGCGCGGTCGCGAGTTCGTGATGAAGGATGCCTACTCCTTTGATGTCGATGATGCCGGAGCCAATGGCAGCTACGAGATCATGCGCCAGGCCTACCACCGCATTTTTCAGCGCTGCGGCCTGGAGTTCCGCGCCGTGGAGGCCGATAGCGGTGCCATTGGCGGTTCCTTCTCCCACGAGTTCATGGTGCTGGCCGAAACCGGCGAGGATACCCTGGTGATCTGCAACGAGTGCAGCTATGCCGCCAATATGGAGAAGGCGGCCATTGTCCTGCCCGAGGCCGCGCCGATCACGGCGGCGATGCAGCCTCTGGCCAAGGTGGCCACGCCCGGCAAGAAAAAGGTGGAGACGGTGGCTGAGTTCCTCCAGGTGCAGGCCAGCGACGTCATCAAAACCATGTTCTATCTCGCCGACGACGAGGTGGTGGCGGCACTGGTGCGTGGGGATCGCGAGGTGGAGACTGTCAAGCTGAAGAATCTGCTTGGGGTCAGTGATGTCGAGGCCCTGGATGAGGATCAGATCTGGCAGCAGACCCGTTTGCCGGTGGGCTATCTCGGGCCGGTCGAATTGCACCTGAAAATGGTGGCCGATCAGGAGGTGATGCGCATGGTCAATGCCGTGGCCGGCGCCAACGAGAAGGGCTGCCATCTCACCGGGGTCAATCCCGGCCGCGATTTTACCCCGGATATCGTTGGTGATCTGCGCCAGGTGAGTATGGAGGATCATTGCCCCAACTGCGGTGGATCCCTGCGTTTGACCGAGGGCATCGAGGTCGGCCATATTTTCAAGCTGGGCACTAAGTATTCCGAGGCTATGGAGGCAGCTTTCCAGGACAGCGACGGCCAGGCAAAACCCTTCATCATGGGCTGCTACGGCATTGGTGTCAGCCGCGTTGTGGCGGCGGCCATCGAGCAGAACCACGACGACAAAGGCATCATCTTTCCGGTGCCGTTGGCGCCGTTCCAGGTGATCGTCCTCAATCTGAGTCCCAAGGAGCAGAGCTTCTGCCAGGCGGCTGAGGAGCTGTACACGGCGCTGCAAGCCCAGGGGCTTGATGTGTTGTTGGATGATCGCGACGAGCGACCGGGCTCCAAATTCAACGATGCTGATCTCATTGGTATCCCCTATCGGCTCACCGTCGGCAAGACCTTTGAAAAGGAGGGCAAGGTGGAGATTCGCGCTCGCAAGAGCGGCGAGACGCAACTCTGCACCCCGCAGGAGGCCATCACCCAGCTCAGCGAGCAGATTCGCGGTGCTTTGAGTTGATGATCAGGGACTGAGCTCCTCCACCTACAACGAGCATGTCGGATATCAAACCACTCCGTGCCCTGGCCTCGGGCTACCTCCTCGGGGTCGACCTGTCCCCGCTGGACAAGGCCTGGGATTTCATCCGTGAGCGGCACGCCGGTCAGTTTTACGCCACCGGCGAGCCCTATGTCGACCACCTTCTGGCCGTGGCCTCGACCCTGGCCTCGATGCGTCTTGATCTCGACGCCATTGTGGCCGGGCTGCTCCATGGCTGTCTCAAGGAAGGCGTGGCCAATCTGGAGGAGTTGCGCAAGAAGTTTGGCCAGGATGTGGCCAACATCGTCGATGGTGCCACCCGCATCACCAATGTGCGCTACAACTCGCAGCTGGCCCACGAGGCGGAGAACATCCGTAAACTGTTGTTGGCCATGGGCGCGGATATCCGCGTGTTGCTGGTCAAGTTGGCCGACCGGTTACAGGATATGCTCAGCCTTGATGCCGTCTCCGATGAGGAGCGACGGCTCAAGGCCCGGGAAACCATGGACCTGTATGCGCCGCTGGCCAGCCGTATCGGTATCGAGTGGCTCAAGCGCGAGTTGGAGGATCTCTCCTTCCGCTACCTGCTGCCGGCGGAGTACCTCGATCTGGCCACGCACATGGAGTCCAACCTCGCCGAGCGCCAGGCCTATGTGGATGAGGTGATCGGCATCCTCCATCAGAAGCTGAAGGCGAGCAAGATCGTGCCGGTACGCATCATTGGCCGCCCCAAGCACCTTTATTCCATCTACAAGAAACTGGTGGCCCAACGCATCCCTCTGGAGCGGGTCTACGACAAGGTGGCCTTCCGCATCATCGTGCGCACGGTGAAGGAGTGCTACCAGGCCCTGGGCACGGTGCATGCCGACTGGACGCCGGTGCCCGGCCGCATCAAGGACTGGATCAGCGCTCCCAAATCCAATAACTACCAGTCGCTGCACACCACGGTGGCCGGTCCGCAGGGCCAGTTCATCGAGATCCAGATCCGTACCCAGGAGATGGACCGGGTGGCGCAGGAGGGGGTAGCCGCCCACTGGGCCTACAAGGAGGGGCAGAAGATCTCCACCGGCGATGCCCGCCTCTTCAAGGACCTCAAACGGTTGGTGCAGTCGCTGCAAGAGGTCGAGGACCCCAGCGAGTTCATGGAATCGGTGCGCGGCGAGCTGTTCGAGCCCGATGTCTTTGCCCTGACCCCCACCGGCGAGGTGCGCGAATTGCCGCGTGGCTCCACGCCGATCGATTTCGCCTACGCCATTCACACCCAGGTCGGCGACACCTGTGTCGGCGCCAAGGTCAACGGCCAGATCGTCCAACTTAAGCACGAGTTGCAGAGCGGCGATATTGTTGAGATCCTCACCCAGAAAAACCAGCATCCGCGCCGGGCTTGGCTGCAACTGGTCAAGACCAGCCGTGCCCGCACCCGTATCCGCCAGTATCTGCGCCGCGAGGAGAAGGAGCGTTCACTGAAGCTGGGGCGCGAGATCTGCGAACGGGAACTGAAAAAGTACGATGCCAACCTTCGTGGCCTACTCAAGAGCGGTCATCTCCGCCTGTTGCTCAAACAGCTCAACTGCAACACCCTGGATGACATGCTAATCCGTGTGGGCAGCGGCTCGATCACCGTGCCCCACCTGTTGCGCACCCTGCAACCCGAAGAATTTCGCGAGGCCGAGGAGAAGCGACGCATCGCTGAAATGCTCGAGCGGGCCCATCGCGCCGCCGAGGGGGCCAAAAGCGGGATCGCCCGACGGACCACCATCGATATTGATGGTGTCGAAGGCATGCTGATCAAGATCAGCCAGTGCTGCCGCCCCATCCCCGGCGATGCCATCATTGGTTTCATCACCACCGGCTCCGGCGTCTCAGTGCACAAGGCCGACTGTCTCAACCTGCGGGCCACCGATCCCACCCGCTGGCTCGATGTCGCCTGGGCCGGAGCGCCCAACAGTACCCACCGCGCGGCGCTGTTGATTCGTTCCGAGAATCGCAAGAATCTGCTTGCTGACGTCAGTGGCACCATCAGTGCCGACGATGCTGACATTGTGGAGATGAACGCCCGCACCACGGTGGAGAATATCGCCGAGATCGATGTGCTCATTGAGGTCACCAACCTGGGCCATCTGCAGCGCTTGCAGCAGCACCTGTTGCAGATGTCCGAGGTAATCGAGGTCCGCCGCAAGTAGCCTTTGTGCGCATGATGGCTTGCACATCTACCCAAGGGACATGTCGATGATTTGTCCTGTCTGCGGCAACGAGGTCGAGCCGGGGCTGCGTCATTGCCCCTTTTGCGGCAATGAATGCGCAACGGGCACTCTCAAGGCAGCCACGGGTGTCCTTCATCGGCATATCAACCTGGAGAGGGGCAAGCCCCTGGTGCAGCAGGCCATGGATCGCCTGGAGAGCGAACTGCTCACCAGCCGTACCCTCGGGTGCAAGGCGCTGACCCTCATCCACGGCTACGGCTCCAGCGGTGTTGGCGGGGCGATCAAGGAGGCGGTGGTCCGTCAGCTGCATTTTCTCGAGCATCAGGGGCAGATCAAGCGCATCATCCCCGGTGAACAGTTTGAGGGCCGTTCCGGTCGTGGCCGCCAACTGCTGCGCCAGTATCCCTTTCTCGCCGAACACCGCGATCTCAACCGCGCCAATCCCGGTATCACCGTGGTCATCCTCTAGGTTCCACCCGGCATCAATCCAGTCTCAAAACATTATCTTGTTAAGGAGTTACACATGCAGCAAAGGCAACGTCCGGCCAACGCCCTGCGTCCGGTCAGTCTCGAATACGGGGTGCAGTCGCATGCCGACGGCTCGGTGCTCATCCGCATGGGACACACCCATGTGCTCTGCGGGGTGACGGTTGAGGCCAAGGTGCCGCCCTTTCTCAGAGATAAGGGGCAGGGGTGGATCACCGCCGAGTATGGCATGCTGCCCTGCGCCACCCACAGTCGCGGCCGACGCGAGGCGGTTTCCGGCGTTTCCGGTCGCACCCAGGAGATCCAGCGGCTGATCGGTCGTTCGCTGCGCATGATGGTCGACCTGCGGCAGTTGGGCGAGCATACCCTGCGGGTGGACTGTGATGTGGTCAACGCCGACGGCGGCACCCGTTGTGCCTCGATCACCGGTGGCGCCCTGGCGCTGCGCATGGCCCTTGCAAAGATGGTGGAGCGCGGACAACTGGCAGCGTTGCCGCCGCTGTTGCCGGTGGCGGCTGTTTCTGTCGGCGTGGTGCGGGGGGAGCCGGTGCTTGATCTGGACTACAGCGAGGATTCGTCGGCGGATGTCGATGCCAACTTTGTCATGACCGGCGATGGTCGCTGGATCGAGGTGCAGACCACCGCCGAGGGAGCACCCTTTGCGCCGCAACTGTTCACCGCCATGGCGGGGTTGGCCAACGAGGGCATCAGCCGACTATTGACGCTGTGGGAGGGGAAGAACGTGCTGGATGCACAGCGCTGATCTGGCAAGGGAAGAAGTGCTTAATCGACAATGGCGGAGAATTTCACCGCCTCCAGATAGAAATCATAGACCTTGGCGGGATCGACGCGGATGCTGCGCAGGTGGCGCAGACACTCCTTGGACTGTCCCTTTTCGTAACTGAGCATGGCCAGCAGAAAGGGGGCATGGGCGCCGGTTTCCCCGGTGAGCGCCTCCTTGACCTCATCGGAGAGCGGTAAACGCTCCATCATCTGTGCCATGGGCTTATCGAGGATGGCATCGATCAGTGAGAACAAACCCAGCAGGAAGAACTCTGCCGTTTCCTGGGTGCGCTGGCTGTTTTCGGCCATCAACTCGCACCAGCGGGCGCGGATCACCGAGAGCCGCACCAGTTCGGCGGGTTTGTCGGCGGCCAGTTCCGAGACGATCACCAGGGTGACAAAACGGCGGATTTCGCGCTCGCCCAGATAAATGATGGCCTGGCGGATGGAATCCACCTGTTTGAGCAGGTAAAAAAAGGCCGAGTTGATGTAGCGCAGCAGCTTGTAGGAGACAGCGACATCAGCGGCAATAATCTGCTCCAACCGATCCACCGTGGTTTGCGGCCGGTTGATTTCGGCCAAGAGGTTGAGCAGGCTGATCTTGTTGGAAGCGATCTCGACGATGTGCAGCGATTCGGGCCGGGCAAAGAAATAGCCCTGGAAATAATGGAAGCCGAGCTTGCGCGCGTGCTCAAACTCCTCATAGGTCTCGATCTTTTCCGCCAGGAATTTGAGGCTGTATCGGCCCAAACGATAGAGCATGCGCTCAATGTCGTCACTGCTGCTGAGTTGGTAATCGATCTTGATGATGTTGGCCAACTCGATCAGCGGCAGCAGATTCTTTTCATAGACAAAATCATCCAGGGCCAGGATGTAGCCGAGGTCAGAGAGGTGGCGGCAGGCGGCAATCACCTCCGGCGTGGGGCGCACATCCTCTAAAATCTCAATAATGATCTTGGTTTTGGGAAAGGAAGGGGCGATCTCCTGCAACAGGAGATTTTCGGTGAAGTTGATGAAGCAGGGGCGGTTGCCGGCGATCTGTTCGATGCCTTCGGTGAGAAAGGCGGTGGAGAGCAAGCTGGTGGTGGCCCGGTCGCCGCTCAACTCGCCGAGGTGCAATCCCTGCGCTTGACGAAAGAGCAGTTCATAGGCAAAGAGCTTTTTATACCCATCAAAGATGGGCTGTCGGGCTATCTGGACGTGCATGGCGCCTCGGCTGAACCAGCGGGGTTGATCTTAGGCGCAGTATAGGGCAGTTTTCCGCATCAACCAAGCAAATAACCGGAATGACCGGGATCATTTCGGCAAGCGCTCCAGCAGCAACAGGCCATCGGGCGTCACCGGCTCGCGCTGATTAAGTGCAGCAATCTCGGCCAGGGCAATGAAACGGCCCTCGTCGATCTCCTCCACCTGGAGGGTGAAGGGACCGTTGCTGGTACAGGCGTAGATCCGTCCCCACACCCGGTTGTCGGCATCCTCGTAGTACTGATCAAAGAGCGGCCGCAGCTTGACACCGCTGATCCCCAACTCCTCGCGCAGTTCGCGTCGCGCCGACTCTTCGTAGCTTTCTCCCGCCAGCACCACGCCGCCGGCGGCCAGGTCCCAATATCCGGGATAAATATCCTTGGTGCGGCTGCGTTTTTGAATGAACAACTCGCCCTGGGTGTTGAATACCAGAATATAGGTGGCGCGGTGGATGAGGCGTTGTTGGCGCATGATCTTGCGGGTGACCGCAGCGATGGGCTGGTTCTCTCCATCGACGATCATGACGATCTCTTCCGCCGGATTGGTGGCTTGCATCAGCGCTCTTCCCTGGAGCCCTCGCCAACCGTGCTCAGGTGGCGGATCTCCCAGCAGCGGTGGATGCGGCGGTTGCGCTGATAATCAAAGGGTACGGTTTCGTCGCTGATCTCCACGATATCAAACTGCTGGCCCAGGGGCTCATCGAGTTTGAACTTGCGAAAGTTGGTGGAAAAGATCAGCACCCCGCCCTTGCTGAGATGCTGCATGGCCAGACGCAGCAGGGCAGGGTGGTCCTTTTGCACATCAAAGGTCTGCTTGCGATGGCGGGAATTGGAAAAGGTGGGCGGATCAAGGAAGATCACCCCGAAGCGCTCGTTACTCTGCTTGAGCCAGTCCAGGCAGTCGGCCTCGATGAACTGATGCGGTGTGCCGCCATAGCCATTAAGCGACAGGTTCGCCTGGGCGCGGGTGAGATAGGTCTCCGAGACATCGACGGTGGTGGTGGCGCTGGCCCCACCCATGGCCGTATAAACGGTGGCCGAGCCGGTGTAGGCAAAGAGGTTGAGAAAGCTTTTGCCCTGGACCAGTTGCCGTAGGCGGGCGCGGGTGGCGCGGTGGTCGAGGAAAAGGCCGGTGTCGAGGTAGTCGGTAAAGTTGAGCAGAAAGCGGGCGCCGCCCTCGCGCACCTCGTAGAGGGTGCCCTGGCCGGTGGGTTTTTTCTGGTACTGCTGCGCCCCTTTTTGTTTCTGGCGGGTCTTGATGAAGATGCGGCTGCGCGGCACGTCAAAGACCTGGCGGATCACCTGCAGGGCCAGGGAAAAGCGCTCCTCGGCCTTGATGGGGTCCACCGAGGGCGGCGGCGCGTACTCCTGCACATGGATCCACTCCTCGTAGAGGTCGATGGCCAGATTGTACTCGGGGATATCGCCATCGTAGAGGCGGAAGCAGGTGACGCCCTCGTCCTGGGCCCAAGGTTGGAGTTGGCCGAGGTTCTTGATCAGGCGGTTGCCCAGATCCTCGCCGGGGCTGCCGCCCTCCGGTGGCGTGGTGCTCCACGGTTGCCAGGTGGTATCGCGCAGTTGGCCCTCGCGGCCGACAAGCAACTGGCATTTGAGCGGGCCGTTGAACAGGCGATACCGCTGTTGCCACTGCATGCCGGTCATCTCGGCCAGATCGGGATTGGCGGTGAAAAAGCCGAGTGTCCAGCCGCTGCATCGCTGCTGAAAAATGCGGCCCAGGCTGCGGTAGAGGTATTTGACCGCCTCCTTTTCCGAAAGCCGTTCGCCA
Source organism: uncultured Desulfobulbus sp. (assembly GCA_964639845.1). Lineage (GTDB taxonomy): Bacteria > Desulfobacterota > Desulfobulbia > Desulfobulbales > Desulfobulbaceae > Desulfobulbus. The sequence goes on along the minus strand of CAZXHS010000001.1, from coordinate 503,206 downwards.
TAGGGTGGATTGGTGAGCACACAGCCGTGCTCGCCGGGGCATTCCAGCCGCGCCAGTTGCCGCTGCTTGATGGTGATGACATCGCGCAGGCCGGCGGCAATGACATTCTTGCGGGCAAAGGCCACCACCTTGGGGTCGGCGTCAAAACCGATGAACTGCGGCCAGGATTCGGGCAGGCCGCGACCTTCCCGGTCCAGCGCCTCCTGCACCAGCCGTTCCCACAGTTGCGGATCGTGCTTATTCCAGCCCATAAAGCCAAAGGTCTTGCGCAGCAACCCCGGAGCGCTGTCGCTGAGCATCAGCGCTGCCTCGATCAGCAGGGTGCCGCCACCGCAGAGGGGATCAAGGAGGATCGGCTCCTCAGTAACGCGATCCAGCCAGCCGGAAAGGCGCACAATCGCCGCCGCCAGGGTCTCCTTCAGCGGTGCCTCACCAGTGCCGGTACGATAACCACGGCGGTGCAGACTCTCGCCGGAGAGATCCAGCGACAGCGAAGCGCCGGTCCCCTGAATATGCAGGTTGATGCGAATATCGGGATGGATGGCATCGACATCGGGCCGCTTGCCGAAGCGCTTGCGGAACTGGTCGACGATGGCATCCTTGATGCGCAGCGAGGCGTACTGGCTATGGCCGATGGCCGAGTCGACCAGAGTGGTGTGCACGGCAAAGGTCGAGCTGATGGTGAAATGCTCATCCCAGAGGATGTTGCCGGCATGGGTATACAAAGCATCCGGGTCCGGGGCGTCGAAGCGGGCCAACTCCAGGAGGATGCGTGAGGCAAAGCGGGACCACAGACAGGCGCGGTAACCGCTCTCCAGGCTGCCGGTCCAACTGACGGCACCAGGGCGCATTTCGATCTCCGCTCCCCCGCAGGTGGCGATTTCTTCGCTGACCAATTCTTCCAGGCCGGAGCCGCAGGTGGCGGTGAATTGTAAGGGCTGTTTTTTCTTTTTACGGGCTTGTGGACGAAGACGGTGCATAAGGAATATGTTGGGTGAAAGATCAGGGGTACAGACCTGGAGAGCAGCGGTGATTTAAGCCATCAGGCGGGGAAAACAGGCCGCTGCAACAAGCGGACGATTGGTGGAAGAACTTGACAAGGCGGGCAAGCTGTGCAAATCATGGAATATTCTGCGGTGGCAGCAGTCTCAAGTACCAAGGGACGCCAACACCCGCCACAAAAGCCGCCCTGTCGAGCGCGCAGCATAGCCATTCTCGACAGGGAAGTAAAGCGCTACCAGGCCGGGTGCTGAGAAAAGCGGCCATGGTTTTCTTCCTAATGTGATGAGGGTATCTCGTGCCGATTGCTGTAGCCCTGGGCGGTCTTTTCGCTCTAATACTCGTTGCCGGTTGGTGCTTTCGGCAGCGGCAGCAGGTGATGCTGTTGCAGCGGCAACTGCGGGAATACCGCGATCTCTTCACCCAGGCTTTTACGCAGAACGCCGATCCGATGTGCATCAGCCGCCTGGACGGCACCTTGGTGGCGGTTAACCCGGTTTTTATCGAGCTTTCCGGTTACACCGAGGAGGAACTGCTGGGCGCCACCACCTTGTCGCTGCATCTCTGGCAGCGCGTGGAAGATCGTGCAGCCCTCTTCGAGTTGCTCGAACAGCAGGATGCTCTTAGTAGTCACCCCATGGAGTTTCGAAGGAAATCCGGTGCAGTGATGCCGTCCTTGCTCTCGGTATCGCGCATCGTCTACGGAGATAAGCCCTGTTTGCTCAGTCATATCCGCGACCTCACCCCGCTCAAGGCCCTGGAGGCACGGCAGCGCCAGTTGGAGCGGCAACTGCTTTCTGCCCGTAACCTCGAAGCCATGGGCACATTGGTGGCAGGCATTGCCCGCCGCTTCAACAATCGTCTCGCGGCCATCATTGGCTACGCCGAATTGGCCCTGGATGACATCGATGCCCAGGGGCAGACTGCCAATGACCTCGAGCGCATCCTGGGGCAATCCCGTACCGCACAACAGCTGGTCGACCAGTTGTTGGCCTTTGGCCAGGGACGGCAGTACCGCAAAGAGCCGATCGATCTATTGACGGTGCTGGATGGACTGCGCTCAGAATTGCTCATGCTGGCCGGGGACAGCTACCAGGTGGAGAGTCGCAGCGAAGGGCGGGCGGCGCTGGTACTGGCTGATGTTGCCAGCCTGCATTTGGCGCTGCTCAATATCTGCCGTAATGCCCTGGAAGCCATGCCCCTGGGAGGCAAAGTGGTGCTTGGTCTGCAATCTCCCTCGGGCAGTGGTGCCTCTTTTGGCGATATCGATGCCGGCCTGCCAGCGGGTGAGTTTGTGCATTTCTTTGTCAAAGACCAGGGTTGCGGCATCGATCCCGTCAATCTTGATCGCATCTTTCATCCCTTCTTCTCCACTAAACCCTCGGTACAGGGCACCGGCATGGGGTTGTCGGTTACCCATGGCATCATCCGCGACCATGGCGGGCATATCCGCGTCAACAGTTGTAAGGGATTGGGCACCACCGTTCACCTCTTTCTTCCCCTCATCTCCGGAGAACAGCATGCACCAACCGCCTGAACCGGCCGCCACCGAGAGTACCATTTCCAGTTCACTTGGCCGCGAGCACGGCCATGCGCTGAAAAACATCTTCAGCATCATTATCGCCAATGCCGAGATGATCGGCGAGGAGCTGGCCAACGGTCTGATGCATCGGCGGCTGGAGCGCATCATCGAGGCCAGTCGGCGTGGTGAACAACTGGTGGAGCAGATTCGCGCCAGCACCAAGACGCCACCGGCCTCCACGGTGATGCCGGTGAGCAAGACTACGATACCAGCATCACCGCTACATGGACGAGTACTGGTGGTGGACGATGAGTCCGATGTTGTGGAGATCATTGTGCGCTACCTCAGTAAAGAGGGTTTGGATGTTGTCGGCGAAACCGAGAGCATCAAGGCCTTGCAACGCCTGCAAAGCGGGGCCGAGTCCTTTGATCTGCTGATCACCGATCTCGACATGCCCCACTGTTCCGGGGCGGATCTTTGCGGCCTTCTGCATACCCGGTTGCCCCAGTTGCCAGTGATCATGGTCACCGGTTATGGCCGCAGCGTCACCCAGGAGGAGATCAACCTGGCCGGTATTCGCGAACTGCTGTGCAAACCGCTCAACCGCCAGCAGTTGATTGCCACCGTTCGTCGACTGTTGACAGCGTGATTGCTTGACATTTTTTGGGGCAACCGGTGTAATGAGAGCAGTATGTCTCATCTACATAGGTGGCTATCAAACACTTCCTCCCCTGCGGCCCGCTTCGTCGGCCGCTGACCCTGCCCATGGCCGAAATTCTCATCATCGACGATGACCCGCTGTTTGCCGAAACCGTAGCCGACAAGCTCGAAGGGTTAGAGCACACCTCACGCACGGCGCCTTCGCTGACCGCCGGGCTGCAGGCCGCCGCCGATGGCAATTTCGATGTCGTTCTGCTTGATGTCTACCTTCCCGACGGCAATGGCTTGACCATCATCGACCAGCTTCGTTCTGTCCCTTCCGAGCCGCAGGTGATCATCATCACCGGTCAAGGTGATCCGGACGGCGCCGAGATGGCCATCCGCCACGGTGCCTGGTGCTATCTGGAAAAGAACTCCATCGTCAAAGAGATCTCCCTGCCACTTGCCCGTGCCCTGCAATACCGCCAGGCCCTTTCCGGACAAAAGGCCATGCTGCGGGCAGTGGAGCGCGATCAGTTGGTGGGCGAGAGCCCACGGTTTTTGCAATGCCTGGAGTTGCTGGCCAACGCTGCGGCCGCCGACGCCAGCGTACTCATCTCCGGCGAATCCGGTACCGGCAAGGAAGCCTTTGCCCGCGCCATTCATGCCAACAGCCGCCGCAGCAAGGGCAACTTCGTGGTGGTCGACTGCACCGCCCTACCGGAGCAGCTGGTGGAGTCAGTCCTCTTTGGCCACGTCAAGGGGGCCTTCACCGGGGCCGACCGCGCCAACCGTGGCCTCATTCGCCATGCCGACAAGGGGACGCTCTTTCTCGATGAGATCGGCGAGTTGCCACTGGCCACGCAGAAGAGTTTTCTGCGGGTACTGCAGGAACGCGCCTTCTGCCCGGTGGGCAGTCAGGAGGAATGCCACAGCGATTTCCGTCTGATCTGCGCCACCAATCGAGATCTGGCAGCCATGACCAGTCAGGGGCTCTTTCGCGAGGACCTCCTCTACCGCCTGCGCGGCGTCTCTCTACACCTACCGCCATTGCGTGATCGCGATGGCGACATCCCTTTGCTGGTGGACCATTTTCTTGGTCGTCTGGTACAGCGCTACGGGCAGGAAAAGAAGGAATGTCTGCCCGAGGTGATGGATCACCTCACCCATTACCACTGGCCGGGCAATGTCCGTGAGTTGTCGCAGGCGGTGGAATCGGCCTTTGTGCAGGCAGTCTACTCACCCGTGCTGTTCACCCAGCACCTGCCGGTGCATATCCGTACCGCCCATGCCCGTGCCCTCGTCCGGCGTCAGGAAATCACTGCCGTCCCCTTGTTCCCGACCTGCGATACGCTCTTGGCCTGGCGTGAGGCCAAGGATGCCTTCGAGCGCGAGTATACCCACCGCCTGCTCACTCACAGTGAGGGCAATATCATGGAGGCCGGTCGTCTTTCCGGCCTCTCCCGCACCCGTCTCTACCAGTTGATCAAGAAATACGGCGAGCTGTAATGCGTCGGTAGAGCACTGCTTCTTTTTCCCTTTCTGCAACGCTTGTATTGTTCACTTCCCTGGACGCTGTCCACGATTGTTGACACTGCTTGTGAGGGCATCCGCAGCTAGATTGCCTGTTTACACATGGCGGATGCGAGTCGGGATAATCGCTCATATCGCTCCCGGCCTTATGCACGCTTGAGAGCTAACAGCGTATAGAGGTTGATATCCCTGTATTTTGATGATTTGCAGGTTGAATGCACGGAACTGGTCGCGTGGCAGAGTTGAGCTGCGCTCTTGTTTGGCACATCCTTTGCTTTGAGGTAGTACAGCCTGGGATCTCTGCTGAATCTGACGAGAGGGTGCCATGAACGTGCTGCTGTACACGGATCAACATAGCGAGAGCGGCGAGCGGCTCAAATATTCCATTAAGGCCCTGGACAGGCTCGACACCCTGACCGACTGCGGCAGTATGGGCGATCTCTTGCGCCATTTGCAGACGCCCGAACCGTTGCCGGAAACTGTGGTGCTTCAGGCCTCTTGTATACGGGATTTGCAACGGCTTGCGCCGTTTCGTTTCCGCCTGGAGCAGGTCTTCTTTATCCTTATTCTCCCCGATGCCGAAGCCGAAACCGTTGCCTGCGGCCACCAGTTACGTCCTCGGTTCATCGCCTATCAGGACAGCGATTTCAGTGAGATCGAGGCGGTACTCAGGCGTCTGCAGTCGCGTGGTGCCGGGCTAGACCCATCCACACGCGTCGCCCCTGTTACCCCGGGGCGACCCTAAAAACAGGTGTTGGCTGCATGCACTCTTGCGCAGCCGCGAGTATGACGGGCCGCGTTTCGTAACATGTTGTTTTGACAACTCGTCACTTGCCTAATTTTGACGTCGGCGCAATCCAACGAGTTTGACGTGGGAGCTTTTTTCACTTAGGATAGCAACAGACCAATCCCGAGGACGCAGGCACGGGAAAAAAGGGGGATGGCCATGCTGATCGATCTCAATATCCGCAAATTTCTGGCCCCGGAAATAATTTTCGGCGATGGCGCCGTCGAGTTGCTCGGCCGGTATGCCTTGAATTTTGGTGCCAGCCGTGTGTTCATCGTCACCGACAGCGGTGTGGCCCAGGCGGGTCTGCTGACCAAGGCGCAGGACATCCTGCGGGCATCCGGCATCGAATCCGTGATCTTTGACCAGGTCAGCCCAAACCCCCGCGATCATCAGGTAATGGAGGCGGCTGCCTTGTATCGCCAGGCCGGCTGCGACATCATCATCGCCCTGGGAGGCGGCAGCCCGATGGACTGCGCCAAGGGGGTGAGCATCGTTTCGGCCAACGACAGGCACATTCTCGATTTTAAGGGAGTGGATAATGTGGAGGTGCCGGGACCGCCCCTGATCTGTCTGCCCACCACCTCCGGCTCCTCCGCCGATGTCTCCCAGTTCGCCATCATCACCAACACCGCCGAGCAGGTCAAAGTGGCCATCATCAGCAAGACGGTGGTGCCGGATCTGGCGCTGCTTGATCCCAGTCTCACCCTGACCATGGACCGGCACCTGACCCTCTGTACCGGTATGGACGCCTTGGTCCATGCCATCGAGGCCTATGTCAGTTCGGCCAGTTCCCAACTCACTGATATCCATGCCCTGGAGGCGATCCGCCTCATCCATCGTTACCTCCCCGAGACCCTGGATCACCTCGATGATATCAACCTGCGCGAGCAGATGATGCTCGCCAGCCTGGAAGCGGGTCTTGCCTTCTCCAATGCCAGTCTGGGAGCAGTCCATGCCCTTGCTCACAGCCTGGGGGGGCTGCTCGATCTGCCCCACGGCGAATGCAACACCCTGTTGCTCGATGCGGTAATGCACTGTAACTATTCGGAAGCTGCTGAGCGATATGATCGCATTGGCGCCATCTTTGGCGTGGATGTGGAGACCATTGCGCCACAGGATCGCTGCCCGGCACTCCTGGCCGCTCTGGCTGCGTTCAAACGGCGGTTGGGATTTGATGATGGCCTGGGCCGGCGTGGTGTACGTCAGGAGGATATCCCCACCCTTGCTGCCAAAGCGCTGGCCGATCCCTGCATGGTCACCAACCCGCGACGTTTGCAACAAATCGATATCGAAGCAATCCTGACGGAGGCTTTTTAAAATATGACCAATCACTCCGGCGGTGGAGAGAACTGGGATGAGCTGAAGGATGCGATTGCCGGTCTGGGTGAACGCTCGATCCGTAAGAGTTATTACCCAGAATTGCGGGCAAAAATTCGTGATCTCGATGAACAGCGCATCTTCTTTCGCTCCACCCTCCACAGTATCCCCGACGGGGTGGTGGTCATGGATGGTTCGGGGTTGATCAAACAGGCCAACCCCGCCCTCTGCCAGATGTTTGGCTACGAGACCGAGGAACTGATCGGCCGGCCGCCAACCCTGCTGTATCAAGGTGAGGGCACTCTCTTTCGTCACGAGGATTTTCCTACCGTGTGGAGCCGTCACTTCGTGCGCAAGGATGGCAGCTTTTTCCTGGGCGAGACCATGGAGAGCAACATCCACGACGACCAGGGCAAGTTGATCGGCACTCTGGAACTCATCCGCGATATCAGCGAACAACTTGCCGTCATCCGCCAGCAGCGGCAACTGGAAGAGCAGTTGCGCCAATCGCAAAAAATGGCGGCCATAGGTACGCTAGCCGGTGGTATTGCCCACGATTTCAATAATTTGCTTGCAGCCATTCTTGGTTACGCCGAACTGGCCCTGCTCAAGCTGCCGCCGGGGATTGCCCTGCAACGCGAGATTCGCCAGATTCTCAAGGCGGGCGGCAAAGCCTCGGAGCTGGTCAATCAGATCCTGGCCTTCAGCCGCAAGGAGACCACCAAGCGTATCCTGCTGCAACCGGGGGTGCTGCTCAAGGAAGTGATCAAACTGCTGCGTGGCACCATTCCCACCTCCATCACCATCCGCGAGCGCATCGCCGCCACCGACCGGGTTATCCTTGCCAATCCCACCCAACTGCACCAGGTGGTGATGAATCTCTGCACCAACGCCTTCCATGCGGTGGAGGACAACAGCGGTGAGATCACGTTGAGCTTGGAGCCGGTAATCAAAGCAATCCCGGAATCGCAGCCCGAGCGCGAGTGGATTCGCATTTCGGTCTGCGATAATGGTTGCGGCATTGACGATACCAACCTCAATCGTATCTTCGAGCCCTACTTCACCACCAAGCCCAGCGGTAAGGGTACGGGAATGGGGTTGGCGGTGGTGCATGGTATTGTCGAGAGTCACGAGGGTCGCATCGAGGTCGAGAGCAATAAGGGGCAGGGGACCAGCATCCGCATCTATTTTCCCGTGGTGGTGGGGCTGGAGACGCCCCAGGAACAACAGCAGGTACAGTCGCTGGTGGGCGGCACCGAATCGATTCTGGTGGTGGATGACGAGCAGATGGTGGCCGGCTATTTGAAGGGATTTTTGGAGCAGCTAGGCTATCGCATCACCGTGTGCAACGATGGCAATACCGCCCTGATGACCTTTGAGCAGAACCCGCAGGCCTTTGACCTGGTGATCACCGATCAGACCATGCCCGGTAAGACCGGCTTTGAGATTGCCCGCACCATGCTCGCCCTGCGGCCGGAGTTGCCGATCATCCTCTGCTCCGGTTACAGTTCGGCACTTTCGCCGGAGCGGGTGACCAAGGCCGGTATCCGCGAGTTCATGATGAAGCCGGTGTCTTTACACGACCTGGCCCCGGTGATTCGTCAGGTGCTGGATAACCCTTGAACGGCTTTTTCCACGATAAGGCCTGCACCCAAAAGGGCCGGTGATGCAACGATCACCGGCCCTTTTCTTTTTCAGGCTGCGCGCTGCTTGTGTTGCTGCACCATGAAGTAGAGCACCGGCACGGCCATGCGACTGATCAACAGCGAGGCGATCTCGCCAAACATCAATGAAATGGCCAGTCCTTGAAAGATGGGATCCGCCAGGATCACCGAGGCGCCGACCACCACCGCCAGGGCGGTGAGCAGCATCGGCCGGAAGCGAATGGCCCCGGCCTCGACCACCGCCTCGGCCAGCGGCAGACCATGGCTGAGCCGCAGTTCGATGAAATCCACCAGAATGATCGAGTTGCGTACCACAATGCCCGCCCCAGCCATGAAGCCGATCATCGAGGTGGCGGTAAAAAAGGCATTCAGCCCCCAATGGGCCGGCAAAATGCCGATCAACGAGAAGGGGATGGCCGCCATCACCACCAGGGGGATGATGTAGTCCTTGAACCAGCCCACCATCAGCATATAAATCAGCACCATCACCACGCAGAAGGCCAGGCCCAGGTCGCGGAAGACCTCCAGGGTGATGTGCCACTCCCCATCCCATTTCATTGACGGCTGGGTCTCCACAAAGGGCTGTTTGAGGTTGTAGATGGTGATCGGTCCGGCCTGGCCGCCAAACTGCTCGGCGCTTAGTTTCTTGAGGTGTTCATTCATCTGTAGGATCGGATAGACCGGCGATTCCGCAGCCCCGGCCACATCGCCGGTGACATATATCACCGGTTTGAGATTTTTGCGGTAGATGGGTTGGGCCACCGGCTGCTCGCTCACTCGTACCAACTCGCGCAGGGGGATGAGCGGTGCCTGGGGATTGTTCGTCGGGCGCAGGGTGATATTGAGAAGATTGTCGATGCGGGCTCGTTGCGCCTGGGGCAGTTGGAGGATAATCTCGATCTCCTCCTTGTCGCGGGGTTGGTGGAAGAGATCAATTGATTTTCCAGAGAGGGCCATGTCAATGGCCTGGTTGATCTCCGCCTCGGAAAGCCCGTTGAGGGCGGCCTTTTCCTTGTCCACGGTGAGTACCAGCTTGTTGCACTCGTTTTCGCGATACCAGTCGATATCAACCACGCCCTCGGTGCTGGTAAAAATCTCTTTCACCTTGCCGGCCAGCTGCACCCGACTGGCATCATCCGGTCCATAGATTTCCGCCACCAGGGTTTGCAGCACCGGCGGCCCGGGCGGCACCTCGGCCACGGCCACGGTGGCGCCGTATTTGGCGGCGATCCCTGCCACCGCCGGTCGCACCCGGCTGGCAATGGTGTGACTCTGGCTGTCGCGCTCACCCTTGCCCTTGAGGTTGACCTGGATGTCGGCCACCGTCGGCCCAGAACGCAGGAAGTAATGCCGCACCAGGCCGTTGAAATTGTAGGGCGAGGCGGTGCCGGCATAGATCTGATAGTCGACCACCTCGGGCTCCTTGCCCACCACCTCGGCCATCTCCATGGCTACGCGGGTGGTCTGCTCCAGGGGGGAGCCTTCGGGCATGTCGAGGATGATCTGGAACTCGGACTTGTTGTCAAAGGGCAGCATCTTCACCTTGACCTTGCCCCAGTAGACAAGGGCGCAGGAGGTGAGCAGCAGCCCAATAATCACAGCAAAAAAAATCATCCGCCAACCCGCATGGGCCAGGAGTGGGTCCATGATACGGTGGTAGAGGCGGGTGAACCAGTCATCCGGGGCGTGATCCGGATCATGGCCCTGGCTCGTGGCCGTACCCGAGGGCTGACGGAGCAGATGAATCGCCGCCCAGGGGGTGACGGTGAAGGCGATGAGCAGGGAAAAGATCATCGCCGCCGAGGCGCCAATGGGAATGGGCCGCATGTACGGGCCCATCAGGCCACCGACAAAGGCCATCGGCAGGATGGCGGCGATGACGGCCCAGGTGGCGAGGATGGTGGGGTTGCCAACCTCGATCACCGCTGCCACGGCTATCTCCTTGAGTGAGGCCCGTTGGTTGGCCGGCAGGTGCATGTGGCGCACGATGTTTTCAACCACGACAATGGCGTCATCCACCAGAATGCCGATGGAGAATATCAGCGCAAAGAGGGTGATGCGGTTGAGCGTGTAGCCGTAGAGGTAGAACAGCAGCAGGGTCAGCGACAGGGTCGAGGGGATGGCCAAGAGGACGATGATCGATTCGCGCCAACCGAGGAAGAGCAGGATGAGTACAGCCACCCCAAAGACGGCGATACCCATGTGCAGCAGTAATTCGTTTGATTTCTCGGCTGCGGTCTCGCCGTAGTCGCGGGTGATGCTCACCTCCACCTCCGGCGGGATGAGGCTGCCCTTGAGGCTCTCCACCTTGTGCAGCACCGTCTCCACCACCTGCACCGCATTGGCACCGGGGCGCTTGGCCACCGACAAGGTAACCGCTGCCTCGGGATCACCGTCCTCTTGGCCGAAGAGCACGTAGGTCTGCGGTTCCTCTGCGCCGTCGATGATGGTGGCCACCTCATCGAGATAGACCGGCTTGCCACCGTGGACGCCGACCACCACCCGCCCGGCCTCGTGGGCCGAGGTAAGAAAGGTGCCAGTTTGCAACAGGATTTCTTTGTTGTCGGCGCGCAGAGCCCCGGAGTTGGATTGGCGGTTGGCCTGCTGGAGATGGTTGACCAGATCGGAGGGGCTGAGATTGCGGGAGGCGAGCAGCAGGGGATCAAACTGTACCCGCAGTTGCCGGCGGCTGCCGCCGATGAGTTTGGTCTCGGCCACCTCGAAGATGGATTTGACCGCATCATCCACCTCGCCGGCCAAACGGCGCAGGGTGAAATGGTCATAGACCTTGGAATGCAGGGTCAGCGCCAGGATGGGCACATCGTCGATGGAATGCGGTTTGACCAGCGGCAGCGATACCCCGTGGGGAATGCGGTCAAAGTTGGTTTGCAGTTTCTGGTTGAGGCTGACGATGGCTTTCTCAAAATCTTCGCCCACATAGAAGCGGGCGATCAGCAGGCACTGGCCGGGCATGGAGGTGGAGTAGATGTATTCGATCCCCGGCAGCTCGTAGAGCAGTTTTTCCATGGGGATGGCCAGCCGTTGTTCCACCTCCTTAGGGGTGGCACCGGGCATGGACACCAGGACATCGATCATCGGCACCTTGATCTGCGGCTCTTCCTCACGCGGCAGTTGCGCCAGGGCGAGGAGGCCGAGCAGCAGCGAAGCCACCAGGCCGATGAGGGTCAGCTTGGAGCCGATAAAGGTGGCGGCCAGCCGTCCGGCGAATCCGGGATGTGGAGATTGCTGCTCGCTCATGGCTGAACCTTGATCTGCTGATCGTTGTGCAGAAGGTGGTTGTTGGTCACTGCCACCGTTTCCCCGGCTTGGAGGCCGGTAAGAATCTCCACCACTCCCTCATGGTGCTGGCCGGTACGCACCAGCCGCAGATGGACACGATCGCCCTCCACCACAAAGACCCTGTCCATCTGTCCGGCTGGAACCACTGCGCTTTCGGCAATGAACAGCCCCTGGATGCCGGGACCCGGCAGCAGTATCCGCGCAAACTGACCGGTGCGCAGATCAGCATGGATGGGAAGATCGAGCACCACCGACGCGGTGCGGGATTGGGGATCAGCCGCTGGCGCCACCTCGGTCACCGTGCCCTGCACCAGTGCTCCGGCCGACTCGATCTTGACCATGAGTTGATCGCCGGGATGGATGTCAAGTACCAGACTCTCCGGCACCGCCGAGCGCACCTGCAGTTTGCGGTTGTTTTCCATGTAGAGCAGCGGCGTACCCGGCGTCGCCAGATCGCCGCTGTTGACCTCCTTGCGCGTGACTACGCCATCAAAGGGAGCGGTTATGGTGGTGTAGCCGAGCATGGTTTTGGCCTCGTTGTACCCGGCCTGGGCCATGGTATACTGGTCGCGCATATTTTTAACGGTTTCTGTGGTGGCAGCGCTTTTGGCGAGCAAATTCTGTTCGCGTTCCAGGTTGCGCCGTGCCTGCGTCAACTGCGCCTCGGCCTGGCTCAGCCGGGCGTCTATCTCCCCGACACTGATGGCCACCAGCAGGTCGCCTTTTTTTACTGATGAACCGAGCACCACTGGCACCTTGGTGACAGTGCCGGTGACCTTGGCAGCAATGACAGCACTCTCCGCCGCCTGCAGGGTGCCCGCCACCTCGATGAGCGCGGGGATCTGCTGGCGTTGCACCTTGGCGACACTGACTGTCACCGGGGCAGAAGTGGGCTTGGGGGGCTCCGTGGCCTTGGCGGGGGAGAACAGCAGGGTGGAGGCGAGCAAGAGAACAAGAGGGCGCTTGCTGGTGTGCAAAGAGGTCGGCATGATCACGGTCCTTGAAAAGAAGTGCTGATCTTGGGGTGGAGAGCGACGAGAACGATGGTATCTGCTCTGCAATATCCGTTTGTGGGGTGGATCGGTTATCGTTGTTCGGTCTTGGCCAGGTCCTCAAAATTGTCGATCTCGTAAAAAGCCTCGAGAACGACGTTTCGAGCTTCGTAATTTGCTGTTTTTACGCCTCGCAACTTCTCGCTTTTTGACTTTTTACGAAGGTGTCAAAATTGATGGAGGCCGGCGCTACGCCGCAGGTCGGCGATGGCTATTTTGCGCGATGCGACTGCCAGGGTATGACTGAGCAGGGCGTCGGTGAGGCGGTTTTCGGTATCGATCAACTCCGAGGAGAGCAGCACACCCTCCTTGAAACGTAGCCGTGCCAAGCGGGAGCTCTCCTTGGCCGAATTAACCATCTTGACGGTGACCTTCAAGCGCTCATCTTCCTGATGTAGAGCAAGAATGGCCTGTTCCTTTTCCAGGTCAAAGGCCAGTTCCATCTGGCGCTGTCGTTGCTTCGCCTCGCGTAACCGTGCCTCGGCCCGTTCCACCTCGGCATTGGTGCGACCACCGTTGAACAGGGGATAATTGAGACGAACACCGGTGGTCCATGAGTTGCCGGAGCCCTCATCGAGTTCCGTACCTTTGTCCACCTGGTAGGAACCATAGAGGTCGGCGGTGGGATGGTAGCCGCCACGCGCCTGGCGCACCATGGCTTCCATGGCCTTCACCTGGGCCTCCATGGCCTTGAGTTCCGGGCGGCCATGGATATCAGGGGTAGGGGGAATCTCCTGGGCGGTGGTGGCTTGGGTGTCAAGGTTGACCGCTTCCCCTTGCAGACCAAGCAGACGCAAAAATCCACGCTGGGCCAGGCTGTGGCTGTGACGGGCCTGGATCAACTGCTCCTCGGCACGGGATTGCTGTACCTCCAGGTTGAGGACTTCTTCTTTGAGCAGGCTGCCCTCGTCGAAGCGGGCTTGGGCCACCGCCAGCGAGGTCGAGATCGCTTCCAGGGCGGACTGGCGCGCAGCTACCACCTCCCCGGCCTGGATGATCGAGCAAAAGGCACGCACCACGGCAAATTCCAGGTGCGTGCGGATGGCGGCATTGTCCTGCTCACTGGCCAGACTGTGGTTGTCGGCGGCATCTAGAGCGGCGAGATCGCGGCCGCCGTTGTAAAGCCGGTACTGCACCACCCCCTTGGTCTGCAGGGTATCGGTGGTGCCGGGATCGTTGAAGTCGATGGCATTGGTAAACATCCCCTGATTGAGGATGTTGCCAAAGGAGTACATGGGATTATTGGTGCGGCTGTATTCAACGCCCAACTCCACCTGGGGATAAAAGGCTGCGCGGGCGGCCTTGATGTTGGCCTCGGCGGAGCGCATGCGTTCAATGGCCGCTCTGGCATCGGGATTATCGGCCAGGGCCTGGGCAATGGCTGATCGCATCGACCACTTTGTGGGCACAGCCTCGGGAGCACCCATTGCAACAGCGCAGGGTGCAAGGTAAAGAAAGCAAAGAAAAAACCATGATGGGAGCGCAGGCGATTTCATGGGGGAACTTTTCCGATGTGAGAGGGGCTATGAATTGATTGACTGACACGCTCAGTCTGAAAATACAGAGGAAGAAGGCGGTTCGCTGCTGCAATGGCGTTTTATCAGCAAATGCCAGCTTGCAAAATAGGGTGGAACAGTTAATTTTTCAATGCCTTTACCGTTGTCGTGCTTTATTCTTGTTGAATGTTCAACTCATATCATGGAGCGTATAAATGAAAGTGATACGGATGATGCAACTGGCAGTTGTCGGCACCCTGATCGGGGTGCATCCTTGTGGTTGGGCCGCAGATAGCAACGGTGGTCAGTCGGTCGAAGCCGTGCCGGCCCAACAACCAGCTCCGGCCGAGCCGGGGAAATGGGAAGCCGCCGGCCGTGAGGTGCAGGATGCAGCTGGAGCCGTTGCAGAGGCAACCAAAGAGACGACCGGTTCCGCCTGGGACGCCTTGAAGAGTGAGTCGACCGAGGTGTGGGAAAAAACCAAGTCCGGTTCGCAGGAGCTGTACAATACTGCCGGGGAGCGGTCGAAGGAGGCCTGGCACGCCACTAAGGAGGAATCACAAGATTTGTGGCAGAAGGGTAAGTCGTTGATTCACGAGGCAACGGCGCCAGAACCAGCTCCTGCGCCAACTACTGCCCCAGCGCCGGCGGAGTCGGTGACCCCAGTTGCACCGCCGCCCTCTGCGGCACCACCGGTTCAGCAGTGATGGTGCCTAGCCGACATCACTGCTGATGTGATCGGGGTGGAGCAGGGTGAAAAAAATGGTCTCGACCAAAGAGAGGGCTCCAGAATGAAGAGCATAGTTCTCGCAGAGGCGCAGAGGGATAAGGGCAATGGCAGTCGTTGGGTTGGTTTTTAAAAAACCCCAGCGCCCCAGCGCCTCTGCGGGAGAAAAAAGAACAAGGTTAATCAAAGGGAGCAGGGCGATGTACCTACCTTGGGGCCTGAGAATAATCGGTAAGGGGATCACTCACATGCGTTCGGGATGAAACCGAAATCCGCCCTGCTTTGACTCAGGTGGCTCCACCTCTGTCATCTCAACCAAGGGGGGAGAGGTTTCCAACGTCGCATCGTGGTTAAAAATTCACCGCTGTCCTTTGAATAGCAGGTGCAGGAAAACTTACTCCTCCCCACGCAGCACGATGGTCACGCGACGGTTGAGCTGGCGCCCATCCTCGGTGTCGTTGGAGGCAACGGGATTGGCGTAGCCGTACCAGTAGAGCAGGATGCGATCGGATTTGATGGCGTAATGGCGTTGCAGGTAGCGGCGCACGCTCTCGGCGCGGCGTTGAGATAGGCCGATGTTGTATCTCTCGCTGCCAATGCTGTCGCAGAAGCCGGAGAGCACCACATACATGTTCGGCCGTTCCTTAAGTAACCGTCCCAGGGTGTCGAGTTGGGCGTGAAATTCAGGGCGGAGGGCGGATTTGTCGAAATCAAAGAGGATGTTGTTAAAACCGTTGGCCTGGGTATCCATGTACAACTTACCCAGCAGATGCTCGGGATGGTTGAAGGCGGTGTCGAAATCGATCACCTGGGAGCAACTGTTGACCGCAGCGATGTCCAAGAGCAGTTGACGGTCCTTGGCGGTGGCGGCGCTGGAGACGATGTTGAAGCAAATGTCGTACTTGCTGGCTAAGAGTCGTGCTTCGCTCAGCGGTTGCGGTTCAAGTTCGGGCTCTGTCATGTGTTTGCCGTCGGAAAATAAAAAAAGCTCGGTGCGGCCGGGCAGGCCAAGCAGGTGCTCGAGCTTCATCAGACCGGTTTGCAGCATTGGCGGGCTCTGCGGCGTGGTGGGCAGTTGGTCGATGGCAGCGGCGAACTCTGGCTTTTTATAGTTTTGCAGGCGGTAGTAAGGCTTGAAGGCCATGGGCGAGTTGGGGAGCCAGAGTTCCCCCTTCCAGTGTGGATAGAGCCCGGCCTGCCAATGCAACGGTGGCAGCGAGGCATTGCTTTTCTGCAGGATGTACTTCTGCGCCTCGATACGGGTCATGCCGGTGGTCTTGTACGGCACATCCATGGTGGTGGTGGGATCGTAGAAGATGAAAAAGTTCTGCGCCATGCGGATATATCGACTGCCGGCGTCGTATCCGGAAAAGTTGTCGGCCGCAGGCTTGGCCTTGGCAGCCTGGCCGGTAAGCGGCATCAGTGCCAGCAGGGCAAGAGCGGCAAGCGTGGTGAAGAGACGGTTGTTCATAAGAGGCTCCTGTGTATATGACCCGTAGGGTGGATCGGTTCCGCGTTGTCAGGGGGGGCTGATTCTTGCCTTTGAGTATACCCAACTGTTGGAGTGTGTCAAGGAATGGAGTGATTTTGAGGAGATGGACGGTGTGTTGCGTGTGGTCTATTGGCTTGTGCCAGGAAGATTACTCCTCGTGACTGTGTGTCGAGCAACCATCTTTCATTGCGGATCTGCTTAATTTTTCTCTGACCCCTTTTGTTTGGGGTACGCCTGCCATCGGTAGATAGAAAGTCGGGGTGTCCAGTGCGTTGGCCATCAACGGGTTGTGCCAGCGAAACATTTGAATAAGGTTGCGAGAGACTTGAAGGCTTTGGCTACCAGGAGTTTCAACGGGCGGCTTCTAGCGGGGGGCGCTCCGTTGTTTGATTGTTCCCGCCATTCTTGGATTGCTTGATCAAACCTCTGGTCATTGGCATGAATGGCTAGGCGAGTTCGACGTATGAATTCTGAAAAATCTTCGTGAAATATGCCGCCTACGCACACAGCAACGCCATTGTTGTTTTTCGTATAGAGCACATTATGTCTCAAGTCTTGTCGAACATTCTCGTATTTGTTGTACAGGCGATCCTCGGGGTCAAAAAATGATCGTAGATCATCGGCAGACAAATTAAAAATCTCAGAGGAGAACGAAGTGAGAGGAACAAAGCCATCTTCAGATGCTTGGAAAAAATTTTCCTCAAATTGAATTGGGGTCGCAGTCGCTTTCAAGCTGGATTTTGGAATCATGTGGGCGACGTTCTATAGCGTAAAATTAATAGGTTATATGCTTGGCGAGAATAGAGGGGGCAGGCAATGAGAACAAAAAAGGCTTTTTCTCTGGCTCGTTAGCCCCTTTTCTTCGTCTCCATCTCTTCCGGCAGCACAATCACCGTTTCCACCAGCCCGGCAAACCGGTCCTCATGGTACCAGGGGGTTTGATGCACCAGTTTGCGCGCCCCTTTTTGTTCGGTGAAGTAGGTGTTGGCCCGCTGTTCGGCAAGCATCTGGCGAATGATGATATTGGCGGGCTCGGGGTGGCAGGCGAAGAGGCTTGAGCCGATGAGATCCATTCCACCGTACTTGGCGAACATTTCTGCGGCGAGGCGGTTCATAGCAATGATGGTGCCTTGGGTGTCGCAGACGCTGACAGCCGCCGGGTAGTGTTCGACCCAATCAAAGGAGGAGGGGTTCATGGGGTGGCTCCGTATACAGGGTGTTGTTTGGACATAGTTTGTTGGCGGTGAGTGGGCATGGCCCGCACCACTGCCAGTCTGTCGCATCGGGGGAACGGAATAGGCAAGTGAGGTGCTGCAATACTCTCAGAACCGTCCAAGATCCTGCGGGGCGAAGGGCAACCAACGGAAGAGGGCGTCTTCAAAGGTGATACACATCGCAAAGTTGTCGCGGATCAACCCCTCGCGCTTGGCGTTGCCCTGGCCATAGTGATCAAGGATGTATTCCAGCCGTTCATCGAGGTTGACCACCACGTTATGGCGCACCCGTTTGTCGGCATAATAGACGATTTCCTCGGCTGTAAAATGGCCGCTGACATAACGCTGGGTGTCGTATGCCCAGAGCCGCACATGCTGCTCGACTATGGTGGCGATCTCCGGATAGCCATGCTGGCGGCAGATGGCTCCCCCCTCCTTGGCATGATCGCAAGTGCTGTTGAGGCAGGGAGTCTTGGCGATGTCGTGGAGCAGGGCGCCGCTGATCACCAGCTGGCGGTTAGACTGGGGGCATTCCGGTGCAAAACTGACCAATCCTTCCTGAATCTGCGCCGCCAGCCGTGCGACCACCAGGGAGTGGTGACGGATATTGGCCAGCATGGCGTACTGCTCCATGAGGCCGATGCACTCGGCCAACGTGGGAAGATGGCAGTGGCAGGACAACTCGGTGCTGGAGTTCATCAGGCCTTGTTGCTGAAGCGATGCACGGCCTCCACCGCGATCCGCACTTGTTCGGGCGGGGTCTCGGGAAGAATGCCGTGGCCGAGGTTGAAGATATAGCCGCGCGCCTCGCGCGCCTCGGTGAGCATGGTTTTGATGCGTGCCTCCAGTCGTTCCTGGGGCAGGAACAGGGCCAGGGGGTCAATATTGCCCTGCACCGCATGGTTGCCGGCCCGGGCCACTGCCTCACCGATGGGCAGGCGCCAGTCAAAGCCGAGCACATCCGCACCCACGGTGGTGGTCAGGCGGGTGAGGGTGGAGCCGTTGTTGGCAAAATAGATGATCGGCACATCGGTCATGGCGTGCAGGTCACTGATGATCGAACGCACATAGGGCAGGGCGAACTCCTCGTAATCGCAGGGGGCAAGGATGCCCACCCAGGAGTCGAACAGCTGCAGAGCCTGAGCGCCGGCCCGTGCCTGAGCCTGGAGGTAGGCGCTGGTGCAGGCGGTGATCTTGGCCATCAGGTTGTGGTAGAGTTTGGGCTCCTGGAACATCATCTTTTTAGTCTGCAAAAAGACCTTGGAGCTGCCGCCCTCGACAAGGTAAGTGGCCAAAGTGAAGGGCGCGCCGGCAAAACCGATCAACGGCACCTGAAGACTTGAGCGCAGCAGGCGAATGGTCTCCAGCACAAAGGGCATGGTTTCTTCGGGGATAGGCACGATCAACTCATCAACCGCCTTTTGGCTGCGTACCGGGTTGGCGAAGATCGGCCCCTTGCCCTCATGGAATTCAAGCTCCAGGTTCATCGCCTCCATGGGGATGAGGATGTCGGAGAAGAGGATCGCCGCGTCAAAGCCGAACAGCTCGATGGGTTGCAGGGTGACCTCGGTGGCCAGCTCCGGGGTCTTGCACAGTTCCAGAAAGCTGACCTTGCCGCGCACCTGCTGGTACTGGGGGAGATAACGGCCTGCCTGGCGCATGAACCAGACCGGGGTGTAAGCGGTGCGTTCGCCTCGGCAGGCTTGGAGAAAGGTGTCGTTCATCGGCTCGTGGGTGGGGTTGTCGGCAGGGCCGGTTGGTGGGATGGCGTTGCTTAACGCCGTGGCTGGTAGGAGCAAAAAGGCTCGCCGGCCAGGTAATCGCCGGTGACGGCATAGGCACGGGCGCGACAGCCGCCGCAGACATTGACATACTCGCAGCGGCCGCAGTTGTCCTTGTAACCGGCGAAGTTGCGCATGTCGAGCATGAGCGGCGATGTTTCCCAGATCTCCTGGAAACGTTGCTGGTGCAGGTTGCCGGCGGCAAGCGGAAAATAGCTGCACGGTAGGACATTGCCGTCGACATCAATGAGACAGATCAACTGACCGGCCAGACACCCCTTGGAGCCGCCGGTGGAGAATTTGAGGCTGCGGCGCTTGAACTGCTCTCCCTCGGTCTTGGCCCGCTGCAAGACGATGCGGTAGTACTGCGGGGCACAGGTGGGACGGACCAGCAGGTCGTGCTCCTCCTTTTCCATATCGTAGTGCCAGTTGAGGATGTCCTCGTACTCCGAGGCCGGGATCAGCTCCTCCATAATCTCCTCACCCCGGCCGGTGGGCACGATCATGAACAGGTACCAGGCCTTGGCGCCCAAGGATTTGACCAGTTGGTAGATCTCCGGGATCTGCTGCTGATTACGGCGGGTGAAGGAGGAGTTGACGAGAAAATCGATGCCGTGTTCGTTGAAGAGGCGGATGGCGTTCATCACCCCGTCAAAGGCGCCGGGTTGGCTGCGAAAATCATCATGCACGGCGGCGTTGGCCCCATCAAGACTCAGCGACACCATCTTGATGCCGGAATCTTTCATCTCCCTGCAGATCTCCGGTGTCACCAGGGCGCCGTTGGTGGCCATGCACATGCGCAGGCCAAGGCTGGTGCCGTAGCGGGCAATGTCAAAGACATCCTCGCGCAACAGCGGTTCCCCGCCGGAGAGCACCATCACCGGATTGGCATAGGCGCGGATCTCATCGAGGATGGCCTTGGCCTCGGCGAGCGTAAAGTCGGGATGGCCCTGGATGTCCAGCTCCGAGGAGGAGCGGCAATGCACACAGCGCAGGTTACAGCGGCGGGTGATTTCCCAGGCGATCCATTTGGGGGTGAATTCCATGACGATCAGATCCGGTCAGGGGAAGAAGAGACAGGAGGCAGTGTGCGGAAACGCGCTCGTACCGGGGCCTGCGTTAACGCCGATGAGGGCGTCCAAGAAAGAGTGGAGAATATATTCGCCATGATAGGCAGGGTCAACTGCTTTGTCGGTACATGACGGCGCAGGCCTTGCCCGATGGTAAATAATTTGGTGAAAAATTCTGTAATTGATCTATGTTATGAGCAGGATCAGCGGTTGTTTCATCGACTCTCAATCGAGGAGGTATGATATGCAGACCATCAAGAGCATCCTGACCCCCATCGATTTTTCCGACAACGCCGGAAAGATCGTCAAAGCAGCGGCCTATGTGGCCGGTACCTTCAAAGCCGAGTTGCACCTGGTATTCGTGGTGCAGACCTTTGAGGATTACAGTGGATTCTTTGTTCCCCCCATCTCTTTGCCCAACATGGAGGAGGAGTTGTTTGCCTCTGCCCAGCAGCAGATGGAGACCTATGTCGAGGAGCAGCGGGCCGCGCTGACCGAGGCTGGTGTCACCAATGTGAGCGGCAAGGTGCTCTCCGGCGATGTCGCCGAGGAAATTCTCAAGTATGCGACCAAAAAACAGGTGCAGTTGATCATCATGGGCACCCACGGCTACAAGGGCTTGGAGCGGATTATGTTTGGCAGCGTTGCCGACAAGGTGGTCAAAACCGCCTGTTGTCCAGTGATGACCATCAATCCCTATCGAGAGGAATGTGAGGAGAACGCCGAATAAAGGCTGAACGCGACGACAGGGGCTGGAATGACATCCGTTCGGTGAGGGCGGATCTTAGAGGCCGGTTCCTGCGTCGCCACACGAAGAGGACTTTATGGAGCAACGCAAACATCCCCGAATTCGAGTCAACGGCATAACCATCGACGTCTCCGACGGTATCCGTTGCTGTGCAGCGACGGTGGCCGATATTTCCCAGGGGGGGTTGTGCCTCTCCGAGATGGGCAGGAAATTTGGCAAGAAATTCGACCGCCTCACCGTAGTGGCGGTCAGTGGTGAGCAGCATTTCAAATTCCGGGTCAAGCCGCGTTGGGAGATGGTCGGCCCCTGGCACAAAACCATAGGCGTCGAAATTGAACAGGTCCCCTGGCAATGGACGTCGTTTGTTCAGTCGCTGGAGACCCGGCGACGTTTCTGATCCCTTCTTATTTTCGTTAGTCCTCCACGCTGAGCAGGCCAATGCAGCAACCGCTCGGCTCTGTGCTGCTGCTGGCTGATTGCTGTTCTCCCCCACAGACCTCCCTTAACAGTTGACTGGCGCTGATACCTGGAAAATACACCAGTTGCAGCTGGCATCGCCCATGCTCGGTCTCGGGGTAATTCCGCTCCAGTAGGGCCAGCCACGAATCGTGGTTTTCACCCAACCGTTGCGCCAGGGCCGTGACCTGTTCAGGGGGGCAGGGCAGCGTCAGTGCTTTCAGGGCGGCTTTGAGCTCGGGCAGTTGCTCGATGAGCGGTACTCCCGGTTCAGCTGTGCCGGGGAGTAAGGGCAGTGGCAAGCTGGCGAGAGGTTTGGCCGCGGTGGTGGAGCGCTTCTCAAAGATCTCCTGCAGCAGGTCCAGGATGGCGGCATGGCAGGTGATCGGCAGGGCTGCGGGCAGATCCTGAGCGTGCAAGGCAAGCCGTATCCAGGCCTTGAGCCGATTACGCTGCATGGTCTCCTCTTCGCGGGAGTGTCCGGTGATCTCGGCGGTGAGGGCAAAGCTGTCGTCGTCCTCCTCGCGCAACTCGTGCAGCAAGCGCTGCTGGCGGCTGGTGATAGCATCCAGGGCGGTGGCGATATCCGCGTGCTGGCGATCATGGCATTCACCCAACTTCAACATCAGCCGTGCCTGCCACAGCCGCACCTGTTCCTCCTCGCGGCTGCGGATATCGCTGCGTTTGAGCAGATCAGTCACCAGGGCCTGCGAACTCTCCACCTGTTCGCTGCGCTGCAAGCCGGCCACGGTGAGCATGCTCAACTGGCTGATGTAATCGGCCCCGTGGCGGCGCATATCTTCGACTAGGGCCAGGAAACGCTGGCGCTCCTCGCCCAGGGGCGCAGGCGCAAAGGGATGCAGTTTACCGGACTCCAGGCATTGGCGCAGATAGTCTGAGTCGGTTTCCAGGGGTTCGTTTTCCACGGCTTGCAGGTGGACAACCCCATCGAAAACCTGTAGAAGGGGGAAAACAAAATCCGCATCGGGCAGGGTTTGAGGAAAGACGCAGGCAAGGGTTGTATTCATATCATGCAGACATTACGGGAAAAAATTACGTTTATTTTGACGGCGCTGGCTTATGTGCTCTTTCATCTGCGCCTGGGCGCCGATGCGAGCGCCACCCTGATGGGAACGGTCTATCAGGTGCTGCTCACCGCGCCCTATGCCTTGGGCTTGACTTATATCGTTGCCGTGGTTTTTCGCCGCCTCTCCGGTAAGGGCTGGCTGCCCTGGGACCGGTTGCTGCGGGTCTTTTTTACCGTCGGCATTCTCTTTGCTTTTTTCTTTGCCCTCTACGAATACGCAGCCCAGGGCTTACCGCCGGAGCAGCGGCCGCAACAGCGTTCTAGCGCAGAACGGATTTTCGAGGATGTACTCCAGAAGCTGCGGTGACGTTGGGCAGCAGCAGACTCTCGGGGCCAAGGAGGGTGCCGGGGCTGGTCACTGAATTGCAACCGGTCTGACAGTCGTCGCCTAAGATCGCGCCGAGCTTGCGCAGGCCGGTGTCGAGTTTGTTGCCCTCGGTGCGGATGGAGATGGTGCCGGAGACAAAGCGCAGGTTGGCGCACTTGGTGCCGGCGCCGAGGTTGACGCGGCTGCCGAGAATCGAATCACCTAAGTAGGCAAAATGGCCGGCCTTGGCATCGTTGAGGAAGATGGAATGCTTCACCTCGGTGGTATGGCCAACCACGCAGCGCTGGCCAATAAGACAGTTGCCGCGCAGGTAGGCTCCCTGGCGGATCTCCGAATGGTCGCCAATGATGGCCGGTGACTTGATCATCGCCCCCGGTTCGATCAACACCCCCTTACCGATCTTGATATTCCTGCCCACCATAACCGCGCCAGCCATGATCACCGAGGCGCCGTTGAGAAACTGGCCGTTCTCCCACACCGTCAAGCCGCCTTTGGTGGTATCGCCGTAGGTGATGATGCACTCGCGGGCATTGCGCAGTTTGCCGTTGTACCAGATATAAGGACTGTCCAGGGGCACGGCGTCGGCGATGCAGACATGCTGGAAGGTTGGTGCGGTATTATCGGCCATATACCCCTTGAGTTTTTTCAACGGCGACCAGACATAGGGGCAGTCGACGAAGAGGGCGCGGTCAGGGAAGTCGGCAAGGTTGAAAAACGATTCAATGCTCAGCATGGAAAACTCCGGGGCAGACGGGGCAACAGAAAAATCTTCCTTTCTATATTGAGCCCTGGCCTTTTCTTCAAGGCTTATTTTTCTTGTCCAAACGCCAGTGGGGCGTGTCTTGACTTCATCCGGGGTTGTGTTTACTGTCGTGGGACAATTTAGCCCTAGGGAGAGTTCCCGGCACAGTTAAGGAGGAAAACGTGGAATTTGATGATTCATTGTCAACCAGTATGGGTGATTTCGGGGAACAGACGCAGGATCTGGAAATACCTGAATCGCTGCCCATGATGGCCGTGCGCGATGTGGTGGTCTTTAATTATATGATCATCCCGTTGTTTGTCGGCCGGCCTGGTTCGATTGAAGCGGTGAACGACGGGCTGAACAACAACAAATTGCTGATGCTGGTGACCCAGAAAGATCCCACCAAAGACGAGCCTGAGGAGAAGGACCTCTACCAGGTGGGTATGGTGTCGATGATCATGCGCACCCTCAAGTTGCCCGATGGCCGGCTCAAGGTGTTGGTGCAGGCCCTGTCCAAGGCCAAGATCCGTTCCGTGCTCCAGGAAAAACCCTTTTATCGGGTGGAGATCGACCTCATTGAAGAGCAGGAACCTGAGGAAATCACGGTCGAAACCGAGGCGCTGATGCGCACGGTGCGCGAGCATACCGAAAAGATCATGTCGCTGCGCGGTATTCTCTCCTCGGATCTGATGATGATCATCAACAACATCGAGGAACCGGGACGGTTGGCTGATCTGGTGGGCTCCAATCTGCGGCTGAAAATTTCCGAATCGCAAAAAATTCTCGAAACCGTTGATCCCGTGGATCGCCTTCGCCTGGTGGCAGACCTGCTGCGCAAGGAATTGGAAGTCTCCACCGTGCAGGCCAAGATCCAGTCCGACGCCAAGGAAGAGATGTCGCGCAGCCAGCGCGAGTATTTCCTGCGCGAGCAGATCCAGGCCTTGAAGCGCGAACTCGGCGACGAGGACAGCTACTCACAGGAGATCGAGGATCTGGCCAAGCAGCTGCGTAAGAAGAAGATGCCCAAGTACGCCAAGAAAGAGGCGCGCAAGCAGTTGCGGCGGTTGGAGATGATGCATCCCGACGCCTCCGAAGCCACCATCGTCCGCACCTATCTGGAGTGGTTTTTGGATCTGCCGTGGAAGGAATCCTCCAAGGATACGCTGGAGTTGCCCGTGGCGGCCCAGGTGCTGGACGAAGACCACTACGGCCTGGACCGCATCAAGGAACGCATCCTTGAATATCTAGCGGTGCGTAAGCTCAACCCCGACACCAAGGGGCCGATCATCTGTTTTGCCGGCCCTCCCGGCGTCGGCAAGACCTCGCTCGGTCAGGCCATTGCCAAGGCCATGGGACGCAAGTTTTATCGCCTCTCCCTGGGCGGCATGCGTGATGAGGCCGAGATCCGAGGCCACCGCCGCACCTACATCGGAGCCATGCCCGGCCGTATTCTGCAGGGGCTGAAGAGCGTAGGCAGCAACAATCCTGTGTTCATGATGGATGAGATCGACAAGATTGGTGACGATTATCGCGGTGATCCCTCCTCCGCCCTCCTGGAGGTGTTGGATCCCGAGCAGAACAATACCTTTTCCGATCATTACATGAACCTGCCCTTTGATCTCTCCAAGGTCATGTTCATCACCACGGCCAATCGTACCGACACTATCCCCGGGCCACTGCTGGACCGCATGGAGGTGATCCAACTCTCCGGCTACACCCTGGAAGAGAAGATGGTCATTGCCAATAAGTATCTGCTGCCCCGGCAGATCAAGGAAAATGGTATCAAGTCCAACCAGATTCGCTTGGATGAGGCTACTCTGGAAATGATCACCAGCAAGTACACCCACGAGGCCGGGGTGCGCAGCCTGGAACGTGCCCTGGGTAAGATCTGTCGCAAGATTGCCCGTAAGGTGGCTGAAGGTGGCAAGGGGCCGTATGTCATCTCGGAAAACACGGTAGAGAAATATCTGGGACCGCCCAAGTTCCTCCCTGAGGCTGAACTCGACACCAGTAGCCAACCGGGCCTGGTGATCGGTCTGGCTTGGACCGAGGTCGGGGGTGAGTTGTTGCACATCGAAACCTCCATCCTGCCCGGCAAGGGCAAGTTGCTGCTTACCGGGCAATTGGGCGAGGTGATGAAGGAATCGGCCCAGGCAGCGCTAAGTTATTGCCGCAGCCGTAACAAAGAACTGGGTGTGGAACCCGAGTATTTTGATACCGTGGATATCCATATCCATGTGCCGGCGGGCGCCATTCCTAAGGATGGGCCTTCGGCGGGCATCACCATGACCACGGCCCTGTTCTCGGCTTTTAGTCGCAAGGCAGTGAAGACAGGGATAGCCATGACCGGCGAGGTGACGCTGCGTGGGCGGGTGCTGCCCATTGGTGGCCTCAAGGATAAGGCCCTGGCGGCCTTGCGTGCTGGCATCAACAAGGTGATCATCCCCCTGGAGAACCAGAAAGACCTGGTGGAGATCCCCGAGGAGCTGCGCAAGAAGATCACCTTTTATCCGGTCAAGCACATGGATGAGGTGATCGAATTGACGCTGGGCACTATTTCCCCTGGCAAGCCGTCAGACCCGGGCCAGAAAGCGGCCAAGAAGGCCCCTGATCGAAAGACAGGCGCCAAAGTGGCGAAAAAAGAGTGAGAGGAAACGGCCGGTTGCACAACCGGCCGTTTTCATTCGTGCCATTGGCTAAAAAACCAGGGCAGTGAAATCGGAGTGTTGAAGGCCTATGCGTCGTATTGTGCTGCTGCTGGTGGCGGGAGTGCTGCTGGTGATGACCAGTCTGGGGCTGTGGTATCGCTCCTTTCTGCTGACTCCTTCACCCGGTGAGGGGGCGGTAGTTCTCACCATTGCCCGGGGGTCCGGGGTGCGAAGCATCGGCGTCCAGTTGGCTGCCCAGGGATTGCTGAAAAATGATATCCGCTTTCTGGTCCTGGTGGCTCTCAGTGGCAAAAGGGGCACGCTCAAGGCCGGCGAGTACAGCGTTGCCAAGGGGTTGACACCGCCACAGATCCTTGATCTGCTTGCCACCGGCAGCAATCTTCGTCATCAGGTGACCATCCCCGAAGGGTTGAGCACGGCGCAGGTGGCCGAGCTCTTTGCCCGCGATGGCTGGATCAAGGTGCCGGCGTTTCTTGCCCTGTGCCGCGATCCCTCCTTTATCCGGCAGTTGGGTATTGAGGCACCGACCTTGGAGGGGTACCTCTTTCCGGAAACCTACACCCTGGTTCGTGACGAGGTCAGCGAGGATGGGGTGTTGCGCATGATGGTGGAACGGTTTCGCCAAGTGTGGCGGGAGATGGCCGTTGCTGAACACGTCCATGGCCTGAGCCGGCATCAGTTACTTATCCTTGCCTCAATGGTCGAAAAGGAGACCGGAGCAGCCATGGAGCGGCCCCTGATTGCCCGGGTTTTTCTCAATCGCTTGCAGCGCAAAATGCGGTTGCAGTCCGACCCCACCGTTATCTTTGGCCTGGCGAACTTCAATGGTGATCTCACCAAGGCCGATCTGTTGCGGCAAACCCCCTATAATACCTACACCCTGCCAGGCCTTCCCGTCGGCCCCATCTGTAACCCGGGACGGGCCGCCGTGGAGGCGGTGTTGCATCCAGCCGACTCCGAGGCCCTCTACTTTGTCTCCCGCAACGACGGCACCCATGTCTTTTCTGCTAGCCTGGAAGAACACAATCGTGCCGTCCGCCAGTACCAGGTGTCGCGGTAAGTGGTCTGACAACCCCTGAATGTCTTCGCTTTTTCCGTGGGATGGACATCCTTACGGAACGACTAAAATCTTTCCGCTTTCCTGGGGTATCTCCCTGCATCTTGGAATTTTTTGCCTTCTGTCGCCTAGGCGACATCAATTTTCTTGTTTTTCATGCAATTAATGTTATGTTCGCCGCCCAGGAGTAGAACATGCGGTAATTTCACTGGTTACGGATGTGAATCTTGTCGTGGATTTCCCCTTAAGCTAATGAAACTGCGCATGGGCAAAAGATTCAGCCCAAGACAAGGAGAATTAGGGAGCGATGTTGACAGGTACAGTAAAGTGGTTTAACGAAGCAAAAGGGTTTGGTTTTATTGAGCAGGAAGCAGGGAAGGATGTGTTTGTCCACTACTCTGCCATCAGTGGAGCCGGTTTTAAAACATTGAACGAGGGCGACAAGGTGCAGTTTGAGATCGTTGACGGGCCCAAGGGGCCAGCCGCCGCCAACGTGATGAAACAATAAGAAAAGAAGCGTGTTTCGGCCCGGCAGGTTCTTCCTGCCGGGCTTTTTTTTTGTGCTCGCAAGCCCGTACTCAGTTGTCTCCCTCCTCTCTGAGCTCTGTCAAGCAGCCGTTGCTTCGTTCGTTTTTCCAGGAATTGCATCGTGAAAGTCGCACTTGTCCAAACAAATCCCGTTATTGGCGCCTTTGAACAAAATCTGCGCCAAGTCCTCCATTGGCTTGCCAAGGCACGGCAGGCCGGTTGCGATCTGGTTGTCTTTCCGGAGTTGACTCTCTGCGGCTACCCGCCCCAGGATTTGCTGGAGCGAACCTCCTTTCTCGATGGCCATGATCGGGCCCTGGCCGATCTGAGCAAGCAGCTCGACGGTATCAGCTGTATCGTCGGTGTGCCCGAGCGGCGACAGGGGCCGGGTAAGCCGCTGTATAACGCCGCCCTGGTGCTGCAACAGGGCAGGATTGCCTTTCGCGCGCGCAAGCAGTTGCTGCCCACCTATGATGTCTTTGACGAAACCCGCTATTTTGAACCCGGCACCACGTCCACCGTTTTTCCTTTTCAGGGCCTGCAGTGCGGGCTCACCATCTGCGAGGATATCTGGTGGAACAGTGAGGCCTATGCCGCCAATCCCCTGCAAGGCTTAGTCATCGGCTCGGTGGTCCCCGACTGTCTGATCAATATTTCCGCCTCGCCCTACTACCACGGCAAACTGGAAGAGCGGCAGCAGATCTTTGCCCGGCTCTGTCGCGACAACAACCTGCCCCTGCTCTACGTCAACCAGGTGGGCGGCCAGGATGGACTCGTCTTTGATGGCCACTCCATGGTCATCACCCCGCAGGGGGCGTTACACAGCATGGCCGCCGGTTTTGGTGAGGATATGCTGGTGGTCGACAGCGATCAATGGCATCAGGCCGGGGCGCAGCGTCTGGAGGACAGCGTCGCCGATGTCGAGGAGGCCCTGGTGCTGGGTGTGCGCGACTACCTGCACAAGAGCGGCTTCACCAAGGCGGTGCTCGGCCTTTCCGGGGGCATCGATTCTGCGGTGACGGCGGTCATCGCCTGCAAGGCCCTGGGCCCGGAGAATGTACTCTGTGTGGCCATGCCCTCGCCCTACACCGCTCAGTACTCGGTTGACGATGCGCGCCGGCTTGCCGAGAACCTGGGCTGCGGTTTTGAACTGATCCCCATTGCCCAGACCATGGAGGCGTATCGGCAAAGCCTGGCCCCATTTTTTGCCGGTCTGGCCGAGGATGCCACCGAACAAAACATTCAGGCGCGCATCCGTGGCAACCTGCTCATGGCGCTTTCCAATAAGGGCAACCGCCTACTCCTGACTACCGGCAATAAGTCGGAGATGGCGGTGGGATACTGCACCCTCTATGGTGATATGAGCGGTGGGCTGGCGGTGATTGCCGATGTGCCCAAGATCATGGTGTACCAACTGGCGCGACTGGTGAATGGAGCAGGGGAGGTGATCCCCGAGCGCATCATCACCCGCCCGCCATCGGCGGAACTTAAACCGGACCAATGCGACCAGGATGATTTGCCCCCCTACGAGGTGCTCGATGTGGTGTTGCAGGCCTACTTGGAGGAGCACCAGAGCATTGAGGCCATTGCTGCCGGTGGTCTTGATATCCAGCTGGTGCGTGATATCGTGCGGCGGATAAAATTCAATGAGTACAAGCGCAAGCAGGCACCGCTCGGCATTAAGGTGACCAGCAAGGCCTTTGGGCCGGGACGGCGGTATCCCCTGGTGCAGGGCTTTGTTGAGTAATTGTTGCGTGCTTCATGTGAAAATGCGGTCAATCTCGCTTTGACGCCGTGCTTTTTTTCCGGTAACGTGGGCTGATCTCCCAGATTATTCTTCCTTCTCTCAAGACGATCACCCCGCGTTATGACCCGGCCCTCCCGTCCGCTGTTCTCCCTTGCCCTGTTTGTCCTCGCCAGCCTGGTACTGGTAGCGGTACTGGTGTTTCGTGAACGATCAACCAAGCGGCCTGAGCAACTGAGCGTCACCACCTCGGGAACGGTTGATATGTGCTTGAGTTGCCACGAAAAGGAAAAGTTGGATGGAGCGCACGACAACTTGGTCATTGGTTGCGCCCCCTGCCATCTCGGCGATCCCCTGGCCATCGATAAGGCCAAGGCCCATGCGGGTATGGTGCTCAACCCCGGCGATCTGCGGGTAGTCGAGAAAACCTGTGGCGTCGAGGGCTGTCATCCGGCGGACAGCACCAAGGTCAAGCACTCGCTCATGGCCACCAACCGGGGGATACTCGCTACCTTGCTCTACTACTGGGGCGAGCGCGAGCACCAGAACGCCGACATCACCGTTGAGCAGTTGCTCAAGTCCGGTGAGAGCTCGCTGGCCCTTGATTATTACCGCAAACTCTGCGCCACCTGTCATCTGTGGAAACAGAAGAACGACCTGCCCGGCGCCCCGGCCTTTTTCAATGAGAAGGGCGGCGGTTGCTCCGCCTGCCACTACATCAACCCACCCGGCACGCCGCACAACACCGTTACCCGCCAACTGACCGAGGCCGAGCAGGAGGCCGCCGACAAGAACCGCCCGCATCCGCTGGTGGTCAAGCAGGTACCGGAGGAAAATTGCATCCGCTGTCACAACCGCTCCGGCCGCATCGGCATCTCCTACACCGGTCTCTTCGAGGCCGAGGGGTATGGCACTCCCTATGAACAGGGGGGGGCGTCCTCGCAACAGCTCCCCGGTGATCGCTTCTACCTGAAGATTGCTCCGGATATCCATCATGTCAAAGGCATGGCCTGCATTGATTGCCACACCCGCGATGAGATCATGGGCGATGGCACCAGCTATGCCCATTATGAAGAGCAGTTGGAAATCACCTGTGAAAGCTGTCATGGATCGACCCCAGGCACTACTCGCAAAAACAAACCCCTGAACAATGTGACCAAGAAGGGTGAATTGTACACCCTCACCGGCAAAATCGACGGCAAAGAGCGCCCCCTCAACCCGCCGGATGCCCTTGCCTGCGCAGCCTCTTTCCACAAACGGGTTACCTGTGAGGCCTGCCATTCCACCTGGGTGCCGCAATGCTATGGCTGCCATGTCAAGCGGGATAAGCGTGAAACCCATCTGGACAAGCTCACCCTCAAAAACACCCCTGGCTGGTGGGAAGAAGGACGTTCCTACATCCGCTACGAACAACCGATGCTGGCGGTGTGGAAGGATGAGGTGGTGGTGGTCACTCCTGGTTGCCAGGACCTGGTCACCCTGATTGATGAGCAGGGGAAAACCGAGGGCGGCTTTAACCGCTTCACCATGGCTGCCATCAATCCCCACACCATTCAGGGCAAGGGCCGCAGTTGTGCCGATTGCCACGCCTCCACCAAGACCGTGGGGCTAGGGGAGGGCAAGGTGGTGAAGGAGCAGGGGGAATGGCAATTCTTCCCGGTAGACCAGGGCGTGGACACCGCCCATGGACGGACTCCGGGTTTTGATACCTTTGTCGCCATCGACGGCACCCCATTGCAGCATGGATCGCGGAAGGATCTGCGTCCCTTCAATGGTGAGGAGTTGCACAGCATTTTGCGGGTTGGACTCTGTTTGCCCTGCCATGGCAAGGCCGATGATCCGGCCTATCGCCACTATGATCGGCAGCGACCCTGCCCGGTGTATCAAGAACCCTGAGGCGGGTGCGCTGAGCGGGAGTAGGCCTGGAGGGAATGGGGAAATTTTTCCGGGTTTCCGTGATTAGCTCTTGTGAAAAATTCCTCAAAGCGTTAATGCACACTGTTTTTTGTCTACCGAAGTACTTTTGTTCACAGAAGGAGTATTGAGAAGATGTTGCCAGAAAAGTTTGTTCTAGCGGAGCGGGTGCTGCAAGTTGCGCCCTCACCAACACTTGCCGTCAACGCCAAAGCGAAGGCACTCAGGGCCGCTGGTGCGGATATTTTGAATTTCAGTGTCGGCGAGCCGGATATGTCCACCCCGGCCCATGTCTGTGCCGCCGGTAAAAAAGCCATTGACGATGGCCACACCCGCTATACCCCGGTGGCGGGTATCGTAGAGTTGCGTCAGGCCATCTGTGCCAAGCTGCAACAGGATCAGGGCTGGAGCTACGAGGCTGACCAGGTGCAGGTCTGCTGTGGCGGTAAGCACGGGCTTTACAACATCTTTCAGGCGATTTTGAATCCCGGCGATGAGGTGCTGATTCCCGCACCCTACTGGGTCTCCTATCCGCCCATGGTGCAGTTGGCTGGCGGGACACCGGTAATCGTGCCGCTTAAGGAAGAAAATAATTTTGACTTTGATCCCGCAGTGCTGGCGCAGTATGTGAGCCCGAAAACCAAGGCAATCGTGCTCAATAGCCCTTCCAATCCCACTGGATCGGTCTTTTCTCAGGAATCGTTGATCGCCGTGGCCAAAATGGCCTATGATAACGGTTGGCTGGTCATCACCGACGACATGTATGAGGAGATCACTTACGCCGAGGGCAAGTTACCCCATATCCTCCATGCCGATCCCCGGCTGCGTGATCAAACGGTGCTGTCCAATGGCGTGTCCAAGTCCTTTGCCATGACCGGCTGGCGCATCGGCTGGTCGGTGGGGCCGATGGCGGTGATCAAGGCCATGAACAAGATCCAGAGCCAGTCGACCTCCAATCCGGCCGCACCGTCGCAGTACGCGGCCTTGGCAGCATTGACCGGGCCGCAGGACTTTCCCCGGCAGTTACTGGAGGCCTTTATTCCCCGCCGCGCCTATTTTGTCGAGGCGCTGCGGGCTATTCCTGGGGTGAGCTGTGTTAACCCCATGGGCGCCTTCTACGTTTTTCCCAATTTCTCTGCCTATTACGGCAAATCCTTCAACGGCCAGGTGATCGATGGTTCGGTGGCGCTGGCAGACTACCTGCTCAGCGAGGCCAAAGTGGCAACCGTACCCGGTGCCGCCTTTGGTGCCGATGCCTTTATCCGTTTTTCCTTTGCCACCTCGATGGATGTGATCCAGAAGGGAATGGAGCGGATCACCGCTGCGCTTGCTGCCCTGCGATAAGGGAGGCAAAGGCTCACGAACAACAGCGGACAGCGAGGCGACGCCTCTCTGTCCGCTGTTTTGTCTGGTGATGGGGGCACTGGGCCTAGTGCTGGCTGGCCTCCGGGCTGTTGCCATCGGTGTGCTGGATCATCTCTTTTCCCAGTTTGATTTTGGTGAGCAGGGACTGTAACTTCCAGGGCGAGGAAAGACATTCGCGGCCGAGATGATTCTTGGCCACCACCTCGCAGAATTGGAGGAACTCAGCCATCAGCCGGGTGATGATCTTGTCCTTGTGCTGGATGATCCACAGCTGTCGGCTCATGTCCATGCCCTCGATGGGTAGGATCTTGAGCCAACCTTCCTCTGCCTCGCGGCAGACAGTGAGCATGGAGAGACAGGCGGCGCCCACTCCTGATTCCACCGCTTTTTTAATCGCCTCGGTATGGCCGGTCTTGGTGACCACCTTCAAGAGAGAGGAGTAACGCCCTAGTTTTTTTGTGAATATCTCCGCTGTTCCCGAGCCTTCCTCACGCATGACCCAGCTTGTTTCTTTGAGATCATCCGGTATGACAAAGGTGTCCCGCTCTGCCAGTTTATGGGCCGGGCTGATGATGATGCCCAGTTCGTCTTCGAACCAGGACGTAGCCACCAATGCATCGACATTGATATCGCCTTCAACAAAGCCCAGGTCGGCTTGGCCGGTGGCGACTAGCTTTTCAGCGGTCATGGTGTTGACCACCAGCATGTTGATGTGCGCCTCGGGATGCAACCGCATGAAGGCGCCGATCAGGTAAGGCAGCACATAGTTGCCAATGGTAGTGCTGGCGACAATCTCGAGCACACCGGCTACCGCGTCCTGCTGTTCCGTGAGAATTGTCTCGATATTGGCCACCTGATGGAGGATGGCCTTGGACAGGGGCAGCAAATAACGGCCGCGGTCGTTGAGCAGCAGGCTGCGGCCGTGTCGATCAAAGAGCGGCCCGCCGAGTTGATTCTCCAACTCGCCCAGGGCCATACTCACC
Source organism: uncultured Desulfobulbus sp. (assembly GCA_964639845.1). Classification (GTDB taxonomy): domain Bacteria; phylum Desulfobacterota; class Desulfobulbia; order Desulfobulbales; family Desulfobulbaceae; genus Desulfobulbus. The sequence goes on along the minus strand of CAZXHS010000001.1, from coordinate 468,986 downwards.
GCCGATTGGGTCAGAAGGAGCTTTTTACTGGCCCGGGTTACCTGTTGCGTTTCGGCAACGGCGATGAAAATTTCTAATTGTCTGAAGGTGATAGCCATTAGTATGTTTGTGTATCAGCATGATTGAAGATAATTATGACCTGGATTGAAGCATGGCTAACCTAACATCTGAAAAAAATAGGTCAATGCTTTTTGCGGCAACGGTCGATAATCCCTGGATGAAATCGAGAAACTTTTCCCTAATCAAAATAATTCTATTGACATCGAAGGCTCTTTTCAGTAGCTTGATAAGATGTGCTGATCAAACGCATCAGTTGGATTGATGCAGATAAGTCCCCGCTGTTGAGGAAAAATAATGGATCAAGTTGTTCTAACCAATATCATTTATGTCACCCTCTTCCTGATCGGTTCGTTGCTCTTTGGCTTTGGTCCGATCATCATCGTCAAGCTGCTCAGCCCCACCTCCCATACCCGTCAGACCGCTGGCCGTACCGGTCAGCTGATCGAATGTGGAATGGAACCCATTGGCAGCGCCTGGATCCGCTTTGGCATCATCTACTATCTCTACGCGCTGATTTTTTTGGCGTTTGATGTGGATGTGCTCTTTCTCTTCCCGGTCGCCGTCGCCTATAACAGCCCGGAGCTGGGCCTGCGGGATTTCTTCGAGATCCTGCTGTTCGTCGCCATTTTATCGCTCGCCATCGTCTATGCATGGCGCAAAGGAGTATTCTCGTGGGAGAAGAAAACGTACCTTCATCAATAGTGCAGTTTGCCCAGCTTGAGCAACTGCTCAATCTTGGGCGGGCCAATTCGCTGTGGCCAATGACCTTTGGCCTTGCCTGCTGCGCCATTGAAATGATGTGTACCGGTGGTTCCCGTTATGACATTTCCCGTTTTGGCGCTGAGGTCTTCAGGCCTTCGCCCCGCCAGAGCGATGTCATGATCGTGGCCGGTACCATCAATAAAAAACTGGAGTTGGCGGTCAAAACCCTTTACGACCAGATGCCGGAACCTAAATGGGTCATTGCCATGGGCAACTGCGCCATTTCCGGCGGGCCGTTTAAGGTGAAGGAGAATTACAACGTGGTGGAAGGGGCGGACAAACTTTTTCCCGTGGATGTGTACATTCCCGGTTGTCCCCCCCGGCCCGAGGCGCTTCTTGAGGGCATTATGACCCTGGAGGAGAAAATCACTGGTAAACGTCGCTGGCCGCGGGTGCAGCCGGGTTAACGAGCATAGAAAATCATGGCTTTACTTGAAACTACAATACAGGCCCTTGATGGGCTTTTTCCCGGAGTTGCGTCCGCAGCCCAGGATGGACCGATAGAGCAACCCGGAGTGCGGGTGACCGATGCGGCCAAGCATGGTCATCACCTCGAAGTCCTCTGCCCATCCGATCAGGTAGTGGCCTTGGCAGAAGTGATGAACCGCGATGGGTATTTTCTGGAGTCGATTTCCGGTGTCGATTGGCCGGACCAGGGACAATTGGAAGTGGTCTATGACTACAACCGACTTGGCGGCGAGCACTGCCGCGTCATGGTGCGCACCCGTATTTCCCGTGACAAACCTGAACTGCCGACCATCTCCGGTGTTTTCCCCGCTGCCGACTGGCACGAGCGCGAGACCTTTGATTTCTACGGCGTCATCTTTGCGAATCATCCCAACCTGATCCGCATTCTCCTGCCGGAAGACGCTGACTTTTTTCCCCTTCGTAAGGATTATCTGCCATGACCGTTCCTGTTACACCACGGCACGATGAGACCTTTGTCCTCAATCTGGGGCCACAGCATCCTGCCACCCACGGCGTCCTGCGCGTCAAGCTGACCATGGACGGCGAGTACATCGTCAAGGCGGAACCGGTTCTTGGCTATATCCATCGCATGCACGAAAAGCTGGCCGAGGCCGGCACCTTTGCCCAGTTCATGCCCAACACCGCCCGCATGGATTATCTCCATGCCTTGGCCTTCAACCACGGTTGGGCACTGGCGGTGGAAAAGGCAGCCGGCATCGAGGTGCCGGAGCGCGCCGAATATATCCGTGTCATCACCGTCGAGCTCAACCGCATCGCCAGCCACCTGCTGTGGTGGGCGGCTTTTCTGCTCGACCTCGGCGGTTTTACGCCACTGTTGTACGCCTTTGATGATCGCGAACAGATCATCGACCTCCTGGAGCGCATCACCGGCTCCCGCCTCACCTACTGCTATATGCGTTTTGGCGGCGTTTATAATGATATCGACGATGAGTTCATTACCGGTACTCGTGCCTTTATCAAACGGCTGCGCAGCCGCTGGCAACGCATGTACCATGATCTGGTCACCGGCAATATTATTTTGATTAAGCGTATCAAGGAGATCGGCTTTATCTCCGCCGAACAGTGTCGCCGTTACGGTGCCACTGGTGCGGTGGCACGCGGATCGGGCATCAACTACGATGTGCGTAAAAACGAGCCCTACTCGGTCTATTCCGAGTTTGACTTTGATATCCCCGTCTACCATGAGTGCGATTCCATGGCCCGCTACATGGTGCGCATGGATGAGGTTGAGCAGTCGCTACGCATCATCGAACAGGCCCTGGACAAACTACCCGACGGCCCGGTCATGGGCAAGGCGCCCAAGGTGCTCAAGCCAGAGCCTGGCTACTATTACTCGGCGGTGGAGACTGCCCGTGGGGCTTTGGGCCATCGTCTGGTTTGTAACGGCGATAAGAATCCCTACAAGCTGAAACTGCGTTCGCCGACCTTTTGTAATCTGAGTCTGTTTGGCGAGGTGGCCGAGGGTATGCTCCTGGCCGATGCTCTGGCCGTCATGGGCAGCCTGGATCTGGTTATCCCTGAGATCGACCGCTAAGCACGAGAGGAATTTTATGGAAACAAGTATTTGGCGTGCCCTCTTGTATCTAGTGGGCATCATGGCCTTTGCCGGCGTCAACGCGGCCTGGCTGGGCTGGTGTGAGCGCAAAGGCGCGGCCCGCATTCAACGGCGAATCGGACCCTGCGAGGCCGGGTTTGCCGGATTGTTGCAGCCCCTGGCCGATGGTTTGAAACTGCTGAGTAAGCAGTTGCTCGTCCCCCAGGGAGTTGATGGCATCATCTTCCGCGTCGCTCCGGTGTTGGCGATGATTCCGGCCATCACCTCCATGGTGGTGATCCCCTTTTCCGAAAATATCGGCGCCCGGGCCATGGAGCTTTCCGTGCTCCTGCTTTTTGCCCTGGCCTCCATTGGCATGATCGCCATCCTGCTGGGAGGCTGGGCCTCGGGCAACAAGTATGCCATCATCTCCGGTGCCCGGTCGGTGTCGCAGAATCTGGCCTATGAGATTCCCATGCTGATCACCGTGATCACCGTGGTGATGATCTCCGGATCGATGAACCTGCGTGACATCGCCATTGATCAGCAGGGCGGCTTCTGGCACTGGAATATCTTCCGCCTGGAGAACGGCCACTTCCTCACCATGTGGATCTCGTTCATCATCTTCTTCATCTGTTCGGTGGCCGAGACCAACCGCGCCCCCTTTGATATGGCCGAGGCCGAGAGTGAGCTGGTGGCCGGGTTTATGACCGAGTACGGCTCCATGGGCTTTGGCCTGTTCATGATGGGCGAGTATCTCAACATCGTGGTCGGCGCCTGCCTCACCGCCACCCTGTTTTTGGGTGGTTGGGACTGTCCCTTCGGCAAGACACCCGGAGTGATGTGGTTCCTCATTAAAATCTACGTCCTGATCTTCACCTTCATCTGGATCCGCTGGACCTTTCCGCGGACCCAGATCTACCGGCTGCTCAATCTGAGCTGGAAGATCCTGATTCCTTTTTCCTTGGCTAATCTGTTGATTACCGCAGCCCTGATCAAGGTGTTCTGAGTATGAGCGGCTATTTTCGCGATATAATCACCGGCGGCAAAAGTTTGCTCACCGGCATGATGATCACCGCCCGTGAATTCATCAAACCGGTGGTGACCGAGCAGTACCCCTGGGAGGTGCCGACGATGACACCGCTGTTCCGGGGACACATCGAACTGATCGGCAACGAGGAGACCGGCGCACCCAACTGCGTGGTCTGTGGCATGTGCCAACGGGCCTGTCCCTCGAACTGCATCAGTCTCGACGGCAAGAAAAATGAAGGGGGTAAGGGCAAGGTACTCACCTCCTATGTACTGGATTTCACCAAGTGCAGCCTCTGCGGTTCCTGCGTGGAGAGCTGTAATTTCAATGCCCTGCGCTATTCCAAGGTCTACAACCTGGCCAGCTTTGATAAAAATGACTTTATCATCGATCTGATGAAACGGCTGGAGGATCAAAATTTATGCAAACGCTAGTCTGTCAGCCGGCCGCTGCCCACAGTTTGTTTTCGCCGGAGGGGGTGGTCGGTCTCATCTTCTTGCTGACCGTGGCCCTGGTGTTCACCGGGGCGATGATTGCGGTCAATGCCCAGCGGCTGGTTCGTGCCGTTGCCGGCCTGGCTGTCTGTTTCACCGGCCTGGCCGGGGTCTACTACTTTCTGCTCAGTCCCTTTTTGGCGATGATGCAGATGCTCATCTATGTTGGTGCGGTCTCCATCCTCATTGCCTTTGGTATCATGATGGCCACCCCGGAGGAGCAACAGGCCGCGGGCATGAAACATCGTTCCGCCCTGGCCGGCCCCCTGGCCTTCAGTGTGGCGGCCCTGCTCTTTGCCGCCCTGACACTGCTGAGTGTCAAAACCCAGTGGCAGGTCTTCACCCGCCAGGGTGGTGGCGATATCAAGGCGATAGGCATGGCACTGCTGACGCAATACAGCTTTATCTTTGAACTTATTTCCGTTGTCCTGCTCTTGGCCATCATCGGCGCCTTGGTGCTTGCACAGAGAGGGAGAAATTAACCGATGCATCTGCTCAATCTCTACAACTGCCTCACCACCTATCTGGTGATCGGCGCCCTGCTGTTCGCCTGTGGCGTGTACGGCATGGTGGTGCGCCGCACGGTGATCGGCATGCTGGTGGCCTCGGAGTTCATCCTCGCCGCCGCCTCGACCAACTTCATGGCCTTCAGCCGTTTCACTGCACCCGATCCGGTGGTGGGCCAGATCTTTACCCTGTTCATCATGGCCATTGCCGCTGCGGAAGCGGCCATTGCCGTCAGCATCCTGATTGCGGTCTATCGAAACTACAAATCGATCGAGACCGAAGATCTCACCGATCTGCAAGGCTAAGGGGAGACGATACTATGCAAGCCGTAACCCCTGAAATCGCCCATGTTGTAGAAAATTCCAACCTGCTGTTGGCGGTGCTCATTCCGCTGATTGGCAGTTTGGTGGTGATGAAACTCAAAGAGCATCCCAACCTGCGGGAATTTGTCTCCTCCTGTTCATCAGTGTTGCTCTTTATCATGGTGCTGTCCTTTATCCCGGCCATCAAGGCCGGGGAGACGCTGCACTACACCCTCTTCACCCTCTTGCCCGGACTGTCCATCACCCTGCGTGCCGATGGCTTTTCGATGATCTTTGCCCTGGTGGCCTCCTCCTTGTGGACCATTGCCGTCTTCTATTCTATGGGCTACATGCGCGCCCACGACGAGCCCTGCCAGACCCGCTTCAACGCCTGCTTTGCCCTGGCCATCTTCGGGGCCATTGGCGTCGCCTTCTCCGACAACCTGCTCACCCTCTATCTCTTCTACGAGATCGTCTCGGTCTGCACCTATCCGCTGGTGGCCCACCACCAGGATGAGGAGAGCTACGACGGAGCGCGCAAGTACATCATCTACCTGACCACCACCGCCAAGTTTTTCCTGCTGCCGGCGATCATCCTCATTTATGTACTGGCCGGGACCCTGGATTTCCCGCACAGCATCAATGCGGGCATCATCCCTACCTCGGCCAAGGATTGGGTGGTGACCATGCTCTACATCTTCTGCATCTTCGGTTTTGCCAAGAACGGCGTCATGCCCTTCCATCACTGGCTGCCTGGGGCGATGGTCGCGCCGACCCCGGTTTCCGCCCTGCTGCATGCGGTGGCTGTGGTTAAGGTCGGTGTCTTCTGTACCACCCGCACCATGCTCTATGTTTTTGGCGTCGGTACCATGGACCGGTTGAACCTGGGTATCCCCACCGCCTACTTTGTCGGCTTCACCATCATCGTTGCCTCGATGATCGCCCTGTCCAAGGATAACCTGAAGGCACGTCTGGCCTATTCCACGGTCAGTCAATTGTCCTACATCATCCTCGGCGTGGCCCTGTTGACCCCCCATGCCATTGAGGGCGGGTTGATCCATATCGTCAACCATGCCTTCTCCAAGATCACCCTGTTCTTCTGTGCCGGTGCCATCTACATTGCCGCGCACAAGAAATACATCTCCGAGATGAGCGGGCTGGGGCGAACCATGCCCTTTACTTTCGGCGCCTTTGCCGTGGCCTCGCTCTCCATGATCGGTGCGCCGCCGGTGGCCGGTTTTGTCTCCAAATGGTACCTGCTGGTCGGGTCGATGGAAGCACACCAGGTGGGGATTCTGCTCATTCTTATCGGTTCCACTGTGCTCAATGTCGCCTACTTTGCCCCGGTCACCTACAAGGCCTTCTTCGGCAAACGTCCCGATGGCAAACCGGAGACCGGCATTAAGGAGGCACCGCTGAGCATGTTGATTCCGATATTGATCGCGGCCACCATCTCGATCATTATCGGTCTTTACCCCAACTTCATGATGCAATTTGTCAGGATGGTCATAGGATGATTGCCATAATTAAGTACCTGCAAGCCCGGCTAAAAACCGTGGTGATGATCTGCTGGGTGCTGCTGGCGGTGATTGCCAGCGCATCGCTGCTGGTGGATACCCATCACGCTCACTCCTGGGTGGAGCAGCATGTCCCTTTTTTCTGGTCGCTCTTTGGATTTGCGGCCGCCTCGGTGATTATCGGCGCAGCCCGTTGGTTTGGCCGTTCCGGTATCCAGGCGCCGACCGATTTTTATACCCGTACCCCTTCCAGTGAGGAAGAAGCATGACCCCTGGTTTCATTCATCCCTCGTTGCTGCTGATCGGCGGGGCCCTGTTGCTGCCCTTTGTTCTGGGGCCGTTGCGCAAACCCTACCTCTTTCTGGTGCCGTTGCTTGCTCTGAGCGCAGTGTTGCTCAATCTGGGGCTGACCGGTCACTACGGCCTGGTCCAGTTCATGGACTGGCAACTCATCTTTGGCCGGGTGGATAAGCTCTCCACCGCCTTTGCCCTGATCATGGCCACCATGGCCCTGATTGGTACCATCTACGGTATGCAGGTCGACCGCGCCACCGAACACATGGCCGCCTGGATCTATGCCGCCGGTTCGCTGGGCACCATCTACTGTGGCGATTACCTGAGCCTGTTTTTCTTCTGGGAAATGATGGCCTTTGCCTCGGTCTTTCTGGTCTGGTTCCGGCGCGGCCCGCAGTCCCTGGCCGTGGGCTACCGCTACCTGATCATCCATACCATCGGCGGCATCATCCTGCTAGCCGGCATCATGCTGCGTTTCAAGGCGGTGGGCAATATCAGCTTTGATCTGCTGGATCTCGCCCATCCGCAACTCTACACCTGGCTGATCATGATCGGCTTTGGTCTCAATGCCGCCATGGTGCCGATGCACTCCTGGCTGCCCGAGGCCTACTCCGAGGCCTCGTTCAACGGTGCAGTCTTCCTTTGCGCCTTTACCACCAAGACTGCTGTCTACACTCTGGCCCGCGCCTGCGCCGGCATGGAGATTCTGGTGGTGCTCGGTGTACTGATGGCCCTCTACGGCGTCATCTACGCGGTGATGGAGAACGATATCCGCAAACTGCTGGCCTGGTCGATTGTCTCCCAGGTGGGCTACATGGTGGCCGCGGTGGGCATCGGTACCGAGATGGCGATCAACGGCGCCGTAGCCCATGCCGTGGCCCATATCCTCTACAAGAGTCTGCTGTTCATGGGCACCGGCACGGTGCTGTACATGACCGGCAAGACCAAGTTCACCGAACTTGGCGGACTCTATGCCAAGATGCCCTTGACCTTCATCTTTACCATCATTGGTTGTCTGTCGATTGCAGCGGCACCCTTTTTCGCCGCCTATGCCTCCAAGTCGATGATCATCACCGCTGCCTTTGAAGAGCACCGCAATTGGGCGGCTTGGCTGTTGATGTTTGGTGCCACCGGTACCTTCATGTATAACGGCCTCAAACTGCCCTATTACCTGTTCTTTGGCAAAAATAACTGTAGTGCCGAAACCTGGGAGCGGGCAGGGGATCCGCCCTGGAACATGCTCATTGCCATGACTCTGGGGGCCACCCTCTGTGTCATCGTCGGTACGGCTCCAGGCTTTCTCTATCAATTCCTGCCCTACCCGGTGGAGTATAACCCACACACCCTTTATCACTTTATGGAGACCCTGCAACTGCTTGGTTTTGCAGCCCTGGCCTTCTTTATGTTTAAGCGCGCCATCGAGCCGGTGGATCGCATCTGCCTGGATCTTGACTGGCTCTATCGTCAGGGAGCCTGTGGCTTCATGTGGTTGATCAAAAAACCGCTGCAAGGGGCTGATACGGCCTGGGGAGAAGCTTACCGGGTGGTGGGGTTGAGCTTGCTGATGTCGCTCAGCCGCTTCTGGAGCTGGTTTGATTGGCACGCCATTGACGGCGTGGTCGACGGCATCGCCCGGTCGGTGCGTGGTCTTGGCGGTAAGGTCCGTCTGCTGCAAAGCGGGCAGATTCAATTCTCGCTTTACGCCTCCTTTGCGCTTGCTGCGATTCTGCTTGTCACTTTTCTCTCTTTTCAGTTGCTCTAAGGGGAAATTCCCATGGATTTGTTAGTGATTAAAGAGGGTTTTCCCCTACTCAGTTTTCTCATTTTTCTGCCCCTGGCTGGTGCTCTGGTGCTGCTCTTTTTCCACGGCGAGGAGTTTGCACGGCGCTGGACCCTGGGCGTCACCGGTGTTGTAGCCCTCTGTTCCATTGCCCTGTTGACCGGTTTTGACGCGGCAAGCACCAAGTACCAGATGGCCGAGGCCTACCAGTGGATTCCCCGCTTCCATATCAACTACATCGTTGGTATGGACGGTATCTCCATTTTACTGGTGTTGTTGACCACCTTCATCATGCCCTTTTGCGTGCTCGCCAGTTGGAAATACATCCAGAAGCGGGTCGTTCCCTTCATGTTCTGCCTGCTGGTGATGGAGACATCGATGATCGGCGTTTTTGTGGCGCTGGACTTCATCCTCCTCTACATCTTCTGGGAGTTCATGCTCATCCCGATGTACCTGCTGATCGCCATCTGGGGTGGACCGCGCAAAGTCTACGCATCAATCAAGTTTTTCCTCTACACCCTCGCCGGATCGGTGCTGCTCCTAGTGGCGATTATTGCCCTCTACCTGAAAACCGGTTCCTTCTTTATTCCTGAGATGATGTGGCAGCCCTACTCGCAGACCTTCCAGGTATTGGTCTTCCTCGCCTTCTTCTTGGCCTTTGCCATCAAGGTGCCGATGTTTCCTTTCCACACCTGGTTACCGGCCGCCCATGTTGAGGCGCCGACCGCCGGCTCGGTCATCCTGGCTTCGGTGCTGTTGAAGATGGGCACCTACGGTCTGCTGCGCTTCTGTCTGCCGATCACCCCCGATGCTACGGTGCTCCTGGCCCAGCCGATCCTGTGGCTGTCCATTGCCGGCATCATCTACGGTGGCTTCACCGCTCTGGCCCAAAGCGACATGAAGAAGCTGATCGCCTACTCCTCGGTTGGGCACATGGGCTTTGTTACCCTAGGGATCTTTGTGCTCAACAGCCGGGGCATCGAAGGCGCCATCCTGCAGATGATCAACCACGGTGTCACCACCGGTGCGCTCTTCCTCTGTGTCGGCATGATCTACGAGCGCACCCATAGCCGTGAGTTGGCCCTGGCCACCGGGGTGGGCAAGTTCATGCCCTGGTTTGTCACCTTTCTGGCCTTCTTCTCGCTTTCTTCCTTTGGTTTTCCGGGCACCAACTCCTTCATCGGTGAGTTTCTGGTGTTGGCCGGGACCTTTGAACACAATATTCCCCTGGCCCTGGCCGCAATCCCCGGCGCAGTCCTGGCGGCGGCCTACATGTTGCGCATGCTGCAAAAGATCGTCTGGGGCGGCACCGACAATCCTGATCAATCTTATCTCAAAGATCTGGGGCTGCGTGAGATCATCGTTCTCACCCCTTTTCTCGGCTTTGTGTTCTGGATTGGTCTTGGCCCGCAGCCCTTTCTCGATCTGATCCATGGATCGGTGAGCCATCTGCTGGAGCAGTTTCAGGCCTGGCAGCAGCATCCCCAGGTGGCCATGACCCTGTGGCATTGATGCGGCGGCAAATTACTTTTTACCCTTTGAACCAATCCCTTGCTCAACTGGGCAAGCGGTGTTGACGAACCACCAAGAAAGGCATTTCCTATGGTTATTCTTCCCGAACTCGTGCTGACTGCCGGTGCGTTGGCCCTTTTTTTCATCAGTCTGAGCAAAACGCCGACTGAAAAGGCCGCGCAATCCGTGGCCACCTGTTGCGCTTTGGCAACCCTGCTTGGTTGTCTGCTCAGCTTCAAGGCCCAGGGCAGCCTCTTTTACGGCGCCTACAGCGTTGACCAGTTTTCTCAACTCTTCAAGCTGATGATTGCCGGCGGCCTGTCGATGTTTCTGCTTTTCACTCCGACCTTCAAGGCTATTGATCGGGCGGTGCGGCCAGAATACTTCCTCTTTTTGCTGCTCAGTGTACTTGGCCTGATGATGCTGGTCAGCTCGGTGGAGCTGATGGCCATCTTCATCTCCCTGGAGCTTTCCTCCTTTGCCCTCTACCTGCTGGTGCCGATGCGTAATGAACGCACTGGTGTGCGGGTGCAGATGGAGGCGGGTATGAAATATATCCTCTTTGGTGTCATGGCCACCGGCTTCATGCTTTACGGTATGAGTCTGCTCTTTGGCCTCACCGGCACCACCTACCTCAAGGGTATCCTCGTTTTTCTAGCCAGTGGCAGCCTTCAGCCCACCGTAGTGGTGGCCGTGCTCATGGTCTTGGCGGGTTTCCTCTACAAGCTGGCGGTTTTTCCCATGCACTTTTGGGTGCCGGATGTCTACCAGGGCGCCTCCAACGAGACCACCGCCTTCATCGCCACCCTGCCTAAGTTTGGCGCTGTGGCTCTGCTGATCCGCTTTCTCACCGTGCCCACCGGCCATGCCGCCTTTCTCAGTGAGTTACTGGCGGTGCTGGCGCTGTGCTCGATGTTTTATGGCAATCTCAGTGCCCTGGTACAGAAGGATATCAAGCGTATGCTGGGCTTCTCGGGTATCGCCCATGCCGGCTTCATCGTCCTTGGTTTGTTGTCGCTCAACGCTGAGGGGTATGGCTTGGCCATCTACTATGTGGCTGGTTATGTGCTGATGAATCTGGCCTGCTTCCTGGTGATCTGCAACCTCTCCCAACAGGGAGAGAACCTCAGTGTTGAGGATTTCAACGGTCTCTACAAACGTCAACCAGTGTTGGCCTTCATCCTCACCGTCGGCCTCTTCGGCTTGGCCGGTATTCCACCCTTTGTCGGCTTCATGGGTAAGTTCATGATCCTGACCTCGGCTCTGAGTGCCGATCATCTGGTGGTGGTCTGTCTGGCAGCAATCAACACCGCCATCGCCATCTACTACTATCTTTCGGTGGTCAAGGCAGCTTATACCGGTGATCCCGGCGAGCGCGGGACAGTGATGGTGTCGCCGATTATTCAGGGCACCGGTGTCGTGCTGGTGATGGCCATCTGTTTGTTGGGGGCCCTGCCAGCACGCTTTGTCGACTTTGCCGCCCAGGTGGTGCAAAGGCTGCAATAACGATCAGTCAGCATAAAAAAAGGGGGGACGCTTTGAGCGTCCCCCCTTTTTTTATGCTGTTTGCCTAGGGCGATCAGATGAGGTGGTCCAGCCCCGGTGCCGGGAATCCGGCACAGAGCTGTTTGACCGCAGCGGCGGTCTGTTCCTGTAAAGCGGTGTTGGCGGGATCAGCGACGATGGCATCGATCCACAAGCCAATCTGCACCATCTGTTCCTCCTTGAAACCACGGGAGGTGACAGCGGCGGAGCCCAGGCGGATGCCGCTGGGATCAAAGGGCTTACGCTTGTCATAGGGCACGGCGTTGTAGTTGAGCACGATGCCGGCTGCGTCCAGGGCCTTGGCGGCGATCTTGCCGGTAACGTCCTTGTTGGTCAGGTCGATGAGCATGAGATGGTTCTCGGTGCCGCCGGTGACCAGGTTGAAGCCCTTGCTGATCAAGGTGTCGGCCAGGGCCTTGGCATTGTTGACGATCTGCGCAGCGTAGCCCTTGAAAGCCTCGGTGGAGGCCTCCTTGAGGGCCACGGCAATGGCTGCGGTGGTATTGTTGTGCGGACCACCCTGGAGACCGGGGAAGACTGCCTTGTCGATGGCGGCGGCATGGGCCTCCTTGCACAGGATCATAGCGCCACGCGGCCCACGCAGTGATTTATGGGTGGTGGTGGTGACGATGTCGGCATAGGGGATGGGTGAGGGGTGGGCGCCACCAGCGACCAGACCGGCGAAATGAGCCATATCCACCAGCAGCAGGGCACCGCAGGCGTCGGCGATTTCACGAAACTTAGGGAAATCGAGCACACGCGGATAGGCGGAGTGGCCGGCAATGAGGATCTTCGGCTTACAGGCCAGGGCCTTCTCTCGGATGGTGTCGTAGTTAAGCAACCCGGTCTGTTCATCCAGCGAATACGATTCGGCATTGAAATACTTGCCGGAGATGGAAACCTTGGCCCCGTGGGTGAGGTGGCCGCCGTGGGGGAGGGCCATGCCAAGAATGGTATCGCCAGGAGAGATAAAGGCCAGATAGACCGCCAGATTGGCTGGAGATCCGGAGTAGGGCTGCACATTGACATGCTCGGCGCCGAAGAGATCCTTGGCCCGTTGGATGGCCAAACTCTCTACTTGGTCAATAAACTGTTGCCCCTCGTAATAACGTTTGCCGGGATAGCCTTCGGAGTATTTGTTGGTCAGTACCGAGCCGGTGGCTTCCATGACCGCCTTGGATACGTAGTTTTCCGAGGCGATGAGGCGGATTTTATCCTTTTGGCGAATCTCTTCCTGCTGGATCAGATTGAAGATATCCGGATCCTGTTGTTGTAGGGTCTGCATGTTCACTCCTTCGATGTCTGGAAAGGCCGGTTGACTACCGTTGCCGCTTGAGGTCTGTTGATTGGGGGCCGGGTAGGACTGACCGCAGAGGAATAACGGCTGGGCCCCAGGCTGACCCGGTGAAAGATAAGCACTTTACCCAACCTGTCAGGTGTTGAACAGCAGAAAATGGTGAACTGCACTGCTCAGTAATCGACTCCACGTTCAGCAGGGCCAAGCACCGGAGAAGGCCACTGGGGCTGTGGCTAGAGGGTGCGGAGTTTTTTATTTGGACACTCTTCTCCCCTTGGAAAAACTGTGACAGTGGAGTATCTTCTGCTCCTGCTGTCGATGCACCGCAAGTGCTTGAAAGTTTGCACGATAGGCCATCATGTCTTTGGCCAGAGCCGGCCGGTGCAATGGAGGGGGAAGGTATGGCCGTAGGCCGCATCGTCTCGACAGTGGGTGAAGAACGAAAACGACGGTTGCAGGTAATCGTCGGTTTGCAGTGGTAAGGTGTGACAGCCAGAGGCTGTTGCCCAACTCTCGACGCTCGTCAGGGGGGACGTCTGGGTTGTACAATCGACAACTGTTAGCGAAGACCAGGTAAGGACAATGGAAAAAAGAGCGTTATTTTGTTACGGGACATTGCAATCACCGCTTGTTATCAAGGCCGTAACCGGACAAGCCTACGCAGGCCAGGAAGCGACCTTGCCCAACTGGGCGCGGTTTCGGGTGCGCGGATCGGAGTATCCGGGCATCATCCGTAAGGAGGAGTCGCAGGTCTCCGGCAAGGTCTATTGGGATCTGAATGAGCAGGCCATGGAAAAACTCGATGCCTTTGAAGGCGATAAGTACGAGCGGGTCATTGTGCAGGTGACCATGTCCGATGGCTCAAATGTGGAGGCCTATGCCTATGCCATCAAGGAGGACTGCCGCAAGTTGCTCTCCGATGATCCATGGGATTTTGACCGTTTCATGCAAAACGGACTGGAGAAATTCATCCATTGGTTTGTCGAGGATCGCCGCGATCTTTTTGACCGGGGCGACCTTTAAGCCATCACGGTTCGCTTTTTTAGCCCGGTTTCCTGTAATGAGCAGGAAACCGGGCTTTTTTTTTACAGCATGATCCTTTTAGCCACCGGTAGGTCGGGGTTGGGACGATAGAGCAAAACCATTCGCCCGATCACCTGCACCAGCGACGCACCACAGAGGCCAGCCAGCTGTTCTCCGGCCTGGTTGCGCTCCACTGGGCAATTCTGCCCAAGTTTCACCTTGATCAATTCATGGGCTTTCAAGGCTGCCAGCACCGATTGTTGCAGCGGGAGCGACAAGCCTTCCTTGCCGGCATAGACTACTGGTTCCAAATGGTGCCCAAGGCTGCGCAGATTTTTTTTCTGGCTGGAGGTCAACGGGCTGATTTCTTCGTTGGTTTCTGTGTCGTTCATAAGTCCATTAGCGCAAAAAAGATGAGGACGCCTAGCCGGGAGAGCTGGGCACAATCAAGAGAGATAGACATTCGCGATGCCATCTGTTTGTCGAGCTCCTCCATACCGCAGAGCTGATACCTGGGTAAAGTAATTCCTCACCACTTAAGGCTGGGAGGCGGCCCGTTTGATGATTTTTTCGCACAAACTGGGAAAAATGAAGCTGTGAAAGGGGAGAACCGAATACCAATATACGCGACCCCACAGGCCATGGGGCAGAAAGTGGGCGGTTTGCACCATGATCTCTTCCTGGACATCGAATTCCAACCAGGCTTTACCCGGTAGCTTCATCTGGGCCTGCAACAGCAGTCGCTTACCGGGTACCAGGTCGGCAACGGTCCAAAAATCCAGGGCATCACCGATGCGCAACTCTCGTGGATGACGGCGGCCACGGTTGAGGCCACAGCCACCAAGCATTTTATCGATGAGGCCACGCAACCGCCAGAGCAGGTTGTAGCTCAGCCAACCGTTGTCGCCACCCAGGGCGCAGAGGCTTGCAAAGATCTTGTCACGGGAAATACCGGCAGTGGACCTGGAACGAACATCGTGGAAAAAAAGAGGGCTGCGCCGTTCTTGCTCGCTGATATCGCAGGAGGCGCCAGCGCTGGCATCGCACCAGCGACTGAGCACCTGATCATGTTCCAACTCGTAGGCCGCCTGCCGTACCGCCTCGGTAAAGGGGGCAGGGTGAATGTAAGGGAAATAGCTTGCAGCATGATCGTTATCGATCAGCGTCTCGGACTTGAGCCCTTCCACCAGGGCCGTGCCAATGCGGAAGGGAATCGGTGTTACCAAGGTCAGCCAGTAGGAACTGAGTCGCGGGCTGAGCAGCGGCACCGGCAGGATGGTGCGGTGCAGGCCCAGGGCAGTAGCAGTCTGCTGAAGCATATCTTTGAAACTCATCGCCTCCATGCCGATGTCCACCATCAGGTTGCCGCAGCACTCGAGGTCGATGGCTGCATCGAGATAGGCCAACACATCGTTGATGGCAATGGGTTGAGTGCGGGTGCGTACCCAGCGCGGCGTGGTCATGATCGGGAGCTTTTCAACCAGATGGCGAATAATTTCAAAGCTGGTGCTCCCCGAGCCGATGATGACGCCGGCGCGAAACCAAATGGTCTGGACCTGGTCTGGCCGACTGGTAAGCAGTGCACCGGTCTCCATGCGGCTGGCGAGATGCTTGGATACCGAAGCAGGATGTCCCAGCCCTCCCAGATAGATAATCCGTCGCACCCCGCAGTCGATGCAGGCAGCGAGAAAATTTTCTGCACTCTGGCGATCAAGGCGGCTAAAATCCTCGCCAGCCCCCATGGAATGGATGAGATAAAAGGCGGTGTCGACGCCGGCCAGGGCCAGGCGAAGGCTTTCCGGCGAAAAGGTGTCGCCCTCGACAACCTCGGCATACTGGCTGCTGCTGGCGGCGAGTTTACGACCATCGCGCACGAATAAACGCAGGTTGATTCCCTGACGCTCACGCAGCAGCCGTTCCAAGCGACGGCCGATATATCCGGTGGCTCCGGTCAAGAGAACGGTGGTGGACATGGCTGTTGCTCCCGAGGAAGAAGCAAAAAAACTTCAACACACAGTAAAAAACGTCACGCGAAAAACAAGCAGGGAAGACGACAAAAGAGGGGGCGGCGAAAAACACTGCAAAAACTCAGGCCCGGTGCATGGTGGTACAGCGCCGGGCCTGCAACTGGAACCGATCAGCCCTTCTTGACCAGCAATTTGTTGCCGGTTTGCAAGGCGTTGGAGCTGAGTTTGTTGAGTTTGCGCAAATCTTGGGGCGAGGTGTTGAACTTCTGGGCGATGGTGACGAGGGTGTCGCCGTTTTTCACCACATACCAAGTGGGTTGAGGCGGCTGCGGCGGGGCTTTTGCCACTTCTTTGGGCTTGGCCGGCTGCTTTACCGCTGGGGCCGCAGTCAGGGCAGGTTTCGCCGGTGCCGGCACAGGCGTTGCCGCTGTCGCCGGAGCAGCGGGCTGCTTTTTGGCGGCAGCCAAAGTGGGCGCAGGTGCCGGTACAGAAGCGAGGGCCGGAGACGGCGTGGCTGCTGCTACGTTTTTGCCGGTGGTTTTGGCGGTCTTGGTGGAGGTCGCTGCCACGCTCACCGGTGTGGAAGCCGGTTGCGGAGAGGTCGCGGGTTGCACCGCAGCCACCGTTTGCGATGCCGGGACAGAGGCGAGCGCCAGTTTTTGTCCTGGTTTCAAGGTGCTGTTGGGCGAGAGATTGTTCCAGCGCATGAGATCCTTGGCCGAAACCTTGTACTGCCGCGCCACTGAGGCAAGCGTATCCTTGGCCTGTACCTGATGCCGTAGCGGTTGCTGCACAGATTTTTGTTTCTGTGCGGTTTCGGCGGCGGGCATCTTATCCTGTTGAGCCAGGATATACTGGGTGGAGGTGGTGGGAATCTGCAACCGCTGACCGTTTTTCAGGCTGGCGCTACGCAGGTTGTTCGCCTTTAAAAGCGTGGTCTTGCTGATGTTGTACTGTTTGCAAATGGAGGTGAGGCTGTCCCCTTTCTTGACAGTATGGGTGGCATAGACCGTGCGGCTGACGGGTTTGAGGTTGTCAATATTCGCAGCGATCAGCTCCTTACTGCCCACAGGCACTTTGAGGGTGTAGCGGCCGTTGGGCGGAGTTTGGTTTTTGCGCAGTTCATTGTTGAGCAGGCGCAGTTCCTTGATGGGGATGTTGCCGGTATCCGCCACTGCTTCCAGCGAGATATTACCGGGGACGGAAATCTCCTCATGCTGGCGCGGTGATTGGTAATCGATGTCGGTGAAACCGTATTTTTTCGGATCACGGCCTATGATGATGGCGGCGATCAATTTGGGCACATACCGCTTGGTCTCCGTGTACAGGCTGTCCGTGGCAGAGATTTCCCAGAAATCCTTGGTGCCGATGGCGGTGGAGATATCATCGATGCGTCGCTCGCCGGTGTTATAGGCGGCCACAGCCAGGTACCAGTCATCGAACTGACGGTGCAGTTTGGAGAGGTAGGCAATGGCTGCCTGGGTCGCTTTTTCCGGATCGCGACGTTCATCGACCCAGGCATCGGTCTTGAGACCGTAGGTGCGTCCGGTGCCTTCGATGAACTGCCACAGACCGCAGGCATTGGCCGGCGAATAGGCCGAAGGATTGTACCCCGACTCGATCATCGCCAGGAAGACAAGATCCTTGGGCAGCCCGGCCTTTTTCAGCTCGGCTTCGATGTGGGGGCGATAGGCGGTGGAGCGGGCCAACCAGGCGCTGTAATAATTGCGCTGCTTCCCCTGGAACAGGTCAAGGTAGTATTGCACCTGATCGTTGAGCACGATGGGGAAATCATACTTGGAGGCATCGATTCCCGCCTGCTCCAAAGTCATCTTTTGTTTGGCACTCAAGCCTTTGAGGGCTTCGAGTTCTTCGCCAGCACTTTCCTCGGGTTCCGAAGCGGAAACCTCCTCACCATCGGCATAGGCCGATGTACCCGAACGGTGGGCAAATTTTTTATTGTGGGAGGAACAAGAACACAGGGATAGGCAAAGCAGGGCGATACAACAGTGGGTCAGCAGAACCGGCAATATTTTCATAGAAGAAAAAAAAGGCTATGCAATGAATATTGCATTGATGGAATATTGTTCTTTCTGCGATCAAAATGCAACGGACATGCAATTCAAGCTAAGTGATTTCTTTTAACATTAATTTGCAGGGGAAAACAAGAAAAAGTCTTTGATTGCATGCTTTCCCAGTGAAGGTCACAGGGATAACTTATAAAACGGTAAGCGCAGAGGTTCAATCGCCAGCCTCACCACGCCCTGCCATCGGGCAGTTGCATTGTTGGCAATGTGGATAAGCTGGTGATTCTATCTTTTTAAAATTTTGTAATATTTGTTTGGTTTGTGAGCGGTGCTCACTGCTGTGCTTGCATGAGAAGGACTGATGGTGCCACCGCCAAAACACGGGCTTTGGCAGACAGACGATGGGCAGTGTTTAATAAAAATAATTTGCTGCAATATTTTTCTGGACACGGTTTTTCTTTCTGAGCCAAACCGAGTCTGGTATCTTTGCCCGCTCTGTACAACCTGTTTCTGCCACCGACGTTCTGCTGCTCACTTCCATCGCTGCTCTGCTGCTTTACGGTGGCTGTCTCTGATCCGAATCACTGTCATGTTGAAATTTTTTAAATATTGCTTGTTGCTGCTTGTTGTTTGCTCATCCCTGGCTGCACTGCTGGGCGGCGGAACCCTCTATTATCTGGTGGCCATGGCCCCTAGCCCGGAGATTGAGGAGGCACATATCAACGAAATCCTTGGCCGCGAGAGTCCGGTGTTCTATCGCGACGGGCAGGCCAAGATCGGGGTGCTCTTTGAGGGGATCCATCGCCAATATCTCAAGTACGAGGAATTACCGAACAATTTCGTCAATGCTCTGGTGGCTGCAGAGGATGATGGCTATTTCGATCACTTTGGCGTGGATGTTCCCGGCATCATCAGGGCCATGTTGGTCAACATCCAGGCCGGTCGCGTCGTGCAGGGTGGGAGCACCATCACCCAGCAGACGGCCAAGAACCTTTTTAAGCGGGAATCCCGTAGCTTTGAAGCAAAAATCAAGGAGTTGCTATTTGCGCTTCGCCTGGAGCACCGGTACAGCAAGGAGAAGATCCTCGAATTTTACAGCAATCAGTTTTTTGTCAGTGGCAACGGCCATGGACTTGGTGTAGCAGCTCGCTATTTTTTTGACAAAGAACCCAAGGAGTTGAGTCCGCTGGAATGCGCCTTCATCGCCGGCAGTGTTAAACGGCCCAATTATTACAATCCGTTTTTGAAAAAGAACTTGGACAACGCCGATGAAGTCCGTTTGCGCTGTGAGGAGCGTGTGCATTATGTGCTGGGCAAGATGCGCAAGGCCAATATGATCGACGAGGCGCAGTATGCGCAGTTGAAGACAACAGCACTGGTCTTCAAGCAGGGCCGCACCTCTTATGCGCAAAACACGGTCATGGATCTGGTCAAGGAGGGGCTGGAAACGCCTTTTATCGTCGATGTACTCGAAGAAAATGGTATTTCCAACATCTCCACCTCGGGGGCACGCATCATCACCTCGCTGGACAAGAACCTCCAGGATCGTACGCTGCAGTCCCTCAGACGGCAGTTGTCCCAACTCGACGTCCGCCTACGCGGCTATAAACGCGACGAGATCCAAAAGGAATATCAAGTGCTCGACTACTGGGGCGACGAAGATGTTCTACCCGGCAATTTTCTTTTTGGTACGGTGACGAGTCTGGGTGGCGGACGTGATCAGGGGGCAGTGGTGCAGATTTCGCTGCAGGAGGGACGATTGCAAGGGGTGCTTGCCGGTGAGGGCTTTGGGCGCCTGGCCGATGCCTATGCCAAATACACCCGCAGTGGCGGTAAGGCAACGGCGGCCGACCGACAGGCCCTGGCCAAACAATTGCAAGTCGGAGACCGGATATATGTGTCGGTCCGCGCCATCGATGCCGAGGGCGGTATTTCCCTAGATTTGGAGAAATATCCGCAGGTTGAGGGTGCTGCCTATGTGCTGCAGAACGGTGCAGTGCGGGCTATGGGCGGCGGCATGTCGAATGTCAATTACAATCGTGCCACCACTGCCAAACGGTTGATGGGTTCGACTTTTAAAATCTTCATTTATGCAGCGGCTCTACAGCTGGGCTGGAGTCCGGTGGATATGCTCAGCAACAGCGGCCAGACCTTCATGTTCCAGCGGCGTCCTTATACGCCGCAAGGCGACCATCACAGCCCCCATGGCCGCGTCAGTCTGAGCTGGGCCGGTGTCACCTCGGAAAATATCGCCTCAGTCTGGCTGCTTTACCATCTCACCGACCACCTTTCCAAGGCGCAGGTTAAGGAGCTGGCGTCGCGGGTGGGCATGGCGCCGCGCAGCAGTGATGGCGAGCAGGAGAGTTACCAACACTACAAACAGCGCATGCGCGATCAGTACGCAATAGTTGTGACCCGCGATTCCTTGGACAAGGCTACCTTTGAGGTGGCCATTCAGGCACTGAAGCCGGATTTGGTTTTTGACGGCCGCGAGGAAGAGTTCTCTCATTTGGAACAGATGAACTATTACGACTTTCAACAGTTGCGCGGATTGTTGCCGCGCCTCGCCGAATTCCGGCAGGCACCTTTACAGCAACCAGCGGAACTGGATGCGGACAGCGCCTTCGACGAGCCCACCGCCACGCCACAGGCAGCCGGGGCCCGCCTGGTGCGCGACGGTTCGGGGCGCTTTGTTTTTACCCTGCGCAGTGACTTGCCCGAGGACTGGACGCCTCTAAACAGCCAGGAGATCGCTGATGTCCTCACTGCTCTTGACGCCTCCCGTTACAATGCCTTCTGGCGTGAGCAGGTACTTTTGGAAGGGCAGATTTCCGCCTCAACACTGGAGCAGGCCCTGGTACAATTGCAGCAGGAGAGTGGTAAGATCGATACCGATAAACTCTACACCCTGGACGTACTGGCTGAAGTACCGGACTTTCGCATCATGCTTGGCTTGCAGTACATGGTTCACTTAGCCAAGGCCTGTGGCATTGACAGCAACTTTGAACCGGTGTTATCGATGCCGCTTGGGGCTAACGTGGTGTCGCTTTCGGAGATGACTCGCCTGTATGAAACCATGGTCACAGGCAGCCGCCATGATGCCGCTGATGGCCCCACGCTTGCCGCAGCCCAGCTGGATGGCCATGTTGACGCCGATGCAGCCTCGATCATCGAACGCATCGAAACCCCCGAGGGCCGTACGGTGTATGAGCGGGAAGTCGTCAAGACTCGCGTTATCGATGCCAAAATCTCGGCGGCTATCTGCAATATTCTGCAAAATGTCATCCCGTACGGCACCGGACATTACGCCGGCGAGCATGTGCGATTGCACAGCGACGATCCCCAGCGGCAAAAAATGCTGGCCAGCCTGCGCCAGGCCTATCCCCTGATGGGCAAGACTGGTACGGCCAACGATTATCGTAACGCTGCTTTCCTCGGCTATGTGCCCGTCGTCGCCACGAATCAGACCGGCCTCAGCCTCGAAGGTGGCTACACTGTGGGTGTTTACACCGGCTTTGACGCCAATATGCCAATGGTCAAGGGTGGATTCCGGGTCAGTGGTGCGCTGGGGGCGCTACCGGCATGGAGTGAGATCGCCCAGGGTATTCTCGATGTGGATCAGGTGGCTGATCGCATCGATGCTGCCGATCTTTCCTTTGATGGCTTGAGTTTGCAGTATCCCGATGTAGGCCAGGTCTTCGTGCCGGTGGAGCCGTCCCAGGGGGGAGCGGTGGTCTCCGGAGCCGGAGTGTTACGCCAGGCTCTGCCGCCCAACCGGCCCGCCAGCCTGAGTTTTGGTGCGGTAAATGCCAATGGCCGTTTTGAGCCGCAACGGCTCTTTTTGCCCTACTGGAAAAACCAGCAGACCGAACAGTGAGGGTATGCCGCTGAGCTGTGGTGCCGTGGTGGCACTTGGCTGCTGTTTCGCCCAAAATCGGCAAGAAAGCGTTGTTGCCCCTTGCGGAATCTGCTATGGTGTTGCATTTTTTTAAGCGTTTTTTCCAGCATCATAGGGAGATGCTGGCATAGCCCAGCGCCTGGTAGGCGCGGCTACGGCCGCCGGCCACACTGACCTGAACCCACAACTATCTTTAAAAAACATGGTTCGTCGATTTTTTTCTGTTCGTTCGTTGCTGATAGCCTCGTATGCAGGCGCTCTCTTTCTCACTGGTTGTGCCGGTGATGGCCCGGTTATCGACCCCTACGCGGGCAGGCAGAAACGGGAGGAGGCCATGCAACGCGATACCGCGCAGCAGGCCGATCCTGCGGTGGCTCGCCGTGATGTGCTGCAACCGGCGATGACGGCGATCAACACCCGTATTGCCGCCTACAGCGACAAGTTGCAGCAATGGCAGGATATCGAACGCAAATCCAGCACCATGGGGCTGACCCCGGACAAGCTCAACCGTATCAATGAATGCCGCTCCAATTTGGAGCATGTCCTGCTGGAGTACAATGCCCTGCAACAGCAGTTGCAAGGCGAGACGCGGGTGGATGCCGCGCAGTTGCTAGCCGGCAAATCACTGTTGCTGCTCAATCAGCAGGATATCGAGTATCTGGAAAGCGGTTGCGGCAACTATCTCACTGAGCTGCAACAACAACCGCAGCGTCCGGTGGCACCGACGATGGCCGACCCGCAGATTAAGGCGGCCTATGACAATGCTGACTTTGATCAGGTCATCAACCTGTATGTGCAAACCGCGCAGACGCCGGGACAGCGTCCGGCCTTCGAAACCAGCTACCAGTACGCCCAGGCCCTGTTGAAGAATCATCAGCAGGCCGAGGCTGCCAAAGTGGTTAACGAGTTGTTGCCGGGAGTACGGCAGCAGTCCGGATCACCGCTGCTGCTGCCGGTGGTGCAGCTGGCGGCCGATCTTGCCTTCACGCAAGAGAACTATGACGAGGCGCGCCGTCACTACGAAGAGGTGGTCAAGGTTTCTATCGAGCAGGGAGCGCATAAGGAAGAGTGGGCCGGTCTGCAACTGGCTGCCCTTCAGCCAGGCGCGGCCCAGCCTGCCGAGTTGCGTGATTTTGGCGGATTGCTAAAAAATTATCTGGCCTATGTGCCCAAACGCGACGGTTATACAGTGACCGAGGCGAGTAATCGATATCTGCAACAAAATCCCTATACCCACCTGGGGGCCAATGTCAATGCCCTGCGCAACAATGCGCGCAGTGAAGCGGATGCCTGGTTGAACCGGGGCGTGCAGCGGGTGGAAAGCAGTGTCGGAGAACGGCAGGTTCAAACACAGGAGACTCAGCCGGCGGCCAGCGATGCCACCGCCGCAGCCGGGCAGGGGACTGCGGCGCAACAGGGGGCGGGGACTGCCATGGCCGTGCCGGCCACCACCACCCCGCCGCCGCAAGTGGTTGACGATAAATCCTACCAAGAGGATTATGATCGCGGTTTGGCCCACTTCCAGGCCAAGGAATACGACAAGGCTTTGGAGCGGTTCAACCGCTTGCAGCACACCGCCTATGCCACCAAGGTGCAACCGATGGTGACTGAGGCCTCCAAACAGGCAGCCCAGGAGGTGCGGCAAAAGGCAGCGGAGCTCTTTGTGCGTGCCAGCAACAGCCGCGATACTGAGGAAAAACGCAAGTTGCTCATCAGCTCCCGCGATCTTTTGCAGAGCATCCTCACCAAGTATCCGCAATCCGGGATTGCCGACAAGGTGCAGCGCAACCTAGCCCGCATCGAATCCGACCTACGCGGCCTGGAAGGCTCCAGTACGCCCCGGCCAGTCAGTAGTGGTGGCGCCTATGTGCCACCGAAAACGGGGGGGAGTTCGCTGTAATCTCACCCGGGTGGAAAGTTTTCAAGCCCTTTCGCGGATTGCGAAAGGGCTTTTCTTGCTTGATTGTCAAGGTGTCACTGCCGGGCCGAAGTCACAATGCCAATGGCGGCATTGCCAGCGGGTCGACACGAACCGGTTCCTGCTGGTTGACAAAGCGTTCCCGGTCGCGTACTTCTGACGCAGTCTTTTCTTCCCCCGCTTCCGCAGATGTTGAGCAAGGAGAGTAGCCATGTCGGCAATCACGGATACATTCGTCGATCTTGATGGTTGTGTGATCCATGTGTTGAGCTGTGGAACCAGCGAGGGGCTGCCGGTCATCCTGCTGCATGGTATGAAATTTCAGGCTGAGACCTGGCGGGAACTCGGAACCCTGGATTCCCTGGCCGAGGCTGACCTGCGGGTGCTGGCGCTGGACATGCCGGGATTTGGTAAGAGTGCGGCCAGCGAGGTGGCGCCGGGTGAGGTGTTGAAGCGGCTGTACCGGCAGCTGGGCTTGCGCAAGGCGGTGTTGATCGGCCCGTCCATGGGGGGGCGCATTGCCCTGGAGTTTGCCATCGCGCAGCCGGAACGTGTCACCGGCTTGGTGCTGGTCGGACCGGTCGGTGTCGAGGAAAACCGGGCGGGTCTGCCCAGGATTACCGCGCCGACACTGATTATCTGGGGGGAGGACGATCAGGTGTCGCCGCTTGCCAACAGTGATATTCTTTTGGCGGAACTCTGCCGGGCCGAGCGACAAATCTATCCCCAGGCACCGCATCCCTGCTATCTGGAGCAGCGAGAGCGGTGGCATCAGAGTCTCACCACCTTTTTTCAACAACTTTGCCAGTAAGGTCAAGCCAACGCCGTTCCATGGGAAAAACACTGATCATCGCCGAGAAGCCGAGCGTTGCCGCTGATATCGTCAAGGCCCTTCCCGGCAAATTCACCAACGCCAAAACCCACTACGAAAGCGATACCCATGTGGTCTCCTACGCCATTGGCCACCTGGTGTCCATCGCCTATCCGGAAGAAATCAATCCCGAATTGCAGAAGTGGACCCTGGACAACCTGCCCATCCTGCCGGAGGAATTTCCCCTGGCGGTGCTGCCGGAGACCAAGGCCCAGTTCAATGCTCTGACCAAGCTGATCCGCCGCCGTGATGTGGAGGTGATCGTCAACGGTTGCGACGCCGGCCGCGAGGGTGAGCTGATCTTCAAGTACATACTCAAACAGGCCCATAACCGCAGCGTCGATCAGAAACGGATCCAGCGGCTGTGGTTGCAATCCATGACCCTGGACGCCATCCGCGACGGGCTTGGCCGCCTCAAGGACGACCAGGAGATGCGTCCCCTGGAGGACACCGCCCTCTGCCGTTCCGAGGCCGATTGGCTCATCGGCATCAACGCCACCCGCGCCCTGACCTGCTACAACTCGCGTTTCGGCGGCTTCAAGAAAACCCCCTGCGGCCGGGTACAGACGCCCACCCTGTCGATGTTGGTCAAACGGGAAATCGAACGCCGCGAGTTCACCCCCACCACCTACTGGGAGTTGCATGCCCGCTTCGATTGCGGCCAGGTCAGCTATGACGGCGTGTGGATCGATCCTGCCTATACCAAGGACGAGACCCAGCCCCATGGCCGTCGTAACCGGGTCTGGGATGCAACCAAGGCCCAGGATATCCGCGAGCGCTGCACCGGCAAGCCGGCCAAGGTGGAGGAAACCAGCAAGAAATCCACCAATGCCGCGCCATCGCTCTATGATTTGACCCTGTTGCAGCGCGAGGCCAACAGCCGTTTCGGCTTTTCTGCCAAAAACACCCTGGCCCTGGCGCAATCGCTCTACGAGCGCCATAAACTGATCACCTATCCGCGAACCGACAGCCGTTGTCTGCCCGAGGATTACCTGCCCACGGTGGAACAGGTGGTGCGGCAGCAGCAGCAATGGCAGTACGGCCGTTTTGCCAGCGAGGCTCTGGAGAAGAAGTACCTCAAAAAGGACAAGCGTATCTTCAATAACAAGAAGATCTCCGACCATTTTGCCATCATCCCCACCCCCGGCCTGCCCTCCACCCTGAGCGAGCCGGAGATGAAGATCTATCAGATGATCGTGCAGCGTTTCCTGGCCGTTTTCTTTCCGCCGGCGGTCTACCACAACACCACCCGGCTTTCCTTAGTGGAGGGCGAGACCTTTCTCACCGAAGGGAAAATCCTAATGGAACCCGGCTGGCGTGCCATCTACGGAGCCATCAGCGAGGAGGACGGTGACAAGGAGTTGCAGCCACTGCCGACCAAGACCCCCATCACCTGTGCCGAGATCGAGCAGCAGCAGCATGAGACCAAGCCGCCGCCCCGCTTCAACGAGGCCACTCTGCTCTCGGCCATGGAGAACTCCGGCAAGCTGGTCGAGGACGAGGAACTGGCTGAGGCAATGAAGGAGCGCGGCCTCGGCACCCCGGCCACCCGCGCCGCCATCATCGAGAAGCTGATCAACGACAAGTACATCGTCCGCGAGCAACGCGACCTTGTGCCCACCGGCAAGGCCTTTGAACTGCTCAGTCTGTTGGAAGCGCGCCACATCGACGTGCTGGCCTCGCCCGAGTTAACCGGCGAGTGGGAGTACAAGCTCAACCAGATCCTCACCGGCGCCATGACTCGGCCGCAGTTCATGCAGATGATCCGTGAGATGACCGGGGCCATTGTCGACAAGGTGAAAAATGGTGGCGAGGAGGAACGGCACGAGGCCTCCTTTTCGCCGCTTGATGGGGTGCGTTTCTACGAGACCGCCTCGGCCTTTGAATCCGAGGACAAGAAAATCATCATCCGCAAGATCCTGGGTGGCCGGGTGATGGAGACCGCTGAGATCGTTGAGCTGATCAAAGGGGCCACCCTGGGGCCCTTTGACGATTTCCGCTCCAAAAAGGGCAAACCCTTTTCCGCCTCGCTGCATCTGGCCAACTCCAAGGTGGAGTTTCTCTTTGCCGATTCCACCGAGGCGCTCGACTTAGATGCGATCCGTAGTCAGGAGCCGCTGGGGCTTTCGCCCATCGATGGTGCCAAGGTCTTTGAGACCCCGGCCGGTTTTCTCTCCGAGTCTGCCTTAGAGGGCGATCAGAAAAAGGGCTTGCGCATCTCCAAGATGATCCTGGGCCGGCGCCTGGACCGTGAGCATATTGCTCAACTGCTGGGCAGCGGCCGTACCGAGTTGATCACCGGTTTTATCTCGAAAAAGAAAAAACCCTTTGACGCCTTTTTATTGCTTGATGGCAAGGGCAAGCTGAGTTTTGAATTTCCGCCCCGCAAGAAAAAAGGGGCGGACAAGGAGGCCGACAACGGCTGAATCGCCTCCCCCGAGGGTACGCCTTTCCGTGACGGCAGAAGGTGCGAGCATGAATGAATGGCCGTCAATAACCCATAGGAAGTATGAGAAAACTAAAGAAACAGTACAGTGAACTGGAAGGCCAGGAGTTGGCGGCGGTCTGCGCCCGCGTTGCCCTGGACACCAAGGGCGAAGATGTGGTGGTGCTGGATGTGCGCGGCCTGGCCTCCTTTGCCGATTATTTTGTCATCATGAGTGGTCGCTCCACCCGCCATGTGCAGGGCCTGGCTGAAACCATCGAGGGCGAGTTGAGTGCCAAGCGCATCAACAGCAAGCACAGTGAAGGGTTGCGCGAGGGCATGTGGGTGCTGCTCGATTTCGGCGACGTGGTGGTCCATGTCTTTTACCATGAAAACCGCCGCTTCTATGACCTGGAAGGCCTGTGGCACGATGCGCCCCGGCTGGATGTCGACGCCATAGTGGCCGAGCTCGATTAAGCACCACCAAGGAGGTGGCCGATGCCTGCACCTGTTCCCGTTATCCTTGCCATTCTCGATGGTTGGGGGATGGCCCCCCCTTCGCCGACCAATGCGGTGTCCGTGGCCCATACCCCTAATATGGACCGGCTGATGGCCACTTGTCCCATGACCACCCTCACCGCCCATAACGGGCTGGTCGGGCTGCCCGAGGGACAGATGGGCAACTCCGAGGTTGGCCATCTCAATATCGGCGCCGGCCGCATTGTCTATCAGGACTACACCCGCATCAACCGCGCCGTGGACCTGGGTGAGTTTGCCGCCAACCCGGTGTTCAACACGGTGATGGATCAGGTAAAGGCGGCCGGTAGCCGATTGCATCTCTGCGGTCTGGTGAGCGACGGCGGGGTACATAGCCATCTGCGCCATCTCCTTGCCCTGGTGGAGTTGGCCAAGGGCAAGGGCATCGAGGTGCTAATCCACTGCTTCATGGATGGCCGCGACACGCCGCCCAGCAGCGGTCTTGGCTATCTGCAGCAGTTACAGCAGGGGCTGGATCGCATCGGTTGCGGTCGCATTGCCACAGTGAGTGGCCGCTACTGGGCCATGGATCGCGACAAACGCTGGGACCGGGTGAAGAAGGCCTGGGACGCCCTGGTGAACGGAGAAGGGAGTGTGGCCACCGATGCCTTAGAGCTGGTGCAGGCCGCCTACGCCAAAGGCGAGACCGACGAGTTCATCACCCCCACCGTGCTGGTGGATAGCCAGGGGCAGCCGGTGGGGCGGATCGGCGATAATGATGCGATCATCTTCTTTAACTTCCGTGCCGATCGGGTGCGCGAACTCTGCCATGCCTTTGGCGATGCCGATTTCAGCGGTTTTGACCGGGGTAATCGACCCCAGTTGCTCAGCCTGGTCACCATGACCGAGTACGAGGCGGATTTCACCTTCCCGGTGGCCTTCCCGCCGGTGAGCCTGACCCATATCCTCGGCGAGGAGGTGGCGGCCCACGGGCGACGGCAGTTGCGCATCGCCGAGACCGAGAAGTATGCCCATGTCACCTATTTTTTCAATGGTGGCAACGAGGTGCCCTATAGCGGTGAGGACCGCATTCTCATCAATTCACCGCGCGATGTCGCCACCTATGACCAAAAGCCGCAGATGAGCGCGGTGGAGGTCACCGATACCCTGCTGACCACTCTGGCCCGCGAGGAGGCTGCCGGCAAGCCCTATGATATGGTGATCCTCAACTTCGCCAACGGCGATATGGTCGGCCATACCGGGGTGATGGCCGCGGCGGTGGCCGCCTGCGAGACCGTGGATAGCTGCGTCGGCCGTATTGAGCAGTTCGTGGCGGCACGCGGCGGGGTGTTGTTGATCACCGCCGACCACGGCAATGCCGAACAGATGGTCGATCCGGTCAATGGTGGCCCCTATACCGCCCACACCCTGAGCCCGGTGCCGTTCATCGTGGTCAGTGCACAGTATGAGGACCGCAACTTGCGCAGCGGCGGGGCGCTGAAAGATATCGCCCCCACCATTCTTGGCTTGATGGAGCTGCCCATTCCGGCCGAGATGGAAGGTGAGATTTTGATTGGTTGATCGGGTGCGGTAGGGGGACGGCGCACCGTGCCCCTTCAATGCCCAGCACCCTATCTTTTTAACATCTAACCCCTAACCAAGGTTTTTCCATGCGTTATATCAGTACCCGGGGCGGCATCGAGCCCCTCAAATTCCAGGATGCGGTGATGATGGGCCTGGCCCGCGATGGCGGCCTGTTGTTGCCCGAGACCCTGCCCACCGTTGACGAGGCACGGCTGGAGCGGTGGCGCAATCTGCCCTACCAGTATCTGGCCCACGAGATCCTCTCCCTGTTCATCGATGACATTCCGGCCCTTGACCTGGAAGCGTTGATCGAGCGTTCCTACGCCTCCTTTGCCCACCCGCAGGTCACCCCGATCACCCAGCAGGGCGATGTCTACATCCTGGAGTTGTTCCACGGCCCGACCCTGGCCTTCAAGGATGTGGCCCTGCAACTGCTCGGCAATCTCTTTGAGTATGTGCTGGCGCGCAGCGGCGGCTTCATGAACATCCTCGGCGCCACCTCGGGCGATACCGGCAGCGCCGCCATTGCCGGGGTGCGCGGCAAATCGGGCATCAATATCTTCATTCTTCATCCGCATGGCCGTACCAGCCCGATCCAGGCCCTGCAGATGACCACGGTGCTTGACCCCAACGTCTTCAACATCGCCGTGCGCGGCACCTTTGACGATGCACAAACCATTGTCAAATCCATCTTCAACGACCTGGAGTTCCGTGACCGCTATCGCCTCGGCGCGGTCAACTCCATCAACTGGGCGCGGGTGCTGGCCCAGGTGGTGTATTATGTCTACGCCTTCTTGAAGTTGCGCAAACTGGGCCATGAAAGCGTTGATTTTTCGGTGCCCACCGGCAACTTCGGCGACATTTTTGCTGGCTATGTGGCCCGCAAACTGCTGCCGCCGGGCTGCATCAACACCCTGATCCTGGCCACCAACGCCAACGACATCCTCACCCGTTTCGTCAACCAGGGGGATTACTCGCAAGGGCAGGTGCAGGTGACCAGCAGCCCGTCCATGGATATCCAGATCGCCTCCAATTTCGAACGCTATCTCTACTACCTGCGCGGCGAGAACGGCGCGGCCGTCAAGGCCGATATGGAGGGCTTTACCGCCACCGGCAAGCTCGATCTCTCCGCCTTTACTGCCCAGGTGGCCCAGGATTTCCGCTCCCGCTCCGTCTCCGAGGCGGAAACCATCGCCACAATCGGCGCCTTTCATAAGCAGCACGGCTATTTACTTGATCCCCATACCGCGGTCGGCGTCAAGGCAGCCCAGGAACTGCGCGATCCCAGCCGCCCGGTGATCTGTCTTGCCACGGCCCATCCGGCCAAGTTCGGCGCCGCCGTCACCCAGGCCATCGGCAGCGAGCCACCCCTGCCACCGGCCCTGGCTGATCTGGAAAGCCGGGAGAGCCGTTGCACGGTGCTTGATGCCGAGATCGGTGCTATCAAGGACTTCGTCGCCGCCAACGCCCTGCGCTAAAACCTCGCACTCAAGAGAAGGAGAGGGGATGATCGATATCCTCGAACATCAGCACCAGGTGGAGGCCGCGGTCGCCTTTCTGCGCCAGCGGATCGCCGAACCGCCGGAGGTGCTCATCCAGCTCGGTACCGGTCTGGGCGAGTTGGCCAAGGCCATGGAGGATGCCTGCACCCTGGCCTACGAGGAGATCCCCCATTTTCCCCGCTCCACCGTCACCAGCCATGCCGGCAACCTGGTCATCGGTCGCCTGGCTGGCAAGCGCACCGCCATCCTGCAGGGGCGCTTCCATTATTACGAGGGCTATTCCGCCCGCGAGGTGGCCTTTCCCATTCGCGTCTTGGCGCTGTTGGGGGTGAAAACCGCCATCATCACCAATGCCAGCGGCGGTCTTAACCCGGCCTTTCAACCGGGGACCCTGATGGTCTTTGCCGACCACCTCAACCTGCTGGGCGATAATCCCCTGCGCGGGCCAAACATTGATGCCTGGGGGCCGCGCTTCCCCGATCTCTCCACTCCCTATGCCCCGGAGTTGCGGCAACTGGCGCTGGATATGGCCAAGCGTTTGGGCCTGGACGAGACCACCAGCGGTACCTATGTCTGCATCCCCGGGCCGAGCCTGGAGACTCCGGCCGAGACCCGTTATCTGCGCATGATCGGCGCCGATGCCGTGGGTATGTCCTCGGTGCCGGAGATCCTGGTGGCCCTACATGGTGGTCTGCGGGTGCTGGGGCTGTCGGTGGTGGCCAATGTCAATGATCCCGACAATTTTCAGCCGATTTTGCTGGAAGATATCATCGCGAGCGCCCGCAGGGCCGAGCCCCGCTTGCAACAGTTGATCCTGCACATCCTCGCGGAGTTGAGCCTATGAGTGCAACAGCAGATCTCGTGCTCACCGGGCAGTATGTGGTGACCATGGACGGGCAGCAACGGGTGATCGAGGAGGGTGGGGTGGCTATCGCCGGAGACACCATCCTCGATGTGGGCAAGGGCGCGGATCTGCTCGCCCGCCATCCCCAGGCCCGGGTGATGACCGAACCGCATGGTCTGATCATGCCGGGGCTGATCAACGTGCACACCCATGCGGCAATGTCGCTCTTTCGCGGCCTGGCCGATGATCTCGAGCTGATGCAGTGGTTGCAGGACTATATCTTTCCCCTGGAAGCGACACTCAGCGGCGAGGTGGTCTACCAGGGGACGCTGTTGTCCATTGCCGAGATGATCAAATCCGGCACCACCAGCTTCTGCGATATGTACCTCTTTGCCGGTGACGTTGCCCGGGCTGTAGAAGAGAGCGGCATGCGCGCCTGGATCGGCGAGGTGTTGTACGATTTTCCCTCGCCCAACTACGGCGAGCTGGAAAACGGTTTTGCCTACACCCGGCAACTCCTTGCGCGCTATCGCAGCCATCCGCTGATCAATATCACAGTCGATCCCCACGCGGTCTACACCTGTTCGCCGCATCTGCTCACCCGGCTTGGTGATCTGGCCCGGGAAGAGGGCGCACTCTACGTCATTCATCTGGCGGAAAACGAGGCTGAGGTGCGCACCTGTCGCGAGCGCTACGGCCGCAGCCCGGTGGATCATCTCGAATCTCTGGGGCTGCTCGGGCCGCAGGTGGTGGCTGATCATTGCGTCATGCTCACTAACGCCGAGGTCGAGCTGTTGGCGCGGCGGGGTGTCAAGGTGGCACACTGCCCGGAATCCAACCTCAAACTGGCCTCGGGTATCGCCCCGGTGGTGCAGATGCTGGAGGCCGGCATCTGCGTGGGCATCGGCACCGACGGCAGTGCTTCCAATAACGATGTCGATATGTTCGGCGAGATGAACACCACCGCCAAGATCCACAAGGTCGATCGCCTCGACCCGACGGTGATGAGCGCGGCGACTACTCTGCATGCCGCCACCATGGGCGGGGCGCGGGTGCTCGGTGCCGAGCAGCTAATCGGCAGCCTGGAGCCGGGTAAAAAGGCGGACTGCATTGTGCTTGATTTGAACCAGCCGCATCTCACCCCCATCTACAACCCCATCTCGCATCTCGTTTATGCGGCCCGTGGTGGTGATGTCATCCATTCGGTGATTAATGGCCGGGTGGTGATGGAGCAGCGGCGGCTGTTGACCATCGATGAGCCGGCCATCCTGGCACGGGCCTCCGAGATTGGTGCCAGCTTTCGTCAAGCCCGCAATGGCGGTTGACAGCCCCTTGCCGCGGGTGCTAATATCGGGTCCCTTCGTTTCTTTCTGTCAATTTTATTGAGGTGTCACCATGTTCGGACTCGGAATGCCTGAACTGATTATTATTTTGGTCATTATTGTCATCATTTTCGGCGCCGGCAAACTGCCGGAGATCGGCTCCGGCATCGGTAAGGGCATTCGCAACTTCAAGGAAGCCACCAAGAAGGACGACGAACCCGCTAAATCCATCGACGAAGATAAAAACAAGGAGGCGTAAAGCCCCTTACCGGTTACGGAGGTATGCACCATGTTTGGACTTGGAACCCCTGAATTGATCATCATTCTCGCCATCGCCTTTCTCATCTTTGGCGGTAAAAAACTTCCCGAAATCGGCTCCGGCCTGGGCAAGGCCATTGGCTCGTTCAAAAAAGGCCTGGGCGAGGTCGAAGAGGCTGGAACGGAGTTGAAAAAGAACATCCCCATGGTCAAGGAGATCAGCGAGGTCAAGGAAACGCTTGATTCGGCGAAAAATCTCACCAAGGTTCTGGGCAAATAAGCGCTGCTTTTCCTCCCCGGCTGCCCACGTCATCCCGTCCCCCTTGCGGCCTTGCCCCAAGGGGGTCTTTGTTCTTGACAACCATTTTCCTTTTCAGTAAATGCTCTTCCTTGCATCCGTTGTCAAATCTGTGATTTTGTGATCACGAATTTGTTTGATGTCTACATTTTTGTCTTGTTTCGTCCCGGTTGCCTCCGCTGATCAAGATCGACCTTTCAGGAGCCGTTCATGTGCCGATTAGCCCTAAAAAGCGCAGATACACCATTTTCCCCCTATGAAGTCCTCACGGCCATGGAGGCCATGCAGGAAGGGTACGACGGCAGCGGCCTCGGGTTGCTGCTGCGTGGCGTCGAGTTTGACGAGTTCAAACTCAAACCGCACCATGTGGTCCTCTCCGGCATTGCCCACACCGAGCCCGCCTTCCATCGTCTCACCGACTGGATGGGCAGTCAGGGCTTTCAAGTCAAGTATGTCCATGAGTTTGACCGTCGTCCGGCGCTGATCGAGGCCAAGGACCGCTTTAATTATATGGTCCGCGTCTATCGCATGCCCGAGGCCTGGGCCAATTTGAGCCCGGAGCAGATCGACGACAAACTGCTGGAGGTCCGTCTGGCCATCCGTCGCGACGGCGATGCCCACGGCGGCGATCTCACCGTGTTCTCGCTCTACCGTGACGTGGTCATGCTCAAGGAGGTCGGCTGGCCCCTGGAAGTGGGCGACGCCCTTGGCTTGCAAGACGGCCGCCTGCGTGCCCGCGTTGTCATGGCCCAGGGCCGCCAGAACACCAATTACGGCATCAATCTCTATGCCTGCCACCCCTTCTTCATTCAGGGTATCGCCACCATGACCAACGGCGAGAACACCGCCTTCGTGCCGATCAAGGAGTGGCTCTTGGGCAAAAATATCCCCGGTTATCTCGGCTATCACAGCGACTCGGAGACCTTCACCCATATTCTCCACTATGTGACCAAGAAACTGAAGCTGCCGCTGGAGCTCTACAAGCACGTCATCACCCCGCTGAAGACCGAAGAGTTGGATGTCCATCCCAACGGCGATTTCCTCAAGGGGTTGCGTACCGCCTGCCGTCGTCTCATAATCGATGGCCCCAATGCGGTGATCGCCACCTTGCCCGATGAAACCTGCATGCTGGTCATGGATCAGAAAAAGATGCGTCCGGCCACGGTCGGCGGTCGGCCCGGTGCCTGGGCCATCGCCTCCGAGATGTGCGGCGTCGATGCCATGGTGCCGGATCGCGATCCTGCCCTTGATTTTCAGCCGATGCGGGAGCACACCGTTATTATTCCACCCGAGCGAAAGGAACTCACAGTATGGTCTCAGTTCGATCAATTTACACTTCGCCAAGCAGCTTAAGTTACCACGACCTTCCCTGGATCATCGAGCACCGGGAGGATCGCTGCACCCTGTGCGGGCGGTGTACCTCGGCGTGTCCGGTGGGCGCCATCTCGCTGTCCTATTTCCGTCAGCGGATGCCCAAGCTCGATGTACTGCAGAAAAAGCGCGGCAACGAATACCGGCATTTCACCGGCATCCGTCAGTCCACTGACATCGCCAAGCGCTGCATCGGCTGCGGCATGTGCGCTTCGGTCTGTCCCAACGAGGCCATCGGTCCGCATGTCAACGACAACGAGCACCGCTCGGTCTTTCTTGCCAACCAGAAGGGCGATGCCCCCAAGCGTGGCGGCCGCCGCAATGCGCCGGGCAAGACAGTGTTGGATCGCATCTCCTTTGGCCGCATCTCCATGCTCACCGACCCGGCGCTAGATGCCGGACGCCACGAGTTCAACATCAATACCATTCTTGGCCGCGTGTTGCCGCCGGAGGAGTTTCTCCGCCGCAAACTGGCCGGTGAATGGATTCCGCCGACCCGGGAGATTTTTCCCTTCATCATCGGCTCGATGTCCTTTGGCGCGCTCTCGCCCAACATGTGGCTCGGCCTGTTGCAGGGCGTGGCCTACTGTAATGAGGTGCTGGGTATCCCGGTGGTCATGGCCACCGGCGAGGGCGGCTGCCCGCCCTGGGTGTTGAAGAGCCCGTTTTTGAAATACATCATCTTGCAAATCGCTTCCGGCTATTTTGGTTGGGACGAGATCATTCGGGCTATCCCCGAGATGCAATGCGATCCGGCGGCCATCGAGATCAAGTACGGTCAGGGCGCCAAGCCCGGCGACGGTGGCCTGCTGATGTGGTTCAAGGTCAGCAAGCTGATCGCCCGTCTGCGCGGCGTGCCCGAAGGGGTTGATCTGCCCTCGCCGCCGGTGCATCAGACGCTCTACTCTATTGAGGAAAGCGTCATGAAGATGATCCAGACCATGTCCATGGCCTTTGGCTTCCGCGTGCCGGTGTACCCGAAGATCTCCGGCTCCACATCGGCCAAGTCCGTGCTCAACAACCTGGTGCGCAACCCCTATGCCGGCGGCCTGCTGATCGACGGCATCGACGGTGGTACCGGTGCGGCCTACAACGTCAGCATGGATGCCACTGGCCACCCCATTGCCTCCAACCTGCGCGAGTGCTACCTGGATCTGGTCCGTCAGGGCCGGCAGAACGAGATCCCGCTCTTTGCCGCCGGTGGTGTCGGCAAGAACGGCAATGTCGCCCAGAACGGCATGGCCCTGGTGATGCTCGGCGCCTCCGGTGTCCATATCGGCAAGTACATCATGCAGGCCACTGCTGGTTGCCTGGGTAACGAGATGGGACGCTGCAACGTCTGCAACGTCGGTCTCTGTCCCAAGGGCATCACCAGCCAGAATCCGAAACTCTATCGCCGCCTTGATCCCGATAACGTTGCCCAGCGTGTGGCCGATGTCTTCACCGCCATCCGCACGGAAACGAAGAAGATCATGGCTCCGCTCGGTCGCTCGCAGAGTCTGCCCATCGGCATGTCCGATGCGCTGGGCATCGACGACAAGGCCATCGCGGAACGGCTGCAGATCAACTACATCTGCTGAGATAGGCTTCAGCACAGGATTTTGTCACTATGAGCGACACACAGCATACCATTGTCACCGTCCGTGGTCTGGATGATCAGGGACAGCGGATCTCGTCGAAAAATTTTGAAGAGGCCGTCCGCAAGGCAGCAGAGGGCGCCGATGAACTGCTGCTGGAGTCCTACGGCCAGCATAATATCGGTCTGCGGCTCGGTTCCAAAGAACGGCCGTTGACCATCCGAGTCAAGGGCCCGGCCGGTCAGCGTCTAGGCTGCATGGGTCTGACCGGCGCCACCATCATCTGTGAGGGCTCCACCTCCGATGATGTCGGCTACCTCAACATCGGCGCCGATGTCATCGTCAAGGGCGATGCCACCAACGGCGCCTGTAACGCCATGGCCGGCGGTCGGGTGATGATCGGCGGCTCCATTGGCGCCCGCGGCCTGACCATGACCAAATGGAACCCCGACTACGAGCGGCCCGAGATGTGGGTGCTCGGCTCGGTGGGCGACACCTTTGCCGAGTTCAACTGCGGCGGCATCGGCGTGGTGTGCGGGTTTAACCCGAAAAATCCGGCCAATGTCCTGGGTTACCGGCCCTGTGTCGGCATGGTGGGCGGCAAGATCTTTTTCCGCGGCCCCATCGATGATTCCTACGCCAAAACCAACGCCAAACTGACCCCGCCCAGCGACGAGGAATGGCAGTGGTTGAGCGAGCGGCTGCCGGAATTCCTCGACAAGATCGGCCGGTCGGAGTTGCTGGCCGCTCTTGCGGAGCGGGCGGAGTGGAACGTGCTGGCGGCCGTTACCCCGCAGGAACGGGCGCTGATGTTTTCCGGCCCCATGCCCATGGCCGAGTTCCGCCGACGGATCTGGGACCAAGGCTTTGGCGGCGGCGATCCATTGCGCGACGTGGCTCCGGGACTGGAGCGCTCGCTGATCGGGGTGATCGAACCGGGCGAGTTCCGTCGCAAAAAGCCTTTCTGGGCTAACCGCGATTCCGCAGCTCCCTGCACCTTCTATTGCCCGATCCATATCCCCACCATCGACCGCTTGCGCATGATCCGCGAGGGCCGCACTGAAGAGGCCTATGAGATGCTGCTGCGCTACACGCCCCTGCCGGCGTCGGTCTGCGGTACCATCTGCCCCAACCTCTGTATCCAGAACTGCTCGCGCGAGAAGATCGATTATTCCATTGATGCCTCCGTCCTCGGACGGGCGGTGCAGGCAGTCGAACCACCCCAGTCAAAGGCCCCCATCGGCAAGAAGGTGGCCATCATCGGTGGTGGTCCGGCCGGTATGGCAGCGGCCTGGCAACTGGCCCTCAATGGGGTCGAGGCCCATATTTTTGAGCGCGACAATCGTCTTGGCGGCAAGTTGGCGCAGACCATCCCCTGGGAGCGTCTGTCGCAGGCGGTTTGGGATGTGGAGATCGAGCGTTTCCTCAAGACCAAGAACCTGCACGTCAACCTTGGCGTCTCCTTGAGCAAGGACAAGGTCGAGGAGCTGAAAAAAGAGTTCGATTACGTGGTCATCGCCGTTGGTACCCATCAGCCACGCACCCTGTCCTTCCCTGGCCACGAGCGGGTAATCCCGGCCCTGGAGTACCTCAAGGCCGCCAAGAGCGATTCGCCCATGGCCACCGGCAAGCAGGTGGTGGTGATCGGTGCCGGTAACGTCGGTTGCGACGTCGCCGCCGAGGCCTATCGCCTGGGTGCCGATCAGGTGACCCTGGTCGATATCCAAAAACCGCTGGCCTTTGGTAAAGAGCGGGCGGCCGCTGAGGCCCTCGGCGCCACCTTCAAGTGGCCATTCATGACCCGCGAGGTCACCGCCGAGGGGATCATTGGAGCTGACGGCACCGTACTGCCGGCGCAGACGGTGATTATCTCCATCGGCGATATCCCCAGCCTGCCTTTCCTGCCGGATTCGGTGGAGGTGCTCAAGGTGGGCGGCGCTGCCTGGATCAAGACCGATGAGGCCGGGCGCACCAGTGATGCCAAGATTCTCGCGGTTGGCGATGTTGAACGGCCCGGTCTGGCCACCAACGCCCTGGGCGCCGGTAAGCGCACCGCCGATTTTCTGTTGGCCACCTTCACCGGTGCGGAATGGTTGCCCTTCCGTCAACGCATGGTCGATTACGAGTGTCTGACCCTGGCCCACTATGATCCGGTCACCGATCGTGGCACCACCGAGGATCAGCAGGCAGCCCGCTGTCTGAGCTGCGGTTCCTGCCGCGATTGCCACCTCTGTGAGACCGTCTGCCCCACCGGCGCTATCTATCGTCGCGGCATCAGCCCCGGTGCCGATGGCGTTGATTACGAGTACGTTTCCGAGGATGCCAAGTGCATTGCCTGCGGTTTCTGTGCCGACACCTGCCCCTGCGGTATCTGGGTGATGCGGCCGTACTGATCGTTGTTGCTGCATTGACAAAAAAGCCCCGGATCGCTCAGCGATCCGGGGCTTTTTTTTAATGCTTGCAGTACCAGCTTGTGGGCGAGTTGATCAGGCCATGGCCATCTTCTCCGCCGCCTCGATGGCGTTTTTGAAGCGCTCGGTGGAAAGACGCAGCTGGCAGCCGGGGCAGTTGTTGCCTGGTTTCTTGAACCACGCCACGGTGTTCTTTATCTTGATACCGCATTTGGGACAGGTTACTTCGATCACTTTGTCGTCCATCATCCGTTCTCCTTGGGTGAAGAGTGAGTGCGACGGGGAGGGATTCCCTCTCCGCAAAAAGCGATGTACAGAATACACAGGCCGATGCTTATGGCTGAGCCCAACCGGCGAGTTTGGCGCGGATACGTTGCTGAAACCCGGCTACCTTTTGCGGGTTCAGCGTTTCCGCCTTGTAGCAGGAAAGCATCTCCAGGCGGCAGGACGGGGCGCAGGCCCCGAGAATGGCCAGCTTCAAGATACGCTGCACCGGCCGCCACAGCACCAGCCAATCCACCCACCACGCTGCCCCCAGGGTGGTGATGGCCAAAACTCGTTTAAGTGCGGCTAGCCGCGGCCTGATCGGACCAAAGTCCGAGGCGTGGTCATAGGCCACTCCCGGTGCCCAGACCCGGTCAAACCACCCCTTGAGAATGGCCGGAAAGCCAAACCACCAGGTGGGGAAGACCAGCACCAGGGCCTCGGCCCACAGCAACTGCTCCACCTGGGGCTGCACGGCTTGTGCATCGAAGGCGCCTTCATAGTAGCTTCGACGTTCGGCCATGGTCAGCGCAGGGGCAAAACCCTGCTGATACAAATCCAGCACCTGGATGTCATGCCCCAAATCGCTTAAAGCCGTTATGGCGGTTTGCGCCAGTGCGTGACAGAGGCTTTCACTAAGCGGATGGGCGATGACGATTAGGCAGCGCATGGAGGCTTAGCTGTTCATGGAAAGAGGTTATCATCTGGGAAATCCTGGTCTGATTCCCAAAAGCCGGGCTGCGTGCGTTTGCGGACCTGCCAGCCCTGCCGCGTGGGAAAATATCGCCGATAGGCGATGATAAACCCGTCATTGCGGGGTTGGCAACTGACAGCGAGGAAGTGATCGGCATTACCCCGCGCCATTTTTTTCCAGGCCGCCTTGCCCGTCAAGGCGAGCTGGATGGGTTCGGATTGTTTGCCGGCGTTGAGGGCGGAGACCTGTTGCAAACGATTGTTTCGTACCTCGATGGGCAAGGTCAACGGGCCGTTATACGAACCGGATTGCGCCGTCAGATCCAAACTCACGAGATAAGTGGGGACATTGGTGCCGCGCAGGGGCGTGGGATGGAGCTGGGCGAAAGGAACGTCGAATTTGAGACTATCGAGCAACTCACCTTTGCCCCCCCGTAATTCCAGACGTGCAGGCTCTTCCTCCCGCTCGTTGCCAGAAGCCCATTCCTGTTGAACGACCGCTGGCGTCAAACGCTTGTCAAGGAGCAGCGTCAGTCGATTGCCGCCGGTGATTGGCACGGAGTCGTCTGTGTAACCATTTGTTATGGAAATAAAAATGCAGAAAATGAGAATCGGGATGAAATATTTCATGGGATTCTTTGTATCTCAATGCCTTTGATCAAACCTTCATTCTTTTCAACGGCAACCATCAATGTGGCGATCTGTGATTCCACGTCTTTGTCAAGATCGATGCCTGCGGCTTTTAATTCGGCAAGATAGTTGCTGGTGTCGTTTTCGTTTGGTGGTGTCAGTTTGTTGATGGCATCTTTCACCTTCATTGTGCCGTATTTGTTCAGATACAGATTTTTCTGCGCTGCACGGCCATCCTCCAGGGTTCTGAAAATAGCAAATTTGCCCACAGCTCCAGGCACGGTGCCGATTTTTGTTCCAGCATCTCGCAAGTTGCCCGGATTGTTGGCGCGCCAAGCCAATGAGCCCCCCACTTTGACAATTTTTTCGTAAGCGATATAACGACGCCATTGTGAAGGCACCGATGCAGCGGCTTTCGAGACGGCTGCGAGGGTTGCCTTTGAGAGTGGATTGTCCCCTTCAACGATGGTGCCGCTCACCACCAGCAGGGAGTCGCTGTGGCCGGTTACCACCGCGCTGGGAGAGGGGTTTAAACAAGAAGTGCCGTCCTTGTTGTTGGTTTGGTCACTGTACCCGCACCGGGCACCGGGCGTGATTGCTTTTGGCATAGCGTTGATCTGATGGTGAGCATTGATGGGTTGGGGCAAAGGCACGATGCAGAAGGTGCCGCAGCACGGCAGATAACCGCCTTGACAGAGCTTCATTGGCAAGCGTATTGGTCAATCGCCATATTTTCGTTTTCTTAAACCACTGGCTGCGGTAAAAAGCAAAGCAAAAACAGCCGATTGTACGATAAGTTGGCAGGTGGAGAGCCTGGCGGTGGTCATGATCATCACCGCGTCGTTCCCGGAGATGGCATTGACCGCAGCGCTTGTGGTGAGAGGTGAGCAGCATGATCCATCGTCTTCTTTTCTTCCTGTTGGCCCTTGTCCGCATTCCGGGGAACGCCTTTTCCTTCTGGCTGCGCACCACCTGGCGCTGGTCGCGGGGAATGCCTGAGCTTGCGCATGAGCCCAAGGCAGACCTTTTTGCCTACCTGCATGAGGGGCGGCCTGCGGCGGAGCAACGTGCCGCTGCGTTGCATGATCGCTATCAATTGGCACCGCTGGCTCAGTGTTCAACCGCACCCCTGTATCGGAAAAATCTGTATCTGCTCGATATACTGGAACAAGCAAGTGCCGGACTGCCCTTGCCCGCCATTGCCGGCGATGTGGTCAGTGCCTTGGATGTGGGCGCGCAGGACTGGTACTACGTTTTTGCCCTGGAACGATGGCTGACCCGGGTCAATCACTGCCCGGTGTTTCTCAAAGGTCTGGAAGTGGATGGCCATGCCCGCTATAGCAACCTGCATACGAGGCGGGAGTATGCCCTGGCCTATGCGGCGCAAACCGGTAATCCGCAGGTGGTCTACGAGGTCGGCGATTTCCTGCGCAGTCGGGAGGTCGGGTGTGATTTTGTCTTTCTTTGCTACCCGTTATTGATTCGCTACCAGGTGTTGCTGTGGGGCTTGCCGCTGCGGTACTTCGCGCCGCAGCGCTTCATCGATCAGGCCGTCGCCACCCTGCGGCCCGGTGGATGGTTGGTTGCACTCTTTCATAATCCGCGCGAACAGGCGGTGGCGATGGAGTTGGTGACGGCCAGCGGTTGTTGTCGGCTGCTTCGCGAGGGACAGGCACCCAGTGATCTGGTCAATTTTCAGGGTGAGGTGGACGAAAGCCGATTCGCTATTTGGCAAAAATATTGAGAGGATAGGGTGGTGGAGGGATGCACCGCCCGCACATGGGCTCAATCACTTCTTCATAAAGCGCAGCAGCACCTTGTATTTGCGGATATCGAGATCCTTGGGCAAATTAGAGCCGTCGGGAATGAGCAGGGTGACTACCCGGCCCCGCTGCGGGTCCTGGCGGGGTTGGCGTCGTCGTTCCTCGCCCTGGGGGCCGATGACGCGCTGACGCGGTTCGCGAATATGCAAGAGTTCTGCCTCCACCGGCGCTCCGATCGGGGTGGGCTGGTTCTTGGATGGGGTGATGGGCTCGATGGCGCCGATGATGATATCAACCATGTCTGTCTTTCCTCCATGAAAGTCCGTTACCCCACAACGTAGCGTATTTTTCTGAGAATTACGCCTTGTTTTTCAACACCTCCATGGAGCTACGCTCCAACTCTAGCAGGGCCTGCTTCATCGGCAGACCACCGCCGAAACCTGTCAAGTTGCCACTCGCACCAATTAAGCGATGACAGGGAATGACGATGGCCAGCGGGTTGGCATGGGCTGCGCCACCGACGGCCCGGGCCTTGTTGCGATCGCCGATATTGGCCGCCAGCTCGCCGTAGGTGCTGGTGTGACCGTAGGGAATGGTTTGCAGTTGCTGCCACACCTGAAGCTGAAAGGGGGTGCCCTGGATGAAGAGCGGCAGGTCGAAGTCCTGCAGGCGCCCCTCCAGGTAGGCGAGCAATTGGCGGCTGGCCTCAGCGAGCAGGGGATGGTCGTGGACCGACACGCTGGCCGTGGCGAGCGGTGTTTCGCCGGGAAAGTGGAGAGCACAGAGGCCTTGGTCATCGGCGACGAGGGTGAAAAGACCCCAAGAGGTGGGCAGGCAGGCTTGGTGGTGCATGGTGAGCTCCGTGGTTCGTTGACTACAGCAATTGGCGCAACCGCTCCAGCAGCAGGGATTCGATAGCTGTTTGCTGACTGAGCACTGCGGCTGCCCGTTGTTCCAGCAGGGCAAGGGCGGCAGGATCGCTGCCGGTTTGGATGTGATGGCAGTTGTAATTGAGGCAAAAGATTGGTTTGGCCATGAAGGGGCAGCCCATTGGTCCGAGAAAGCAGCATTCGCTATCGGCCGGTTCGCGCAGGTGCACGGTTTGCTTCAGCAGCAGATTGATGAGGATCTGCAGACTGTCGGTGTTGTCGGCCATATAGGCGCTGCAACAGCCGCCGCCCGCACGGCTGGCGCAGGCCGTGCAAAGTGCGCCCATGGCCATGGCCTGCATCTGCTCGCCCAGTGCCTGGCAAGGGTGGCGCAGTTGCTCCAGTTGGTCGGTGAAAGCTGCATCGGCCAACAACTGTTCACCCAGCTCCTGCCGAAGCAATCGGGCCTGGGCCAGTTTTTCAGCCGGTGTGCCATTGTACCAGAGCTGGAAACGGGGAGAGGTGTTCAGGGTCATGGGGCGAACCTTGGTTACGGGTTGAGGGCCTGGGTCATGAAATGTTTCCACACCGGCGCCGCTGCCTTGCCGCCGGTCTCGCCATTGCCAAGCGGGGTGTCGCGGTCGTGGCCGATCCACACCCCGGTGGTGATGCCCTGGGCCGAGCCAACGAACCAGGCGTCGACGTTGTTGTCAGTGGTGCCGGTCTTGCCGCGTGCTCCGGGAACGCCGGCAACACTGGTGCCGGTGCCCCGCTGTACCACCTGGCGCAGGGCCTCCTGCATCCAGGCGGCGGTGTCGGCGGAGATCGCCTGCTGCTTGGCCGGTCGCGGCCAAAAGATGATCTTGCCGTCCGGCTCGCGAATCCGGGTGATGGCCAGCGGCTGCTGCATCATCCCCTGGCTGGCAAAGGCGGTATAGGCGCCGGTCAACTCCAGCAGCGAGATCGGTGAAGCCCCCAGGGCCAGGGTAAGGTTGTCGGCCAGCGGCGCGGTGATCCCCAGTTTCTTGGCCATGCGGCTGGCGGTGTCCACGCCCACATCCTGCAACAACTGCACGGCAATGACATTGCTCGACTGCACCAGGGCCTCGCCCAAGGGCATGGGGCCACGGTACTTGTCCATGAAGTTGCGCGGCTGCCAGGGGC
This sequence comes from uncultured Desulfobulbus sp., assembly GCA_964639845.1. GTDB lineage: Bacteria > Desulfobacterota > Desulfobulbia > Desulfobulbales > Desulfobulbaceae > Desulfobulbus. Next base: position 424,707 of record CAZXHS010000001.1, on the reverse strand, counting down.
GGGTGCCACCGCTGTTGAGGGTGATGGGGGCGTCGTTGTAGACAGTGGCCGGGTTGATACCCCGTTCTAGGGCTGCCGCATAGAGGATGGGCTTGAAGGCCGATCCCGGCTGGCGATTGGCCTGCACCGCCCGGTTGAATTGGTTGTCGGTAAAGTCGGCACCGCCGAGCATGGCCAGGATCTGGCCGTGTTCACTGTCGATGGCCACCAGAGCGCCCTGGGGCGGTGGGGTGTCGAGGTGGCGCATGGCCACCCGAGTGACCCCGGCCTGGACCGCCTTGGCGCCAATCTCCTGCAAGCGCGCATCCACGGTGGTGGACACGGTCAGCCCCTTGCTGTACAGGTCGGCCTCGCTGTAGCGGCTGAGCAGCAGGCTGCGCACATAGAGGCCGAAATAGCCATTGACCCCTTTGCGCCAGTTGCCCGCTAGTTGTGGCCCCTGATTGTAGGCTTCGCGCGCCGCCTCATCGCTGATCAGGCCATCTTCGGCCATGCGGTTGAGCACGTAGCGCTGCCGGCCCCGGGCCGCGTCGGTCTGCCGCAAAGGCGAGTAGTTGGTGGGCGACTGCGGCAGGCCAGCCAAGAGGGCCATCTCGCCAAGGTTGAGCTCGCGGGCGTGCTTGCCGAAATAGGTACGGGCCGCCGCCTCCACCCCATAGGCGCCTTCGCCGAGATAGATCTCGTTGAGGTAGATGGTGAGGATCTCCTGCTTGCTCAGCATGTGCTCCAGGCGAAAGGAGAGCACCGCCTCGGCCAGTTTGCGGGTGTAGCTTTTTTCGCGGCTTAACAGCAGGGCACGGGTGACCTGTTGAGTGATGGTCGAGCCCCCCTGGCTACGGCGGCCGGAGCGGAGGTTGTTGAAGGCGGCGCGGAGTATCGACCAGCCATCCAACCCCTCGTGATCCCAGAAACGGCTGTCCTCGGCGGCGACAAAGGCCTGGGGCAACAATGGGGGGAAATCGTCATAGTTGAGCAGGATGCGGAATTCTCGGCCAATGGTATCGATGGGCTGGCCGTTGCGATCCAGAATCAGCGTGGCCACCTGGGGGCGGTAGTCGTCGATGGAGCGGATGTCGGGCAGCGAGGAAAACCAGGCTAGCACCGTGCAGATCAAGAGCGTGAGGCCACCGGCACAGCTCAGCAGCAGCCTGGTGAGATGATGCTCGTCCAGCAGCCAGCCGCGAAAGTGGGGCTCTGCCGCTCCCTCGAATGGTGTCTCGGGCGGCGACTGCGGCGGTGGCACCGCAGCGGATGTTGGGGGAGGCGTGGCGAGGGTGGACAAGCGGGTCAGGAAAAGGTAGTGTTCATCTCGTTTTCGGCGGCATACCGCCACCGGGGCGCTCACCAGCGAGCCGCACCCACCACGTTGTTACCATGATTGCAGCAATTCAGCACCGATAAACCCCAACCCTTCCCTCGCAAGCGTGTCGCGCATTCGTCTTCTTTCCGAACAATTGGCCAACCAGATCGCCGCCGGCGAGGTGGTGGAACGCCCCGCCTCGGTGGTCAAGGAACTGGTGGAAAACAGCCTCGATGCCGGAGCTGACCGCATCGACATCCAGGTCGAGGGCAGTGGCACCGGTCTGCTGCGCATCATCGACAACGGCGAGGGCATGGACGGCGATGATGTGCTGCTTTGCCTGGAACGCCACGCCACCTCCAAGATCCAGGAGGAGGCGCAACTGGCGGCCATCGCCACCCTGGGATTTCGCGGCGAGGCCATCCCCAGTATTGCCTCGGTCTCGTGGATGACCATCGTCTCCCGGCCCCAACACCAACATCTGGGCACCCGCGCCGAAATTCGCTACGGCAGCCTGCAGGCGGTGCATGAGCACGGATGCAGCCGCGGCACCATGATAGAGATCCGCCACCTCTTTGGCAACATGCCGGCGCGCAAGAAGTTTCTCAAATCCAGCCGCACCGAGCTGCACCACATTGAGGAGGTGGTGAAGAACCAGGCCCTGGCCCATCCCCATGTTGGCTTCACCTTGAGCGTCGATAGCCGGGTCTGCCTGGAGTATCAGCCGGGGGCGGACCTGGAGCGGCGGGTGCGCGAGGTCTTTCGCTCTACGGGCAAGCTGCTGGATGTTCATGTGGAGCCGAGCGGTGATCAGGAAATTGGCCTGGAGGGGTATCTGTTGCTACCCGAGATGGCACCGGCCTCCACGGCGCGGCTGCGGTTGCTGGTCAATGACCGGCCGGTGCAGGATGCAATGATCCGCCATGCGGTGAGCGAGGGCATGCAGGGGTTCTTGATGAAGGGCTACCAGGCGGCCGGTGCCCTGCTGCTGCGCATTGCCCCGGAAGAGGTGGATGTCAATGTCCATCCGGCTAAACGCGAGATCCGTTTCCGCAAGAGCGAGGCGGTGCATCGTTTCGTGGCTGAAGCGGTGCGCCGGGCCCTGACCGAGCACCAGCAAAGCCTGCGCAGCTCGCTATTTGCGGTGCCGCAGGCCAGGGTGGAACAAGTGGTGGCCGCGTGGGTCGAACCAGCGGTGGCGATTCCCCCCGTGCCTATGTCCGCCGAAGAGAGCGCATCTGTGCAAATGGCGACCATCACTGCTGAACCAGCGCCGCAGCAACCCCGGCTACCGGCCCAGATTAGGCCTGTTGCCGAGACCTCTACGGTGGAACGGTCTCGTCCGGCGATCAATTTCGCCAGCGCCCCTCCCGTCATCAGCGCTCCGCCGCCCTCGCCGGCACCGACCCCAGCCCCAGACACCGTTTTCTCCGGCCTCAGCTTGATCGGTCAGTTGTTCTCCCTCTACCTACTTTGCGAAAAGGAGGGCGAATTGATCGTCATCGACCAGCACGCCGCCCACGAGCGTCTCCTCTATGGGCAATTGGTCGAGGGCTACCGGGCCTCCCGCATTCCCTCGCAAACCCTGCTTTTCCCGGTGACGGTCGAACTGACGCCGGTGCAGATGGAAACCCTGGAAGCGCATGCGGCCACCGTAGCCACCCTCGGCCTGCAAGCGGAACATTTCGGCGAGGCCACTTATGTTATCAAGGCGGTGCCGGCCCTGGTACGCCAGGAGGAGCCCGGTACCCTGCTGCGCGAGGTGTTGGACGGCCTGCGCGGCGCCACGCCGGAGGCGGGCAAACGGCCCCTGACCCAGGCGGTGGATCATCTGCTGGCCACCATGGCCTGCAAGGCGGCGATCAAGGCCGGCAACCGGCTGCAGCCCCAGGAAATGATCAAGTTACTGGCGCAGATGGAGGCCAGTGCCGTCTTCTCCCACTGTCCCCATGGTCGGCCGGTGATCAAGACCTTCACCGCCCAGGAGGTGGAACGCTGGTTCCATCGCCACGGCGGCTAAGATTTTTCCTCGGATTTACCCACGGGGCGCATTGACACTACCCCTGCTTTCGTGCTAAAAAAACGGCTTTTTCACCCCGGTTGCCGGTGGTTGTTTGTGATAAGGAAGACAAGACAATGGATGTGAAGACGATTTCGATCAATACCCCCGAGGGAGCGCAGTGCCGCGCCGCCCTGCGCAATCGATTTTCCGAGGAGAGCGATGGCCGTTGCCGCACCACGGTGACTGACATCCTGGAACGGGTGCGTCGCGAGGGCGATGCCGCCCTGGTGGACTACTGCCGCCGCTTTGATTGCCCGGCGATGAGTCTGGCGCAACTGCGGGTCAGCCCCGAGGAATTTGCCCAGGCTGAGCAGGCGGTGGACGCCGATTTTCGTGCCACGCTCAAACTCGCTGCCCAGCGGGTGCGGTCATTCCATGAGCGCGAGTTGGAGGATTCCTGGATGCTCACCCGCGAGGATGGCGCCATCACCGGCCGTCTGGTGCGTCCGGTGGACAGCGCCGGCCTCTATGTGCCCGGCGGCAAGGAAGGTTCCACGCCGCTCGTCTCCTCGGTGCTGATGAACGGCATCCCGGCCCAGATCGCCGGGGTGAGCCGGCGGGTGATGGTCACCCCGCCCAATCCCGAAGGTGGGGTCAGTCCGGCTCTGTTGGTGGCCGCCCGGGAAATCGGCATTGATGAGGTCTACAAGGTGGGCTCTGCCTGGGCCATTGCCGCCCTGGCCTACGGCACCGAGACCATCCCGGCGGTGGATGTCATTGTCGGGCCGGGCAACCAGTATGTGGCCGAGGCCAAGCGCCAGGTCATGGGCCGGGTGCGCATCGACATGATTGCCGGCCCCAGCGAGGTGCTGATCGTGGCTGACGAAAGCGCCAACCCCGCCTTTATCGCCGCTGACATGCTGGCCCAGGCCGAGCACGATCCCCAGGCCCTGGCCATTGTCATCACCACCAGTGCGCCGCTGGTGGAGGGCATCAAGGCAGCCTTGGCCCAGCAGTTGCCCAAACTCCCCCGGGTCGAGATCGCCCACACCTCCTTGGCCGAGCGCGGCTTGATCCTGCTTGCCGAGGATCTGGATCAGGCCATCGAACTGGCCAACGAGATCGCCATCGAGCATCTGGAGCTGCAGATCGTCGAGCCCTGGCAGTGGTTGCCCAAGATCCGGCATGCCGGGGCCATCTTCCTCGGTCCCTGGACCCCGGAGGCGGCCGGTGACTATGTGGCCGGCCCCAACCATGTGCTGCCGACCATGGGCACGGCGCGCATCTCCTCGGCCCTTGGTGTGGAGACCTTTTTGAAGAAGAGTTCGATCATCTCCTACTCCAAGGCGGCCCTGGAGAACGATGGCGAGCATATTCAGCGGTTGGCAGCCCTGGAGGGCTTGACGGCCCACGGCAATTCGGTGGCGATTCGCCTTGGCGGCAAATAATCGCGACCTGCTGCTGCGGGGTGCCCGGCAGCTGAAACTGGACCTCAGCGAAGAGGGGCTGGACCTGCTCCTGCGCTATCTGGCCGAGTTGCTCAAGTGGCGGCAGAAGGTCAACCTCATTGCCCGCGACACCCCGGAGCCGCAGGTGGTGGAGAACCATTTTCTCGACTCGCTCAGCCTGCTGCCGTTGCTGCAGTGGCCGGAGGTGCATCTTTTGGATGTCGGCAGTGGTGCCGGCTTTCCCGGCCTGGCCCTGGCCTGCGTCTTGCCGCAGGCCCGGTTCACCCTGGTCGAGCCACGGCAGAAACGGGTCAGTTTTCTGCGCCACGTTATTCGCACCCTGGGCCTTCGCAATGTCGAGGTGGTGGCCGACCGCATCGAACCGCATCTGCAGGCTTGGCAGGGACGCTTCACCCACATCACCAGCCGGGCCGTGGCCGATCCTGGCAATTTTCTGCCGCTGATTGGCGAGATGGTGGGGGCGCAGACCCAGGTGGTGCTGATGCTGGCCCATGCCGAGGCCCTGGCGGGTATCGAGCACCTCGATGAAGGCGGCTGGCAGATCATTGAGCAGCACCAGCTCCGCCTGCCCTTTTCCGGTGCCCCCCGCTTGCTGGCCGTGGTCGGCCGTCGTTGAGGTGGTAGCCGAGTTGGTGCTGGTGCAATGGCGGTTGATCTGGTAGGAAGGTGTTCTCCCTATTGTTCACCAAAAAGCGTCCACCAAAATGCATGGTGTCCTTCGCACAAGCCACCGGCAAGTACGACGCATCGTCTTTATAACCTGATGTTTTTTCGATGGAGAGCCAGTGCTCTCTGTTCTTCGTTTTCCCAAGAGGATGATTATGGCACATAAGATTGCAGTGCTGGCCGGTGACGGTATCGGCCCGGAAGTGATGGCCGAGGCTATCAAGGTATTGGACGCGGTTCAGCAGAAGTTCGGTTTTTCCCTGGAATACACCAGCGCCGATGTCGGCGGTATTGCCATCGACAACCATGGCGAGGCCCTGCCGGCTTCGACCTTGAAGGTCTGCGAGGCCAGTGAGGCCATCCTTTTCGGTTCGGTGGGCGGCCCCAAATGGGAGAGTCTGCCACCCGCCCAACAGCCGGAGCGCGCTGCGCTGTTGCCGCTGCGCAAACACTTTGATCTCTTTTGCAACCTGCGCCCGGCCAAGGTGTTCAAGGCCCTGGCCGCCGCCTGCCCGCTGCGCGCCGATATCGTTGGCGATGGCTTTGACGTGCTGGTGGTGCGCGAGCTGACCTCGGGCATCTACTTCGGCCAGCCCAAGGGACGCGAGGGTAGTGGCGCCGATGAGAAAGCCTGGGACACCAAGATCTACAAGCGCTCCGAGATCGAACGCATCGCCCGCATGGCCTTTGAGGCCGCCCGGTTGCGCCGCAAAAAGGTGACCTCGGTGGACAAGGCCAACGTGCTCACCTGCATGGTCTTCTGGCGCGAGGTGGTTCAGGAGGTGGCCAAGGAGTTTCCCGATGTGGAGCTCAACCACATCTACATCGACAACGCCACCATGCAGCTGGTCAAGGATCCTCATCAGTTCGACGTCATGCTCTGCGGCAACATGTTTGGTGACATCATCAGTGATGAAGCCGCCATGCTCACCGGCTCCATGGGCATGCTCGCCTCGGCCAGTCTCAACAGTTCCAAGTTCGGCATGTTCGAACCGGCTGGCGGTTCGGCCCCGGATATCGCCGGCAAGGGCATTGCCAACCCCATTGCCCAGATCCTCTCCGCTGCGATGATGCTCAAGTACAGCCTGGGTCAGGACAAGGCAGCCGCGGCCATTGAGGCAGCGGTGGCAGCGATTCTGGAGAAGAAGATCATGACCAGCGACATCGCCACACCGGGCGTGACGCCGGTTGCCACCCGTGCCCTGGGAGACGCCATCGTCGCTGAAATCCAGGCGCAGTAATCACTCAAGAAGGAGGGAAAGGCATGCCGAGACGCAAAAACATCGTGCTCATCAGTACCCGTTCCGCCGTTGACATCACTGGCAAGGTGGCCAAGGAGCTGGATGTGCCGGTGACCGAGATGATCACCCGCACCTTTGCCGATGGTGAGTTTTTTCATGCCTTTCCCCGCGATATCGCCGGTTGTGATCTGGTGATCATCGCCAACACCCAGGATGACACCTCGCACCAGGAACTGATTGATCTCATCGCCGGGGCGCGCTACTGGAACGCCCTCTCGGTCAATGTCGTCATTCCCTATCTGGGTTATTCGACCATGGAGCGGGCCAAGCCCGACTCGGGCGAGATCCCCAAGGGCATCACCCGTACCCGGCAGATTTTTCGCGCCCGGCCGGATTATGTCGCCTTTCTCGACCTGCATTCCGAGTCGGTGATGCACGCCCACACCGGCGAGGTCCGTACCCGCCACCTGTGGACCGAACGGGTGGCAGCGGAGAAGATCAAGGAGATGCGGCTGGAGAACATCGTGTTGGTTTCGCCGGACTATGGTTTCTCCAAGCGGGTGGCACGGCTGGCCGGCCTGCTCGACTGCCCGCACACCGCTGCCAACAAGGACCGCTACGATGTCGACAAGACCATTGTCGGTCAGTTGTCCAGCGCGGTGCGTGGTAGAACGGCGATTATCTGCGATGATATGATCCGCACCGGCGGCTCCATGTTGCAGACCGTGGATCGCTGCTATCAGGCCGGGGCGGTGGGGGTGATGATTATGGCCACCCATCTGGTGCTGGCCGGTGGCGCCCGTGAGCGTTTCATCGAAAAGGGCATCGGCTGCATTATCGGCGCTGACACCTATCCGGGCACGGCCAGTGACGAATTGCTCCAGATTTATTCGGTGGCCCCGGTCATTGCCGATGAACTGAAAAGTTATTTCCGCCTGCAATAGCGCAGGCTTCACTTTGAACACACGCGGAAGGAAGCTATGAAAAAGGTTGGTATTGTCGGCTGGCGCGGCATGGTCGGCTCCGTGCTCATGGAGCGGATGCGGCAGGAAGGGGATTTTCAGGGCTATGAGCCCCGCTTTTTTTCCACCTCCCAGGCCGGACAGGCCGGGCCGGAGGTGAACGTCACCGTCTATGAGTTGCTCGATGGCCGCAACGCCGCCTTGCTGGCGGAGATGGACATTATCGTCTCCTGCCAGGGCGGCAGCTACACCGCCGAGGTCTATCCGCAACTGATGGCCAAGGGCTGGTCAGGCTACTGGATCGACGCCGCCTCCAAACTACGGTTGGATGCGGATTCAATCATCGTCCTTGATCCGGTCAACCGCAAGGTTATTGACCAGGGTTTGGCCAAGGGCATCAAGAAATACATCGGCGGCAACTGTACGGTCTCCCTGATGCTGATGGCCCTGGGCGGGCTCTTTGAGCGGGGTTGGGTGGAGTGGATCACCAGCCAGACCTACCAGGCCGCCTCCGGCGCTGGTGCTAAGAACATGCGTGAGTTGGTCAGCCAGATGCGACTGGTGGGCGAGAATGCGGAGATGCTGTTGGATGCTCCGGCCACGGCGATTCTGGAACTTGATCGCAATGTGGTCGAGACCCTGCGCAATCCCGCCTTCCCCATTGCCAACTTCGGCGCGCCCCTGGCCGGCAGTTTGATCCCCTGGATCGACTCGGCCATGGACAACGGCCAGACCCGCGAGGAGTGGAAGGGCGTCACCGAAACCAATAAGATTTTGGGGCTTGCTCCGGGCACCATTCCGGTGGATGGTTGTTGCGTGCGTATCTCCGCCATGCGTTGCCACAGCCAGGCCTTTACCATCAAGCTGAAGCAAGACGTGCCCCTGGCCGAGATCGAGCAGGCCATCGCCGGCCACAACCAGTGGGTTTCCCTGGTGGCCAACACCAAGGAGCAGACGCTCAAGGAACTGACCCCGGCCCGCGTCACCGGCACCCTCGACATCCCGGTGGGCCGCCTGCGCAAGATGAACCTCGGCCCCCAATACCTCAGCGCCTTCTCCGTCGGCGATCAGCTGCTCTGGGGCGCCGCCGAACCGGTACGGCGCATGCTGAAGATTGCTTTGGAGTATATTGGGTAATAAGCTCTCGAAATTATGGGTAATAGCAAAAGGCCGCTCCTGTTCCGGGAGCGGCCTTTTGTGTTTTCGGGTGTTCCTGTAGCGACTTGTAGGTTGCGGTGGCGAAGGAACCGCAACGAGTCTAGCTGATTACATGTTTTGATAAATATGATTAAATCCTGCGGTTTGTCTTCTGCGATGCTTTGTTGGCGGAAATATCTTTGAACCCGCCAGAAACATACTTATGCAGCACGCTGGACACAAGGGACTGGTACGGCAACCCCTCTTCCATTGCTCGACGTTGCAGTGCTTCCAGGTCCCGGCTCGAAATGCGGATATTGATGCGTTTATCTTTCCTGATCGCTTCAGTGGCCAGTTTGGCGAGCTGCGTTCGTCGTTCGCTTTTTAAGTCCGATTCAAATTCTCCTGCTTCAAATGCTTCAAGCAATTCTTGGTCTTCTCGATTTTCGGCATTCGTATTCATACGGCCCCTTCAGGTAGAGCTTTGTTGCCTTTCGGCTGGGGATAACGCTTTTGAGAAAGATTTCGTCTTCGGTTTCAACGTAAGGAACCAGCCAGGCATACTCATCAACTTCAACGACAAACATGCGTTGGTTCGGATATTTGTCCTTATTCGGATGAACCAAGTCATCGAGGAGCTTTCCGGATTGGAGTGCAAATAACACGTCCTCGAAGGATATGCCCCGCTCGGCCATCAAGAACTGATTCTTTTCAGCATTCCAATTGATCTGCTTCATAGATTACAAATAGCACAGTGTGTGCCTATTGTCATTGTTTTGGATGATTGCGATTGCCGTTGAGAGATTTTCTCGGATGACGCCTCACCAACGGTTGCATTAATACCGATTACAGGTTCATGCAAAGAATGAAATGAAAACAAATCCGTCCCCTTTTCACCTTTTCATCCTTTTCATCTTAGTTGTTTCGGTCAGGATTCAGTTCATAGTTCGTAGGTTGGGGTGACGCAGGAACCCCAACTAATTTGGCTTGTGGATTGTGTTGGAGTTCGTGCCTCACTCCAACCTACGGGCTTGGGAATGACAGGCAGAACGACATTGTGTCACAAGGTAGGGCGGAAATACGATAGAGCCATTTGCCAATCCGAGTCATGAGCAAGAGCAAGCGTATCCCGCCGGGATGAGAGATTTATCCCGAGACAACATTCGGGGACGAAAGTTTGCCATCGGCGCTGAGCCGGGCGGCGGGCTCTGGAATCGGATGAAGGGGCAAACTGTTTGAGCGCAGCGAGTTTTTTGCCCCGCCGATTCCAGAGGTCGTCGAACGGGGTCGTCTCAGCGGCGCGGCTGCCCTTTCTTTTGATTCTTTTCTTTGGGCAAGCAAAGAAAAGAATGCCCCTCCCGCAGGGAGACGAAAGGTGGGGTGAAAAATGAATGAATACATATTTATGGTGGGCACGATACCTCTATATCCACCTACTGATTTTCGTATGAGGAGTGTGGGTGCACAGGAAGGAGACTGAGTCGACACAAAAAACCGTGGTACGTCCCCTATTGTTCTTATTGATAACGCCATTCGATCGATTGAATTATTGTACTTTTTTTAAGTAGTTATTCAATTTTTGATTGTTTTCCCCGGTTACACCTGAAGCACAAACATCTGAGATTTTCCATATCATCAGAACCGCCCTTTGAAACAGGGATAATATGGTCAATCTCTAGGCTGGCTTCGCTGCCACTAGCACCACATAAAACACATTGAAATTGGTCGCGTCTCAAGACATCGTATCTTTTCGAATTGGTCATTGAGCCACGGGCATATTTCTTTTCACCTTGGTTGGTTATGCCATACTCTTCATCTTTAAGCGGCAAAATGCCCCAAAATTTCAATTGTTCAATTTGCTTTTCGATGTCTAATTTACTGATATCATCCTTCTCAATTAGTTCTTCCAAGTCCGCTTTGGTAGTACCTGACAGAGGCCTAAAAGATAATTCATCAAATTGGTTGTATTTGTGAAGGCAGTCAAGGTCAAGTACATATATTTCTTTCGATTCTAGACTCCATGCAAGAAATGCCTTTTCAATATCAAGTTTGCTGCGACATTCACTGCACCATGCAAATGGTTGTAGTCGTTCTGGATATTTTTGAACGTATTCAATCCAGCTCTCTTGCATGCTTTCTATCGCAGCGTCACATGCCCCTACTGAAACCAAATAAGATTTAATTTCTTCATAGTGTATGCTTTCTCGTGGGAACGTATTGTCATTGACAGCATCTCTTGCTATGTCTCCAACTCGGTCAGGACGATCAATTTGGGGTAACAACCACTGATAATATGTTGATCCAGCGGCATTGACTCGGATTTTGTTGACTAATGCATCATTTTTTTTCTGTAAATTTTTAATGCAAATTCACCAAGAGCTTGTCTGCTTGACTCTGGTATTACGAGAATTGCATCACCGCTAATATCACAGCCGCCAATTTCAGTTTTTGGACCAGTATTAATGTCAGACCACCCAACAGCACGTTCAAGCTCATCCCCTTTGATTTTCATTTTTTTGTGAAGTCGTTTCTTCTCCGATGATAACATTTTTTTGAATATTTTTTCTCCAACATAGGTTCGATTATGCAAGTTCTCTTTGCTTTCATCTGAGACAAAATCATTCTCAAGCATCCACATGTAGAGGGAAGTGAATACAGATTGATTGTCTTTAAGATGGTCGAACCAGTTGCCGGGAAGAATGACTGACTGTACGTCTGGTACTTATTTGATTATTTCCCGAGGTGTACATTTCATTATAAAAATCTCCAGTGCTCGGTATCAAATTTTAGGTGTGTAATATTCAGCGCAACAAGTTGTTATCCAGTTTCCGGTTATCACTCACAGGTCTTGAGAAAAATGTCCGGAAACTGGCATAGGTGGATGTTTACTAACTGGTAATCATGCAGGATGGGGTGCTATTTGATAACTCTTCTATCATTCCCTGGCAACCCTTGCAATCGGCGAAAACTCCACCGCTACCCACCCATATTTCCCCTCACCATCCGCGCGCACATGCCCCAATCCCGGAAAGGGCAGATGCATCCCCGCCACCAAGGTGCCGCTGGCGGCCACATCCGCCAACAAGGCCTTGCGGGTGGTCACCGCCTGCTGCTGGTCGACATCAAACTCAATCGACACCTCCGGCCGGATGAACTGCACCGCATGGGCGTGGATGATATCGCCCCAGATCAGCAGCTTCTGCCCCTCTGATTCCACTGCAAAGGCGGTATGTCCAGGGGTATGGCCAATGGCCTTCATCGCCTTGATGCCAGCAACGACCTCAATCCCTTCCGCAAAAGGCTGCCACTTCTTCTCCGCCTGATAGGCTGCGGCTCCCTCCTGGGCAATCTCAAAGGCGTGCTGTCGCTCCTTGGGCGCCGCTGCGGCGATCTCTTTGGAGAGCCAATAGTCGCCCTCGGCCTGGGCGGCGCGGATGGTGGCCTTGGGGAAGACCGGCTTGCCGTCCTCGTCGATCAACCCGCCGAGATGGTCGCCGTGCATGTGGGTGAGCAGGACCACATCCACCTGCTCCGGGGTATAGCCGCTGGCCTCCATGTTTTTGCGGATAAAGCCAAGGTTCGGTCCAAAGAGGGTGCCGGCCCCGGCATCAATGAGCACGAGATGCTCGCCGGTGTTGACCAGGTAGGCGTTGACGGCGGTCTGCATCTTGGGATTGCCGACAAACATCCTGGTGAGCAGGGTGTTGAGGTCGGCTGCTTCGACATTATGGAGCAGTTTGGTGTCGAGTTGAATGGCGCCATCATAGAGGGCGGTGATCTCAAAACGACCCAGCTGCATGCGGTAATAGCCGGGCACCTGGGTGCCGACCTGGGGCGCCTGGGCCTGAACGGTTGCGGGAACGGTGAAGAGTTGGGCAACAAGAGCGACAACAATGAAGAACAATGATCTGAACATGACATCCTCCTAAAATGAGAAGTGACGAGAATACCACTCAGTATAAGCACTTGCCCAGGAAGGGCAGCTGTTGGCTGATGAAAAAATCACCCCTCGCGAATCAGCTGCAGCAGGTCATCGGCGGAGAGGCTGGCGCCGGTGTCGGTTTCCTCGAGCAGGCTGTCGGCCAGGTCGCGTTTTTCGGCGTGGAGGCGGACGATTTTTTCCTCAATGGTGTCCTTGGCCACCAAACGGTAGACGGTGACCGGCCGTTCCTGGCCCATGCGGTGGGCACGGTCCGAGGCCTGGTCCTCCACCGCCGGGTTCCACCAGGGATCCATGTGGATGACGTAGTCGGCGGCGGTGAGGTTGAGCCCCAGGCCGCCGGCCTTGAGGCTGATGAGGAAGAGATCGCCCTGGCCGGACTGGAAGGCATCGACCTCCTGTTGCCGCTGCTTGGCTGGGGTGGAGCCATCAAGATAGCGATAACCAATGTTGCGGGCCTCCAGGTATTCGCGGATCAGGGAGAGATGGCCGACAAACTGGCTGAACACCAGGGCCTTGTGGCCGTTTTCCAGCAGTTCCGCCACCACCTCGCCAAAGAGGCTCAGTTTGGCACCGGTGAGAGCAGTGTCGGGGACAAGCAGGCGCGGATGGCAGCAGGCCTGGCGCAGACGGGTGATCTCGGCAAGGATGCGCATCGGAGCGCCGCCGTTGCTGCCCTCCTCGGCCTCGATGCGCTCCAGAGCCTGACGCCGCAGGGCCTCGTAGAAGGCGCGCTCCTCGGGGCTGAGTTCTACCTCAAGCATCACCTCGGTGCGCGGCGGCAGTTCTTCCAGTACCTGGGATTTGAGCCGGCGCAGGATGAAGGGCCGCACCAGTTTTTTCAGGCGCCGGCCGGCTTCGCGGTCGTGCAGCCGCTCGATGGGCACCGCGAAACGGCTGTTGAACTTGTCGCGGGAGCCAAGCAGGCCGGGGTTGATGAAGTTGAACAGGGTCCAGAATTCGCTGAGGTGGTTTTCGATTGGCGTGCCGGTGGTCACCAGTTTGAAATGGGCCTTGAGGTGCATGGCCGCCTGCGAACGTTTAGTGGCGGCGTTCTTGATCGCCTGGGCCTCATCCAGGACCACGGTCTGCCACTGGATGGAGCTGAGCAGCTCCGCCTCCTGATGCAAGAGGCCGTAACTGGCGATGACCAGATCCATGGGACCAAGCTCGGCCAGCAGGGCGGCGCGGTCGTTGCCGCCAAAGGGGATCAGTTGGAGGGTGGGGGCAAAGCGGCGCGCCTCGATCAGCCAGTTACCGCAGACCGAGGTCGGTGCCACCACCAGGGTCGGCCCCTTGTCCGCACAGTGGAGGATGGCGGCCAGGGCCTGGATGGTCTTACCCAAGCCCATGTCATCGGCGAGGCAGGCGCCAAAGCCAAGATGGGCCAGGCGGGCCAGCCACTGGAATCCCTCCACCTGGTAGTCGCGCAGCTTGGCCTTGAGTGTCGATGGGGGCAGGGGAGTGAGGGCCATGCCTTCGCGGATGGTCTCCAACCGTTGCCGCCACTGGTTTGAGGCCTCGAGCGTGCCAACCTGATCGGTGAACTCCTCCATGGCCAGAGCAGCCAGGGGATGGAGTTGCAGCTTCTTGCCCTTGCGCTCGGCATAGGTGGCCAACTCATCGAGCCGTTTGCGCAGTTCCCGGGAGAGCACCAAAAACTCGCCCTCGCCCAGGGGGAGAAAACGGTGCTGGGTGGTGGCCAGGAGATCAAGCAACTGGCGCATGTCCAGTACCCGCTGATCATCGATGCGCAGCTCGCCATCCACCTCGAACCAGGACTGGCCGCTGCCCAGACGAAGGTGCATATCTCCAAAGGAGAGGGTGGTGCCGATTTTGAGCTTCTCCCCCTCGGGCCATTCCACCACCACCTCATCGCGTGCCTGGGCCTCGCGCAGCTCCAGCAGCAATTGCAGGGCCTCCTCGACCTCAGCTGCAAACCATTGCCCATCCAGTTCCGGCAAGGTGCTCAGGCTGGGCAGACTGCGCACCAGGGTGGCCGTGCGCTGCTGTTCCTGGCGCAGGTCGCGTTCGGCCTGGCAGCGGCGTCCTTCGATATCGGCCATCAGATTGGGCACGCCCAGGCCGGGCTTGAGGGCCGGGCCACCCGTGCCCAGTGGCTTGACAAAGATCTCCAGCCGTAACCCCTCCCCGTGGGGCAGGAGATGGGCGCGGGGCTGGCTGTCGGCGGCCACGGTGGTGATCGAATGGGCGGTGCCGGGGATAGTGGAATGGACCGGCACCAGTGCGGCCAGGGAGCTGAGTACTGAACTCATCTCCTCCTTGGCCGAGGCAGGCAGGGACAACCCCTTGCTGCCCAGTACCCTGGCCATGCGGTGATGGGCAGCGGTCAGCTCTACCAATTTGTAGCGGGTCGGGGTCTCGCGCACCAGCACGAAGCGCTCGTCACCATCGCACTCCGGGGTGAAGCGGATGCACATCTTGCCCTTCTGCTCCACCACCAGGATCTCCGGGCTGCCCTTGACCACCTCCACCGGGATGGTGGGTGCATCGGCGAGAAAGAGCAGGGGATGGCCCACCAGGGCCGGTAGGGCCTGGCGGAGATTGAACTCGTAGCTGTGGTTGCCGTAGTAATGATCGTGGCGGCGGATAGCGGCGCGCAAGCCTTGGTCAGCCTCGGTGAGTCCTTCCAACTTATCGCCGCTGAGCAACCGCTGTAGGGCGATGGCCCGACCCTTGGTCCAGGCGCCCTTGGCGCTGAGCTTCTGTTCCAGGGGGGAGATGGAGTGCAATTCACCGGAGCGCGAAAAATCAAGCAGGTAGACGATGCGCGAAGGTGAGGTGCTGGTCTGGCCCCCATCTTCCTCCACCGCCAATTGCAAAGCCCGCAAGCCTTTACGCCAGGGTTCTTCGACCACGATACCGGCGCAGAGGGGCACGATACCGGTGGCCCTGGTGGTGCTGTCGATGAACTGGCGCCGCTGTGGGGTTTCCTTATCGGCCATGCACAACAACTGGGCACATTCCAGGGCTGGCCAGTCAAGACCGGCGTCGCGGCATTGGGTGAAATGTTGATCCAGCAACAGCAGGTACTCGCGGGTCAGCTTGCCGTTGATGGCGTAGATCACCATGGCCACAAACCAGGGGGCGATTGGTCCATCAAGCTCGCTCGGGTCATCAATGCGGCGGCGCAGCATGCGGCTGGCAGCCTCCGCCGGGGTACCGTTGAGGTTGTCGAGCATGGCCTCCAAGGCCACAAAGAGGATGGTCAGAAAGGAGTTCTCATGCCATTGCCGCTCGGCCTGGTCGAGATAGGTGGCCGCCTTGTTCAAGCTGGCCACGTCCCCCTGGCGCAGCAGGGCGAGGATGAAGAACGTGCCGGCGGTGTTGGGGAGGAAATTGGTCCGTTTGCCGGTGAGGCGCCTGAATTGTTTGAGCGTCTGTTCATAGAGGAGCAAGGCCTGCTGCGGCTGGCCGGAGAGCAGGGCGATCCAGGCCGGGTACCCCCCGTCGTAGTCCTCGCTGCCCATCTGCTCGATTTGGCTGATCATCTGTTGTGCCATTGGCAACCTGCCCGTCTGCACCAACTGGAGCAGCAGGTGAGACTGCAAATCCTTTCGAGCCCGCGGCGGTAGATCGGTCCGGAACGCCTGATCCCTGGCCAGTTGCATGGCCTGGGGGTGCTGCTGTAGGTGAAAAAAGGCGTGGTTGAGCAGATGGACCAGGAGCACGCAGCGTCGGAGTGGCGGCAGGCAAAGCATCCACTCGGGGTCGAAAGGATTGTTGACCATCTGCACCAGCGGATCGCTTGTCGATGCATTACCGGTTTGCAGCAGGGGTTGACAGAGGTTGATGGTTTGCTCGTGGAGTGGCGCGAGGTTGGTGTCGTCTTCGCCACACACGGCCAAACGTAGGTCTCGCAGTAGGCGATGGCAGGCCGCGGTCAGTTGGCTGCCCTTGAGTGAATAAAGATAATGGGCGGTGGGCAGCATGCTGCGCACCGTCGATACAATACCCTCGGCCAGGCCAACTGCTGCCGGTGGTATTGCCGCCTTGGAGGTGCGGGCCTTGGTGTTCCCTCGCAGGGACAGGAGTTTTTGTTGTTTGGGTGGCGTGGGCTGCTGCACCACCACCTTGGTGGTGGTGTCGGCAAAGACCTTGCGCACCAGGACATCGACCAGCAGTGGGTTGATCAGGTTGTTGCTGCCGATCAGATCGTCCTTCCGCAGATGTTGCAGCAGCGGTTTGAGGCTGAGGAGGGTGGGGGCTTCCTTGGTGGTGGCCTCGGATAAGCGAATCTTGCCTAACAGCAGCAGTATTATGTCGATTGCCAGCGGCTCGGCGGCGACGGCCAAGGTGTATAGAAGGAGCCGTTCATCGGGGGTGAGTTCGCCGAGGCACTGAACCAGGGCGGCGCGTTTGCTATCGATGGTATCACTGCGCACGCTCTGGCTCCCTACCGCACAATGAATCCCAACACCCGCAAGCGGTGCGCCCAAGGAGCCCATGGACCGCTTTGGAAGGTGGCGGTCATGGTGCGGGGATCAAAGAGCACTTGGGCATCCTGATCCAAATGGCATTTGCGGTCGTAGTTGGTGTGGCTGATGCGCAGTGTCCAGGTGCCGTCGGCGTTGCGGTGGACCTCTTCGACATAGGCCGGATGACCGGTGTAGATGCGACGCTCCTTGTGGGTATCAATGACGATCACCGAGCCTGCCACCGGCGTGGCGGAGGTGGCGCCGTTCTTGCGGGCGCAGGCAAACCACTGCACCGGTGAGGTATCGCCCATCTGGCAGGTTTTGATGCCGGTGCGGCAACGGGCGTAGATGAGGCTCTGCGGCTGACAGAGGCCGACGGATCGTTCCACCGTGGGGGCTGCTGTGGCGGTTGATTTGGTCGTCTGGGTTGTTTTGCTGGTCTTTGTTGCCGGCTTTTTGGTTGCTTTGCTGCTGGTGGCGGTCTTTGCTGTCCCCTTGCTGCTCGCCTTGGCCTTTTTACCGCTGGCCTGTTTGACCAGTACCGTTCTCGCCGGTTGCAGGTGAAAGCAGGAGGCGCGGTTGCGTTCACTCTCGATAATTTGCTGTGGATTGATGCAGGATTCGCTCTGGGCACTTTGGTCTGTAGCGGCGATCCCTGCATCTGCGGGATGTTCAACCGTGGCCATTGTTGCTGTCGTCTGTTGACTGTGGCTGTTCGACGATGGGGGGGGGGCGTTCGGAACCTGCTTGTTGGCACAGCCGGTGCTGAGGATGAGGAGCAAGCCGAGCAAGGCACAGGCGCAACGGGGTAAGACAACACTGGTGCGCAGGCGGAATGGCGCAGGAGGGACGGGAGACATGGGTGAATGGTTGATCATGCGGCACCGATACATTTGCGACAAATGGGCAGGTGGTATTCGCCGTTTCGCAGTTGTTTGCGCACAGCGCGAAAGCGTGGGCTGAACCAGATGTCGAGGAAGTTTTCATTGGTGATATTGCCAAAAACAACGCTGCTGAGATAGTCGTGGCAGCAGAGCAGGACATTGCCGGCATAATCAATGGCCACCGGATTGCCAGGATCGGAGCAGCGGGGAGTGGTGTTGACCCGCTGCGGTTGGATCAGGCCGCCACGGTTATAGAGTGGCGTGTCCGCCTCGAAACGATTGTAGCGAATGCTTTGCAACAGTTTGGGATCATTTTGTAAATGCGCAAAGACCTTTTCCATGTTGGCGCTCATCGCCTCGCCATGCTGGGTGATGGAAAATTTGTCGACGCCTGCGGTAACTAGCTGGTGCAGCAGTTCGATGGTGAGCGCGTCGCCATTGCTGATGAGCACGATATGGACCTGAGGGAGCTTTTGTCGGGTGTAGGCCATCAGGTCCACCAACCGGCGGTCGAGCAAGGGCTCGCCGTAGAGTTGCGGGCTGATGCGACCGCGAAAGCGGATGGTGGCCAGCTCATCGATCAGTTTGTGGTAGACGGCCGCATCCATCAACTGTTCGTTTTTGATGAGGCCGCGTTCAAAGACAGCGTTGGGGCAATAGGAGCAGCGCCGGTTGCAGGAGGTGTTGATCTCAATGTTGAAATCGCTGAAAAAATCCCAATGGCCATACCGCACATAAAACTTGATGAAATAGCGAAACCACTTGAAGCGGTCGGCAAGCGAAGGAGTGTAGGTGGGCTGGTTCATGGTGGAGAGTAGGCGTGCACGGATGTGCTTGAAATGATAATGTTTTTGTGTTGTGCAGGGCTGCGTTTCACTGGGGGGCGCGAGTGCCACGGTGAGCTGGGAAGTAAAACATTGCTTTCGTGGCTTGTGATGACAACGGCAAAACCGGTTCGCACAAGCCGGTTGTTCACTGCAAGCGGCCGTCCACCAGGGTGTGGCAGCGGTCCATGGCGCGGGCGAGTTCCATGTTGTGGGTGACCATGATCACCGACAGATTGAGGCTGGTGCTCAGCTCCTTGAGCAGGGCAAAGACGCGGTTGCCGCTGGCGGAGTCGAGGTTGCCGGTGGGCTCGTCGGCCAACAGCAGGGCCGGCTCCATCACCAGGGCCCGGGCCAGGGCCACCCGCTGCTGCTCACCGCCGGAGAGCTCACCGCTGCGGTGATCAAGCCGCGCCCCCAAGCCTACTCGCTCAAGCAACTCCTGCGCCTTGGGCTGCATGGACGTGCGCGAGCGGCCGTGGATCAACCCCGGCATCATCACGTTTTCCAGGGCGGAGAACTCGGGCAGCAAGTGGTGAAACTGAAAGATAAAACCGATGTGCTGGTTGCGGTGCTGGGCCAGGTGTGGCTCGCTCTTGCCGGTCAACTCCGCGCCTTGAAAGAGCAATTGGCCCGAGTCGGGCATATCCAGCGTACCCAGGATCTGCAACAGTGTCGTCTTGCCCGAGCCGGAGGCACCGACAATGGCCTGCATTTCGCCGGCGTCGATAGAGAGATCTACCGCCTTAAGCACCGCAATGGCCTCCTGGCCGCTGCGGTAGTTTTTGCTTAAGCCCGTGGCCTGCAACAACGGATTACTCATAGCTCAGCGCCTCCGCCGGACGAACCCGTGAGGCCTTCCACGAGGGGTAGAGGGTGGCCAAAAGGGTGATGAGGATGGCCGAGATGGCGATCACACTGACATCGGCGGGCACCACCTTGATGGGCATGGTGGACATGGGATAGACGTTGGGTGGCAGCTCGATGATCTTGTAGCGTTTCAAAATCGCGCACAACCCCAGGCCGCCGCCAACGCCCAACACCGTGCCCGCAAGGCCGATGACCATGCCCTGGTAGAAAAAGATGCGCATGATGGCCTTGGTGGTGGCGCCCATGGATTTAAGAATGGCGATATCGCGGGTCTTTTCCATCACCACCATGATCAGGGCGCTGATGATGTTGAGTGCCGCCACCAGGATGATCAGGTCCAGAGCGATGAACAGGCCTATCTTCTCCAGCTTGAGCCCGGCAAAGAGGTTGCGGTTGAGCTGCATCCAGTCGCGCACCGAATACCCCTGGCCCAGCACCGTCTGCACCGCCGTGGCAATACGGTCGGCCTGGTCGATGTTGTTGACGCGGATCTCGATGCCATGCACGCCCTGGCGCAGGTCGGTGAGGCTGCGTGCCGTCTCCAGATTGATATAGCCGATGGTGGAGTCGTACTCGAACATGCCGGTTTCAAAGACGCCCACCACAATGCAGGTGCGAATCTTGGGTAGCACTCCCATGGGAGAGAGTGGACCGTTGGGCGAGATCAACCGTACCTTGGCACCGACACCCACTTGCAGTTGGCGGGCCATGTCGCGGCCAAGCACGATACCCGGCACCTCCAGGGGCTTGTCGAGATCATTGAGCTGGCCGGCCTGCATCTTCTCGCCGATGTTGATCACCCGCATCGCCGAGGCCGGTTCGATGCCGCGCAGCACGATGCCGCTGGATTGGTTAGCCGAGCTGATCAGGGCCTGGCCGTAGATGTAGGGCGTGGTGGCCTTCACACCCTCCACTGCCTGCACCTTGGCGCTGACGCCTTCACTGTCGGTGATGCTGCCAAAACGCTGCACCAGGGCATGGGCATTGACGCCGATGATCTGGTCGCGCAAGCCCTCGGTGAAACCGGTGTACACCGACAACACCACAATCAGCGCCAGCACTCCCACCGCCACGCCGAGGATGGAGATGACGGTGATCAGGGAGATGAATTTCTGCTTGCGCTTGGCCCGCAGGTAGCGCAGGCTGACAAACCATTCAAAGGAGGCCATGAAACTCGATTACTCGGCGATTTCCGGCTTCATGTGCGGGAAGAGAATAACGTCGCGGATGGAGGGGGAATCGGTCAACAGCATCACTAAACGGTCGATGCCGATACCCTCGCCGGCCGCCGAGGGCATGCCGTATTCCAGGGCACGCACATAATCGCGGTCGAGCACCGGATGGATCTCTTCGTCGTCGCCGCGCTCGTCGATCTGCTTCTGGAAGCGCTGCAACTGGTCGATGGGATCGTTGAGCTCGGAGAAGGCGTTGGCGATTTCGCGGCCGGTGATGAACAGCTCGAAGCGGTCGGTGACGGAGGGATCCTCCTCATTACGGCGGGCCAGGGGAGAGACCTCGGTGGGGTAGGAGGTGATGAAGGTGGGGTTGATCAGCTTCTCCTCCACCAGCAGCTCAAAGAGTTCGGTCTTGGCCTTACCGATGCCGGCGCCGGGCTGGAGCTTGATGCCCTTGTCCTTGACCAACTGCATCACCGCCGCATCATCGGCAAGGATGGCCGGATCGATGCCGGCAATCTGCACCAGCGACTCCTCCATGGTCAGTCGTCGCCAGGGTGGCGCGAGATCGACGGCCATGCCCTGGTACATGACGTCCATGGAGCCGGTAACCTCATGGGCCAGCCAGGAGACCATCTCCTCGGTGAGGTCCATCAGGTCGTGGTAGGTGGAATAGGCCTGGTAGAACTCGAGCATGGTGAACTCGGGGTTGTGGCGGGTGGAAAGCCCCTCGTTGCGGAAGTTGCGGTTGATCTCAAAGACCTTCTCAAAACCGCCCACCAACAGCCGCTTGAGGTAGAGCTCCGGGGCGATGCGCAGGTAGAGATCCATGTCAAGCGCGTTGTGGTGGGTGCGAAAGGGCTTGGCCGTGGCGCCGCCGGGCACCGGCTGCATCATCGGCGTCTCCACCTCCATGTAGCCACGGTTATTCAAAAATTCGCGGATGAGCCGAATGATCTCCACCCGTTTCTTGAACACCTCGCGCGACTCGGGGTTGACGATCAGATCGAGATAGCGCTGGCGGTAGCGGGTTTCGACATCGGTCAGCCCGTGGAATTTCTCCGGCAGGGGTCGCAGCGACTTGGTGATCATGTGCAGGCTCTGTGCCTCCAATGACAACTCGCCGGTCTTGGTCTTGAACAGGCTGCCTTCAACGCCGACGATATCGCCCACATCCCATTTCTTGAACAGACCAAAGGCCTCCTCGCCGAGCAGATCCTTGCGGGCATAGACCTGGATGCGTTCGCTGGTGTCCTGGAGGTGGAAAAAGGCGGCCTTACCGAACTTGCGCATCGACATTACCCGGCCGGCGATGCGAAAGCGCAGGCCTGATTCATCGTGGGTCTCGGCTTCCAGTCCGTCCCCCTGGGGGATGATATCGGCAATGGGCTGTGGGGCCTTGAAACTATTGCTAAAGAGCTTGACGCCGGCCTCGGCCAGGGAATCGGCCTTTTCGCGGCGCTGCTTGAGAAGATTGCTTGTCGTTTCCATGGAGTCTATGGGAGTGGGGTGCGGGTACACCCGGCCGGTGCATCAAAAAGAACGCAACCCGGCCAGGAAGGGATGAATGATTGCTTGCAAAGACCGCCCAAAATAGTTCGCAGGGCCGTGGATGTCAATTTCTTTCAAGAAGGGCCACGGACTCGATGTGATGGGTCTGCGGGAACATATCCACCGGGGTGATGTGGCGCAGATGGTAGCCGCCGGCAATGATCTGCCCCAGATCGCGGGCCTGGGTGGCGGGATCGCAGGAGATGGCGACGATCTGCCGGGGGGCGAGTTCGGGCAGGAGCGCCGCTGCCTTGCCCAGTCCCTGGCGGGGCGGATCAAGGAGGATGATGTCGAAGCGGGCGCGCCGTTTGACCATCTGCCGCAGTTGCGCCTCGACATCGCCGATATGAAAACGACAAGAGGTAAGACCTGCCTCCACCGCATTGCGGCCGGCCCAGTGGATGCTGCGCTGGTTATGCTCGATACCGGTGACGCTGGCCCCACGCAGGGCCAGAGGGATGGCGAAGTTGCCCATGCCGCAGAAGAGATCCAGGGCAATGCAGGGGGCTGGCATCTCGAGATCGTGCAGGGCGGTGGCGATCAGTTGCCTATTTTGCTGCACATTGACCTGGAAAAAACAACCGCTCTCCCAGTTGAGCTGATAGTTGTGATCAAAAAAAGAAAACTGCTGGCTGAGGATGGCCTCGGGCTGCGGCTGTTGCTTGCGTCCGCGCTGCGCAGCCACTAGCACCACGTCGGCCAGGGGGGCGAGCAAGGCCGGCAGCGGCTTGAGTTGCGCTGGTTTGGCCTCGGCAGCAGGATGGAGGAGAAGAACAATCCGATCATCGGCCGGGCTGTGCAGCAACTCAATCCCGGCAATGATGCCTTGGAGCGGCTCATTCAGCTCCGCATCGACCAACCCCACCAGCGCCCCGTTGATAGCCTCCGTGGCCAGCAGGCAACGGCGGATGGGCACGACGGTGTTGCTGGTCGCCTGGTGGAATCCGACTCGGCCATCGCTATCGACATGCAGACGGATGCGATGGCGATGGCCCAAGGGCTGCGGCGAGGGCAGGGTGGGGCGGCACTGGTCATCGTGCAAGTCGATGCGGCCTCGGTGCAGCGATTCCAGCAGGATCTGACGCTTGCTGGCAAGCTGCGTGCCGTAGCTTGCATGTTGCAGGTTGCAGCCACCGCAGCGGCCGTAATAGGGGCAGGGCGGTTCGACCCGATCGGGCGAAGGCAGCTCGATGCGCAACAACTCGGCTTCCTTGTGGCCGCGATGGACCTTGGTTTCGCGCACGGTGACCGTCTCGCCGGGCAGCACGCCGGCCACCATCACCTTGATGCCATCGGCCAGGGTACCGAGTCCCTTGCCACCATGAATGAGCTTGTGTATTGTCAGATTATGTTCCATCGGCGCACTGTACTCGCAGGGTGTGGGTTCGTGCAAGCGATGAATAAATTTCCAAAAGGGGCGGCAGAGCCATGTCGGGACAAACTAAGGCCAAGGTGCTGATCGTCGATGACGAGCGCGTCCACCGTTTCATGCTCCACTCCATGTTCGGTGACTGGGGCTGGGATGCGGAGGAGGCCGACGACGGGGCCACGGCGGTGGCGGCGGTAGAGCAGGGGCCCTTTGATGCTATCCTCATGGATGTGCGCATGACCACCATGGACGGCATGGAGGCGCTCAAGCGTATCCATGCCATCAATCCGGCCATTCCGGTGGTGATCATGACCGCCTTTTCCTCGGTGGATTCGGCGGTGGCTGCCATCAAACAGGGCGCACACGATTACCTCACCAAGCCGCTGGATTTCGACCGGCTGAAAACGACGTTGGAGGTGGCCATGGGGCATCGCCATCAGGAGGTCGAGGCCGCCGAGATTGGTCAACCCTTTGGTAATGACGGGCGCATCATCGGCAAATCCGCCTCCATGCAGGAGTTGTGGGAGATGATCGTTCATGTGGCGCCCACCGAGGCCACGGTGCTGATCAATGGCGAATCGGGTACTGGCAAGGAGTTGGTGGCCTCGGCCCTGCACCACAAGAGCCAGCGGCATCAGGGGCCGTTTATCAAGGTCAACTGTGCGGCCCTGGCGGAAACCTTGCTCGAATCCGAGCTTTTTGGTCATGAGCGCGGTGCCTTTACCGGGGCTGATCGCCGCCGTGAGGGACGGTTCGTCCAGGCCCAGGGAGGCACCCTTTTTCTTGATGAGATCGGCGAGACCTCGCCATCGATGCAGGCCAAGCTGCTGCGCGTGTTGCAGGAGCACGAACTGCAACGGGTCGGTGGCCAGGAGACCATCAAGGTCGATGTGCGCATCCTCTGTGCCACCAACCGCGATTTGGAGGAGGAGGTAGCGGCCGGCCGTTTTCGTGAGGATCTCTACTACCGGCTCAACGTGGTTGAGCTGGAGGTGCCGCCCCTGCGTGAACGCCAGGGTGATATTCCCCTGCTCATCACTTATTTTCTCAACAAATTCGCCGAGCGCAACGGGCGTACGCTCAGTGGCGTCACCCCGGAGTGCATGGATGTGCTCAACCGCTATCCCTGGCCGGGCAATGTGCGCGAGCTGGAGCATTCCATGGAGCGCGGCGTCATTCTCATGCGCGGCGATTATCTCGATCTCGGCGCCCTACCGCTGGCCATCCAGCGCTGGGCCGGCCTGAATGCGCCCAAGGAGGTGGAGGAACCGGCCACTCTGCGCGAGGCGGAGAAGGTGCTGATCCTCAAAACCCTGGAAGAAACCGGTGGCAATCGCAGCGAAGCGGCCAGACGTTTGCAAATAACCCGCAAGACGCTCTTGAACAAGCTGAAAAGTTATAATATAAACTGAGGCATAAATACTGTGGTGGCAATGGCCTGCGGGGATTTTGCTCCCCTTGCGCCGAGCCACACCCCCACCAACCTCAGCCGCCCACCCGCGATCCCTTCCCTTCTCATGCGACGAACCCCTACCTTGCTGGAAGCTGCCTACGAAATCAGCCGCTTTTTATTGCAGGAACGTGATTTGGCCAACCTGTTGCAGGGCGTCTGTGATCGACTCACCGGTGAAGGCTTGGGTGAGGTTGCTCTACTGGTGCTGGTGGATAGCATCTCCGGCGGGGTGATCACCGCAGAAACCGGTTTGCAGGAGGCCTTCACCCCGTTGATGGATGGGCTGAAAGAAGGGCGGTTACCGGATTGCGGCCACCGGGCCATCGCCGGCGAGGGTGGCGGCGTGGTCCTCTGTGAGGACTGTTCCTGTGGTCTCTGTCGCCCTGCAGCCCAGCAAGATGGTCATATCGGTATCGCCGTGCCGATCCGCTGTACCCCGAGCCTGGCCGGCTTTCTCACCCTGCGTTTTCCCGCTGATTTTCGTCCCACCCTGGTGGATGACTCCGTACTCATCGAACTGGCCGATACCCTGGGCTTGGCCCTGCGGCAGCTCTTTGCCGAGGAGAGTGCCAAGCAGCGCCAGCGCGAACTGGAGATGATCGAGGAGCGCTACGAGCTGGCCCTGCAGGCCTCGCAGGCAGGGCTGTGGGACTGGAACATCCGTACCGGCGAGATGTACACCAGCCCGGATCAGTGGGAACTGCTTGACTACCGCAGCGATGCCGCCGGGCCATCGGCACCCCAGCGTTTTATCCATCCCGAAGATCGCGAGCGGGTGCTGGAGGTGCTCAACCAACACCTCCAGGGCAAGAGCGACGAATACCGCATCGAGTACCGGGTGCGGGAAAAAAGTGGCGAATGGACCTGGTTTTTGGATCGCGGCCGGGTGGTGGAGCGCGATGATAACCACATGCCAGTGCGCATGACCGGCACCCATGTCAACATTACGCTGCAAAAAAAACAGGATGAAGCCATCGCCCTGGTGCAGCAGCAGTTGCACGAGGCGGTCAACTACGAACGCAACTTTCTGCAGACCGTCATCGACAGCGCCGGAGACCCGGTGATGGTCATCGATCTGGACTATAATCTGTTGTTGATCAACCGGGCGGCAGCACGCCTGGTGCGCAAGGGCGGTGAGGCAGACGCCCTGCAAGGGGAGAAGTGCTACCGGCTTTTCTGCGAAGCCGATCTGCCCTGCCGCGATCTGCGCTTTCCCTGTCCGGTGGCCGCAGTCCGCGAGCAGGGCCGCCAGGTGAAGCTGATTCATAATCCCTTTCACGGTAACGGGGTGAACAACACCTTTGAACTGGAAGTCTCGCCCCTGCGTGACCGGCAGGGTGCGCTCTACGGGCTGATAGAGGTGGCCCGCGACATCACCGACCGCTTGCGCATCGAAAAGGAACTGCGCGACTCCCAATCCCACCTCTTCCGCCTGGCCCACCATGACACCCTCACCGGCCTGCCCAATCGGCTCTTGTTTCGCGACCGTCTTGATCAGGCGGCGAGCAAGGCGGATCGTAACCGTAGCGGCGTGGCGGTCTTTTTCCTTGATCTTGACCGATTTAAGATCGTCAACGACACGCTGGGGCATGATGTCGGCGATGCGCTGCTCGTCGAGGTGGCGGTGCGACTACAACGGTTGTGCCGGCAATCCGATACCGTCGCCCGTCTCGGTGGCGACGAGTTTGTCTTTGTGCTGGAGTCGATCAATGATCGCAAAGATGCCGGTGTGGTGGCTGCCAAGGTGATGCAGGCCCTGGAAGCAGCGGTGATTATTGGCGAGCATCGGCTACACATCTCCACCAGCATCGGTATCGCCCTCTACCCCGAGGACGCCGCTGCCATCGAGGAGGTGATCAAATGCGCCGATATTGCCCTCTATGCGGCCAAGGAGGTTGGTCGCAGCAACTATCAATTTTATCATCGTGAGCTGCTTGGTGGCGGCAGTCGGCCGGCGCTGGATGCGGGCCAGTTCCGCCGCGCTCTGGACGAGGGCGAGATGCGCATCGAGTATCTGCCCCGTTACAACTTGGCTGATGGCCAATTGGTGGGGTTGCAGGTGCAACCGCGCTGGTTCCATCCCACCATGGGCCTGTTGCTGCCCGAGGCCTTTGTGACGGCGGCCCAGGAACACGGCATGGTGGTGTCCCTGGCGGAATGGCTCTTGCTGCGCCTTGCCCAAGACCTGCGGCAATGGCTCCAGGCGGGATTGAACCCGCCGCCGCTGAGTTTGCCCTGTGACTCGCCAGTGCTGCTTGAGCAGGGTTTTATGCCGCTTGTGGCGCGTATCTTACAGGAGCAGCAAGTGCCGGCCGGTGCGCTGGTGTTGCAACTGCACCAGCAGATACTGGTCGAGGCTACGCCGCAACAGCGTGATTATCTGCTGAAGATCAACCAGATTGGCCTGGGGTTGGCGGTCAGCCAGTTTGGCGCTGGTCGATCCTTGCCGCTGCCGGCGGAACCTTTGCCGGTGCAGGCGATGGTATTGAGCCGCGAGCTTGAATCATCACCGTGGCGTGCCGATAGTGCCGCCAAGCTGACCACGGCGCTGATCGCTTTCTGTCATGCCTTGAACATGGCGGTGGTGGCGGATGGGGTGGATTCGGAGGAGCGCCGCCGCCAGTTGGCAGCCTTGGGCTGCGATCAGGGGCAGGGGACGTTGTTTTCATCGTTGCTAACCCCCGATCAGGTGACCACTCTGCTGGTGGCGGCAGCAGAAAAGCGCTGTTGACGACAGTTAGCCCCTGTGGTATGACCGCAGCTTGATTTTCATCACAAGGCCGGGCTTTTTGGTCAGCGGGGAGGCTGACGGAAAAGTGCCTGCCTTTTTTTTCACCGAATCTTCCTGCATCCCATATAGAACTCAGAGCAATGCGTACGGACATCTTGCACATCGGCGCGGGTGAACTGAATTACGAGATCCGCAATATCGTCAATGTTGGCGAAAAACTGCAAAAAATGGGGGTCCAGGTCAACTGGGAGAACATCGGCGACCCCATTGCCAAGGGCGAACAGGTGCCGGACTGGATGAAGGAGATCGTCGCCGAGGCGGTCCGTGAAGACATCAGCTACGGTTACAGCCCCACCAAAGGACTGCTCGCCACCCGTGAATTTGTGGCCGCCTGTACCAACAGCAAGGGCGGCGTCCAGATTGATGCCGATGACATCATCTTCTTCAATGGTTTGGGCGATGCTATTTCCAAGGTTTACGGCCTGCTCAAGCCCACAGCCCGGGTGATCGTGCCCACGCCGAGCTACACCACGCACAGCTCCGCCGAGGCTGCCCACGCCGGCACCCAGCCGGTGACCTACATCCTTGATCCCAACCATCTCTGGTATCCGGATCTGGAGGATATCGAAAACCACATCAAGTACAATCCGGCGGTGGCCGGCATTCTCATTCTCAATCCCGACAACCCCACCGGCGCCGTCTACCCGGCGGACGTGATGCGGGCCATTGTCGAGATCTGCGAGAAGAACGAGCTGTTCATCATCTGCGATGAAATCTACCAGAACATGACCTACAACGGCACCACCTCCGCGCCGCTGTGCACGGTGATCGGCGACAAGGTGCCGGCCATCTGCATGCGCGGTATCTCCAAGGAGATGCCCTGGCCGGGTTCGCGTTGCGGCTGGATCGAGGTCTACAACCGTCGTCGCGACCCGATGTTTGCCACCTATGTGCAATCGATCCTAAACGCCAAGATGCTGGAGGTCTGTTCGACCACCCTGCCGCAGATGGTGCTGCCGCGCATCAAATCGCATCCCCTCTATCTCGAGCACCTCAAAACGCGCATCAAACGCTACGAGCGCTACTCCAATCTTGCCTACGATATCCTCAAAAACGTCAAAGGCTTGCTGGTGAATCGCGCCAACGGTGCCTTTTATATGAGCGCGGTCTTTGAGGAGTGGGTGCTCAATCACCAGCAGACTCTGCCCATCGAAAACGACGAGGTGCGCGAGACCATCGAGCGGCTGGTGTCGGGCTCCAGTGTGGCACCGGACAAGCGTTTTGTCTACTATCTGCTGGCCTCCACCGGCATCTGTGTGGTGCCGCTCTCCTCCTTCGCTACCGATTTGCAGGGCTTCCGCGTCACGCTGCTGGAAAAGGACGAGGATGATTTTGTCCAGATCTTCAAGACTATCGCCGACAGCATCAAACGCTACGTCAACTCCTACCAGGGCAGCGCCCACTGAGCGGTTGCTCGTTGCCGGTCTTGTTCTTTACCCCTGGCACCTCTCGGTGTCAGGGGCTTTTTTTTTAAGGATGATATCCTTTCTCTTTGTTTTTCTTTGGTTTTTGTCTTGATATTTCTGCGGTAAAAGCCCTGTTCCTTCCCTTGACACCCGATTTTGCCATACTTATTGTTCGCATCAGATTTGACCGGCCTCGCTACAGATGGCTGGTTTTTTTATGGCGCAAAACAAGGAGTTATGCGTCGTGATCACAGGGGCTGACCAGCCTGAACCCGCCAACGAGGAGAGCGTAGGTGATAGACGAGACAAACAAACAGGAACCTGTCGGAGATCAGCAACCACCGGAGACCCCCGAAGACCTGGGCGATGTGGAGACTATTACGGAGCAAGAGGCTGCGCCGGAGGACGAAACCGAGGCCCTGCAACGCAAATGCGAGGCCACCCAGGAGCAATTAATGCGGGTGGCCGCTGAATTTGACAACTACAAAAAGCGCATGGAGCGTGAGCGTAGCAGGTTGCTCAAATACGCAGGGGAAAACATCCTGCGCGACCTGCTGGCCACACTCGATAACCTCGACCGTGCCATGGAGCAGGGGAGTGCTGCCAGCGAGGACGAGGGCAAAAAGCTGCAATCCATGCTGGAAGGAATCGAGTTGACCCGCAAGGGGTTGGTCGCCACCCTGGAGCGTTATGAGGTCGAACCGATGGCCGCCGTCGGCTTGAGCTTCAATCCCGACGAACACAACGCCCTGACCATGGAGGCCAGCGAGGAGATGCCGGCCAACCATGTGCTGCGCGAATTTGCCAAGGGCTACCGCTTCAAGGATCGAGTGCTGCGCCATGCCCAGGTAGTGGTGTCCAGCGGTCCGGGAAAAGCGGCTTGACAAGCGGCCAACCCGTCACATTGTATCGACACGATATTACGAATTTTCAGGCTTTTGCCGGATACTCATACAGAAGAGACAGGAGAGATAGATCATGGGAAAAATCATAGGAATTGACTTGGGGACCACCAACTCATGCGTGGCAATCATGGAAGGCGGTGACCCGAAAGTCATTGAAAATACCGAGGGCAACCGCACCACGCCGTCGATTGTCGCCTTTTCCGACAGCGGCGAGCGGCTGGTCGGCCAGATTGCCAAACGTCAGGCGGTCACCAACCCCACCCGTACCTTGTTTGCCATCAAACGCTTGATTGGCCGGAAGTTTACTGACCCAGAAGTGAAGAAATCCATTGGGGTCAGCCCCTTTAACATCGTTGAAGGTGCGGGCGGCGACGCTGTGGTCGAGGTGGATGGCAAAACCTACACCGCTGCCGAAGTCTCGGCCATGATCCTGGGTAAGATGAAGCAGACCGCCGAGGAGTATCTGGGCGAACCGGTCACCGAGGCGGTGGTCACGGTTCCGGCCTACTTCAACGATGCCCAGCGTCAGGCCACCAAGGACGCCGGCCGTATTGCCGGGCTCAACGTGCAGCGCATCATCAACGAGCCCACCGCCGCATCCCTGGCCTACGGCCTGGATAAAAAAGGCGAAGAAAAGATTGCCGTCTTCGACCTCGGCGGCGGTACCTTTGACGTCTCCATCCTCGAGATCGGCGATGGTGTCTTTGAGGTCAAGTCCACCAATGGCGACACCTTCCTCGGTGGCGAAGATTTTGACATGCGCATCGTTAACTGGCTGGCCGACGAGTTCAAGCGCGACCAGGGCGTTGATTTGCGCAACGACAAGATGGCCCTGCAACGGCTCAAGGAAGAGGCGGAGAAGGCCAAGAAAGAGCTGTCCACCGCCGTGGAGACTGACATCAACCTGCCCTTTATCACCGCCGATGCCACCGGTCCCAAGCATCTCAATGTTAAGTTGAGCCGCGCCAAGTTGGAGGCCCTGGTCGAAGACCTGATCGACCGCTGTGAAGGCCCCTGTCGCACCGCGCTCAAGGATGCCGGATTGAATCCTTCCGAGATCGACGAGGTCATTCTGGTGGGTGGTATGACCCGCATGCCCAAGGTGCAGGAGAAAGTGAAGGCCATCTTTGGCAAGGATCCGCACAAGGGCGTCAATCCCGACGAGGTGGTGGCCATCGGCGCCGCCATTCAGGGTGGTGTACTCAAAGGCGATGTCAAGGACGTGTTGCTACTCGATGTTACCCCGCTTTCCCTGGGCATCGAGACCCTGGGTGGCGTTATGACAAAGCTGATCGAGAAGAACACCACCGTGCCCACCAAGAAGAGCCAGGTCTTCTCCACCGCCGCTGACAATCAGCCGGCAGTGTCCATTCATGTGCTCCAGGGTGAGCGCGAAATGGCCCAGCACAACAAGACCATTGGCCGGTTTGATCTGGCTGACATTCCGGCCGCGCCGCGCGGCGTGCCGCAGATCGAGGTGACCTTTGATCTCGATGCCAACGGTATCCTCCATGTCTCGGCCAAGGATCTGGGCACCAACAAGGAGCAGTCGATTCGTATTACCGCCTCCTCCGGACTCTCCGAGGCCGAGATCGAGCGGATGAAGAAGGATGCCGAACTGCATGCCGAGGAAGACAAGAAACGCAAGGAACTGGTCGAGGCCAAGAACAATGCCGACTCCATGATCCACATGACCACCAAGAGCCTCACCGAGTTGGGCGACAAGGTCGATGCGGCCACCAAGTCCAACGTCGAACAGGAGATCGAAAACCTGAAGAAGGCCCTGGAGACTGAAGACACCCAGGCCATCAAGACAGCCACCGATACCCTCACCCAGGCCTCCCATAAACTCGCCGAGTTGATGTACGCCCAGGCCAAGGCCCAGGGGACGGCTCCCGGGGATGGCGCTGGCGGTGCCGGTGCCGCCGGTGGCCAGGGCAAGAAGGGCGGCAAGGACGACGATGACGTGGTCGATGCCGATTTTGAAGAAGTAAAATAAGGGATTCCGGGCGCTTTACGCCAAAGGAAACCATCAGGGAGTGCGGTTGCGGCCGCGCTCCCATTTTTTTTGCCTTTTTCACGGCAAGTGCGCTATAAGGGGGCGGTCTCAGCCTCCTATCTTTTATCCGTTGCCACCAAGAGAGCCTTATGAAACGAACACTGTCGGGGATTCAGCCCTCGGGAAAACTCCATATTGGTAATTACTTTGGCATGATGCAGCCCATGCTGCAACACATGGCCGCCAGCGAACTCTACGTCTTCATCGTCGATCTCCATGCCCTGACCTCGGTACAGGATCGCGAACGGCTGCGTCAGGGCACCCTGGAGGCGGCGGCCGATTTCCTCGCTCTGGGCCTTGACCCCAACCGCTGCATCTTCTGGGTGCAGTCCGATGTCCCCGAGGTCTGCGAACTCTCATGGTTGCTCTCCACCGTCACCCCCATGGGGCTCTTGGAGCGCTGCCATGCCTACAAGGACAAGGTGGCCAAGAATATCCCCGCTAGCCACGGCCTCTTTGCCTACCCGGTGCTGATGGCCGCCGATATCCTGCTCTATCAGTCGCAGGTGGTACCGGTGGGCAAGGATCAGAAACAGCATGTCGAGGTGGCGCGCGATATCGCCCTGCGCTTCAACAACATCTTTGGTGAAACCTTTGTGCTGCCGGAGTCGGAGATCAGTGAGTCCACCGCCATTGTTCCCGGGCTTGATGGCCAGAAGATGTCTAAGTCCTACGACAATACCATTCCGATTTTTCTGGAGGAGAAACCACTGCGCAAGAAGGTGATGGCCATCCAGACCGATGCCACCCCGGTGGAGGAGCCCAAGAATCCCGATACCTGCAACCTCTACGCCCTGCTCAAACTTTTTGCCACGGCGGAGAAGATGGCGGAGGTGCGCAATCTCTACATCAACGGCGGCGCCGCTTACGGCTATCTCAAGCAGGATCTCTTTGAGTTGATCAATGCCCACTTTACCGAAGCGCGGGCCAAGAAAAAGGAGCTGCTCGACAACCAGGATTATCTGCGGCAGATCCTTGCTCAGGGGGCGGAGAAGGCGCGGGCCAAAGCCACGCTCACTTTGGACCTGGTGCGGGATCGCATGGGTTTGAAGTATTGAGCTGAGCGCAGGCCAATAGCCTGTAGACGGTATCAACAAGGCAATAAAAAAGGCGGGATGCACTCCCGCCTTTTTTATGTCCGCTGTCAATAAAGCCGCTTAGAAGCTGACCAACTCCACATCAAAGACCAGCCAGGCGTTGGGCGGAATGACGCCACCGGCGCCACGTTCGCCATAGGCCAACTCGGGTGGAATGATCAGGGTGCGCTTTTCGCCCTTGGTCATTTGGCTGAGCGCCTCGTCCCAACCACGAATGACGCGGCCGGTGCCCACCGGAAAGGCGATGGGTTCGCCACGATCATAGGAGCTGTCAAACTTGCGGTTGCCCAGCAGCAGACGGCCAGTGTAATGGGCGCTGATGGTGGTGCCGGCAGCGGGCGGATTGCCTTCGCCTTTTTGCTCCACCTGGTAGAACATGCCGGATTTGGTCTGCTCCGCCTTGGGCCACTGCTCCTTGATCATCTTTTTGATCTTTTCCTGCTGCGTCTTCTGCGCGTCAATTTCGCGCTGCTTCATGCCAGCCTGGGCCGTGTCAAAGGCGGCCTGATCGGTCTTGAAGGCCTCCGCCTCCTTGCCCACCCGCATGATGGTGATCGATTTGATGGCATCGCCGCGATCAATTTTGTTGACCACATCCTGACCTTCGACCACCCGGCCGAAGACGGTGTGTTTGTCGTCGAGATGCGGGGTGGCCACATGGGTGATGAAAAACTGGCTGCCGTTGGTGCCCGGTCCGGCATTGGCCATGGAGAGCACGCCCGGGCCGTCGTGGCGCAGGCTGGAATCGAACTCGTCGGGGAAGGTGTAGCCGGGACCGCCGGTGCCGGTACCCAGCGGACAGCCGCCCTGGATCATGAAGTTGGCAATGACCCGATGAAAGGTGAGCCCATTATAAAAGGGTTTGCCCAGGGCCTTGGGTGCGCCACCCAGATGCAGGCTGCCCTCGGCCAGGCCGACAAAGTTGATCACCGTGAGCGGGGTCTTGTTGTAGAACAATTTGAGCAGGATATCGCCCTTGTCAGTGGCGATTTTGGCATACATTCCATCTTTCATTGCTTTTTCCTCGGCAGAGAATGCGGGTTGTCCGGAACAAAAGAGCAGCGCTGACAATAGCAGCAACGACAGCAGCCTGGTCATGGTGATCTCCGGCATATTGGTGTTGGTGGAAGAGGCCCTCGCGGTCTATCCCAGGGCCATCGGCAAATCTCGGATTGCATACTTGGCGGCTTGTCGCTTGTCAAGATCAAACAGGGTGGCCTGGCAGGGGATCGTCCGTCTTTTTCCGTATTTCTACCGATGGTTCTTGACGATGGGTGGGGTGCTTTGTTAAATAAACAAATTTTTGCGCTGTGCGAAAAACTGCTCAGGAGGCTGACGAACACCTTGCTCTATCTACTCTACAGAACCTTGGGATATGTGCTCTATGCGCTCCTGGTTCTGTTGTTGCCGCTGCTTCGTCTTCTCGGGGGGCGGTATGGATACGAGCTGGAACAGCGTTTAGGGCGCTATCAGTCGCTTGCCAAGATGGATGCTCCCGGCGTGACCACGCTGTGGCTGCATGCCTCTTCCGTTGGTGAGGTACAGGCGGCGCTCATTCTCCTTGATGCCCTGCTGACCACGGACGGGTCGCTTCGCCTTGTTCTAACCACGACCACCGAGCAGGGACACCGCATGGCCCTGACCCGCATCGGCGAAAGGGTTGCCTGTCTGCTGGCGCCACTCGATCTGGCGCCGGCGGTGAATCGGGCCCTGCGCACTCTGCGCCCTGATCTCTATATCGGTCTGGAAACCGAACTGTGGCCGGTGCTGCTGACCACCCTTGCCCAGCATGGGGTGGACAAACTACTGCTCAACGGACGACTTTCCCAGCGCTCGCTGCACCGCTACCAGCGGGTGCCGAGCTTCATTGGGCCGGTGGTGACCGGCTTTCAGGCCTTGGCCGTGATCACTGAAGCTGATGCCCAGCGTTTTATTGCCCTGGGCGCTGCGCCGGCGACGATCCAGGTCTGTGGCAACCTGAAATACGATATGTCGGCCGAACAGGGGCCGGAAAAAAGACAGCGACTTCGCCACCATTTGGGTATCAGTGACGAGCAGTTCGTCTTTCTCTGCGGCTCCACCCATGAGGGGGAAGAGGAGCTGCTGCTGCCGGTGTATCGGGCGCTTGCCGCCCAGTGCCCGCTGCTCTGGCTGGTGGCTCCGCGCCATCTCGAACGGGTGGCCGCCATCGCAACCCTGTTCAACCGGATCGGACTTCCTTTTGATCGCTATTCGCAGCTCGCCGATCAACCACGACAACACCAGGTGGTATTGATCGACACCATGGGTGATTTGGCTGATTTGTACTGTGCCGGTGATTACCTCTTCTGCGGCGGCAGCCTGGTGGATCGCGGCGGACACAACATCATCGAGGCCGCGCGTTGGGGACGACCCGTGTGCTTTGGCCCTTATATCAAAGATTTCCACGATGCGGCCACCTTGCTGCGCGAAAGCGGCGGCGGTTTTCAGGTGGCCGATGCTCAGGCCCTGATCGCTTGCCTATGCCATTTGCATCACCACCCTGAAGCCTACCGCCTGGCCTGTGAGCGGGCGGCGGCGGTGGCTGCCGGCCAACAGGGGGCGGTCAGCCGGCAGCTGGCCCTGGTGCAGCACTGGTTGGCGCAGCACCAGCACCAACAACCTGTCGGAACTTTTCCCGGCTGAGCTGACTGGCGGTATCGGCGGACATGCTTATCATACCACTGCAAACGGTTGCGGCCCTCCCGACCACGTCGGGCCACCCAACCGGAACTTCGTTCTTCTCTTTAGGTAGACTATGAAAGCGTTAATCGGACTTGAGGACGGCACGGTCATGACCGCGCGTTCCTTCACCGGCCCAGGTGAGGCGGTGGGGGAGATTGTGTTCAACACCAGCATGAGCGGTTATCAGGAGGTGCTCACCGACCCCTCCTACACCGGCCAACTGGTCACCATGACCTACCCGCTCATCGGCAACTACGGTGTCAACCCCGAGGACATGGAGTCCGCCGGTGTCCATCCCCGTGCTTTTCTGGTGCGTGAATATATGGATCGCCCCAGTAACTACCGCGCCACCGGTAACCTGGCCGATTTTCTTCAACAGTACGGTGTGTTGGGTGTCGAAGGTCTCGATACCCGTATGCTCACGCGCAAGATCCGCACCACCGGGGCGATGAAGGCGCTGATCACCACCGAGGATCTTGATCCCGAATCGGTGGTGCGTCGTGCCCGCGACTGGTCCGGTCTGGTCGGTCGCGACATGGTGGAGCGGGTGGCCAGCCCCACCCGGTACCGCTGGGAAGGGCAACCGGTGGTTGGTGATGGCTTTCCCGAGCAGGAGGGCGGTCGCTTCAGAGTGGTAGCCTACGATTTTGGCATCAAATACAATCAACTGCGCCTGTTGACCCAGAAGGGTTGCCGGGTGCTGGTGGTGCCGGCCACCACATCGGCTGCCGAGGTGCTGGCCCTTAACCCCGATGGCGTCTTCCTCTCCAACGGTCCCGGCGATCCCGCCGGTGTCAAGGGCGTGGTCGGTAATGTGCAGCAACTGCTGGGCAAAGTACCGATCTTCGGTATCTGCCTTGGTCACCAGATGCTGGGCCTGGCCTACGGCGCCACTACCTACAAACTCAAGTTCGGCCACCGCGGCGGCAATCAGCCGGTGAAGGATCTCCTGACCGGCAAGGTGGAGATCACCTCGCAGAACCACGGTTTCTGTGTCGATCCGCAAAGTTTGCCGGCAAATGTTGAGGTGACTCATATCAACCTCAACGACGGCAGTTTGGAGGGCATGCGCCACCGCGACTATCCGGCCTTTTCGGTGCAATACCACCCCGAATATGCCCCCGGCCCCCACGACGCGGAATATCTCTTTGACCGGTTTCTCCACATGATGGCGCAGGCGAGCTGAGTGCTCGGTAGACAAGGACGATAGACAATGCCCAAACGTACGGATATACACAAGATTCTTATCATCGGCTCCGGGCCGATCATCATCAGCCAGGCCTGCGAGTTCGACTACTCCGGTGCCCAGGCGGTCAAGGCCCTCAAGGAAGAGGGCTACGAGGTGGTGCTGATTAACTCCAACCCGGCCACCATCATGACCGATCCCGGTCTGGCCGATCGCACCTATATCGAACCCATCACCCCGGAATGTGTGGCCAAGGTCATCGAGCGCGAACGTCCCGATGCCCTGTTGCCCACCCTCGGTGGCCAGACCGGCCTCAACACCGCTATCAAGGTGGCGGAGATGGGCGTGCTGGAGAAATACGGGGTCGAGTTGTTGGCTGCCAACATCGAGGTCATCCGCAAGGCCGAGGGTCGCGAAGAGTTCCGCGATGCCATGCGTAAGATCGGCCTCAATGTGCCGGAGTCGGCCATTGTCCATACCATTGACGAGGCCATGGCTGCCGGCGAGCGCATCGGTTTTCCGATCATCGTCCGCCCCAGCTTCACCCTCGGCGGCACTGGTGGTGGTGTGGCCTATAACCGCTCTGAACTCAATAAGATGGCCACCGCCGGCATCGATCTTTCCATGACCAACGAGGTCATGCTGGAGCGCTCTTTGCTGGGATGGAAAGAGTTTGAGCTGGAGGTGATGCGCGACAAAAACGATAACGTCGTCATTATCTGCTCCATTGAGAACATTGATGCCATGGGCGTGCATACCGGCGATTCCATCACCGTGGCCCCGGCTCAGACCCTGACTGATCGCGAATACCAAGAGATGCGCGACGCCGCCATTGCCATCATCCGCGAGATCGGCGTCGAGACCGGTGGCTCCAACGTGCAGTTTGCCGTTAACCCGGCTGATGGCGAGTTGATGGTCATCGAGATGAACCCGCGGGTGTCGCGCTCCTCGGCCCTGGCCTCCAAGGCCACCGGCTTTCCCATCGCCAAGATCGCTGCCAAGCTGGCAGTGGGTTATACGCTTGATGAGATCAAAAACGACATCACCCGCGAGACCTACGCCTCATTTGAGCCATCCATCGACTACTGTGTGGTCAAGATTCCCCGCTGGACCTTTGAGAAATTTCCCGAGGCCGAGGATATCCTCACCACAGCCATGAAATCGGTGGGCGAGACCATGGCCATTGGCCGCACCTTCAAGGAGGCCTTCCAGAAGGGGATGCGTTCTTTGGAGATCGGTCGTATGGGTTTTGGCTTCGACGGCAAAGTCGATCTCAGCACCATGCACCAGGACGATCTGGAGCGCGGCCTCAACCGCCCCAACTCCAAGCGCGTCAGCCAGATCTTCGAGGCCCTGCGCCGTGGCATGTCCATTGAGCGCATCTATGAACTGAGCCAGATCGACCCCTGGTTTCTGCATAATTTCAAGCAGCTGGTGGAGAAGGGCGAGGAGATCGCTGCCCGTGGTTTTGCCGGCCTTGATCGCGATTTTCTCTTTGAGGTCAAGCAGTACGGCTTCTCCGACGTGCAACTGGCCCATCTCACCCAGAGTACGGAGGACGACATTCGCGCCCTGCGCATCAAGCTCGGCCTGGAGCCGGCCTACAAGCTGGTTGATACCTGCGCCGCCGAGTTCGAGTCCTACACCCCTTACTATTACTCGACCTATGAGCAGGAGGATGAGTCCAGCCGCAGTGATCGCAAGAAGATCATGATCCTCGGCGGCGGAC
Organism: uncultured Desulfobulbus sp.; assembly: GCA_964639845.1. GTDB lineage: Bacteria > Desulfobacterota > Desulfobulbia > Desulfobulbales > Desulfobulbaceae > Desulfobulbus. The sequence continues at coordinate 385,549 of CAZXHS010000001.1, read as the reverse complement.
CCAACCGCATAGGCCAGGGTATCGAGTTCGACTACTGCTGCGTTCATGCCTCCTTTGCCCTGCGTGAGATCGGCGTCGAGTCGATCATGGTCAACTCCAATCCGGAGACCGTGTCCACCGACTATGACACCTCGGACAAGCTCTACTTCGAGCCGCTGACCCGCGAAGATGTGCTCAACATCATCGAGCGGGAGAAGCCCGATGGTGTCATTGTCCAGTTCGGCGGCCAGACCCCGCTTAACCTGGCGGTGCCCCTGGCCAAGGCCGGCGTACCCATCATCGGCACCCCGCCTGATGCCATCGACCGCGCCGAAGACCGCAAGCGTTTCCAGCAGTTCCTGCAGAAACTCGGCCTGCGCCAGCCGGCCAACGGCACCGCTCATACCCTGGAGGAGGCCCTGGCGGTTGCCGCCGAGATCGGTTTTCCGGTGGTGATGCGACCCTCCTATGTGCTCGGTGGCCGCGACATGCGCATCGTCTACAACGAGCAGGGCATTCGTAGCTTCATGGCCATCCCCGGCATGAGCGGTGGCAAGCATCCGGTACTGTTGGATCAGTTTCTTAAGGATGCCATCGAGGTCGATGTCGATGCGATCTGCGACGGTAGCATGACCGTGCTCGGCGGCATCATGGAGCATATCGAGGAGGCGGGGATTCATTCCGGCGACTCGGCCTGCGTCCTGCCACCCCATACGCTCTCTGCGGCCATGATCGCCGAGATCACCGCCGCCACCAAGGCCATGGCCATGGAGTTGGGCGTTATCGGTTTGATGAACATCCAGTTTGCGGTGCAAGGCGAGACCCTCTTTGTGCTTGAGGTTAATCCCCGTGCCTCGCGCACCGTGCCCTTTGTCTCCAAGGCCACCGGCGTGCCCCTGGCCAAGATTGCCACCAAGGTCATGCTCGGTATCAGTCTGGAACAACTTGGATTTACCAAGGAAAAAACCATGTCCCACTGGGCGGTCAAGGAGGCGGTCTTCCCCTTTGATCGTTTCCAGAATGTCGATACCCTGCTAGGCCCGGAGATGAAATCCACCGGCGAGGTGATGGGCATTGACGATGATCTCGGCCTGGCCCTGGCCAAATCGCAGATGGCCTCCAATGCGCAACTGCCGCAAAGCGGCACCGCCTTTCTCAGTCTGCGCCACAGCGACAAAGAGGCTGCGGTGCCGGTGGCACGCAAGTTGGAAGAACTTGGCTACGGCATCCTTGCCACCAAGGGCACAGCGGCCAAACTCAAGGAAAACGGCATTGCCTGCACCGAGGTCAACAAGATCTCCCAGGGGCGGCCGCATATCCTGGATAAGATTCAGGATGGTCAGGTGCAATGGATCCTCAACACCTCCGCCGGCACCCGCACCACCGAGGACAGCTACATTATTCGCCGTGCCGCCCTGGATTATCATATCCCCTACACCACCACCCTCACCGGTGGCCAGGCCTCGACGCTGGCCATGGAATCGATGCGCACCAAGGAGGTGGGGGTGAAGACCATCCAGGAGTTCGCAAAGAACATTGACTGACAACGAATCGATGTTAAAGTAGGTTATCCGTTGAAAAAAATGGAGATGTGGCCCTGTGGCCAGCCCTTTTTTTATGACGATTGCTTGAAATGGCAAGGTTGTCGTTTTCGCACAAGTCACGAAAACGACATCCAATGCTCTGTATCTAGCCGTCTGTTGACGCGTACTTACTCTCTTTTGACTTGAGACGAGGACATCTTTTTTGAATACCTTTTATAAAAATCTCAGTATGTGGCTGGTCATCGGCCTGACCATGATCCTGTTGTTCCAGATCTTTAACAAGCCGCCGACCCAGAGCAACTCCATCACCTACAGCGAGTTCTGGTCCAACGTCGAGAAGGGCGCGATCAACAAGGTCAGCATTCAAGGGGAGGAAATCTCCGGTATCGGCCAGGACGGCCGCCCCTTCAAGACGGTTGCTCCCAGTGATGCCGGGCTCATTCCCATGTTGCGTGAGGCCGATGTCGACATCTCGGTGAAACAACCCGAGGCAACTCCCTGGTATGTGACCATTTTTATCTCCTGGTTTCCGATGCTGCTGCTCATTGGTGTGTGGATCTTCTTCATGCGCCAGATGCAGATGGGCGGCAAGGGCGGGGCGCTTTCCTTCGGCAAGACTCGCGCCAAACTCCAGGGTGAGGGTGAGGTTAAAATCACCTTCAAGGATGTGGCCGGTATCGACGAAGCCAAGGAGGAACTGGAGGAGATCATTGATTTTCTCCGCGATCCGCAGAAGTTCACCAAGCTGGGTGGCCGTATCCCCAAGGGCGTACTGCTGGCCGGCTCTCCGGGTACAGGCAAGACGCTTTTGGCCCGCGCCATTGCCGGTGAGGCCGGAGTGCCCTTTTTCACCATCTCCGGTTCGGATTTTGTGGAGATGTTTGTAGGCGTCGGCGCCTCACGCGTGCGCGATCTCTTTAGCCAGGGCAAGAAACACGCTCCCTGTATCATCTTCATCGATGAGATCGATGCTGTGGGCCGTCATCGCGGTGCCGGTCTCGGCGGCGGTCATGACGAGCGCGAGCAGACCCTCAACCAGTTGCTGGTGGAGATGGATGGTTTTGAGGGCAACGATGGCGTCATCATCATCGCCGCCACCAACCGTCCCGATGTCCTTGATCCGGCCCTGTTGCGGCCCGGCCGTTTTGATCGCCAGGTGGTGGTGCCGGTGCCGGATGTCAAAGGCCGCGAAATGATCCTGGAGATTTACGGCAAAAAAACCAAACTCGCCGATGACGTTGATCTGGCGGTGATTGCCCGGGGTACCCCTGGTTTTTCCGGAGCTGATCTGGAAAACCTGGTCAACGAGGCGGCCCTGATGGCGGCTCGCGAAAACAAAGAGGTGGTCGATGCCACCTTGCTCGAACGGGCCAAGGATAAGGTGTTGATGGGCGCCGAACGTAGGTCCATGATCATTAGCCCCAAGGAAAAGGAGATTACCGCCTACCATGAGGCTGGTCACGCCCTGGTGGCTCGGCTGTTGCCCGGCACCGATCCCATCCACAAGGTGACCATCATTCCCCGTGGTCGCGCCTTGGGCCTGACCATGCAACTGCCCACCGACGAAAAATACACCCATGCCAAGGGCTTCCTGCTCAACTCGATTGCTATCCTCTTTGGCGGCCGGGTGGCGGAAAAGCTGGTCTTTGACGAGATTACCACCGGTGCCGGCAACGACATCGAGCGGGCCAGCGAACTGGCACGCAAGATGGTCTGCGAGTGGGGTATGAGCGAAGAGTTGGGACCGCTGGCCTACGGCAAGAAAGAGGAGCATATCTTTCTTGGCCGTGAGATTGCCCAGCACCGCGATTACAGCGAGCAAACCGCGCAGAAGATCGATGCGGCGGTCAAGCAGATCATCCTTGAGGCCAATAACCGCGTCACACAATTGCTCGAGGAGAACCGCGACATCCTCAAGGCCATCGCCGACGAGCTGTTGGAGAAGGAAACCATTATGCTTGAGGATATGGAACGGATTATCAAAGAGCTGCGCGGTGGTGCCGAGGTGGTTGAGGCAGACGCGACGGTCGCAGCCTGAGTTTTCTCCCCAATGATATAAGGGATGGCAGGGGCACTGCGCGCCGTGCCTGCGAAAACTTAACCTACGAGAAACCGGTGGTCACCTGCTAGGTTGGAGTTTAGGCTGTCATTTCGAACGCAGTGAGAAATCTCCGTTGTCATTTCAGGGAGGAGATCTCTCCCGTTGGTCGAGATGACACCGAGGTGGTAGGGTCATCAAAGAATTGCCCGTTTTATCCGTCCCCTTGATCGCAGAGAAGCATTCAAACCCATTCACCACACTTGCTCACCGGCAAGTAACTTCGCCACATCCCCAACGGGTTGTCTTCGCCATTGAAGACAACCCTTTTTTATATGGAGCACAACCAATGAGCCAACGCATGCAAATCATGGGTATCCTCAACGTCACCCCGGACTCCTTTTCCGACGGTGGCAAATGGACTAATGAAAAGACCCTGGAAGAACGCATCGAACAACTGCTCAGCGAAGGTGCCGATATCATCGATGTTGGCGGCGAATCCACCCGCCCCTTTGCCGAGCCGGTAAGTGTCGAGGAGGAACTGCAACGGGTCATCCCGGCCATCAACGCCATCCGCCGCCGCAGTGACATCCCCATCTCCATCGACACCACCAAGGCGGTGGTCGCCCGCGAGGCCATTGCCGCCGGTGCCATCATTATCAACGATATCTCCGCCCTGCGCCAGGATGCGGCGATGCTTGATGTGGTGCAGTCCTTTAGCGGCCAGGTGGTGATCATGCACATGCAGGGGGCGCCGGGTGATATGCAGCGCAATCCTCAATACGGCGATGTGGTGGAGGAGATCAATGCCTTTTTTACCGAGCGCATTGGCTGGTTGGAGGCCAATGGCGTTGACCGTTCCCGCATTATCGTTGACCCCGGTGTCGGCTTTGGCAAAACCCTGGAGCATAATCTCGCCATCCTGCGCAACACTCCAGCGTTTAAGCAACATGGCTGCCCGGTATTGATCGGCCATTCGCGCAAATCCTTTTTGGGACAGTTGCTGGGGCTGCCCGTTGCCGAACGCGATTGGCCGACAGCCATGGTTTCTGCTGTGATGGCGCAAGCTGGAGTGGATATAGTACGGGTACATTGTGTGCGTACAACACTTTTAGCAGGGCAATTGATGGGGGCATTGGGATGAAGGGAAACCGGTGGAACCGGTTCCCGTCCCCCGCGATTGGCCGACAGTAATGGTTTCCGTTTTCGCGGAAAAATCAGGGGCGGATATTGTGCGGGTGCATCAAGTGAGTTCCACACTATTGGCAATCCAATTGATGAGGGCATTGGGGTGATAGGAAAACCAAAAACGAGAAAACCGTGCTTCTTGTTTACACAACAAAAATCATGGCCTTTTCCCGGTTGTTCTGGGGTCTGAGTTTTTCCGAATTTTCGGAAACCACAAGGCGGGTTTTATCCAGCCATGTTAGGTGAAGATAACCGTGGTGGCTATTGAATCGGGTGAGGCATTGGCGTAGTCACGGCGTCAGTGTTTTGATAACTAGCTGGAATCATAAATGGTGTTGTAAACCGTTTTCGGAATAAAGTGGTCTGACCCCTATTTACTTTGGAGCATAATCTTGCCATTCTCCGCAACATCCCGACGTTTAAGCAGCATGGCTGCCCGGTGCTGATCGGCCATTCGCGTAAATCCTTTTTAGGGGAGTTGCTGGGGGTGCCCGTTGCCGAACGTGATTGGCCGACCGCCATGGTGTCTGCTGTGATGGCGCAAGCTGGAGTGGATATAGTGCGTGTGCATCGTGTGCGTACAACACTGTTCGCCCTTGGTGATTCCGGTTTACCGGAAAAAGCATCGACGGGTATTGCATGGTGTATCAGGTGAGGGTAACTGCGGTGGCGATTGAGTTGGGTAACGTGTTGGCGTAGTTGCGGGGTATGTGTTTTGATAACTAGCCGGAATTAAATATGGTGTGATGAGTCGTGTGCGGAATAACGTGGTCTGATCTTTTTTTGTTTTAAAAATGTTTTTTGGATTGATATTTGCTAGATTTTAGTATCGAGTTGTTAGGAAGGTGTATTTTAGATAAACCTAGGAGGGAATATGAAAAAAAAATTGGCATTCTTATTAGCTTGCGGAACTGTCATCGCTTCTGGTGCAGCACAGGCAACAACTCTAACTATGACATCTCCAACCTCGGCTGGGCTTGTGCCAACTGGTGTGTCGGAGATTGGTGGTATAGTAGTTGATTTGATTGGTACAAATGGAAACCGTGTGGTCAGCCAACTTGCAGCAAGCTCTTTGTTTATAGGGTTTTATGATAATGGAACACCAACGTCATATAGAGGGAATCCCGGGACTATTGGGGTTCAATCGGGATTCAACTCCACCGTGATGAACGCTTTGGGTGGAGGGATTGTCGAAGCTGCGTTTCGTTTTACACTGTACGATGGCGACACGGGCTACAACAATTTTGATTATGATGATGATAATTTTTTACTGGTTAACGGAATTAACTTTGGGGATTGGAGTGATGTAGCCACTGAAAATACGACAAACATCGGAACTGCTGGGGGGGCTGGTCAATCCAACGGATTCCGTGATGAAACACTTGATACTGGATGGTTCTATAGCACTAACAGTGCTTCTCTTTCGAGCCTTTATGATAGTCTTGTTAGCGCCGGAACGTTAACCTTTATGGTGCAGGATATTGATCCTTATGATAACTATTACGATTTTACTCGGGGGATCGATAGCAGCCTGATCAATGTCGGTACTGGACCTGTTGTTCAACCGCCGGTTGGTGCTGTTCCTGAGCCTACTACCGTATTGTTGTTTAGTGTTGGTTTGGCTGGTCTTGCCGCAGCATCTCGTCGACGTGCCTAATAATTACGACAAGTTAGTTTTTGCATTGCAAGGCCTGACCGAATCTCGGTCAGGCCTGTTTTTTTGCGTCATCTTTGCTCATATTTACAATTTTCCGGAAAAAATTCCGGAAAATTTACAAAACTAACGAATTAACAGTAAGTTGCTAAATGCATTTTCTCCGTTATCAACGCTCGCCTTTTCTCGCCCGAACCCCACCTCTCCCTCCACCCTTTTCCTTGACATAACTCCCCCTCATGCCGTATTTTGCCCCCGTTTTGCTCTGCTCCTCGTGAGCAAACCTGTTGTCTGATCCATTGCTGTTGTGTCCTTTCCTGGGTGTATTCTCCACGGCTACTGCCAGCCCTCGATGAATCACCCCGGAAAGCGTTGTTCGCCCCTGAAGTATTCACCCCATTTTTATATCGAAGAGGACGAGACCATGAAGCAATTTTCCATCAAGACCGTCAATGCCATTGCCCGTGAGGGATTGGCGCTGTTCACCGACCGGTTCAAGGTCAGCGCTGAAGAGGCCAATCCCGAGGGGATTGTGGTGCGCAGCACCAAGATCGATCTGGCGCCTTATGCTGATCTGTTGGCCATTGCCCGTGCCGGTGCCGGCGTCAACAACATCCCCGTGGACGAGGCCACCGAGAAGGGTATCTGCGTGTTCAACACCCCTGGCGCCAATGCCAATGCGGTGGTGGAATTGGTCTATACCAGCCTTGGTATCTGGCTGCGCAACGTGGAGAAGTCCATCGAGTTCTGCCAGGGATTGACCGGCATGAACGATGAAGAGATCAACAAAGAGGTCGAGGCGCGCAAGAAAAAATTCAAAGGCGAGGAGATGTCCGGTAAGACCTTGGCCGTCTTTGGCCTGGGCAAGATCGGTGTCGGCGTCGCCAATGCCGGCCTGCACCACGGCATGCGGGTGCTGGGTTTTGATCCCTTCCCAGCCCTGGACAACATCCATAGCCTGGCACCGGAGGTGACCCTGGCCCGTTCGCGCAAGGAGGCCCTGGCCGATGCCGACTTCATCTCCATCCACATGCCGCTCAACAAAAACACCCGTGGCTATGTGACCCAGAAAGATTTCCTCGAATTCGTCAAATCTGGGGCCGTGCTCATCAACTATTCCCGTGGCCCGATTGTCGATGAGGATGCAGTGCTGGCTGCCCTGGAGAATGGCACACTGCGTGGCCATATCTCCGATTTCCCTTCGGTGAAGTTCCTTGGCAACGACAAGATCATCGTCACCCCGCATCTCGGCGCCTCCACCGCCGAATCCGAGGAGAACTGCGCCACCATGGCGGTCAAAGAACTGAAAAACTATCTGGAGTACGGCAACATCGTCCACAGCGTCAACTTTCCCAATATCGAGACCATCCCCACGGTGGACGTGCATACCCGCCTGACGGTGATCAACCGCGACCAGCCGGGTATGATCGGTCTGATCTCCAACCTGCTCGGCGCGGAGAAGATCAACATCATGAACTACACCAACAAGAGCAACGGTACGGTGGGCTACAACATCATCGACTGCGCCGGCCCGGTGAGTGACGAGGTGCAGCAGAAGATCGCCCAGCAGGAGGGTGTGCTGCGGGTGCGGGTGATTCCTTTGGAGATCCGTGGCCGCTAAAAAGGGTGTGTAAAAAATACTCAGAAAGTCGCAGTTTTTTGGTCTTGCATGCCAAAAATAGAACGCGGCATACTTGCTGGATATGTTGAGATTTTTTTGCGAGCGATCCAGCAAGAAAAAATTTGGTAAAAATTATTAAATTTTTCGCCGTGCTGGGGCCTTATTTGCTGTTTGAGTAATTGCTCTAACCTGCTGAAGAGAAAAGAAAAAAATAAGGGCACGGATTGGCTTGAATTGGCCTGAAACCTGCTTGGTTTATAATCCTTCTTCATCTCTTCTCTCCTTTCCGGCTTGGTTCCCTGTGGACCAAGCCGGTTTCTTTTGTCAGGCCTGTGAAGTGCCAAGGCCTTGATTGAGCGAAGCATCCTGCCCTGGGCATGGGGCAGGGTGTATCTAAGAATACCTGTGAACAAGGAAAGCGTTGTTGCCACATGGACTGTTGTGAGACCACCGTCACCCTCTGGCCCCTGGGCGATTACGACCCGGCAGCTTTGGCGGCAGCCATGTCGCCGTTATTGGCCCCTTTCACGGTGGGTCGCAATCTGCGCTCGGCGAAGGTTCTGCTCAAACCCAACCTGATTACCGCCAGCAATGGCCAACTCGCCTGCACCCATGGTCAGGTGATGGCCGCCGTGGCCCGTCATCTGCTTGCGCAGGGGGCTCGGGTATTGGTGGGTGATTCGCCGGCCTTTGGCAGTGCCCAATCAGTGCTGGAAAAGATCGGTGCCTGGAGCTTGCTTGCCCACCTGGGCGTGGAGGTGGTCGAGTTTCGCCCCGCCCGCATGCTCACTCTGCCCAGCGGGTTACAGGTGCCGGTGGCGGCGCCGGTGCTCGAATGCGATTACCTGATCAATCTGCCTAAACTCAAGGCGCACGGGCAGATGCGGGTGACGCTGGCGGTGAAAAATTATTTTGGCTGCGTCACCGGTCTGCACAAGCCCTGGTGGCACATGGTCCATGGCGGTGCCCAGGGACGTTTTGCCGAGTTGCTGGTGGAGTTGCTTACCCTGCTGCCGTCGGGGTATTCCCTGGTGGATGGCATTGAGGCCATGCACGTTTCCGGGCCGATCCATGGCCAACCCTTTGCTCTGGGACTGCTGGCCGGGGGCGCCAATCCTATCGCGCTGGACACCGCGCTGTTGGCAGTACTGGGGATCGACCCCCAACAAAGTCCACTGTGGACCGCAGCCAGGGCCGCCGGCATGGTGGGCACGGAGCTTGGGCAGCTGCGTTTTCCCCATGCCGGGCCGGAGACGGTGCAGGCAAAGGGGTTTGTGGTGCCCGAGGAGCTCAACCCGGTGCGTTTTAATCCCCTTCGTTTTTTGAAAAGCTCGGTGCAACGGTTGCTGATGCGTCGTGCTGAGTAGTTGCTATGATGCATAGCGTTATTTTTGACTGTTTCCCGCCCGGTGAACACCGGGGCGGATCAAGGAGGACACATGATCGATTTGCAAGGAAAGGTTGCCCTGGTGACCGGAGGTTCACGCGGCATCGGTAAGGCGGTGGCCAAGCGTTTGGCGGCTCGGGGGGCGGAGGTGGTGATCAATTATGTACGGCATCGCACCAATGCTCAAGAGGTGGTGGCGGAGATCGAGGCAAAAGGGGGCCGTTGTCTAGCCCTGCGCGCCAACCTTGCCGAGGAGGAACAGATTGAGGCCATGTTTGAGGCGACTCGCAGCCGTTATCAACGCCTCGACATGGTCATCTCCAACGCTGCCTCCGGGGTGCTCAAACCGGTGGAGGAGCTGCGCGGGCGGCACTGGGACTGGGCGGTCAATATCAATGCCCGTGCCCTGATGCTCATCACGCAGCAGGCCCTGCCGATGATGACGACCGGTGGACGCATCATCGCCATTTCCTCCATCGGCGCCGTGCGGGCGGTGCCCAATTATACCGTGGTCGGTGCCTCCAAGGCGGCGCTGGAGTCACTGGTGCGCCATCTGGCCGTGGAATTGGGGCCCAAGGGCATCACCGTCAATACGGTCAGTGCCGGCGTGGTCGATACCGATGCCCTGAAAAAATTTCCCAACCGCTCAGAGATCATCGGCGCGGCCATGGAACGAACTCCGCTGGGTCGTCTGACCGTTCCCGAGGATGTGGCCGACATGGTGCTGTTTCTGTGCAGTGAGCTGGCGGGCATGGTTCACGGCCATACCCTGGTTGTGGATGGCGGCTACGCTATTCACGGCTAAGCCGCGCTGCCAGCAGGCGGATTGATTCAAAGCAGAGGATGAGGCAGCCGTAGAGCAGACTGGCGGTGAGCAGCGACGGCCAGCCCACGGCCGTGGTGGCACAGAGCCTTTGTATCGGCTTGTACAGCCCGGCCGCCCATCCCGAGGCGTGCAGCATCCAGAAACCGGGAAAGGTGAAACCAAGCAGCAGGTAAAAGGCGCGGCGCAGCAGGATCATGGCGGCGGGTTCCTGGATTGGATAAAGGGGGAGCTGGGACCGGGGGCGGAAGTAGGGCTGCCGAGCCCGCCCGGCCGGTGATTTCCGTTGCATTGTGCAGCGGCTTTGAGTAGTTATTGAAATCTTTTTTACCCATTTACACTGGCCATTCCCCCGGCCGGTGGCTATTGTAGGCACATCTGTTTGTTCGCTGCCGCGTTTACTGCCGGCGGCTCGCAGTATACTCCATTTTTTCCTCCACAGGGAGACGTGTATGTCGACACATCTTTTTACCTCGGAATCGGTCTCCGAGGGGCATCCCGACAAGGTTGCCGATCAGATCTCCGATGCCATCCTTGATGCCATCCTCACCAAGGATAAATATGCCCGCGTGGCCTGCGAGAGTCTGGTCACCACCGGCATGGCCATGATCGCCGGCGAGATCACCACCTCGGCCTGGGTGGACATGCCGCAGATCGTGCGCGAGACCATCCGCGAGATCGGCTACAACTCCTCGGACATGGGTTTTGACTGGCAGTCCTGCGCCGTGCTCACTTCGATTGACAAGCAGTCCTCCGATATCGCCCAGGGTGTCAATGAGGGCAGCGGCCTGGATCTCGATCAGGGTGCCGGCGATCAGGGGTTGATGTTCGGTTACGCCTGCGATGAAACCCGCGTGCTCATGCCCATGCCCATCACCTATGCCCACCGTTTGACCAAACAGCAGGCCGATGTGCGCAAGTCCGGCAAACTGCCCTGGCTGCGGCCCGATGCCAAGAGCCAGGTGACCATCCAGTATGTGGACAACGTCGCCAAACGCATCGAGGCGGTGGTGCTTTCCACCCAGCACAGCCCGGATATCAGCTACGAAAATCTGAAAGAGGCCGTGATGGAGGAAATCATCAAGCCGGTGCTGCCGGCCAATATGATCGACGCCAATACCAAATTTTTCATCAACCCCACCGGACGCTTCGTCATTGGTGGCCCGGTTGGCGACTGCGGCGTCACCGGCCGTAAAATCATCGTCGATTCCTACGGCGGCCGCGGTTCCCACGGCGGCGGTGCCTTCTCCGGCAAGGATCCCTCTAAGGTGGATCGCTCTTCCTCCTACATGGGCCGTTATGTGGCCAAGAACCTCGTTGCCGCTGGACTGGCCACCGAGGTCGAGGTGCAGGTGGCCTATGCCATCGGTATCTCCCAGCCGGTGTCGATCAACGTCAAGACCTTCGGCACTGGTAAGATCAGCGAGGAGCGTTTGGTGGCGATTGTCGGTCAGGTCTTTGACCTGCGCCCTAAGGCCATTATCCAGCAGCTGGACCTGCTGCGGCCCATTTACCACAAGACTGCTGCCTACGGCCACTTCGGCCGCGAATTGCCGGAGTTCACCTGGGAGCGTACCGACAAGGTCGATGCCCTGCGTGACGCCGCCGGCCTGTAAGGCTTTGAAGATTATATGCCCCGCACTGGGGTGCTGAGGAGTGTTTTATGAGTGATTACAAAGTAGCCGATATGGGCCTGGCCGAGTGGGGCCGCAAGGAAGTGGCCATCGCCGAGACCGAGATGCCGGGCTTGATGGCCCTGCGCGAGGAGTTTGGCCCCAGCAAGCCGCTGGCCGGCGCCCGCATCGCCGGTTGCCTGCACATGACCATCCAGACGGCGGTGCTGATGGAGACCCTGGTGCATCTGGGGGCTGAGCTGCGTTGGTCCTCCTGCAATATTTTTTCCACCCAGGACCATGCCGCCGCGGCCATGGCCGCCGCTGGCATCCCCACTTTTGCCTGGAAGGGCGAGAATGAGGAGGAGTTCTGGTGGTGCATCGATCAGACCATCTTTGGCCCGGATAACTGGCGGCCGAACATGATCCTCGATGACGGTGGCGATCTGACCCTGGTGCTGCATCAGAAGTATCCCGAGCTGATGAAAGACATCCGCGGTATCTCCGAGGAGACCACTACCGGCGTGCACCGGCTCTACGAGATGACCAAGCAGGGGGCGCTGATGGCCCCGGCCTTCAATGTCAACGATTCGGTGACCAAATCCAAGTTCGACAACCTCTACGGTTGCCGCGAATCCTTGATCGACGGCATCAAACGCGGCACCGATGTGATGGTGGCCGGCAAGATTGCCGTGGTCGTTGGTTACGGTGATGTCGGTAAGGGCTGCGCCCAGGCCCTGCGCGGCATGGGAGCCACGGTGCTGGTGACCGAGATCGATCCCATCTGTGCCCTGCAGGCAGCCATGGAAGGCTACCGCGTGGTGACCATGGAAGAGGCGGCCCCGGTCGGCAACATCTTCGTCACCTGCACCGGTAATCTGCGTGTCATTACCCGCGCCCACATGGAAGTGATGCCCGATCAGGCCATTGTCTGCAATATCGGTCACTTTGATTCGGAGATCGACATTGCCGGCATCCGTAGCCTGCCCTGGGAGAACATCAAGCCCCAGGTCGATCATGTCATCTTCCCCGATGGCAAGCGGTTGATTGTGCTTGCCGAAGGCCGCCTGGTTAACCTCGGTTGCGCCACTGGTCATCCCAGCTTCGTGATGAGCAACTCCTTCACCAACCAGGTGTTGGCCCAGATCGAGCTGTGGACCAACGGGGCGGCCTACGAGAACAAGGTCTACTTCCTGCCCAAGAAACTCGATGAGAAAGTCGCCCGGCTGCATCTGGCCAAGATCGGCGTCAAGCTCACCCAGTTGACCCCGGAGCAGGCCGAGTACATCAGTGTGGACATCAACGGCCCGTTCAAGCCGGAGCATTATCGCTATTGATTGCTGTTTAGGTGGTGTGTTTTGGGCAGAGTGAGTTGGTCACTCTGCCCTTTTTTTGTGGGAGAGGACTATGGAGCAAGTAACGATTATCGGCGGTGGTTTGGCCGGATGCGAAGCGGCCTGGCAGGTGGCAGAGCGTGGCGTAGCGGTGCAGTTATATGAAATGAAGCCGCACCGTTTCAGCCCGGCACATGAGTTACCGCTTTTAGGCGAGCTGGTCTGCTCCAACTCCCTGCGCTCCAATGCCCCGGATACGGCGGCCGGCCTGTTGAAAGAGGAGATGCGCCACCTTGGTTCATTGCTCATGCGCATCGCCGATGCCACCGCTGTGCCCGCCGGCACAGCCCTGGCCGTGGACCGGCAGCACTTTGCCCAAATGCTCACCGAGGCCATTGAGGGACATCCTCTTATCACCGTGCAGCGTGAAGAGGTGCAACGAATACCCGATACAAACGCTGGCCCGGTGATCCTTGCCGCCGGCCCCCTGTTGACCGGGGCCCTGGCTGAACACCTGCAAAGCCTGAGCGGCGGCGATCATCTAGCCTTCTACGATGCCATTGCCCCGATTGTTGATGCCGACAGTCTGGATTATTCGATCGTGTATCGCAAATCGCGATGGGATGATGAGGGACCAGGCGATTACCTCAACTGCCCCATGAACCGGGAGCAGTATCAGCAGTTTATCGAGATGCTTGGTGCGGCGCAAACGGTGCCGCTGCACAGTTTCGAGGAGCCGCACTATTTTGAGGGTTGTTTGCCCATTGAGGTGATGTGCGAACGCGGGCCGGATACCCTGCGTTTTGGACCGATGAAACCCATTGGTCTGGCGCATCCGCAGACCGGCGAGAAATACCATGCGGTGGTGCAGTTGCGGGCCGAGAACAGCGAGGGCACTGCCTACAACCTGGTCGGCTTTCAGACCAAACTCACCTACGCGGAACAACAGCGGGTTTTTCGCACCATTCCCGGCCTGGAGCAGGCGGTCTTTCTGCGCTTGGGCTCGATCCACCGCAACAGTTTTGTGCGCGCGCCACTGGTGCTTGATACCCACCTGCAAATGCAGCGGGTGTCGGGGCTGTTCCTCGCGGGTCAGTTGTCCGGGGTGGAAGGCTATATTGAATCAACGGCTATGGGTCTGCTGGCTGGTATCCACGCCGCTCGGCTGGTGCAGGGCAAGCCGCTCGCAGCCCCGCCCGCAGCCACGGCCCATGGAGCCTTGATCGCCCATCTCACCGCCTCCGATCCGGCCCACTTTCAACCCTCCAATATCAACTTCGGCCTCTTTCCGCCGCTGCCCTTCACCGGTAAAAAAATCCCCAAAAAAGAGCGCGGTCGCCACCGTGCCGAACTGGCCCTGGCCCAACTCCACCAGTGGCAGCAGCACTTGGCCAATTAGCAACTACTCCTCGCAAAAACCCCAGTACGGGAAATCCAGCCGGTAGCTGGCCACCCGGCCAGGACTCTGTTCACGGCTGGCTACCAGCCACAGTTCATTGCAGCGTCCCTCCAGCGGCACATTGTCAAAGGGGTCCCATTGGGGCATGAGCACCATGGCGTTATCAGCGGAGTAGCCGATATCGCCGGAACCTTTGAAGGAGCCCAGATGGGGTTGACGGTCGAATTGGCCATCGCCACCGCGCTCCAACTCCGAGATTACCAGAAAACTCACCGCCATCTCATCGCGGATGGCCTCCAACTGCCGCAGCCAACCATCGATACCGCTGCGTTTTTGACTGATATCCTTGAACGGCAGCTTGTGCAGGCTGTCGATCACCACCACCGTGTAGTCGGAGTTGGTCTCATGGCGCAGGAAATCGATGTGGCGACGCATGGTCTCCGGTGAGAGTTTGCGATCGTTGACCACGCGCAGCCAGTGCAGCATCTTTTGCAACCCCTGCTGCGCCTGCTGGAAGCGTTGCTGTTCCTCTGGGGTCAGTCTCCCCCCCTTGATCTGCTCGATACTCAAACGACTCATTCGGCACAGTGTGCGCAGGTAGATCTTCTGGCGACCGTTCTCAAAATCATAATAAATCACCGGCAGATTGCGGCGGGCCATCTCCGAGGCGATCTGGATGGAGAAGGCCGATTTGCCCGCCTTGGGTGTGCCGCCCAGGATATTGATGCCATGGATGCCGCCCAGAGCTCGATCAAGCAGGGGAAAGCCGCTGGTCAACTGGGCATAGGCATCGCCTGCCTCCTGCAAAAGCCGTTCGCGGAACCCCAGAAATTCGGCGGAGGGCGAAGGGAAGGGCGAAAAGGCGCGGGCTGATTTCAGCCGTGTGGCCACCGTGGCAGCAAAACTGCTGGGCTCAGTGGCAGCCAGGACCGAGATGCCGACGTTGCGCGGTGATTCCTCGGGCCAATGGATGATGCGCACCTTAAAGCCGATGCGCGTGGCAAAGGCGCGTGCCCGGGCCTCGGATTCGGGGTTGTGGTTGACCCAGAGAAAGATGGTACGAATCCAGGCCAGTCGCTCGGCCTCGATAGCATCGAGATCCGTTGCCGAGGGCACGGCTATCACCGGATAACCAAGCTGCTTGAGTGGTAAGAGGTTGCGTTCCTCCTCCACGATGAACAGGGCGCCGTTTTCGCAGCGGTCGATTTCCACGCTGTTAAAGAGGCGGAACCGCTCGCCAAAAAAACGTTCATCGCCATACCAGAAGCCATCCTCGGGCCGGTTCGGGTGCAGGCAGCGGGCTGCGTAGCAGTTGCCGTCGGGCTGTACATAAGGGAAGACCAGGTAGCGGCCGTTGAAACCAATCTGCATGCGTTCCAGCACCTCGGCGGAGATGCCGGCGGCCAGAAAGCTATCCAGGGGTTCGCCGATGAGCTTGTCTTGAAAGCCGATCAGTTCCTGGTTGAGGTTTTTTACCGGATACTCGATATCACGGCCGAAATATTCGCGATCCGGATCAAATCCGGGCACCTGGGAGAGGGGCAGGTGGCGCAGTCGGGCAAAATGCAGGGCAAAACCACCGGGCACGCAGCTCCTGCTGCACCGGAAATAGCCGTGGAAGAAACTGTCCGCCTGCACGATGACCTGGATCTGACCAGGCGGCTCATACTGCTGTTCGGCGCAGAAAGGGCAGGGGGCGTGCAAGCTCTGCTGGCTGATTCTGGCCCCGGGGAGGTGGCGCTGGTAAAAAAGGCTGATAACATCCGACATGCTCTCTCCTTGGGCACGGGCGAACCGGGGCGGCACCGGGGCTGGCGATCTTTCCCGGCAGGTTATCCGAGAATGGATTGCAGGATCGGGCGTTCGAGTGGGTGATCGAACTTGAAATGCACGGAAAAATCGTTGCTGTGCAGTTGGAACGGCTGGATGCCGATGACCAATCCCTTGCACAGCAGTTGACCGGTCTTGCCGCCGACCGGCAGCACGATCTGCATGCGGCGGCCAAGTAACAGTCGCGCATTCTCCTGGCGGGCAATGCGGACCAGAAAGGCGATACCACCCAGGGAAATATCAGCCGTTTCAGCGCGAAAGCCACGACCGATGGGGGCATCGAGATTGCTGATCGGCTGCACCTGAATCTTGCGCGACAGGTTGTAGCGCTGGTCCTGGCGGCGATCTAGTCCTTTCTTCTTGAGCATGAAGCCAATGTTGTTGTAGGCCCGATAATATTCATAAAGTTTGGCGCGTAGGCCTGGGTACTGCTGCTGCCAGCCAGCCAGTTCACGTTGCGGCAGCAGGTACAGGCGGCAGGGGGTCAGCGCGGTAAGGGTTACGGTCCATAACGACGGCGTGAAAAAATTTTCGCCGGCCAGTTGCCCACGGTTAAGGCTGGTAATGAATAACTCGCGCGGGCCAACCATGTGCGAGACCTTGAGACTGCCCTGGTTGATGAAAATCAGCGCGTCGTTTTTATCGCCCTGGGTGACGATGGTCTCCTCGGGCCGGCACTGTCGCTCGATGAACGCCCGATGGATGGCTTGGAACTCCTCGGTACCAAGACGATCCGTCAACTCCGCCCACACCGTCAGTTCCTCCGGGCGTGCTGCCCCGGTTTGCCGTGTTTCGTCGCCGGCCTGGCTCTCGATGACATCGCGCAGTGAGAGTGCCTCCTGATTATCGTCGCCGCCCGACGGGTTCATTGCCGGCCCCATTGCCGGCTGTTGGCTGCCTGTCCAGGCAGCGGTTGGCTCCACCTCCTGTTCGCGAAGGCCGTCATTGGTCAGACGGATCTGATCCAGGGCCTCAGAGGCGGCCTGGCGCACCTCATCACTGTAGCCACCGAGGCCGAGTACGTTTTTGCTTTGCACCACTCGCACCAGCGAGGCAGTGGCCCGTTTGGAGCCAATGGCCCCCAGGGTCTTGCACAGACTGAGCTGCAAGTCGTTTTTATTCTTGCCGAGAAAGGGCTTGGCACTTTCCAGCAGGTCGGTCAACGGGCGGACGAACCGCTCGTCATGGGTCGAAGCCACATGGTTGATCACCCGAATTTTCAAGGAATCATCCACCTGTTGCAGGGCTTGCAGCAAGAAATCCTTAAGCTGATCGCCGCCGATCTTCACCGCCGTGCTGATAACCTCCTGCTGCACCCGCAGATCGCTGTGTTGTACAAAAGCGCGTACCTTGGTGAACAGGGCGGGATTGCCGATTTCGCCCAGCAGGCGGATGGAGTTGCGCAGCACAAACCAGGGGCTGTCCTTGTGCAGTTGCTCCAGCAGCAGGGAGAGGGCAGGGTTGCCGGTCTGCTTGATCAGGTTGAGTAGCCGCTTTCGTTCAAAACGGCTTTCGCTGTCGAAGAGTTGCTGTAACTGATACTGGGCTGATTCCGGCCCCAGTTCCACCAGTAATTTGCCCGTGGTTTCCTGGTGTGATTCGCCATGGAGATGCCGGTCAAGCAACTGATCCAGCACCGGCTTGGTGCAGAGGGAACGCAGGGTTTCCCTTGCCTGATCGCGGACATGGGATGCAGTGCCGGTCCCATTGGCCAGTGTCTGTACAAAATGAACGCTCTCCAGCGCTGCGGCATACTCCTCCCGGCTGAGATAATGGCCGATCAGGGCACCGATGGCCGCCAGTGCTTGGCGGCTGCTTTCGGCATCGCACTGTGGTTGCTGCAACCCCTGCTGGAGCGCCGGCAGGAGTTTGGCGCAGCGTGGCCATTGGCCAATATGGACCAGTTGCTCGGCGGTTGCCGCCAGGGCACGGAACCCATTGGCCCGAATCTCCGGTTGCTGGTGCTGGTGGGCCAGGGCCAGTTGCATGATCAGGCTGTCCCCGGTCGCCTCCTGGTTATCCAGCAACAGCGAGCGAATGCGTTGTGGCAACGCCTCGATAAGCCGATTATCCGCCAGTTCCCCGCGTTCACCGTTGAGCAATCGTTCCACCCCGGCTTCGATGGTGAGCTTGAGATCCTGCTGCTGCTGCTTTTGCTGCTCGCGGTGCATTTCGACAATGGCGCGCATCTTCTCGCCGCGCACTGTTTCCTGCAGGCTGTGGTAGGCCGTCTCGATCTCCTTGTTGTCGATATCGCTGGGCTTGGGCGCCCGGCCCTCGGCCAGGGCACGGAATTGGGCCGTCAACCGTTCCAGTTTGGCCGGCGACAGTTGGGCAATGACCTGTTGATAAAGCTGTTCCCCAAAGAGATTTTTGTATTTTTTCACCAACAGCAGGCCCAGTTCCTGCTCCTCCAGGGCCGCGATTTGCGGTGCGACCTGATTGGCCACCTGCAACTGTTTCTCGCGGTTGAGCAGGGTGTCGTAGCGGTCAAGCAGTTGCTCGAAGGCTGCCAGGTCGATCTCGCCTTGCCCCTGATCCTGATCCAGGACCTGTCGGGTGGCGGCCATCAGCACCGGCGCTGACCAGGCCGGTTGCTGCAAGCGCATGGTGAGTTGTTCGGGAAGTTTATCAGCTTGTTGCGCGGCATGCAGCAAACTGCTGGCATCGATATTCTGGGCAATGGCCTTGGTGATCTCCGGCCCCTTGCTGGTGCGGGCGAGGCGTTTGAGGATGGCATCGTCGGCGGGTTTGAATTGGGGATCGCCGTCCTTACCGATGTGCAGCGGGATATCGCTGGTGAGTGTGGCGATCATGCGGTTGAGCTGCTTGGGGCTGAGGTGCTCGACGGTCTCATCCAAGAGCTCATCGGAGACCTGGTTGATCACCTGCTCATACAACTGGGCGCCGAACAGGCCGCGAAACTTGTGGGCGATGATGGAACCCAGCGCCAGTCCCTCCATGGAGGCCATACGGGCGCCGGCCTGGCGGGCCACCTGTTGTTGCTGCTCACGACCGAGCAGTTGCTCGTAGTTGGCCAACATCTTGTTGAAGGCGGCAAAGTCAACATTGCCGCCATGCTGCTGACCCTCGGCCACCTGCTGGGCGGCGGAGGCGATCACCGGTGCCGACCACTCGGGTTGTTTGAGTCGCGCCAACAGATGCTCGGGCAACTCGGCCAGGGTGGTATCCGGGTTGCGCAGCAAACTGCTGGCATCGATATTCTGGGCAATGGCCTTGGTGATCTCCGGCCCCTTGCTGGTGCGGGCGAGGCGTTTGAGGATGGCATCGTCGGCGGGTTTGAATTGGGGATCGCCGTCCTTACCGATGTGCAGCGGGATATCGCTGGTGAGTGTGGCGATCATGCGGTTGAGCTGCTTGGGGCTGAGGTGCTCGACGGTCTCATCCAAGAGCTCATCGGAGACCTGGTTGATCACCTGCTCATACAACTGGGCGCCGAACAGGCCGCGAAACTTGTGGGCGATGATGGAACCCAGCGCCAGTCCCTCCATGGAGGCCATACGGGCGCCGGCCTGGCGGGCCACCTGTTGTTGCTGCTCACGACCGAGCAGTTGCTCGTAGTTGGCCAACATCTTGTTGAAGGCGGCAAAGTCAACATTGCCGCCATGCTGCTGACCCTCGGCCACCTGCTGGGCGGCGGAGGCGATCACCGGTGCCGACCACTCGGGTT
>CAZXHS010000001.1:0-365348 GCA_964639845.1 uncultured Desulfobulbus sp. | reverse complement strand
CCCTCGGCCACCTGCTGGGCGGCGGAGGCGATCACCGGTGCCGACCACTCGGGTTCCCTGAGGCGGATGAGCAGGTGCTCGGGCAGTTGGGCCAGTGTGGTATTGGGGTTGTGCAGCAGACTGCTGGCATCGATATTCTGGGCAATAACCGTACTGATGGCGGGTTGGCGTGCCTGCTCAAGATGAAGCAACCGTTTCAGCGGCGAAGGGGCTGGCCCTTGCTGCTGTCCGGCCTGAGAATCGCGCATGCCAGCAGTGGGTTGCAGGGCAATCAACCGGCCGATCAGGGTATTGATCTGCTCCGGTGGCAGTTGATCAAGTGCCGAACCGAGCACGCTATCGGCTTCCGCCGAATTGGGCAGCTTGGCGATCAGTTGTGCCAATAAAAAAGGATCGATCGCCGGTTGAGTGGTACCGCTCTGGTCGGTATTCAGGCCTCGTTTGTGCTGGTCGTGCTCATGGCTGAGTTGTTGTAACGATTGAATTACCGCCTCGGTGAGAGCCTCTGCGTGTTGGCCACTGCTGCCGCTGGCGGGCAAACGGTTGATCAACTCCTGCACCAGCTCGCGGGACACACCGGCAACACCCGCCCCGTCACCCTGACGGCCCAGGACGAAATTGGCCAATTCCTCATCGCTGACATGCAGGCCAGCACCCAACAACTCCTCGCGTACCACCTGCTCGCCTTCGCGGATGGCCACATACCGCTGGGTATCGACACTCACCGAGACGATACCGGCGCGATCAAGCAATGCGGCCACGGTTTCCGAGGGATCCTTTTCACCCAGCAGGGTGGAGAGGGACTGGGTCATGGCCACGCATTCGTTCAGGGAAAAGCTGGATTGAAAGCTGAGAGAATGGATCTTGGCACGGGAAAAGATGGTGATCAACCCTTGTATCTGTGGGCGCTGTTGCTCCTTGTCGGCGAGATGCTCGCCGCAGACCAGCAATTTTCGGTCCGAAACCGCCAGAATAACGGCATCATCCGGTGTCGTTTCAAGCAGGGCCTGCAAGGATTGGATCACGGCTTCGTTGCTGCGTAGCACCTGGGGGTTGGTCGCTGGATAGAGACGGATGGTGCGCAGCGCCGTGTACAGACGTAGAGCAAAATCAAGCAGAAGGTGACTTCTCTCGGGAGAGGCTAAGGACGGGGCGTTGGTCATGGCAGCGTGCGTTTTCAAATGAAAGGGCAGCAATGCGCTCTCGGGCGGTTGCCAAAGGTGCTCGACCCCTGCGGCGACACGGCTTGGAGCCGCTCAACGGCGCGGGGGACTTGCGTACGGTGTTTTTACCATCGCATACTTTTGTCGGGAGATCAATGTGGATGTTCTCGTAAAAATTCAGAAAACGCAGACTGGTGCCGTGGAGGCAGTCCGTGGGGCGAGCAACCGCTTATTGGTGTGGTTTACAAGGCGATGGCGGCCTTCGGCCGGAAGGTGACACGCTGCATTGGCAGCGGATTATTGGGGCAATGGACGTAAGTGCAGGTTTAACGTGGTACGATGAGATGGTGCGCCAGCAACAGACGGAGCAACTGGTTGACCGGGAGGCCGACGACATTGCTATAGGAACCGTCGATGGCACGAACAAGAAAGGTGCCCTGGCCCTGGATGCCATAGGCTCCGGCCTTATCCAGGGGATCGCCGCTATCGACATAGGCCTTGAGGATCGGCCGGGTAAAATGATCAAAAGAGACCCGCGTAGTCTCGGTGGTGTTTTCGTGGATGGCTTGGTTGTGCAACACCAGGGTCAAGCCGGTGATGACCTGGTGGGTGTGGCCTTGCAGTTGTTCGAGCATGGACAGTGCCTCGCTGGCATCAGCAGGCTTGCCGTAGATGATGCCGGCCAGGCTCACCACGGTATCGGCTCCAATGACGCAGGCCTCGGGGTGGGATTGGGCCACATGCTCGGCTTTGCTGGTGGCCATGCGCTGGGCAAAGTCGGTGGGCTCTTCGTCGGCGAGCGGGTTCTCATCAATACGGGCCGGCAGAATCTCGAACTCCAGGCCGAGCTGATGGAGAAATTCCTGGCGACGCGGGGAGGCCGAGGCGAGAATCAGGGGAACGAGGGCAGTGAACATGGCTGATTGTGGGGGGCAAAGACCGGAAAAGGATAATAGATCTGTTCTAAAAACAAGCCGCAGGCCGGGGCTGTTAAGCCGGCGAGGCGACGATCACATCCCGTGAGGATAGCTTGCAACTCCTGCGGTTGGCGCCTTCCCTGGCCGATGTCGATGAGGGTGCCGGCAAGGATGCGCACCATCTGGCGTAAAAAACCATCACCGGTAACGCGGATTGACCAGCATTCATCCTGCCCCAGGTTGGGGGTGCAGGAGACGGCACTCAAGGTGCGGACTGCCCCGCGCCCGGTAGTGGCGGATCTGTCGCGGGAGCCTGTCCGCTCAAAACTGGAAAAATCATGGGAGCCCAGAAGCAGAGGCAGGGCTAGAGCGAGACGCTTGAGATCAAAGGGGCCAGGGAAATGGGCCTGGTAGTGGCGGGCGCAGGGCATTTGCAGGACAGCGGTGCAAAAGTCGTAGCGATACGTTTTGCCTGACACGTTGAAACGACTATGGAAATCAGCCGGGGCCTCCTCTGCTGCCAGAATGCGGATATCGTGCGGCAGCAGGGCATTGAGCCCCCTTTCGAGGGGAGGCACGGCAATGGTGGAGCGGGTATGCAGGTGCGCCACCATCCCCAGGGCATGGACGCCGGTGTCGGTGCGACCGGCGCCATGCAGAGTAATCGTTTCGTCACAAAGGCGGCTCAGTTGCCGCTCCACGGTCTCCTGGATGGTGGGTTCGCCCTGACGCTGCCGTTGCCAACCGCAGTAGTTGCTGCCGTCATAGGCGATCAGCAGGCGAATGGTACGCTCCATCAAGGGAAGAAGGGTGCCCCCATCAGGCCGGTGGTTTCGGCAAAGCCGTTCATCAGGTTCATGTTCTGCACCGCCTGGCCGGAAGCGCCCTTGACGATGTTGTCGATGGCGGACATGACAATCAAACGGCCGGTGCGGGGATCGTGTTGCAGGCCGATATCGCAGCAGTTGGAGCCGCGCACATGCTGGGTGGCCGGCACTGTCCCCGCAGGCAGCACCCGCACAAAGGGCTCCTCGCCGTAGGTCTGCTCATAGATTGTCTGCAAATCGGCATTCCTGCCGGCCTCGGTGAGGGTGGCGTAGATGGTGCTGAGGATGCCGCGCGAGATCGGCAGCAGGTGCGGCGTAAAGGTGATGGTTACCGGGCGGCCAGCGGCAAGGGTGAGTTCCTGCTCGATCTCGGGAATATGACGATGCGTACCGCCCACCTTGTAGGCCTTGAAGCCATCGCTCACCTCGCAAAACAGGGTGCTGACACTGGCAGCGCGTCCGGCGCCCGAGGTGCCGGATTTGGAGTCGATGATCAGGGTGTCGGCATCAATCAGCCCGGCCCGCAGCAGCGGGGTCAGTGCCAGAATGACGGACGTCGGGTAACAGCCGGGATTGGCGGTGAGACGAGCGCTGGCGATGGTGTTTCGATACATTTCCGGCAGGCCATAGGCTGCTTCGGCCAGAAACTGCGGGCTGGAGTGGGGTTGGTACCAGGCTTCGTAGACGGCGGCGTCGTGGATGCGGAAATCAGCACTCAGGTCCACCACCTTCTTGCCGGCCGCTAATAGGCGGGGCACGATATCCATAGCGGTCTTATGGGGCACGGCGCAGAAGAAGAAATCCGCCCGTTCCACCAGTTCCTCGACCGCCAGGTTCTCGCAGATAATATCGACCCGTTTGCGCAGGTTAGGGAAGACCTCGGCCAGCGGTTTGCCGGCATACTGGCGCGAGGTGGCCACGGTAAGGCAAACCTCGGGGTGGCCGGCCAGGATCCGGGCCAGTTCCACTCCGGTATATCCGGAAGCTCCGACAATTCCGACGTTAAGCATGGCATGCCTCCTTGTTGGGCAGTGTACTGATGAAGAAAAACAATAAAAAAAGGGAATAACGAATGATCGTTATTCCCTGGAAGAGCGTGGTGCGCGAATGGACCGGAATCTTTACCGGGCCATGCATCCCAGCCTCAGCGTTTGGAGAACTGGAAGCGGGCGCGAGCGCTGCGCTGGCCGTATTTCTTCCGCTCTTTAGCGCGCGGATCACGGGTCAGCAGGCCAGCACGTTTCAATGGAATGCGCATCTCCGGGTTGAGCTCCTGCAGGGCACGGGCAATGCCATGTACCAGAGCATCAACCTGAGCCGACTTGCCGCCGCCCTTGACAGTGGCCAGAACGTCATATTGATCGATGGTTTCGGTAACGGCAAAGGGCTTGGCTACCTTGGGCTCAAAGAAGATGTTGCCAAAGTACTCGCTCAAGTCGATCTTGTTGATGGCCATCTTGCCGTTGCCTGGGGTGAGCCAAACTCTGGCGATAGCTGTTTTCCGACGACCGGTGGCGTATGTCTGTTCTGGGGCCATGAAATTGTACTCCGTAATCAAATCTCAAGAGTTACCGGCTGTTGCGCCTGATGGGGATGTTCCTTGCCGGTGTAGATTTTCAGCTTCTTCAGCTGTGCGCGGCCAAGCTTGTTCTTGGGCAGCATGCCCTTCACCGCCATGCGAATCAGCTCTTCGGGCTTTTTGGCCAGCACTTCGCGGGCTGTGGCAGTTTTGATACCGCCCGGGAAGCCGGTGTGATGATGATACAGTTTGTCATCCCACTTGTTGCCGGTGAGGTGGATTCGTTCCGCATTGACCACGATGACAAAGTCGCCATTATCCTGGAAGTTGCAGAAGGTCGGTTTGTGCTTGCCGCGCAGCCGGTTGGCGATTTCAGCGGCAATGCGACCAAGGACCTTGCCGTCAACATCGGCGACATACCATTTGCGATCAATCTCATTAACCGGTGTGTAATAGGTTTTCATGCTGCGCCTCGATACTGAAAAAAAAAGGCTCGAACGGTGGTCCGAACCTTGAATCTGTTTTTTGGAGCGGGAAACGAGATTCGAACTCGCGACTTCAACCTTGGCAAGGTTGCACTCTACCACTGAGTTATTCCCGCTCAATGTTTTTCGTAACGGCGGCAGAATATACAGACCTCGGCGTGTAACTGCAACAAAAAAAAGCCGTTGGGTTCATTTTTTGTCACCACTGCCAAGAATCAGCGTCGTGCTGCGGAGAACAGTTGTCAATCGAGGCAATCGCGAATAGTATACGCCCCAATTTATTGATGATCCTCTTGCGTTGGGAGTATTGCCCACGCAGGAGGGAACACCACCCCGTCACATCGTATCCGTGACCACCCCTGATTAAGGTCGTGGTTCGGCGAGGTTTTTAGATGACAGCTCAAAGCGAGCGTAACGCCACCCTGCAACGAACCACCCGCGAGACCGACATCAACCTGCGCTTCCAATTGGACGGCTCAGGCAAGGCCACCATACGCACCGGTGTCGGCTTTATGGATCACATGCTGACCCTGTTTGCCGTGCATGGCTTTTTTGATCTGGAGATTGCCGCCAGCGGCGATACCGAGGTCGACGATCATCACACCGTCGAGGATCTGGGCATCAGCCTGGGTATGGCCTTGGCTCAGGCCTTGGGCGACAAAGGCGGCATCTGTCGCTACGGTCATGCCTATGTGCCCATGGACGAGACCTTGGTGCGGGTCTGCGTTGATTGCTCCAACCGACCGTTTCTGCACTATGACGTGCAGGTGACGGAGGCCAAGATCGGCACCTTTGACCCGCCACTGGCCAAGGAATTTCTGCGGGCCTTTGCCCTGCACGCCGGCTTGACCCTGCATGTGGACCTGCTCCACGGCGAAAATGGCCACCATATCCTGGAGGCGGTCTTCAAGGCCCTGGCCCGTGGACTGGCCATCGCGGTTTCCCCGCATCCCCGGGTAAGCGGACAGCTTTCATCCAAAGGCGTTTTGTGAACAAATCAACCCCACTACCGTGCTTTTGCCACCCTGCACCTGCTGGGCCGGCCAACATTGATTTCATAAGATATCGTTGCAATAGGAGGATCAGGTGACCACTCAATCCATGGTACGAACCGCTTTCGTCGTATGCGCTCTTAGCCTTGTTTCCGGATGTGCCGCGCCACCGCAACGGGGTGGGGAGAGCGCCACTGCCGCCATGTCGGTATCGGGTATCGCTGTTATGCCAGTGGTGGCCGCTGCCGATGACGACATCGAAGTGACGCCGCAGATGCAGCAGGCCCTGCTTACCGGCAGCAAGGTGATGGACGGCCTGCTTAAGGAAGCCCTGGCTGGGCGTGGCAAGATGCGCTTCATCGATGCACAGACTGTGGGTGTTGGCTCGTTTTCTTTAGAAAAATCACGGCAGCTCGCCCAGCAGCACCAGTGCAATCTGGTGCTCGATGTCAATCTGAGCCGCTACAGCGAGCGCGATGGCGGCGATTACGGTGTCAAGCAACCGGCTGCTGTAACCTTCGCCTACCGGCTCTACGAGGTCAATGAGGGCAGGGTATTATGCCACGGCCGTTTTGATGAGCGTCAGCAGGCCCTGATGGAAAACCTGCTCACCCTGCCCAAGGCGCAGAAACGCGGCCTGACCTGGTTGACCGCCGAGGCACTGGCCCGCGATGGTTTGCAGGAAAAATTCGGCGAGTGCGCCTACTTGAAGGGCAATTGAGCCATCACTGCTCCTGCGGCAGTGCGTTTACCCCGTGATGTCAACCGGCGCATTGGCCGGGCCATGCACGATTACCGCATGCTCGCTGATGGTGACCGCGTGCTGGTGGCGGTCTCCGGTGGCATCGACTCGTTGGTGCTCCTGGCGATTCTTGCCCATTGGCGCACCAAGGCTCCGATCGATTATCAGTTGCATGCGGTGCATGTCGATATGGAACCGGGGCCAGATGGTCCCGGTCCGGTGGCGAGCCAGGTGGCGGCGGTGGTTGGCGGACTCGGCCTTGAGCTGTGCATCCTTGCCGCCCAGTATCGCCCCACCGCTGCGGAGATCACTGCTGCCGAGCAATCCGGGCAGGATCTCTGTTTCCACTGCGCCCGTTCCCGGCGTACCCAGTTGTTTGCCCATGCCCGGCAGGAAGACTGCAACAAACTGGCACTGGGACACCATCGCGACGATATCATCGAGACCTTTCTGCTCAACCTCACCTGTGCGGGCAATATCAGCACCATGATCCCCCATCAATCGCTTTTCTCCGGCCGCCTGTCGTTGATCCGGCCGCTGGCCTACCTCGACAAGGCCGAGGTGGAATCCCTTGGCCGCGAGGCAGGGTTGGTGCCGGTGCGTTCGTCCTGTCCGCTGTCCGAGCGTACCCGGCGACGTGATATCCACCACTTGGCCGAGCAGATCTACCAGCAGATTCCCGGAGCCAAGGAACATATCTTTGCGGCCCTGGGCAATGTCCGTTTCGATTATCTGCTCAAACAAAGTGGCGGTCGGAGGCCCTGATGCGCACCGGTAACGATTGTCTGGTCTGCTTCCTGCGTCAGTCCCTGGCCACGGTGCGCCGATGCACCAATGATCCCGGGCAGCAGTGGCAGATTGTCACCGAGGTGGGGTCCATGCTCGCCGACTTTGATCCGGCCCTGCCGCCACCGGAAAACGCGGTGCACTATTACCGCCTCATTGCCGAGCGTACCGGTGTGCCTGATCCCTACCTGGCGGAAAAAAACGAAAGCAACAGTTATGGACTGGCCCTGGAGGCAAGCACCCGGGAATTGATAGCCGCGGCGGCTGATCCGTTGCAGGCTGCATTGCAATTCGCCATCAATGCCAATGTGCTTGATTACGGTGCCCAGGTGCGGCTGGATCGTGATCAGGCCCTGGCCTCCTGCCGCCGCCCGCTGGCCATTGATCATTCGTCGGCCCTGCGCCGCTTGATTGCCCGCCGCCCGCGCCTACTTTATCTGGCCGACAACTGCGGCGAGATCGTCTTTGATAAGCTACTGATCGAGCAATTGCTGGCGCTTGGGTGCAACCTCACTCTGGCGGTGCGACGCTCGCCGATCATCAACGATGCCACCCTGGAAGATGCCCGTCTCTGTGGCCTGGATGCGCTGTGCCCGGTGATCGACAACGGCGCCGATGTGCCGGGAACACCGCTTGCAGCGTGCAGCCCGGAGTTCCGCCGCGCCTTTGCCCAGGCCGATGGCATCATCAGCAAGGGGATGGGCAACTTCGAGTGCCTCTCCGAGGTGCAGGCACCGATCTTTTTTCTGTTCATCGTCAAATGCACCACGGTGCGCAATCACCTCAACCACTGCTTTCCCGGTGCCGGACTGGCCATCGGTTCGTCGCTGTTGTTGCAAGGCGGTGGCCCGCTCGTGCAAACATCAGCAGGCGGATAAGGGGAGGGGGCGTGCGGCTGGCGATTATCGCCGACATCCATGGCAATGCCCGGGCACTGGACGCAGTGCTCTGCGATATTGCACAGCTTCGGGTGGATCGCATTGTCTCTTTGGGCGATAACATCGGCTATGGCCCGGAACCGGAGGAGGTGGTGCGCAGCCTGCAAGGGTATCGGGTGCTGTCGGTGATGGGCAACCACGAATTAGGGTTGATCAGCCGTGGCTATTTCAACCGGCTACATGCAACGGCGCGGCAATCCCTGGTGCTGAGCCGGGGCCTGCTCAGCGCGACCTCACTGGCCTGGCTGGAGTCGTTGCCGCCGGTGCTGTGCCGTTTTGGTGCCCGTTTTGTCCATGGTTGCCCGCCGCAATCGATGACGGTCTACCTGCACAACCCCACCGATACCCGCCTGCGCCGCCTCTTTGCCAACTACGCTGAGCGGATCTGCTTTGCCGGTCATACCCATGATGTCGGTTGGTATGGCCTGGAGGGCGAGCAGATTGCACGGCGACAGTTGGGCTTGGGCGTGCAGCACATGGAAAATAACAGTCGCCTGCTGCTTTTGCCCGGCAGTGTCGGCCAGCCGCGCGATAGCCTTGGCTGGCAGGCCAAATACCTGCTGTGGGACCTGGAGGCTGACAGCATCGAGGTGCGGGCGGTGGAATACGATGTGCAGACCACCATCCATCTGCTTGCCGCGCGCGGCTTTCCGGTGGCCAACGGCAAACGTCTTTACTGGCAGCCGGCATGATGGTGTCGGTGGTCACAGCTTGAACCCAATGTTTGCAAATGCCTTTGACACCAGAACTCCCTGATGATGATTATTGATCTCCGCAAGCATGCAAAAAATTGGTAAATACGAAATAATCCGTCGTCTTGGCCGGGGCGGCATGGGGGCGGTCTACAAGGCCCTGGTGCCGGAGATCGACAAGGTGGTGGCGATCAAGCTGCTGCAACCGGGCGAGCTGCTGGAAGCCATGGTCGGCAGCGAACAGTTGGAGGCGATTTTTTGCTTTGAGGCCCGCACCATGGCCGCCTTTAACCAGCCTTTTCTGGTGACGGCCCATGATTTTGACCGCGATGCGTTGGGCCGGCCGTTTTTTGTCATGGATTATATTTGTAACAATCTTGGCGAGATGATCGGTGAGACCTTCACTCTGGAGGAACCCTCCCGTGTCATTGCGGCAGAAAAGGTGTTGCAGTACGGCCGGCAGATCCTGCGGGCGCTTGATTTCCTCCACCACCACCACATCATCCACCGCGATATCAAACCACAGAATATCCTGGTGACCGACGAGGACACCCTAAAAATCTGTGACTTCGGCATGTCCTTGGTGCAGGGGGTGAGCTTTTCCGGGCCGGCCAACATGCAGGTCGGCTCCCCCTATTACACACCGCCGGAGCAACGCAAGCAGCCCCAGCAGGTGGATGGCCGGGCTGATCTCTATTCGGTGGCGGTGCTGCTCTATCGTATGCTTACCGGCCAATTGCCGGGCATGCAGAGTTTTTCCCTCTCGCTGATCAATCCCCGCTATGATCAGGGGTGGGATGATTTTTTCACAACCGCGCTGGCCTGGCGGCCGGAGGAGCGCTTTCAGAGTGCGGCACAGATGCTCGCCTCTTTAGATCGGCTCCGGCTTGGCCCACCCAGTGGTTCGAACGCCTGCAATTTGGCTACCGGGCAGCAGCGGGTCACCCTGCGCCGCGAGCCGGCCAATATCTGCCGTTCACGCGGACAGGAGGCCTTTGCGGTCAACGCCCTGTTTCGACCGCTTACCCCCATCTGTAATTGTTTGCAGATGGCGGGGGAGGTGGTCGAAGACCGGAGCACCGGTCTGCTGTGGAGCCGTCAGGCCAGCCGCTACCCGCTCAGTTTTAACGAGGCGCAGGCCTATGTCGACCAGCTCAATGCTGCCAGCACGCACGGTATCGACCGTTGGCGGGTGCCCACCGTCAATGAACTACTCAGTCTGCTGGATGACGGTGAACTTCGTTGTTTTCCCGATGATCCAGCATTGCCGGTACGCTGGTTTTGGTCCTGTGATCGGCACGGACATCATGAAAGCTGGTATGTGAATATGGATATGGGCTTTGCCGGCGTGCAGGAGAGCAATTGCCGCAACCGTGTCCGCGCCGTGGCCGACGCTCAGGCGTAAATCCTTCGGCCCATTATCACCTTTTCCTGGAGCGGGAAGCAGCCATGGAATATCCCATCTCCCATTATTTTCTTGTCCGCACTCAATCAGCCGAGTTGGCCGCCCGCCATGTGGAGCGCTACCTCGCCGGCAATCAACTGATCAGTTATGCCGAATTTTTCGTGTATGCCAATGAGGTGCTCGGTGTCCCCCATGCCCAGTTCGGGGAAACGCTGGAACTCGGGCTGGCCGCCAACGATGTCTTTGCCCGGCAGATGCTCGACCAACTCAAGGAAGAGGGCGTCACCACCCTGGAACAGCTGCTGCACCTCAAGCAGGGCTATGCCACTAAGCTCCTCCATACCCTTACTCATCTGCTGGACGGCTTCATCGGCATTGATTCCGTGCTCTATAATCTGGTGGAGGATTCCCACTGGGTAAGCGCGGAGTTGACCGCAGCGATGCGCGCCAAGCCCGGTGAATACTGGCTGGTGCCGGTGCGTACCGGTATGCTCGAATCCTCGGTGCTGCATCCGGTGGATTGAGCGACGCGCCTCCCGAGTTGGCCGCGCGCCTTTCGCTGAGGCCTCGTTACGCTTGCTGCTGGTTGTTCTGTTGCAGCTGTACAAGCTCGTTTTGCAAGGCGGCGAGCTCCTCCTGCTTGGCTTGCAGCTGGGTTTGTGCCGCTTCATCGTTTTTGGCCTTGGCGGACAAGGCGGCAATTTCCTCTTGCAGGGCCGCGATCTGTTCCTGCAATTCCTCGATGGTGGCCTCACTGCTGGTGGCCGATGAACCGCTCGTCGTTGCCCCGCCGCTGGAGGCTCCCTGTGCAGCCGTTGCCTGCTTGGACTGGGCGATTCCTTCTTCGGAGAGTTCGACGTTGTCACTGCTGGCCGTCTGCTGCGCCGTACTCGCCGCCAATTCGTTCGTGCTCTTCGCGGCGGTGTTGATGGTGCCCTGCGTTTGGGGTATGCTGCTTTGGTTGAGGGTCGCAACGTTCATGGGCTTCTCCATTGTTTTGGATGGATGGGGGCTGGGGTGAAGCTGTTTCGGCTCTCTTCAGGGTAAACGGCCTACTGGTGATCATCAATGCCGGGGCGGATTCTTTACAGCCTTTTACTTATCTTTGCGCAGCAACAGGGCCTTGAGGGCGACAATAATGCCAGCCCTGTCTTTTGATCATTTTGGGGACGGTTCTCAGGATGCCAACAGGCGGTCCCCACCAGCATAAAAGGAACACACTCATGACAAAGATCGGCAGAAATCAACCTTGTCCCTGCGGTTCGGGGAAAAAACACAAACACTGTTGCCTTGTCAACGTGCAGCCGCAGGCTCCGGCCACCGAGACCGATCGCATGCGGGTATCCCTGTTGGCTGCCATTGAAAAGGTGCAGGGGATCGCAGCGGAGAAAAAGGGCAGCTTCCATGAACTGGGCGTCTTTCTTTTTTATAGCGATACAGCGGGCGATGCCTGGATGCTGGAGGTGACCGAGGCCGATGCGGTGTGCATCGCCCAGGGCGGGCTCGCCTTGCCGGTTCCCATCGAAGAGAATCCCGAAACCATTGAGATCAACTTTAGCCATACCTTTGCCCTGCGTGAACGGCAGTTGCAGCTCACTGCCTATGCCGACAAGGCCGAGACGCTGCTTGATCGCGCCCCCACCCAGCAGATACACGCTGCCATCCGCCGCCTGCATAAACGCTATCCCAAGGAGGTGCTGGCCCGGATGCATGTCAGTCCCGGTGAGGAGAGCGTGGCCTGATCTGTGAATGCACTTTTGTCGCAACGACTGCGCTGGTTGCCACTTTTGATGATGATGGGATTGATCTTTTATCTTTCCCATCTATCAGGCAACAGTGTGCAGTTGCCCCATTTTCGTCACAGCGATAAGTTTGCCCATGCAATGGCGTACTGTATGCTTGGGCTCTCCTTCCTCTATGCCTTGCCTCGGCGATGGCATTCACGACCACTGATGCTCGCCGGCATCAGCGTCGTGATATTCTGTTTTCTTTATGGAGTATCCGACGAGTTTCACCAGTCGTTTGTGCCGGGACGGGAGGTCAGTGGTGACGATGTGATGGCCGATGTGTTGGGCGGGGGGATGGCATGGGTGCTGTATGCCGGTTGGCGTTGGTGGAGAAGAAAACAGCACCCATGAACCAATGATGCATCAGCAACGGCATACTGTTTTGTATCCTGGAGAAGCGCAGCGGCCGGTGCTGGTTTTTCTTCACGAGGGACTGGGCTCGGTGGCGCAGTGGCAGCGATTTTGCGAACAACTCTGCGGCCGCACCGATTGTCCCGGCCTGCTCTATGATCGCCAGGGTCATGGCCTTTCTCCGCCCCTGACCCAGGTCCGTACACTCCACTACCTGCACCGCCATGCCTTGGAAGAGTTGCCCCGGGTGCTGGCAACCCATATTCCGGAACAACCCTATCTGCTCATCGGCCACTCCGACGGCGGCTCCATCGCCCTGATTGCCGGTGCCGAGCGCTCCCCCCTGCTCAGGGGCATCATCACCGTGGCTGCCCATGTCTTTGTCGAGCCTGGTTGTGTGGAGGCTATTGAGCAGGTCAGGGCCAGCTACCATGAGGGCGGGTTGCGACGGGCCTTGCAGCGGTATCACGGTGACAAAATCGACACCCTCTTTGCCGCCTGGGCCGACACCTGGACCAGTGCCTGGTTTCGTGCCTGGAACATCGAGTATCTGCTGCCCGCCATCGAAGTACCCCTGCTGGTGCTGCAAGGACGTGCCGATCAGTACGGCACCCCTGCCCACGTCGACAGCATTGCCAGCCGCAGCGGTGGCCCGGCCACACCGCTATTACTGGAGGATTGCGGCCACGCTCCCCATCGTGAATTTCCCGAATTGACCCTGGATCTGATGAGCTGCTTCATTAACCGGGTGGTTCGTTCATAAAAAAGGCCGGGCACCCACGCGGGTAACCGGCCTTGCTCAATGCGGTAAGAGGAATTGTTGCGTTCGCTCAGCGCTGCTGATCCCGCAGCAGGCGCGCCATCTCCTTGGCAAAGTAGGTAAGGATGATGTCCGCACCGGCACGGCGGATGGCCAACAAACTCTCGGCCATCACCTTCTCCCCATCGATCCATCCCTTTTCCGCAGCTGCCTTGATCATGGCGTACTCGCCGCTCACCTGATAGGCGGCCACCGGCAGGTCGAACTCGTCGTGCAACCGGCTGATGATGTCCAGATAGGCCAAGGCCGGCTTGACCATGAGTATATCCGCCCCTTCCTCAACATCCAGCGTGGCCTCGCGCAGGGCCTCACGGCTGTTGGCCGGGTCCATCTGATAGGAACGGCGGTCGCCAAACTGCGGTGCACACTCGGCGGCATCCCGAAAAGGCCCGTAAAAGGCCGAAGCGTACTTCACCGCATAGGACATGATCGGTACCATGTGATAGGAGTTCTCGTCCAGGGTTGAGCGGATCTCGCTAATGCGGCCATCCATCATGTCCGAGGGCGCCACCATGTCGGCACCGGCTTGGGCATGGGAGAGGGCGGTCTTGGCCAGCAGTTCCAGGGTGGCATCGTTGTCCACCTCCTGGCCGCTGAGGCAACCGCAGTGGCCGTGATCGGTGTACTCGCACAGGCAGACATCGGTCACCACCGTCATGCCCGGCGCCCTGTTCTTCAACTCGCGGATGGCCTGCTGGATGATGCCGTTCTTGGCATAGGCCCCAGAACCGAGGCCATCTTTTTTATCCGGCAGCCCAAAGAGAATCACCGAGCGCACGCCCAGCGACAGGCAATCCTTGGCCTCCTTGGCCAACTGATCCACCGACAAGCGGAACACTCCCGGCATGGAAGTGACCTCCTGGCGGATGCCCTTGCCGGGCAAAACAAAGAGCGGGTAGATCATCTGCTCGGCGGAGAGACGAGTCTCGCGGATCATGGCGCGCAGGGTTTCGCTCTGACGCATGCGGCGGGGACGAAATTCAGGAAAAACCATAGTGGTACCTCGGTGAGAAAGATGAAAAGGATGAGTTAGTGCGATCAATGGCGTGGACAGGGGCGAGCCGGCGGCCTCACTTCACCGCGATTCCCAGGGCCTTGACCTTCTTGTGTAGGTGGCTGCGTTCCATGCCGATCTGCTCGGCGGTCTTGGAGATGTTGCCCTCGTATTCCTCAAGTTTGGCACTCAGATACGCTGTTTCAAAGCGGCGACGGGCCTCCTTAAAGGAGAAGGCGCTGTAGCTGAGATCAAAACCGGGAATGGCTGCGAGGTTGGGCGCTCCCTTGCCCAAAAACAGGGTTACGTCTTCGGCGCGGACCTCGTCACCCGGCGTCATGATGACCAACCGCTCCACCAGGTTGCGCAACTCGCGCACATTGCCCGGCCAGTGGTGCTGCTGCAACAGGTGCAGGGCTTCTGCGGAAAACTGTTTCCAGCCCACGCCCTTGCGGGTGAATTGGCCGACGAAATCCGCCACCAGCAGCGGGATGTCCTGGCGTCGATCATCGAGATCAGGCACCGTGATGGGCACCACGTTGAGGCGGTAGAAGAGATCGGCGCGGAAGTTGCCCGATTCGATTTCCTCCTCCAGGTTTTTGTTGGTGGCGGCCAGCACGCGCACGTCGACCTCAATGGTACGGGCGCCGCCAACGCGCTCGAATTTCTGCTCCTGTAAAATACGCAGCACCTTGGCCTGGCTCTTCAGGCTCATGTCGCCGATTTCATCGAGGAAAAGGGTCGAGCCGTTGGCCAGATCGAACTTGCCCTTTTTGGTGTCGGTGGCACCGGTGAAGGCCCCCTTGACGTGGCCGAACAACTCAGACTCGATCAACTCCTCGGGGATGGCGGCACAGTTGACCGCCACCATCGGATGCTTGGCCCGCAGGGAGTGGCGGTGGATGGTTTGGGCCACCAGTTCTTTGCCGGTGCCGTGATTGCCACGGATCAGCACCCAGGCGTCGGTGGGCGCGACCCGTTCGATTTGCTGGCGCAGAAAGCTGATCTCTGGGCTGGTGCCGATGAGCGAGGGGGCTGGCGGCACGCTTTCGCGAAAGACCTGGTTGTCCCGCTCCAGTTGCGCCAGGTGCAGTCCCTTTTTGATGGCGAGGATGGTTTTGTCGTAGGAGAGCGGTTTTTCAATAAAATCAAAGGCACCGCTGCGTGTGGCCTGCACCGCCGTTTCGATGGTGCCGTGGCCGGAGATCATGATCACCGGCAGGGTAAAGCGCTGCTTGATCAGTTTGAGCGCCTCCAATCCATCCATGCCCGGCATCCAAATATCGAGTAAAATAAGGTGGATGTCTTTTTCATCCAGCAGTTGCAATCCTTCGTCTGCCGATGCGGCGGTGAGGGAGAGAAAGCCCTCGTCGGCCAGGATACCGGCCAGACTTTCACGGATCGCCTTTTCGTCGTCGATGATGAGGATGGTTTCGGGCATGGGAAGCTGAAGGGCAGGACGGAACGGTCAAACGCAGGTGATTGTCAGGGTAGCATCATATCAGGTCTCAAGCGGCAGCTCAACCGCAAACACTGCCCCGGTGGGTTGGTTGTCATCAACGCGGATGGTGCCGCCGTGCTCCTGGACAATGGTCTGGGCAATGGCCAAGCCCAGGCCGGTACCGGTGGTGCGGGTGGAGAAATAGGGTTCAAAAACCCGCAGTTTGACCTCATCGCTCAGCCCTGGGCCGTTGTCCGCCACCACCAGCCGTGTATGATTGCTGGTGGCTGCTTTCTCCAAGGAAACCGCGATGCTCCCCCCCTTGCCCAGCACCGAGACAGCGTTGTCCAGCAGGTTGATCAGCACCCGCTTGATCTGCACCGCATCAAAGCGAAATTCCGGCAGGGTTGCATCGATATGGCAGCTGATGGCCAGGTGCTTGTGCGCCTCCTGGTAGAGTAGCACCATCTCGCGAATGAGCCGGCCAAGATCTTGACGCTCTTTATGCAATTGCGGCATGCGCGCGAAGTCGGAGAACTCGCTGACCAGGTTTTTGATCTCTTCCACCTGGTTGATGATGGTGGCGGTGCATTGGTCAAAGATGTCGCGGTGATCGGGGATGGTTTCGAGGTAGCGCTTGCGTAGCCGTTGTGCCGAAAGCTGAATGGGGGTGAGCGGATTTTTGATCTCATGGGCGATGCGGCGGGCCACCTCCTGCCAGGCCGCCAGCCGTTGCGCCTTCTCCAGGTTGGTCAGATTATCAAAGACAAAGACGAAACCGCTGGGTTGCTGCAACTCGTCGAACATGCGGGTGACATTGACCTGGAGCGACAGGGTCTCCCCGCGACGAATGGTGATCCGCAGGTGCCGCTCGATGGTGGTTTTGGCGCTGGCGAGCAGCTCTTTGAGAAAACTCTCGACAATCAGGGCATGCTGCCGGGGCAGGGCCTGATGATAATCCTTGCCGAGAAAGGATTCCGGGCGAATGGCCAGCAACTGCTCGGCAAAGCGGTTGATGGTGGTGATGCGGTTGTGCTCATCCAACGCGATAACGCCGGCGGCCACGTTCTCCAGAATAGTCTCCAGGGAGCGGCGGCGTTGCTCGGCGATCTCGGTGCTGTCCTGCAGCGCACGGTGGGTGCGGGCCAGTTGTCGGTTGGAGGCGAGGATCTCGGCGGTCATCGAGTTGAAGGAGTCGATCAACTGACCCATCTCGTCATCGAATTCCTTCTCAACGATGAACTCCATGTCGCCGTCCGCGACCCTTTGCGTGGCCTCGGCCAGGCGGTTGATCGGGCCGGTGATGCCACGGGCGATATAGAATCCAAACCAGATGGCGCCAAAGAGGATCAACAGGGTGATGATCAACAGCATGATGATGAGGCTGAACTTGATCGGTGCCTTGAGCATGATCATCTGCTGGTAGCCGCTGATGCCCTCGGCAATGGTTTGCATCGCCTGCACCTGTTCCAGGGGAATGAGCAGGCCGGTGACGAGAAACCAGATCTGCGGTGTCTCCAGATTGACACGGACAGGCACAATGGCCTGAATGAGCTCGCCAAGGGTGGTGCGGCGGGTCACCAACTCGATCTGATCGCTATCGGCACTGAGCCGCAGGGCTTCTGAGGGGGGGACTGGGGCGGCGATGGACTCCAGGCGCGGTCCCTGCAAGGCCACCAGTGGCTGGCGGTGTTCATTGAGAAGCAGCAGGCTGTCAGGGGCGCCCGGTTGGCCGGCGGCCATGGAAAGGTTTAAGAAATGTTCCAATTCCGAAGGGTTCTCCAGGGGGACCTGGCCACTAGCCAGCAAGGAGGCGAGATGGCGGCCGGTGTAGCGGGCCTGTTCCTGGGTACTTTGCAGGTTGCGCTGCGCCAGTTGCAGCGAGGTCTGTAAGGAATCCTCAACCCGGGCGTTGAACCAGTAGTCCATGGAGGTGGAGACAAAGCGCAGGGCCACAAAAAAGAGGATGGCGGTGGGGATGAGCGACAGCGCGACAAAACAGATCACCAGTCGTGTACGCAGACGGGCGCCGAGCAGATGTTGCTTGCGCTCGAAGACCAGTTCCACCAGGTTGCGCAACACCAGGTAGAGCATCAACAGCAAAAGCAGGCCGTTGATGTTGATGAGGGCGAAGATCAGTACGGTACTCGACAGCGGCAGGTTCAACTCTCCGCTGAGCAGGTTACGCTGTACTGCGCCGAGCAGGGGAATCAACAGCAGACAGCAGCCGATGACGATGCGGACCAACCGCTGTTTCTTACGTCGTTGTTCCGCGGTGAGCATGGTGTCGGCCGGGGATCAGTAGCGAAATTCGATGGTACGCCAGTCGGTCTCGAAGTTCCACAACGAGGAGAAGGGCAGCACGTTGTGCATACCCAGGGGCAGGGTGCCTTTTTTCATCACCACCTTGAAATGGATGGCATAAGGAGCATCAGGCACCAGATCGGCAAGGCCGATTACCTTAACACCGTTGAGCTCGGCCATCAACTGCTTGGCCTGCTCGATATCCTTGGTGGTGGTGCCTTGGTCGCCCTGGTTGGAAAAGGTGATGCGGTAATGCTGCTGCGCAGCATCCCAACTCAAGGTGTGGGTGACGGCAGTTTCCACCAGCGAGGTATCCAGCCAGTGATCGCTGGTCTTGACCAACTCCAGTTGAAAGGTGAAAACCAACGGGGTGCCCGCCTTGACGGCGTCGAGCATCTCCGGGGTGAAGCCGTTTTTTACCGTGGCGAACAGCAACAGGTCGACATCCGAAGTGGTGACAATGATATCTTTGATTTCCGGCGATTCAGCCTGGGCAGCCCAGCCCATGGCGGGCAGGGATAT
Organism: uncultured Desulfobulbus sp.; assembly: GCA_964639845.1. Lineage (GTDB taxonomy): Bacteria > Desulfobacterota > Desulfobulbia > Desulfobulbales > Desulfobulbaceae > Desulfobulbus. Next base: position 346,663 of record CAZXHS010000001.1, on the reverse strand, counting down.
CAGCAGGGCACTCAGGAGAATCAGGGCCAGGGACAGTCGTTTCATTGGTGGCAAAGGAGGTCGCAAGCGCGGCGCTCCGCAGAGGTGAGCTGGAAGAAATAGGTGCCTGAGCATATACCTGATCAAGGCGTGTTTGTCCACGACAAGCGCGCATGAGGGGCGGCGGGGCGATTGCTCACCATTCCACCCGCAGGATGTTGTCCAGGGGGCGTACCCGGGCCAGGCGAATACGGACGATATCGCCGGCATCCACCGGAAAGGCGGGGTTAGGCGGTAGGTCGACATCAAAAAGGGTATCGCTGAGCAGCAGGTTGACCCGTTTGGGGCCGATGCCGACCACCAATGCATTCACCTGCTGCCCCTCCTTGGGCATAAGCGCGCGCAGGATCCAGTAACGGTGGCGCTGTTGGCGCAGGGCATTGGCGCGGCCCAGTTTCTGCTGGATGACACCGGCAAAGGTTTTACACTCCTCACCGGAAAAAAGGATGCCACGACCACGAATCATACTGCTCAGCTGGTGCTGCATGGCCAGGTCAAGAAAACGGCGAATCGGCGAGGTGATGGTGGTATAACTGTTAAGCCCGAGCCCGCTGTGTGGCTTGGGATGCGAGGTCAACTCGCCCCGGGCCAAAAAGCGGCGCTGGTGGGCGATGTCGGCAAGTGCGTTCTGCACGCCGGAGATAATGCGTTTGCGCGGCGGCGGTTGCGAGCGAAACAGCCCCGGTGCCTCGCGGTCGGTCATATAGGCGGCAGCCAGGCCGTTGGCCAGGATCATCAGTTCAGAGATGAGGTTGCGGGCCGGAGTATCCACCGGTGAGAGAAAGACCTGGATATGCTGGCGGTCACGGATGTCGATGTTGACATCGGGCAGGGAAAGGAGCAGGGCGCCGCGATCCACCCGCTGCTGGCGCAGTTGCTGGCGGATGCGGTTGAGCAGTTGCAACTCCGGGTCGCGGTCGATGAGGTTGTCGGCCTCACGGTAGCTGAGTTGACGTTTGACGGCAATGACGGCGGGAACGATCTGCGAGCGCAGGATGGTGCCCTGACTATCAAAGTTGACGAGAAAACTGATGGTCGGCCGAACCTTTCCCTGAATCAGGCTGCACAGATCAAGCGAGAGATTCTTGGGCAGCATGGGAATGTGCCCTTCGGGAAAATAAATCGAGGTGGCCCGCTCCTTGGCCTCGGCAAAGAGTGCTCCCTTGGGCGGCACATAATAACCGACATCGGTGATGTGGATGCCCACCTCCACCTGGCCATCCTCCTTGCGGCAGACATGCACGGCATCGTCAAAGTCGCGGGTCGAGGCGCCGTCGATGGTCAGGGTGGGGAGATGGCGCAGATCCTTGCGTTTGGCATCGGCAAGCAACTCCTCGACGCTGGCCTCGCGGAGCTGATCCGCCTCCTCCTGGCTGGCCTCGGCAAAGTCCACCGGCTGATCGGAGCGCAACAGGGCGAGGTTCTCGTCGGCGTCCCAGATGCCGGCCTTGACCAGCAACTCATGACCGGCATGGGGGGCGGTGAGGCCGGCTTTCTTCAGCACCTGACGGATGAACTCCTCTTCCGGGTATTCGCTGCCCAAGAGCACCGATTGGGCCAGCCAGTGCAGGCAACGATCCCGATCCGGCCAGGTGGCTTCATCGGGGAGTTGGCCGCGATCGATGGCCTGTAAACCGGCGACCGCCTGCTCCAGCACCAGGGCCTTTTCGGCCTCGCGTTGCCGCTGCACGCGCAGTTGTTCCACCTGCTCGGCGCTATGGGCGGCGATCAGCCCATTTTTCAGTTTGAAGAAGAGGGCGTCGGCAAAGACAGCGCGGACAAAGGCTGCACGCTGATCATCGCTGGCTTGATCGCCAAAGAGCAATTCGGCCAAAAAATCGGGGGAATATTCGCGGTCAGCCTCCTCGCCGACCACCTGCCACAGCTCGGCCAGGTCAATGGCCAAGGCCTGGGTGGCCCGCTCGGCGGCACACTGGCGCAGGGACTCGGCGATCAGTTCACGCTGCCGGTCCAGGGGATGACGGCGGTGGGAGACGGTGAGCACCCGTGAGGCGGCCAGCGATATTTCGCGGCCGTTTTGGCTGATCAGTTGGATCTTCCTGTCGGCAGCTTCGGTCACCAGGCCGCACTGAAAGGTGCCGCCGTCAATAAATTCAATAACACTGCCGGGGGAGATCATGGGGAGAATACGTTGCTCAATTCGAAGGTCATGGTAAGTTACAGCAGATAGCAGGATTCCGCTGCTTTGTCATTACTTTCTTTGGGAATTATCCCCAGCCCTCATCATCAGGAGAACCACCAGCCTTGAAGACTGACCAACACCGCTCCGGCGTCGCCGCCATCATCGGCCCGCCCAATGCCGGCAAATCCACCCTGCTCAACCACCTGTTGCAGTGTAAGATTGCCATTGTCACTCCCAAACCGCAGACCACCCGCAACCGCATCATGGGCATTGTCACCGGCCAGGATTATCAGATGCTTTTGCTCGACACCCCCGGCCTGCACCAGGCACGGGAGGAGATGAACCGGCACATGGTGCGGGTGGCCATGGAGAGCCTGGCCGAGGCGGATGTAGTACTGTTTCTGGTGGATGGGGCTGATATGGCGCCGGCCCGTCTGGAAAAACGCGCTGCGGAGTTCCAGGGCTACCTGCAGGGGATCGAAGTACCGGTGGTGCTGGCACTGAACAAGATCGATCTCATGGCCAGGGAACAACTGCTACCGCTCATGGATTGGTACCGCGATCTCCACCCCTTTGCCGCCATTGTTCCCATTTCCGCCCTGCAGGGCGAGGGTGTTGAGCCGCTGACTGCGGAACTGGTGCGCCATCTGCCGGAGGGACCGCAATATTATCCCGACGATCTGCCCACCGATGCCACCGAGCGCTTCATCGCCTCGGAGATCATTCGTGAAAAGGTCTTTCTGCTCACCCGCGACGAGGTACCTTATGCCACGGCGGTGGTCATCGAGTCCTTTGAGGAGGGCGATCCGGTGGTCATTCATGCCACTATCATGGTGGCGCGGGATTCACAAAAGGGGATTTTAGTGGGACAGAAGGGGAAGATGCTGGCCGCCATCCGTACTCAGTCCGCCAAGGATATCGAACATCTGCTTGGTTGTCGGGTGCGCCTGCATCTGTGGATCAAGGTGCGCAAGAATTGGACGGAAAACCCGAACATCCTCAAAGATTTGGGGCTGGCCTGAGCGCCTTGCGGATATTGCCGCGTTTCATCGCTTCTGCTTGCGCTGATCAGTCGCCAGATGCAGGCTCTTGAGGATGATCAGCGCCGTGCGCAGCTGGTTGTCCTGCTCCAGCCGCTTGCTGATCTGCTGGATCTCATCGAGTTTTTCAAAGGTTTCTTCCTGATTGCCCATTTCCTTATCTTTGGCGGGCGCGGCCTGGGGCGGTGCGGCGTCGTTGTTCAGATGGTTGGGCAGATCCTTTTCGCGGATGGTGGGAGTAGGTGGCACAGGCGGAGCGCTCTTGCCGGTGGTGGCTGGTTGGGTAAGCGGCACCACCATATCCGGTTTGATGCCGGTGGCCTGGATGGATGTACCGTTGGGGGTGTAGTACTTGGCGGTGGTCAGCCGCAGGCCCGCACCCTCAGGCAGGGGCAGGACCGTCTGCACCGACCCCTTGCCAAAGGTGGTGGTACCAAGGATGATGGCCCGCTTATGGTCCTGCAGGGCACCGGCAACGATCTCTGAGCCGCTGGCGCTGCCGCTGTTGACCAGCACCACCATGGGGAAATCGTTTTGCTTGCCGTCGTCATGGGCCTCAAAGATCATCTGCTCTTCCTTGTAGCGGCCGCGGGTGGAGACGATCACTCCCTTGTCGAGGAAGAGATCGGCCACCTTGACAGCCTGGTCGAGCAGGCCGCCGGGGTTGTTGCGCAGATCAAGGATCAACCCTTGCAATCCACGTTTTTTGCGAAAACCGGCCAGGGCGGCAATGACATCCTTGGTGGTGGAACTCTGGAAGTTGGAGATGCGGATGGCGGCAAATCCCGGCTCCAGGTCCATGGAGGTCACCGACAGCAGGGGGATGGCTTCGCGGGTGAGGGTGAAGTCGCGGGGTTCCTTCCATTCCGGGCGATGCACGGTGATGGTCACCTTGGTGCCGATCTCGCCGCGCAGCTTTTTAACCGCCTCCATCAGGGTCATGGTTTTGGTCGACTCATTATTGATGCGCAGCAGTTGATCGCCTGGCTTGATGCCCTGTTTCTCGGCCGGAGTCCCTTCGATGGGAGCGACGGCGGTGAGCACGCCCTCGCGTACCGAGATCTCGATGCCGATGCCGGAAAAACTCCCCGAGGTCTCCTCTTCCAGGGTCTTGAAATCCTCGGCACTCATGTATGCGGAATGGGGGTCGAGCGAGCCGAGCATGCCATTAATGGCCCCGGTGATCACCTTGCTGGAATCGACCTCATCGACATAGTACTGCTGGATGAGGGTGAGGACATTGGCAAAGGTTTCCAGGTCCTTGTAGAGATCCCGTTCCTGTTTGCCGGAGTCGGCGTGGAGGGGGGCGGTGGCAAAAAAACAGAGGAAGAGGCAGGTGAGAATCGGACGTGTCATGTGGGTATCTGCAAACCGGGGGCGGCGACCCGGAAGTCGGTGTTGCCGGGATACGACCCTATCCCGTATGGCGCGCACCTTAACGGCATTTGGGGGCTGAGGCAACCGATAATCACCGGCTACGGGAAAAACAGCGGCCTTCTGCTTCAGGGAAGGGCCAAACTGCCTGGCCGCAGCCAGAGCAAGGGGTCTTCGGCCTCGGCCTCATGGCGGATTTCGAAATAGAGCCCTTCTGCGGGCTGATCGCTGTTGCGGCTGGAGGTGCCGATCATCTGGCCTTTGGTGATGGTCGCGTCCTGGCGCACCCGCATCTGGTCGAGGCGAGCGCTGACTGAAAAGTAATGGTTGCGATGGTCGATGATCACCACGTTGCCGTAGCCACGCATGGTGCCGGCAAAGAGCACGGTGCCGTCATGCACGGCGTAGACTTCGCTTTTGGGTGGAGTCTTGATGGTGATGCCGTTGGCAAAGGTGGCATCCTCATCATCGCCACTTTGTTGAAAACGCCGTACCACCTCGCCCCATAGCGGCGGCTGTAGCTGTCCCTTAAGCTGCAAAATGGTAGTGGCGCTGCGTGTCGTGCTACTGGGCGCCTGGCGCTGTATTGCGACGGCCATCTCGCTTTCGGCCTTGCGCATCTCGCGCAGGGCCATCTGGTAGAGGCCCTTCTGCGCCTGCACCTTCTGCAACAGTTCCTGTTGTTCGGCAGCGGTCTTGGCCAGGGCCGCATTCTCGGTATCGGCATCGCCGTAAAATTGCGTCAGAACGGTTTTCTCCAACTGCTTTGCCTGTTTAATTCCCTCGATTTCGATGATGCTTTCCCGGTAGGTTTTAAACAACTCCTGATCATAGGTGACCAGCGAACGGAAGGCATCCTGGGCCAGCAGCAGCTCGGGCAGGGTGCGACCGGAAAAGGTGACATCGACAAAACCGGTATTACCGCGCAGGTAGTAGGCTTTGAGGCGTTTGATCAGATGGTTGCGCAGGGCCTCGTTCTGGCGCATGATCAGGGCCATTTCCTGTTCCTTGGCAGTGAGGATGCGTTCCTGCTCCTCGATCTTGGCCTTGAGCGCATCGAGTTTGCGCTGGTGAGCAGCCAACTCGTCGTTGAGCAGCCGCAGCTTTTCCAGGAGGGCTTGCTCCTCCTGGGTGCTTTGCTGCACCAGCAGTTCTTGGTTGCTGATACCGAAACGGAGTTTGCCGATGGTAATTGCATCCTCCTGGGTGGGAGCGGTTTCGGCAAGACCAATGCCGGTATGCAGCAGCAGAAGGCTGAGGACAAAAAAACGTTTCATCGGCAATCAGAGGCGCAGGAAGCGGCGGATAGCGGAAAAGCTGCCAATGACGCAAAGCAGCATGGCCAGGCCGACAATCAAACCGGTGGCGGGCCAGGAATAAAAGGTGAAGGGCAGTGGGCTGCTGCCCGGCCCGGCAAACTGCAACTTGATCCAGTTGAAGAGCAGCAGTAGGGCGGTCATGCCGGTACCGGCGCCGAAGAGCCCTTGCAAGGCGCCCTCCAGGAGAAAGGGCATGCGGATATAATTGTTAGTGGCACCGACCAGACGCAGCAGTTCCAGTTCCTGCTGGCGGTGGTGCAGGGTGAGGCGGATGGTATGGGCCACCATAAAGGTGGTGGTCATGATCAAAAGCGCTCCGGAAAGCAGGATCACCACCCGCAGCAGCTGGATGAAGGAGTGAAAGCGGTCGATCCATTCCTTACCGTACTGCACCTTGAGTACACCGGGCATGGTTTGCAGGTAGTCGGAGAAGCGCTTGACGCGCGACAGGCTGTCCAGGCTACGGATGGGGTAGACCTCAATCGAGGGCGGCAGGAAATCAGTCGGCACCCCGGTGAGTACATCGTTGTTGTCGCCAAGGATCTTGGCAAAGCGCTCATAGGCCTGCTGTGGGTTGATGAACTCGATTTTTTCTACCTGGTCGAACTTGAGAATGCGGCTGCGGTACTGCTCCTGCATCGGTGGTGAGGGGGCCTCGTCAAGGTAGACGATAAGCCGCAGGTCATCCTCCAGCGAGGCGCTCAGTTGCACGGCATTGGTGTAAATGAGGTAAAAAAACGAGAATATCAACACTGACAGGGAAACGGTGAACAGGGTCATGCCCTGGGATTTCCAGGTGAGCAGCATGTTGCGGCCGGCATGGCGGAGGGCGACGGTGATAAAGCGCATGTTCAGACCTCCTCGACAAGCGGCAAGAACGCTATGTCCGCATCGTCGGTGGTGGCCTCTTCGCCACTCTCGCCTAGTTGTTCAAAGCGCAGGCGTCCATGGTGCAGCTCAACGATCCGGTCACGGTCGTGTTGATAGAGGCTGGTGTCGTGGGTGGCAATCAACAGGGTGGTGCCACTGCCGTTGAGTTGGTGGAACAGTTCCATCACGCGTCCTGTGGTCTCGGCATCAAGGTTGCCGGTGGGCTCGTCGGCGAGCACGATTTCCGGATTGTTGGCCACGGCGCGGGCAATGGTGACCCGTTGTTGTTCGCCACGCGACAGTTCGCTGGTGCGACTTTTGTACTTGTGGCTGAGATCAAGCTGTGCCAACAACTCCCGCGTGCGGCGCTCGATGGTGGCGCGCGGCGTGTAGAGAACCTCCATGGCGATGGCGATGTTATCGGCCACGGTTCGCTCTGGCAGCAGTTTGAAATCCTGGTAGGCCATGCCGATACGGCGGCGCAGCAGGTGGAGCTTGCGCGGTGGCAATTTGGCCAGATCAAACCCCGCCACGTCGAGCATGCCTTTGCTGGGCTTTTCCATGCCGCTGATCAGGCGGAGCAGCGTGGTTTTACCCGCTCCGCTCGTGCCGGTGAGAAAGACGAGCTCCCCGCGGCGAATGGTCAGCGAGATGTCGGTGAGGGCCTGGACATCGGGTGAATAGGTCTTGCTGACCTTGATCAGATCGATCATTGCATCGGATGGGGGAGTGTCTCTGGTCATTGCTACGCCGTGGCAAGGGTCAAGGGAAGTGGTCCTGGGGGCCACTCGCATGCAGACGAAGTTGTCTGGTGGATATATATGTCAAACGATTGGTTTTTTCAAGCCATTCCCGACAATTGTCCCGACATGGCCTTTCCCGTCTGTACCAGCGGCCAAGCAGGCGAAAAAACAGTTCCGATCCCACGGCTTGGCGGGTATAGTGGCGCCGGTAATCAACAATCAACCGCATGGTGTCTTGTCGATGCCATGCCCACTGTGCAGGAGCTTCACATGTCTTACCAAGCGGTCCTCTTTGATCTTGACGGGACCTTACTCGATACCTTGGATGATTTGGCCAATGCCGGCAACCGCGTGCTGGCTGCCCGTTCACTGCCGGTTCATCCGGTTGCAGCCTACCGATATTTTGTCGGCGATGGCATCGCCACCCTGGTGGAGCGGATTTTGCCGCCCGAGCTGCGCACCGCCGAGGGGATAGCCCAAGCCGTGGCCGAGTTTCAACGCGAGTACGCTGCTAACTGGGATGAGCACAGTGCTCCCTATCCTGGCATCGCGACGATGCTCGATGCCTTGGTCGCCGGAGGCGTGCGGTTGGCGGTGCTCTCCAACAAACCGGAGGATTTCACCCGGCTGTGCGTGCAGCGCCTGCTATCGCCCTGGCCCTTTGACCCGGTGTTTGGTCAACGTGTGGGTGTGGCCAAGAAACCGGACCCTGCGGGGGCGCTGGCCGCCGCACAGCTGTTGCAATTGGCACCACGAGAGATCCTCTACGTAGGCGACACCTCCATCGACATGCACACTGCCCGCTCCGCCGGCATGGATGCGGTGGGCGTGCTGTGGGGCTTTCGCGGTGCTTCCGAGCTGCAAGCGGCCGGGGCGACGAGGCTGATCAGCGATCCCGCCGAACTGGTGCCCATCGCCCTTTCTCCCACCCCTCTCACCAAGGAAGATTGCCGTGCTCGCCTTTGATACCTCCCTGCTCTCCGCCCTGGCCCATCCCTGTATCGGTGCCTTTATCGGCTATCTCACCAACAAGATTGCCATCCGCATGCTGTTTCGGCCGCTGGAGCCCTGGTATCTCTTTGGCATCCAGGTGCCGATGACCCCCGGGGTCATCCCGTCCAAACGCCATGCCCTGGCCGAAAATATCGGCGAGATGGTCGGCCGCCACCTGCTGACCAGCAAGGACATCGGTGCCGCCATCTCCGAGGAACCTTTCCAGGAGCACCTGGCCATCGTCGTCGACCGCCGGGTGCGCGAGGTGATGATGCAGGATTTCGGCCCGATTGGCGATATCATCCCCCGCAAATTCAAGGCCTATTTCAAGGTAGGTGTCAAAACCCTCAAGTACCAGCTGACCGAGGGCGTTAACCGCTACTTGGCTGGCGCTGCGTTTCAAGAGCAGTTGACCGCCTCGATCAACAGCCGCCTCGATACCCTGGCTACCCGTGAAATCAACGAACTGCTCGGGCTGGAGCATCGCCGCGATCTTTACCTGTTCATCGACGGGTTGCTCCGCGATCTGTTGCGGAGTGAAGCAACCGTCCAGTGGTTGGGGGATGCCCTAGCCACCGCCGTGCGCAAATCGGCGGCAGAAGGCGCGACCCTGCGCTCGGCGGTGCCGGAACCGGTGGCTGCGGTTGTGGCACAACTGATCCAGGATCATGCCGACACCATTCTTGCTGGCATGGGGCGGCTGCTGGCGGATCCGGTCATCCAGGGTCAAGTTGTTGTCGGGGTGCTCGCAGGAGTCGATCATTTCCTCGATTCCCTGGGGCCGGTCGGTGCCATGGCCCGTGGGTTTATCGAGCGGGAGACCCTGGAGGAGAAGGTCAGCGAGTATCTACGCGTCAAAGAGCCGGATCTGGTTGCCTGGCTTGGCTCGGGGGAGGTGCGCAGTCGCATGCTGGTGGTGTTGCAGCAGGCCGTTGACGATCTGTTTGACAAGCCAATGGCCGAGGTGCTCGAGAGCTTGGGCGAAGAGCAGCTGCGCTCGCTCTGCTGCGAGGGGGCCGGCCAACTGCTGGGCCTGTTGCAGGCGGAAGGGGCGCTCAACTCCATCAGTATGTTGGTGCATGTGGGCATGGAGGATCTGCTGGCCGGTGGGCAACGCAGTCTGGCTGATGTCGGCGCCCAATTCTTCCCCGATGAGCAAGGACAACGGCTGCGCCAGCTGGTGGTCGATGAGTGCGTGGCGTTGTTTCGTTCAGGTAAGACCGAGCGACTGGTCACCTCCATGCTCGGCTCCATGGTCGATGCCCTGCTGGAGCGGCCGGTGGGCATGCTCTATGATTTGGTCCCCCACGGGGTGCGGCGGGGCATCAACTCCACCCTGCAACTGATGACCAACCGCGTGCTGCTGCGCGAGGTTCCTGGTGTGGTCGATTCGCTCAATATCAAGGGGCTAGTTACCGAAAAGGTGAACAAGCTCGACCTGTTGCAGCTGGAACGCTTGCTGCTGTCGATCATGGAGGAGCAGTTCAAGTACATCAACCTCTTTGGTGCCCTGTTGGGCTTCTTCCTCGGTTTGATCAACCTGGTGCTGGTGGAGTTTTTCTAAATCTCAGCGGCGGCTCATTGGCGATTGTTTAAAGCCCAACAAAAAAGCCCGCACTCCGAAGAGTGCGGGCTTTTTTGTTGGGCTTTTCGGCCTTGCCGGAAACGTGGCTTAGTGAACTAAGGGATGCAACTCGACGCGGCGGTTTTTCTGGCGGCCTGCTGCGGTGGCGTTGTCGGCAATGGGCTGTTCCTGACCACGGCCAACGGCGCTCAACCGCTCGGCAGCCACGCCCTTGGTGGCCAGGTAGCTGACCACGGCCTGGGCACGTTGCTTGCTCAGATCCAGGTTTTTCTGGGCATTGCCGGCGGCATCGGTGTAACCGGCCACCTCGATCTTCACCTGCGGGGCATGGCCCAGCGTTGCGGCCACCTTATCGAGGAGCTTCTGGGATTCGGCGGTGAATACCGCTGTTCCTGTCTTGAAGCTGACGCCTTCAAGGATAATACCCTTGTCCGCCGGACAACCCAGGGCGTTGACCGCCGATCCCGCCGCTGATTTGGCACAGAAATCGGCAGCGTCGGCAACGCCATCCTTGTCCTGATCCGGGGCTGCCGGCGCCGCAGGTACGGCTTCGACTGCTTTGGCCTCGGCGATAGCGGCTGCCGGGGTAGCCGGAGTAACTACGGCGGGAGCCGTAGGAGCAGCGGGAGCTGCGGGTGTCTCCATCTGGGCCGCTGGCTGCGGGGCCGCTTTAGCCTGCTCCAGTTGCTGCTTGAGGGCAGCGTTTTCCGCCTTGAGGCTCTCGGCCTGCTTGACGGTCTCCTGGGCAGCGGCCACTTCCTTGTTGCGCAGTGCGCTGCTGTTCTCAAGCTGTGCGATCTGATCCTTCAGCGTGGCGATCTGCTGCTCAAGAGTGGGCACCAGGTCCAGCTTCGCTTGTACTGTCTGGGATTGGGTGATCTTTTTGATCTCCTCCTGTGCCCCGCTCAAACCAGCCTCGGCGGCTTTCAATTTGTCTGTCTTGGCGGTCAGTTCCTGCTTGGTTTGGCTCAGTTCGGCCTCGGTGGCGGCGGCTTTCTTCTCCACCGCCTGCTTGCCGGTTTCAGTCTCGCTCAGTTTGGTCTGCAATCCCTCAACCAGGGCAGCTTTCTCACTCATCGGCTTGAGCTTGGCCTCGTTTTCAGCCAGTGCGGCCTTGATGGCTTCGCCAGCCTGTACCTGACCTTGAGCCGCGGCTAACTGACCAGCCAACTCGGTCTTGGCGGTCTCCAGCTGTTTGAGGGCAGTGGCCGTAGCTTCGGCCTGGGTGGAGAGCTCGCCGAACTTGGCCTGTAAGGCGCTCAGTTCTTCGCCTTTTTTCAGGGCCTCGCTCAGTGCGGTCTCCTTCTCCGCCAGTTGCTGGCCCAGTTGGGCGTTACGGGTTTTGATCGCTTCCAGTCCGGCCAACTGTTCCTTGGCCTCTTTCATGCTTTGCTCGTGCTCAGCATAGCTGGCTTTGATGCCCTGCAACGATTTGTTTTCTTCGCGCAAGGCCTGCACCTGGCTGTTTAACCCTATTTTTTCATCGTTAAGGCTGCTGACTTGGGCGGTCAGACTTTGCAGTTGTGCCTGGGTGGTATTAAGGGCTGCTTCCTGCTCGGTCACCTGGTTCTGCAGCGTTGTCTTGGCCGTTTGCGCTGCGTTCAGTGACTCGGTGGCCTCTTTGAGTGTTGCCTGCAGATCGCTCTGCGCCTTGGTGAGTTCTTCCACCTGTCCCTTGGCGGCTGCTGCTTGCGCCTGCGCCTCGCCCAGGGCCTGACGGCTTTGCTCATCGGCCTGTTTCAGGGTCGTCACCTGCTGGTTGAGGGCCTCAAGTTGCACAGCGGCATCCTTTTTTGCTTGCTCAAGCTCGCTGGTGCGAGCATCCAGCATCTGCTGCACCGTGGCCACCGCCTGCGGCTGCGAGGCCACCTCGGCCTTGATGGCCTGCAAATCGTGTTGGCTCTGGGTCAGGGTCTCGCTCTTCTGTTCCAGAGCTTGTTCCAGTGCCTTGCTTTGCTCCTGGGCCTGCATGATCTGCTGGTCTTTGGTCACCAGGTTCTGCTGGAGGTCCTGCGCTTTTTTCTCTGCTTCGCTTTGAGCGTTGAGAGCTGCTTGCAACTCACGCTGGCTTTGGGCCAGGACCTCGATTTTCTGTTGGATGGCCTGTTCCTGAGCCTTGCTCTGCTCCTGGGCCTGATTGATCTGCTGCTCTTTGCCGGTCAGGTTCTGCTGCAGGGTGGCAATATTTTGCTCCGCCGCGCTTTGTGCCGTGAGTGCGGTCTGGAGTTGCGTGGTATTGGCGGCAAGTTGCTGCTGCAACGCCTCAATGGCCGCCTGCTGCTGGGTGATCTGCTGCCCCAATCCGGCAATGAGCCCCTCTTTTTCCTGCACCAGGGCCTGGGTCTGCATCTGGGCCTGACGGGTCTGCTGCAATTGACCGTTGAGGGTACTCATCTGGGCTTGCAAGGCTTCGATTTCGGTGATGCGCTCTTTGATCTGCTGCTGGGTTTGTGCAAGTTGGCTTTCTTTGTCGCGCTGGGCCTGCTGGGCAGATTCGGTGGCGGCTTTCAGCTCGGCGATGGTGGAGTTGAGTGCGCTCACATCCTTGCCCAGGGCTTCCTTGGCCGCAGCCAGGGCCTTGCGTTCCTCGTCACCACTCTGTTGGGCGTTAAGCTGCTGGCGCAGTTGGGTCAGCGCCGCTTCCTTCTCGTTCAGCAGTTGTTGGGCCTGGGTGGAGGCGGCTTGTAGCTCGGCCAACCGCGCATTCTGCTTGGTCAGGGCCTCGCGGGCGGCGGTCAACTCCTCGGCCAGACGCTGTTTATCCAGGGCCAGTTGTTTGATGGCTTCGGCATTTTCCTGCAATTCTTTCTCGCGCGCCTCGGCCCCGGCGGTGCCAGCCTCAACCTTGGTCAGCATGTCGCGGTACTTGGTGGCTATGGCCTCTTGAGCCTCCACCAGTTGTTTGATCTGTTGGTCGCGGCTGGCGACCTCATGCTGCAACTGAGCCAGAGTCTCGCTGTTGTCAGGCTGCGATTGGATGCTCAATTGTACCGGCGCTGCTTGTAGGGGTGGTTCAGGAGGCGTGGCCGCTTGCGGCGCTGCCGATTCGCTGGCCTTTGCCGCAGGTGCCGGTTGACCTGCTGCCGGAACAGGTGGTTGCGGCTTTGCCGGTTCCGGGTGCGATGCGGTCTGTGTCACCGCCGAAGCCTGGGGCTTGGGCATGGACGATTCCTTGATCATCTTGCTATTGAAGTTGGCGAGCACGATGTAGGCCGCAACACCGACGATGGAGACGAGGATGAGAGGGGTTTTCATAGTGGCTGTGTTGAGGTTGAGGTCATGTGAGGAAGCGAATTAATGGGATGACGGATCTGTACAGGGTTTGAGCATCAGGGTGGCCAGCGGCGGCAGGGTCAGTGCCAGGCTGTGGCCAAAGCCGTGCGAGGGTTGCGGCGAGGCGTCGATAACCGCGCCATTGGCGACACCGCTGCCGCCGTAAATATCGAGATCGGTGTTGATCAGCTCACGATACGGACCGCTTTCGGGCACACCGATGCGGTAATCGCGGCGCACCACCGGGGTGAGGTTGCAGACAACCACGATACATTGACGGTCCTCGGCGTAGCGCACAAAGGAAAACACTGAATTGTCGGAATCATTGGCATTGATCCATTGAAATCCGTTCCAGTCGAAATCCACTTGATAAAGGGCGGGATGATGGCGGTAGACCAGGTTGAGATCGCGCACCAGCCGCTGCACCCCCTGGTGGGAGGGAGCGGTCAGTGCCTGCCACTCCAGGCCGGTATCATGGTTCCACTCCTGCCATTGCCCGAATTCACAGCCCATGAACAGCAGTTTCTTGCCGCAGTAGCCCCACATGAAGCCCAAAAAGGCGCGCAGATTGGCAAATTTCTGCCATTCGTCGCCGCGCATTTTGCCCATCAACGAACCCTTGCCATGCACCACCTCATCGTGACTGATGGGCAGTACGAAGTTCTCGTGAAAGGCGTAGAGCATGCCAAAGGTCATCTGGTTGTGGTGAAAACGGCGAAAGAGGGCGTCCTTGCCCAGGTAGCCCAGGGTATCGTGCATCCAACCCATGTTCCACTTGAGGCTGAAACCCAGGCCACCCAGGTAGGTAGGCCGGCTGACCATGGGCCAGGAGGTCGATTCCTCGGCGATGGTCAAAACGCCTGGGAAGATGCCATGCACCACCTCGTTGACCTTTTGCAAGAACGAGATCGCCGCCAGGTTTTCCCGCCCACCATATTCGTTGGGGATCCACTGTCCCGGCTCGCGTGAATAATCAAGGTAGAGCATGGAGGCCACCGCATCCACCCGCAAACCGTCGATGTGATATTTATCGATCCAGAACAGGGCGTTGGAGATGAGAAACGAGCGGACCTCGTTGCGGCTGTAGTTGAAAATGAGTGTGCCCCAGTCCTGATGTTCACCCTGGAGAGGATTGGCGTGGGCGTACAGCTGGGTGCCATCGAACATGTTGAGCCCGGCCCCGTCCCTGGGGAAATGGGCCGGTACCCAGTCGAGGATCACTCCCAGACCAGCCGCATGGCACTGGTCGATGAAGTACATGAAATCCTCGGTCGTGCCGAACCGGGAGGTGGGGGCGTAGAAGCCCAGCACCTGGTAGCCCCAGGAGCCGTCAAAGGGATATTCGGCGATGGGCAAAAGTTCGATATGGGTATAGCCCAACTCCTTCACATAGGGAATGAGGGTGTCGGCTAGTTCGCGATAGCTGAGATAGCGCTGGCCCCACCGCTCGTCGGCGACCCGACGCCAGGAGCCAAGATGGACCTCGTAAATAGAGATTGGGGCGTTGAGGGCCTGACGGTCTTTGCGACCAGCCACCCAGGCTTGATCCTGCCAGGGATAACGATCAATATTGGCCACCACCGAGCCGGTGCGTGGCCGCTCCTCCATGGCAAAACCGTAGGGATCGGCCTTGTCGAAGACCTCGCCACTCTGGCTGGTGATACGATATTTATAGACGGCAAATTCGGGCAGGCCGGGAACGAACAGACTCCAGATGCCACTGTCCGAGGAGTGCATGGCATGGCTGGTGGCGTTCCAATCGTTGAAATCGCCGACCACCGCCACCTGGTGCGCGTTGGGTGCCCACACCGCAAAGACCACCCCCTGCTCCTTGCCAAAGCGGATCAGATGGGCGCCGAGCTTTTCATACGCCCGCTCATGGGTGCCTTCGCTGATCAGGTAGCGGTCAAAATTGCTGAGCCAATCCGCTGGCACCGGTTGTCCGGTCGGGATTTCACGCTTCATCGTGGAGTGTGGCCTCGGTTAGGGTCGGTGAGGATGCGCACGGCATGATATCGTCAATATTACCAGCAGGCAGGCTGGGTGACGTGAAAACAACAGGTTGCATCATGTGTAACGATGCTTGCATGGCTGCGCCGCACGCAGCAAAACTAGGGCAATGTACCGTATCAACCTGCGAATGTCATGGAGAAAGAACACAATTTTCGCTCCATTGCCCTCGCTGTCGATGGCGAGCACGGGGTCAGCGACAGAGGTGGAGGATAGCGGCTACCCGATGCGGGGAATATTCGGCAAGACGCCAGATGCGGGCCAGTCCTTGGCTGTTGTCAGCGATGCGGGGGATGTCGGTGTGCGGTATGTGCAGCTCGGTCAAGGTGGTGGGGGCGGCCACCGAGCCCAGCCAGTGGTGCAGGGCGGTGATGGTCTGGAGAGCTGTTTGTTCGCTTGAGGCGGAGAGCCCGAGGCCGAAAACCCGTTGCCCCAGTTGGGCGATGCGGCGGGCATGACTGTCTACATGGGCGCGCAACCAACCGAGCATGATCACCGCCAAGCCGGCCCCGTGGGGAATGTCGTAGAGGGCGCTGAGCGAGTGTTCGATAAGGTGCATGGGAAAGCCCACCCGGCCCAAACCTGCGGCACTCAGGCCACTGAGGGCCAGGGCCGCCACCCACATTAGGTCGGCACGGGCCGAGTAATCGTGGGGATCGGTCAGACAGCGGGTGCAGGCGGCCATGGCATTTTCCATCAACCCCTCCATCAATCGGTCTTGCACCGAGGTCTCGGTCTCGGTGGTGGTGAGATAGAACTCGAGCACATGGCTGAGCGCATCCACTGCCCCAAAGGCAGTGTAGTTGGGGGGCACGGTGCAGGTGGTTTGGGGATCAAGGATGGAGACCTTGGGAAAGAGCAAGCGATGGCCAAAGCCGAATTTTTCCTGGGTCTGTTCGTTGGTCAAGACCATGCCCGAGTTCATCTCCGAGCCCGAGGCGGCCAAAGTGGGCAGGGTCAGCACCGGCAGCGTGCCCTTGATGCCTTTTTTGCCGGTGAAGAATTTCCACACATCATGCTCCACCACTGCGCCGGCGCCAATGGCCTTGGCGGTATCAAGCACCGAGCCACCGCCGGCGGCGACGATGACCTCGATCTGATGGGCCTTGGCCTTGGCAACGCCTTCGCGGGCATGGGAGAGCAGGGGGTTGGAGCGGACACCGTCATGCTCGATGATCTCCAGGCCCGCCGCATGCAGGCTATGGATGATCTGCGCATGCAGGCCGCTGCGTTTGAGACTGGCCTGGCCAGAGACCAGTAGCACTTTTTTACCCCAGACTGTGGTCTCGGCACCGATTTTTGGCAGGGTATCGCGGCCGAAGAGGACCTTGGTCGGGTTGTGCCAGACGAAATTATGCATCCAGCCGGGCGGTTGCAGGGGGCTTGGGGTTGTTGAGCAGGTGTTTCTCCCGCCGTTTGGCCCGCATCCGCGTAAAAAACCGGAACACCAGCACATAGGTGATCACCCCGCAGGGCAGGGCCAGCACCATGCCACCGCTGAGCATGACCACCACTGCGTCCCAGCCCAAGCTGCGCAGGGTGTCGAGGCTGTCCATGATGCCCTGGGATTTGATCAGGGCCAGGGTATCACTGATTTTCTCCCAGCTCAGGCGGCCGGGCAGCAGCAAATCACCGATTTTCCAGGCCAGGTAGTACTGGGGGCCAAAGGTGAGGGGGTTGCTGACCACGTTGGCCGCCAGGATACCGGCAATGGGATTGACGCGCAGGGGGATGGTCAGGGCCAGGATGAGCACGTTGTGCAGCGGCAGGGTGGGCGTGGCACCAACGGCCGAGCCGATGGCCGCACCCATGGCCAAAGAATGATTGGAGCCCTGCAGCCGCTTGAAGCGGGTAAGGTAGTAGCGGGCGGCACGTTTCAGGTTCATGGGAGTAAGTGAAGAGGTGGTTCGGATTGAAAAAGGGGGGAGTGATCACCAGTACTGCCAGGAGCCGGTGGCATAGACAAAGCAGGCCAGCAGGATATTGGTCACCGCATGGGCGGTGATGCAGACGATGAGATCCTGGCGCATGATGTACAAGAGGGCCATCAGTAGGCCATAGGCAACGGCGGCCGGCCATTCGTGCAGGCCATGGCCGGAGGTGAATGCCAGGGTGGAGATAATGACCGCTGCCCAGGACCAGGCTCCCATGGGCACGTCATTGACCGAACGCTCATCCAGGGCGGTGAGCAGGGGGTGCTGCACACCTTGCTGCCGCAACTGATCCCACTGCAGGGCCAGACGGAAGACAAAACCGCGCATCATCAACTCCTCAAAGGGTGGCACGATCAGGCCGGCGCTGAGCAGCCGGAAGGTAAAGGCTGTCGTTGACCAGGACGTGGTTTCGGTGGTGGGCAGAAAGCTGGCCAGCAGGCCGATCCAGAGTCCCAGTCCTACCACACCGGCGCCGATGCCCAGACCGATGGAGCCCCACATCGGTCGTGGTCCTCGCATTGGGCAGTACCAGCGCCATCCCCAGGCCAGCAGCAGGGGCACCACAATCAGCCGCAGCGGATAGGAGATCTCCATCGGCAGGATGGTCTCGGGGATGGAGGCGATGCCCACATAGGCAAAATAGGGGGCTGCGTAGGGGAGAATGAGCTGGCGGTTGGTGATCATTGGTGGCGGGATGATCAGTTGTCCGAAGTATCCGAGTTGTCAGCAACTTCGGCGGTTTCGGGTGCATTGCCGGTCTCGGCCTTGGCCTGCTGACGTAGCTTGTAGGCCTGTTCCCGCTTATGGGTGCGAAAAAAATCGATGGCGCCCCACAGCAGCAGCACGCCACAGGCGACGCGGTTGAAGGTCTGGTGTTCGGCCATCTTGGCGTCGGTAGTCAGCCAGCCGTCATAGCCGCACCACAGGCCAAAGCCTATGAGGAGGACAGGGAAGACATAGGGGCTGATCTGCGGTGGGGCCGGTTTGGATTCGCTCATACAATCCTCTCAGGAAAGGGGACGGGGTTCGGGTTGTGCAGTAGACAAAGGTTGCAGGGCTCTGGTCAGGGCAACGAATTGCGCCAGATGCAGGGTCTCGGCCCGTACCGAGGGGCTTAGCCCCGTTGCTTCGATGGCCAGGCTCAGTTGCGTTTTATCTCCCAAGCCTCCACTGCTCAGGCCATTGAGTAGGGTTTTGCGGCGCTGGCCAAAGGCGGCATGGACAACGCGGGTAAAGAGGCGGTGATCGAAATCACCCAGAGCCCGAGCCGAAGCAGGTACAGGGTTGAAGGTGATCTTGATCACCTGGGAGTCGACCTTGGGCTGGGGATGAAATTCGGCCGGATGCACCGAAAGCAGTGGCGTTACCGTGGCGCAGGCGGCGAGCAGTACGGTGGGCACGCCGTATTCCTTGGTGCCGGGCTGGGCGCAGAGGCGCTGAGCCACCTCCTTTTGCAGCATGACCACGGCAAAATCCATCAGTTCAGCATGATCAATCAAGCGGAAGAGGAAGGGGCTGGAGATGGAGTAGGGGAGATTGGTGACGATTTTCAGCCGTTTACCCGGTTGCACCAGGGCGGCAAAGTCCATCTTGAGCACGTCGGCATGGATGAGCTCGACATTGGCCGGCAGATCCTGCTGCTGCTCATGCATACGGATAATGCCCGAGTCGGCCTCCAGGCCAATCACCTTGGCACAGGCTGCGGCCAGCGGTCGGGTCAGGGCACCGAGGCCGACGCCGACCTCTATCACCTCATCCTCCGGGTTCAAGCCGGCCAGATCGACGATGCGGCGGGGGGTGCGTTCATGGACGAGAAAATTCTGCCCCAGTTTCTTTTGCGGGGCCAGGCCCTGTCGTTTGAGCAGGGATTTAGTGGGGAGATGGACCATGATCAGTTCAGTGGCGAGCGGGAGTAGGCGTCGGTGTCGGCGTCCGCCAACTCCCCGGCCAGAAAGCGGTAATAGCCGGCCACACCGATCATGGCAGCGTTATCGGTGCAGTAGGCAAGTGAGGGCATAAACAGTTCCAGACCTTGCCTGGCACATTGTTGTGTCAGGGCTTCGCGCAGGCGGGGGTTGGCCGCCACGCCGCCGCCGATGACAACCCGACAATGCCCGGTCTGGCGGGCCGCCTCCAAGGTCTTGTCCACCAGCACCTCAACCACTGCTTCCTGGAAGGAGGCGCAGATATCTTCAACGGCCAGGGGCTGATTGCTGCGGCGCTGGCCCTCCACATGGGCGGCCACAGCGGTCTTCAGGCCGCTGAAGCTGAAATCTAAACTGTGTTCGGCTAGACGGGCGCGGGGAAAACGGATCGCCCTAGGATTGCCTTTTGTGGCCAGATGGCTGATCACCGGTCCGCCCGGATAGCCCAGATCCAGCAACTTGGCCACCTTGTCAAAGGCCTCGCCAGCGGCATCGTCACGGGTACGGCCCAGGCGGGTGCAGACAAGCGGTGAGTCCACGGCAAAGAGCGAGGTGTTGCCGCCGGAGACGATGAGGGCGGTGTAGGGAAATTCTGGCCTTCGGTCTTCCAGCAGGCAGGAGAGCAGGTGACCGGCCATGTGATCCACGCCCACACAGGGCAGACCGCGCACCAGGGCCAATCCTTTGGCAAAGGTGAAGCCCACCAGCAACGAGCCCACCAGACCCGGCCCCTGGGTGGCGGCGACGAGGCCGATATCATCCAGGCCCAAACCAGCCTGGGCCAGGGCCTCCTCCACCACCGGGTCAATCATTTCGATATGACGGCGTGATGCCAATTCGGGAACAATGCCGCCAAAACGGGCATGAATTTCGTTCTGGCTGCTGATAACGGAGGAGAGAACCCGGTGTTCGGGGCTGACGACGGCGGCAGCAGTGTCGTCGCAGGAGCTTTCAATAGCAAGAATGTGCATGGGGCAGCGGTTGCAATCACTCCTCTTCGGTGGTATCAGTAGGTACAATTTGGTGGGGGCTGTCAACGCCTCCGGAGTTCCGATTTTCCGATTTTTCCGCACCCTGATGTGTAGCGGGCACCATACACAATGACACAAAGAAAATCTAGTTCAGATCCGGTTAGCAACAATCTGATGGATCTGTTTTCCCGGTCCATTTCCTATTTGCGTCTCAGTCTCACTGATCGTTGTAACCTCAGGTGTATGTATTGCGTCACCGAGGACGAGTCCACGGGCTGTTTGACGAAACTGGACCAGGAAGAACTGCTCACCTACGAGGAGCTGTTGTGGGTGGTGCGGGTGGCAGTGGGTATGGGCATCACCAAGGTGCGGCTCACCGGCGGTGAACCGCTGGTGCGGCGCGGGGTGCTGGGGTTCATTCGCCAACTGATGGCCATTGAAGGCTTGGATGATGTGCGCATCACCACCAACGGCGTACTGCTGGCCCAGCATGCCCGCGAATTGCTCGATGCCGGGGTGAGCAAGGTCAATATCAGCCTCGATTCGCTCAAACCTCAGCGGGTGCATGATATCACCGGGGTGGACTGTTTTGACGCGGTGTGGCGGGGGATCGAAACCGTGCTCAGCCTGGGGTATAGCACGGTGAAACTCAACATGGTGGCCATGCGCCATATCAATGACGATGAGATCCTCGAGTTTGCGCGCATGTCGCAGCGGTTGCCGCTGCAAGTGCGTTTCATCGAGTTCATGCCCATCGGTGCCTCCAGTCGCTGGAATGCGGATACCTATATCAGCACCGACGAGATCATGGAGCGGATCGCCACCATCGGCGAACTCATCCCGTTGCAGAAAGGCCGCAATGATGGCCCGGCCAAGGTCTTTCGCTTGGGCGATGATGCCGCCGGCAGTTTGGGGTTCATCAGCCCCCTAAGCCACCACTTTTGTGACCGCTGCAACCGCTTGCGGCTGACCTCGGCCGGCACCCTGCGCTCTTGCCTGCTGCACGACAGCGAGGTTGATTTGCGTGCGGTGTTGCGCAATCAGCCCAGTGATGCCACCATTCAAGCGGCCCTAGTCGAGGCCATTCGCAACAAACCGCGCGGCCACCGGCTGGACGAACGCCTGCATCGCTCCGGCTCCGACTGCCACGGCCGTATGTCGCGTATCGGCGGCTAATTTTTTATCCGTTGTCGGTAGCTCCCCGCTGCAACCAGGCAGCAATGCGATCAAAGGCGGTATTGATCTCCGCCTCCTCACCCCCGAATGAAAGCCGCAGATGCCCCTCACCCCCTGGTCCGTAAGACCCGCCGGGGATGGTGATCACCCGGGCGCCGTGCAGCAGTAGCTCAGCCACCTCCTGCGATGGCCGATTGCTGAACCGGTAGCGCGCCATCATGTAAAAAGCCCCCTGGGGCTGCACATAGCTGAAAAAATCCCCCAACGCCTCCAACCGTGCGCAGCAGAGATCGCGCCGCCGCCGCAACTGGTGCCGGCAGTCCTGCAACCATTGTCCTTCCATCTCCAGCGCCGCCAGGGCTGTAAACTGCGAGGGCGTGGGAGCGCAAATGGTGGTGGCGTCGTGCACTTTCATGATCTGCGCCATCAACGGTGCCGCCGCCGTGACCCAGCCGATACGCCAGCCGGTGAGGGCGAATTTTTTGGAGAGCGACGAGACACTGACCACATGATCGCGAAATTCGGGAAGGCCGAGGGGATTGAGCGGTGGCGGACCATCAAACACCAGGTAATCGTAGGTGGCATCGACCACCAACACGAAGTTGTACTGCACTGCCAGTTCGCACAGGGCCAGCACCTCCGCATCAGCGATGACATTGCCCGTCGGGTTGCCGGGGTTGCACAACATCAGGGCGCGGGTTTTCGGGGTGATTGCCCGGGTGATGGCCTCCACATCCAGGCTCCAGTCCTCCTGCAAAGGCGCATAGACCGGCAGGCCGCCGCAGAGATGTACCTGTTCGATGTAGGAGGCATAGGTCGGGCTGGGGAGGATGACCTCATCACCCGGATCAACCACACTCATCAGGGTGGCGAGCAGTCCCTCCATGGCACCGACGGTGAGGCAGATCTCCCGTTCGGCATCAATCTTCAGCCCCTGTTCATCCAAGAGCCTGCGAGCGATACGCTGGCGCAGCGCAAGCATCCCGGTTTGCAGGGTGTACTTGCCGCAAGCCGGGTTAGTGGTGAGCGCCTCTGTGAGGCGATCAATGACCTCGGCTGGGGTGGCAAAGGAGGGCACACCCTGACCGAGACTGACACAGCCGCCGATGCGGGCCGCCTTCTCGGCCATGGCCTTGGTGGCGGAGACGGCAATAGCGTTGACCCGGTTGCTGATGCGCGGCTGGGAATTCATGGGAAGATCTTGCCGGGATTGAGGATCTGGTTGGGATCAAAGAGGGCTTTGATGCCCTTCTGTAACTCGATGGAGGTCGGTGAGAGTTCCATGGCCACGAATTCGCGCTTGGCCAGGCCGATGCCGTGCTCGCCGGAGATGGTGCCGCCCAGGGAGAGCACCAGTTGCAGCAGGGCGCGCACCCCCTCCATCACTTCCGGTCTGCGTTCCGGCTGCTGGGTGGTGATGTTAAGATGGATGTTGCCATCGCCGGCATGGCCAAAGGCAAAGATATCGGCACCGTATTGTGCCTCATAACTTGGCAGGGCGTCGACCAACTGGGCGATGGCGCTTAAGGGCACAGCCACATCCTCGGGGATGTAGAGGGCGGCATGGTCGTGGATGCGCAGGCTGACCTGGCGGCGGACATCCCAGATCTGCTGGCGTTGCTGTTCATCCTTTGCCCGCAACACCTCAAAAGCCCCCTCGGCCCTGGCCAGAGCCAGCACGGTCTCCAGTTCAGAGGTGATTTGGGACTGGGGGCCATCAAGCTCGATCAGCAGCAGTGAGGGCTTGCCGCCTGGCAGGGCAAAGGGCAGCATCTCGCCAACCAGCTCCAAGCAGCGGTGGTCAAGAAATTCAATGGCGCTGGGCAGATGGCCCTCAGCCATGATGCGGGCCACGGCGCGCATGGCATTGCCCATACAGCCAAAAGCGCACAGCGCACCCACCGTGGCCGGCGGACGGGGGATCAGTTTCAGGGTCAGAGCGGTGATCACCGCCAGGGTTCCCTCGCAGCCCACCAGCAGGTTGGTGAGATCGTAGCCGACCACACCCTTGCGGGTGCGTACCCCGGTGTTGATCAATTCGCCGTTGGGCAGCACCGCTTCCAGCCCCAGGATGTAATCACGGGTGGTACCGTACTTGACGCAGGCCGGACCACCGGCATCGGTGGCGGCATTGCCGCCGATGGTGCTCAGATCCATGCCCGCCGGATCGGGCGGGTAGAAGAGGTTGCAATTCGCCGCCGCCTCGCGTACCCGGCTGCTGATCACCCCGGCCTCGACCTCCATGGTGAAGTTGGCCCTATCAATGGAGCGGATGGTATCCAGGCCTCTGGTGTAAAGCACCACGCCGCCACAGTTGGCCAGGCAGGCCCCGGCCAGACCGGAGCCACCGCCTCGGGGGATCACAGGGAAATGGTACTGATTAGCCAAGCGCAATAAGCTCTGCACGTCGGCCACGCTCTGTGCCTGCACCACCAGTTCCGGTGGATAGCAGAGTTTGGAGGCGTCGGAGGCTGCCTCGGTGATAGTTTTGGGGTCTATGATGATCGCGCCGGGGCTGAGCTGCTGTTCGATCAGGAGACGAATAACCGGGGTGATGGGTGTATAGGAATGCATGGATGCTTTGCGGGAAGGTGTGAGCAAGCGGACCGGGCTCAGTGGTGACCAAAGCCGGGGATATACAGCCGCTGTTCGATTTTTTTGAGCAGAAAAATGGCCAGGCTGACCAGGGCCAGATAGTAGAGACCGATGACGGCAAAGACCTCGGTAAAACGAAAGTATTCGGTGGCAATGGTCTTGCCCTCGCCGGTCAGCTCCATGCAGGTGACCACATAGGCCAGCGAGGAGTACTTGATCAGGTAGATGATCTCGTTGCCGCAGCCATGGATGGCCCGGCGCACTGCCTGGGGAATGATGATGTGGGTGATGGTCTGCCAGGTGGTGAAGCCCAGGGCCTGGGCGCCGAGATACTGGCCGCGCTTGATGGAGAGGAGGGCGCCGCGCACATATTCGGACTGGTAGGCACCACTGCACAGCATGAAACCGATCACCGCCGCCAGGTAAGGGCTGAGGTAGAGGCCGAGATTGGGCAGGCCGAAGTAGAGCACAAACAACTGCACCACCAGGGGGGTACCGCGAAAAAGGGCGGCATAGCCGTCGCCAAGTCTTCGCACCCAGGGCTGGCCAAAGACGCGCAAAGCCCCGGCGGAAATACCGATCATCACCCCGCCAATGGCCGAGGGGAGGATCAGTGCCAGGGACATCACCAGGCCACGGTTGAGCGCCGTGACCAGTTCCTGGTAAAAGGGGGAAATCTCCATCAACAGCCGCCCTCGGCCAGATCGTTGAGCCGGTCGCAGAATCCCTGGCTCTTGCTCTCGTTGCCCGGAGCCAGCAGCTGGGCCGGTGAGCCCTGTTCGACAATGGTGCCGTTTTCCATAAAGAGGATATCGTCGGCCAGGGTCGAGATGAGGCTGATCTGGTGGGTGGCCATGATCATGGTCATACCCTTGGCGGCCAGGGCGCGGATCACCGCAATCACCTCGCCGATCAACTCCGGGTCCAGGGCCGAGGTTGGTTCGTCCAGCAGCAGGGCCTTGGGATCCATGGCCAGGGCCCGGGCAATGGCCACCCGCTGTTTCTGGCCGCCGGAGAGCTGGGCTGGGTAGAGATCGCCCTTGTCGGAGAGCCCCACCTGCTCCAGTTCAAAGCGGGCCCGCTCTATTGCCTCCTTTTTGCCCACCTCTTTGACCTTGCGCAGGGCAATGGTGATGTTGTCCAGGGCGCTTAAGTGATCAAAGAGGTTAAAGTCTTGAAAGATCATCCCCACTTGCTGGCGCAGCCGGTACAAGTCAGCCTTGCGGTGCCAGTCGATGCGTTCTCCCCCCAGAAAGATCTCGCCGCCATCGGGCTGCACCAAACAGTTGATGCACTGCAACAGGGTCGATTTGCCGCCGCCGGAGGGGCCGATCAACACCTTGATCTCGCCCTTGTTCAGGCTGAGACTCACTCCCTTGAGGATGCAGGTCTCACCGAAACATTTGCTGATGTTTTCCACCCGCAGGATAGGCGGGGATTGCGTTGCTGTCTTCATTGCATGCCGTGTTGGGTGTAGCCGGGGATGCGAACCCGATGTTCCAGCGCACGCAGGGCCTTGACGCCCAGCCAGGTAAGCAGGAAGTAGAGCAGGCCGGCGGTGATGTAGAGGGGCAGATGCTGGTAGGTGCGCGAGGCCACGAAATGGGTGCGGGCCATGATCTCCGGGGCGCCGATGACAAAGGCCAGGGCTGAATCCTTGAGGATGATCGAGTATTCGTTGGACCAGGCGGGAATGGAGATACGCAGGATCTGCGGCAGGATGACCGAGCGGATCGCCTGCATATCGCTCATGCCCAAGGCGCTGGCCGCCTTGAACTGGCCGCGCGGCAGGGAGAGCATCGCCCCCTTGAAGATGTTGGCCTGATAGGCGCCGGTGGTCAGCCCCAGGACGATGGCCATGGCGAAAAAGGCGTTGATCGGCAGATCCAGAAAGGTAAAGAGGCCGAAATAAAAGAGAAAGAGCAGCACCAGCACCGGCACGCCGCGAAAAAACCACACATAGAGGTGCAGCAACCAGCGCAGCGGTCGGGGACCGTAGACCAAACCCACGGCTATGCCGATGCCCAGCGCCAAGCCAAGGCCCATGGCCGCAACAACGATGCCCACGGTGTTGAGGCAGCCCAGCAGCAGATAGGGCAGGGAGTCAAAGATAACGGCAAGGGAGGCGGGCATGGGGTAATCAGGAAAATACAACCAGTTTCAGGGCAAAGAGCAGGAGCGCACAGGACGATTTAAAAACAACGCGGGCGGAGTCGATGGCGACCCCGCCCGCAGAACCCTGTTATTTCACGAGTTCGTATTTCTTGATCAGGGCCTGCCAGTCGGGCGAGGCCATCAGTTTTTTCAGGCTGGCGTTGACCTTGGCCAGCAACTCGGTGTCGCCCTTGCGCACCGCGTAGCCAAAATTCTCCTCTTCCATGCCAAAGGTGCCAAGGATCTGCACTTCTTTCTTGGCGCTGGCGTCGTGGGCCGGGGCATCATCCATGGCAGCGGCGTCGATGCGGCCGTTGAGGATATCCTCCACTGCCAGCGGCGAGGAGTTGTAATAGCGCAGCTCGAAGTTCCAGCCCTTGGCCGCAGCCTGCTCCTTGAGCCACTTGGCCTCGGAGGTGCCCTGCTGCACGCCAAGAATCTTCTTGCCGGTGAGGATGTCGTTGACGGCCAGCTTGGAGCCCTTCTTGGTCACCATCACCTGTTTGATCACCCAGTAGGGGTTGGTGAAGTTGACCTGCTTGGCACGGTCGGCGGTGATGCTCATGCCGGAGGCGATGATATCGATCTTCTTGGTGACCAGGCTGGTGATAATGCCGTCCCACTCGATGGGCTGATGGCTGACCTCCATGCCCAGATCCTTGGCAATCCAGTTCATGGCCTCGACATCAAAACCGCTGGGAGTGCCGGTTTTATCAATAAAGGCGAAGGGCGGGAAGTTGGCATCGATGCCGTTGATCAGTTTGTCGGCGGCCTGGGCCTGGTTGATGAGCAGCAAGAGGGCGGCACACAGCAGCAGAAGTTTGCGGAGCATGGCGGTATCCTTTTTGGTGATGGTTGTGGGGTGCGTTGGCGTCGGGGCACGATCGGCCAAAATCCAGCGTGAGACCCGTGAAAAGGGTTTGTAATGGCGGTGTCTATAGTGAAAATACCCGGTGGTGTCAACGGGATTTCAGGAGACAGGGAGAAGGAGAACGGGCTGGTGTGAGAGGGGGGCTTGTGGATTGCAGCCGTGGGGTATCAGCTGCCCTGCTTGCGCTGCTCCAGTTCGTTCCAGCGCTCGTAGAGGCGGTCGACCTCGGCCTGCACCTGCTGTTGCTCCTGCCAGGTTTGTTGCAGCCGCTCGGCGTCAGCCATGACGGCCGGATCGGTCATCAGCTGCTGCACTTCCTCCAGGCGGGTTTCTAACTCCAAGATATTCTCTTCCATCTGGTCGTATTCACGTTGATCCATATAGGAGAGCTTGCCCGATTTGGGTGTGGCGGGCTTTTCCTGGGGCTTGCTGGCGGCTTTGGCGGGGCTGTCCTGACGTTCCCGTTCTTCCAGCATAGCCAGCCACTGCTCGTAATCGGCAAAGTATTCGGTCTGGCCACGGCCATCGAAACCCAGAACCCGGTTGCACACCCGATCCAGGAGAAAACGATCATGGGTGACCAGCACCAGGGCGCCGGGAAACTCGCTCAAACTCTCCTCCAACACATCAAGGGAGGGGATGTCCAGGTCGTTGGTGGGCTCGTCGAGCAGCAAGATGTCGGCGGGTTGCAGCATGAGGCGGGCGATGAGGATACGCGCCTGCTCGCCGCCGGAGAGGCGGTTGACCGGGGTGTCCAATTGATCCGCCCGAAAGAGAAAACGTTTGGCCCAGGTGACCACATGCAGGCTTTGGCCCTGGTAGAGGACACTGTCGCCGTCCGGGGCCAGGGCACGACGCAGAGTGAGCTCGGTGTCAAGCTGTTCGCGACGCTGATCAAAGCTGACGATGCGTACCCCTTCGGCGACGCTGATGGTGCCCTGATCCGCTTTGGCGCCATCCTCCTCAGCGGCTGCGGCCAAGATTTGCATCAGCGTTGACTTACCGCTGCCGTTGCGGCCCAACAGGCCCAGGCGGGTGCCGGGGGTGAGCAGGAGATCGAGACTAGAGAAAAGGGGCGTGCCTTGAAAGCCTTTGCTCAGGCCGTTGGCTTGCAGCAGTTTTTTGGTCTTGCGCTGGGTGGAATCAAAGGCGATGCCCACCTGGCCGACACTGCGGTTGCGGCTGCGCACCTCGCCCAACTCGTCCTGGAGTCGGCCCGCCTCGTCGATGCGAAAGCGCGCCTTGGTGGTACGGGCCTTGGGGCCGCGTCGCAGCCATTCGGTCTCGCGGCGCACCTTGTTGGCCAACCGTTCCTCCAGGTTTTGGCGCTGGAGCAGAAAGTCGGATTTTTTATCGAGAAAATCGCTGTAGGTGCCGCGCACCTGAAAGGAGCCCTCCGGATAGACCGGGGCCAGTTCAATGACGCGGTTGACGGTGTTTTCCAGGAAGCGGCGGTCGTGGCTGACCAGTAAAAAGGCGCTGGGGCTTTCTGGCAGGGTGGCGGCGAGCAGTTTTTCCAGCCAGAGGATGCCCTCGATGTCGAGGTGGTTGGTTGGCTCGTCCATGACCAACACCTCGGGCCGCGTCACCAGGGCACGGCAGATGGAGAGGCGCTTGCGCCAGCCACCGGAGAGCAGGCGCACCGGCTGGTCGACATCGACAAAACCGCCGCGGCTGAGCAGGGCATGCACCCGGTTGTACTGCTCGGCGGCATCGATATCCAAGCCCTGCACCGCCCGCTCCAGGTTGTCGGCACAGCCGGCCTCCTCCTCAAAGCAGTCATCCTGGGCCACATAGCTGATGCGCATCAGCTTCTGGCTGTAGACGATGCCGCTATCGGGTTGCGACAGGCCGCAGAAGATCTTGAGCAGGGTCGATTTCCCCGAGCCGTTGGGGCCGATCAAGCCGACGCGGTCGCCGGCATCGATCATCAGGGTGACGCCGGAAAAAAGGGACTGGGCGCCAAAGGCCTTGGCCAGTCCCTGGCAACTAAGCAGGGCACACATACATCTTGGGTATCTATTTGAAATAAGTATTAGTTTGCAGCGCCGTTGACATCAACATCATCGGCACGCGGGTAGGAGCCGAGCACTTCGTAATAGGCGCAGATCTGCTTGAGGATGTTGCAGGCCTCATGGATGACCGGATCTTCGATGTGACCAAGCATGTCGAGGAAAAAGAGATATTTCCACTGTTTGTCCTTCGTGGGCCGGGATTCGATCTTGGCCAGGTCGATATTTTTGGCCGAGAGGATGGTAAGGATCTCGTTGAGTGCCCCGGGGCGGTTGATCAAACCGATCAAAATCGAGGTTTTGTCGCGACCGCTCTTCTTGGGCGATTTGCGGCCGATCACCAAAAAGCGGGTGGTGTTGCCCTGGTAGTCTTCAATGCCGCGCACCACCACCTGCAAGCCGTAGGTGGAGATGGCCAGGCTGGAGGCAATGGCACCGATATTGGGGTTGTTGGCGGCCATCTGCGCGGCGGCGCCGGTGGAGAAGACCTCCAGAGTTGGTGTTTTGGGCATGTTCTTGCGCAGCCAGTGGCGACATTGGGCCAGGGGTTGGGAATGCGAGGCCACGGTCTGGATATCTTCCATGTTGCCGGAGCGGCAGACCAGGTTGTGGGTGATGGCCAGCTGAATTTCGCCACAGATCTTCACCTTGTAGCGGAGAAAGGCGTCGAGCGAATAGGTGACCGCACCCTCGATGGAGTTTTCCACCGGAATAATGCCGTACTGCACCCGCTCCTTTTCCACTTCCTCGAACACTTCGGCAATCGATTCCATGGGCAGGTATTCGGCTGTCTGGCCGAAATACTTCACACCGGCCAGGTGCGTAAACGTCGCTTCGGGTCCGAGATAGGCGACGGTGGCCTTGCGTTGCGACAGGCGGCAGGTGGTAATGATCTCATGAAAAATGGTGCGCAGAGCCTTGTAGGGAAAAACATCGTTGTTGTTATTGCGCAACCGGTCGTAAATTTCCAATTCGCGCTGGGGATCCCATTTGGCGCGGTTGGTCTCGCTTTTGAGCAAACCAATGGTCTTGGCGCAATCAAGGCGTTCCTTGAGCAACTCCAAAATGGTATCGTCAATCTGATCAATGCGTTGCCGGACCTGAGGTATATCGAGTTTATCTTCCATGGCATTTACGGAGGGGGCTATGCTGCGTCTATGCTGTCGCAGCGGATGTCCTGATTTTCAGTGTGGAAAAGCCGTTGGGGCAAGCCTTGAAAAGGAGGGAGATGCGTCCTGTAAGCGTACCACGTCTTTTTGGGGACAACGGATAAGGTCAGCACTATAGCAAAGATGCCCGTTTCTGCAAACCCTTAAGCAACGCAGCCTGCTGGTTGAAAATAATCAGCTTTTGATTGACCGATTTCATATATTTTTCAAGGGAGGGATCGTTTAACCGTTTGTTTGTAGGGACCAGGCAAGCAGTCCGTTGCCGTAAACGATGCCGCTCACGGGAAAGAAATAGCTTGCAAGTTGTGGAAGTTTCATCTATCATGCCTGGACACATCCACTTAGCATTCTCTTTTTCGATATCCGTGTTTTCAGTTTCGCCTCAAACGATACCTGAAAAGTTTTTGCTTATAACCCCTTGCGGAGCTTTGAGCATGAAACTTTTCATTGGCAGTCTTCCCCATGCCATAACCGAAACAGAATTATCCGATCTTTGTACCCCCTTTGGCGAGGTGGTCAGTGCTAAGCTGATTGTCGACCCTTTCAGTGGACGTCCCAAGGGTTTTGGTTTTGTCGAGATGGCCAACAGGTCCCAGGGGCACAAGGTGATGGATGGGCTGAATGGCAAGGAATACAATCATCGAACTTTGGTCTGCAACGAGGCCAAGCCGCAGGCTAAAAAAGGCCGCGGCCGCCGTTAATTTTTTCACCTGCCACACTGTGTGCGTACACGAATAGACCATCCTTTGTCTCACCATTCCCCCAATCACATTTTTTTTCTGGTGCCTGCCAGCGGTGTTGGTCCATCCCACGCCGTAACAAAGCGGTACCCCCATCCCTTTGCGTTTTCAGTGTACCATGTCCGCCCGGTGCTCCCGTTTTATCGTGGCAGCGTCTGTGGTCAGTGGTCTTGAAAGCAGGAGTCTGAATGCGTTTTTCCGATTTTTCTTTGAACGATCACATCCTTCATCAAGTTGAACAGTGCGGTTTCACCGCCCCCACCCCAATCCAGCAACAAGCCATTCTCCCTATTATTGCCGGTCGCGATCTCCTCGGCCTGGCGCAGACCGGCACCGGCAAAACAGCCGCCTTTCTCCTGCCAGTAATCCAACGTCTGATGGAGAAGAAAGGTCAGGGCACACGGGCGCTGATCATCGCCCCAACTAGAGAACTAGCCGATCAAATAAATGAATTTGCCGTAACCATGCTGCGCAATACATCCTTGCGCTCCACTGCCATCTACGGTGGTGTTGGCAAGCCTGGCCAGGTGGCCCGCTTACGCAAAGGGGCCGATATTGTCGTTGCCTGTCCCGGCCGCCTGCTTGATCTGCTTAATGATCGTGCCGTTGATCTGAGCAGGGTCGAGATGCTGATTCTTGACGAGGCAGATCACATGTTCGACAAGGGCTTTTTGCCGGATATTCGTCGTATTCTGCGCCAAATACCGACTAAACGTCAGAACCTCGTGTTTTCCGCCACCATGCCGGAGGCCATCCGTAGTCTGGTCGAAAATTTGCTTGTTGATCCGGTAACGGTGCAGATCAGTGTGTCCCGCTCCGCCGAGACCATTGCCCATCGGGTGGTGAGTGTGGAACAGGCTCAGAAGACGAGCCTGCTCGTGCATTTGCTCAACCAGGAAGCCATGGCCACCACCCTGGTTTTCACCCGTACCAAACACAAGGCGAAAAGTCTTGCGGCCGCCTTGAGCCGTTCGGGGTTTCAGGCTACCTCTTTGCAAGGGAATCTGTCGCAACAGAAACGGCAGCAGGCCCTGGAGGGCTTTCGCACTGGTGAGTACAGCATCCTGGTGGCAACCGATATTGCCGCGCGCGGCATCGATGTCTCTGGTATTTCCCATGTTATCAACTATGACATGCCCGATACTGTTGAGGCCTACATTCATCGAACCGGTCGTACTGGCCGGGCGGAGCGTAACGGTGAGGCCTTGAGCTTTGCCACACGCGAAGACGGGCGCATGATTCGGCTGATCGAACAGTCAATTGATGATCGCTTCAGCCGGCAATCGGCATCGGATATGGAACTGCCGCAGTTGCCTAAACCGGTGGCAACACCACTGAAACCGACTACACCGGCACGGCGTGATGCGCGACCGGTTCGTCATAAAGAAAAGCCGCAGCAGCAAACTGATGGCAGAGCGCCCAAATCGGGTGGCCCGGCCACATCCAGCAGCCGCAAACGGCAGAACAAGCGGCCCCCGGCAGCGAGCGTCTTTGGATTATCCCAACGTTCGAAATAGTACCGGCGGCAAGCAAAGACTGTGCAGGCTTAAGCCGGCGCAGTGGAACACCCATGGTCCCAAGGCGGGGCCAACCACCAAAACGTGCGCCCCGCGCACAACCAAAGAGGAGTAGTGACAATGGCTGAAGGAACTGTGAAATGGTTTAATGATTCTAAGGGATTTGGTTTTATCGCCCAGGACGGCGGCAAGGATGTGTTTGTACACCATTCTGCCATCCAGGCTCAGGGGTTCAAATCTCTCCAAGAAGGGGAGCGCGTGAGCTTCAGTGTGGTCGATGGTGCCAAAGGCCCGGCAGCCGCCAATGTCGTTAAAATAAAATAACGCATCACTGCTGAAGGACCTCGCCCCGTGCGGGGTCCTTCGGTTTCGGGTGTCGCCCATTGCCGACGGGAGATCTTGTGCAAAAACGGACGAATTATAAACAGGAAAAACGACTGAAAGAATTGGAAAAGCAAAAACGCAAGGATGCTAAAAAAGAACGCAAAATCGAAAGGGAGCAGACGCGCGACGATAGCGTTGAGGAATTGTTTATTCCTGATGAGCCACATTGAACGTGGCGCTGGACTCGCTCGCTTGGGCTGAGTATTGCCAGTAATCTGAGGAGTATTGACCGCCGGCAAGTCAAAAAGAGTTGCCCCCCCTCCATTTAGAAGCGTCACGTTTTGCAGACGTCTTCCCCACCTCCGTATTTCCTCGTTGAATCGGCTGCGGCGCATGTTTGTTGTAACCGCGCACAGTTTCGCTTTTTCGCCTTTATCTTCAGTTTATTGAGCGCAAATGTACGCAGGCAACACGCCAGTGCTTGTCATGTCCTCAACTTATTGATTTTTCATCGCCTTCGATGGATCTTGGCAAGATTTCTGGTGTGGGATTGAGGCGGGCAGGAGACACCTTGTGCCATGAACTGTGTGGGGCCGAATTGTACGGTGTGTGGGTGGCTGATCTCAGTCGCTGCACTGGCTGGCAGTGTGGATGAAAAAGAGGCGCCATGCATCGGTGGTATTGAGGATGACAGCGCCAATGGTCTTGCCGTTCCATCCATTGCTCTGCCAGCGTGGTTGGATCTGTAGCACCGGTAGTCCTGGATTATTGCTCGAATACACGGTCAGGGCACCGCCATGGTTGTAGAGTTGTTCGGGAAGATTGCTCAGGCATACCCCTCCAGGAGAGATGTTGTCCATGATGGCTGTTGTAGAGAGACAGCCATCCGTGACCCGAACGGTGACGTTTTGAAGCGGTATGCGGAGTTGGCGCCGTTGCTCCATTCCGGCCGCCCAATACTTGTTCGATGTAGCGGCACGAGGCATCCTTGAGCTGTTGTCGCTGGTCAATGTCTGGACCATCCCCTGAAGCCAGCGCACCACTTGCTGCATGACGGATGCGATTAGGGCAAACGGTTTGAGGATGAAAGTGAAGTTCATGGTGTCGCTTCCCATAGAGGGTGGGGGTAAGAGCTGGACGTTGAGAACAGCTTCATGCGTATACCATTATAGAAGAGCCTGGATACAAGGCCAAGCAAATCAATGCCTGAAAGAGCACCGAATCGGCAGTAGTAAGGTCCTGCCTTGGTGAGAAAAGCGGAGAGGGGAAAAGAAAAGCTGAGACGTGTGAGGCACTTCTCAGCTTGTTGGCCTGCTGGATCTGCGGGGCTCTGGAAAAGGTAATTTAAACAGGTAGGCCGCGATGACGGCGCAAGCTGGCTAAACCGATCACGCCGGAGAAGAGGAGAAGGGCTGAGCCCGGCACAGGTACCGGTGAAGGTTGTGCTGCATCAGTGAACAGTGATACTTGCATGTCTCCTTTTTCATTGGTCAGGAGGTAGTAGGGGTTTTTAACATCAAAATATTCCCAAGAATACAACTCCGAATAGGCATTGCTTTGAGAGTTCATGTCGCCATCGCTACTGGTCGTCTTGAACGCAAAAGTGTAAGTGCCACTAGAGACATTGAGGGTTTGTATGGTTCGGGGGGCGCCGACGTTATAGATCGAGGCAGTGGTGCCTTCGAAGAGAATCGCCCATGTGGCCTTTCCTGTGTTTGGCATGAGGTCGACGTGATTGGTTCCGCTGGTGATGCTGAAAATGGTATGGCCGTCACCCGTTTGCCAATAGATAGCGGTGCTAAAGGAACTGCTGCTATCAACAGTCCAGGACCATGCACCCAGCTCACCGGAACCTGTGCTGGGGTTTGCCACGGTAGCCCATGCCGAGGTTGAAGGGGCAGCCGTTGCTAGAAAGACGGCCGTTATCGTTATCATTGCGAGAGAATACGTTTTCATGTGCGCTCCTTGTCCATTTTTACCTTCTTGCAGCGTCATTGCTATCTATGTACTTGATCTGTCCCTTTTGGCAAAGGGAATATTGCTGTTTCAGAATAATAGCACACAATCTTTACTGTGATTTGCATTGCAGGGCAAGTTACAGTTCGATTAGGAGTTGATGAGGGTGAGATTTGCCGGGTAAAATGAGGGCTGTGATAGCGCCTGGTTAACTTGTATTCTGCCTTTATTATGTAGTTGTTTTAGTTGGTTGCTTGGTTATTCGGCCCCCGTTACATCTGCGGCAGTGCGTCGTCTCGGTGCGGCGATTTTGTATGATGTATTCTTGTTCTTCACTGGTCATGCAGTGGGACTTTTGTAATTACTCCCGGTCATTATTTGCTGCCTATAGATTTTTTGGTTGTGATTTGGTGAAGTCTGATTTAGAATATTGATCGAAATATAGTGACTTAGGGCTAAAAGTGTTGCGGCGCAAGGGCTTCAGGGGAGTTGGCCTGCTTGGCGCAAGGTTGTAAGCAAGTCGGTCCCAAGTGCAGTGCTTTTGAATTATGTTTTTGATCTTTTTCCGAAGAACAGGATTTTTATCTGTAGCTGTTCGAAATTATTAATTATGGCAGTCTGTTGTGCTATTGTTAATTTTCCGTTGTGGCGGAATGTTCCCGTGGCCTCGTAGCCTCATCTTGATTTTTTGTCTTGTTAGTTTTCCGGTAAATCGTAAGAGCGGTAGTCGGCACTGCGTTATGCGGTGTTCACGATTTCTTGGCAGTTTTTACTAAGTTCGACGAGAGTTTCCGAAATCAAAATGCGAGAAATTCCGCATTGTAAAAAACAACAAAAGTTCCGTCATTTTCCTTTGGCCTGTTGTGGTATGCTCTTTTGGGGCAAAATAGGCATGTCATTTGAGAATGATAAACCGGCTGTGCGTCGCATGACATCAAGGGGGCGGTCAGGGGCTTTGCTGATCCCTTGAAAGGGAAACCAGAGAGTCTGGGGACGCTACCAGGTGGTTGGAGTCGTGGAGATGTGCAGCCATCCGTAAAGCGAACATCAACAGCATGTTCGAAAAACAGGAGGGCTTCATGAAGAAAAATGTAGTGATGGCTGTTGTGTTGGGTGTTCTGCTCATGGCGTATGGTTTGGCCGACGTCGCCCAGGCGAGTTTAGGCGGACACAATCCGCACGATGCAATGAAGGGAGGCAACAAGGTTGAAGTAAATCAACTTTCCCTCAATGACACCTTTTTCCCTGGTTTTATGCAAATTAACTTTTGGGGTGCTCCGCCTCGGCATTGCGTGTGGGGGAGTGATTATCTTTATGATCACTTAGATTGGTTGACCGGGTTGCGTGACCAGTTGCAGACTCTTTTAGAGCGGCTGGATACTCTCATTGCTCGGCTTGATGGCAGTTCAGGTGATTCTGATGGTGACACGCCGAATTCTGTACCTGTTCCTGGTGCCGCTCTACTCCTTGGTTCTGCCATGGTTGCATTGGCAGGCTTACGCCGTGGTGTTCGGCGGTAACGACCCAAGTAGTTGATCGTTCCAGGGCTTATGTAGTAGTTGGCGTTGGATTGGTCAATCTCTCCAGTTTGACACCACCTGTCGCTGGAGCATGCACTCCAAAAGCTGTCCTTGTGGTTGCTCACAGGGACGGCTTTTTTTATTTGCCGATCATGTTAAAGATCTTGCGCTCAAGAAGAGGTTCTTTTCAGCTCTGCTGTTTTGTAATAGATTCGCTGATGGTTTGATGAAATCGTAATCTTACGCTACATGATGGCATAAAAAAAGCCTGGACCGCTCTTGATCGAGACGGTTCAGGCTTTCTGGTATCGGAGACCGATCAGCAAGATGCCTAAAGTGTGTATGTATTTATTTAATCAAATATTAGGAAATGTGCACGTTAGTTTCCAGTTTGTTTTTAGTTAGCATTTGCTTGTCTTTGTTGCTAACAGCTTTTTTGTGTCGACACCGATCCCCGCGATACGTTGCCAATGGGCCACAATCCAATAGTTGTTCACCCGATAGCGTTCGTACCGCTGAATTTCCAGCCTTGATCACTTCTCGCCCTCTCCCCCTCACGCCGGACGGATCTCCACCTTGCCGCTCAAATACTCCTTCACCGTGCCAATGGGCACCTCCTTGCGGTGGAAGATCCCCGCAGCCAGGGCTGCCTCGGCGCGGGTCTTGCTGAAAACCTCTAAAAAGTGTTCGGCACAACCGGCACCGCTGGAGGCGATCACCGGGATGGTCACGGCTGAGCGCACCGCATTGATCAGTTCGATGTCAAAGCCGGAATTGGTGCCGTCCTTGTCGATGCAGTTTAAGAGAATCTCGCCCGCGCCCAGTTGCTCGCAGACCTTGGCCAGGGTCACCGCGTCCACCGGCCGTCCTTCGCGGCCGCCCTTAATAGTGCATTCATACCAGCAATAGTGTTCACCATTGGGGCCGGGGAAATCGGTTGTGATCACCTGGTGCGGCACCGCATCCGGGCTCTCCGCATAGACTCTCCGCGGGTCGATGGAGATAACCACCGCCTGGTTGCCGTAGACACGGGCAATCTGCTCAATGGAACTCAGGCCGGTGGCGCGGCCGGTTTTGAGCACCTCCTCGACGATCAACACCGCATCCGAACCAATGGAGATCTTGTCGGCGCCGGAGCGGAAGTACTGGGAGGCCACCTCCAGGGCGCTGTAAAAGCGGCCATTGCAGTCGGTGAAATCGCGGATGCCGCCGCCGATGGTCAAGGGGACAAAGACATTTTTTGAGGTCTCTTGCAGCACCTCAAGCATGGGCATGTCTTCCAGCGGGAAATCACGGAAACCGGTGATGTTGAGGAAGGTGACCTCATCCGCGCCCTGCTCGTAATACTCGCCGGCCAATTCCACCGGTTTGCCGAGGTTGCGCACACTGCCCTCCTCGCGCACGTCGTACTGATCACCCTTGGTCACCACCAGATCTCCGCGGTCATTGGCGCGAACATCGAGGCAGGCGATGACGCGTTTGGCCAACTCGGTTTTCACTGGGCAGGCGGCCGGTTTGATGGCCTGCTGCGTACCGGCGAGGAAATTTTCCAGCAACTTCAAGCCCGCCTTGCCGCTCTTCTCGGGATGGAACTGGGTGGCCACCATGGCACCGTGTTGGATGGCGCTAACGAACTCGTAGCCGTAGTCGGTGGTGGTGAGAACGTCGGCATCACTTTCCGGGGCCACATGATAGGAGTGGACGAAATAGAATTTTTCATTGCCCTGTAAGCCCTGGAACAGGGGCGAGGCCTGGCGGGCCTTGAGGCCGTTCCAGCCGATATGGGGGATGGCCAGGTCGCAGGTGAAGCGCTGCACCCGTCCGGGCAGGATGCCCAGGCCCGGCTCCTCCGGGGCCTCCTCACTGGAGACGAACAGGGCCTGCAAGGCCACGCAGATGCCGAAGAAGGGCTTGCCCGAGTGGAGGTAGCGAATGAGCGGATCGCGCAAATCCTTTTCACGCAGGGTGCGCATGAGGGCGCCGAAATTGCCGACGCCGGGAAAGACCAGCCGCTCGGCCCGGTCAATATCCGCACCGCTATTCACCAGCAGCACGGTTTCGCCAAGCCGTTCAATGGCATTGATCACCGAACGAACATTGCCGGCACCGTAATCAAGCAGAGTAATCATGATTTTTTCTTCTTCAGAGGCTTGCAGGGAGGGATGAGAAACAGTACAAGGTCAGGCGTGGCAGTCGGCTGTACTCGGCTGTCCATCTTCATGCCTGGAGTCAGAACGTGTCCATGCCAGTTGGCCGGAAAAGCGATTTGTAGTGGAGTTTCCGGTTCAAGTCAAGACCATTTCCAATGTAACCGCTATGCAAGCTCTTGTTCTCGCCGCCGGGTTCGGAACCCGTCTGTTGCCCTATACCACCATTCGACCCAAACCGTTGTTCCCTGTGGTCAACCGGTTGCTGCTCCATCGTTTACTCAGTCAGTTGGCTGCCTGCGACTGTCGGCCGGTGGTGGTCAACTGCCATCACCTCCCTGAACAGATTGAGGCGGCGCTTGCCGACTGGCCCGAGGTGGGCGTGCAGGTGGAGCCCGAGATCCTCGGTACCGGCGGCGCCCTGCGTATGGCGCTGGATTCCATGGACAATGATCCCATCCTGGTGATGAACGGCGATTTGTATCATGGCATTGATCCGGAATGGGTCTACCACCGCCATCTGCTCTCTAAAAACGATGTCACCCTGGCCCTGCACCACTATCCCCGTTTCAACAACGTGGCGGTGGCTGGGGATCGGGTTCAGGGATTTGCTGCGAAGGGGCAGGACAACAGCCTGGCCTTCACCGGCATCCATGTGGTCGATCCGGAGGTGTTGGAGCGCATTGCCCGGGGCCGCTTTCATCACATCATAGACCTGTATGCCGAACTGGCCCTGGAGGGCAGGGTAGGGTATTGCCGCACCGACGGAAGTGATTGGCATGACATCGGCACACCGGCCGATTACCTCGATCTCCACGCCCGGTTGCTGGAACCACTGGGGGAGTGGCAGATCGATTCCTCGGCCCGCATCAATGCCGGGGTGCGGCTGGAGGGCTGGGGGTGCATCGGTGCGGGGGCGGTGATTGGTACGAATGCTTCCTTGCGCAATTGCGTGGTTTGGCCTGACGCCGTGGTGCCAGCGGATGGCCGGGCGCAGGGGGCGATCATCACCGGTAATGCGTCAATCGACAGCGCACTCTGGGCTCGCGCAGAGGGAGGAGTATGACCTCCGACGAACTGGTGCGCCATGTCGGCCGCCTGCTTGGCAAGTCTGCTCCCTGGAACGCGAACACCGTTCATGTCGACACTCTGGTCCCGGATGGCTCAAGTCGCCGATTTTTCCGTCTGCGGGACGAGGGGCAGAGCCTCATTGCCATCCTGCCACCGGAAAATGACCAGCGTGGTCAGGCCGAGGCCAGGGCTTTTTTTCATATAGGCACCCATTTACACAGTATCGGTGCATCGACGCCCAAAATGATTGCCTTCGATGCGGCCAGCGGTTTGGCCCTGTGCGAGGACCTGGGCGGGGAGCGCTTGTATGAGCAACTCAAAACCAACGGCCTGGATGCAACCCTGCCGCTCTACGAGCAGGCAGTGCGCAGACTGGCGCGGATGCAGGTGCGGGGGGCTGCTCATTTTGATCCGGCCTGGTGCTGGGATACGCCGCGATATGACCGGCAACTGATGCTGGAACGAGAATCCGGCTATTTCCTGCGTGCCTGCTGCACGGATCTGCTTGGCCTGGATTATGACCATGCAGCAGTGGACCGCGACTGCCGGCAACTGGCCGAGGCAGCGGCCCAGGCCCCGGCGTATTTTTTCCTGCACCGTGATTTTCAAAGCCGCAACATCATGGTCGTTGCTGGCGAGGTCCGGGTCATCGATTTTCAGGGAGGCCGCTTGGGGCCGTTGGCCTATGATCTGGCCTCCTTGCTCATTGATCCGTATGTCGCGCTTCCGCAGGCCATACAAACACAGTTGCAAGCGGTCTATCTGTCCGCCTTGCAACAGGAAATCCCCTACGATGCCGAGCAGTTCCAACGGGAATATCTGCTGCTGGCCCTGCAGCGCAATTTGCAGATCCTCGGGGCCTTCGCCTTTCTCAGTCAGGTGAAGCAAAAACCTTTTTTTGCGCAATTTTTGCGTCCTGCCCTGGACACACTCGGCACCCTGCTTGCCAAACCCGAGGCTGGCGGGTATGGTGCGCTGCAACAACTCTGTCAACTCTGTCGCCGGGAACTGGAACATCTTCATGAGTAACGAAAACGCAACCATGGTTGCCCTTATCGGTCGCCCCAATGTGGGCAAGTCCACCCTGTTCAACCGCATGGTCAAGCGCCGGGATGCCCTGGTCGATCCGACGCCGGGGGTGACCCGTGATCGCCACTATGCCCGCGTTGCCTGGGAAGAGCATCCCTTTGTGCTGGTGGACACCGGCGGCATCGACGACGAGGACGATACCATTACCAACCATATCCGCCATCAAGCCCTACTGGCCATTGAAGAGGCGGATGTGATCTTTTTTCTCATGGACGGCCGCGAAGGCCTCACGCCCAGTGATCATGAGATTGTCGACATGCTGCGGCGCACGGAAAAAAAGGTCTTTTACATCGTCAACAAAATCGACAGCCCGGATGTCGAGGACAGCCTGCTGACACCGTTCTGGGAATTGGGGGTGGAGCAACTCTGGCCGCTCTCCGGTGACCATGGCTACGGCTACACCAGTTTGATGGAGGGGTTGTTGCCCTGCCTCGGTAAATCCGACTTGCAGCTCGATCTGCCGGAAAACACCATGAAGATCGCCTTTCTCGGGCGGCCCAATGTCGGCAAATCCTCGCTGGTCAACGCCATTATCGGCCAGGAGCGGATGGTGGTCTCCAGCATCGCCGGCACCACCCGCGACTCGGTGGACACCCTGGTCAGCCGTGACCAGTACAACTATCTGCTCATCGATACCGCCGGTATCCGCCGCAAGGGCAAGACAACCGATAAACTGGAAAAATTCTCGGTGCTCAAGGCGCTCAAGGCCATTGGCCGCTGCGACATCGCCCTGGTGGTCATCGACGCCGAAGAGGGCATCACCGAGCAGGACACCAAGGTGATCGGCTACACCCAGGATCAGGGACGGGCGCTGATCGTGCTCATCAACAAGTGGGATCTGCTCAAAGACGATAAAAAACGCCAAGAGCAGTTGCTGCTGGAGTTGGAATTGGCGATCAAATTCATCCCCTTCGCCCCGGTGCTCAAGACCTCGGCGCTAACCGGTTCCGGCATCAGGCGACTTTTTCCCGAGATCGGCAAGGTGCATCGCCAGTTTCACCAGCGCTTCCCCACCTCGCTGCTCAACCGGCTATTGACCGAAGCCGTGGCCCGGCATGAGCCGCCCTATTATCATGGCCGCCGGCTCAAGTTCTACTTCACCGCCCAGATAGGCACGGCACCGCCGTTGTTCTCGGTGGCGGCCAACGATCCCAAGGGGATTCATTTTTCCTACCAGCGTTATCTAACCAACTGCTTTCGCGATGGATTGGGACTCGACAGGGTGCCGGTGCGGCTGCTCTTCAAGGAACGCAGCGGCCGCCGCAAGTAGGAGGGGCTTACCAGTCTGCGGAGAAGCGCTCGACGGTGTACTGGAGATCGTTGATCAGTTCGCGGTAATGGTCAGGGTCGGCGCCGTTTTTACACTGTTGTTCGATGGCGGCGGCGGTCTCGGCCAGATCGAGCAGGCCGATGTTGAGCAGGGCGCCCTTGACGGCGTGACTGGCCTTGGCCAGCTGTTCGGTATCGTTTTCAAGCGCCAGGTCGGCCAGGCGGTTCATGTGGGTGTGCAGGGTGGCGAGGAAGATGGGAATCATGGTTTCGATCTTCTCGTCGCTGAGCAGGTAGGCGGTTTTCAGATGCGCCTTGACCCGTTGTAGATATGCTGTCCCGTTCATCGCCATCCATCTCCTGCTTACAAAAAATTCCCAGAAAACACCGCCCCAGCATAGAGCATTTTGCCGATTGATTCAAGCCGTGGCACCCGCAAAAACCATCCTCCATTCTCTGGAATATCAGATCAAGCAAACCCTGGTACAGCAGGATCTGTGCAACCCCGGGCAGCGCTGGCTGGTGGCGGTTTCCGCTGGCGCCGATTCCATGGCCCTGTTGCATATCCTGGCGGCCCTGGCCCCGATGCATCATTGGTCTTTGGTGGCGGCCTATATCGATCATGGCCTGCGCCCTGACGAGACCCCGGTGGAGTGGGGCTGCGTCCAGGAGGCGGCCAGTCGACTCGGGGTTATGGCCGATCGGTGTGCGGTGCCGGTACGGGAAGAGGCCCAGCGGCGTAAGCAATCCCTGGAACATGCGGCACGCGAGCTGCGTTACCAGGCCCTGGCGGAGCTGGCGGATCGTTGGCAAACCAAGGTGCTGGCCGTGGCCCATACCGCCGATGACCAGGTGGAGGAGCTGCTGCTGCGGCTGTTGCGCGGCGGCGGCCGCAAGGCCCTCTCCGGAATGGCCCTGCGCTCGGGATCACTCGTCCGGCCGTTGCTGGGAGTCTCCAAGCGGGCGTTGCTGGATTATCTCGCCGATAAAAAAATCAAATTTTGCCACGATTCCAGCAATGATGACCGGCAATTTCTGCGCAATCGCGTCCGCCTGGATCTGTTACCGCTTTTGGAGGCCGAGTATGACCCCGGCATCCGCCAGGCCCTGCTGAAGACGGCGGATACCCTGCAACAGGACGAAGACCTGTTGGAAACTCTGCTTCATCAGCACCTGGCCGCGGTGGTCGAGCTCCATGCCGGAGATGTCGATACCCCGCCTTCGGCCCATCTCCACCGGCACCCCTTTGCCGGCCTCCATGCCGCCCTGCAACGGCGCCTCATCGAATACCTGCTGTGGCAGCTGGGCAGCAGTGCCCGCTATCAACAGATCCTCTCGCTTTGCCATCTGTCCCTGCATGGCCAGACCGGCCAGGAACTCCACCTCAGCCGGGGGTTGCGGGCCGTGGTCGAGCGTCAACGCCTCCATTTTTTCTTTCCCCAGGGGCAAGGTCCCTGGCGTGGTCGCCTAGCCGATTGAACCGGC
The DNA here is from genome assembly GCA_964639845.1 of uncultured Desulfobulbus sp. Lineage (GTDB taxonomy): Bacteria > Desulfobacterota > Desulfobulbia > Desulfobulbales > Desulfobulbaceae > Desulfobulbus. Next base: position 303,349 of record CAZXHS010000001.1, on the reverse strand, counting down.
ATCGGTGCTGATGCTCTCTTCGACAATTGCGTCGAGGTCAAGGGGCGGATTGTCGAAGTCGGTTTATTTTACTCTGTAGATTTTCTGTTTAATTATTTGAAATAAAATGAAAATATAAAATACATGCCTTGGCATGGTTGTTGGATTTGTATGGGTAAGCATGCAATGTTTCCCCTGTCGGGAGACAATAAACCACAACCAAATGAGGTAGCACAATGAAGACGATGAAAAAAACAATGCTGGTGCTGGGTGCCCTGATGTTGGCCGCCACTGCCGCCTGGGCCGTGGATTACTCCAAAATGTCCACTGATGAGCTGAGTGCGGCCAGGGGCCAACTGTACAATGCCAATGCTGACGATTGGAATGCCTTTCACACCGAATGGTGGAAGCGGTTGAGCCAGATGAGCCCGGAGGAGCGCCAGAAATATCTGGGACCGGGCATGGGGCGAGGTATGGGCATGGGCCACGGCAAGGGTATGGGCGGCCATGGCATGGGACGCGGCATGGGCTGCTGCCCCTGCTGGGCCGCACCGGGCAACAATGCTCCGGCAGCCAAGTAAAGACGTTGTTGCTTCACCCCCGCATACACCACCGCCCTTGCCAAGGCCGGTGGTGTTATTTTTTCAGGGCGACGAAACCGCCACCCTGCTCATCACCCTTTCTTAGCGATCCCCAGTCGTTCCATCTTGTAGCGCAGCACCCGCTCGCTGATACCTAGGGATTCTGCTGCCTTGGTCTGCACCCCCTGGTGTTTTTCCAGGGCATCAAGCAGCATCTGCCGCTCGATTTCCATCAATCGCTGATTGAGATCACCATTGCTGTTCAACTCATCGCCCCGATACTCGCGGATCTCCGCCGGCAGGTCGCGCAGACCGATCTGCGGCGAGCGGGCCAGGGTGAGGGTGCGTTGCAGAATATGCTCCAACTCGCGGATATTGCCCGGATAGTGGTACTTGGTCAGTTGATGCAGGGCCTGGTCATCGAAGCGGGCTTCGCTGTGGTATTTGGCGAGCAGAAAGGCGATCAGCGCCGGGATGTCCTCCTTGCGGCTTCGCAGCGGCGGCAAATCCAGGGTGATGACATTGAGCCGGAAATAGAGGTCCTCGCGGAAGGTTCCCGAGGCGACCATTGCCTTGAGATCACGGTTGGTGGCAGCAACGATACGTGCATCAACGCCAATGGCCTGCTCACCACCGACGCGGGTGATGCTCTTTTCCTGGAGGGCCCGCAGTAATTTGGCCTGCACGGCCTGCGGCAACTCCCCCACCTCATCAAGAAACAGCGTGCCGCCATCGGCCTGTTCAAAGACGCCGCGTCGCCGGTTGACCGCACCGGTGAATGCCCCTTTTTCATGGCCAAAGAGCTCTGATTCAAAGAGATTTTCCGGAACAGCCGCACAGTTGAGCGCAACGAACGGCTTTTCCTTGCGCGGGCTGAGCAGATGCAGCAGTCGAGCGATTAGTTCCTTGCCGGTGCCGGTTTCGCCGTGGATGAGCACGGTCCAAGGGCTGGGCGCGGCCCGCAACGCCAGCGACAACACCTGCTGCATGGCCGGGCTGGTGGCGATCATGCGGACCGGCAGCGCGGCCACATCGATGCGTTCCTCGATGCGGGCCACATCCTTTGCCACAAAGAGCTGTTCCTCGACGGCGCGGATTTTTACGAGCAATACCTCCAAATCAATGGGTTTTTCCAGGAAATCCTCCGCCCCCAGTTGCATCACCCGCACCGCTGTGTCCACCGCGCCATAAGCGGTGATCATCATCACCCGCACCAGGGGGCTGATGGCCTTGAGTCGTGCCAGCACCTCATCGCCCTGCAAATCGGGCATGCGCTGATCCAATAGCACCAAATCGATGGCGTGGCGCTGGAACTGGTCGATGGCCTGCCCGCCACTGGCGGCCTCGAACACGGAAAAACCCTGTTTGCTCAAGAAACCGGCCAGGAGGCCACGTTGCAGGGATTCGTCGTCAACGATAAGGATGTTCATGGAGTCTCTTCTGTGGCCTGGTGGGAGGCGGTGTCGCCGCTTGTTTGGGGGCATGGCGGCAGATGCAAGCGCAGACGCAGATGATGTTGCCGATGATCGGCATGCAGCTGCAATTCGCCGCCCAGGGCCTCGACAATGTTGCGGCAGCGCGCCAAGCCCAGACCGGTGCCCCTGGTTTTACTGGTGAAGTAGGGCTCGCCCAGCCGTTTGGTGTCCTCGATGCTGAGGTGATAGCCGCCATTGCTGAGGCTGAGTTGCCAGCCGGCCGGGGTGAGGTCGGATTCGATGCTGAGAAATCCTCCCTCGGGCTGGGCCTCGATGCTGTTGCGCAACAGATTTTCCAGCACTTCGGCCACCAGGTCGGCATCGGTTTTGAATGGGCCGTTGCCGCTGCTGGTCAGGTGCAGCGCAATCCCCTGTTCCTCGGCGGCCGGTCGATACAGTGCCAGCATCCGCTCCAACAGGGCTGACGGATCAATCATCTGGCATCGCGGCGTGATCGGCCGGGTAAAGCGTTGGAGTTCGGTGATGATCACGCCTGAGCGCTGCACCGCCTCGTGCATGGCGGTCAGCAGATGCTGCTGCTCATCGCTCAAGGCGGGTGATTCCAGCTTGAAGCGCTGCAACCCCATGCCCAGGGCATTGAGGGGATTGCGCAGTTCGTGGGCAATGGTGGCCGTGGCCCGACCCAGGGCGGCGGCTTCGTGTTCCTTGGCCAGCAGCCGTTCAAAGTGGCGGGTGCGATCCATGTCGTGTTGCTGGGCACGGTGGAACAGCCAGGAGAAGAACAGGCCCAAGGCCAGGAGCAGGGCGGCAAAGAGCAGGAATTGTCGCTGCAACTGGTGCAGCCGTTTGACATGGCCGCTGGCATCCAGGCCAATCACCAGCACCCCCCTGGAGGTGGCCAGTTGTGCCTCGGCGGTGCTCCTGCTTGCTGAGGTGATCAGGCGGACCTGGTCCTGACCGCGCCAGGGCTGCTCCTTATCCATACGGACATAGTGGATGCCGGGCAGGCGGGAGAGATTGCCCAGCAACACCGGCAGGGCCGTTTTGTCGCGCAGCTCGAGAATGGAGGTGGCGTCCAGGCCAACGACAATACAGTCGATGCCGGCCGTTGTCCCTGCATAGGTGAGCAAAACGGTCTGGCGGGTGGTGTCAAAGCGCAGCATGCCAGCTGATTGCTGGCAGGTGGGGGGCTGCTCAAACCACTGCTTCGGGCCGCTGGCCACGCTCGAGGCGGACAGCACCGAGATGCCGCGCAGGCCGGTCTCCCTGGCCAGGGCGGTCAGTTCGTCCGTTTGCAACGGGTCGATGGCGTGGAGATACTCGATGAAGCGGGCCTTGTCGCGCAAAAACGTGGTGGTGAGGGTGTCGATGGTGGTGGTGGCCAACTCGGCATTGGCCAGGTTTTCCTCGATGATCGCGGCCATCGTTGCGGTGCGCGCCTGGGTGTTGCGCTGGAGTTCCCGGTCTATGTCCAGCAGTTGCCAGAAAAAGACCGCTAGCACCAGGGCAATGAGCATCCCGAATCCCAGCAGATTGAGAACCCAGGAGGGCAGGGGCCTGGTTACCCCAGTCATGGGGTATTCTCCTGAGGGGCATCCAGCGGGCAGCGATGACGCCGCCCGCGTCCCGGCCCGTGGCCTGCATCACCGTCGACATGCTGCCCGTTGCCGTGTGGACCGCCGTGACCGCGCCGGCACATGCCCAGGCGGGCGCGTACCCCGGTGGCATCATGGCGATAGCGATGGCGCAGGTTGGGCAGATCCTCGGCGGCCGAGGTGTCGGCGGTAGCCGGTGATGCCTGCTCAGGCGCGGTGGGCTGGGGTTCTGGTGAGGCGGTGAACGCCACAAACGGCATCAGCACCAGGGCTGTCAGCACCAGGACCAGCAGGCGATTGTGGAGATGCGAGGGTTTCATGGAAGTATCCGGGTTGTATGCAGCGGTGATCTGTCCGTGCAGCATGGTCGTGAAGATCACTCCTGTCAAGCAGTATATATGCCTGTTCTCCGGGGCTCAGCCATTGCCCGCGCGACCAGTGCCGGCGGGTGATGAGCCGGGCGAGAACCGCATGCCCTGTTTCCTGATTCGACAGAATTGTCGACTCGGCGATCATGCTTGTCGAATTTATGATAGCTCGCCGGCTTAGGCTTGAAAAGAGCGGTGAATTTCCCTATAACAGGGCAATTTATTTAATAATATCTCAATGGCATAACGGGGAGGCCAAAATGCAGGAGCCATACCAGGATATCAGTGTGGAGCGGTTACGCGAGTACATGGCCCGGCGTCAGGAGGATGAATATGTGCTGGTCGACGTGCGCCAACCAGACGAGTACCTCCAGGGCCACATTCCCGGGGCAATATTGATCCCCTTGGCCGGGATTCCCAACCGGTTGACCGAGTTGCCGGTGGACAAGGATGTGGTGGTCTACTGCCGCTCCGGCAAGCGATCCAAGGCGGCGGCCCTGTTCATCAGTTCTCGGCCCTATGTGGCGGGCACGGTGTTCAACATGAGTGGTGGCATCCTGGCATGGAACGGCCACCTGCTGCCGGCCATGCCCAATCTCAAAGCCTTTGATCTGAGTGGCAGCGAGGAGGCCATCCTGCACCGGGCCATGGATCTGGAGCGGGGCGCTGGTCGGTTCTACACCGCCCTGCGCGACCGCTTCCAGCCCCAGCCCTGGGCCGAGAGCCTGGCTGCCCTGGCCGGGGCCGAAGAAAGCCATGCCCGCCTCATCTATAGCCATTGGGCGGCCCAGGTCAGCGAACCGCCGCCCTTTGCCCAACTCTACGATGCCCTGACCGGCGACATTGTCGAGGGCGGCTATTCCTGCGAGGCGCTGCTGACCATGCTGGTCCGGCAGGACGAGCCGACCTGTCGCATGGTGCTGGAGATGGCGCTTTCTGTCGAGTATGCCGCCTACGATCTCTCCCGCAACCTGGCGCACCGCTTTCAGGATGGTCCGCTGGCCGCAGTGTTCAACAGCATCGCCGAGGCGGAAAAACAGCACATGCACCTGGTGGCACAGGCGCTGGCGCACTGCACGGAGGGCTGAGAGAGTGCTTGCGGGATAAGCAAAGCGATGGTACCATTTTCCGAATGGATCAAAGGGGTTGATCCATGTAATCGTTTTTCCGGAGAGTCATCGGCCGGGGGGAGCTGTCGGCTTGCGCAGGGAAAGCATCATCATTCTTGAAGCCTTTCAAGGAGGGTTGTATGCAGCACTTTTCGCATAAGAACGTGACGTATCAAGTCGACGATCAGGGGTTTTTACTGAACGGGAAGTTTTGGGACAGCAATTTTGCAGAGGGGGTGGCCAAAGCAAGCGGTGTTGAAGGACTGACCAAAGAACACTGGGATGCCATCCATCATCTACGGGAACTGTTTGAAGAATTTGGGCATTGTCCCACTATTTTTGCCGTGTGCAAGGCCACGGGCTTGCGGCCCCGGGAGATGAAGCGGCTGTTTTCCGAGGGATACCATCGCGGCCTCTGTCGCATGGCCGGGGTGCATTACCGCCTCCACCGGCTGCCGGACAACGACCATGTGCAGCAGATGACCGCCGACCTGGAGGCCCTGTCCGGCGACAAGTGCTATCAGGTGGATGTGCGAGGGTTTTTAATCGATCCCGAGACCTGGGACGAGCATTTCGCCCGCCATCGGGCTATGGATATGCGCATCCCTCGAGGAGAACTCACCGAGGCGCACTGGCGGGTGATCCATTTTCTGCGCGATGCCTACAAGCAGAGCAAGCGTATTCCCACGGTCTATGAGACCTGCGAGGGCTGCCAGCTTGATATCGACCAGTTGGAGGCCCTGTTTCCCGTTGGCTATCATCGGGGAGCGGTTAAAATTGCCGGTCTGCGGTTTGTCAAGTAATCATACTATCGCATGGAAAACCCTAGGGTCGAGCCATGAACAAAGCCACCAGCCGCAGCGGTATCCGGCAGGCAGGTGGCCATTTTCCCAAGGAGAACAGACTATGACGTCGTTTCAGTATAAGGATGTGCAGTACGAGTTGGATGAGCAGGGCTGCCTGCTCGACCCCGCCGCCTGGACCAGGGATTTCGCCGAAGGCATGGCGCGGGAGTGCGAGATTCCGGTGCTCTCGGGCGAACACTGGGATGTGATTGGCTATGTACGCGCGGCCTACGAGAAGACCGGGGTCTGCCCGACCATCTATGCCGCCTGCAAGGCCACCGGCCTCACCCCGCAGGAGATGCAGAAGCTCTTTCCCACCGGTTACCATCGCGGCCTCTGCCGCGTGGCCGGCATCCACTACCGGGTCAGCCACATGCCCTACGGCGCCCATCTGCGCGAGAGCATGGCCGACATGCGGGCACTCTCCGCCGACAAGGCCTATGCCACCGATGCGCGTGGTTTTCTTGTTGATCCCACCACCTGGGACGAAAACTTCGCCGCCCACCGCGCCATGGAGATGACCATCCCCGACGGCAAGATCACCGAGGAGCATTGGCGTATCATCTACTACCTGCGTGACGCTTTTCTGGTGGAACACCGCATCCCCAACATCTACGAAACCTGCGAGAGCTGCGATATTGATCTCGATACCCTGGAAAGCCTCTTTCCCACCGGCTATCACCGTGGCGCCCTGAAGCTGGCGGGCTTGCGGTTCGTGAAGTGATGCCTCAAAGCTGAACATTCAAATAAAAGCCTTCCGGGCAGCCCATGGCTGCCCTTCTTTTTGCCATGGTTCCTCCGCCCGACAAAAACGCCCAACAGGAAGGTGTCCTGTTGCTCCACGGCCTTGCCCGCACCTGGCGTTCCATGCATCCCCTGGCACGCTTTCTCCAGCGTCAGGGATATGTGGTCCATAATCCGGGCTATCCTTCGCGCAGCATGAGCATCGAGGGGTTGGCGCAATCGTATCTGCCTGAAACCTTTGCCCGGTTGACTGAGCAGGGCGTGGCCACCATTCATGTTGTCACCCATTCCATGGGCGGCATTGTCTTGCGCTGTTTTGTCCGCGACGCGAAGCCTGCGCATCTAGGCCGGGTGGTAATGCTCAGCCCTCCTAATCAGGGGAGCGAAGTGGTGGATGTGTTGGGACGCTTTGCCTGGTTTCGCTGGTTTTTCGGGCCGGGCGGCTGTCAGTTGGGTACTGGTGCTGATGGGTTGCCCGGACGCCTGGGGCCGGTCAAATTTCCGCTGGGCGTCATCATCGGCAACCGACCGGCCATTGGACTCACCCACTTTTTCCCCGGCCCAAACGACGGCAAGGTGTCGGTGGCGCGGGCCCAGGTGGCAGGAATGGATGATTTTTTGGTGGTCCCCTGCGGGCATAGCATGATCATGCGTAAAACAGCGGTGCAGGCGCAAGTGCTGCATTTTCTGCGTCATGGTTGTTTTCAGCGGGAGGGGTAGGGTGCAAGCATTTCAAGCGGTCCGGGATGAGGCCATGGTCGCATATATTGGGAGTAGCTTTACCATCTCGGTTCGAAAAATAGGGACAATTTACTCGCCGGCATATTCAATTAAATCAAGCCGAAACGCTTTGCGGCCGAGCTTGACGTCGTCATTGGGGAAGAGGTGGCAATGATCCAGGTCATTCACGGTAGCATATTCGATTCAAAATGTGATCTACTCGTCGTTCCGTGCAACAGTACGGGTGGCGTAACGAGATCTGTGTTCACAAACTTGCATGAACGAGGTCTTTCAACACGGGTAGGGCGCATTCCCTATGGCAAGGTCTATTTTTGTGAGTCTCGCTATGAATTTGCGGCCACTATTGGCTATGCCGCGTCAGTCGATGATGAGACGAACAGTTCACAGGCTGAAGGAATTCAGAGCATCGCACGGGAGATAGTTGCTTACTCGTCAGAAAACCAGATTCGTATCGTAAACATACCTCTCCTCGGTGCTGGTGCTGGTGGAATGACGTCTGTCGATTCCTTTGAAGCTTTACGCAGCGTCTTCAGTGACGCAGGCAGCATTACGTTCAACGTGTTTTGCTTCACACGAGAAGCCTACCGGAACCTATCAGTATTGCGCGAACGTGTTGCAAAGGATCACCATATCGCCCCACCACGCGTTTTTATCAGCTACACCGGAATCGATAAAAGTAACGCCGCATGGGTGAAATCCCTTGCCACTGAATTGCGGAAGAACGGTGTCGATGCACGCTTGGACATCTTCCATCTAAAACCAGGGTTTGATCTTCCCCAATGGATGACTAACGAAGTCATCATGGCCGAGAAAGTCTTGCTGATCTGCGACAGGCACTACATGGAAAAAGCAGACTTTCGGAAGGGTGGAGTCGGATGGGAAACTATGATAATCCAAGGTGATATGCTTGCACAAGGCGACAATAGACAAAAGTACATCGCTATAATTCGGGAGGATGCAGCTGACGAAGCGCTTCCGATCTACATGAAGTCGAAGTATGCATTCAACTGGGGCAAAGAATCGGAAATAGATCCAGAACACTTAAAAGAGCTTGTCCTTTGCACCTTTGACTGTGACACAGAGCCCGAACTGGGGAATGTCCCTGAGTACATAAAAGAAAAGAAGCGAAAGACGGGCAGAGCCTAAGAATAGGGAGAACAGGGAGAACAGGATGCAGAATAGAGGACGTACCACGGTTTTCTGTGCCGGGAGCTGTAGGGTGGGCAGGCTGTTGGTACCCACCATTGGGCACGACAAAAGGGATAACTAGCGAGCAATTATTTCGTGGTAACGGTGGGCAGGGAAAAACAACCTGCCCATCCTACGAAGAATATTTTTGAGAATAACGCATCTTGCTGGATTAATGGTGAAAAATGAGGTGTTGGCTGGTCGCCAACTACCTCAGTTCTTCCGAAGCACCCGCTTGTCGTCAACGCGGACGGTGAGCTTGATCTTGTCGAAGTATTCGAGCAGGGGGATGGAGAATTTGCGGGTTAGTCCGGTGAGATCCTTGAAGCGCTGGGCATCGATCTCGCCTTCACGACGGATGAAGGCCACCACATCCTCTTGCAGTTTGAGGACTGTGGGGGCGTGGAAAAAGAGGACCTCGTTCACCTTGAGCAGGTGCCCCTTGGTGATAAGCAAATCCAATACCTGCCGGATCTGTTTTTCCGGAAATTCGGCAAATTGGGCCAGTACATCCTTGAGAATGGGTGGCGCCAGGCCGGCCTCCTCGTAGAGTCTGCCAATCTTCTGCTCCATCTCCTGTTCGTTGACCTGGAGTTGCACCTCGTGGCCGCTGAGTTTGACCTCGGCACCCATCTGTTCGATCAACCCCTTTTTCACCAAGCCCGACAACAGGGCCTGCAACACCTTCTGGTCGACGCTCGGCCGCAATTGCGAGCGCAATTCCTCCTTGGCCACGCCATGCTTGAGGGGATTGGCCGCATGAAAGGCGGTGAGTCGCTCGATGATCTGGCGGTTGATGCCCTCGGCGACGGAGGCGGCCATCAGGCGTTGATTTTCGGAATCAACCACCAAGAGTGCCCCGGTGGAGATGGGCAGTTGCAGATGTTTTTTCAACCGTTTGCTAAAAAAACCGGTGCGGGCGGCCAACAAGTCGGCAGTGATGCCGGAGATGCCGCACTCCTCGGCCACCATCAACAGCCGCTGTTCCGGGGTGGCGGCATCCAGGGCGGTGAAGTGGGCACGGTTGGTGTCGCGGTCACGCTCCAGGGTGCGTTTGCGTTTCTTGGGCGCGGCGTTGAGGATGGTGCCGCCGCCGATGGTGGTGATCGGGGAGTAGCTGCGGATGACGTAGTGGTCGCCGGGCCAGACCGCCACCGGCTCCTGCAGGCTGATCTGCACATGGCTGCTGTCACCGGGGGCCAGGGTCTCGCATTCCAGCAGCACCAGACGACCCGTGATCTCGCGGGTGCCGATGTGCACGCGTACCTGGGTACGGTTTTTCAGCTCCTTGCCGGCGGAAGCCAGTAGATGAAAACTGGCATCAAGCAAGGTGGAGGACACCAAACTGCCGGGCGTGGCCGCCATGTCGCCGCGGTTGATCTCTTCTTTTTCAATGCCCTGGAGGTTGATGGCGGTGCGATGGCCGGCTTCAATCAGGTGCACCTCCTGACCATGCGCCTGAATGCCGCGAATTTTCGCTGTTAAGCCGCCTGGATAGAACATCAGCTCCGCGCCGGTTTCGATGCGGCCGGAGAGCGAGGTGCCGGTGATGACGGTGCCAAAGCCCTTCATGGTGAAGACCCGATCCACCGCCATACGGAAGGGGCCGAACTCTTCCTGGAAGTCGATGGCCGCCACCTTGGCATCCAGCAGGCGCACGATTTCATCCAGGCCCTCGCCAGTCAGCGAGTTGACCGGCACAATCGGCGCCTCCTCCAGGAAGCTGCCGCTAAAGAAATCGCGCACCTCCTCGGTGACCATCTCCAGCCAGTCCTGTTCCACTGTATCCTTCTTGGTGAGCACGATCAGGCCATCGCGTACCCCCAACAGCTGGCAGATCTCGAAATGCTCCACCGTCTGCGGCATGATACCCTCGTCGGCGGCGATGACAAAGGCCACCAGATCCATGCCGGCGGCCCCGGCCACCATGTTGCGGATGAACTTCTCGTGGCCGGGCACATCGACGATGCCCAAGCGGTGGCCGCAGGGCAGATCCAGATAGGCAAAGCCCAGCTCGATGGTGATGCCGCGCTCCTTTTCCTCCTTGAGGCGATCGGTTTCGATGCCGGTGAGGGCGCGGATCAGGCTGGTCTTGCCATGATCAACATGGCCGGCGGTGCCGAGGATAATCTCACGCATGGAGGCAATCTGCTGAATCGATTTTTGCCCCTTGGCCAAGATTAGAGCTCAAGATAGGGGTTGGATTGGGCCTCACGGGCCATGGTCGACTGCGAGCCACCGTAGCCATGACCGGGCCAGACAATGGTCTCCGGCGGCAGGGTGAGCAGGCGATTTTTGATGGCATCGATCATCTGGCGCATGGAGCCGCCGGGGAAATCGGTACGGCCAACGGCGCCGACAAACAGCGTGTCGCCGGTGAAACAGTGGGGGGCACTATAGAGGCAGATACCGCCGGGGGTGTGGCCGGGGGTGTGGATGACCTGCAACTGCTCGTTGCCGATGGTGATGATATCGCCATCCTTGACGATCATGTCCGCCGGGGGCGAGGCTGGCAGGCCCAGGCCGGAGAAGTAGTCCTTGATGCGTTGGTCGCCAAAGTAGGTGACATCGTCGCCATGGAGCACGATCTGGGCGCCGGTGGCCGTTTTCAGGCGGCCGTTGCCGCAGTCGTGGTCGGGATGGCCGTGGGTGTTAATGATGTAGAGCACCTTGAGGCCTTTGTTGGTGCAGTAGTCGAGGATGCGGTCCTCGTCGCCGCCGGGATCGATGATGGCGGCTTGTTGGGTGGCTTCGCAGGAGACGATGTAGCAACAGACGCCCATCATACCGACGGTGAGTTGTTTAACCAGCAGGGCCATGGTGTTTTCCCGGGAGTTGAGGTGAAGGCAGGTTGCCCGGTGAACCATGCCACCGGGCAACAATAAACAAGGTGCGGCTTATTTGCTGCCGCAGCCGCCGCTGCAACCGCAACCGCTGGCAAAGGTGTTGAGGGTGACCGGGCCGGGGGGCAAGCGCTGCTCCACGGCGGTGACGACCACGTCAAAGGCCTTGATTGCCGGGCTATCCTCATCGGAGCTCAGATACGGGGTACCGGTGTCGCCGGCCATGACCACGCGGGGATCCATGGGTACGCGGCCCAGGAAGGCCAGGTCGAAATCGCGGGCCGTCTGCTCGCCGCCACCCTTGCTGAAGATATCGACCGTCTCGCCGCAATGGGGACAGACAAAGCCGGCCATGTTCTCCACCACGCCGACAATCGGCATCTCCACTGCCTTGCAGAAGTTGATCGACTTGCGCACATCGGCCAGGGCTACGGCCTGCGGGGTGGTGACCACCACCGCCTGCACACCGGGCATGGTCTGGGCCACGGACAGCGGCTCGTCACCGGTGCCGGGAGGGGCATCGACGATGAGGTAGTCGAGCTCGCCCCAATCCATGTCAGCGACGAACTGGCGGATGGCCTGGATCTTCAGCGGCCCGCGCCAGATGATGGCATCGTCGCGGTTTTTCATCATATACTCAAGGGAAACCACCTTGAGATTGTCGCTGTATTTAAGCGGCGGGATGAGATCGTTGGGATTTTCCGGGGCCTCCAGGGCGCCGGTGAGGTTGAGCATGCGACAGACGTCCGGTCCATGGAGATCGACATCCATCAGCCCGACCTTGTGGCCCTTCTTGGCCAGGCACAGGGCGAGGTTGACGGAGACGGTGGACTTGCCGACGCCGCCCTTGCCGCTCATGACCAGGATTTTGTGTTTGATGCGTCCCAGGGATTTGGTGATGGCGATATCCTGCTGGGCCAGGCGGGCATCACCGGAACCGCAACTGCCGCTTTTTTGGTCGGTTCCACAGGAACCTCCACAAGAACTGCTCATAATTGCCTCCAACGGTAAAAAAAGAAAAAAGGGAAGAACCCATCGATACCTTGTCTTCGGGTGGCCTTGCATGGAGATGGCCCCAGAAAGGAGCTGACACCTGAAAAACATGAGCCCGCTCATTTCCTCCGCCAAAGTGATGCAAGCAGAAGACGCCGCGGGTGTGCGAGTTCAGTCTGAATTGGCGCTATACTCTAATGTCGAAGCGATGAAAAGCAATAAAAAAACATGGTCGCGACGCGAGGTGGCTGGGTCTAATTGCCCTGTGTTTTTGTTGAATTATAATTGCCGAAACAGGTATAGTGCTTACCTCTATCGCAACGCCAAGGCCGGCCAGGCTGTCGGCGAGTGTCAAGTGTCAGGGAGGAGTGGATGGATCCGTTCAGCAAGAAATTACTGGAAGAACTGGAGCAGATGCAGCAACACACCGGTCGCATTCTCCGTTCGATGTCGTTATCGCGCATGATGCCCACCGAATCCGGTGGTTGGCAGCCGGCCGTGGATATCTACGAGGCGGAAAACTCGATCTTTGTCTATGCCGAGTTGGCCGGCGTGGTTGCCGACAGCCTGCGGGTGAGCGTGGATGGCCAGCAGGTGCATATCAGCGGCGTGCGTCAGTTGCCGGCCCATCGATCCATTGCCTGCATTCACCAGTTAGAGATCGAACTGGGCAGCTTCCAGCGCAGCCTGTCGCTGCCGTCGACGGTGGAAGTGGAAGGGGTTGAGTCCTCCTATGTCAATGGTATTTTGGTGGTAACCCTGCCCAAGCGCGTCCGTAAAGGGAAAGTGTCCATCCGGATATTGCCTGGAGAATAATATGGAAAACGAACAACAAACTCCGCAGAAAAAACTGGACCCAGCTCAGCTGGAGTTGCCCGAATCCCTGCCGATCATGCCCCTGCACGGTTTTGTCTTCTACCCCGGCATGGGTTTTCCCTTGCAGGTCTCCAGCGAGACCTCCAAGCAGTTGATTGATGACGTGCTTCTGGGGGACCGCATGATGGGCATGGTCTCCAGTCGCCGCGCCCAGGTCTCCGACGATGATCTCCTCGGTCCCGAGGACCTTTACCAGGTCGGCGTGGTCGGCTTTTTGCACAAGCTCAATAAGGCTCCGGAGGGACATTATCAGATTTTGGTCAGCGGCACCAAGAAGTTCGCGGTGAGTGAGTTCGTCGACTCCGCCCCCTACCTGCGGGCCAAGGTGGCCGAGGTGCCGATGGAGATCGTCGAGGATGCCAAAATCGAGGCCCTCTTGTTCAATATCCGTGGCCAGTTTCAAAAGCTGGTCACCGCCACCGAGCTGCCCCAGGAGCTGGTGGCCACCATCAACTCGCTGACCAATCCCTTTTATGTTGCCTATCTGGTCAGTTCGCAGCTCAATCTCAAGCTGGAGTTGGAGCAGGAACTGCTTGAAATGACGCCGCTGCACGAGTTGCTGCACCGTGTGGCCAAGGAGCTCAACAAACGGCTGGAAACGGTGGAGATGAGCGCCCAGTTGCAGGCCTCGATGAAGAAGGACATGGACGAGCGCCAGCGCGAGTTTTTCTTGCGTCAGCAGTTGCAGGCCATCCGCAAGGAGTTGGGCGAGGGCGACGAGGACAAGGTCGAGGTTAAGGAGCTCAAGGAAAAGATAGCCGAAAAGGCGCTGAGTCCGCAGGCCAAGGCGGTGGTCGACAAGGAGTTGGCGCGCTTGGAGCGCATCTCGCCCTCCTCGCCGGAGTATTCCGGGGCGCGCAACTATATCGACTGGATCTTGGATCTGCCCTGGCTGGAATCCACCAAGGATACCCTGGATCTGCACAAGGCCGAAGAGGATCTTAACCAGGATCACTATGGCCTGAAAAAAATCAAGAAACGTATTTTAGAGTTTCTGGCGGTGCGCAAGCTCAAGGAGGACATCCACGGCCCGATCCTCTGTTTCGTCGGCCCACCCGGCGTCGGCAAGACCTCGCTGGGGCAGTCCATCGCCCGCACCATGAACCGTAAATTCGTGCGCATCGCTCTGGGCGGCGTGCGTGACGAGGCCGAGATCCGTGGCCATCGCCGCACCTATATCGGGGCGCTGCCCGGCCGCATCATCGAGAGTCTCAAACGCGCCGGTTCCAACAACCCGGTGTTTTTGCTCGATGAGATCGACAAGCTGGGCAACGATTTTCGTGGCGATCCCTCCTCGGCCTTGCTCGAGGTGTTGGACCCGGAGCAGAACTCGACCTTTACCGATCACTATCTCGATATCGAGTTTGATCTCTCCAAGGTGATGTTCATCGCCACCGCCAACGTGCTCGACACCATTCCCGGTCCACTGCGCGACCGCATGGAGGTGGTGGAACTCTCCGGCTACACCCAGCAGGAGAAGGTGGCCATCGCCGGTAGGCATCTGCTGCCCAAGCAATTGGAGGCCCATGCCCTGCGCGAAGACGACCTGGAGATGCCCGAGGCGACCATCGAGGCGCTGATCGCCTCCTACACCCGCGAGGCCGGGGTGCGTAACCTGGAGCGCGAGATCGCCGCCATCTGCCGTGGCACCGCCGCCGAGATTGCGCGGGGGCGCAGCGACAAGATGGTGGTGGGGCCAGAGAAACTCTACGATTTTCTCGGACCGCAACGCTTCTTTCCGGAGATGAAGGCGCGCAGTTGGGGGCCAGGTCTGGCCACTGGTCTGGCCTGGACGCCGGTGGGCGGTCAGATTTTGTTTATTGAAACTTCGAAGATGAAGGGTCGGGGCGGGCTCACCTTGACTGGCAAGCTGGGCGAGGTGATGAAGGAGTCGGCCACCGCTGCACTCACCTTCATCAAGTCCCATGCCCAGGAGCTGGGGGTGGATGAGGACGTCTTTGCGCAAATCGATCTCCATGTGCATGTGCCCGAGGGCGCCATTCCCAAGGATGGACCTTCCGCCGGTGTGGCCATGGTCTCCTCGCTGACCTCGGTTATCCTGGGTCGCTCGGTACGCCAGGATGTGGCCATGACCGGCGAGATCACCCTGCGCGGTGACGTGCTGCCGGTGGGCGGCATTGGCGAGAAGGTGCTGGCAGCCTTGCGTGCCGGCATTCGCGAGCTGATCCTGCCGGTGCTCAATGAGAAAGATGTGCTGGAGATTCCAGAGGATATTCGTCAGGGGGTGATTTTTCATTATCCCCATACCATTCGTGAAGTGTTGGAGATTGCCATGGAAAAAGCTGAGGCACAGCGCTGATGCTGGCTTGGTTCAAGAAAAAGTTCGGCAAGAAACCGGCGGAGCCGGAAGCGGTTCCGGCTGAAGAGCGCCTGGAGACGATTGCCGTCGATGCCCCGGAGGAAGCGGTCGCGGCGCACCCCCCGGAGATTGAGACCATTGCGCCTGCCGATGCCACCCCGGAGGTCGTTTCTGAGCCGCCTGCCGAAGGAGGTGAGCCGGCGAGCGAAGCGGTAACGAATGAGGAGATTGCCGAGGACCAAGTAACGGAAGCGGCGGAAGCGGCGGAAGATCTGCCGCAACCCGATCCGGTGGCGGAGATTGCGGCTGTTGTCGGCATAGCCGAGGTTGTTGCAACTGAGACGGTGGTCGAGGAGGAGGTTCTTGCTGCAGAAGAACCAGCGCCACCAATGGCAGAGATTGATCTCAGCCCGCCAGCGCCACCCGAAGAGGTCCCTCAGGTCGCCGCACCGGAAAGCGCGATTGCAGCCGCAACCGAGGCAATCGAGCCCGCCGAGGCAAGCGCGGCACAACCCCGTGAGACCGCTGCCGCTGAGGAAGGCGTGGCAGATGTGCCGGAAACATGTGTGCCTGCTGAAGAGGAGGAAACACCGAGCGAGCCCCTCGCTGCCGAAGTTAGCGCGCAATCCGGTGAAGACATTGCCGAAGAAGCCGTGACGGCGGCGGCAGAGGCAGAGGCAACCGAGGATGCGGCTGCACTGGCCGAGGCAGCCATCGATGAAGAGGCCGTTGTTGAGGTAGTGCCGGCCACGCCGCTGGTGGAGAAAACCCAGGAAAAGCCGGCTTCAAAGTCCCTTTTTGGTCGCCTGCGCGAGCGGCTGGGCAAGACGCGTGACGCCTTCATCTACCGCCTTGATCGGCTTTTCCTCGGCAAGAAAGAGATCGATCAGGAACTCTTTGAGCAACTGGAGGAGGTGCTGATCACCGCTGATCTCGGTGTTGGTACCACCTTGGATCTGCTTGATCGGGCGCGCAAGAAGGTCAAACGCGACCAGTTGAGCGATCCCCAGGCCCTCAAGGCCATTATCCGTGACGAAATCTTCGGCTACATCCAGGCTTCGGAGCGTCCCGCCGAACTGGTCATGCCTGAGGAGGGACCCTTTGTCATCATGGTGGTTGGCGTCAACGGCGTCGGTAAAACCACTTCCATCGGCAAGATCGCGGCCAAATTTGTCCGCTCCGGTCAGTCGGTGCTGCTGGTGGCCGGTGACACCTTCCGTGCCGCCGCCATCAACCAGTTGCGTATCTGGGGCGAGCGGGTTGGCGTGGAAGTCATTGCGCAGAAGCCCGGCGCCGACCCTTCGTCGGTGGTCTTTGACGGCCTGGAGTACGGCGTCGCCCACAACTACGACGTCATCCTTATCGATACCGCCGGCCGCCTGCATACTAGCGTCAACCTTATGGAAGAACTCAAAAAGATCCGGCGGGTCATCGCTAAAAAGCTGCCCGGAGCGCCGCACGAGGTGATGCTGGTGCTCGATGCCACCACCGGCCAAAACGGCATCTCCCAGGCCAAGATGTTCCACGAGGCGGTGGGGGTCAGCGGTCTGACCCTGACCAAGCTCGACGGCACCGCCAAGGGTGGCATTGTCGCCAATGTCTGCCGCGAGACCAGTATTCCGGTGCGTTTCATCGGCATTGGCGAGCAGATCGATGACCTGCGTGATTTCGATGCCCGTGAGTTCGTCGATGCCTTGTTTGCCCCGTCTGAGCATTGATGGCGGTTTTCTCGCGGACTACGCCCGCGATGGTGTACTGAACTTTTCCTCAAACCGCAGTCCGGTCTAACCGGCTGCGCTTTCTTTTGCCTTGAATATGGAATATCGACAACATAATCAACCGGGTTGCGGCGGCTGTCTGTTGCTGTTGGCTCTTTTTGCCCTGGTCACCGGTGGTGCCCAAGGACTCTTGAATCTGTTCGGCTTCTTCTTCTATTCCGGCTTCGCCGGACTGCTGCTGCTCATCGGCGGTTTTTGGGCCTTTTCCTATTACATCAAGCGCAAGGTCTCCACCTACGAGGCCTCACAGACGGAAAGCCATAACCGCTTCGTCTATCTGCTGATCAATATCTTGGTGAAGATCGCCCAGGCCGACGGCCATTTCACCCGCGCCGAGTTGAATGCCATCCTCAACTTTTTCCAGGTGCATCTGCGCTACAACCAGGATCAGATGTACTGGGTCAAGCAACTGGTCAAGGAGGCACGCGACAATCAGACCAGTCTACGCCAACTGCTGGAGGAGTTCCGCACCAGCTTTGCCTACGAACCACGGCTGATCCTGCTGGAGTTGATCTATCAACTCATTTATACCAAGCAGCCACCGCCCGAAAACGAGTTGCGCATGGCGCGTGAGATCGCCCAGTTGCTGCAAATCTCGGTCTATGACCAGCGCACCATCGAGGCCAAATACATGTACCACCAGCGGCAGGAGGCCACCAGCGCCGCCAGCCTGGAGGAGCAGTATTATGCGGTGCTCGGCTTGGAGCAAGGCGCGGATTTTGCCGAAATCAAGAAGGCCTACCGCAAGTTGTCCATGCAGTACCATCCGGACAAGGTGGGGCATCTTGGTGAGGAATTCAAAAAGGTCGCCGAGGAAAAGATGAAGGAAATCAACGTTGCCTACGGCTATTTTGATAAAAAATTTGCCGGCCGGTAACCTGAAGGGGACCGGCCGACCAACCCATCAACCTACAGGCTATCAACCTAAACCAAAGAGGCAGACTATGAGCGGTGTGGCCAAGAAGATGCAGGCTTTTGCGGAAAAATCCTCCTGGATTCGCAAGATGTTCGAGGAAGGCGCCAAGATGAAGGCCCAGTTCGGCGCGGACAAGGTCTTTGATTTCAGCATCGGCAACCCCGACGTGCCGCCACCTGCCAAGTTCTACACCGTACTGCGTGAGTTGGCCCAGAACGAGCAACCGGGCATTCACGGCTACATGCCCAATGCCGGGTATCCGGCGGTGCGCGAGGCCCTGGCCAAGCGGCTTGGCGCAGAGCAGGGCGTCAGCTTTGGCATCAACGACATCCTCATGACCTGCGGTGCCGCCGGTGGCCTCAATGTGCTGTTCAAGGCCCTGCTCGATCCCGGTGACGAGGTGATGATCCTGGCGCCCTTTTTTGTCGAGTACAACTTCTACATCGACAACCATGGTGGTGTGACCAAGATCGTCCCCACGGACAAGGACTTCAACCTCGATCTGGCCGCCATCGAACAGGGCCTCTCTGAAAAAACCAAGGTGGTGCTGATCAACAGCCCCAACAATCCCACCGGCCAGATCTACTCCAGCGAGTCGCTCAAGGCCCTTGGCCAGTTGCTGGATCAGGCAGGAGCCCGCTTCGGCACCACCATTTATCTCGTTTCCGATGAGCCCTACCGCAACATCGTCTTTGACGGCCATACCGTGCCGCCGCTGATGAACACCACCACCAATGCCATCCTTGCTTCCTCCTACTCCAAGGAGTTGTCCCTGCCCGGCGAACGCATCGGTTACCTGGCCGTGCATCCGAACATGGCCGACAAGGAGGCGCTGATCGGCGCCCTGACGCTTGCCAACCGTATCCTCGGCTTTGTCAATGCTCCGGCCCTGATGCAGCGAGCCGTGGCCCAGTTGCAGGATGTCTCCGCCGATAATTCCATCTATGCCCGGCGGTTGGAGGCCTTCTGCAAGGTGCTTGACGGCGCCGGCATGAGTTATGTCCGTCCCAAGGGTGCCTTCTATCTCTTCCCGCAGGCGCCGATTGACGATGTCGAGTTCTGCAAGCTGCTGGCGGAGCAGAAGATCCTTGCCGTGCCCGGCCGAGGCTTTGGCATGCCGGGATACATTCGTCTGGCCTTCTGCGTTGATGAAAAGGTGATCGCCGCTTCCGCCGATGGCTTTAAGAAGGCGATGGAGCTGGCTAAGAAGTAACTTGTCGAATTTGTTTCAGTAAACAATAAGGGGCGTCTTCCATGAGGAAGACGCCCCTTGTGCGTTGCGGGAAGCAAATCGGTGAGGTTCAGGTCTCGGTGGTTACCCCCGATCCACCTTACGGATCACCTCGCAGAGTTCGTTGGCAATGGTGGTGATCTCTTGCTCGTCCTCACCTTCGGTCATGACGCGGATCACCGGCTCGGTGCCCGAGGGGCGCACCAGGATGCGTCCACGGCTGCCCAGGTGCTGCTCGGCTTTTTCCAGGGTCTCGGGAAAACCGGGGATGTGTTCCGGGGCAATCTGGCTGGCCATACGCACGTTTTTCAGTACCTGTGGATAGGTGGTCATGATGGTGGCCAGCTCGGAAAGCGGTTTCTTCTTTCTGATCATGATCGCCAGCAGTTGCAGGGCCGCCAGGGTGCCATCGCCGGTGGTGTTGTGATCGAGAAAGACTAGGTGTCCGGATTGTTCGCCGCCGAAGTTGTAGCCTTTGGCGCGCATGGCCTCGACCACATAGCGGTCGCCCACCTGGGTGCGCACCATCTGGCCGCCCATCGCTTGCATCGCCTGCTCCAAGCCCATGTTGCTCATCACCGTGGCCACCAGGGTCTTTTTCTTCAGCTTGCGGCGGTGCATCAGCTCATTGGCGCAAATGGCCATGATATGATCGCCGTCAACAATGGTGCCGTGCTCGTCGCAAACGATGAGGCGGTCGCCGTCACCGTCCAGGGCCAGGCCGATGTCCGCACCCAGTTGTCGGACCTTCTCGGCCATCACCTCCGGATGTAGAGCACCGCAGTTGTGATTGATGTTCTTGCCATCCGGCTCGGCGCCGATGGTGGTCACCTTGGCCCCCAGCTCGGTGAACACATGCGGCGCGACCTTGTAGGTGGCGCCGTGGGCACAGTCGAGCACGATGTGGAAATCATCGAGCACATACTCCTTGGGAAAGGTGTTTTTCAGGTAGACGATGTAGCGGCCGCTGGCATCCTCGATGCGCGAGGCACGCCCCACCTCGTCGGCCACCGGCCGTAGCGCCGCCATCTTTTGCGAGAAGATCAGATCCTCGATATCCGCCTCCTGCTCGTCGGGCAGTTTGAAACCGTCACCGGAGAAGATCTTGATGCCGTTGTCCTGGAATGGGTTGTGCGAGGCAGAGATGACCACGCCGGCGTCGGCGCGCATCGAGGTGGTGATGAAGGCGATGCCCGGTGTCGGCAACGGCCCCACCAACTGCACATTGACGCCCATGGAGCAGATGCCGGCGGCCAGCGCATTTTCAATCATGTAGCCGGAAAGGCGTGTATCCTTGCCGATGACGATGGTGTTGCCCTTGACCTGATTCTTGACGATAAAGGCGATGGCCCGGCCGATCTGCATGGCAATCTCGGTGGTCATGGGATAGTTGTTGGCCACGCCACGAACGCCGTCGGTACCAAAGAGTTTTTTCATGGGTTGTTCCTGTGCACGCATTGGATGAAAAGGGAAAGGATGGTGTTGTTAAATGACAATTTTTCTGTGATTTCAAGGTGCAAAGCAACGGTAAAGTTACTTGCATAGGGAGATTTCTCGCTGCGTTCGCAATGACACGGTGGTGACGCCTGGATAGCAGTAAACCCACCTTGGCTCGCACTACCAGCGTCATCGCGTCAAACGGGAGAGATCTCCTGGTTTGACTGACGGGAGATTTCTCACTGCGTTCGAAATGACAGCCTTATCTCCACGCATTGAAGGGCGTATAGGCTTCCAGCAAGGGCGGCACCACCACTGTCATCTCGACCAACGGGAGAGATCTCCTTTGTTCCGTAGCGTGGTGTGGTATCTGGAAATATTCAACATGGGCGTTCATTTCAAAATTTTCACCTTCTCAGGCACCACGCTATGAATAATAATCGGCGCATGCCCCGGCACATGAATACCGCTGGCCTGCACGGTGGCCTCGGTACTGGCGGTATCGATGGGCCCCACAAGGCTGGCACGCAGCAGCAGCGAGAGCTCCGGCGTCTCATCGACCACAAGGGCGGGAATCTCGACCTCCACCGTCACCATGTTGGGGGTGAAGCGGATCTCCTCACCGCCAGGCCGTTTTATCATCACACCGCGAATGGTCTTGCGCACCATGGTCTCCTTGATCGCCACCCGGGCCTCGATCACCGTTTCGCCGATCAGCTTCACCAGTGCCTCGTTGAGATCAAGATGCGATTGCAGCGTGGTCGAGGCGGTGAGCCCTTCCATGTCAATGGGCGAGGTGGTGAGGCCCTGTTCCTTCTCCAGCATCGTCTGTGGTCCGGTGACGGTGATGCGCGGCGGCTTGAGGCTCAATGATTCCAGGCTGTAACCGGCGGCCGGTTTGCCCTTGGTGACCGCAGTAATGGGGAAATCCTTTTGGATCAGCCGGTCGACCAACAGGGTGAGGGTGGCCGGCTGCACCCGCTGCACACTGATGCCCTGGGGCAGGGGAATGGCGTCGACCTCATTTTGAATGACCATGGCGCCGGGTTGGGCCTTGCTCAGGTCGATGGGTAGGGAGATGTTCTGCTGGCGCATCTCCTGGATCAACCGGCGCGGCCCGGAAAGCGCCACTTCGATGTCTTTTTTGTACTGATTGGCAATGACCAATTCGGTGGGCAGGTTGCGCAGCTCCAGCGGAATGGTGACGATCAAATCCACCCGGTCCTCGCCAACCACGAAATACCACAGGCTGGCGCCGATGATCAGCGACAGCAGTTTGAGCAGCCAGTTCTTGGTGAGCGCGGCAAAATCAGGCATGGGCGTCGGGCTCGGGGCGGGAGGTGATCAAATCAAGCAGGCGCGAGCCTTTGCCGCTGGCGGAGAGGACCTTTTTCAGGGCAGCGGTCAGGGCCTTGTCATCATGGAAGGGGGTAATGCGACCCTGCTGTACCAGAGAAATTTCCTGGGTCTCCTCGGAAACGACGATAACCACGGCGTCAGTCTCCTCGGAGAGGCCCAGCGCGGCGCGGTGGCGCGTGCCATAGCGCTTGTCGATGGTCGGATTTTGCGAGAGTGGCAGCAAGCAGCCGGCGGAGTGGATCTTACCCTTGTGGATGATGACGCCGCCGTCATGCATTGGCGAAGCGGGCAGAAAGATGGCCACCAGCAACTCAGCCTTGAGGCGGGCATCGATGCGGTGGCCGGTGTCAAGATAGTCGCGCAGGCCGGTATCCCGCTCCAGCACCAGCAGGGCGCCGATACGCCGCCGCGCCATGTAGGTGGCGGCGCGGACGATCTCTTCCACCTCGCGGATGCCAGCATTGCTGGAGAGATGAAAGGGGGTTTTGCCCATCTGGGTGAGGGCGCGGCGGATATCGGTCTGGAAGAGGATGACGATCACCACCAGGATGGAACCCAGAAAGGTTTGCAGCAGCCAGTGCAGGGTCTGGAGGTGGAACTTGCCGGAGAGGAAATAGATGATAATAATGAGCGCGATGCCGCTGAGCATCTGCACCGCCCGCGTGCCACGGATAAGCAGGATGATGCGGTAGATGATGAAGGAAACGATGAGGATATCAAGGATATCCAGCAGTCGCATGGTACGGATCGCGTCGAGCATGGCCGATTGGGTAAAGGGCAGAAAAGAGAACGATTGCTAGTATATGTAGCATGTCGGCGCCTGATTGCACAGGAGAAAGCGCAGGAGATCCGGCAAACCGGGGACAGACCAACAATCAATGCAATGAGGTTTTCCATGTTGAAGAATCTAGTCCGTCAAACGCGCACCGTGCGCCGCTTTCAGGAAGCTAAACCGCTGCCACCGGAGATGCTGCATGATCTGGTTGATCTCGCCCGGCTTGGCGGTTCGGCCCGCAATGCCCAGGCCTTGAAGTATATGATCATCACCGATGAGCAGCAGCGGCAGGATCTCTTTCCCCTGCTCGCCTGGGCCGGCTACCTGCCGCACTGGCCGGGACCGGCGGCGGGAGAGCGACCACCGGCCTATATCCTCTGTCTGCTCGACAGTCGCGTGCAGAAGGGCCCGCTCACCGAGGCCCATTTCGATCTGGGCATCGCCAGCCAAAACCTGCTGCTTGGCGCGGCGGCGCAGGGCATCTTTGGTTGCCGCATCGGTGCCTTTGTGCCGGCCAGAGTGCAACAGCTCGTGAACCTGCCCGAGCAGTATTCGGTGCTGCTGGTGCTGGCCCTGGGATACCCGGCGGAAACGGTGGTGTTGGAAGAGGTAGGCGAGGATGGCGATATTCGTTACTGGCATGATGAGCAGGGTCTCCATCATGTGCCGAAACGGCGGCTGGCGGATGTGCTGGTTGCCGTACCGGTTCAATGATGGAGGGGGCGATGTTGCAGGTACTGGCGCTGCTCTCCCTCGTGATGTTTTTGGGCAGCCTGGTGGCAGTACCCTGGTTGATCGGACGTTTACCCGCCGACTACTTCCTCACCCACTGGCTACGGGTGGATGAACGCCGCCGGCGGCACCCCCTGGCGCAGGTGCTGGTCCCGTTGCTGCGTAATCTGCTGGGAGCAGTGCTACTACTCGTCGGGGTGGCCATGCTCCTGCTACCAGGGCAAGGTCTGCTGACCATGGTGATTGGGCTATGCTTGATGGATTTTCCGGGCAAACGGAGGGTGCTCGATTGGCTGGTGGAAAAACAGGCGATTCAGCAAGGGTTGAATTGGATCCGGCGCAAGCGGGGGAAGGAGGGGTTTGTGTTTAGGGCAACCGGGGAATAACGCAAACCGGGCAAACCGGGGACAGACCACGTTTTCCTGTTTCTCAAACAGGAAAACGTGGTCTGTCCCCGGTTTGACGCCGCTGTCCCAAGCGTTTCATGAGCATGCCGGTGCTTGTGGCTTCGGAGGGTGAGAGTAGCAGCAGGTGGACGTGGTTAGTCTCATGAGCGCGTAAGCATGAATAACGCAACCGCTCATGTGGCTATATTCCTCAAGCCATTCCAGATAACACACCGGTAATCCTCGTCGGCAAAAAAGCAGGCCTGACGATTGTTACCGCGCTGGATGATGTGCAGGGGGATGTTGGCAGTGGCGAGTCGAGGTCTTCGTGTTGAGGAAAACCTGGGAATAAAAAAGGTGGACACAGTAAGTGTGCCCACCTTGTATTGCTCTTGTCCAACGTTGGGGTTCGTTCCTCAACCCAACCTACGCGCTGTTATTTTCGGCGACGGGCAATACCTGCTAAGCCAGCTATACCGGTTCCAAATAAAAGCATGGTTGCTGGTTCAGGAACAGATGATGCCGTACCTGAATAAGTATTGCCATAGCTTGTTGCACCTGATGTGTTCTCGATAAATGTAGTTAAACCACCAGCAGCTTGCAGGGAAATTGTTGTTGCTCCTCCAGGTGAAGTCAAGAATGAATCGACGATAGCTGAAGTGCCTAAAGTGTATGTGCCTGCTGTGATAGAAGTTAAATTCAGGCTGAATTCAGTGTTTATAACTCCACCCGTCCCAGTAATTTCAAGTTCTACAGCCTTCAAGGTCGCGGAAAATATTAACGTTGAAACCCAATTTGTTCCATTGAAATCGTAGCTGTAAAGTGAAAATCCGTTGGCGTATGTATCAGGAGAAAATGCATAAGGATCGCTTTCATCAAAATACAAATCGCTAATGCTTACATAGAGGGCGTGGCTGCTGGTGGAAGTAAATAGTGAATCGGTAGGGTCGGTGGCCACCATGCCAGATCCAGGTAGGGTAATTCCAAAAATAGTACCTGAATTAAAGCTTAACTTTTCAAGAAAATTGTCACTATCTGTGTTTGAAAGAGTGTAGTTACCTATGTACGAAAACTGATAAGCCCAACCACTCCCACTCAACAAACCAACACCAGCCAATGCAATCAATGCACTTTTCAACATTTGCTTTTTCATCGTTTTCCCTCCCAAAAGGAATATTGGATGTACCAAGTAAAGAACTATCTCGTGCCTGGGTATTAGCAGTTTTTGTGCCGCTTGTACCTGTTGCTGAGCGTACAGGCCATGTTTCCAGGTAACATGCTGAAAAAATGAGATTATTTTTCATAAAACAATCTTCACCCCTCTGTTCCCCGCAACCCCTGCTCCAGTCGGCGGCAAAAGAACCCAGCAATCGATCTCCTGAAGTCGGGAAAACAGGAATTCTGCAAATAAAGCACAATAAAACAATAAGATGCCTGTTGATGAAATTCCGAAAGTACGGAAAAACGCTCTGCCGGTTCAAAACGCAGCGTTCAAGTAATAGGGGATATAACGGCTAACAACAACCTGCGTGTAGGTCGCGAACAATGGGAACAATGGGAACAATGGGAACAATGGTTTGACGATGAGGGCGTGAACAGTCAGGAAAAGGTAATGCCGGTATGAAACAACTGAGAGTTTTCAAGGGGTTCAGACCAGACCACCCGGCCGTGTCCCTTGGTGGGTGGGGCGTTGTGACGGCTCTCCAGGGAGAAGTTGATGAGAGTTTCCGGTTCCAGCAAACGGTAGCTGACAAAGCGGATGCCGTGCTGGCTGAGGTCGATGGTCCAGCTTTCTTCTGTCCGGTTTTCCGGAGAATGGTCGTCGCTGGAGACTTCGCTGAAATGGAAAATGTGGTACTGGGGAATGCGGGCGGAACGGCGGCGGTTCACCGCCAGGGCATCGACGTGGTGGGGGTCAGTTTTCGGGGCAGCGAGGCGCTGGAAATGGGGGCAGGCGGGGTAGAATTTTGCACCGCAATAGGCGATGATATGCTCTTCGACCGGCAGAAAGAGACCCTCGGTGACCAGTAAACAGGTTTTGTTCCCAGGTGACCAGTGGGGGCAGCATCGTGCCGCGGTTTTGGCGGCTGGGGCCACGGTGCTGGTGGCGGTGTCGGGGAAGGGTGAGGTATCGTGCATGTCGATGTTTTTGCAATTACCACGCCGCTTTGTGTTAAGTTGTTGCGGCTTGCGCGTGCGGAGGAGCGGTTGCCATCTGCCGGGTGTACGGGAAGGCTGGATTTCTCACTCGATTTTCATCGACGCCTCCCCAAGATCATGCTACACAAGGGCAAAAATACGATGCAGGAAAACCGGGGACAGACCACGTTTTCGGTTTTCCAAACGACAACGTGGTCTGTCCCCGGTTTTTCGATGGCGCATAATATCCTTCTTGTTGGTTTCATGGGGGTCGGTAAAGGTCGCACCGCCCGGGCTTTGGCAGCAGAACTTGGCTGCCTGGCCATCGACACCGACGATCTCATCGAGTCCTTCACCAAAACCAAGATCCGTGATATTTTTGCTCGCCAGGGGGAAGCGGCCTTCCGCAGCCTCGAACAACAGGTGGCTGGCTGGTTGGAGGCGCAGGTGCAGCAGACCATCGTTTCCACCGGCGGCGGCTTTTTTATGGTTGAGAATTTGGGGCAGATCGGCACGGTGGTGTATCTGCATTCCAGCCTCAAAGGGATTTTGGCCGCCATCAACAAGCATCCCCAGGCGGCGCAGAAAATTAAGAAACGGCCGTTGTTGCAGGATAAGGAGAAAGCCAAAGCCTTGTATGCACAGCGTTTGCCGCTGTATCGCCGGTTGGCGGATTACGAGATTAATGTTGAGGGCCGGCGGACCAGCGAGGTGGCCCAGGAAATCAAGGCCTTGTTGGTGCGCGATGGGGTGTGGTGAAAGGGGAAAAGGGCGCAGGCCCTGCGCCCCTACGAACAACATCTGCCTTCCCGATTGTCCAAGGGTGCCGTCAAGCCTTGGAGATCTCTCCCGGTGGTCGAGATGACCGGGGTGTGGAGAGCTTTTGAAGGTACTGATTGCGCTCGGTGGCGGCGATTTCCCCTGTAGGGGCGCATAGCGTGCGCCCTCCAGTACGCCCTTCAGCATGGCATGCGCCAAAAAGAACGCCAGATTTCGCACCTTGTGATCGATCCCGGAAATATTGCTCAGGAACTAAAAAATATGAGTGAAATCATACGCTACGTTAAAGGCCAGGATGCAGACCGCGATGCCTGGCTGACCAACTTCTTCACCGAAAATCATCTCGCCTACGAAACCTTTCCCGATGTGGTGGCCTCGCCGGAGCAGCTCAAATTCATCGTCCATCTCGAGGATGAGCAGATCTATTATCCCTGCTCGGACGAACTGTTCCAGGCCATCATCGACAAGCGGGCCGACACGGTGCTGACCTCGGCCTATATCCACATCTGGACGCGCATCGATAAATTGGTGCGCGAGGTGGTGGCTGACCCGTATAAACAGCGCTATCTGCTCAGTTTGCTCACCATCAAGTACAACCACGAGACCATGCACAAGGTGCAGTTGCCCGGCCGCATCGAAAAACGGCTGCTCAGCATCTTCACCACCATCAGCGAGATTGATCGGCCCCTTTCCCACGAACGCGAACAGGAAAACCGGCGGGTGGCGGATTTTCTCGCCTCGGCATCCTTCCAGCAGGCCTACAACTCCCCGGAAGGCTTGGAGTTGGGCAGCGACACCACGCTGACCGATATCGATCTGCAACTGCACCAGTTGCGGCTGAAACGGTTGTTGTTGCTCTCCTCGATGCGAACCATCTGGCGCCAGGACTCGCCGCCGGAGATCGACACCATCCGCAAGGTGATGAACCAGCCGCTCGATACCCCGGAGTGGCTGTGGCTGTGCAACTGGCTGCGCGATGTTATCTCCGGCAAACGACGCCCCTGCATCCTGTGGGTGGGTGGGCGTTCCGGGGAGATTGTCTTTGATCTGGCCATCTTGCGCATTTTGATGAAGATGGGCATCAAGGTGATTCTGGCGGTGAAAAAGGACTTTTACTACCACCGTGTCTCCTTCATCGACCTCTTGGAGGACCCCACCCTGGACGAGCTGCTCGACGATGCCGAGTTGATCGGCGACGCCAAGATCTCCAAGAACCAGTTGCTGCGTCATTTGGATAGCGATAACCGGTTGCTGGTGATCTCCGATGGTACCCGCGAGCCCTTCAACCCGCTGCTGACCTCGGTCACCTACGCCCGTGCCTTCAAGGAGGCGGATCTGGTGGTGTATCGTAATCCCGGCGGCCGCGAGAACATCACCAACCATTTCCAGTTCACCCGCGACATCATCTCCATCATTCCCGGCGACGACGGCCAGGTGGATATGCTGCTCAAACCCCGTCATCCCAAGGCCATCCGCTTCTCGCGCGCCGAGTTGCGCCGCAAGGCCGATGAGCTGATCGCCATGGTGGTGCGCGAGAAGGCGCTGGGCAAGACCATCATGTTCTACTCGGCCATTGTCGGCTCCATCCCCGGCCAGTTGCAGACTGCCAAGGAGATCCTCAATGTGTTTGTCGAGCACCTGCGCTCCTCGCTCACCGAGGTGGTCATCATCAACCCCGGCGAGCATTTCGTCGAGGGCATGGATGCCGATGACATCATGTACATGTGGGAGATCTTCCAGCGTTCCGGCAATATCGACATCTGGCGTTTCCAGAGCGTCGATGACATCGTCAAATCCTTTGAGCTGATGGGTCGCAAGGTGCCGCCGGAGTGGACCGGCAAGGATGCCACCTACTCCACCGGCTGCACCAAGGAGATGGAGATTGCCGTGCAGATGCAAAAGCTCTATCCCGAGATGCAGTTGATGGGCCCGCCCTATGAAAAATTCCAACGCCGCAAGGAGTATGGCGTGGGCAAGCTCTATGATCGCAGTTTGTCGGCTGGGGAGTGAGGCATGAACCGCACTAAGGCCTTGAGTTTTCTTGAAACCACCTTCCGCGCCATCTATCCCCAGGATTTCGACTGCCGCCAGCAGGCCGAGGCGCGACTCGCGCAACTGGCCATGTCGCAATGGGCCTTTGGTGATCTTCGTGATCTGGCTGTTGATCTGGCAGGCATGACCCGAACGCTTGCGCCGCCGTTGGCACGCAAACAGATGGTGGTGATGGTGGGGGATCATGGTGTAGCCGCCGAGGGCGTATCGCAATACTCACTCGAAACGACCTCCCAGATGGTGCAGACCTTGGTCGGAGGTGGCGCCGCGAGCAGCCTGTTGGCGGGGCGGGTCGGAGCCGAGATGCTGGTGGTCGATGTCGGGGCTCGTGAGGATTGCAGTGAACTGGTGCGGCAGGGTAAACTCATCAGCAAAAAGATCGGTCACGGCACGGCCAACATGGTCCATGGCCCGGGCATGACTCGCACCCACGCGGTGATGGCGGTAGAGGCCGGTATTGAGGTGGCCAATTCGCTTGCCGAGAAGGTGGATATCTTTGCCACCGGCGGGATGGGTGTCGGCAATACCATCCCCAGTACCGCCATTGCCGCAGTGTTCACCGGCAAGCAGGTGACTGAGCTCATTGGGCGCGGTGAGGGCATCGATGATGCGCGTTTGCAACACAAGATCGCGATGGTGGAGCATGCCCTGGCTTGCAATACGCCCAATGCCAAGGATGGGCTGGATGTGTTGACCAAGGTCGGCGGCCTGGAGATTGGAGCTGTCGCCGGCTTGATCCTGGGGGCGGCGGCCAAACGCAAACCGGTGGTGGTAGATGGCTTGGTCGCCACGGCCGGGGCGATGATTGCCTGGAGTTTGGAGCCTTTTGTGCGCGACTATCTCATCTGCTCCCATGGCAGCAGCGAGCCCGGGCACACCGCTTTGCTCGAAAAATTACGATTGCGGCCGCTGTTGGATCTCAAGCTGCACCTGGGCGAAGGCAGTGGCGCCCTGCTGGCGCTGCCCCTGGTGGAGGCGGCGGCCGCTGCGCTCAGCCAAATACCCCCCTTGACCGCAACCGGGGTTTCGTCGGCGCAATAATGCAGGGTTGGAAGTATAATTTTTTGTACGCACGCGGGCGGGCCATTGACGTTTTGCGATATCGATGGTATTTTTCAGGAAACGTTCCCGTCTGGGCATCAATGTCCCCGATGTTCCTGTTTATGGTGCGCTTGTGAAAAAAAGTATCGCTGTATCGGCAGTTGCCCTCTTTCTCATCCTTGGCCAAGGCCCTGCTTCGCAGGCGGCGGAGGGACCGGCACCCGTCGTCAAGAAACGGGTGGCCTATGACTATGTCATCCCCGCTCATCTCACCGCCGAAGAAAAAGGCTGGTTCAAGACCTTCCAGGACGGCAACTTCCTCTCCATCGGCTGGCAGGAGATCTCTGCGGAGATAATGGATAAAACTCCGCCAGAGCAGAAGGCCGCTCAGTTGGAGGCCTTGGAAGCCCTTGGCACCAAGATCGGCCTGGAATGGTGCCGGCCCAACGCGGTGCGCAAGGTCAACTCCTCCATGCTCAAGGAATGGGGCGATATTTTGCGCAAAACCGCCCGTACCAACCCCGCGCAACTGGCCTCGGCCATTGCCTTCATCGACCGCAAGGTCGATTCAGTCCTCGACTGATCCTGCCTCTTCCTTATTTTTCTCGGTTTTTTCCACCACCCCCACGATTTTTCCCTGTTGCAACAGGGCCTCGACGCGATCCCCTGGTTGTACCTGGCTGGCGCTGGTGATCAGGCGTGGGCGTGGCCCCACGCTGCGCACGATGGCATAGCCCCGGCCCAGGGTTGCCAAAGGGCTGAGTGCGTGCAGCAAGGCGGCGGTGTGGGCAAAACGGAGTTGCTGCTCCTGTAGTTGTTGGTCCATCGCCTGCGTCAAACGAAGGATGGCGCTGTGCAACCGTTGCTCCATCAGGTCCAGGCGATGACGGGGATTGTGCTGATTCAGCCGCAGCGTCGCCGCCTGCAACCGCTCACTGTGTTGGTGGAACTGGCCCAGGATGCCGCTACTCAGCCGAGTGGCGAGGTGGTCCAGATGCAGCGTCAGGCGCGTCAGGCGGTGCGGCAGGGTGAACAGCCGTTGTCTGGTCAAATGAAGGTGTTGCTGGCAGTGGACGAGCCGATGCTCCATGACCCGCCACAGGCGCAGTTGATTTTGTTGCAGCCGCTGCCGCAGCGCGGGCGCATCGGGGGTGCAGAGCTCGGCGGCGCCGCTGGGGGTGGGGGCACGCAGGTCGGCGGCGAAATCGGCGATGGTGAAATCGATCTCATGCCCGACCGCACTGACCACCGGTATGGCGGAGGCGCGGATGGCGCGGGCCAGGTGTTCATCATTGAAACACCACAGATCCTCGATGGAACCACCGCCCCGGCAGAGCACGATCAACTCCGCCCGACCCTGGCGGTTGAGTGCCGCCAATGCCTTAATCATCTCCCCGGCCGCCTGGTTCCCCTGCACCGCCACCGGGAAGACCGAGATGCGCAGGCTCGGCCAGCGGCGGGTGGCGATGCGGATGAAGTCATGCACCGCAGCCCCCTGCGGCGAGGTAATCAGCGCGATCTGGGCGGGGTAGGGCGGCAGCGGTCGCTTGCGATGCTCATCAAATAAGCCCTCGGCAGCAAGTCGCCCCTTGAGCTGGGCAAAGGCCTGCTGTAGGGCGCCGATGCCCTGGTAATCAAGCGTGTCGACAATCAGTTGATAGTCGCCGCGCGGCTCGTACACCGAGATGCGCCCCCGGCAGACCACATGATCGCCATCCTTGGGCGGGCGCTCTAGATAACGCTGCTGCGTCTTGAACAGCACCGCCTTGATCTGGGCGGCGCTGTCCTTGAGGGTGAAGTAGCTGTGGCCGGAGTAGGGCCGGTGCAGATTGGAAATCTCGCCGGCGACGCTGACAAAGGGGAATCGGCCCTCCAGCAGGCCGCGGATAGCGCTGTTGAGCTCCGAAACACTGAGAACGCGGCGATCATCCATGGGCAGGCGGGGGCGGCTCACTGTTGGGCCGCAAAGGGTGGTGGTAGGGGCGCATGGCATCCGCCCGAAAAGTATGCAATGGTTTCAGATGGGCGCACGCCATGCGCCCCGACGACGGGTAAAAAGTGGCTCGGGAGGACGCAATACCTTGAATGTGCATGGAGCGCTCTTGTTGGTCGTTCTCGACAAAAGCCTTGAGAACGACGTTTCGTGCCTCGTACCACACTGTTTTCATGATGCCCAGCTTCTTGCACGCTGACTTTATTACGATGGCATCTTGTTTGATGCTTTTTTTGCCGGTCACGGTATAATCGCGCAGTTGCGGCTGGGGGGCACTGTTCTCTACCGGCTTCAGCGGCCTTGCGCAACGGCTTTTCGGTGCACCTCTGCCTGTCGGGGCTGTCGATTTCCGGCGCCTGATTGGCTGCTTTTCTTTTAACCTGTCCATTTCGGAGTGTTTCCGCATGAGCGAACCAGGCACCTTTGATCCCAATCAACTCAAGCTCCAACCCCTGGGGCCTCCTCCCGGCCTGCTTGATCAGTTCAATCTGCCGCCCAAAGTGGTCGCCTTTATGCGCGCTCATCAGCGCAGTCTGTGGGCAGCCTTCATCGCCGTGATTGTATTGTCCCTATCCTGGGCCGGCTATGATGCATACCAGAACAATCGTCAGCAACAGGCCGCCTCGGCCCTGGACGCTGCCCTGCGTGCAACCGAGGATAAAGGCGGCCGGCTGGAGCAGGTGAGCACCCAGTTTGCCGGCACCGACGCCGCCCTCTGGGCCAAGGTGGAGATGGCGCTGCTCGCCGAGCGCGAAGGGCAGGCGGCCAAGGCTATCACTCAGTTGGAGGCTATCAACAACGAATTAAAGGCTAAATCCTTGCTCAAACCGTTGCTGCTGGGCAAACTGGCCGGGCTGGCCGAGCGCGAGGGCAAGCTGGATCGTGCCTTGGCGTTGTACAGCGAGTTGTCGGCCTGGGAATCCTTTGCCATGGAGGCCTTCCGGGCGCGGGGTCGGGTCAGCGAGCAGATGGGCAACAAGGAAGAGGCCATTGCCATGTACAGCAAGTATCTTGAGCTGGAGAGTGCGCAATCTTTTCAGAGTGGCTCCAATCCAGTGCGCGAGCTGGTGCAGTCCCGGCTCAATCAGTTGAAGAAATGAAGTTGTTCTCGCGACAAACCACGGGGACGACGCTTTTTGCTGTGTAACCTGTTTTTCAGTCGAGGTCATCGCTAATGGACATACTGAGCAATCCCCAGGAGATGCAGGCCTGGTCGCGGGCGCAGGCGCGGCAGGGAAAAAGTGTTTGTCTGGTGCCGACCATGGGCTTTTTCCATGAGGGCCACCTGAGCCTGATGCGCCGCGCCGCCACCCTGGCCGACCGCGTGGTGGTGAGTCTGTTCGTCAATCCCACCCAGTTTGGTCCCAATGAGGACCTCGATCGCTATCCCCGCGATTTTGAACACGATATGGCCCTGGTGCGCCAGCAGCCAGTGGATGTGGTCTTTGCACCCACTCCGGAGCTGATGTATCTGCCCGGCTACCAGACCGAGGTGCGGGTCAATGATCTCTCCACCCATCTCTGCGGCAAGAGCCGGCCGGTGCATTTTGCCGGCGTCGCCACGGTGGTCACCAAGCTGTTCAACGTGGTGTTGCCGGAGGTGGCGGTCTTTGGCGAGAAGGATTTCCAGCAGTTGGCGGTCATCCGCCGTATGGTGGCCGATCTCAATGTGCCGGTGCGCATCGTCGGCCATCCTATTGTCCGTGAGGCCGATGGCCTGGCCATGAGCTCCCGCAACGCCTATCTTGATCCGGCCAACCGCGCCGCCGCCCTGAGTCTCTCCCGCGGTCTGGCCAAGGTGCGCGAGGCAGCAGCCGGCGGTGAGCGTGCGGTGGCGGTGCTGGCCGAAATGCTTGAAAGCTATATCCATTCCTTTCCCGGCACCAAAATCGACTACGCCAGCTTTGTGGATGGCGATAGCCTGGAGGCGGTCACCACGGTGGACGGTAAAACCGTGCTGGCCATGGCGGTGCATATCGATGGCAAGGTGCGATTGATCGATAACGGTTTTGTGCTGCCGCAACCGGTAGCGTAAACAATTTAACAATACATCGGGGCTTGTAACGTCAGCCCCGGCAAGCAATGAGGTGCAATTGTGCCCGGTTTTGAAGTCTTTGGTGCAGAGGAAAAACAGCAGGTCAACGAAGTGATGGATAGCGGCGTGCTCTTTCGCTACGAGTTTGCTGCCCAGCGCAACAACGTGTGGAAGGTGCGCGAGTTCGAGCAGGCCTTTGCCGCCTATACCGGTGCCGGTCATGCCCAGGCGGTGAGCTCGGGCACGGCGGCGTTGAAGGTGGGCCTCACTGCCCTGGGCATTGGCGCCGGCGATGAGGTCATCACTCAGGGCTTCACCTTTGTCGCCACCTGGGAAGCGATCCTCGATTGCGGTGCCATCCCGGTGTTCACCGAGGTGGACATGACCCTCAATATGGATCCGGCCGACCTGGAAAAAAAGATCACCCCGAAGACCAAGGCCATCGTGCCGGTGCACATGATGGGCGCACCAGCGCGAATCGCAGCCATCAAAGAGATCGCCGATCGTCATGGTATTCCGGTGCTGGAGGATACGGCCCAGGCGGCCGGTTGCCGGCTGCACGGCCAGCATCTGGGTACCTTCGGTGCGGTGGGCACCTTCTCCTTTGACGCCGTCAAGACCATGACCACCGGCGAGGGTGGCATGTGCATCACCAGCGATGCGGCCCTGTGGCAACGCATGTCCGAATACCAGGATCACGGCCATGACCATGTGCCCAATCCCGGTGGCCGGGGTGGGGAAGGCCGACCCTTTGTCGGCTTCAACTTCCGCATGATGGAGATTCAGGGGGCCATTGGTTTGGCGCAGTTGGCCAAGCTCGATGCCATGGTGGTGGCGCAGCAAGAAAATAAGCAGTTCTTCCAGGAGGCGGCCAGCGTGCTGCCCGGGGTGGAGTACCGTGAGATCCTTGATCCCGCCGGAGATTCCGCCACCTTCTTCTGCTTTCTGCTGCCGGATAAGGAGCGCACCACCGCGGTCAACCAGGTGCTGCGCGATGCCGGCGTCGGCGCGGTACGCTGGAGCGAGAACGGTTGGCACTACTATCCCAACTGGGAGCATCTTTTGGGCGGCAAGACCCCCTGTGCCGGTGGCTGGCCCTTTAGCGCCGACGGCAAGCGGCGGGTCATTTACGATCCCCAGGCACTCCCCGCTTCGGCGGCCATCCTCGAGCGCACCCTCACCTACCAGGTGCCGATTAAACTGGCCGAGGAACAGAAAACCAAGATTGCCGCTGCCCTGAAAAAAGCGGTCTGAGTCACTGCATTGCGGTCCTTTCCCCTGGCGCACCCGGCTGGTCCGGCGTGGTCAGGGGATTTTTTTTTGCCGCCCCACATAGACATCAAAGCGTACCGCCTTGCCCTTGAGGGTGTACGAAGGCACAAGGTCGGCGAGAAACGGCCCCTTGAGCGGCCGTTTCACCACCACCTTGCGGGCACCCGTGGCCAGGGCCGCCTGCAACAGGGGTTCCGGTGGCGATTGCTTGGATTCCAGCATTTGCAGCAGTCGCAGGTTCTGCTTCACCTTGGCTGTTTTGGTGCGTTCGGGAAACATGGGATCCAGATAGATGACCGCCGGTTGCTCGTCGAGGGTGGCCAGCATGTCCACGGCATCGCCCCGAGAGAGGCAAATGCGGGAAACCGCCGCCGCAAGGTGCGGCACCAGGCGAGCCCGCTCCAGGCCGTCGGCCAATAGGGCGGCAATGATGGGATTGGCTTCGATCATTGTTATCCGGAACCCCTGGCAGGCCAGCAGAAAACCGTCCCGACCCAGGCCGGCGGTGGCATCGATGAGCAGCGGCTGGGCAAGCTGACGGATTTTAGCGGCCTGTACCAGCAGTTCACCGCCAGGATGACGACTGCGCCGTCGGCTATCCACGCTATCGAAATCCACCCAGAGTGCGCCTGGAAAATCGGCATCGCCGGCCAGGCAGAATTCCAGCCGCACTTTATCAAGACGCAGCAGCGGCCCCTGTTGTGGCACCGTTGTCACGCAGGGGATACCAAGCAGATGGCTCAATTCGGCGGCGCGACGTTGGTCCGCCTCCGATGCGGCCCACAGCACAATCTCATCGAGAATAAGGGACATGGGATTTCTGATAACCTGATGGATTGTTTGCTGATTGCCTTTTGCCAGGCCGCACTGTATCATGGCAGACAAACGTCGTGCAAACTCTTATTGCCCACCATGGGCGCAATGGGCGCAGCCCCTCAGGATCGTTGATGAGCACCTCCACCCCGCGCGTTACCGCCATCATTCCCGCTAGATACCAGTCCAACCGTTTTGAGGGCAAGCCCCTGGCCCTGATCCACGGCAAGCCGATGATTCAGCATGTGGTCGAGCGTGCCCAGGGCGTGGATCTGCTCTCCCAGGTGGTGGTGGCCACCGACGACGAACGCATCGCCCGAGTGGTGGAGGGCTTTGGCGGTGCCTGGGTGATGACCCGGCGTGACCATGCCACCGGTACCGACCGCCTCGCCGAGGCCGCCAGCTTGCTCGGCTTGGCCGACGAGGACGTGATCGTCAATATTCAAGGCGATCAGCCCCTCTTCCCGCCGGAGATCATCGAGCAGGTGGCCAGGCCACTCATCGATGAGCCCACCCTGCCCATGGCCACGCTCATCTACAAGATTATTCGCCCCGAAGAAATCCCTGATCCCAACCATGTGAAGACGGTCTTTGACTGCCACGGCAACGCCCTGTACTTCTCCCGCGCACCAATCCCCTTTCAGCGCGACCCCGGTGAGGGGGTGGCGCCAACCTATTACAAGCACCTGGGGTTTTACGGCTACCGCAAGGGCTTTCTCGCCACCTTCGTCAATCTGCCCGAGGGCCAGTGGGAGCGGTTTGAGAAGCTGGAGCAACTGCGTGCCCTGGAGTTTGGCTATACCATCCGTGTCGTGCTCACCGACCACGATTCGGTGGAGGTCGACACGCCCAAGGATCTGCTGCGGGTGGAAGAATTGCTGGCGGCCTGCCGCGCATGATGACGCTGGCCGCACAGGTGGAGTGCTAAATGGCCGGCGACCGCCAGCTCAAATCACAGCTGCAATTTCTCACCTCCCAGGGCTTCTCGGTACTCGATGTACTGCCCGATGGTAGCCTGGCGGAGAAGATTGTGTCCATCGTCCTGGAGAACACGCCGGATTTTTCCCCGGCGCTTTCCACCCTCTTCACCAATCTGCGCCACCAGATCGACGAGTTGGACACCACCACCACCAAGGTAGTGGTGCTGGGTGGCGGCACCGGACTCTCCAACATCATCGGTGGCGATTCCCGGCGTCGCGACTGGGCACGCACCCCCTTTACCGGGCTCAAACAGCTCTTTCCGCAACTGGCCTCGGTGGTCTGTGTCACCGATGACGGCGGTTCCACCGGCGAGCTGCAAAAGGATCTGCCGCTCATTGCCCTGGGCGACCTGCGTCATGTGCTTTTGGCCTCGGTGCGTCGCGACACGCTGCGCCGCAGTTATGATCTTGATCGCATCGGGGCACGCCGCTGCGCCGCCGTGCTGCATGCCCTGTTCAACTACCGTTTCATCTCGCGGCCCGAGTCCGCCGTGCACCTGTTGCGCGAGAGCGGTGCCATCCTTGCGGATCTGCCTGTCGATTTGCGCCGCGTGCTGGAGGAGTTGGTCCAGCGGTTGTTCACCGATGCGCGCCTGGTGCCCACCCTGGAACGCCCCCAGTGCCTGGGCAATCTGCTGGTGGCAGCCGCCATCTACAAGCAGCTTGATCCCGCCCTGGGCGCTGGCGAACTGCTCGCCTCGCATCAGGTGGTGCGTACCGCCACCATCCGCGGCCTGGCTGACCTAGCCGGCGCCCTTGGCGTACCGCCCAACGCTGTGCTGCCCTGTACCACCACCTTGTCGCAGTTGCAGATGCTCTACAGCAATGGGGTGATGGTCACCAGTGAAGATAAATCGAGCAAGGCACGGCGCGGTTATCCGGTGGACCGGGTGGTGGTCGATTTCAGCCGCACCCCCTTTCTCCAGCCCGAGGTGGTGCAGTTGGTGCAGCGTGCCGATATCATCCTCTTTGCACCGGGCTCGTTGTACACCTCCATCATCCCCATTTTGCAAGTGCCGGGACTGGCCGAGGCCATCCGCCGCAATACCAGTGCCCTCAAGGTGCTGGTGGCCAATATCTGGGTGCAGAAGGGCGAAACCGATGTGGCCCGTGATGCCCCGGACCGTAAGTTTTACGTCTCCGATCTCATTCGTGCCTATCATCGCAACATCCCCGGCGGGGTGAATGCGCTTTTTTCGCATGTCATCACCTTGGATCTAAGCGATATTCCGGGGTCGATTCTGCAACGGTACGCTCTGGAGGAGAAGGAACCGATCATCTTTGATCGCAGCCGCATCCGCGCGCTGGGTTTTGCCGCAGTGGAGGCCAAGGTTTTTGCCGAGGAGCAGTTGCGCCAGCGCGGCGCCATCCAGCACGATCCCGATGCCCTGGCCAAGGCGATCAAGGGACTTTGGGCCCTGCACCACACCGGCTGGCTGCCCCAGCCCAGTGGCAAGGAGCTGCTGCCCGAGGCCGATTTTCAGAGTTTTACCGACTATCCGTCGCGGCTGCCCGCCTGTCTGCGCTATGAGAAGATCCGCTCACTGTTTGCCAACCTGAGCACCGAACTGATCACCGCCGGTAGCCTGGTGGTGGTGAAGATGACGGAGATGGAGCGCAAATGGCTGTTGGACCGCGTGGTGGAGATCCTTTGGCTCCATCCTGATATTCCATTGGAACATTTGCAGTACATTCGAGGTATTACCCTGGTGGAGGCCGAGGCCTGGAAACGGTGTCAGGAGTGGGACAACATTTTTTCCTTCTACGATCCCCACGATCAGCGCATCAAGATCCGCCAGGATCAGGCCGATAATCTGAATCGTTTCGAGATGGTTTTCCTCGTCGCCCTGGGGCAGTCGCTGCTCGGTAACTATGCACTGAGCAAGCGCATGGAGCCGGTCGGCTGCGGCAATGAGCAGGTGGGCCGTGTCTTTCGTCTGCAACTGCGCGAGGAGGCACAGCGCTGCTGTTATCTTTCCGTCGAGGATCTGGATAACTACCTGCGGCTGTCGCGTATGCACCGCCTCGATACTCCCGAACCACTGTACACCCGGGTAATCAATCCCGGTGAAGGGTTCACGCCGCCCGGCCTCTTTTTTGGACTCTTTTACGCCTGGTACCTGGACAACCGCTTCGCCGCCAACATAGAATACAAGATGTCGATCATGCGCAACACGATCTCCGATTTGATTCCTGAACAGATACGAATAGTTGGTCGCAGGCGTCAAACGATTGATTTTTTCCGGCGACGAATTTTTCGCCAGCGCGACCCACAACTTTTAAGTGCCAAGAGGTAAAGATTCCGTGCTTGTTTTGACCTGCCTGCTGCTCGCCCTTTATACCGCCTGTTCGCTGGGGTACTATTGGTTGGTGCTGCGGCCGCAACTTAACCGATCGCCGGTTCTTGCCGTCGAGCCATCCGTCGAGCCACCAGCGGACGAGATCCAGCAGGGCTGCGCGTTTTGTTCTGAAGGATTGCGTAAGGCCCTGGCTGAGTGGAAGATGACCTTTGACGCCATCATCGACCCGGTACTGATCCTGGATAACGATCTGCGCGTCGTCCGCGCCAACCAGGCGGCGCAGCAACTGCTGGCCGTCACCAATGAGTCGCTGGAGGGCAAAACCTGTCACCAGTTGTTTGCCGGTTCTGCAGAAATTTGCCCGTTTTGTCCGGTACAGGGCGTGCGCCACGGTCGGCAGGCGCAGCGGCAGGAGTTGATCCATCGTTACCTGGGGCGCACTTTTGCGGTGTGCTGTTCGCCGTTATTCGAGGGTGAGGAGATCGTGGGCTTTGTCTACTTTGCCAAGGATATCAGCCTGCAACGCAATCTGGAAAAACGGCTGGTCCATGCCCACAAGCTCGAATCCATTGCCACGCTCGCCGGTGGTATTGCCCATGATTTCAATAACATCCTCGGAGCTATTTTGGGCAATGCCGATCTTCTGCTCTACCGGCTGCCGACGCTTGAGAATGGCGGCTCCGAGGGGATGGCCGGCACGCCGATCACCTTTACCGAGGTT
Organism: uncultured Desulfobulbus sp.; assembly: GCA_964639845.1. Classification (GTDB taxonomy): domain Bacteria; phylum Desulfobacterota; class Desulfobulbia; order Desulfobulbales; family Desulfobulbaceae; genus Desulfobulbus. The sequence goes on along the minus strand of CAZXHS010000001.1, from coordinate 262,991 downwards.
GGTGAGCATGTGCAGGCCATCCGCCGTGCCGGCCACCGCGCCAAGGAACTGGTGGCGCAAATCCTGGCCTTCAGCCGGCAGTCGCCCAACCAGCGGCGCAATCTGCTGATCGGGCCGGTGGTCAAGGAGTCCTGCCGCCTGCTGCGCGCCTCCCTACCAGCCACCATTGATTTGCGGGTCTCCGTGGCCGACAATATCGGTGTCGTCTATGCCGATCCCGGCCAGATCCAGCAGGTGGTGATGCACCTCTGTACCAACGCCGCCCAGGCTTTGGAGCAGCAGGCCGGCGTTATTGAGCTGACCCTGCGCGAAACCGAGACCGGTCGCGCCGAACAGTTGCGCTACCACGATCTGATGCCGGGCAAATATGTGGTGCTCACTGTCAAGGATACCGGCAAGGGGATGCCGCCGGAGATGCTGGAGCGCATCTTTGATCCCTTCTTCACCACCCGCGAGGTGGGCGAAGGCACCGGTATGGGCTTGGCGGTGCTGCACGGTATTATTGTCTCCCACGACGGTGTCATCGATGTCAGCTCCGAGGTGGGCAAGGGCTCGGTGTTCACCGTCTTTTTACCCCGGGTACTCGAAGAACACAGCGAGGTGGATGACGCCGCCACCGCCATGCCGCGCGGCAGCGAGACCATCCTCTTTGTCGACGACGAAGAGGATATCGTCACCATGCGCACCCGCATGCTCGCTTATCTGGGCTACCGGGTGTTGCCGGCCACCAGCCCCGAACAGGCGCTGGGCTATGTGACTAAAGGTGGGGAGCATATCGATCTGGTCATCACCGATCACACCATGCCGCGCATGACCGGGCTGCAACTGGCCCGGGAACTCAGTAACATCGTCCCCAATCTTCCCATTATATTGTGCTCAGGATACAGCGAGGCGGTAACCCTCGAAGAAGCCCTGGACGCCGGCGTGCGGCGGTTTCTCGCCAAGCCGGTGGATATGCGACTGTTGGCCATCGCCATCCGCGAGCTCTTGCCCAATCACCATGGAGGAACTGCATGAGAATACTGGTCATTGACGATGACGATCAGATGCGGGTGCTACTGCGTCAGGTGATGGAGTGGGCCGGCTTCGAGGTCACCGAGGCGGAGGACGGCCGCGAAGGCATGCAGCAACAACGCCGTCAACCAGCGGATCTGGTAATTACTGATCTGATCATGCCCGAACAGGAGGGTATGGAGACCATTCGCCTGCTGAAAAAGGAGTTCCCACAGACCCGCATCATCGCCATCTCCGGTGGCGGCCGTATCGGCCCTGAAGCCTACCTGCCGGCGGCCCAGGAGCTGGGGGCTGACCGCGTGTTCAGTAAACCCTTCGATGTGCGCGAGCTGGCTGGCGCAGTCAAGGAGTTGCTCGCCCATGGCTGAGATGCATGTACTGGTGGTGGACAATTCGCCGGTGATTCGGCGCATTCTTGTCCATGTCCTGGAAGGGGAGGGCTGTATCGTCGATGTGGCCGAAGACGGCCTGGTGGCCCTGGATCGCATCGCCAAACAGCGACCGGATGTTATCTTCACCGATCTGATCATGCCCAAGATCGATGGCGAGAAGCTCAGCTACATCATTCGCAGCACGCCGGAATTGCACGATATCTTTCTGGTGGTCCTCTCCGGCGTGGCCCTGGAGGATAACGACGCAACCCTGCGCATCGGTGCCGATGTCTGCATCGCCAAGGGCACGGCCACGGCGATGAAGTTGAATATCAAGATGGCCCTGGAGCGTTACCGTAACAACCAGCGTGGCGCCAGTCGCAGTATCGAGGGGCTGGAGGGGCTCTATCCCCGTGAGGTCACCTCCGAGCTGCTGATGAGCAAGAAGCACCGCGACGTGGTGCTGGCGCGCATGACCGAAGGCGTGGTGGAGCTCAACTACCAGGGGCGCATCGTCATGGCCAACAGTGCCGCCCTCTGCCTCTTCGCCCTGCCGGAGGAGCGGGTGCTCGGTGCCGAACTGGTGCAACTCCTGCCCGAGGAAGCCGGCCAGCGCATCAGCCAGTGGATGGAACGCATTCTGCCCAGCGGTGAATTTCATCCCCTGGTTTTCACCTATGATGAACCGGTGGTGGTGGGCGAGCGGCAATTGATGGGCAATCTGGTGCCGGTGCCCGAGGAAGAGACTTTCTTTGTTATCGTCATCCTCCAGGACGTCAGCCGGCGCAAGGCCCTGGAACTGCGGCAGCGCCAGTTGGAAAAGGAGTTGCAACGCATTCGTAAACTCGATGCCATGTCGATGATGGCCAGTGGTATTGCTCATGATTTCAACAATCTGCTCACGGTAATCAGCGGCAATCTTGAAATGGCCCGTTATGTCAGCCGTGATGACAATGTTAACCAGTTGCTCGGTGAGTCGGCCAAGGCCCTGCACCTCACCGTACAGCTCATCCGTCAGTTCACCACCTTCTCCGACAACTATCTGCCGCAGAAGTCGCAGGTCCACCTGGCACCATTGATCAAGGAGATGCTGACCCGGCGTCTGGAGGGCACGGGTATCGATTTTCAGCTCAGTGCCAGCAGCGAGGACCTGGCCATCACCCTGGACCCGGATCTGATCAGCCAGGTATTTGTCAATTTGAGCAACAACGCTGTCGAGGCCATGGGCAGCAGCGGCCGTATCTCGGTGGTCATCGATCAGATCGACGGTGTCGAGGAGGCAACTCGTACCGGCCAGCCGGTTCCCGGCGGCAATATGGCGCGGATCAGTTTTCACGATTCCGGCCCCGGTATCGCCCCGGCTATTGTCGATCAGGTTTTTGATCCGTACTTTTCAACCAAGCAAAAAGGGGCGCAAAAGGGCATGGGGCTGGGGCTGACCATTGTCCATTCCATCGTCAAGAAACATGGCGGTCTGGTGTGGATCGATGCGCCCAACGAGGGTGGTTGCCGGGTGTTGCTCTACCTGCCCATTCAGGAGCAGCGCCTCAGCGATGACGCCGCTTTCGCCACACCGGGGCGGGGCCGCCGGGTACTGGTCATGGACGATGAAGAGATGATGCGGCTGATCAACCGCAAGATGTTTGAGCATTACGGCTGCATGGTCAGCGTCGCCAGCAACGGCGAAGAGGCGGTGGCCCTGTTTGAGCGGCAGTACCAGGCCGGCCAGCCCTTTGACCTCTGCCTACTTGATCTGCGCGTCCATGGCGGTATGGGCGGCATCGAGGCGGCCCGCCTCATTCGGCAAACGGCCCCCGATTCACCGCTGGTGGCAGTGAGCGGCGATGCCGGCAGCCGCGAAATGCTGCGTTATCAGGAGTATCAGTTCACAGCAGCCCTGGCCAAACCCTTTTCCATTGATGCCGTGGAGGAGATCGTGCGCCGGTTTTTGTGAGATCCGGCCTACGTTTTATCCTGGCCTTGTCTTGTGTAACCCATGTATCTTGCCCGTAGGGAGAGCGGTCCCCAGCCACGGGGCTTTGTCCTTCGTGAAACTGTGCGTAGCTGCGGATTGCTGTGCTCCCGTGACCTGATCGATCTGGGGCCTGATCCCGGCGCCATCTTCATCTACGACGACGACTCTTCCTTCCGCATCGATGAAACCGTGCTGCAACGCTTGCGCGATCTGGGAGTGCAGGCCACCGATGCCGAGCTGGAAGAGCTGTTCTTTCCCTTCCTTGATCCCTATCTCCGGCAGCGATTGCAACCCTTCCGCAGCCGCAGCAAGTACCGCAACTGGCGGCCGGTGGATGCGGATATGCGTCGGCGGGCCATGGAAGAAACCCAGGCCATGGATCGACGCCGGCTGCATTTCCTTCGCCTTGGCCGTTCTTCGGGCGAGGACAACGACAAGAGCGCGGCCCTCTTCACCAGCCTGCTCGATAAATGCCGCGACGAGATCGAGCAGATGATCCGCGAGCAGGAGTTCGGCCTGAAAACCCGCGAATACCAGAGCTATCTCTTCGCCATCTTTGATTTGCAACGTTTTTTCAAGGAAAGCTATGCCCGCACCATCCCCCAGGCCCTCAACCGTGAGCGGCTCGATGAGCTCTTTGTTGCCGAGGTCTGCCGCTCTGCGGCGGATGGCGATTTCTGGCGCAGCTATGCCTTTGCCGGCTGCCTGCCACCGCCGCTGCTGCGCTATCTGATTATGTATTTCGACAGCGTCCCCGAACAGACCCCGGCCTGGACCCGCTTTGACCAGCGCAGCGGTTCGCGCCGTTTTCACCGCCCGAGTTCTCCAACGGGTGAAAAAATTCCCCGCGATCAGGCCATGGTCCTCTTTGGGCTGAGCAGTGAGCAGATGGCCACCATGAGCAAGCGCGATCTCACCCGGCTCTACCGGCAAAAGGCCCTGGAGCTGCATCCGGATACCGGCGGCGAGGCCGAGCAGTTCATCCGCCTCACCCGCGCCTACGAAGAACTGCTGCCCTCACTGCGATGAAAGCGCTCACGTTGCGTGACACCCCGGCATCCCGGCAAGAAGGCAGTAATGCCTCCATTATCACCCTGCTGGGTATCGTCTGGCCGCTGTTTCGCCGCCACTGGCTGCGTTTGCTGGTGGGTTTGATCGCCCTGGTGGTGGTCGATTTCCTGCAACTGATCATTCCCCGCTTTGTCAAAACAGCAGTGGACGGGCTTGCGGCCGGTACCGCCGATGGCGCTCTGCTGCTGCACCTTAGTGGCCTGGTCTGCCTGGTGGCGGTGCTGGTGGCCGCATTGCGCTTTGTCTGGCGCTACCTGATCATCGGTTTTTCGCGCATTTTGGAAAAGAGCTTGCGCGACCGGCTCTTTGATCACATCCTGCGCATGGATCAGCCCTTTTTTGAACGCTGGACCATCGGCGATCTCATGGCCCATGCCAGCAACGACCTGGCCACCGTGCAGATGGCCTGCGGCATGGGGCTGGTGGCGGCGGTGGATGCCCTGGTGATGTCCTCGGCGGCGCTGGGGTTCATGGTGGCGATCAGCGGTAAGTTGACCCTGATCGCACTCTTGCCCATGCCGATGTTGATCATCTGCACCCGTATCCTCTCCGGCCGCCTGCATCATCGTTTTAACCTAGTGCAGGAGCAGTTCGCCCTGCTCACCGAATTTGCCCGTGCCAGCCTGGTGGCCATCCGTCTGCTCAAGGCCTATACCCTGGAGCGCTTCCAGCAGGATCGTTTTGCCCGCCTGGGCGAGGCCTATGTGCAGAGCAATCTCAAGGTGGCTGTGGTGCAGGGGCTGCTCTTTCCCATCGCCACCCTGGTGGGCAATGTCGGCATGTTGTTGCTGCTCTATTTCGGTGGCGCCCTGGTGATCGAGGGGCGCATCAGCATTGGTTCCTTCGTCGCCTTTATCAGCTATCTGTACATGCTCATCTGGCCGATGATGGCGGTGGGTTGGGTGGCCAACCTCTTCCAGCGCGGTCTCACCAGCTTGGGCCGCATCCATAGGGTGCTGGATCAGCAACCCGAGGTCGGCAGCGGCCCTGTCCAAGCCCTGCCGCCCAGTGGCCAGTGTGTCTACGAGTGCCGCCGCCTGCATTTCACCTATGCCGGTGCCAATCAGCCGGCCCTGCGCGATATCGATCTCAGTCTCAAACCTGGCCTCACCGGCATGACCGGCCGCACCGGTTCGGGCAAGTCCACCCTGTGCAAACTGCTGTTGCGCATGTATCCGGTGGAGGATGGCCTGATCTTTTTGCAAGGAATCGATGTCAACCGTCTCTCCCAGGCCGATATCCGCGCCCAGATCGCCTATGTTGGCCAGGAGCCGGTGGTCTTTGCCGATACCATCGCCGCCAACATCGCCTTTGGCCGTCCCGAAGCCAGCCAGGAGGAGATCGAGGCTGCTGCCCGTGCTGCGGCCATTGATACTGATATTCGCGGCTTTGCCCAGGGATACCAGTCGTTGATCGGTGAGCGCGGCGTCAAACTCTCCGGCGGCCAACGGCAGCGTCTGGCCCTGGCCCGGGCCCTGCTCTGTGATCGGCCGCTGCTCATCATCGATGATGCCCTCTCGGCCATCGATGTCGAGACCGAGCAGCAGGTGCTACGCGGTATTCTGGAACGACTGGCAGGCAAGTCGGTGCTGCTCATCTCGCACCGTGTCAATGTGCTGCGTCATGCCCAGCAGATCGTGTTGTTGGACGAGGGGCGCATTGTTGACCAGGGGCGCCACAAGACACTGCTCCATCATCCCTTTTACCGGCTCATGGTGGAGAAGCAGCGCGGCGATGCATAATTTTGGCTACACAGAAGAGGGGCAGGGCGGCTCGCTGAGCGATCTGCGCCTGTGGCAGCGACTGCTGGTCTACTGCCATCACCACCGCCTGGCCCTGGTGGGGGCGGTGGTGCTGTCGCTGATCGTCACCCTGGCCGGGCTCGGTTTGCCACGCCTGATGCAGATGGGTATCGACCAGTACATCGTCAATGCCGGTGCGGAGGCCACAACGCGCATTGCCGGCCTGGGCCGGGTGGCCCTGTGGTATGGCCTGCTGGTGGCCGTGGTCTTTGTGGCCACCTTCCTGCAGGTGGTGGTGCTGGAGTGGATCGGCCAGTCGATCATGCAGCGGCTGCGCCAGGACCTCTTCACCCACCTTATGACCCTGGATCTGCACTACTTCCACAGCCAGCCCGCCGGCCGCCTTGTTACCCGGCTCACCAACGACATCCACAATATGCACGAGATGTTCACCTCGGTGATGGTGACCCTGTTCAACGATGGGCTCAAACTGCTGGGCATCTTCTGGTTTCTCTTTGCGATGAACTGGCGTCTGGCCCTGGTGATGGCGGTGTTCATTCCCCTGGCCATGGTGGTGACCACCATCTTCTCCCGTTATGCCCGCGTGCAGTTTCGCGCCATTCGCGCCCAGCAGGCCAAGTTGAACAGCTTTTTGGCCGAAGCCCTGGCCGGGGTGGGGGTGATCCAGTGTTTTGGCGGCCAGGGGTGCAGCCGCAGCACCCACGCCGGGTTGACACGCGAGTTCATGGTGCGCAATTTCGGGCAGATCAAGGTCTTTGGCCTCTTCATGCCGCTCACCGAGTTGATGAGCTCGGCGGCGATAGCGCTGATCATCTGGCACGGTGGCGGTGAGGTGCTGAAAAGCCAACTCACCATTGGTGAACTGGCGGCCTTCATCTCCTACATGCGGCTGTTTTTCCAGCCGCTGCGTGAGCTCTCGCAGAAATATTCCATCGTCCAATCGGCCATGGCCTCGGCGGAACGCATCTTCCAGACCCTGGATACGCGCCCGGCCATCCGGCTGGCTGCTAGCAGCGGCGGAACGGCGACACTGGCTGCCGAGGATCGCGGCCGCATCGAGTTTTGTGGCGTCCATTTTGCCTACCAGGAAGGCCAGCCCATCCTCAGTGGCATCAATTTGCAGCTTGCCCCCGGCGAGACCGTGGCCCTGGTCGGCTCCACCGGCGCCGGCAAGAGCACGCTCATCTCACTGTTGGTGCGGTTTTATGATGTGAGCGCCGGGGTGGTGCGGGTGGATGGTATCGATGTGCGGCAGCTGCCCCTAGAGGCGCTGCGGCAGCGGGTGGGCATCATCATGCAGGATATCTTTATTCTTCCGGACACGGTGCGGGCCAATATCCTGCTCGATCAACCAGGTGACAACGCCCGCCTGGAGGCGATTCTCACCAACACCGGCCTGCGCGCCTTTATCGAGCGCTTGCCCCAGGGGCTGGAAACCCGCATCGGCGAGGGGGCGCTCAACCTCAGCCTGGGCGAGAAACAACTGCTCTCCTTTGTACGCGCCCTCTACCGCGACCCGGCCATTCTCGTGCTCGACGAGGCCACCGCCTCCATCGACACCGAATCGGAAAACATGCTGGAAGCAGCCATCGCCGCCGGCTTCCAGGGGCGGACTTCGCTGGTCATTGCCCACCGCCTCTCCACCATCCGCCGTGTCGATCGCATCGTGGTCATGGACCACGGCCGCATCATCGAGCAGGGCAGTCACCGCGAGTTGATGGCACGGGAGGGGAGCTTGTACCGGGAGTTGGTACGGATGGATGGGGAGGGGGGCAGGGCTTGACGGGGCCGTTGTCGTGGCCCCGATTGATCACTGCTTGGGGCTGTAGGCGGTGTTGCGGTAGAAGGGTAGGTTGCGGCTGAGTATCTTTTCCAGCTCGCCGCTGCGACGCAGTTCCCCCAGGTAGGCGTCGGCCGCCTCATGCATCTGGGTATCCTTGGGATGCACCGCCCAGGCCAGGGGTTCGCGGGTGAGCAGGGTGTCGCCGGGGGTGAGGCCCTTGTCGACGAAGAGAGCGGCATAGTAGCCGTTGGCGGGAAAATCGTGAATAAAGACCTCGATCTGCTCGGCGAGCAAGGCGCGCAAGCCTTCGGGGCCGTTGGGAAAACGGCTGATGTTGCCCTTGGGGTTCAATCCTTTGATGAAGCGGTCGCCGGCGCTGCCATCCACCACGCCCAGACGCACGCCCTCGGCGGTGAGGTTGCGGGTACCGTGGCCAAAACGTGAAAAGGCATCAAGATGCACCAGTGCCACCTGTCCGGAGACAAGGTAGGGCTCGGTGGTGGCCAACTGGAGCCGCTGCGCCTCGGTCACCGGCATCCCGGCCATGACGATATCCACCTTGCGCGCCAGCAGGGCCTGGGCCAAGTCGGCCCGAGGCAGTTCCACCACCTCCACGCTTCGCTGCATCGACTGCGCCAGCCCTTGCGCAAAATCCATCTCCAGCCCGCTGATCTGGCCGTTTTTCTTGGTGGCCAGCGGCGGCGCGTCCACAGCCATGCCCACCCTGAGGGGTTGCGGTCGCCACAGCGACGCCAGCCCCCCTTTGCGGGACGAGGCCTGGCATCCGCTTAACAGTGCGGCAACAGTGAGGATCAACAGCAGGGACGACAGACGACGCATGGCAAGCAACCAAATGAAAGTTCGAGTTAGCGGGCCGGGGTACCCTTGATCACCCGGCCGGTGGAGATAAATGAGATACCCTGCTGCATCTTGGTGCCGATCATTACCGATTCGATGATCGGTTCGCTGACAGCGGGTTTGGATTCCCATTCCACCAGGAATTTCGCTCCGGAGCCGCCTTTGGTTTCCGATTCCGGGACGATGAAGCGGGTGGAGCCCAGCGCTTTGATGATCATGGGCTGTTCCAGATAGGCTCGCAGTAGGTTGCCGTCGGAATCGTAGTAGTTGACGCTCTTCAAGGTAAAGGCGCGCTCCGGGTCGGTGTTGCGGATACTTAAGGTGGCGGTAAGCAGGAAAGGGGTCTCCCTGTACCGGTCATCGGCGTAGATGTGCGAATAAATGGGCACATACACGGTCTGGTTGGACCATTTGCTCAGTAATTCGCCAGCAAAGCCAGGGCGGGAGAGGAGCAGGAGCAGCAGGCAGAGTCGAGTTCGCATCTTCATGGCTTGGCCTTGGGGTTGAGGACAGGAGAGATGGCCTCTTGTAGGTTGATGGCCACCTCGCGGCTGAGATCAGCCAATGCTTGCGAGGCAGATGCAACATAGCCGGAAAAATCGGCCTTGTCGATAATCCGCTGCTGGTGGAAGGTTTTCCGGCGCAGAATGGTTTTGCGGGCCATGTCGCTGATGGTGTAGGTGGCCTGGGTGGTGAAGTTGTGGCCATCGCCGCTGAATTCCTGCACCTCGACCTCGATCTGGTAGCCAATCACCGCGTAACGCGGCCCCGGATACTGGGCGATATTGTCGGTGGCCAGCAGTTGTTGTAGGGCAACGGTCATTCGTTGACCGATCTGGCGATCCAGGGTGGCAGTCCACAGATGGCCAGAGGTCGCTTGCGCCTCGCCATCAGGCCGTTGCATCAGCAGATTGCGGCCCTGCAGGTGCGGGGCTGCTTGAATGGGCATCAGCAACACCAGGCCCGGCAAGGGCAACGGTCGCGAAGACAGCGACTGTTGCACTGGTGGTTGCAGGCTATGTAAGGTGGCGGGTTTGCTTTGCGCCAAACATCCGCTGAGCAGAACCAGCAGCGCCAGTGCCCAGAGGCCGGGCAAAAAACGGGGGATGGCGTGGCTCATGGTTTATCCTTTTCCTGGCCAAAGACCAGGGCATTGGGGTTTTGTTGGAGGTAGTCGGTTAACTGGCGGATGGAGACAGCGGCGCGCTCGATCTCTTGCAGTGAGGCGCCCAGCTGGTAGGTGAGTAGCGAATCCTTGGCCGTCATCTGCTCCACATTGTTCAGCGCCTTGGTGAGGGTGGCGGCGGTGGCGGTGAGCCCGGCAAGCAGTTGCTTAATCTCCTGGCTCATCCCAGGGAGTTCGTTGTCAGCGGTGTGCAGCAGTTTGTCGGCGGTCTTGGCCAGGGTGGCGATATTGGCCAGCCCCTGTTTCAGTTCCTGGGCAATGGCGGGGAACTCGCCGTCGGCACGGGCGAGCAAGGAGTTAAGCCGATCGAGGGTGGCAGCGGCGGCGGTGAGGGCACTGCGGGTTTCCTGAGAGTTGATGATGCTGTTGATACCATCCAGGGCCACGGCCGTCTTGTTGAGGATCTCGGAAAGCGGCAGGCTTTCCAGTTTCTGGGTGATCTGTTCCAGGCCGGAGGGCAGGGAGGGGATCTCCAGCAGATGGCTGTCGCTGCCGTACAGAGGCGCGGCGCTGCCGGGATGCAGGGCGAGTTCGATGTAGAGCTTGCCGGTGAGCAGGCTGGTCACCTTGAGTTGGGCGCGCAAGCCCTGGGCAATCATCTGGGTGAGGGTGGTGCGCACCGTTTCCGGGTGCCAATGGGTGGCAAGGCTGGTGGTCAGGCTGGTGGTGGGTTCGATGTCGATGGTCACCGGAATGATATAGGCGCTGCGGTTCTGATCAACATTGATGCGCACCGCGCTGACCCGGCCGATGGTGACGCCGCGGAAGGTGACCGGCGCACCGACATCCAGACCAAAAAGCGAGCCGGTGAAGTAGGCGACACATTGAAAGCGATCGTCGCGGAACTTGATCTTGCCCAGCACGACAATGGCGGCAATGGCGATGACCAGCGCCATCAGCACGAAGCTGCCGATCAGGGTGGGATTGGCTTTCTTGCTCACACGCTGCGCGCCTCCCGAATCCCGGTTCCCCGGGTGAGAAAGTTGATGACCGTCGGCTCCTGGCAATCCCGCAACATGGTGTGCGGGTTGCCGGTGGCCAGCATGGTCCTGGCCTCGCCGTCGAGGAAGACCGAGTTGGTGGCAATGGCGTAGATCGAGGCCAACTCGTGGGTGACAATCACCACCGTGGCGCCAAGGCTTTCGCGCAACTCGAGGATGAGCTGGTCGAGGTTGCGGGCGCTGATCGGGTCCAGACCGGCCGAGGGCTCGTCAAAAAAGAGAAAATCCGGGTCCAGGGCAATGGCCCGTGCCAGGGCGGCGCGCTTGCGCATGCCCCCGGAGAGTTGGGCCGGATAGAAGGCCTCAAAACCAGCCAATCCCACCAGCGAGAGCTTAAAGGCAACGAGTTCATCGATCACCGTCGGCGGCAAATCGGTGTAATGTTGCAGCGGCAGGGCAACATTCTCCGCCAGGGTCATGGAACTCCACAGCGCCCCCGATTGGTAGAGCACGCCGGCACGCCGCACGATAATAGCCCGTTGCTCGTCATCGAGTTGCCAGAAGTTGTCGTCGCCGTACCAGACCGAGCCCGCCGCCGGTGGCTTGAGACCAATCATATGCCGCAGCAGGGTCGACTTGCCGCATCCCGAGCCGCCCATGATGACAAAGATATCGCCGCGATTGATGGTGAAGTCGAGATTGCGCTGCAACACGAAGCTGCCGTAGGCCATGGTCAGGCCGCGCACGGTGATGGCCGGGGTGGGGGCGTCGCTGCCGCTCATCGGTAGAGAAAATAGGTGATGATGGAGTCGGAGACCACGATGAGCACAATCGAGGTGACCACCGCCGAGGTGGTGGCCTCGCCCACAGCCAAGGCGCTGCGGCCGCACTGCATGCCGCGCAGGCAACCGGCAAAACCGATCAGCACGCCAAAGACCGAACTCTTCAACAGGCCCTGGCCGCACTGGCTGAGGTGCAATGTTTTTTGGGCCTGCGTCCAGAACTCAATCAGCGAGAGGTCCAGCATGGTGACCCCGATGAGTGAGCCACCGAGGATGCCCATGATGTCGGCATAAATGCAGAGCAGCGGTAACATCAGCATCAGGGCCAGCATGCGCGGCAGCACCAGAAAGCCCACCGGCGAGATGCCCATGGTGCGCAGGGCATCGATCTCCTCGTTAACCTGCATGGTACCCAGTTGCGCGGCGTAGGAGGCGCCGATGCGCCCGGCGATGATCACCCCGCTCATCAGCGCGCCCATCTCCAGCACCATGCCGAGGGCGACCAGGTTGGCGACATAGATCTGGGCACCGAACATCTGCAACTGCACCGCGCCGACAAAGGAGAGAATCACCCCCACCAGCACCGAGATCAGCGAAACAATCGGCAAGGATTCCGCGCCGCAACTCTGCACAAAGGCATAAAAATCCCGTGATTTGAACGGACGTTTGCCGGAAAACAGGGCCAGCAGTGCGAGGATGATTTCACCGATAAAGGTGGCGATCTCCTGCCATTGATCAAGCAGGAGCAGGGTGTAGGCGCCGATGCGTGTGGCCAGCCATGGGCGAGCGGGGGTAGTAGGGGCGATATGCTCAGGCACCGCCGTGGAGAGGGCGAGCAGGCGGCGTACCCCCGGTGGCAGGCCGTCGACATCAACCTCACCGCCCTGGGCGTGGACCGTGTTCAGTACCGTTTTGAGGAAGACGAGCAGGCGGGTATCCCAGTCTTCCAGTGCCTCACAACCAAAGCCGATACGGGCGGCGGACAGATTGGTTAGCAGTGGCTGGGGCGAGGGCGGGTCGGTCTGTAGGGTCCAGGTGCCGCTGATATGCAGCAGCATCTGGCCGCTGGGCAATTGTTCAATGCTGAACCGAGGCGGCAGCGCCATGGCCACTGGGCATCAACAGCCGGAATCGGTTGGGGCCTCAGCGACCAATGGGCTGGGCATTGGGGCCGGGGTGCGGCAGGACGCGGCGCAGGGGCTCGGATTGGGGATTTTGCCATTTGAGGTTGATGAGGATATCAAAGACCTGTACCGGTTTACCATAGTATTGGCCATTCCAGTCATCCATCGGCGAGATGGCCGCACCCTCGAGGCTGACACCGCCGTACAATCCCTGGGAGCGACCAAAGGCGAGGATATCGGCGGTTTGGGCCTTGGCCGAGGCCCCCACCGGTCCGGCGGCTACCGCCACATCGGCACCGAGTTTGAGATCGGTGGAGAGCATGGCGTTCAGGCCACGGTCAGTCATGACCAGGAGAATGATCTCAGAGGCATCGGCACCGATCTGCAGGCCAAAAGAAAGTGAGCCCATGCTGTAGAAGGCCGGTGAGCTCCATTTGCCGGTAGCTGGATCCTGGGCCAGCAACACGCCCTGGCCACCGGAGCCGCCGACAATAAAACCGCCGCGCAGCATTTGCGGCACGATGAAGATAGCTCGGGCCTTGACGACATTGTTGCGGAACCACTCCATGTCGGCATCGGCAAGAAAACCACGATACACGGAAAGGGAGCGATCAACCAGGCTCGCCGGCTCGCCATAATAATCGGCGTCAGCAGCTCGCGGCCAGCAGAGGGCAAGCGTGAGGACAACAAGGAGGACAGGCGACAACAGACGATGAACAGACATGGTAACCTCCGTAGGCTTGGGGGGAAGGGAGTCCTTCCTGCCGGAATTACACATGATATGGTATCACTGCTGTTTCGACAACAAAAAACTGTGTGCTGCGGGGATTGGGGCTTTGGTGGAAGGCGGCTACAGCCAGCCTGGGCATGGCTGTAGCCGGAGGACGACAGGGCTTAATCGACGGCGTAAAAATACTCCTTCTCAGCACCGCATTTGGGGCAGACCCAGTCGTCGGGCAGGTCGGCAAAGGCGGTGCCGGCAGCAACACCATTTTCGTAGTCACCTTCAGCCGGGTCGTAGACATAACCACAGGGACATTCCATCTTTTGCATGGGCTTTTCTCCGTTTTGTTGTGTGTTGGGGTGAAGAGGAATAAGCGCATTTCAGCCATTGGCTGGAGTGCCATAGTTGTTGAAAAATTATAGTATGTATTTTGGCAGGATGGACAAGGGCAAGAATGTCGACCCCGACAAATATATCCTTCGTTGTGGTTGTTGTTGGGCGCTGGCGCAGGGGATGGGGCCAAGTCGCCAGGGCCTCGTGGATACCGGTGACGGGGTGAAAAGGGGACGAAGTGAACATTCCCCTTGACAGATGGCCGCAGAATCGGGTTAAATTGCAAGTTCTACGAAAAAATAATTTCTGGAATTTCGATTTTTATAGCCGTTATAGATATTGAGGAAAGAGGAGGAGTCGCATGTATGCAATAGTTCGGACCGGCGGCAAGCAGTATCAGGTTGAGGCCGGTGATACGCTTCGCGTTGAAAAACTTCAGGGTGAAGTCGGCGACACGGTCGAGTTATCCGATGTTCTGCTGGTGGTTGATGGCGAGGCCATCAAGATCGGTCAGCCGGTGGTTGACGGCGCCAAAGTCGTCGCCAAAATCGTCGAGCAGGGGCGCCACAAAAAGGTGCTCGTGTTCAAGAAACGCAGACGGAAGGGCTATCAGGTCAAGAACGGTCATCGTCAGATGTACACCGCCCTCACCATTGAAACAATTTCAGCCTAAGCGATAAACTGATTTACTGGAGAGTATACCATGGCTCATAAAAAAGCGGGCGGCAGTTCACGCAACGGTCGCGACAGTGCGGGACAACGACGCGGCATCAAACGATTTGGTGGCCAGGTCGTCAAGGCAGGCAACATCCTTGTTCGCCAGTTGGGAACCGTCATTCATCCAGGCACCAATGTTGGCTGCGGTCGTGATTACACCCTGTTTGCCATGGTGGACGGCGAGGTGAAGTACGAAAACTTCGGCAAGGATCGCAAACGCGTTTCCGTCTACCCGGTCGAGTAAGCAGATCGCTCCACGGGGAGCGGTGAATGGCGCCTTTTGCCCCAGGTAAAGGTGCTTGCTGAGAGTATTGCGGACCCGGCATCAGAGTGTTGATGCCGGGTTTTTTTGTATGCTGTCCATGCGGGGCGGCGAGAGGATGCATGGGATTTATTGACGAAGCAAAATTTTATGTCAAGGCCGGCGATGGCGGCAATGGCTGTGTCAGTTTCCGGCGCGAGAAATATGTCCCCAAAGGTGGCCCCAACGGCGGCGACGGCGGTAAGGGCGGAGATGTTTATCTGGTGGCGGATGGTAACCTGCGCTCGCTGATTGATTTTCGCTATCGCTCCCATTTCAAGGCCGACTCCGGCACCAGTGGCCAGGGCAGCGACCGGCACGGTCGCGGTGGCGATGACTGCGTCATGCATGTGCCCCTGGGCTCGGTGATCAAGGATGCCGAAACCGGTATGGTGCTGGTCGACCTCGTCAAACCCGAGCAAACCTTCCTTGCGGCCGAGGGCGGGCGCGGTGGTTTGGGCAATGCCCGCTTCGCCACCTCCACC
This sequence comes from uncultured Desulfobulbus sp., assembly GCA_964639845.1. GTDB lineage: Bacteria > Desulfobacterota > Desulfobulbia > Desulfobulbales > Desulfobulbaceae > Desulfobulbus. The sequence continues at coordinate 247,563 of CAZXHS010000001.1, read as the reverse complement.
AACCGGGCGCCGCGCAAGGCCACGCCCGGTCAGATGGGCGAGGAGCGCTGGCTGATTATTGAGTTGAAGCTGCTGGCCGATGTCGGTTTGATCGGTCTGCCCAATGCCGGCAAATCAACCTTGCTCTCCCGGCTTTCCGCCGCCAACCCCAAAATCGCCCCCTATCCCTTCACCACCCTGGAGCCGCAACTGGGAGTGCTGCATCTCCCCTGGGCCGACCCTTGCATCATCGCCGATATTCCAGGCCTGATCGAAGGGGCGCATCAGGGCATTGGTTTGGGCCACCAGTTTTTGCGCCATATCGAACGCACCTCTATCCTGTTGCATCTCATCGATGCCTCGGGCGACGGGGAACAACCCTTGGCTGATTACCGGGTACTGGAAGCCGAGTTGGCCGCCTACAAGGCCGAGTTGCTTGATCGCACCCATCTGGTGCTGCTCAACAAGATCGATCTGGTCGACGAAGAGCGGCTGGCCGAGGTGCAGCAGCTCTTTGCCGATGCCGGCTTCAGCACGCTATGCATCTCCGCCGAAGAGGGCGAAGGTATTGAGGCCCTGAAACAACTGCTGGGCGAGTTGCTGGAACAACAGCGCACAGAGGACAACCATGACCTTTCAGGTGAGTAAGGAAGACGGCCTTTTTTACCGTCAGAGTCTGTTTGACCAGGCCAAGCGGGTAGTGATTAAGGTGGGCAGCGCCGTGCTCACCAACGACAATGGCCTGGATGCCACCATCATCGACAACATCGCCCGCCAGGTGAGTTTTCTCCAATCCACTGGCCGCGAGGTGATTCTGGTCAGTTCCGGCGCCGTGGCCGCCGGCCGCAAGCGCTTGGGCATCGTCAAGACCGCCCACGAGGAGTTGAAGGTCAAGCAGGCCCTGGCCGCCACCGGACAAGGCCTGTTGATGCAGGCCTACGAGCAGGCCTTTGCCGAGCGCCAACAAGCGGTGGCCCAGGTGCTGCTCACCCACGGTGATCTCTCCCATCGCGGCCGCTACCTCAATGTGCGCAATACCATCCTCACCCTGTTCGAGTTCGGGGTGGTGCCGATCATCAACGAGAACGACACCGTCTCCGCCGAGGAGCTGCGCTTCTCCGACAACGACACCCTCGGCGCCCTGATGACCAACATGATCGGCGCCGACATGTTCATCATTCTCACCGATGTCGATTGCCTCTACACCGGCAACCCCTCCGAAGATCCCACCGCCAAACCGATCTACACCATCGCCAGCATCACCCGCGACATCGAGAAGATGGCAGGTCAGGCCACCAGCGCCGTCGGTACCGGCGGCATGATGGCCAAGATTCGTGCCGCCAAGATGGTGGCGGCCTGCGGCGGTTGTTCCTTCATTGGCCCGGGTAAACATCCCGATATTCTCCAGGCGCTGTTCAGCGGCGAATTGGTGGGCACCTTTTTTCTTCCCGGTCAGGGCAAGATCAACCGTCGCAAGCACTGGATTGCCTATGTGCTCAAGCCGCAGGGCTTTCTCGTGCTCGACAACGGCGCCCGTCGCGCCCTGGTCGAGCAGGGCAAGAGCCTTTTGCCTTCGGGCATCACCGAGGTGCGCGGCGCCTTTGCAGTGGGGGCGCCGGTACACTGTGTGGATGGTGACGGCACGGTGATCGCCGCCGGGCTGAGCAACTACGGCAGCGCCGATCTGGAGCGGATCAAAGGGAAGAAGACCAAGGAGATTGCCGCCATCCTCGGACGCAACGAGCACGACGAGGTCATCCACCGTGATAACCTGGTGCTGCTGGGGGCGGAGATGCGGCCATCAGCTGCTGCTTTACAAGAGGGACGCTCTGCGTCATAGTAGAATTTCTTGGCTCGCCGCTGCTCGGTCAGTGGCGGGAATAGACTGGATTTTGCCGCAAGGAGGACGACGATGGATCGGGCAGAGATGGAAAAACTGGTACTGGAGATGGTGACAAAGGCCAAGGCCGCCAGCCGCAGTATCGCCGCCATGCCAACAGCCTTGAAAAACACCATCCTGCTTGAAGTCGGCGAGGCGCTATTGGCCCAGCAGGCCGCTATCATTGCGGAAAACGGTAAGGACATGGCTGCCGGCGAGGGTAAGGGGCTCAGCTCCGCCATGCTCAACCGCTTGCAGATCACCGAGAAGGGCATCCGCGACATGGTGCAGGGGCTGCGCGAGGTGGCGGCCCTGGAGGATCCGGTGGGCGAGGTCGAGGAGATGCGTCAGCGGCCCAGCGGCATCACCGTTGGCCGCATGCGTGTACCACTGGGGGTGATCCTGATGATCTACGAGGCCCGGCCCAATGTCACCATTGATGCCGCAGCCCTCTGCCTCAAGGCCGGCAATGCAGTTATCCTGCGGGGCGGTTCCGAGGCCATCCACTCCAACCTGATCCTGGCCAAGGTGCTGCAAGGGGTGCTGGCCAAACACGGGGTCGATCCGGCCATCGTCCAGGTCCTCTCCTTCACCGACCGCGAGGGTGTCGATATCCTGCTCGAGCAAGAGGAGTACATCGACCTGGTCATTCCGCGTGGGGGTGAGGGGTTGATTCGGGCGGTGACTCAGAAGTCGCGCATCCCGGTACTCAAACACTACAAGGGCGTCTGCCACTGCTTTGTCGATGAGGACGCCGATCAGGAGATGGCTATCCCCATTATTCGCAATGCCAAGGTGCAGCGTCCCGGCGTCTGCAATGCCCTGGAGGGCTTGCTGGTGCATCGGCAGATTGCCGAGGAGTTTCTGCCCAAGATAGCGCAGGCGCTGAAAAAAGAAGGGGTGCGCCTGCTCGGCTGCCACTCCAGTTGTTTGATCGCCGACGAGCTGATCGATCCGGCCGCTGAGAGCGACTGGGGCACGGAGTTTCTCGATCTGGTGCTGGTGGTCAAGGTGGTGGCCGATATGGACGAGGCCATGGATTATATGGCCCGCTACGGCTCCAAGCATACCGAGATCATCCTTACTCGCTCCTACGAACGCAGCCAGCGCTTCCTGCGCGAGGTCGACGCCTCGGCGGTGATGGTCAACGCCTCCACCCGCTTCAACGATGGCGGCCAGTTCGGGCTGGGGGCGGAGATCGGCATCTCCACCACCAAGCTGCACGCCTACGGCCCCATGGGGCTCAAGGAGCTGACCACCCGCAAGTTCATCGTCTACGGTTCAGGGCAAATCCGCGCCTGACGCGTGACCGGTTTAATGCAACAACGTGCCGTCGGCCTGTTCGGCGGCACCTTTGACCCGGTGCACCAGGGACACCTGGATCTGGCCCGCCATGTGCTCAAGTGCTGCTCGCTGGACGAGGTGTGGTTCATCCCGGCGCCCCAGCCGCCGCACAAACGCCAGCCCGTCGCCTCCTATGAACATCGGCTACACATGCTGGAAAAGGCCTTGATGGCTGAGGGGGAAGAGCGGCTGCGTTGCTCGCGCATTGAGGCCGATCTGCCCAGACCCTCCTACACGGTGCACACGGTGGAAGCCCTGCGTGGCCAGGGAGAACAGCACGACTATTTTCTTATCATCGGGGCTGATTCCCTGGTCGATCTGCCCCATTGGTACCGGGCTGGTGATTTGCTGGCAGCTGTCAATCTGATCGTGGTGCGCCGCGATCACTTGTCCGCTGATGCCATTGCCGCCTTGCTGGCCGATCTCGATCCCTACTACTGTTTCGATGGTTCGCAGGGGCTCTGGCACAATGCGCAGGGCCGCAGCCTGCGCTATCTCGATGATATCGAGCTACCTATCTCCTCATCGCTTATTCGTGAGCAGCTGGCCCAGGGGCTGGTGCCACCCATGCTGCCGCCAGCGGTGCTGGCCCATATTCAGCAGCACCACCTCTACGGCTGACAGGACCACTGATGCCCTTCATCGCCGATCTCCACATCCACTCCCTGTATTCGCGGGCCACCAGCAAGGCCAGCAACCTCTTTGGCCTGGCAGCCTGGGCGGCGGTCAAGGGCATTGGCGTGGTGGGCAGCGGCGATTTCACCCATCCGGCCTGGTTTGCCCATCTCTGCGAGCACTTGCAACCCGCCGAACCCGGCCTTTACCGTCTCAAAACCGAGATGGCCGCCGACTGGCGCACCTTGCTGCCGCCGGGCCTGCAACCGGCCATCGATCCCCTGTCGGTGCGTTTCATCCTCAGTGCCGAGATCAGTTCCATTTACAAGCGTGGCGGCCAGGTGCGCAAGGTGCACAACCTGCTCTACGCTCCGGATTTGGAGGCGGTGCGCCGCATCAACACCACCTTGGCCAGCCTCGGTAACATCGCCTCCGACGGCCGGCCCATTCTGGGGCTGGATTCCCGCGATCTCCTGGAGATTGTGCTGGAAAAGGCGCCACAGGGATTTCTCGTCCCCGCCCACATCTGGACGCCCTGGTTTTCGCTTTTTGGCTCCAAATCCGGCTTTGACCGCCTTGAAGACTGCTTTGGCGATCTCAGCGACCATATCTTTGCTCTGGAGACTGGGCTTTCCTCGGATCCGGCCATGAACCGGCTGATTTCGGCCCTGGATCGCTGCACCCTTATCTCCAACTCCGATTGTCACTCCCCGGCTAAGCTCGGCCGCGAGGCAAACATCTTTGCCGGCGAGATGAGTTTTGCCGGGATCAGCGAGGCCCTGCGCCAGCCGCGCGACGAGCATGGTAACCAGGTCTTTACCGCCACGGTGGAGTTCTTTCCCGAAGAGGGCAAGTACCATTGCGATGGCCACCGGAACTGCCATGTCTGCCTGGAACCTGTGGAAACCCGCAAGATGGGCGGCCGCTGCCCAAGCTGCGGCAAACCGCTGACCATCGGCGTGTTGCACCGGGTGATGGAGCTGGCCGACCGTGACCAGCCGCAGTATCCGCCGGGCAGCCCGGCGGTGCACAGCCTGATTCCCTTGCAGGAGATGGTCGCCGAATTGCTCGACTGCGGTCCGGCCACCAAGAAGGCGGTGGAGGGCTATGGTCGGCTCATTAGCCTCTTTGGCTCGGAGTTTGGTCTGCTGCTCGATGCGCCGCTGGAGGAAATAAAAAACAAGGCGGGCAGCCTCATGGCCGAGGCCATTGGCCGGGTGCGCGACAACCGCGTCATCCGCCAGGCGGGCTATGATGGCGAATTCGGCGTTATTCGTGTGTTCGAGGAGGGCGAGCGTGCCAGCCTGGCCGGGCAGGCTTCTCTCTTTGGTGAGAGCCTGCGGCCAACGCGTAAAAAACGGGGGACGGCACCGATGCGGCTTGCCCGTGAGCCGCAAAAAAATGATGCCGCCGCCAGCGATCACCGCCTCAACCCGGAGCAACAGCAGGCCGTGGACAGCACCGCCCGCCTGATTATCGTCCAGGCCGGACCGGGCACCGGCAAGACCCACACCCTGGTCAGCCGGGTGGCGCGGGTGGCCAGCGAGTCTGCCCAACCCTGCACGGTGATCACCTTCACCAATAAGGCAGCAGCGGAGGTGCGGCAGCGGCTGCAACCGGTTTTGGACGCTGGCAAGGCCATCACCGTGGCCACCTTCCACGGTTATTGCCTGCTGCATCTGCGCAGCCAACAACCCGGTTTGCGGGTGATTGGCCCGGAACAGCGGCTGTTGCTGGTGGAGGAATGCTTTCCGAATTGGGGCAAGGCAGAGCGGGTGCAGCTGATCGAGGCACTGACCCTCTACAGCCGCAGCGGGGTGATGCCAGATGATGCAGGCCTTGTGGCCTATCTCCGTAGCCTGGAGCGTCAAGAACTGATTGATCTCGATACCCTAGTGCCACGCCTGTTGGCCATGCTGCAAGAAGACGGCGCGATGGCGGCAACGGTGCGCGCTGCTACCGGGCAGCTCTTCGTCGATGAGTTTCAGGACGTCAACCAGGCCCAATACCAACTGGTGGCCGCCCTGGCTGAACGTGCAACTGTCTTTGCCATCGGCGATCCGGACCAGGCCATCTACGGTTTTCGTGGCGCTGATCCAACCTGGTTCCATCGTTTTGTCAGCGAGTTCCAGGCCGAACGCCATCAACTGCTGGCTAACTATCGCAGCGGCGAAGCCATCCTCCGCGCTGCCGAAGCTCTGATCAGTCACAATCCCCATCCGCAGCCTCCGGTCCCCATGCGCTCCCTGGCCCCAACTGCCGGGCACCTGCACCTGCTGGCCTGTACCAGCCCCGAGCAGGAGGCCAACGCCATCGCCGATCAGATCGAGGTGCAGCTCGGTGGCACCTCGCACCGCAGCTTGGAGCGGTTCGATACCAGCGGCCAGAGCTCGGTGTCGCTGAAGGATGTTGGCATCCTTTACCGTACCACGCGCCAGGCGGAGGTGATTGCCCGCGTACTGGAGCAGCGCGGCCTGCCCTTTCAACTGGTCGATCTGGAGGCTTTTTACACCAAAGGGCCCTGTCGTCTGCTGTACGCTTGGGCGCTGCTGTTGGCTGGCATGGCCGAAACCGATCATTTGCTGTGGTTGCTGGCGTGGGAAAAAGAGCAGGGCAGAATCGTGCCGCTTCCAGCCCAGGCGGCCAGACAGCAACACCTGCGGGCGGGAGATGTCAGAGCAGTCGTTGCTCAGTTGCTGTCGGGACTGAGCGAAACCGCCCTGGCACCGTTGCCGGCCCTGTACCACAAGCTGCGCGGTCTGTGTGGGCAAGCAGGGGGCGCGGCGTTGTGGCGGCCGCTCATCGACTATTATCACCTGGCGGAAAACGACGGTGAGCTGCACCGTTTCTTGGCATTGTCACAGAGCTTTAACACTCTGGCTGACTTCGCCACCCACCTGCTGCGCTTTGCCGATGCGGTGTTCTACGATGATCGCGCCGAGGCGGTGACACTCTCCACTCTGCATGCGGCCAAGGGCTTGGAATTCCCCATCGTCTTCATTGCCGGGGTGGAGGAGGGCTTACTGCCCCTGGCGCCCCGGCAAAGCCCTGATGCCGAGACGCTGGCAGCCCATGTCCAGGAGGAGCGGCGGTTGTTGTTCGTCGGCCTCACCCGCGCCATCACCACCCTCTATCTGAGCTGGTGCCGTAAACGTGCGTTGTATGGCGCTCCGGCACAGGAGCAGCGGGTATCTTCGCTGGTGCAGCACCTACCCGCTGCCCTCTTTTCCCCACCGCCGCAGATCCACGCCAGCAAACGCCGGCCCAGGCATCAGCAACTCTCACTTTTCTCCTGAGCTATCATGGACGCCCATCCTCCCACCCCACAACAGCTGGCCGAACTCAAAGGCAAAATAGAGCAACTGGAGCAGGAGAACCGGCAACTGCGTCAAAAAGCCCGCCAGTCCGATTCGGCCAATCAGGCCAAATCCGATTTTCTGGCCATGATCAGCCATGAGATCCGCACCCCGATGAACGGCGTCATCGGCATCAGCGAACTGTTGCTCGATACCGAATTGCAGCCCCGGCAGCGCCATTTTGCCCAACTGATCCGTACCTCGGCCACCAGTTTGTTGACCCTGATCAACAATCTGCTTGATTTTAGCAAGATCGAGGCCAACAAGATGGCCCTGGAAAGCGAGCCCTTTGACCTGCGCGGACTGCTCGACCAGTTGCTTTCTGTGAGTCAGTTGACCGGCAAACGCAAGGGGTTGGTGATCAGCGCCCGCATCGACGCAGAACTGGCCCCGCGCTACCAGGGCGACGCCGTTCGTTTGCGGCAGATTCTGGTCAACCTGCTGGGCAATGCCGTCAAATTCACCGACCAGGGCACCGTCGAGCTTCAGGTGGAATGTCTTGAACAAGGAAAAAACGGCGATCTGCTCCGTTTTGCGGTGCAGGATTCCGGTGTCGGCATCGAGCGCGAATCACTGGGTAAGCTCTTTCAGCCCTTCTCCCAGGTGGATAGCTCCTCCACCCGTCGTTTTGGTGGCACCGGCCTGGGGCTCTCAATCTGCGCCAAGCTGATCAAGCTCATGGAAGGGGATTTCGGGGTTGAATCCACCTTTGGTGCCGGCTCGATCTTCTGGTTCACCCTGCGTTTGCCACGGAGCGAGCAGAAGGCCGAAACGCCGCCGCTGACCAATGAACCTGCACCGCCACCGGCTGCCACGGTTGAAATGACCGGTGCGGATATTATCGCCGCACCGCTTCGTCTGCTGTTGGTGGATGATGAGGAGACCAACCGCATCGTTATGGCCGAGACCTTCCGCCACACCGGGGTGGAGATGGTGTTGGCCGCCAACGGGCAGGAGGCGATCGAGCGCTGTCGGAACCAGCATTTCGATCTCATCTTCATGGACTGTCAGATGCCAGTGGTGGATGGGTATGCGGCCACCGCCACCATCCTTGCAGATAAGGCGCGACAGCAGCAGCCCGCTCCGCCCATCGTTGCCCTCACCGCCGATGTCACCAGCGCCGCCCGGCAACGCTGTCTGGAAGTGGGTATGGTGGATTATCTGATCAAGCCGCTTGATTTCAACCGCTTGCAACAGGTATTAGCCCGCTGGTTACCGGAGTTGCGCACCACGGTGGTCCCCAAATCGTTGCAGCGGCAGCGGCGTGGCGGTTTACTGGCCGAAGGCACGGCCACGGTGATCAACGCCGCCGTGCTGCTGCGACTGCGCGAGCATGTCGGTGATATCACGCCGGTGGCGCGGGTCTTTTTGCGCTCTTTGGATCGGCGTCTTGAGGAGTTGAAAACTGCGGTGCAACAGCAGGATGCCCAGGCCATCAACAAGGTGGCCCACACCATGAAGGGTAGCAGCAGCCAGTTTGGCGCCGACGAATTGGCCGCTCTCTGCCTGCTGGCGGAGCAGATGGGCAAAAGCGGCAATATTGGCCAGAGCCAGCGATTGTTGCAACAGATCACCGAGGCGATCAGTAAGGTGCAGCGTTTTTTTGCGGAACAGCTTGATTAATCAGCATTTTATCGTAAAATGACTGATACGCGATTCATTGTGAAGCAGACATTTGCTTGGAGATGAGCAGGTTATGACAGTTTCTCTGTTGGCGGGAGCCACCCCGGTCATTCTCATCGTCGATGATGACGAGGTCATCCGCATGCTCATGCGGCAGTTCCTCGAAGCAGAGGGCTATGTGGTGGTGGAGGCGGAAGACGGCGGCGGGGCCCTGGACAAGGTGGCGGAGCAGTCGGTGGATCTGGTCATCCTCGATATCGCCATGCCTGGCATCGATGGGCCGGAGGTCTGCGAGCAGATCCGCACCACCATGACCGATCCGCCACCGGTGCTGATGGTCACCGCCCTGGACGACGAAAAAAGTATCGAGCGTTCCTACGCCGCTGGTGCGGTGGACTATATTCGCAAGCCGCTACGCTGGCCGGTGCTGAAAAATCGTATCCGTTACATCCTCGGCTCGCACCGTGCCAAGCAGGAGCTGGAGATCCTCTCGCGCAACTACGAGATGATCCTCGATGCCGCCGCCAACGGCATCTGCGGCGTCGATGATCGAGGCCTGATCAGCTACATCAACCCGGCAGCCCTGCGCATGCTGGGGTATACAAACGAGGAGGTGCGTGGCGAGCATTGCGTCGACATCTTCAAGGTTTCCCTGCCGGGCAGCGATGATTTTTCCGTGGACTGCTGCCCTTTTTTCACCCGCACCGACACCACGGCCACGGTCTGTTACGACGAGGCGCGCATGTTGCGCAAGGACAGTACCAGCTTTCCGGTGGATTTCCGTTCCACCCCCATCCGCCAGGGACAGCGGCTGGTGGGCGGCGTACTCGTGTTTCAGGATGTCACCGAGCGGCAGGAGGCGGCCGAGCTGATCCGCTACATGGCCAACCACGATCCGCTCACCAATCTGCCCAACCGCAACTACTTCCGCCGCCGGTTACCGCAGGCCATTTCGCTCGCCAAACGTCACGGCCGCATCCTCTGCCTGCTGTTTATTGATCTGGATCGCTTCAAGCCGATCAACGATCAGTATGGCCATGGAGTGGGCGACATCGTACTGATGCAGGTGGCGCAACGGCTGCGTGGCGCCCTGCGCACCTCCGATTCGGTGTGCCGGCTTGGCGGTGACGAGTTCGTCATCCTGCTGGAAAGTACCGAAACCCTGGAAGGCGCTACCCTGGTGGCGCAGAAGGTGATCGAGTCGCTCAACGAGCCCATCGAGGCCAACGATCACATCTGCTTCATCGGCGCCTCCATCGGAATCTCGGTCTTCCCCAACGATTGCAGCGACGCGGAGACCATGCTCCGTCACGCTGACATCGCCATGTACGAGGCCAAGAAAAAAGGCCGCAACTGCTGGCAGCTCTACGAACCCCTGATTATAACCCCTGGGCAATCGTCCGAATAATATCCGCCTTGCCGATCACCCCCACCAGCGCATCCCCGGCCATCACCGGCAGGGTGTGCACCTTTTGCTCGGCCATCAGCGTTGCCAACTCCTCCAAGCTGGTTTCCGGGCTGACGCTGATCAAGCTCTGCGAGCAGATGTCGCCCACCTTGGTGCCCGCCATCTTCTTGAGTTCGCGTGCCGTCTTTTCCGGTGATTCGAGAAAGACAAAGGCATCGAGAATGGCCACCGCCGTAGGCAGATGCACCTTCTTGTTGAGAAAGACCAGATCACTTTCGGTCACCACCCCCAGCACCTTGCCGGCCTCGTCCACCACCGGTGCGCCGCTGATATTGCGCTCCAGCAACAGGGCCGCCAGTTCGCGCACACTGGTTTGCGGGGTAACGGTCACTACATCTGTGGTCATGATATCACGGGCTTTCAGCATAGTTGCTCCTTGCGTTGATTGTTGATCAAACTGCCTAGCACGGTGGGCAGGGCCTGCGCCACCTCGGTGGCGAGGTAGCCCCAGGGTTGCTTTACGGCTAAATGATCGGCGGCTAGGCCATGCAGGTAGACGCCGAGACAGGCCGCCTGCCAGGGTGCATAGCCCTGCACCAGCAGACCACCGATGATGCCGGCCAGCACATCGCCCATGCCGCCGCTGCCCATGCCCGCATTGCCGCTGGTGTTGATGGCAAAGGTGCCGTCATTGGCTGCCACCACTGTACCGGCTCCCTTAAGCACGGTGATCATTGGCGGTAAGTCGTCGGCATCCTTCAGCCATTGGGCCGCCTTAAGGCGATCACTCTGCACCTCATGGATGGTGCAGCCCAGCATCCGGGCCATCTCGCCGGGATGGGGGGTGAAGATGCGCGGACCTGCCGGCTGGCGGATGATTTCCGGGCGAGCGGCCAGCAGATTGAGGGCGTCGGCGTCGATCACCTGGGGCCGATCATTTTCGCTATAGAGGCGATAGACCAGTTCGGCGGTGTCGGCATCGGTACCGATGCCGGGCCCGATGATCAGGGCTTCCTTGCTGCCGGCCAGGGCTGCGATCGCATCAAAATCATCAATTGAAAATGCACCCTTGCTGTTGGCCAACGGCACGGACATGGCTTCAGCCAGCGCGGTCTCAAAGATGGTATTGAGGTCGGCGGGGACGGCGAAGCTCACCAGACCGGCACCACTGCGCAGGGCACCCTGGCCGCTGAGCAGGGCCGCCCCGGTCTTGCCGGTGGAGCCGGCGAGGATGAGCAGGTGGCCGTTGGAACCCTTGTGGGCAGTGGTATCCCGCTGCACCAGTCCCGCGCTTGTCTCCTCGTCCAGTACTTCGCCGCGCAGCCGCATCCGTTCCACCACCCGCAGGGGAATACCGATATCCACCCGTTGCAAACGGCCGGTCAGGGGACCTCCGTGGTGGAAATGGCCCGGCTTGGGCAGGCCATAGGTGACGGTGAGATCGGCGCGCACCGCAGCGCCAAGTATGGCGCCGGTATCGCTGTGCAGGCCCGAGGGGATGTCCACGCTCACCACCGGCATGCGGTGGCGTTCGCCGAGGATGTTGATGCAGTTGATCACATCAAGAAAAGCACCATCGACCTCTCGTTGCAGGCCGGTGCCGAAGAGGGCATCCACCAGGCAATGCATGGGGTGCATACGGTTGAGGGTGAGCACGGTGTCAATGAGGGAGAGCATCTTCTCCGAGAAATCAAGCACCTGGTAGGGGATACGCAGCTCTTTGCAGATGGCGAAGTTGTGGCCGGCATCGCCGCTCAATGCCTCTGGATCGTGCAGGAAGAAAACAAAGGGAAAGGCCCCCAGGCCATGGACGGTGCGGGCGATCACCAACCCGTCGCCGCCGTTGTTGCCCGGTCCGGCAAAGATACATAGGCTTTTGCCGCGCACCGGACCGAGGCTGCGCTGCATGGCATCCACCGTGCCCCGACCGGCGTTTTCCATGAGGACCATGCCGGGAATGCCTATCTCTTCAATGGTTTGACGATCAAGTTCGCGCATCTGCGCAGCAAGGGCCAACTGCATGATCAATGCTCCGTCAAAAAAGGATCAACACTCCCTGACCCGCATGGCGGCTGGATCAGAGACACTGGCACCCCACGCCGTCATGCTCAGGCCAACCTATGCGGCGGCTTGGCCATGCAGGGGCGGTGGAACTTCGGCTTATCTCCCTTGACCCCACCAGCGGCGTAGCGTGTGGCGAGCCTGTTCGTAGAGTAGGCCGCAACTGTGCTGTAACCATTCCGGCAGCAAGGGCCGTTCGCGGTTGACGCGGTAGAGAATCGCCAAGGTGAGCACGGCAAAGAGGGCGTTGGGCGACCACATCCCGAGCAACAGGGGAAGACTGCCCTCTTCGGCCATCATGCGGGTGGTGGTGTAGGTGATGTAGTAGAGCACGAAACAGCCCAGCCCCAGGGGGATACCCACGGCGCGGCGCCCCGGTGCCGCCTGCAACCCCAGGGGCAGCCCTAGCAGGCTGAGGATGAAACAGCCCACAGGTAACACCAAGCGGTGGTGGTATTCGGAGAGCAAGCGCAGTCGCAACTTTGAGCCAGTTTTTTGATTGTTAGCCATGTCGAGCAATTGCTGTTGACTCATGGTGGATCGGCTAAGACTGGCCACATCCTCCTTGCCAACCAGGGTGGGCGGCTGGAGGGAAATTTGCAACTGGTAGCGACCGAAATGGATAATCTGGTTGTCCTGCTCTTCCTGGTTGTGCAGGGTGCCGTCGTTGAGCACGATGGTTACCTGCATCCGCTCCATGTCCGCCTCCATGTGGCCGGAGCGGGCCAGGGTGATGAGCGGTTGCTGACGGCCGCGCATATCCGAGACATAGACACCATGCCACTGATGGGCCTCGTCGATGGAGTCCACATAGAGCACGATATCGCCCAGGGCCTCGGTGAATTCGCGTGCCTTGAGGCCGTTGTCGATTTTTTCGGTGGCCAGTTGGAACATCAGATGTTTGAAGGCGATGTCGCCGGCCGGGATAAGACGAATGGAGAAGTAGCCCGTAAGCGTAGCAATGGCGGCGGCAATCAGCACCACCGGTGGCAGCATGTGGCGCAGGCTGACACCGCAGGCCTTCAGCGCCAGGATCTCGCGGTCGTTGGTCAGGCGGGTGAAGCCGACGATCACCCCGGCCATGGCGGCCATGGGGATGATGTAGAGCAGCATGCGCGGAAAGATGTAGGCAAAGAGGCGGATGAAATCCGCCGGCCCGATCTGCAAGGCCAGCACCACCTCCAGCATCGGGATCAGCCGCACCAGGAAGAAGACGCCGTAGAGGATAAGGAAGCTGGCGAAAAAAGGTGCCAGCAGCTCGTTGGCGATGTAGCTGTAGAGCAACCACGGCGGCTGCCAGCGCCGGCGCGAGTACCCGCCCGTAGCTGCGGCGAGGGCTGTTGGCGAGACGCCTTTAGGGCACATTGAGCGCGGCTTTGATATTGACGTCGATCCAGTGCTGATCCCACCACTCGATGGGGCTGACAAAGATGCCATGCACCAGCATCGAGAAATGGAGGTGATCGCCGCCGGCCATACCCGTGGCCCCGGAGCGGGCAATGGGCTGGTTCTTTTCCACCAGGGTGCCGACACTGGTGTCGATACTGCTCAGGTGCGAATACAGGCTGGCCACGCCCTGACCATGGTCGATGATGACCATGTTGCCGTAGATGCCCAAATAATCGGCAAAGACCACCTTGCCGCGATTGGCGGCACGGATCTCGGCCCGTTCCAGCGAGGCGATGTCGACACCGAGATGGGTCTGGTGGTCGATGGCCTGGCCGTTGTACATATAGGTGCGCTGGTCGGCAAAGCCGGCACGGCCGGAGCCAGGCATGCGCAGGAAGCGATCACTCCACAACTGGCTGGCATCGGTGCTGGCGCAGACCTTGGCAATGGCCTGGGCATTGGCCACGCGGACCTGATTGTTCACATAGAGATATTTCTCCACCAGTGTGCCCTGCATCTCCGGATAATGCTGTTGAAACTCGGGCATCTTCTGCTGCAAAAACTGTTCGCTCAGGTTGATGGCGTCGTGCTTCTCCGGTACCTTTTTGAAGGCAGCGGCGAAGGGGACCGTGCCCTCGTTGCCCGCCTCATCATAGGCCACTATCCGGGTCTTGGCCGGCGGTTTTGCGTCCCAGGGCAGGGCAAAGTAGGCGACAAAGGTATCCTTTTTGGCAGTGGCAAAGCCGGGAAAGAAGGCGTCGTCGATTTTAACCCCGTGCCGTGCCGGTTCTTCGCCCACCGTATAGACCACGATGCCGGCAGTGCCGGGTTGCAGGGCTTTCTGGCCATGCACCAGTGAGACTCGTGGCGCAACAGTATCCATCACCACATTGAGGCGCTGCACGGTTTCGTTGCCCTTGAAAAAACCGTTAAGGGAGAAGTCACGCACCGAGATGACCAACTCCGCCTCTCCCTGCTTGATGCCCGCCTTCTGGGCATCGATCACCACTTTTTCGTCCAGTGTTTGTGGTCCGGCGGGTTTGAACCAAGCGGCACGGGGGAAGCTGCGCTCCAGCAGCACCGCGTTTTTTTCGCCCTGGGTGAGGGTGAACCGCAGCGATTGAATCCCGCTCTTTTTGTCGGCGGCGTGCAGCGGCAGCTCGATGGTGCCACCGAGGTACTTGATCTGTTTGTCCAGCACCAGCGTTGGCCGCTCGAACTCGAAGAGAAAAAAGGCGACAACGCCCAGGGCCAGGACCGTGGCAGTGCCCACGGCCGCAAAGAGCATTTTGAGAAAGCCGCCGCGCCGGGAAGAACCGCGGAGTCGAATGGGGGTTGGCATGGCAAAAAAGTGTCGAGGTTAATTGATGAAAAAATGAAGATTACTCGTTCCAGATGACGTCGTAGCGTTTGATGTGCATCTCCGGCACCGGAATGATGGAAAAGCGCTTGCCGGTTTGCAGCTCCAGCTGCTCGATGGTGTAGGATTCCTCGTTGAGCAGCATGTCGGCGATATGGGGATGCACCTTGATGGTGACGTGCGAGCCGCCGATCTTGCGGGCATCGCGGGTGATCTTGCGGAAGATCTCATGGCAGATGGTGCGCCGCGACTTGATGAAGCCATCGCCGCCGCAGTAGAGGCAGGGCTCGCACATGGTCTGCATCAGGCTTTCCGAAAGCCGCTTGCGCGTCATCTGCACCAGGCCGAACTCGCTGAGCTTGAGGATATTGACCTTGCTCTTGTCGTTGCGCATCGCCTCCTGGAAGGCGGCGTACAGCTCCTCGCGGTGCTCCTCGTTGTCCATATCGATAAAATCGATGATGATGATGCCACCGAGGTTGCGCAGCCGCAGCTGGCGGGCGATCTCGCGCACCGCCTCCATATTGGTCTTGAAGATGGTCTCGGCCAGGTCATGGGCACTGACATAGCGGCCGGTGTTGACATCGATCACTGTCAGCGCCTCGGTGGGCTCGATGATGATGTAGCCGCCGGAACGCAGCCAGACCTTTTTGTCCAGGGCGCTGCTGATATCGGCTTCCACCCCGTAGCGCTCGAAAAGCGGCAGGTCAGAGTTGTAGTAGGTGATCTTGTCGCGCAGCTGCGGGGCAAAGGTCTGGGCATAGGAGAGCAGTTGCTCGTAGACCTCGTAGTCGTCGATGACCAGCTCGTTGATCTCCTCGGTGAAAAAATCGCGCACCGCCCGCAGGATGATATCCAGATCCTTGTAGATCAGGCAGGGGGCATGCGCCTTCTGTGCCTTGGTGAGGATCTCGTCCCACAAGAGCAGCAGAAATTCCATATCCGCTTCCAGGGCCTCGTTGCCGATGTTTTCGGCCACGGTGCGCATGATGAAACCGGTGCCCGGCGGCCGCAGCACCTCGATCTTATCGCGCAGCTGCTGGCGGGTGGTCTCGTCCTCGATCTTGCGTGAGATGCCGATGTGGTCAGTCAGCGGCATGAACACCAGGTTGCGGCAGGGCAGGGTGATGTTGCAGGTGAGGCGGGCCCCCTTGGAGCCGATGGGTTCCTTGGCGATCTGCACCAGAATCTCCTGGCCTTCACGGAGGATCTCGTTGATCGGCAGGTTGTCGCGCTGCTTGAGCGTCGGCGCCGGGCGAAGCTTATGGCCGGGGGACAGTCGCTGGTAATTCTCGGCAAAGACGTACTGAGCCTCGTCGACATAGAGAAAGCCGGTGCGCTCCAGGCCGATATCGATAAAGGCCGCATCAATGCCCGGCAGCACCCGGACCACCCGGCCCAGGTAAATATTGCCGATCATGCCCTTCTCCGAGACCCGCTCCAGGTGGAATTCGCGCAGGTGGCCGTTCTCCACCAGGGCGATGCGGTTCTCGTAGGAGGTTGCATTGATGAGGATGTCTGTGTACATAGTCCAGTGGATGCGAGAGATGGGGTGCCGCCCGGGGCCGCGTGAGTGGCTCAGACTGTTTGCACGGCGGACTCATTCAAGATTTTCACTATACAATACCTCCGGCAAACTGCCAGTCTAATTTAGCCGGGGCTTAGAGTCGGGAATGCGGCCACCCGTATCAGCTCTTCTATGATTTCTGTGATCCTGCCCACCTATAACCGCGCTGCCTTTCTGGAGCGTTCCATCGGCTCAGTGCTGGCACAGCGCCCTTGCTGCGGCGAACTGATTGTGGTCGATGACGGCTCCACCGACAACACCGCCGAGGTGGTGGCGCGGTTGGCGGCGACGGCTTCCGTGCCCCTGCGGTTGCTGCACCAGGCCAACCAGGGTGCGGCCGCGGCGCGCAACACCGGCATTCGCGAAGCCCGGGGCGAGTTGCTCGCCTTTCTTGATTCCGATGATTGGTGGCTGCCTGGCAAGCTGCACCTCCAGGCCGCAGCCCTGGAGGCCAACCCCAGTGCGCTGATCGCCCATACCCGCGAAATCTGGTTTCGCCACGGACAACGGGTCAATCAGAAGAAGAAGCACGATCCGCCCCATGGCGATATCTTCCTGGCCAGCCTGGTGATGTGCGTGGTGGGGATGTCGACGGTGATGGCCAGACGACGTCTCTTTGATCGCTACGGCCTGTTTGACGAGTCGCTGCCCTGTTGCGAGGACTACGAACTGTGGCTGCGTGTCGGCGTCCATGAACCCTTTCACCTGGTGCCGCAGGCCCTCACCGGCAAGGATGGTGGCCGCGAGGATCAGTTGTCCCAAATCCACCGCCTGGGCATGGATGTCTACCGCATTCAAGCCTTGCAGAGCCTGTTGGCCGGGGGAACGCTGAACCCGGTGCAACGGGACGCCACCCTCAAGGAACTGGCGCGCAAATGCAGCATCTACGGCCAGGGCTGCATCAAGCATGGCCGCTTTGATGCCGGCCAGCACTACCTGGAGCTGGCTCGACACTCGCAACCTCAACCTTTCCCTGTGCTTTGAACCAACCAGCCTCCTTTGGCGATCCCGCCAAATTCATCACCCATCTGCATGTGGCCGAGGATTGCCTCGATCTGCCCTATACCCGTGAAATCATCGAGCGGGCCCGGTTGCCCGTCACCGTGGTGGGCGAGCGTGGGGTGCCGGCCGTTTCCGGCGACTATCCAGGCAATCTCAGTGCCGGCAAGCGCCATCTGCTGTTGTGCCGCAACCGGGGGGCCTTTTTCAAGCCCTGCCCCGGCACCCGCGAATACCGCTGCTGCGACTACCAGGTTCTCAACATCGGCATGAACTGCCCCATGGATTGCGTATACTGCATTCTACAGGCCTACCTCAACAATCCCTGGCTCAGTTTTTTTGTTAATGTCGAGGAGTTATTTGCCGAATTGGATGTCGCCCTGGCGGCGGAGCCACAGCGGTTTTTCCGTATCGGCACCGGCGAGTTCACCGATAGCCTGGCCCTGGACAGCCTCACCCATCTCAGCCCCAAACTGGTGCGTTACATGGCCGGCCAGCACAATGCGGTGCTGGAGTTGAAGTCCAAAAGCGTCAATGTTGAGAACCTGCAGGGGCTGGATCATGGCGGTCGCAGCCTGGTGGCCTGGTCACTCAACAGCCCGGTGATCATGACCCGCGAGGAGATCCGCACCGCCACCCTGGAAGAGCGCCTGGAAGCGGCGGCCCGCTGCGCCGAGTGGGGCTATCAGTTGGCTTTTCATTTCGATCCCATCATTCTGCATGAGGGCTGGCAAGAGGGCTACCAATCGACCATCGAGCGCCTCTTTGCCGTGGTGCCGGCGCAGGCCATCGCCTGGATTAGTCTAGGGGCGCTTAGGTATCTGCCCAGCCTCAAGCAGATCGCTGCTGCGCGATTTCCCCAGTCGCGCTTTTTTTACCAGGAATTCATCGATGGCCTGGATGGCAAGCGCCGCTATTTCCGCAGCGAGCGCGTTGCCATGTACCGCTTCATCCTTGAGCGCCTGCAACGCCATGTTCATCCGCGCACCTGCATCTATTTCTGCATGGAAAACGACACCATCTGGCGCGAGGTCTTTGGTTTTGCCCCGGAGGAGCGCGGCGGTCTGCCGGCCATGCTCGATGCGGCGGTGGGCTGGACCGGGAGATAGGGTCAGAAGAGGGAGTTGCGGAACAGGTAGCCGGTCAAGGCCAGGCCCAGGAGGGCCACCAACTGGTTGGCCCAGGCACCCAACTGGGTCAGCGCGCCGCTGGGGATCTCCCCGTCGCCCAGCGTGGCCAGGATGTTGCGGTACTGCCACACCGAGATGGCCGAGGTCGTTGAGCCGAGGAGGATAAAGGAAAGACCGATCCAAAACGATAAACCGCGTTGTACGACCTCGCCCAGTTTGGGCAGCAGAGTGGCTTGAAACAGTCCGAAGCGTTCGACGACAAAGCCAAAGGCCATCAGCGTCAGCGAGGTGCGGGTCCAGGCCAGCAGGGTACGCTCGGCGGCAAAAAAGACGCGGGGATCATGTAGATCAGACATGCAGACCTCCTCAACCAAGGAAAAGAGGGGAAGACTGGCCACCACCTTGAATCGATCCAGTGGGGTGGTGGTGGCGAGTGAACGATGTATCCACAACAAGGTGCAATTATGGGATGGTTACCAATGATGGAAAAGGGCAAACCCGTGGCCTGTCAGCGGGATTGGCCGATGTTTTATATGAATGATTTTTCCCGGTTGGGCCTGGTGGTCAACCGTTTGGCCGAGGCGGTGGCAGTGTTGCGCGCAGCCGGCTTCACCGTTACCGAAGAAGAGGCGGCCGGAGTGGAGATCGCCGATCAACGGCAGCTCACCCGCGCCCTTGAGTTGCTTGGTGCCCACGGTCACAGCTGCGAGATGTCGGATCTGATCATCTGCGTTTACCAGGGCTGATGAACCCTGTCCTGCCCGGTGGGCAGGAGAACACCAGGTGGTGCCGCAGAACTCGTGGCTCATTTTGACCTTGATGGCCATAGCCGGGGTCGCTATGGTAGGTGCGGTTGTCGTCCCCCGAAAACCCCGGTGGTTTTCCCTCGTTCCTTTTTCTGTGTATTTCTGGAGTTATGGAGAATTTTACCCATTTGCATCGATCCCCCGTTGCCACGGCGGCCTGGGTGCCGCTTGCCCGTTCGCTGGCCTTTTTGCTGCGTCATCCCCGCCTGGTGGGGTGGAGTCTGGTGCTGGTGCTGGTCACCGGCAGCCTCACCTGGGGCGGCTCTGCCTTTTGCATTGATCTGATCAGCCAGTACACCGGCTCCTTTTTCAGTACGCCACCAACAGTGGAAAAATTCTGGCACTGGCCGCTATTGTGGGGATGGACCGCCTTGAAGTGGGTGTTTTTCATCCTCTCCCGCGTCGTGGCTTTTTACCTGGCCTTTGTGGTGGCCTACAGCCTGACCACGCCGGGCTATGTCTATCTGAGCACCTGGGCCGGTAACCGCTATAGTCAGCGGGCCGGGGAAGGAGAGGCAGAGCTCAGTCTGGGCGGGGTACTGGTTGATCTCATCGAGGGTATCAAAATCGGCGCCATGGGGCTGGTGGTGTCGCTGGTGGCGTTGATGGCCAACTTTGTGCCGGTGCTGGGGCAGGCGGCGGTGTTTACGCTGTACGCCTTTTATTCGGCGTTGATGTTCATCGATTACCCCTCATCGCGCTACCGCTGGAGTCTGGGGCAGAAAATACTCTGGTTGCGCCAGCATCCGCACCAGGCTTTCCGTCTGGGGTTGCTGCCGGCGTTGATCAGCATGGTGCCGGTGCTCAATGTCTTTGTCATGGCCCTGTTTTTTCCCCTGTTCACCGTGCACACCACCCTCAATTTCCTTGCCATTGAGGGCCGTGGCGACCTGGAACGACGCAGCTAAAAGCGTTTGTTCAGCGATCGCGCCAGGAGACGACAAAAATCGAGCCGAAACCGAGTGCCAGCATGAGGTGGAAGACAAAGAAGCTGTACTCCTTGAGTTGCACCGCACCCACCAGGGCCAGGCAGAAGAGCAGGGTCAGCAGCCCCTCGACGATGACCATGTTGCTGATGGGATTTTTCTGCTGGGTGCTGATGCGTTTGCGGCCGTTGCCGATAATGTTGTACTTGGGTGTGCGCACAAAAGAGGACTTGATCCCCAGGTAACCTTCCAGCACCGCCACCGAGTTGTGAAAGCTCAACCCCACCGACATGGTGAGCAGGAAAGGAAAATAACAAATGAGGGCTAACAGTTGCTTGAGTGACAAGGGGCGCGGCAACAGGTGGATGTTGGCATAAAAGTACACCGTGGCCACGCCAACCAGCCCCAGCAGCGACAGGCCCAGATAGCTGGTGTCGAAGCTGAGGTTGTCCATAAAGGGCAGCAGGGCGACACTGAGCAGGGCAATCATCAACACCGCCAAAAAGATGGAGCTGTTGGCCAGGTGGGCCAGGGCATGCAGCTTGGTGGAGAGCTTGGCATCGCTTTTCAGCACCATTGGCGTCAGGCGACGCGCATTCTCGGCGCCGCCCTTCATCCAGCGGAACTGCTGGGATTTGATGCCGTTCATCTCCGCCGGCAACTCCGCCGGCGCCTCCACATCCTCCAGATAGACAATCTCCCAGTGGTGCAGTTGCGCACGGAAGCTGAGGTCGAGATCCTCGGTGAGGGTGTCGGCCTTCCAGCCACCGGCGTCCTCGATGGTGCGTTTGCGCCAGATGCCGGCGGTGCCGTTGAACTGCAAGAAATGGTCGCCGGTCTTGCGGCCCATCTGCTCGATGGTGAAATGGACGTTGAGTTGCAAAGCCTGGAGCTTGGTGAACAGGGAGTAGTCGCCGTTAAGATGGGTCCAGCGGGTCTGCACCACGCCAACGCGGTCGTTCTGGAAATAGGGCACAGTGTTCTTGAGGAATTGCGGGTTGGGCAGGAAGTCGGCATCGAAGATGGCCACGAACTCGCCCTTAGCCCGGGGCAACCCCTCGGCCAGGGCACCAGCTTTGTAGCCGCTGCGGTCGGTGCGGTGGATCACCTCGATATCGATGCCGCGCTCGCGGTAGAAAGCCGCTTTTTTCTCGCAGAGGTCGGTGGTGGCATCGGTGGAGTCATCGAGCACCTGGATCTGGAAACGGTCGCGGGGATACTCCATCTTGACGATGTTGTCGATGAGCCGCTCAGCCACATAGGGCTCGTTGTACAGGGGGAGCTGGATGGTGACATGCGGCAGCGCCTCTTCGGTCACGGGAGCGGGGGCCACCGGCTTCTTGCGGCGGAGATAGTGGAGCAACAGGTTGATCTGCAGCAGGTTGTAACCCAAAATAACGGCCAAAAAGAAGACGTACAAACCAAAGAGGACATACATCGCGACGGATTCCTTGTGTGAAATGGGGGGAGCGTTGGTGTGAGGATCAGGGTAGCGCTGAGCGAGATGGGCAAGATTTTGAAATCTTAGGGGTAATGAGTGTGTTCCGGTTTCGGGATTGCGACGACGATCAAGACAACGGCTGTACCATAATGAGCAAGGCGGTCGCTGTCAATCGTCCTGGCGACGACCAGAAAGGCTCTCAGGGCCCGGGGGGCAGACCGGCTTCACTGCGCAGGGACTCGAGATAGCGACGACTTTCCCGCAACTCCGAACGCAGGTCGTCGTAGCTCCGATCCAAATCGTGGAGATCCATGCGCAGTTGGCGACGGTATTCGTCCCTGAGATTGCCGGCGCGCAGCCGCAGTTCGGTGTCGGTGATACGGCTATCCACCTGGCGCAGTTCCTGCTCCAAGTGGTAGACCGCGTAGGCGGAGCTGTTGTAGTGGTTGAAGGTGGCGTCAAGCTCGGGCGGGCAGACATGCTGGTAGCGTTGGCCGGCCAGACCGGTGCGAAAGGCATTGTCCCAGCGGCAGTACTCCTTGAGCCCCTGGTTGCGGCCGGCGGCGTAGGTGGGCTCATCAATCATCACCTGATACTCGCGGCAGGCACGGTTATGCTCGTTCAACCGGCTATACGCTTCACCGGCCTGACCATCGCTCAATCCCACCCCGTACCAATCGCCTCGTCGGCACTGCTCGCCGCTGAGGCTGGCGCAGCCGCCCAGCAGGGCCAAGGCAACCAGCATGGTGGTTAGACGATGCAGGCGCGGGGCGGCCATGGGCTCAGGTCTCCGGAGTGGATATCGGTCCGGCGCCTTTGATGGCATCGGCCGCCGGCGACTCTGACTTGAGCAGATTGTGGAACTTGAGCGGCATGCGCGCGGTGAACACCAGCGCCTGGCCGGTGGTCGGATGGGGCAGGACCAGTTGCGAGGCATGCAGGGCCAAGCGTTTGATGGGATCGCTTTTGGCACCGTATTTTTTATCCCCCACCACCGGGTGGCCCAGGTCGGCCAGATGCACCCGCAACTGGTTCTTGCGGGCGGTGATAGGGGTCAGCTCCACCAGGCTGTAGTCGCCACAGCGGCGCAAGACCTTGTAGCGGGTTTCGGCCGGTTTGCCCTCGGGACTGTTCTTCGGCGCCGAATAGACGCGGTGGTTTTTGGATTCGCAGAGCACACTGCTGATGGTGCCTGTCTCCGCTGCCGGCCCGCCTTCGACCACGGCGATAAAGCGTTTCTCCACCTGGGGCCAGCTTTTTTGCAGGGTGTGCTGGGCTGCCTCGTTTTTGGCAAAGAGCAGCAGTCCCGAGGCCCCCTGATCAAGGCGATGCACCACAAAGACGCGGTCGCGGCCCTGGGGGCGGGTAGCCATGCAGGAGCTGATCTTGTAGAAGGCGGTGCGCGTCTTTTCGCTGGCCGAGGCGATGGTCAAGAGTCCTGTGGGTTTGTTGACCACCACCAGATCATCGTCTTCAAAGAGGATGTCGATGCCGGGGCAAGGCAGGTCGGTGTGGGTAGCCTCCTTTTCCGTGCTCACGGTGAGGACACTGCCCCCAACCAGAGGATGCTCGGGATGGGAAACGGTCGTGCCGTCGACCTGCACCGCCCGATATTTGAGCAGTTGCTTGATTTTGGTACGCGAATAGCCGTTGTTGAGCAGTGTCGCCAGTACCGTGGTGGCCTCAGCGATGGCAATGGTCTTCATGGGGTTCTCTGCTCCTGGGGCTGTGAGGATGTATGGGGCTTGGTCGACGGGGTGATGGGCTGGTCGAGCACGCGGCGCACGCAGTGGGCCAAATCGGCCATCACCACCGGTTTGTTGAGGAAACCCTCGATGCCGATGACGCGCGATTTGTTGTTATCCAACTGCTCGCTGAAGCCGGTGCAGATGATCACCTTGACCTGCGGGCGGATCTTTTTGATCTCCCGGTACAACTGCAAGCCGGTCATCTGCGGCATGGTGAGATCGGCAATCAGCAGATCGATGCGGTCGGCCAGATTGCGAAAGGCCTCCAGGGCGTCATAGCTGCTGATGCGCACCGTTACCTTGTAGCCGAGACGCTCTAGCATACTGGTGGTGACATCGGCAATGGATTTCTCATCGTCCACCAAGAGAATATGCTCCGTGCCCCGGGGCAGGGGCTCCTGGCTAATGAGCATGGGTTGGCGCGGTTCGCTCGCCAGTTCCACCACCGGAAAATAGAGGGTGAAGCTGGTGCCTTTGCCCGGCGTGCTAGCAACGCGGATCTCGCCGCCGTAGCCGCGCAGAATGCCCAGCACCACCGCCAAACCCAGGCCGGTGCCCTTGCCGCGCGCCTTGGTGGTGAAGTAGGGATCAAAAATCTTGGCCATGGTTGCTTCATCCATGCCGTGGCCGGTGTCGGCGATGGTCAGCCGTTGATAGAGGCCGGGGGCGATGGAGAGATCCTCAAAGGCACCGATGCCCAGGCTCAGCGTCTCCAGCCGCAGGCTGAGCAGGCCGCCCTTGTCCTCCATGGCGTGGAAGGCGTTGGTGATCAGATTCATCAATACCTGGTGCAATTGGGTGGCGTCGGCCATCACCCGTGGGCAGTGTTCGGGAAGCTGGCAGTCGATCTCGATGGTGGCGGGCAGGGTGGGGCGCACCAAATGCAACACCTCGCCGATCACTTCGGCCATGGATACCGGCAGGATCTCCTGGTCGACCTGGCGGCTGAAGGTGAGGATCTGCTTGACGAGATCACGCGCCCGGCGCGATGCGTCGATGATGCCCCGGCAGTGTTCGCGAATGGCGGAGTTGCCGGGATTTTCCACCAGCATCAGCTCGGCCCGGCCCATGATCGGTGAGAGGATGTTGTTGAAGTCGTGGGCGATGCCGCCAGCCAAGCTACCGATGGCCTCCAGTTTCTGGGTGTGTTGCAGCTGCTGTTCAAAGGCCTTGTTTTCATTGCGCAACTTCACCTGCTCGGTGATGTCGATGACGGTGACAAAGACCTTGCTCCAGGTGTCTTCATAGCCAGCAGCCACCACCACCCGCCGTTCCACGGTGAGCAGACGGCCGTCCAGACTGCGATTTTCGTGGACCAACTCGACGCTACCTTCACGCTCGAGGCTCAGCAGCGCCCGTTGAAAGGAGGGCGTCTGGTCCTCGGGCAGGATGGTGTTGATGTGGCGGAGATCCTCGATCTTTTGCGCACCATAGAGGCGCAATGCGGCCCGGTTGGCGGTGCAGATTCGTGCCAGGTCGATGCAACGTCGCAGGCTTTCCGGGTGCTGGTCGAAATAGGCCGCCAGGTCGGTGACGCCCTGGCCACGCAGCTGATCAAGAAAGGTCTTGATTGTGCTGAGGTCCTCCTCCAGCAGGGGGATGGGCGAGTGTTCAAAGAGCAGGCTGTAGCGGGCCTCGGTTTCGGCCAGTACCTTGGAATTGTTGGCGATGATCAGTTTCTTGCGGTGGTTGAGCACCAGCAGCACCAGCAGCAGGATGGCAACGAAGATCAGTCCGAGCGCAGGGGGCAGGGTGGTGAGAACGCTGACCAGCTGATGCATCCAAGCGTGAATGGGATGGACAGTGGTGGCGAGGTTTGGGTCAGTCATGGAAGGGGCGCTGCAACGAGCGGAGCAATGAACGGTGATGGTTGACGCCTTGATCGTGCCGGCGGTGGCGCAGCCATCGGTGGAGCCTGACAGAAAAAGACAATGGAAAGCATGGGTTATTGTACGGTCCCCGGACTGGCCTTGTCAAAAGGAAAATCCTGTCACCGGTATTGGCGGTAAGGGGCAAGCGGTGGAAATCGTTGACAGGGGGAGGCGGGATGTGTGAAGAGGGAACATCGTTTTTCCGGCGGACAGGGAGCAAGGAGCAAGGGCAATGCAGGCAGATTCCAGCCAAAAATGGCAGTTTTGGATTGATCGCGGTGGTACCTTCACCGATGTGGTCGGCAGGGACCCGCAAGGGCGGCTGCACACCTGTAAACTGCTCTCCCAAAACCCTGAGCGCTACACCGATGCCGCCCTGGAGGGTATTCGCCGCCTGTTGGGGCTGAACAGCGACGCACCGATGCCGGCCACCACCATCGATTCGGTGAAGATGGGTACCACCGTGGCCACCAACGCCCTGTTGGAGCGCAAGGGCGAACCGACGGTGCTGGCCATCACCCAGGGCTTTGGCGATGGGTTGCGTATCGGTTATCAGAACCGCCCCGATCTCTTTGCCCGCCATATTGTGCTGCCGGCGATGCTCTACACCGAGGTGGTGGAGATCGAGGAGCGGCTGGATGCCCAGGGGCGGCTCATCAGGCCGCTGGATGAAGAACAGGCACGGCGCGACTTGCAGGCCGCCTTTGACAGAGGCCTACGTTCGATTGCCATCGTCCTCATGCACAGCTATCGCTTTCCGGCCCATGAACAGCGCGTGGCGGCCATGGCCGAGGCAATCGGCTTCACCCAGATCTCCATCAGCCACCAGGTCAGCCCGCTGATCAAACTCATTGCCCGGGGCGACACCACCGTGGTCGATGCCTACCTCTCGCCGATCCTGCGCCGCTACGTCGAGCGGGTGGCGAGCCAGCTGATCGATGAGCGGGGGACTGCTGCCCGATTGATGTTTATGCAATCCAGCGGCGGCCTCACCGACGCGACGCTGTTTCGTGGCAAGGATGCGGTGCTCTCCGGACCAGCCGGTGGCGTGGTCGGCATGGTGCGCACCGCGGCCATGGCGGGCTACACGCGGCTGATCGGCTTTGACATGGGCGGCACCTCCACCGATGTCACCCATTATGACGGCGAGTTCGAGCGCAGCTTCGAAACCCTGGTGGCCGGGGTGCGCATGCGGGCGCCAATGATGCGCATCCACACCGTGGCTGCCGGTGGCGGCTCGATCCTCCATTTCAGCGATGGCCGTTTTCAGGTGGGCTCGGATTCCGCCGGTGCCGATCCCGGTCCGGCCTGCTACCGACGCGGCGGTCCCTTGACCGTCACCGACTGCAATGTGCTGTTGGGCCGCATTCAGGCCGCTTATTTTCCGCCGCTCTTCGGACCGCAAGGCGATCAGCCTCTGGATGCGGTCATCGTCCGCCAGCGCTTTGTCGACCTGGCCCAGGACGTTGCCACGGCCACCGGCGCAGCCATCACCCCCGAGGCGGTGGCCGAGGGATTCTTGCGCATCGCCGTGGAGAACATGGCCAATGCCATCAAGACCATCTCGGTGCAACGTGGCTACGATGTCACCGGCTACACCCTGCAATGCTTCGGTGGTGCCGGTGGCCAGCACTGTTGTCGCGTCGCCGATGCCCTGGGTATGGAGCGCATCTTCCTCCATCCCCTGGCCGGGGTGTTGTCCGCCTACGGCATGGGCTTGGCCGATATCCGCGCCCTGCGCCAGGTGCAGATCGAGCATCCCCTGGAGGCCAGCGATCTTGCCGTGGTGTTGGCGCGGGCGTTGCAGCCACTGCTGGTCGCCGTGCAGGACGAGGTGCGGCATCAGGGGGTGGCTGCCGAGCAGATTACCGTGTTCACCAAGGCCCATCTCCGCTACAGCGGCAGCGACTCCAGCCTGGAGGTGGACCTGGCCGATGCCGCCACCATGCGCATTGCCTTTGAGGTCGCCCACCGGCAGCGCTTCGGCTTCATCACCCCGGAGCGGCCGCTGATGGTCGAGGCCCTGGTGGTGGAGGCGGTGGGCGGCGGAGAGCCTTTGGTTGAGCCGGAACTGCCGCTTGCTGGTGATACACCGCAACCCCAGCAAGAAGTTGCTCTCTGGCTGGGCGATGGCTGCCGGCAGGTGCCGCTTTACCGGCGCGACGAGTTGCAGCCCGGCCAGTGGTGCAATGGCCCGGCCCTGATCATCGAGGAGATCGGCACCATCGTGGTCGAGCCGGGCTGGCAAGCCACCTGCAACAGCCGCAATCACCTCATCCTCACGCGCACAACACCCCGTGCTGTTGCCGAGCAGGTGGGCACAGCGGTGGACCCGGTGATGCTGGAGGTCTTTGCCAACCTGTTCATGTCCATTGCCGAACAGATGGGCATCACCTTGGCCAACACCGCCCATTCGGTGAACATCAAGGAACGGCTCGATTTTTCCTGCGCCCTCTTCGACCACCAGGGCAACCTGGTGGCCAATGCCCCGCATGTGCCGGTGCACCTGGGCTCCATGGGCGAATCGGTGCGGGCGATCCTGCGCGACAACCGGGGGCGCATGCGACCGGGCGATGTTTTCATGCAGAACGCCCCCTACAACGGCGGTACCCATCTGCCGGATGTCACCGTCATCACCCCCTGTTGGGATGAGGCCGGCCGCGAGATCCTCTTTTTCGTTGGTTCACGTGGCCACCACGCCGACATTGGCGGCCGCACCCCCGGCTCCTCGCCGCCGGACTCCCGGCATATCGAGGAGGAAGGGGTGGTCATCGACAACTGGCTGTTGGTGGAGCAGGGGATATTTCGCGAAGCGGCCACCCGGCAACTGCTCTGCTCCGGCCCCTATCCCTGCCGCAAGGTGGAGCAGAACCTGGCCGATCTCACCGCCCAGGTGGCTGCTAACGAGACCGGCATCCGCGAACTGCGGCGCATGGTGGCCCATTTTGGCCTGGACACGGTGCGCGCCTACATGGGCCATGTCCAGGACAATGCCGAGGAGTCGGTGCGGCGGGTGTTGGCGGTACTGCGCGACGGTTCCTTCACCTATGCCATGGACGACGGCAGCCGTCTCCAGGTGCGCATCACGGTGGATCACGCGGCCCGTGAGGCAGTCATCGATTTCACCGGCACCTCACCCCAGCATGCGGGCAACCGCAACGCCCCGCGCTCGGTCTGCCGGGCGGCGGTATTGTATGTGTTCCGTACCCTGGTTGACAGCGACCTGCCGCTGAACGAGGGCTGCCTCAAGCCGCTGAGGCTGATCATCCCCGAAGGCAGCATGATCAATCCCAGCTCACCGGCGGCGGTGATTGCCGGCAACACCGAGGTCTCCCAGGCGATCACCGACTGCCTCTATGGCGCACTCGGCCAGTTGGCCGCCTCCCAGGGGACGATGAACAATTTCCTTTACGGTAACCAAAACTATCAGAATTACGAGACCATCTGCGGCGGAACCGGCGCCGGGCCCGACCATGATGGGGCCAGCGGCGTGCACAGCCACATGACCAATACGCGCATGACCGATCCCGAGGTGCTGGAGCTGCGCTTTCCGGTGCGGGTGGAGGCCTTTGCCCTTCGTCGTGGCTCCGGTGGGGCGGGCAGGTTTACAGGCGGTGACGGCGTGGTGCGTAAACTGCGGTTTCTTGAGCCGATGACCGCCACCATCCTCTCCTCCAACCGCGTCAACGCACCCTATGGTCTTGGCGAAGGAGGGTCGGGAAAATGCGGTCGCAATCTGCTGCTGCGTGCCGATGGCAGCGAGAGAGTACTTCAGGGCAACGATGAGGTGGCCGTTGCTCCCGGCGATATGATCGTCATCAAGACCCCCGGTGGCGGCGGTTATGGTCCAGTCGATGGTTGAGCCGCGCCGGGCGAATCCGCTCTTGCGCATCTTCCCCTGGCACTACGCCTGGCTGATCGTCGTTGCCGGCGGCCTGGGCATCTTTGCCTGTATCGGCCTGGCTCGCTTTGCCCTGGGCATGCTGCTGCCGGCCATGGGTGCGGAGCTGCACCTCAGTTACTCGCAGATGGGCACCATCTCCACCGCCAACTTTCTTGGCTATCTCGCCGGCATTGTGGTGGCGGCGCCCCTGGTGCGGCGAGTGGGGGCGCGATGGCTCACGGCCCTGGCCCTGTTGCTGGCCGGTCTGTCCATGGTGGGCATCGCCTGCACCGCCACGTTCTGGGGCATCGTCATGCTCTATACCTTCACCGGCATGGGCTCGGCCCTGGCCAACATCCCCATCATGGGGCTGCTTTCAGCCTGGTTTGCCAGTCGTCTGCGCGGCAAGGCAGCGGGGTTGGTGGTCAGCGGCAACGGTGCCGCCATTGTGCTGGCCGGGTTGAGCGTGCCCTGGATGAATGGCTTGACGGTCTGGTCCTGGCGGCTGAGTTGGTTGGTGCTCGGGGTGGTGGTCTCTCTGATTGCGCTTTTTTGCCTGGGCATGCTGCGCAACCGGCCCCAGGAATTGGGACTGCTGCCGGCAGGTTCGGATAGCGATACCAAGGCCCAGCAACCGCACCAGTTGGGACGGGTTCGTTCTGTGCCATTGTCGCTGATCCTCCACTGCGGTGCCATCTATGCCATTTTTGGCTTCACCTTTGTCAGTTACGCCACCTTCATCGTCACTGCCATGGTGCGCCAGTACGGTTTCAGCCAGCAGGTGGCCGGTTCGTTCTGGTGCTGGGTGGGGCTGCTCAGCCTCTTTTCCGGGCCACTGTTTGGTATGCTGGCCGATCGATACAGCCGCCGGGTGGCGCTGATGGCCGCCTTTGCGGTGCAGACCCTGGCTTACCTCCTGGTAGGTCTCAATCTCGGTGAATTGGCCCTGTACGGTTCCATCGGCTGTTTTGGCATCGTGGCCTGGGCCATCCCCTCGATCATGGCGGCACTCTCCGGCGATTATGCCGGCGCGGACAAGGCGGTTTCCCTGTTTAGCGCCATCACCCTGCTCTTTGCCGGCGGGCAGGTGGTTGGGCCGACCCTGGCCGGTTGGATTGCCGAAAAAACAGGCAGCTTGAACGGCAGTTTCCTGTTGGCGGCGACCCTGACAGCGATCGCTGTCCTCCTTGCCCTTCGCCTGCCCCGACCGGGGTCCAGAGGGGTCGCGTAGGCGCCAATGAGCTGCGAAAAGCGTCGTTTATGCAAATCTTTCTTGTCTTTTTAGATAACCTCAAAATAATATTGACAATAATTGTTGGTTTCGCTAGCGTTCCCGAAGCCATTTTGGGAACGACCCTCTGCCCCTCTGCCCCTCTGCCCCTCTGCCCCTCTGCCCCTTTGCAAGGAGAGCACCATGGCCATCTTCACTTACGCGGCAAAAGATCTCTTTCAGTGGTTGACCAACCGTGAGGACATCGTGGTGGTCGATGTCCGCAACGAGAAGGATTTCAGTCACTTCCACGTCGAGTCCCCCTTTCCCTTTGTCCTGCACAACATTTCCTACTACGAATTCATGGAGGATGAGGCCGCCTCGGTGGCGCGCATCGCCCCGGGTAGCCGGGTGCGTATCGTCTGCGCCAAGGAAGGGTCTGCCAAGTATGTGGCCGAGATTTTTGATAAGTTCGGCTATGATGTCGGCTATCTCACCGGCGGCATCAAGACCTGGGGCAATTTGCTGGTGCCCAGGTTGCTTGGCCAGGGAAGCGATTATCAACTGTATCAATTCATCCGACCCGGCAAGGCCTCGTGCAGCTACGGCCTGCTCTGCGGCAAGGAGTTGATGCTCTTTGATCCCTCGCGCAACCTGGAGTTTTATCTCGGCTTTGCCCAGGAAAAGGGCTGCATCATCACTAAAACCTTTGAGACCCATCTCCAGGCCGACTATATTGCCGGCAGCCGCGACATCGCCAAGCGCACCGGGGCCACTTTTTATGGCAACGACGGCGACTTCAAAAGCTCGAACAATCCCTACACCCCGCTCAAGGACGGCGAACTCCACCGCTTCAGCCTGGGTGGCCCGGCGGTGCGGGTATTGTTCACCCCCGGCCATACCCCCGGCTCCACCTCTTTTGTGGTGGACGAGCGCTTCATCATCTCCGGGGATATGATGTTCATCCATTCGGTGGGCCGGCCGGATCTGGGCGGCAAGGCAGAGGAGTGGGCCGGTCTGCTCTATGACTCCATCCAGGTAGTCAAGGCCCTGGACCCGGCGATGCTGGTGCTGCCCGGCCATTATATGGACTGGGAGGAGGCCAACGAGGAGCTACTGTTCACCCGCACCCTGGGTGAGGTGCTGGAACGCAACAAGGATATCTACGGGCTGGCGAGCCTGGCTGCCTTTATCGACTTCATCAAGGCCAACATGCGGCCGCAACCCGAGGAATATGCCGTGATTCGGCTGGTCAACGCCAACCTCCGCGAGGAGGATGACGAACAACAGGAGGTGCTGGATCTCGGCAAAAACGAATGTGCCGCCTCAACCTATGCCAAGCAACAGGCGGCGCAGGGAACTTGAGATATTGATGCCCACGCCTTCGGCGATGCATGCGCCGGGGAAGACTCTTTTTTTTACCATGATAGAAACTGTATGAAACGATTGCCGATTTTTTCTGTTCTTCGCAAGGGATTGCTTTATTCTGCCTTGCTGGCCTGTTCCTGGTCGGTTTCGACCGCTGCCCTGGCCACCGAGCCGGTCAGTACCCCCAAGGCCGATAGCCTGATGGCCAAGACCCGACCCAAGCTGCAACAGGAGTTGCAAGAGAAGGGCTTTGCTATTGGGCAGCCAATCTTTGTGCGCATCTTCAAGATTCCCGGTAACCTGGAGGTGTGGATGAACAAGGGGCGGGGTTTTGAGTTGTTCAAAACCTACCGTATCTGCACCTACTCCGGTTTCCCCGGCCCCAAAGTCAACGAGGGCGATTGGCAGGCACCGGAGGGCTTTTACGCGGTGTCCGCCGAGCAGTTGAACCCCAAATCCGGCTATCATCTCGCCTTTGATGTCGGCTATCCCAACGAGTATGATGTGGCCAAGAATCGCACCGGCAGCCTGATCATGGTCCATGGCGACTGCCAGTCGGTGGGGTGTTTTGCCATGACCAACGGCCGCATCGAGGAGATCTATTTCCTGGCACACGAGGCCCTGGCCCAGGGGCAGGAGCAGTTCAGCGTCCATATCTTCCCCTTTGCCCTCACCCAGCGCAACCTGCAAAAATTTGCCGCCTCACCGTGGATCAAGTTTTGGCAGAGCCTGGAGCCCGGTTTTGCCGCCTTTGAACAGTCCAAACAGGTGCCGGAGATCGCTGTGCACAACGGTGAGTATGTGGTCACCTCCAAGGTGGGCAAACTGGCCATGCATCGTCCGGCTGAGACAAGCCGCTGATTTTTCCTCTTCCTTTTTGCTGTTGCCGCATGCAGCCCTTCGGGATTTCGTCTTCCGAAGGGCTGTCTTTGTTTGCTTGTTGTTGAACCTTTGTCGGAGTTTGCAGAGATGAGTGCATCCAACACCGTGGAAATACTGGCCATAGGCAATGAGCTTTTGCGTGGCGAGATCCTCGATACCAACAGCCACTGGATTTGCCAGTGGGTCAACAGCCGTGGTGGGCAGGTGGTGCGGGTCACCATGTTGCCGGATATCGAGGCGGAGATTGCCACGGCGGTGCGCGGGGCCATCGAGCGTGGTGTGGCATTGGTGTTGACTTCGGGTGGGCTCGGACCGACCGACGACGACCTCAGTCTGGCGGCGGTGGCCAAGGGGGCAGGGCTGAGCTTGCAACTCGATGCCCAGGCGCGGGAGATGGTAAGACAGCGCTATGACGAGTTTCATGCCCAGGGGGTAATCGCCGAGGGCGGCCTGAACCCGTTTCGCGAGAAGATGGCCTGGCTGCCGGCGGGTGCGCATCCGCTGCACAACCCGGTGGGCACCGCACCTGGTGTGCTGCTGCAAATCGGGGCCACGACCATCATCTCCCTGCCCGGTGTGCCTCCGGAACTGAAGGCGATTCTCCTGGAAACCCTCAAGGAGGAGATGGATAAATTTTTCGGCAACGGTAGTGCCTTTGCTCGTACCCTCACCGTGCGCTGCAACGACGAATCGATCATGGTGCCGGCATTAACGCCGGTAGTGGCCGCCTATCCCCAGGTCTACATCAAATCCCTGGCCCGGGCACTGGGTGAGGTGCCGGAACTGGATATCTTCTTTTCCGCCACCGGCAGCTCCAGGGAGAGCTGCGAGCAGTGGGTCAACGGTGCCGTGACCGCCTTGCAGCAGGGATTGACAGCCCTGGGCATTGAGCATTGGGAGAAGATCTGAAACAGCGGCATCACGGGCCATCAAGCCAAAAATCCACAGGCTGAAAGCGGAGGGCATCAAAGAGCCCCCGGTCGGTGAGTTTGAGGGCGGGAATCACCGGCAGGGCGAGAAAGGACAGGGCCATAAAGGGGGCAGTCAAGCGGCACCCGCAGAATCTGGCCATGGCGGTGACCTGTCGATACTGCTCGGCGGCGACCTCGCACGACTCGCTGCTCATCAGGCCGGCCACCGGTAAGGGCATCACGGCCATCTCGCCTTGGGCGGTGACCGCCGCCAAGCCGCCGCCATGGTCGATAACCGCATTGGCGGCCTGCACCATCAGCGCATCATCGCTGCCAATGCAGATAAGATGATGGGAGTCGTGGGCGACGCTGGCCGCCAGTGCCCCGGCCACGAGCCCCAAACCGTGCACCAGGGCCAGGGCTGGTTTGCCCTCCTGGGCATAGCGGTTGCAAACCATGAGCTTGAGCAAGTCGCGGCTGGGATCGCTGACCACGACGCCGCCACGAACGGTTGGCTGGCAGAGCATCTCGTCGGTGTAAAGCTCGCCGTCACGCAGACCGATCACCCGACAGCGACCGAGGCGGGCCGACAGGGCCAACTGCTCTGCCCGCAATGGTTGCAGCCGAAAGTGGTTGGGCCGGCTCAGCGGGCCCATCTCCGGCAACCGGGCCTTGCCCTTCTCCGCCACCACGCAGCCGCTAAGGACGGTGCGCTGAACGCGAAAGCTCTGCACATCCTCCACCTCGATCCAATCAGCCCGATCCCCCACCTGCAACAAGCCCATCGGCAGCCCATAATGACGCACCGGGTTGAGGCTGGCGGCGCCGAGTACATCAAAGAGGCTATACCCCTGGGCCAGGGCGATGCGCACCATCTCGTCGATGTGCCCCCACAACAGCTCATCGGGGTGCAGGTCATCGGTGCAGAACATGCATTTTTCAGGATAGTCGCGCAAGACCGGCAGCAATGCCTGGAATCCTCGCGCCGCTGAACCGCGCCGCAGCAGGATGTGTAGGCCGGCGGTCGCCTTCTCCCCCGCCTCTTCCCGGCTCAGGCATTCATGATCGGTGCTGATCCCCGCCTGCAGATAACGCCGCATCTCCTCCCCCCGCAGCCCCGGCGCGTGCCCATCCACCGGCTTGTCCCATCGATGTGCTGCATCCAGCTTGGCCATCACCTCGCTATCACCGCTCAATACACCGGGTACATTCATCATCTCCGCCAGATGGGAGATGTCAGCACGGGTCAGCAATTCCGCCACCGCTGCTGCATCCAGCACTGCTCCGGCGGTGTCAAAGGGTGTAGCCGGCACGCAGGAGGGGGCGCCGACGGCAAAGTGAAACGGTGTGCGCGTCGATTCCGCCAGCATGAACTCCACCCCGGCCAGGCCGAGCACATTGGCGATCTCATGGGGATCGCACACCGCCGCCAGGGTGCCGTGGTAGAGGGCGGCGCGGGCAAAGGCCGTAGGACAGAGCATGGAGCTCTCGACATGGACATGGGCATCGACCAGACCCGGCAGGAGAAAGCCCGGTCGGGGATGGGATTCGGGGTGGATGGCCGCAATCCGGCCTTCCTCGTTCACCTCGATGCGGCCGCCAAAGAGGCGCTGATTGACGATATCAACCACGGTGCCGCTGATGTGCTGAATGCTTTCCATGGTAGGCCTCATGGGGAAGAAGGAATGGGGTCCAAGCGCTGATGCCTCAGAAAACTGCGCGCCGCCAGCGGCAGCAGCAGGGCAAAACCGGCGGCCAGGGCGAGGAAGGCGGTGTGTAGCCCGTGCCGGTCACTGATCCAACCGATGGCCGGACCGCTCACCACATAGCCCAGGCGAAACAAGAGGTTATGCAGCGAGAGGATGGAGGCGCGCATGGAGCGGCTGGTGCGCTGCTGCAACAGGTTCCTGGTGATTGGCCCCTGCAGGCCGCGCATGGCGGTGAGCAGGTAATAAAAGAGAAAGCTGCCCAGCATCGAGGTGAGGCCGAGGCCCAGGTAGGCGCAAAAGATCAGCGCGATGTAGAGCAACACCATGCGTGCAAGGCCCAACCGGTCGAGCAGGCGGTGGCTGTTGTAGGCACAGAAGGCCACCATCAGATTGGCCCCGGCCCAGATCGGCCCGAACCAAGCGATGGGCACGCCGCAATCCTGCATGTAAGGCTGCACCAGCCACACCGGGTAAAAACTGGACAGACCCAGCAATAGCCCCAAAACCATGGTGGCACGGATGACCGGCTTCTCGGTCAGCGCCCAACGGCTGATGCGCAGGGCCTCGCCAAGATGGGAGCTGATCGGCGGCCCCTTGTCCGCTGCCGGTTCCTTGAGCGCCAGCGCCACCACCAGGGCCGTGGTCCATACCCCGATCTGGGCCATGAAGGGGAGCAGGGGATGGCTCACATACAGCAATCCCGCGCACAGCGCCCCGCCGGCCTCACCGATCTGGGCGCAACTAGCCATACGGCCATCGGCGCGGGTGTAGAGCTCGGCCCGGCCATCGGCCCGCAATGACTCATAGAGCAGGGCGTTGTCCGAGCCGCTGATAAAGGCGTAACAGACGCCGAGCAGCAGTTCCGCACCAATCACCTGCCAGAAGTTGTGGGCAAAGAGGTAGGCCGTGTACCCGGCAATGCCAAAACAGCAGGCAATGACCAGGGCCAGCCGATAGCCCAGCCGGTCGCTGACATAGCCCGAGGGGTATTCCATCACCAGGTTGGCGGTGGAGAAAAAGACGTTGACCAGCAAGATCTCCGACAGCGACAACCCGATCTGATCCTTCCAAAAGACGGTGATGATCGCCATGGGAAAGAGCATCATCTTCAGGGCGGCAAAGATGTTGAGTTTGAGGACGTTGGCGCGCATGGATGGTATCGGGTGGTTGGGCGGCACGGTGGACAACGCGGAGGGGTGCCCCAGCCTCAGCGAGCAGGTTCTGCTGCTATACCGTGTGGGGCAAATTTTCGCATCCGATTCCTGGGATAGGAATAGATGCAATCAGGGGAACGGGCAAGGCACGTTGTCTTCCCCCGGCCCAGGCCAGAGGAAGACT
Organism: uncultured Desulfobulbus sp.; assembly: GCA_964639845.1. Lineage (GTDB taxonomy): Bacteria > Desulfobacterota > Desulfobulbia > Desulfobulbales > Desulfobulbaceae > Desulfobulbus. Next base: position 210,760 of record CAZXHS010000001.1, on the reverse strand, counting down.
CCTTGTGGTTACTTGGTGCAACGTACAGTCTGTCAACGCTCAACAGGCTGTACGATGGATGATGGATGTTGGTGCGCTATCCCGCAATGCATTCGGGATTTGCCCATGGCCGTGCGGCGCAGGAAGAGAGGGGGAGGTCCGACGCACGGCCATGGGGGCCGCTGGTTTGCTGAGTGCTGGTGGACTACGGATGTGGTTCCCCCTCGTGTCCGTTTTTAATGAAAGAGCTTGCCGAAATCGGTGGCGTAGAAGAGACGAGCCTGAACCACTTGGGCCTCGACACCGTAGTCGACCTTGACGTCTTGTTTATACTGGAGCAGGAACTGCCAGCCAGGAGCGAAGTTGTAGGCCACGGTGGCGCCGAGGGTCTGGGTGTTGATTTCGGTGCCATTAGCCTTGATGCCATCGATCTCGCTTTCATCGCCCCATTGACCAAAGTAACTCAGGCCAACGGCCAGGCTCTTGGTCAGGTCGTAGCTGAGATGGCTTTCCAGGGCAAAGACCGGATCCTGGGAAAGTTCGCTGTCGCCTTGATAATCATCGTTGTCACCGTAGACAAAAAGGCTGGGGGCGACTTCAAAGTAGAGGTTATGCCCGGGCTGGACCTCCCAGCCTTTGACGAAGCCGACCTCGCCTTGGAAAGCAAAACGGTTGGCGCCCATATTGAAGGTCTGATTGTCATCGTATTCGCCGGTGGGCAGGTAGAAATAGGGTGTGATGCCAACATAGGTTTTGGTGGCGGGATTATTGACCACCCAGAAGGTGCAGAGCAGGATGAGGTCGCCGATACCATCCGAATCTTCCTTGATGCCATTCATTTCGAGGGACCCACCCCCAAATGGGAGAATAAACTGGGGGTCGGCCACGATGTCGCCGATCTTGGTGTAGTACACCTCTCTGAGGAGGAAGAGATTTTGGGAAAGATCAACATCTGCGGCCTTGTTGCCATTCACATTGAGCTCATCGCCATTGATGTGATGATAGTAGAGCAGTGACAGAAGTGTGTCCGGCGGAGCGGGGATATAGTCGCGCATGTTGGCGGCCAAACCAACCGCCGGCATGAGAAGACATGTGCAAACAATGGCCAAAATACCTTTCTTCATTCCTTCCTCCCTCGTGCTGTGAAATAGTGAAAAAATTATTGATCCCTCTGCCATGGCCAAAGCAAGCGATGTGCCCGATTGCGGCCGTGTCGTTTGTTGACCAGCGCGGCAGGGTGCATCATTGGTGCGGTGATACTCGCGATAGTCGCCGACCCCTTGGTGGAGTTGGGATTGCTGGAGGCGTGCCAGGCGGGACGTGGCAAACAATAGATACATTTTTTTTTCTGCCGCCGGTGGTGGCGGAGACCAAGGACGGAAGACGTGTTGCCGGTGGCGGGGCAAAAGGTTCCGTTGTATCGGCCGGATGGGGCACTTTGACCGCTGCTGGATCAGTCATCGGCTCAAATGCGATACCTCCCCGCCGTGTTGAGGTGTGACCACAGAAAAAATGTATTGTTTCGGTGCAATGGCACAAAAAACAGGGCCGCATTTGCTTCTTTCAAACGGCCCCCTATAATGAAAGCATGCGAATCGGTGGCTGTGGCAGATGTGGTCTGTGCCTGTGCACCGGTCCGGACCGTCGCGTTCCGCGCTCAGGTGCATAAGCGGCTCAGGTTTTTAACATTTCCGGCAAAGGAGAGTGTGCAATGCTGAGGTTCAACGATTTAAAAATTCGGACAAAGTTGCTTGCGACCTTTACTCTGATTCTGCTTTTTGTGGGCAGTATCGGTTGGGTAGCCTATCGAGGCATGACGCTTATTGAAGGCAATCTCAATGGTCTGTTCTCGGTCAGTTTGCCTTCCATTGATCTGCTGATTGAGGCGGATCGTGATATGCAGCAGTTGCTGGTGGCGGAACGGTCGATGATCTCCGCTGATCCCCAGTCTAAGGTGTTTGCATCTTTGCAAAAGGATTACGATAAAAATCTTAAGCAAGTCTCCGAGCGGTTTGGCAAGTTTCAGAAGTTGGTCAACTCGCCGGAAGAAAAGGCATTGATTGCTTCCTTTGAACGTGATCGCAGCACCTGGGATCCGGTCTCGCATCAGGTGGTGCAGCAGGCGACCACCGGCAATGCCGAGGCACGCAAGGCGGCTATGGATCTATCCCTCGGTAAGGCCAGCGAGTTGTTTGAGGCGGCGCGGGGGAATCTGGACAAACTCACCGAGATCAGCCTGAACAATGCGGAGAAAGCACAACAGGAGGCTGAGGCTGTGTACAAACGAGCCTTGATCACGCTGATGGTCATTTTGGTGGTGGCCTGTGTGGTGGCGATCTGTAGCGCCGTTGTGCTGGGAATGGCGATTGCCAATCCAGTGCGTGCGGCGGTGGCGGGTTTGCAGGATATTGCCCAGGGTGAGGGCGATCTGACCAAACGTTTGCCGGTGCGCAGCCGCGATGAGATCGGCGAGCTGGCCACTTGGCTCAATGTGTTCATGGAAAAATTGCAAGGGATCATTGGCCAGATCAGTCGCAACACCCAGGCGCTGGATGGTTCCTCCCATGGCCTGTTGGGCCTGGCCGACGGCCTGGCCACCAACTCCGCCTCGGCCTCACGGCAGACTGCCGGCGTGGCCGCTGCCGCCGAGCAGATGAATGCCAACCTGGGCAACGTTGCCGCCGCCATGGAGGAGTCGACCACCAATATCAGCATGGTAGCCGCCGCTGCCGAAGAGATGACTGCCACCATCGGCGACATTGCCAAAAATGTGGAACAGGCCAATCGGGTGGCCGGCGATGCGGTGTCGCAGGCGGCGCGTACCGCTGATAAGATGGATGCCCTTGGTGATGCGGCGCATGCCATTGGCAAGGTGACCGAGACCATCACCGAGATCTCTGAGCAGACCAACCTGCTGGCGCTCAACGCCACCATCGAGGCGGCCCGTGCCGGTGAAGCCGGCAAAGGCTTTGCGGTGGTGGCCAATGAGATCAAGGAGCTGGCCAAACAGACCGCCGAGGCCACGCTGAACATCAAGGAACAGATTGCCGGGGTGCAGCGGACCACCTCGGAAACCGTGGCCGATATCGAAGCCATCACCACGGTCATCAACCAGGTGGGCAGTATCGTCGCCACCATCGCCGGAGCCGTTGGCGAGCAGGCCACCGCCACCCAGGAGATCGCCAACAATATTTCCCAGGCCTCGCAGGGGTTGCAGGAGGTCAACGAGAACGTCAACCAGAGTTCGGTGGTGGCCACCTCCATCACCCAGGAGATCGCCATGGTGGGCAACACCTCCAGCGAAATTGCCGAGAACAGCACCAAGGTGCGTTCCAGTGCCGGCACCTTGCAGCAACTGGCAGTTGAACTAAAAGGGGTGGTGACACAGTTCCGCATCGCCTGATTGAGGTGTTGACCGGGCACCTTTCACTGAACTGGGCCGCGCAAACATAAAAAAAGGGGTTCCCGAGGGAACCCCTTTTTTTATGCCGGGTGTGGAGATAGGATCAATAGCCGCTGGCCACGGTCAGGTTGTTTTTGGTCTTTTTGGCATAGGTGTTTTTCTCCTTGCCATCCCACTGGTACTGCACCCAGATCCCGGCGGGGGTGGCAGCCTGTAAAGCGTCATAGATCGGCTTGGCCACCTCTTTGAGATCCTTGCCGGCGAGCTTGGGATGGACCAGCAGCTTGCCGGTGGCATCCATGATGAAGACATAGGGGGTGTAGGCATCGGCAGCAAAGTCGGTGGCCGTCTTGCCGCCATCAATGGCCGTCACCATAGCATCGACATTTTTGCTGATTGCCTCGCGATCCGCCGCAAAGACCTGGCTGACAGACAGGGTGAGTACAACCGTGGCAACAAGCATCAGAAGACGTTTCATGTGGTTCCTCCTTGTGGTGAGAATCAGCTACCCGCCCCATGCAGGTGGCCGAAGGTCAGGCAAACAGGCACAACGCAACATCCTGCAATTCTTTCTTGTATACCCTGCCATTGCAGAGCCGGTTGAGGATATTTTTTCGTGGGGTTCTCAATGTCGTCATTTGGGCAAGCGGTAAGCTCCTTTGCCGAAACAGCTCACTGTTTGACCAGTCGCGATACCACGGTGACAATGGCCGCAGTCTCTGAACTTTTCACCACCACCTCGTCCGCCCCTGCCTGTAGGCAACGATTGCGGAGTTCGGCATTGTCATCGCCGGTGAACACCACCAGCTTGATTTGATCGCCAAGTGCCCGGCGCACCTCGCGGCAGACCTCCAACCCGGAGAGGCCGGGCAACATGAAATCGATCACCGCTGCCACCGGTTTTTCCTGCAAGATCAAGGTGTAGCCCTTGTCACCGCTATCAGTCACCAAGGGATGAAATCCGGCCTTCTGGAACAGACGGGCATACAGGCGGACAATCACCGGGTTATCGTCGATGATCACCACTTTTTTCGGCAGGCTCGACTCCTCGTCGCTGCTGATCAACTCGCTGGCCGAGGAGACCACCAGCAAGGTGTCGCCGGCGGCCAGAACCAGGTCGGCGGGCGGTTGTAAGCGGTCCAGATCGCTCCGGCGCAGGCCGAGGATGTCGCGACCCATGGAGCAGGCCACATCGGCGATGCACTGGCCGATCATGCTCGATCCCTCCTGCACTTCGATCCACTCGGGATGGGTCTCCAGCCGCTCCACCACCTTCACCGGTGCGCCGCCGGTGGCGATGAGCAGGTTGTCGGCGATCTGTTTGCCCGCCGATTCAAAGGGGCAGACAATGGCATCTGCTCCGGCCTTGAGGATTTTTCCTTCGGTGTGTTTATCTTCGGAGCGGGCGATGATGTGCAGGGTCGGGTTGAGCTCGCGGGCGTTGAGCACAATGAACAGATTGTAGGGATCGGAATGCACCAGGGCGAGTAAGCCGCTGGCCTCTTTGATGCGCGCCTCCAAGAGAGCGCTTTCGCGGGTGGCGTCGGCCTCGATGTGCAGAAAACCGAGTTCGCGCAGCTCTTCGCAGGCTCCCGGTGCATTATCGATAACCACGAAATCGGCGCCAGCCTCCCGCAGGTGTTCGGCCGCCACCCGGCCCACGCGGCCAAAACCGCAAATGATGTAGTGTTTTTTCAGGTGCGCGATTTTTTTACTCATCTTTTTTCCTCGACGTTTTCCGCTCCACATTTCCTCCATCAACCATTCCATGACGGAGCTACCGAACAAACCGAGCACAATGAACCCGGAAATAATCAAGCCAATGGTAAACAATCGCCCGATTTCAGAGAGCGGATAGATCTCGCCAAAGCCCACCGTGGTGATGGTGATCACCGACATGTACAAGGCGTCGATGAGGGGATAACGCTCAATCAGATGATAGCCGGAGGTGCCCAGCAGGATGATCGCTGCCAAAAGCAGCAAGGAAAACAGTGCCTTGTTCATAGGTGACCGAGAGGATTCCCGCAGCAGGGGAGGTCAATGGAACTGTGTATGGTGTTTTGCCTCCCCACTATAGCAGCCTTTGCCGCAAAGCAGAAGTAGGGAGATGGCCATGGCAATGTTTGCCGGCATCGCAGGTGGCGTCACTCGGCGGTAAAGTCACAGTGCGTGGGGCCGTGATGGATGAAGTAGGGCAGGGTGGTGTTTTGTTTGGCGGTGTACATCGCCAGGTCAGCAGCGTGCATCATCTCCTCCTCGTGGTTGAAATCAGAGCCGCTCAGGGCGATGCCGATGCTGGTGGAGGCCTGAATGCGCAGGCCTTTGAGTTGATACGGGTTGTTGCACAGTTCACGGATGCGTTGGGCCACCATTTCCACGTCGGTGATTGATTTGATCCTGTTGAGAATGATGGTGAATTCGTCGCCGCCGAGGCGCGAGACAATATCCTCGCTGCGCACCGCCTCCTTGAGGGTGGCGGCAAAGGCTTTGAGCAATTCATCGCCGATATCATGGCCGTGGGTATCGTTGATCGCCTTGAATTTGTTGAGATCAAGAAAGAGCAGGGCAAAGCAGAGGTTGGTATTGTTGTGGTAGCGGGAAAAGGCCGCCTTGAGGCATTCCATGAATTCGGCGCGGTTCTTCAGGCCGGTGAGCGAATCGTGACCCGCCTGGTAGGCCAGCCGCTGTTCAAAAAGGACGCTTTCGGTGATGTCGCGGGCAACGATGTAGTAGAGCATCTGGCCGGCATAGACGGCAATGCTGCACGAAAACCAACGGTAGCTCCCGGCTTGATCCTTAAACCGGGTTTTAATGAGGTGGTTGCCCTTGGTGCTGCGCATGCCGTTGAGCAGGGCTTGGAAGTGTTGGTTGTCGTCGGGATGGGTTTGCGCCAGGATGTTGCAGCCCCGTTGCTCAGCACCGCCAAAGAAGTTGCTCCAGCCTTGATTGTGCTGGGTGATGGTGCCATCGACGGTGAAAATAGCCATGGCATCCAGGGAAAGTTGATAAAAGCGATCCCGCTCCACCAGGGCCTTGCGCAGCTCCAGGGTAAGCAGCGCCTGGGAAGCCAGCGGCGAAAAACGCATCGCCTTTTTTACCTGGCTTGGGCCGAAATACTTGGTGTGCGCATGGGTGACCACCAGGATCGCCTCCCAGGCCTGGCCCCGCATGCCGATGTGCAGAGCGGAACCGATGGCCGCAGTGATAGGTGCTGGCTGATGTTGCCATTCCGGCACCTGACGGATGTCAAAGGAGGCCACCGGTTTGCCGGCAATGGCCTTGGCAAAGACCGGGCCGATCGTCCAAATGCCCTCATGAATGGCCGGCAGCGTGGTGGCCAGCACCGTCATCTGGGAGGTTTTGGTGGTGCGGAGGATGAAGGCCTCTGCAAAATCGATGACCGTGCGCAGCGACAGCACCAAGGCTTCAAACAACTCCTGCTGCTCATGGGCCTCGCCCATACTCCGCAACCCCTCCAGCAGGGCCTCGGCCTCAAGGCGGGTTTCCCGCTCGCGCTGGCGGGATCGTTCCAGATCGAGCAGGGTTTCAAGCAGTTGTTCGGAATGGATGACCATGATGTTTCAGCCGTTGTCGTGGAAAGGGGAAAAGGGGGGCTCCAGCCTTAGTCCGTGGTGAACAGCAACACTGAGATCATTAGATTGCCGTGGCGGTTGCCGCCACCAAGAAAACAGCCTTGCTCGCCATAGGTGAAGGTGCCGAGAAAGGGCACTCCCGGCAGGGCCTCGCGAATGCTGTCCACCACCTCGGTCAAGCGGTTTTGCACGCTCAGCATGCAGCCGGCGCAGTAGACCACCAGGGCGCCTGCCACCTCCTCGCTACGGGTACGATGCGTTTCCATGGCCGAGGTGGCCACCCGGCCGGCCCGGGTGATGAGGCTGTCGACCGTGCCACGCATGAGCACGATTTCATCACCGGCGGCGATATCGGCAAACAGCGTCAGGCCCTTGTCCGGTGTCACTGCATCGGGATGGGCAAGCTGGAAATAGGGGACCTCACCGATATATCCGGCTACCCGTCCCAGCGGGCGCAGGGTGGCACGGGCAAGAATCTGCCCACCCTTGCCCAGCATGTCACTCACCAGGCCATCTGTCCATTGATTGTACACCTCGGCTGCTGGCCGGCCGTCGATCTCCATCAGGGTGCGCCGGTCGGTGGCAGTGGCGATGCCCCGGTTGCCTGTGGCCTCGTAGCCGCCGGTTTTGGTGATCAATCCTTTGACATCGGTGGGTTCATAGCCGCTGTGAAAGGCAAACAGCACCTCGGTGGAAGGAAAGAGGACCGTCACCACCACCGCATCGTTGTACACCCCATCGGCGGTGAATTGTCGCCAGGAACCATCCAACTGATTATCGGCAGAACTGCCGCCGGCCACCGGCACATCTTCGCCCAGCACGGCGGCAATGCCGGCCAGTAATTCCTCCTCGTGGCCGGGGACGGCAGTGAGCCAGACCATGGCCGGTACCTCGCCGGGGCAATCGGCATCGGCGAGAGCTTGGATGATGGCGGTTTGTGCCGCCAATGTCGGGTCGCAGCCAATATCGGCTGCCCCCACCCCAAAACGCCCCTCCGCATCGGCAATGGCCAGCATGGCCAAACCGGTACCGTCGTCGGATGCCACACCCGCCTGGGTCATTACTCCACGGCAAGAGGTGCCGCCGTGAATGGCGACCTCCGGTGTCAGGCTGCGCACCACCTCGATGACGGCGGCGATATCGTAGTCGACCGAGCAATGGATGATGAGCAGGTTGGGTGGAGCACCCAGATCCTCAAGCAACCGTTGATACATTTCCTGAAGTGCTTGCGGCAGGGTTGTGGTGGTGGCAGCGGATGCGATGTTCATGCGATCTCCTCGAGGCTGATGCTTCTTCGCTGAGCAGTCAACGCGGAAAAGGATAGGTAATTATCGATGAAATCACGCAAAAGTCAAAGATGATGGTGCCGTCAAACACCAAAATGCGAGATGTTGTGCAGCATGAAAACCAAGCCTGCCACTGCACTGGTGTTTGGAGTGGTGGGGGGGATGTAAAAAAACGCCGTCAGCGCAAGGCCGGCGGCGTTTGGTGTTGCTTGGCAAAGCAGAGAATCAGATGCTGATGGTGGCTCCCAATTGTTTGACGAACATGGCCAGCCAGGCGGGATGGGCTGGCCAGGCGGGAGCGGTCACCAGGTTGCCCTCGACATGGGCGGCATCCATGGCCACGCTCACATACTGGCCGCCGGCCTGGCGAATCTCCGGCGAGCAGGCCGGGTAGGCCGAGCATTCGCGGCCCTGGAGCACACCGGCAGCGGTCAACAACTGGGCACCGTGGCAGATGGCGGCAATCGGTTTGTTGGCAGCGGCGAATGCCTTGACGATGGCCAACACCTGCTCGTTGAGGCGCAGATATTCCGGAGCCCGGCCGCCGGGAATGACCAGACCGATATAACCATCGGTGGCGATGGCGGCAAAATCGGCATTGAGGGTGAAGTTGTGGCCCCGCTTTTCGCTGTAGGTCTGGTCGCCCTCGAAATCGTGGATCGAGGTGCGGACAAATTCCCCCGGTTTCTTGTCCGGGCAGACCGCATCCACCTGATAGCCGAGCATGGACAGGGCCTGAAAGGGCACCATCACCTCGTAATCCTCGACATAATCACCAACCAGCATCAAGATTTTTTTAACGGTCATAAATATTCTCCTGAAGAAATGCAGAAATGGAAAAAACGGAGGTCGCTGGACGGTGTTGAGCGACGTGTGCCGTCTAACGATGAAGTGTAACCACCCGGGACAAGAAGGCAAGCACAGTTCACCGCTCCCGCAGACGCTCGCTATCAAGAATGGCGATGGTCTTGCCGTCGACGCGAATCAAGCCTTCGTCGCTCATCTTGTTGAAGATGCGCGACAGGGTCTCCGAGCTGGTGCCGAGCAGGCTGGCCAGTTGCCCCTTGGGGATGTCGAGCACCACCTGATCCTGCCGCTGCTGCTCTTCCATCAGGTATTGCAAGTAGGAGGCGAGCCTTCCCGGGACCTCTTTGAGGGAGAGGTTTTCCACCTGGGTGGCGAAACGGCGTAGGCGCAGGGCGAGCACCGCCAGCATGTTCAGCGCCAGCGACGGGTGGGCATGGATCAGGCCGACGAACTCAGGCCGGGGGAAAAAAAATACCTCGCAGTCGCTCAGGGCCTCGGCGTTGGCCGGAAAGGGGTTGCCATGAAAGACCGGTACCTCGCCAAAAGGCTCGCCAGCCCCGAAGATGTGCAGGATCTGCTCGCGGCCGTCAAAGGAGGTCTTGAAGATCTTCACCTTGCCGCTGGCCACCATGTAGAAACCGATCCCCGGTTCCCCCTCAAAAAAGATAGCCGCCCCCTTGGCGTAGCGCTTGCTGATGGCAATCTCGGCCACTTTGCGGAGTTGGTCCTCGGGCAGGCCGCTGAAGAGCAAGCTCTGGGCGAGCAGTTCATTTTTTTTGTGCATGACTCGAAATAATTTTGTTTTTTGATCTAGGTCAAAGAAGATTGATTTAGTCCGTGTACAGTACAGGCATACTACTGAGGAACAACGTCGCGTGCGACACAAAAAAAAACAGTGAGGAGGAATGCCATGTTTTGTAACCAGTGTGAACAGACCGCCAAGGGAATCGGGTGCAACATCGCCGGTGTGTGCGGCAAGAACGAAGAAGTGGCCGATCTCCAGGATCTGCTCATCCACGCCCTGCAAGGGTTGGCGCTCTATGCCCAGGAAGGCCGCAAGCTGGGGATTGTCGACGAGGCCACCGATCTCTTTACCTATGAGGCGATCTTTTCCACCCTCACTAACGTCGATTTCGACCCGGCTCGTTTTATCACCCTGATCAAGCGGGCAGTCGAGCTGCGTGAGGCAATGAAGGCCAAGGTGGCAGCCGCCGGCGGTAAGACCGATTTCAGCGAGGCCCCGGCCACCTTTATTCCGGTTGGCTCTATGGCCGAACTGGCCGCCCAGGGTAAGGCACTTAATTTGATTGAGAATCTGGACAGCGACGTCAATATTCGCTCGCTGAAGCAGACCCTGCTCTACGGTCTCAAGGGTATTGCCGCCTACGCCGATCACGCCGCCATCCTTGGCCAGAAGGACCCGGCCATTGCCGCCTTCTGCTACGAGGCCCTGGCCGTGATGCTGGTGCCGGGCCTGACCGTGGATCAGTGCGTGCCCGTGGCCATGAAGGCCGGCGAGATCAATCTGCGCACCATGGAACTGCTCGATGCCGGCAACACCGGCACCTACGGCCATCCGGTGCCGACGCCGGTACCGCTGGGGCATCGTAAGGGCAAATGTATCCTCATCACCGGCCATGACCTGCACGACCTGGAACTGCTGCTCAAGCAGACCGAGGGCAAGGGCATTGACATCTACACCCACGGCGAGATGCTGCCCTGTCATGCCTATCCGGAATTGAAAAAATACCCGCATTTTTACGGACATTTTGGCACTGCTTGGCAAAATCAGCAGAAAGAGTTTCCCAATTTTCCTGGTCCGATCCTCTTTACCACCAACTGTATCCAGAAACCGCGCGAGGATTATATCGACCGCGTCTTCACCAATGGCCTGGTGGGCTGGCCGGGCGTGAAGCACATCAGCAACAAGGATTATTCGGCGGTGGTGGAGATGGCCCTGGCCATGCCGGGCTTCACCGACGATGTCGAGGGTAAGCAGGTGCTGGTCGGTTTTGGTCGCAACACCGTGCTCGGCGTGGCCGACAAGGTGATCGAGGCGGTGAAATCCAAGGCCATCCGCCACTTCTTCCTGGTGGGCGGCTGCGATGGCGCCAAACCGGGTCGCGATTACTTCACCCAATTTGTTGAGCAGATCCCGAATGATTGTATGGTGCTGACCCTGGCCTGCGGCAAATTCCGCTTCTTTGACAAGAACCTCGGTGATATCGGCGGTATCCCGCGCCTGCTGGATGTCGGTCAGTGCAACGATGCCTACTCGGCCATTCAGATTGCGGTGGCCCTGTCCAAGGCCTTTGACTGTGGCGTCAATGACCTGCCGCTCTCCATGGTGCTCTCCTGGTATGAGCAGAAGGCTGTGGCCATCCTGCTGACCCTGCTGTACCTGGGGATCAAGGACATCCGCCTCGGGCCGTCGTTGCCGGCCTTTATCAGCCCGACCGTGCTTGAGTTTTTGGTCAATACCTTTGGCATCAAGCCGGTGGATACGCCAGAGGCGGATTTGAAGGCTATCCTCGGCTAATCCTGTTTTCTTCGCTGTTCACTGCCCCGGCCGGATTGGTTCCGGCCGGGGATTTTCCCGGGTACCATCATGAGTGAGAATCAGAAAACCTATCTTGTGCTGCCCCATTACGATGCCGGCCTGTTAAGCCCGGAAAATTTAGAACATCTGGCCCAGTTGGCCCGCAAATACAAGGTTCCGCAAACCAAGATCACCGGTGCCCAGCGGGTGGCCTTTCTCGGCATGGAGCCTGAGGCCATGGCGGAGTTGCGCGGAGAACTTGGCCTGCCCGAGGCGCCATCCCGCCACAGCAATCGGGTGCACTATGTGCAGGCCTGCCCGGGAAAAACCTGGTGCAAGTACGGTCATCAGGACGCCCTGAGCCTGGGCGAGCGCATCAAGGCCATCGAGTTGGATGGTCCGTTGCCGGCCAAGGTCAAGGTGGGCATCTCCGGTTGCCGTTTCTGCTGCTGCGAGTCGTGGATGCGCGATGTCGGGCTGGCCGGGGAAAGCAAGGGCTGGCGCTTTACCTTTGGCGGCAATGCCGCTGGCCGGCCACGGGTTGGTGATGTGGTGGCCGAGCAGTTAAGCGCGGACGAAGCCGTGCAACTGGTTGGCAAAACACTCAATTTCTATCTGCATGAGGCGAAGTTCAAGAGCCGTTCGGCCCGCTTCATGGAACGGATCGGTATCGAGGCCTTGAAAAAGGCGGTTTTGGGTTGAATTTCTGGCGGGGTTGAAAGGAATATTATGAAAGTACGACGAAAAATCATCAAAATCGACGACGAGTTGTGTAATGGCTGCGGCCAGTGCGTGCCCGATTGCGCCGAAGGTTCTTTGCAAATCATCAACGGCAAGGCCCGGTTGGTGGCGGATAAGCTCTGCGACGGCCTTGGCGCCTGCCTGGGTTCCTGCCCCACCGGTGCCCTGCAAATCATCGAGCGCGAAGCCGACGAGTTTGATGAGGAGGCTGTGCACGAGTTTCTGGCCGGCAAGGAGCAAGCGGCCTCCAAGCCAGCAGCCCCGCACGGTTCCGGCTGTCCCTCGGCCCGTTTGCAGAGCTTTGCGCCAATGACGCCCTGCCAGGCGGCCAACGCGCCCAGTGCGCAAAACGGTTGCGCAGGATCGGCCTTGACCCATTGGCCGGTGCAGATACGCCTCATCCCCGCCACAGCGCCTTTTCTGGAAAATTGCGATCTGCTGGTGGCCGCCGACTGCAGCGCCGTGGCCTATGCCGGGTTGCAAAAGGATTTTCTTGCCGGCCGGGTGGTGATGATGGGTTGCCCCAAGTTCGACGACCAGCAGTTGTACGTCGAGCGCTTCACCGAGATCTTCCGCACCCGCAAACTGAACTCGCTGACCATTCTCATCATGGAGGTGCCCTGTTGTCACACCATGCTGCAGATCATCAAGGCGGCCTGGGAGGCGGTCAAGCCGAGTTTCCCGGTACGTCAGGTGGTAATCTCCACCCGTGGCGAGATCAAGGGCGAGATGACCTGGTAGCCACCACCCCTCTCTCCAATACTCCTACCCCCATTGCCATCCCAGGCCACCGTCCTCCTTGCGGTGGTCCGGGAGATTTGTCCCCTTTCCCTCCTTGTTCTTCCTCGCTTCCTGGGCTAGGTTACGACTATCCGTCGTTATCCCTCTTTCTTCCCCAGGAAACCCCATGAAAACCAATCTCACCCTGATCGGCATGCCCGGTGCCGGCAAGAGCACCGTGGGTATCGTCCTTGCCAAAAATCTCGGTCTGGGTTTCATCGACACCGATGTGCTCATCCAGATCAACCGGCAACAGACCCTACAACAGATCCTCGACGCCTCCGATCACCTCAACCTGCGCCGCATCGAGGAGGAGGAGATCCTCAAACTCAACATAACCCGCCATGTCATCGCCACCGGTGGCAGCGCTGCCTACAGCGAAAAGGCCATGGCGCACTTACAACGCATCTCCACCATTATTTTTTTGCAGGTCTCTTTTGCGGAGATCGAGCGGCGCATTCGCAACTTTGCCACCCGGGGCATTGCCAAAGCAAAAGATCAGACCTTCCGCCAACTCTTCGATGAGCGGCAGGTCCTGTATCATCGCTATGCGGATATCTCCATCGCCTGCGACGGGTTGGACCAGGAGGAGGTGGCTGCGCAGGTGGCCTGTCCAATTGCTACCGCTGGTTGAGGTGCTACGATGTAACACTTGGTAACCACGGATTTTTTTTATAGGTAATTTTACCTACTCTTTGACTTCTTCTTTTTCTGCCCTACAATCAGTGCTGGAACGTTCAATAAGCTCAGTCTTTTCCGTTGGGGGACGGTGGGGCTGAAGAAGGGGCATCGTGCCCCTGGCGCGGAGAAAGCGCGGGAACATCGAGGGGGAACACAATGAATTTTTCGTCCATTCGCTTTAAACTCATTGTCGGTGGCATTTTGATTGTGCTGGTACCGTTGGCGGTGAGTGGCTTTGTCGCAAAAAACAACTCGGCTAAGGCGGTGACTTTCTACAGCAAGGCCAATGCGCGCTCCATTGCCGAAGGGTTGACCATGCAGGTTGCCGCCACCCTTGAAGGGGAGTTGAAGTTTGTTGCAGCCTTTGCCGGGCGGACGCAGGTGAAGATCGCTGCCGAGGCCGTGGCTGACAAGGGTATCGAAGGCGCCAGCGAGGCAGTGGCGGTGATTCGCAAGGACATGGAAAAACGTTTTGAGCAACTGCGCGCCTCCTACGACACCATTGTGCTCACCGATGCCAAGGGCACCATTTATGCCTCGGCAGCGGCGAACGAGGCGGAAGTGAAGGCCATGGATCTGGCACGGCATCCCCTGTTCCAGGAGGCAAAAACCCTGGGCAAGGCAGTGAGTGGTGACGTCGTGCGATCCAAGGTGGATAACGAACCGGAGATGCTCCTCTGCGCCCCGGTCTATTCGGGCAGTGGTGCCTTTATCGGTATGTTTGCGGCAAATTTGAAATTCTCTCTGCTCTCCGATCTGATCACGCAGAAGAAAAACGGCACCACCGGTTACTGTTTCATGAGTAATAACCAGGGCATCATCATCGCCCATCCGGACGCCAAAAACGTGCTGCAACTCGATCTCAAGACCCTCAAGGGGATGGAATCGATCAATAATTCGATGATGGCCGGCAAGAGTGGTGCCGAGGAGTATTTCTATAAAGGGATTGATAAAGTGGCTGGCTATGCGCCGGTCAAACTCAAGGGGTGGAGCGTTGCCGCCACCCAGGATGCTAAAGAGTTTTTGGAGAGTGTGGTTTCCTTGCAAACCACCATTGCCATTATCACCTTTGCTTCGATCATCATCGCCGGCATCCTCATCTTTCTTGCAGCCAGCGCCATCATCAGGCCAATCAACAAGGCCATCGAGGGCTTGAAGGACATTGCCCAGGGTGAAGGCGATCTGACCATGCGGCTGGCGGTCACCACCAAGGATGAGGTGGGCGAGCTGGCCAAGTGGTTCAATACCTTTATTGAAAAACTGCAACAGATCATCGGCCGCATCAGCGACAATACCCGCCAGGTGCATCTGTCGATCAGCGAACTCTCCGGTATTGCCGCCAGCATGTCGCAGAATGCCGAGGAGACCTCAGGCCGGGCCAACAATGTCGCCACCGCTGCCGAAGAGATGAGTGCGAACCTCAATAACGTGGCTGCGGCCATGGAGGAATCGACCATCAATACCAATATGGTAGCCAGTGCGGCGGAAGAGATGAACGCCACCATCAACCAAATTGCCCAGAATGCCGAGCAGGCCCATTCCATCTCTGAGCAGGCGGTGCATCAGGCGGCCAATACCTCGGAGAAGATGGCGGAGCTGGGCCAGGCCGCTCAAGCCATCGGTAAGGTGACCGAGGCGATCACCGAGATCTCCGAGCAGACCAATTTGTTAGCGCTGAATGCCACCATCGAGGCGGCGCGCGCCGGTGAGGCGGGCAAGGGCTTTGCGGTCGTGGCCAACGAGATCAAGGAGTTGGCAAAGCAGACCGCAGTGGCCACCCAGGATATCAAGAATCAGATCGACGGGGTGCAGGGGACAACCCAGTCAACGGTGACGGAGATCAACCAGATCAGCAAAATTATCAATAGCGTCAATGAGATCGTCGCCACCATCTCCACGGCGGTGGGGGAACAGTCGGCGGCTACCGAGGAGATCGCCAATAATATTGCCCAGGCCTCGCAGGGCTTGGGCGAGGTGAATGAGAACGTCAACCAGAGTTCTGCGGTCGCATCGACTATTACCCAGGATATCGCTGGTGTTAATATGGCTGCCGGCGGCATTTCCACCTCCAGCAAACAGGTCAAGACCAGTGCCGACACTCTGAAGAAACTGGCCGACGAACTGCAAGGAATTGTCAATACCTTCAAGATTTAAGGGATGCACCATGGGTAAGTCGTAGGGGAGCACGGCGTGCGCCCTTGTATTTGCAAGCCGGTCTCATGCTTTCTCTGGGCGCATGCCATGCGCCCCTACGTTACAAACGAGATCTGTAAACGCAAAAAGCCGGACAGCGCACGCTGTCCGGCTTTTTTGTTGCTTCCTTCTGGAAACGGTTTTCTACGCTTACCAGTGTGCCTCTTTGTTGGCCGCCGTCGAATAGCTCACCTTGCCGGCCTTGAAGGCGGCCACCGCGTCGCGGATGGTGCCGGTCATGTCGCTGACCACCTTAACGTCGCCCGCTTCCAGGGTGGCAAAGGCCTTGGGGCCGCAGTAGCCGGTGATCAGGACCTCGGCGCCCTTTTCGCAGACCATGGTCGCCGCCTGAATGCCCGCACCCTTGAAGGCGTTGACATTGCTGCTGTTATCCACCGCCTCAAAGGCCATGGTGTCGACGTCGACCACCATGATGTAGGGGGCGCGGCCAAAGCGGGGATCAACCTCGCTGTCCAATTCAACTCCTTTGGATGTTACTGCCACTTTCATGGCGCCTCCTTGCGGCTGGGGCTCAGTGGCCGCCGCCGCCACAGACTTGATCATTGGTGATTTGTTGCAGTTTGCCGGCGATGAAGTCCTCGACCACCGGACGGATTTCTGGGCGCACGCCATCGTGATAGACATCGATGCCCACCTGCTTGAACCCCATCAGCGGCCGCATGCCGATACCGCCGACCACCAGGGCGTTCACCCCAGCCTGGGCCAGCAGATTGACCGGCACCATGCAGCCGCCCTGCACATGCTCCTGGTTGGCCAGGATGGACACCTGTTTGATCTGTCCGTCTTCCACATCAATGCAGGTAAACACATCGCAGTGGCCAAAGTGCCCGGCGCGCATACCGTCTAAACCGCCTTGTCCCTCGGAAGGGATCGCCAATCGTATCATGGGTCTGTTCTCCAAAATGTCAAAAAAGTTATTGAATGGTTGCTTTGAAATCCACGATCCCCAGGGGGTTCATGGAGGGTGAGTTGATGATGTTGGCCCAGATGTCGCGGACCAGTTGATGGGTGGGCGTCTCGCCGCCGAATTCAAACAGCGTCTTGCCCGCCACCATCGAGTGGGTGAAGATGGGGTCAAAGGGCACCCGCCCCAACAGGGCCACGTTGCGTTGTTGTGCCAAGGTCTCGATGGATTCGGTCATCTCCAGGTTGAGATCAAACTTGTTGACCACCACCATGCCCGGCACCTTGAAATGGGAGGCAAGATCGATCACCCGTTCCATGTCGTGGATGCCCGAGACGGTGGGTTCGACGACAATGACCAAGGTTGTGGCCCCGCCGATGGCGGCGATCACCGGGCAGCCGATGCCGGGAGGGCC
This sequence comes from uncultured Desulfobulbus sp., assembly GCA_964639845.1. Classification (GTDB taxonomy): domain Bacteria; phylum Desulfobacterota; class Desulfobulbia; order Desulfobulbales; family Desulfobulbaceae; genus Desulfobulbus. The sequence continues at coordinate 193,418 of CAZXHS010000001.1, read as the reverse complement.
ATCGGTGATGATCAGATCACATCCCTTGGCCTCGGCCAGTTGCCGCACCTCCTTGCGTACCAGGCTGACCAACTTGCCCGAGTTCTCCTCGGCAATGCCCAGCCGGGCATGGACCATTGGCCCGAAGCGGGTGTCGGAGATGTACCACTCGCCGCAGCGTTGCACCGGAAAATCAATGGCCTGCACCGGGCAGAAGTCGACACAGACACCGCAACCCTCGCACCGGATGGGATCGACCTCGAACCGCTCGTTGATGGCTCCAAAACGGCACAAAGGGAGACAGGTTCCGCATCCGGTGCAAAGATCGGGGTTGATCTGGGCCTTGCTGCCGCCCATGAAGTCGGTGGTTTGCCGGACATCCGGCTGCATCAGCAGATGCAGGTCGGCGGCATCGACATCGGCGTCACAGAGAATGGAGCGGCCGCCTTGGCTATCCATGGCAGCCAGAGCGGCAAAGGCTGCGGTGAGGCTGGTCTTGCCGGTCCCACCCTTGCCGCTGATGATCACGAGTTCGCGCATACGGCTGCCTTGCTCCTCTTGACGATTTGTTCAATTTTTTCATACAGATCAATAAACCGCTGCCGCCACTGGGGCATCTCCTCCACCACCAGATGGCCCCTGGAGTAGGCCTCGGCAATGGTCCGGTCAAAGGGGATGGTCATCAGGATTGGCAGCCCTTCCTCCTCGGCGTAGCGGAAAACAGTTTCATCGCCGAGATCAGCGCGGTTGACCACCAGGCCGGCAGGGATGCCGAGCAGTTTCACCGCCTCCACCGCCAGCTTGAGGTCGTGCAGGCCAAAGGGAGTGGGCTCGGTAACCAGCAGCACGAAATCGGTGCCATTCATCGCCGCGATCACCGGACAGGAGGTGCCGGGCGGGGCATCGATGAGGGTGATGCGCTCAGGATCAGCCGCCGCCCGCACCTGCTTGATCAAGGGTGGTGACATGGCCTCTCCGACGCGCAGGCGGCCGTTAATGAAGCCGATGCCATCGCGGTGGCCGAAGTTGAGCATGCCCAGTTCGCGGCCGGTCTCGCTGATCGCCCCTTCCGGGCAGACCAGCATGCAGCCGCCGCAGGAGTGGCAGAGCTCAGCAAAGACCAGCACCTTTTTTCCCACCACCGCCAGGGCGTTGAAGCGGCAGATCTGCTGACACTTCTTGCAGAAGTTGCACTGGCTCAGATCCACCAGCGGCACGGGTGTGGTCACCTGTTGGCTGCGGTCGATCACCGGTTTGAGGAAGAGGTGGGCATTGGGCTCCTCGACATCGCAGTCGAGCAGCTCTACGCGGTTGCCCAGGGCGCAGGCCAGATTGGTGGACACCGTGGTTTTACCGGTGCCGCCTTTGCCGGAAGCGATGCTGATAATCATCAGGAAACCTTGGTGAGGATCGGTGCCATCAAACCGCTGATCTTGGCCAGCACAGCCAGCAGTGCCTCGGCATCGGCTGCGCCTGGATGCGGCGGTAGTTGCATCAACACGCCCAGGCCTTCGGTGATCTCGTGGAAGTCTTCTTCGCTGCGAGAACCGACAATGGCGGTATTGGCCAGCGGATTGATGGCTACGAAGGCTTTGACAAACTCGATGCCGCTCATGTCGTCGAGTTGCTCGTCGACAATCACCACATCAAGCCGTTTGCCTTTGAGTTGGGCAAGGGCGGCCGCCCCGGTACTTACCGGGACAAGTTCTACATCCTGTTCCCGCCGCAGTCGGTCGACCAGCACCGAGAAACGGGAAAAATCCTTGGCAAGAAAAACGATGGTCAATGGAAACCTCTTTGGTTCGTTCCACCAGCCTTCCTCACGGGAAAGCCGGTGGGTTGGTTAAGGGAGTATGCAAGTGGGCCAGCTTAGCGATTTCCGGCCCGTCCTTTGCCACCGCCACGTCCGCCACGGCCACCGACCTGGCAGCGGTTGCCCCGGCACATGCCGGCACCGTTGCCCTGCCCGGTGACATTGGTCTGATCGGGATTGGTGGTGTTCTGTGAGGGCGTGCCGATTTGTCGGCAGCCGCCCGTACCTCGGCCAAGTGGCCCATTTCCTGTCGGGCCTTTTCCATCCATTCCAGGCATGCTGTACCTCCTTGTGGAGTTGGTTGGTGGAGAACTCCGTTGCCGCAGACAGACTTTCAGCGAATGACCGAACAGTCGTCCCTAGCTCTGCGGTATCTCCGTTTTCACCGTCTTCGCATTTTTTGGCGGTTTTGCTTCGTTATCGGTCGGTTGCGCAAAACTGCGCAGCCCATGGCCGCGGCGTATTTTACCCCGGCAACAGACATTCTTGCCGCAACCGGGCATGCGGAACTGACCGCTGAAGGGGCGGCCTTGCAGGTAATGGGCCAGCACCTGCTGCACGTCGCCGGCAATAAAGGGGATCAGTTGCACCCCGGCGGCCTCGATCATCGCGGCCGGCCCTTCGGAGACAGCGCCGCAGATGATCACCAGCACCTGTTGGGCGCGCAGCAGGTGCAGCAGTTCCAGGGGGCGGTCTGGATCAAAGGCCACCAGGGAGGTCGCGTGTAGGCAGTTGCCCTCGATATGGGCGATCAACAGGGTGCGCGCCGCATCAAAGACCGGCGATACCCGTTCTCCCCATACCGTCACTGCAATGTTTCCGCCTCTGTCCCGTGTTTTCATGCCTTATCCAAAGCATACCTTGTGCCAGCTTGTGAGGGCTTGGGGTGGGATGAATCTAACTGTTCAAAATACAGGTTAATTTTTAAAAGAGGCGCAGGGGATGGGGGTGCGCTGAGGGTCGCGGCTGCATCGCTCTGCGACTCTGCGCGACTCTCGCTGGTGGCGATCAGGCGACTGTCGGTGTGCGTGCAGCAAGGGAACGACCGTCACCCTCGGGGAGGTCGAGTTGCAGTTTTTTGAGTTTGCGGAAGAGGGTGCTCTTGTGCATGCCCAGTTCGCGGGCCGTGGCCAACCGGTTGAACTGGTTGCGCTCCAGGGCGGCAAGGATGACCTCGCGTTCAGTGGCGCGGTGGATGGCGCCCATGGAGGTGGGCTGGCTTTCGGATGGGGAGTCCGGCCGGGCAGTGCTGCTCAGGTGGGCGGGCAGGTGGTGCAGACCGATGGGCCCCTGGGAACAGAGGATAAAGGCGTGTTCGATGCTGTTTTCCAATTCGCGGATATTGCCGGGGTAGTTGTGGGCCATCAGCCGGTTGAGGGCCTCGGGTTCGATGCCGGCCACCAATTTGCCGCGCAACCGGTTCATGCGATCAATAAAGCGTTCGATGAGCAGCGGAATATCCTCCTTGCGCTCCCGCAGCGGCGGGAGGCAGAGGCGGACAATGTTGATGCGATAGTAGAGATCGCGGCGGAAATTGCCCTGGTTGACCATCTCCTCCAGGTTGCGGTTGGTGGCCGCCAGGATGCGCACATTGATCTTCACCTTTTTGATGCCACCCAGGGGTAGGAACTCGCGTTCCTCCAGCACCCGTAACAGCTTCACCTGGAAGGCCGGGCTAGTCTCGCCCAGTTCATCGAGCAGGATGGTGCCGCCCTCGGCCAGGCTGAAATAGCCGGGTTTATCCTGGGCCGCGTTGGTGAAGGCGCCGGCCTTGTAGCCGAACAGCTCGGATTCGAGCAGGGTGTCGGGCAGGGCGCCGCAGTTGATGGCCACAAAGGGCTTGTCGCGGCGGCTGGAGAGATTGTGCAGCGATTTAGCGAGGATCTCCTTGCCGGTACCGGTTTCGCCCTCGATGAGCACGGTGGAGTCGCTCTCGGCAATCTGCGGCAGCACAGCGAAGATCTTTTTCATGGCGTGGCTGCAACTGACCATATCCCCCTGGCGAAAGGTGGCGCTTAACTCCCGGCGCAGCTCTTCGACCACGGTGTTGTCGCGGAAGGTCTCGACGCCACCGAGGATGGCGCCGGATTCATCCCTGAGCGGGGCGGTGGAGACCGAAATGGGGATACGCTGCTTGTCGCTGTTGATGATATAGGTGGAGCTGGAGACAAAGGAGCGCCCTTCTTTCATGGTGCGGCGCAGGGCGCAGTCGCCCTCGCACATATTGGAGCGGAACACCTCCCAGCAGAAGCGGCCGATGGCCTCCTCGCGCGGCACCCCGGTGATCTCCTCGGCGGCGCGATTAAAGGACATGATGCGCCACTGGTGATCGACGGTGAACACGCCATCGGAGATGGACTCCAGGATGATGTCGGTGACGCCGGCAATGGGGGCGGGCGAGCTCTTTTTTGCCATGGGCAGTGTTTGGGTAAGGTGCCATTGTTGAGGGAGAGATGCAGGGCTCTTAGTAATCAGCCTAGGGAGGATTGGCAAGGTTGATGATGGCCTGACACAGATTTGTGGTATCTGTCACTTGTCAATTATTGTGCTTGCAAAGCAAGATGCGATATTGTACCTACTGGTATGTAAAATTGAACAGCAAGGTGGTGAAGCGCATGGATACACGGGAACGGTTGATTACCAGCACCCAGGAATTGTTGTGGGAACGCGGCTATGTCGGCACCAGCCCCAAGGCCATTCAGCAGCGGGCCGGGGTGGGGCAGGGCAGCATGTACCACCATTTCAGCGGCAAGCCGGATCTAGCTCTGGCCGCCATCCAGCGGTGTGCCGAGGAGATTCGCGCCTTTGCTGAAAGTAGTTTGGGTGGCCCGGGTTCGACATATACGCGAATCGAGAACTTTTTGATGCTGGATCGGCGCGTGCTTCAGGGCTGTCAATTGGGGCGGCTCACCCAGGATCCCGAGATCGTGGCCAACCCCGAGTTGCATCGGCCGGTGGACGAGACCTTTGACTGGCTGCGGCAACGGTTGGCCGAGGTCATCATCCAGGGCCAGACAAGTGGCGAACTCAATGCAGCTTTGAATGTGAAGGATCTTGCCGCAGCCATCGCCGGGATTGTTCAGGGCGGCTATGTGCTGGCCAAGGCCGCCGACAGCGACGAGCCCTATTTCTGCGCAGTGCGCGGGTTGCTGGCGCTGCTCAAGGCCAATGTTGTTTTGCAGGGTGAGTGAAGCTGGCTCGAGGGGAGAGCGCACGGTAGCCTGTGGTTTTCGCCTGAGTAATTACGTTGATATCCCAAGGAGATCCCTCACTGCGTTCGGGATGACACCGTGGTGAGGCCAGCATACGAGAAGCACTGCACTACCCCTGTCATCTCGACCAACGGGAGAGATCTCCTGGCTCAGGCAGCATTGCCTTTGTTTCGAGAGCGCTGGTTAGGGCACAGCGTGCCCCGTGCCTGTTACTCCACAATCGAAATAACAGTGTTTTGAATATGCCCCAGGAGATCCCTCTCTTCGTTCGGGATGACACCGTGGGGAGGCCAGCACAGGAGAAGCACATCACCACCCCTGTCATCTCGACCAACGGGAGAGATCTCCTCTAACCTCCAGCATTGCATCCATGCCGGGGAGCAGGGTAGGGGCACGGCGCGCCGTGCCTCTACGGTGACCGCGATGAACCGCGGGCTTCATCCAAGCACAAAGAATAATTTCAGGGAACGCGACGTTCCACCCATCAACACCCCAACACCAGAGGAGCAACCCCATGAGCACGAAAAAAATTGTCGTTATCGGTGGTTCGGCCGCCGGTGCCAAGGCCGCAGCCAAAGCCCGTCGGCTGGATGAATTCGCCGACATCACCATTATCCAGAAGGCCCCGGACTTGTCGATGGCCTCCTGCGGCTATCCCTACTATGTGGGCGGCGTGTTCAATGATCGCACCGCCTTGCTCTGCACTCCGGCAGGGGTGGTCCGTGATCCGGTCTTTTTCCAGAAGGCCAAAAAGATCACTGCCCAGGTCGAGACCGAGGTGGTGGCCATAAACCGCAGCGAAAAGACAGTGCTTTGCCGCAATCTCAAATCCGGCGAGGCGCAGACCCTCACCTACGATAAACTGGTGATCGCCACCGGCGCCCGCGCCAATATGCCGCCCATCCCCGGCATCAAACTGTCCGGCGTTTCCACCCTGGTCTCCATGGCTGATACCGACTACCTGCGCTCCATCCGCGACAAGGGCGAGGTGAAGAAGGCAGTGGTCATCGGCGGCGGCCTCATCGGCGTTGAAGCCTGCGAGGCCCTTCAGGGCTCGGGTATCCAGGTGACGGTGGTCGAGGCGGTGGATCAGGTACTGACTTTCCTCGATTGGGATCTGGCCAAGCTGGTGGAGAACCACATGAAGGCCAAGGGTGCCCAGGTGCTCACCGGTATCGGCGTGGCTGAGTTCGTTGGCGACAACGGCAAGCTCACCGGCGTCAAGCTGGCCGATGGCACGGTGCTGGATTGCTCGCTGGCGGTGATGGCCATTGGCGTGCGGCCCAACAGCGAACTGGCCAGGGAGGCCGGCCTGGCCATCGGCAAGTTCGGCGGCATCACCGTTGACCAGTTCATGCAGACCAGTGATGCCGACATCTACGCCGCCGGCGACTGCGTCGAGATTCCCAACCGCATCACCGGTGATGCGGTCTTTGCCCCCATGGGCGATCTGGCCAACCTGGAGGGCCGGGTTATCGGTGAAAACCTCATCTCCGGCAATGTGGCCACCTTCCCCGGCACCATTCACACCGGCATCTGCAAGGTGTTCGACTTCGCCGCCGGCTCCACCGGACTCTCCGAGAAGGCGGCCCAGCGCATCGGCCTGAGCGGCTACACCACCGTGGTCAATGCCAGCCCGGACAAACCCGGTTTCATGGGCGCCAAGATTCTGATCTCAAAACTGCTGGTGGACAAGGAACAGCGTATCCTCGGCTACCAGTGCGTCGGACTTGGTGATGTCAGCCGTCAGATCGCCACCGCCGCCATGGCCATCCAAGGCAAACTCAAGGTGGCTGATGTCATCAATGCCGATCTCCCCTACGCGCCGCCGTTCTCGCCAGCAATTGATCATTTCATCTCCGCCTGCCACATCATGGAGAACAAACTCAAGGGCCGCATGACCGGCATCTCTGCCGTCGAGGTCAAGGCCAAGCTCGATGCCGGCGAGAAGCCCTTCTTTCTCGATGGCCGTAATCCCAATGAGTTCGAGGAGATGCACCTGGGTATCGGTGAGACCCTCATTCCACTGGGTGCCCTGCGGTCGCGCCTTAATGATCTGCCCGCCGACAAAAACGCCGAGATCATTTGTTTTTGCAAGATCTCGCTGCGCGGCTACGAGGCCGAGTGTATCCTCCGCGCCCATGGATTCACTGATATCAAGGTGATGGAAGGCGGGATTATGGCTTGGCCGTATCCGCGCAAGAAATAACGGACCGTCGTTGGACGTTACGAGGAACTGATTGGTTCACGCCTGTGCTGTGGGCACCGTAGGGGCACGGCGCGCCGTGCCCCTACCTGGCCGAGTCCCACATTTCTTGTGTGCAGGTTCAAGCCCGTAAGGCCAAACCCTATTGTGCCTCATGCAGAATGGAAAAGGGCGGAGCAATGGGATGAGTTTTCGTAGGGCGCACACCATGCACCACTACGCAAACCACTTGAAGAAATTAACTGTGACGCTGTGAACGAAATGTGAAGAGCCCTCCCCACCGGCCGGGATTGGGTCCGCTGCTGCGGATTCGGTCCTGGCCGGTTTTATTTGGGGATGCAGGCAGAAGAAGGCGGAATCGCTGCGATCCACCTTTGGGGAATTTACCAGGTCTCGCTGAGGCAGCGCAGTTGTTCGTGGATCTCGTTCATCCGATCCCTGACACGGAGAAAACTCTCCACCACCATAGGGTCGAAATGGGTGCCACTGCCTTCGATGATCACCGTTTCGCTGTGTTCGCGCGGCATGGGATCCTTGTAGGGCCGCCGCGAGCGAAGGGCGTTATAGGTATCGGCCAGGGCAACGATGCGCGCCGAAAGTGGAATGGCCTCGCCCCGCAACTTGCTGGGGTAGCCACTGCCATCCCAGTGCTCATGATGGTGGGACGCCATCTCATGGGCCAACATCAGGTAGGAGGAGCCGGTTTCCTGGTAGAGGTTTTTTAAGATGCGGCCCCCCTCCTGGGCGTGTTCCCGCATGGTGAGGATTTCCTTTTCCGTCAGGCGTCCGCGTTTATTGAGTAGGCTGTCGGGCACGTTCATGATGCCGATATCGTGGAGGACACTGACGTTGGCCAGATCCTCGATCAACTGCCGGCTCAGGCCGAGTTCGGGATGATGGCGGCGCAGATCGTCAGCCAGGGTAAAACAGTGGTGCTTGAGTCGTTGCACCTGCATCCGTTCCTCGCCGGCGCGGATAGCTGCCAGTTCCGCCAACCCCCCCACCAGTGAATAATGGTCCTCCAGCCGCAACAGCCGGTTGGCTCCTTGCAGCCGCAGTTCCAGTTCCTCGCGCAGGATAGGTTTGTGGACGAAGTCGTCCGCCCCGGCGGCCAGGGCCTTGAGCAACCACTCCTTGTCATCGATACTGGTGAGTACCATCAGGTAGGTGTAGCGTTTTTCTTGGGAACGAATGGTCCTCACCACTTCCACGCCATCCATTTCAGGCATGGCCAGGTCGGTCACCACCAGCCGAATTTCTGGGCGTTCACCCCAAAGAGCCAGGCCCTCTGGGCCATTGACTGCTGTCACCACTTCGTATCCCTGGCCAATAAGTTGGTTGGTAAGAATATGGCATTGGGTGGGTTCATCCTCGATGACGAGGATAGCAGGCTTACAAAACAGACTCTCTGGCATAGGGAACTCCTGGAAAACATTGGTGCTGAAGGGGTGTGGAGTAGAATTGCTTGTTATTGTAGGGGGGGATCGTTGCAGGAGTCAAACAAAATAAAGAGTGCAAACAAAGGGATGGATCAGGCTGCCATCGCCACGGTGCTTTCCCGGAAGGTGCATACGGATGGCCTTGACCAGGAGAAAAGGATGAGAAAATGCTTTACTCCGCCGGAATGAACCTGTATTTCAGCTCATTGGAGCAGAGTTGGATGTGCCCGCGTTGTCACAGTCTCCTCTTTTCCCCCAATGCCATTCTTGCAGCCATCCGTGCAGCCGCTCCGATGGCCGATGCGACCCGTTACGGGGTGAAGTGCCGACCATCAGTAACGGTTGCGGCACGGATCCCTGATAGCGGCAGCTTTGCTTTTTGTTTGAGGTACACCTGTAATGCCAACAATCGCCACCCTCGGTCCGGAATACGCCCCCTCATGGCAGGCAGCCATCGCCTTTGACAGCACGGCCAAAATAGAGCTGTTTCCCCATGTCAAAGCCCTGCTTGATGCCTTCACCGCCGGCACAGTCGATTATGCCATCCTGCCGGTGTATAACACTCGCGAGGGTGAAAAAAAGCAGTATTTCCGGTTTTTTGATCAGGTGGCATCCGGGTATTGGGTGGATAACCTCGTGCTTCCTTCCACCCTCTCCCTGGGGGTGTTTGACGAGGCATGCGCCATCGAAGACCTTCGCCTGCTCATCGGCCGGCGCGAGGTGTTCAACCAGTGCGAGGAGTTCATCGAGAATCGTCTGCCCGATGTGGCCGAGATGAGCGTGCAGGATGTTGTCCAGGCCATTGCCAAGATCCGGGCAAACGGGCAGGAGCGGGGCGCGGCGGTGATCGACAGCGCCGAAACGCTCACTGCGCTCGGCCTGCGCATCATCGAGCGCGAGGTGGCGCCGCACAACCGTACCCGCTATGCGGTGCTCGGCCACAGCCTGGCGCCGGCCACCGGCTACGATGCAACGACGCTGATCACCGAACCGCTCGACGATCGTGTTGGCCTGCTGGTGGATATCTTGAACGAGTTTTCCCGCCGTGGCATCAATATCGCCGACATGCGCACCGAAAACGACATCAAAACCCAGAAGTTGCGCATCTATATCGAGGCCGAGGGCCATATCTCCAGCGACAACATGGCCGCCGCCATCGCCCACATCGAATCGCGGGTGATCCAGCAGCAGGGGTTGATCCGTATTCTCGGCAGCTTCCCCCGCGTCGATATGCGAACCAAACACATCAAATCCTTTGGTTTTATCGGTACCGGCGCCATGAGCAAGTGGTTTGCCGATCGCCTGGCCAGCGAGGGCTACGAGATTCACATGACCGGCCGTTCCACCGAACTACGCCCCGAGGCGATGATCCCCCTGGTGGATGTGGTGGTGATCTGCGTACCCATCTCGGTGACCTCGGCGACGGTGCGCCAATACGGATCACTGCTGGCGCCGGGCAAGGCGCTTATCCTCCTCGCTGGTGAATCCGAGGACACCATCCGCACCGCCCTGGAGACCACCCCCGAAGAGGTGGAGGTGATGCTGGTGCACAACCTCTGGGGTCCACAGGCCGCCACCATGAAGGACAAGAACGCCATCGTGGTGCGTACTTCGCGCAGCGGCATGTTTTGCAGCGAATTCGAGGCGTTCTTGTATAAGCACGGGGCTGATATCTTCCACGACTCGTCCACCAAGCATGATCTGCTCATGGGCATCGGCCAGAAATTGCCCACCATGATCTCCGTGGCCTTGGCCATGACGCTCGGCGAAAACGGCATCACCAGCGCCGACATCGCCAGCCATTGCACTCTCACCTCGCTCTATCCCATCCTGGCCATGTCGCGGGTGCATTCGCAAAATCCGCGTACCTACGCCGAGATCATGTCCACCTCCGGCGACAGTCGCAAGATCGTCATCGATTTTGCCAAAAACCTGCGCCAGGTAATGGAGATGGCCGACGAGGCCTCGATCAGTGGCCTGTGCCAACTGATTAATGATAACACCGGCCACCTCACCCAGACCTTTTTGCAGGCGCGCATGCGTCAGGCCAAGGCGGTGGACGAGGTCCTGGGGCGAATGATCTGAGCGCGCCGGTTGACCGTCGGCGGCGCAATGGTTACCCTTGGCCCATGCTGCACTCAAGCCGCCATAAACTCTTTTTGCTCGTGCTTTTTATCCTCTGGTGCCTGGTGATCCTGTTGCGGCCGGATGCACCTCCCGGCGCGGGCTGAGCTGGCACGCAGACACCGCCGGTCGGCGGCCCACCCTGTCCCCTGCCACAGGCAGGCAATGCAATCCAACCCTAAGGAGTTACTGCTCATGCTGTCCACTGTGTTGAAATATGCCGAAGAAAAACATTATTGCCCGCACTGTAGCGGCGATCTGGTGCTCTGCCACGCGCCGGCGGTCCATGTCGGTGACGGCCTGGGTTGGGGGTCGGAGTATCTGTTCATCTGTCTCAACGATACCTGCCCGCTCTTTATCAAGGGTTGGGATTATATAGCCAATCAATACGGCCATGTCGGCTCCTACCGCTATATGGAGATACCTAACTCCAAGGAAACCTACACCATGATGGTGGTCGGCAAGGAGGCCTTCACCGGCAGCATCGTCGATATCGAAGCCCTCAAGCAACAGAGTGTGCGCTATCAAAAACAGCAACAGGCCCTGGCCGCCTTGGACACCTGCGTGGTCGAGAAGAACCTGGAGCCGGTGATGACCATTGTGCTTGATGAGTCGGCCCGCATCGATGATCGCAAACGTGCCCTGGAACTGCTTGTGGCCATCAACGATCTCTCTTGCCTGGATGCCATCCGTAACCACACCTTCCGCCATCCACACATGGTCCAGGAGGTGAAACTGGCCATGGACCGGCTGTTGGCCGCCAACTTTGTTAAAGAGTGCCCGTTCTGCTCCGAGCTGGTCAAGAGCCAGGCCAAGGTGTGTAAGCACTGCCAGCGCGACCTGCCAGCTTGACTTTCCCCTTGCCAAAACTCTGACGTGCGTGTATATAAGCGCACGTTTGCGTGGTGAACGTAGCTCAGCTGGTGGCAGCACCGGGTTGTGGCCTCGGAGGTCGTGGGTTCAAGTCCCATCGTTCACCCCATTCACTCATTGGTAGAAGACATAAACCCGCTTCCTTTCTTGGAAAGCGGGTTTTTTGTTGTCCTTCGTCGGGTGTCATCTTAACTGCCAAGTTCTTTGCTCACAATGAATGTTCGCAATTCATCGTTTTGTCTCAATTTCCCTCTTTTTTAAAGCTGACCGCCGAGTTTCAGGTGGAAAAATGCGATCTTGCCTGCGGTCGAGAGAGCACCCAGGTGGCGCAACACCCTTTGGAGTGACCCGCCATTGACGGTGTCACCCCGACCGGGGTTGAGAAATCTCAAATTAAGATTTTTGTGCGGCGGTTCACTGGTCATCACAAAACAGAAAAGGCGATGAAGGGCTGAGTCCCCATCGCCTTTAAACTGAAATCGGCAGTGTTGTTGCCTGGGCGCAGGCTGGGGCCCATGTCATTCTGGGCAATGGAACAACACATTTTGGATTCCGGCCTGCGTCGGAATGACATCCTTATTGCTCACCCGTTGGATGGTTGCTGTAACGGTGTTCTCAACGGTCGGGAAATGGGCATCCAAGGCTCCGACCCCAGCGTCCCGAACGCTGTGCTCTGCCAGGTTGAGCCCCGACCCATGCCGAGTTGAAATGTTCAGCGCTGTTACACGGTCTTTGTTTTCCAGAAGTTCATTTTTGCAGCAAATTCGGGATAATGTATCTGTGCGCAATCTGGGCATAGGCTGTGGGAAAATTGTGCCTCAGAATTATTTTGGATGAATAATTCGAGTTGGTTCCAGTCGCCTTTGTCGTCCTTAATTTTTTTGCAATGTGAACATATAGGAAGGAATCCACGAAGGATTTGAATTTCATTCATTGATTTTTCAATCAACTCTTTATCGATAAGTGCCTGATTAAGCATTGTCTTGTTGAGTTTTCTTTCGATTTCATATCGCTTGTAAATGATATGAATAGATATGCCATTGACAATCAAACATATAAAAATGGATGCGCCAACGTCGAGAAAATGATGGGATTTAGAAGTGTATGGTATGACCAATTTCGGATTGAAAAATTCGATTGCTATTAGAATGAGTACGGTTGTAATGATTAATGGTATCGAAATATTGAACGGTTTCTTAAAAAATACACATGAATAGCAAGAGAGTATGAAAAAGAAAAACGGCATTCCTCCGTGTATTCCATTGTTGAAAAACCATCCTGCGACAATGGAAATATAAAGAAATGCGAATGTTGGAAGTATTAGTTTATCGTGATTTTTATATTTTAACGAATATATGTAGCAAAATAATGAGTAAATGATGCAAGATATATCTATAATTTGAGATATAACATTGCCGACAAAAATATCGTATGACAACAATGTGGTTCCGGCCATGCCAATTGAAAGCATTACCGTGTTGAATATTCGGTTTTCAAATGTATGGATCGCTGAATTTCCTGTTAGTCGAGAGAGGAATTCAAATATTTTTTTGTGGTTCATGGAAAATAAGCAATGATTTTAAGCTCTATCCCTTTCTGTGCTGTTGGGTGATTGGGGGAGCAGTTGAGGGCGGGCCATGTATGGAATGGATGGTTTCGTTGGTGGCACGATTACCGCAAAGGCCTTGGGGCGAAAGGGCGGCGCCGAATATTACAAGGTACCCTAAAAAGGAAGGTTAAGCCGCATCTTTCAGCTTCTCGGCAGTCCAAACCTTCGCGAGAACCTCTTGTCAGTCCCGCATGCGGATGTCCTGCCCAATGCATTCATCGCATCCACACCTGTCTGTGCAATCCTTTCCCTGCACATATTCCTTAGTCCAATTCCTCGGATTGAGGCTCACACATTGTGGTCCACAATGGGTACATCCGCCCATAACGCTTGGAATATCAACCACTCTTTCCATGTTGTCATTGTCTAAAATCTATGGTAGCCCCTGAAGGATTGTTCAGCCGCTGGCCCCGTCCGGTTCTGCGTTGATGGGTCGGTAGGCCGTCTTTATGGATGTTGAAGAACATCTATCCCATCTTCAGGGGACCCGTCCAATGGCGCCAATTGACGACTTGCACCAACTTTTGGAAATCTTCTACTCCCGCCGCTATCCCATCACCTTCAGCGACCTCCTAACCCTGGTCGAATACTCCGAATCGACGCTGAAACGCAATCTACGCAAACTGCGCAACATGAATGCGCCGCTTCGTTTCGACCCTAAAACCGGCGGTTATGTGCTCGACAAGGGCGATGACGCCGCCCTGCAGATACCCGGCCTGTGGTTCAATGTCTCTGAACTCCACTCCCTGCTCACCATCCATGAGTTGATCAATCAGCTCGATCCCGGTCTGCTCAAGCTCGAATTGCTGCCGCTGCGGCAGCGCATCGAACAACGGCTGGCAGCCCGTGGCATCAAGACCGGCGAGCTGAGCCGCCGCATCCAACTCCTCGGCGTGGGTATCCGCCTGTGCTGCCCGCTGGCCTTTCGCACCACCGCCACCGCGCTGATGGAGCGCAAGCGGCTCAAGCTCAACTATCACAGCCGCTCGGCAAACAAACTCAGCACCCGCCAGGTGTCGCCGCAACGGCTGCTCTATTACCGGGGTAACTGGTATCTGGCGGCCCACTGCCACACCCGCCGTGCCCTGCGCATCCTCGCTTTGGAGCGGATGAGCGCGATTGTGCCCCAGGAAGGCGAGTGTGTGGAGATCGATGACGAGCACCTGCGCGATTTCTGCACCTCCTCCTTTGGCATTTTTGCCGGCCGGCCGCAACAGCAGGCGGTGCTGGTGTTTACCAAGGAGAGCGCCCGCTGGGTGGCGGAGGAACGATGGCACCCCGACCAGCAGAGCCGCTGGCTGGAGGATGGCAGCTTCGAGCTGCGCCTGCCCTACGCCGACCAGCGCGAACTGGTGATGGAGATCCTCCGCCACGGCCCGGAGGTACGGGTTATTGCCCCGCCCGAGTTACAACAGGCGGTGCGGGAGCGGCTGCGGTCAGCGCTGGGGCAGTATGAAGAAAAAATGCAGATCGAGAAAAAATAATTGGCGCAGGATCAATATTTGACCCTGGGGGATGGTAGGGTGATGGCGATGGGAGAACCCCCTTTAACGGCACGACCTTTTTTCAGGAGGTGGAACAGAGATGTCTTTTGCTGATTTTTTTCAAGCCGCTACCGGTAATGCGCCTTTTCCGTGGCAATGTCGCCTCTATGAACATTTTGCTGCCGGTCATTATCCGGCAGCTGCAAATATTCCCACCGGGCTTGGCAAAACCTCGGTGGTCGCTATCTGGCTCATTGCATTGGCCTTGCACCCGGAAACAACACCGCGTCGCTTGGTCTATGTCGTTAACCGTCGCACTGTTGTTGACCAAACGACCGATGAGGTGGAGAAGATACGCCAAGCTCTGCTTGATGATACGGGTAAACTTAAAGAGATTTCAGACAAACTTCGCGCCCTCTGCGCCCTGCCTTTGCCTTCTCCTGATGCTGCTCCGCTTGCCATCAGTACCTTGCGCGGTCAATATGCCGATAATCGCGAGTGGTCGGCCGACCCAACCCGGCCGGCAGTGATTATTGGAACAGTCGATATGATCGGAAGCGGCCTGTTGTTCAGCCGGTATACGGTTGGCTTCAAACTCCGGCCACACCACGCCGCTTTTCTGGGCCAAGATACTTTGTTAGTGCATGACGAAGCACATCTGGAACCGGCGTTTCAACACCTGCTTGATACCATCGTTGCTGAACAAATGCATTGTAACGACCCACAAAAACTTCGAGTTGTAGAACTTACCGCAACAAGTCGCGCCAATGTTGCAAATGAACCGTTTAGAATTTCCGAAGAAGACAAGAAAGATAGCTTGATTGACAAACGGATCAACGCTGTCAAAAAGCTCTCATTGCTTCCCTTGGGTGATGGGGAAAAAGAACCTGATAAAATCAGCCAATTAGCCTTGGGCCAAAAGGACACCGGCCGGGCCATTCTTGTCTTTGTTCGTTCAGTGGAAACGGCCACGAAGATTGCGGCTGAACTTGAAAAAAAGGCCGGTACAGACAAAGTGCTCACACTCACCGGCACTATGCGTGGCAAAGAGCGGGACGAGCTGGTTACCAAACGCCTCTTCAAACGCTTTTTACAGAAGGGCAAGTATGCAACTGCCGAGGAGGGCACCGTCTGGCTTATCGCCACCAGTGCGGGAGAGGTCGGCGTAAATATTTCCGCCGACGATCTGATTTGCGATCTCTCAACCTATGAGAGCATGGCGCAGCGTTTTGGCCGCGTCAATCGTTTTGGCGAATGCACCGACAGCACGATTACAGTTGTCCATGGAAAAATGGACGATTCCGAAATTGACACCGCCCGCAAACAGACACTGGCCTTGTTGGAACAACTTATAAAACTTGGTCGTAGTGCTAGTCCTGCTGCGCTTGAACAACTTCCATCCATCGAACGGGCCGATGCATTTTCGCCGCCACCGAAACAGCGTATCGCCACAGCCATCCAGTTCGACGCTTGGGCGCTCACTTCCATCCGGAAACCCATGGCAGCCCGTCCGCCTGTTGCGCCTTACCTGCACGGCGAGGCCAAATGGCAGCCGCCCGAAACCCATGTCGCCTGGCGCAACGAGCTTGATATCATTCAAGGTGATCTGCTCCATGCCTATCCTCCGGAAGACCTACTGGAAGATTTTCCGCTCAAGCCGCACGAACTCTTACGCGACACGACCGACAGGATAGTCGAAACGCTTGGGAACGTCGTATCAAAGCGGCAAGCAAGCCAAGACATGTTGCCGGACGCATGGCTTTTAGACGAATTTGGCTCTCTTCAATCACTTCCACTATCAACATGTGCCTATGCAAGCAAAGCCAAAAAGGGCCTTTCCAGGGCGGAATCAACGGAGTTGAGCCGATTCAAATCCTTGCTTGCCGATGCCACGCTCATCCTGCCCGCTTCTCTCGGCGGCATATCCCAACAAGGACTGTTCACCGCCGATGCTAAGAGCACCGCCAGCAAGGTCGATGTTTCCAAAATCGAAAACACTCGTTTTCGCCTCCGCGCTTCGTCTCCTGAGATCCCCGCCGAATACGCTGCTGATTACCGCCTTATCCGCGCAATCGACACTAGGCTTGACGACGAAGACGATGATTTGGAATCGCCAACCCGCTACTGGCTGTGGCTCGAAGCCAAAAACACTGTCAACGGAGAAAAGCGTTCCTCCTTGCAGCCGGAGACGCTTTCGGTTCACACCAAGGCTATTGTTGCCAATGCCGCAGCCATTGCGGAGAAACTCCTGCCAGTCACGCCTGCCGCCGGAGAACCAGACCTGCGACGTTGTCTGGCTGCCGCAGCCGGACTGCATGATACAGGGAAGAACCGCCGTCAGTGGCAGATCGGTATTGGCAACACCCGCTACGACCCCGCCAAGCCGGACACTATCCTCGCCAAATCAGGTGGAAAGATGCGCCGGCGCAACCTATCCGGAAATTACCGGCACGAGTTTGGCTCGATCAACACGGCCATGGCCTGTTCCTCAGGCAAGCAGAATTCGGATGCCCTTGCATCGTTCTCCGATATCGAACGCGACATCATTTTGCATCTGGTTGCCGCGCACCATGGACGCGCCCGTCCGCATTTCCCCAAAGAAGAAATTCTCGACTACGATTTCGTGCCGGATGCATCCATGGCATTGGCAATCGAAGTGCCGTGCCGTTTTTCCCGCCTTCAGCGCCGCTTCGGACGCTGGGGGCTCGCCTGGCTTGAATCTCTCCTTCGCGCTGCCGATTATGCTGCCAGTGCCGGAATCGTGGTCGATCAAGTGGCGTTACAGGCGTCTCCTCGAAATATCGCACAAAGTAACGAGGCAACAGCAATCAGCCCAAAAAGCAAAGCAACCATCGCGCTTCGGGTGGATGTCGCCAACCCCGGCCAATACTTTGCCTGCTGCGGTCTATTCGAGCTTGCCTCTTGTCTCGTACCGGACACTCTCTCGCACTTTGAACAGGATGAAACGACCAAACAAAGGCGTTTTATCATGACCACCAACCCTGGTGAAAGAGGAGAGCCTGCTTTCACACTCCAGTCGCTCTTTCAAAAAATCACTGAAGCAGAAATCATAGCCATCGAACCGGATGACGCACCGAAGACTGCCCTTTCCATAGGTGGGCCATTCAATCTGGTCATTGATTGGTGGCGTTATGAAGGCGGCCCAATAGGTAAACTCAAAACTTGGGCCGGACAAATGAGTGTTTGTTCAATAGCCAATGACATGAAACAGGCGCTGAAAAATGAGAGATTGCATCATATCAGCGATATAGAAGACATCCTGTTTGTTTCAACTGTAACAACCGCCGGACAGCCCTATTATTTCGACGCTAACTATGCGGTCAACGCACAAGCACAGGATGTCGGTTTCTCCATCGACAAATTAGGAAAAGGAGGGGTTCATATCAAAACCGCCACGATGCCAGCTGTAGAATTATTGTGTCTCATCGGGTTGCAACGTGCTCGCCCTTTCCTTTCCATCGATAAAAAAGGTGAAGAACGCCTTTATGACTACCGAGTATGGGACACTCCATTGTCGATTTCACTTATCCCAGCCGCTGTTGCCGGTTTTTTGCCCATGTGCTGTCAACAGCTTCGGTTTGCTAATCCGCCACGAGCAAAGGACTATAGGGCTTTTATGCCTGCTGTTTTTCTGTGACAATTCTTCAACTGCTAACCATACCAAATGAGGAAAAACAAATGAGTGAAATGATTTCAAAGTTTGACAAATACCTTACCCCTGATGGCCCCGCTGCTCTCGTTATTCGTGAGCACCTCATCCCTGTTGAAGGTGCTGATGGAATCTTCTTTCCGGCGACATACGCCGCAAAAAAACAAGGCGACCCCAGCGAATACAACATCGACTACGAAAATTCAAAAGACAATTCCGGTCATAATATTGCCCTCATCGACAGCGTCGGCTCCCAGGCCAACCGTATTGAGCCAATGTTCACCGATGGCGAATACGCCAAACTCGTCCCGCAAATCACCATTAAGGCTGGAGATAAAACAATCAACCTGCTCAATGCCGGACACCGCGCCGGTGACGCCATCGCCCGCTGCTCGGAGCTGGGAGTTGAATTGCAATCGGCGTTCAAAGAAATCCTGAAGGGGAACGCTCTGCCGCTCACCAAAATCGCGCCAACCTCGCTGGTTTTTGGCGTCTGGGATTCTCGCGATACTCAGGCAAAGCTACCTCGCCTCATCGCCTCCACCGTTCGCGCCTATGATGTCCGCAAGCTGACGCGTTCGGCACAATACACACCAGCCGCCGAGTATATCAAGGAGGGGCTATTGCCCGAGCCGGAAAAGAAAGAAGAAAAGGATAGTTATTCCGAACGCGGCTTCATCCATGTCCCGTCCACAGGTGCCAACGGTGGCGTTATAGCTGAAGGTGGTATCCGCCGCGATGCTACACTGGCGCTTTCCGCATTGAAACTGCTGCAAGCTGGGGACGATACCGAAACAAAGGCACTCCAACGCTACATTCTCGGTCTCGCCCTTGTTGCCTTCACCAAATTGCCGCTTGGCTATTACCGCCAAGGCACCATCCTTGTCCTTGATCCTGAGGGGAAGAGAGAATTTTCGGAAGTTGCACTCAACGGGAAGCGAACGCCTTGTGACGTAAAGCACACGGAAGCTCTCGCTTACGCAATAGCCGTTGCTGAAGCTTTTGGGGTTGAACCGAGCAAGCATGTCAATTTCGAGCCGGAAAAAGCCAAAATGGATTTGAAAGGTAAGGAGGCCAAAAAAACAGGCAAGAAAAGCAAGGCGGGAAAAGGCAACGTAGATGAAGCGGGGGCCCAAGGGATGGGCGCTGAAACAACCGCAGAGGCGGACGAATAACTATGGCCGGACAATTTTTCCTTATCAGCATCCGTTTCCTTGGCGACGAGTTCCATGGGCGCGGAGACCAGGGCGAACCCGAATGGCCGCCATCTCCTTTGCGCCTTTTTCAGGCTCTTGTCGCAACCAATGCTCGACTTGGCAATCAGGCTGATAAATCCCTTTGCTGGTTGGAACAGCAACCACCGCCGATTCTTATTACGTCGTACCGCGCCGTCATTCAACCGCGAGGATACACAACATACGTTCCGGATAATGTGGCTGACCTAGTGGCAAAGTCTTGGGTAAAGGGAGGGGATAAAGATATTTCGAGTTTTCGATCGGAGAAATTCATCCGTCCGACTTTGCTCGAAGCTAACGATACGCTTCCAGCCCTCCACTACCTCTGGCCATTGGAAGAAGGGGCAGGCATTCCGGCCAGGGACGAATTCGTTGCTGCTGCCCGATCCATCTCGCAATTCGGCTGGGGCATTGACCTTGTGGTGGCTGATGCCGTTGTCATTTCCGGCGAAGAAGCAGGGCGGATTGGCGGCGAACGCTGGCTGCCTTCGGAAGCATCCGGCGGACGGCTACTCCGCGTTCCTGTGCCTGGAACGCTGGATGATTTACGGAAGCGCTACATGGCATTCCTGAATCGTATTAGTCTCGATAGCAATATCTTCAACCCTGTGCCACCACTCGCTCAATTTGCGGTTGCAACCTATCGCCGAGCATCCGAGATTGCGTTGCCGCCCTACGCCGTTTTTTCTATCCGAAAACCCGACGACAGCGGTTTTGCCGCCTTTTCAACTACGAGGCGGGCATTGCACCTCAGCGGCATGATGCGTTGTGCGGCTGGTCAGGATGATTTTGCTGCTTCTCTCGGCTGGGACGACAAAAAGGTTGCCTCGTTCGTTATGGGGCATGGAGAGGCAAGGGGAGAGGATGCCCATCAACCCGTCAACGGCGCCCGCCTTCTGTTTATTCCTCTGCCATCCATCGAATGGCGAGGTGAGGCAAAGGGGAATTGTGTTGGCGCCATTCGCCGCGTTCTGGTCACCGTCAATGGGTCTATCGTCAATGAGGAATTCAATCGCATTATCCGCCATCTCGAAGGCCGAGAACTGATTGAAGAAAAGACGGGGGAGGTTGTCGCCTTCCTTCGCCGTCAATCTGACAGAGACGGAGCGATTAAGAAATATTTCGCGGAATCAAGCGAATGGGTTTCGGTCACGCCGGTTATTTTGCCGGGCTACGATGATCCTGGAAAATTGCGTCGCCGCCTTAACAGCGAAACGCTCACATCCCAAGAAAAGGCTAACATCGTCAGCAAACTGGAAACACGCATTGAATACTTGCTGCGAAAAGCCTTACGTCAAGCCGGATATCCCGACACGCTGGTACAAAACGCCGAGTTGCAATGGCGCGGCTCTGGTTTCGTGCCGGGAACGGATTTGGCAACAGCCTACGCCGTACCAGATCAACATCGTCGTTTTCGCCGCTTGCATGTCCGCATTCTCTGGCGCGATGTCAACGGCGACCCGCTTGCACTTCGAGGCCCGCATTGCATCGGCGGCGGCAGGTTCACCGGCCTCGGCCTGTTCGCGCCGGTACTGAACGCTCATTGTTCTTTGGGTACGGAAAAAATGAGCTGCCTGTAAGCAAGAGAAGAAGCCTGTTATCCTCGCAAACCATGGAGGCGGATAGGCAGCACACGCTGGAACTGTTCAAAATCCTGATCAACAGTGAAGATGGAAAGGTTGCGCCGGGTGGCGACGGCGCAGATGAGGAAATCGGTGTTGGAACCCTGAATGCCTTTGCTTCTCGCCAGATTGAAAAAATGGGCGGCTTGTTCGAAGTCTTCGGTTGTGATTGGTACATCGGGGAAGGCGGCAAGATGGTGCTTGAGTTGTTCAAACTGCCGCTCGGATTTGATGCCGGAGAGAATCTCCTGCCGCACCGGGCCGATGATGCGGACGCGTGCTTCGCTGATCAACTCTTTGAACTCTTCAAGGTACGCAACCTGCGTGCCGGGAGAATGGCGGCGCAGGGCCAGCGACCAGATGCAGGTGTCGACGAGAACATTCACGGCGTTTGCCGCTGTTTCTTGTAATCGTAGTCGCTGTCGTACTCAACTTGGTTGAAGATATGAATGATCTCCATCTGTTTCCGGCGCTGAACATACTCCTGCAGGGCCTCGGTAATAACCGCCTTCTTGGTGCGATGGCCGCTGAGCTTTTGCGCCTCACGGATGAGGTCGTCATTCAGTGCAAGATTGGTTGTCATGGAATCACCTCCTCGAATTTCATAAAACCCTACAGTTCCTTGTGCGGGCTGTAAAGGGTGATTTGCTGTTGCCAAGGACGACTTCAGCCATGGAAAACGAAACTGTACAACAAACGCCCCTCATCCCCGTGCGCATGGTCAACGAGTATGTCTATTGCCCGCGTCTGGCCTACATGATGTGGGTACAGGGGGAGTTTGCCCACAGTGCCGACACGGTGGAAGGGGCCATCCGCCACAAGCGGGTGGACAAGGAGGGCGGCAAGCTGCCGGTCGAAACCTCCGTTGAACCGGAAACCATTCATGCCCGCTCGGTGTCGCTCAGCTCCGAAGCCCTGGGCATCACCGCCAAGATCGATCTGGTGGAGGGCGTCGGCGTCGAGGTGCAGCCGGTGGACTACAAAAAAGGCAAACGGCCCCATGTGCCCGCCGGTGCCTATGCGCCGGAACGGGTCCAGGTCTGCGCCCAGGGATTATTGCTGCGCGAGCATGGCTATGAGGTGGCCCATGGATGCCTCTACTTTGTCGGCTCAAAGGAGCGCGTCAAGGTGGCCTTTGACGAGGAGTTGCTTGCCGAAACCCTGGACGCCATCGAGGGCTTGCGTGGTCTCAGCCAGGAAGATACCCCGCCGCCGCCCCTGGTCGACAGCCCTAAATGCGGTCGTTGCTCGCTGATCGGCATCTGCTTACCCGATGAGGTCGGTTTGCTCACTCAGCAGCGCATCGATGTGCGTCCCATCTATCCACTGGCTGAAACCGCCCTGCCGCTCTATGTGCAGTCGCCGGCCAGCTATGTGCGCAAGGATGGCGAGCAGTTGATTATCGAGGAAAACCGGGAGAAGGTGGCCGAGGCCCGGCTGATGGACACCTCGCAGGTGGTGCTCTTCGGCCACTGCGGCATGAGCACCCCGGCGCTGCACGAATGCTGCAAACGGCAAATCCCCGTTACCTTCATGAGTTATGGTGGCTGGTTCATCGGCCACTGCGTCGGTACCGGCCATCATAATGTGCAGACCCGCACTGCCCAATACCGGGCCAGTTTTGACGACACCGCCTGTCTGCACCTGGCGCGACGGCTGGTCACCGCCAAGATTCAGAATTGCCGCACCCTGTTGCGACGTAATTGGAAAGACGATGGCGAAGAAGGGGGCAAAGCTCCTGCCGAACTGTTGACCGGTTTGAAAAACGATATGCTGCAAGCGGCGCGGACCCATTCACTGCAGACGCTGCTGGGCGTGGAAGGCAATGCGGCCCGGCGTTACTTTGAACAGCTCATCGCCATGATCTCCCCGGAAAAACGAGCGGTTGCCGGTGGGTTCGATTTCAACGGCCGTAACCGCCGCCCGCCCAAAGATCCAATCAATGCCCTGCTCTCCTTTGCCTATGCCATGCTGACCAGGGAGTGGACCGTCACCTTGTCGGCGGTGGGGTTGGACCCGTATCGCGGCTTTTATCATCAGATGCGTTTTGCCCGCCCGGCCCTGGCCCTGGACATGATGGAGCCGTTTCGGCCGCTGGTGGCCGATTCAGCGGTGATCACAGCCATCAACAACGGCGAGGTCAGGCAGGAGGATTTCATCATCGCCTCAACCGGATGCAATCTGAAGGCACCCGGACGCAAGCGGTTCATTGCCGCCTTTGAACGGCGCATGAACCAGGAGGTCACCCACCCGATCTTCAACTATCGACTCAGCTATCGGCGACTGTTCGAGGTGCAGGCCCGGTTGCTAACCCGATTCCTGAGCGGGGAGATTCCCCGCTATCCAACCTTTGTGACCCGGTGAAGGAACGATGGATCATGTCTACCTTGTCTGCTACGACATCACCCAGCCGAAACGATGGCGGAAAATCTACAAAACCATGAAAGGCTATGGCGTTTGGTTGCAACTCTCGGTTTTTCAATGTCGCCTCAACCGGCAAAATCTGCTGCGCATGACCGACACCTTGACGGAGTTGATGAATGCCGATGAAGATCATGTGA
Organism: uncultured Desulfobulbus sp.; assembly: GCA_964639845.1. Classification (GTDB taxonomy): domain Bacteria; phylum Desulfobacterota; class Desulfobulbia; order Desulfobulbales; family Desulfobulbaceae; genus Desulfobulbus. The sequence goes on along the minus strand of CAZXHS010000001.1, from coordinate 169,591 downwards.
TGATTATTGACGTCGGCCCGGCCGAGAGTATTACGATTCGAGTAGAGAGCTTCGGCCGATCATTCCGCCCCATTGAACGACGGGCGGTCATTGTGTGATAATTTTCGCCGAAGCCAAACGAGCGCCGTTGTGATGCACAAAACACCGGCAGCGCTCGCAACGGCTATGTTCTTTGAAAATTGGATAAATATTGAAAGGAAGATTTTTCGCAGTACAATGAACAACTCTTTGCCGGCAGCGTTGCACCACCTCTCGCAAATCCCCCCGCCAATTACCGGCCATGGCCGATTGGCGAGCGGGCTGTTTTCCGGGGCCATTCGGCCCCGGCCTCATTGAAGCTTTCGTCCTGCAGCTCCGTACCAAGTTGCAGCCACCAGTTTTCCGGGGCCATTCGGCCCCGGCCTCATTGAAGCTTGGCGTGTAAGAGTATGAAAACGTATCTATGCTCGAGTTTTCCGGGGCCATTCGGCCCCGGCCTCATTGAAGCATCCTCACACCTTTCAGCCCGCACCAGATTCCCAGCGTTTTCCGGGGCCATTCGGCCCCGGCCTCATTGAAGCGTAGCCTGCACACTGTTGATAGTGTAGTTTGTTGGTGTTTTCCGGGGCCATTCGGCCCCGGCCTCATTGAAGCAGTTTGAGTTTGGCCTTATTGTTAAATTTTATTTTCCGTTTTCCGGGGCCATTCGGCCCCGGCCTCATTGAAGCCACGTCCGGCGGGAGTTGAGTTGTTGGACAAGCTGGTTGTTTTCCGGGGCCATTCGGCCCCGGCCTCATTGAAGCGCACTAGCATTCTTGCACCAAGACATAAATACCGACGTTTTCCGGGGCCATTCGGCCCCGGCCTCATTGAAGCTAGGCATACTTTGCAAGTACCTCTTCATGCTTAAAAAGTTTTCCGGGGCCATTCGGCCCCGGCCTCATTGAAGCGGTATCGTATGCAACCGGGTGTACTTCCGGTTGTTTGTTTTCCGGGGCCATTCGGCCCCGGCCTCATTGAAGCGGATAGGTCTTGTTGACCCAATCCATCACCGAGGTGGTGGTTTTCCGGGGCCATTCGGCCCCGGCCTCATTGAAGCCGGATTCCAACCGCTTTCACTCTCGATCAAGCCTTGAGTTTTCCGGGGCCATTCGGCCCCGGCCTCATTGAAGCTTCACTGATGACAAACCGCATACACGGCGCAGATGTCGTTTTCCGGGGCCATTCGGCCCCGGCCTCATTGAAGCACAAGGATGAATTGGCGGGCAAGTTGCAGCGCGAGCCGTTTTCCGGGGCCATTCGGCCCCGGCCTCATTGAAGCATACCACCCTGATAGACGCCATAGACAGCGGCCGAGTTTTCCGGGGCCATTCGGCCCCGGCCTCATTGAAGCTGCTCTCAACTCCAACACCTTGCCCAGAACGATCAGTTTTCCGGGGCCATTCGGCCCCGGCCTCATTGAAGCCAGCAATGGGCCAATGATCAGGGCAGATAGTATGCGTTTTCCGGGGCCATTCGGCCCCGGCCTCATTGAAGCAAGTACACGGCGGCCAAATCATATTCAGTCGAAGTGTTTTCCGGGGCCATTCGGCCCCGGCCTCATTGAAGCGCCGGGATGGCGCAAGAAGATACGCTGGAGTCGCCCACCGCGCGGGGGGGTAATTGTAGTTCCTCAGTTAATCGTTCCGGCTGATGGTGGAGCTGTCCCCCCTTTCGCAATCAAGTGGAGTCATTGCCATGAACGAACCCTGTCCCAGTGCTACGGCTTGGCGGGTGGCTTTGCGCCGCGCTGCCCATCAATTGCTGGACGCCCCTCTCATTTTCGCGGATCCTTTGGCGCTATGCGTGGTCGGAGCCGAGGGGGCGGTCATTCCTGAACCTGGGGCAGGTTGGCTTGACCAGTCGCCGTTGGCCCGTGTACTGCTAGGCTCGCTGGCCAGATCTCGTGGTGTGCACCAGTATGTGATTCTCGGTGCCGGGCTCGACACCTTTGCCTACCGTGCGTTGACACCGGAGGCGGATTTGCGCGTTTTTGAAGTGGATCGTCCGGCCATCCAGGATTGGAAGCGCCGCCGCCTGACCGAGATGGGTCTGGAGATTCCGGCTGGGTTATATTTTGCCCCCGTGGATTTCGAGCAGCAGGCCCTGGCCGATGGCCTCGCTCGGGCAGGCTTTGATGCCAGTGCCCCTGCCTTCTTTTCCTGGTTGGGTGTCAGTATGTATTTGAGTCGGCCCGCCATCGAGACCACCCTGGCCCTGGTGGCCGATCTGCCCGAGCAGAGCGGTATCGTCTTTGATTACATGCTTGATCCGGAAATGCTCAGCACTGAGGCGCGCCGTTTTTACGATGGCCTGGCGCACCGCGTTGCCCGTTCCGGAGAACCCTTCCAAAGCTGCTTTGTTCCCGAAGATCTGGTCATCCTGCTGAGGGGCTTGGGCTTCAATCACATCGACGACCACAGTCCGCAGCAACTGGACGATCAATATTTCCAGGGCCGTAACGACGGCCTGCGCATGGGTCGGCTGGCTCGCCTTCTTGTCGCCAGGATGTAGCCGGGTATTCATCTTTATCCGACCGCCATGTCTGTGCGTCTTTCGTTGCAAGAGCCGCCGCAACAGCACGCGGCAGCGTCAGCGCGATGAGGTGAGGAAAGCGGCGATTGTCCCGGCGATCACCGCTTCGTGATTGCGGAAAAAGTGATCTGCACCGGGGATGGTGGTATGGGTGCAGTGGGGATGCCTTGGGATGGCTTCTGCTGAGGCCAGCAGCGTTTCCTGTTCGGCGGTGATCAGTAATTGCGGGATGGCAAGGGCGGCAAGGACGGAGAAATCCTCCTCGGCCAGGGGCGGAGCAATGGCGGTGAAAGAGATGGCGGGTGATGCCATGGCCGCCAAGGCCATGCAGGCGCCAAAAGAATAGCCGATCAGATGGTAGCGGCAAAAATACGATCCGCTCCAGGCGATCACCCGTTGCACCTCCTCGATAATGGCACGGTAATCCTTGCCCTGATCAAGCTGGTTCCACACCTCAAAGAGCGGCAGCCCCGGTTGTGGGCTGGTGCTTTTACCCACGGCCGGGTAGTTGAACAGCAGCACCGGCATCATCTCGGCCACGGCCCTGGCCACCGCCTGCACCACATTGTTGTCCATATTGCCGGCCAACAGCGGATGCGGCGGGCAGAAGATCGTTCCCACCTCCTTGGCGGTTTCATCACGGTAGAGCAATCTGCCCTCCAACTGCCCGTAGCCACCGGGAATACTCACCTGAACCTCATGGAGCTGAGCGGCCATCAATAGACCCCCTGACGGTCACGGGGGGTGGCAAATTCGAGCGGCTCGATGCAGGCCAGGCCGGTATCACCGTTGGGGCAGGGCACGCTGATGGCTGTATCCCGTTCCGCCAGATTGATAAACAGGAAGCTGGGGTCCAGCCGGTGGACGATTACCCGGCCGCGTTGCCCCGGCTCGACACAGCGGCAGAGCTCCTGGGGGGCTTGCTCGTTTGTGGGGATGGGCGCCAGTTGCAACCACAGAGCCGGATCGGCCACGGAAAAGACATCCTCATCGACCAGCTCCGGCGGCGGTGTGTGCTGTTCATCCCACACCACCGGGAAGGTGACGCCAAAGAGGCTGTTGCCGTAGCCTGGCAGAATCACCGCTTGGGGAAACTGGGCGTGTAATTGCGCCGCTGTCGGGGCATCCAGGCGCATGCCGCCGGTGTGGATGCCGCGAATCTGCTGGCGCTGATCGGCACGCATCAGGCCCGCCAGGGCTGCCAGGAGTGGCGGGGTGGTGAACAGGGTGTCGATTTGCTGATGGCTGATGATGTTCATTGCCTGGGCTAGCACATGCTCCATATAGAGCGTGAATCCCATGGAACCTTTGGCCTGGCGCTTGATCCAGCGCACATCGCAATCCACGGTGAAGGGTTCGAGACTGCCCAGCGAGCGGGCCATGAAACGGGCCGAGCGGTCGATGATATGCGGCCCGCCCGGACCGACAAAGAGCCAGCGGCCCTGGCGGGGAAAGCGGTGCTCGTTGACTGCCTTGAGCCAGGGGCCGATGAAGGCGTTGTCAAATTCCTGCGGCGAAAAGACGCGGCGGCAGGGATCGCCGGTGGTGCCGCCGGTTTCCGAGAGCAGATAGCTGGGCAGATCCCGGTGCAGCGAGCGGGGGATGAAGTCGGTGATCGGCCGGGTACGCAGGGCGCTCACATCCATGGGGCCAAGGCGATGGAAATCCTCGCTATTGCGGATTTCCTGGCACACGTCGAAGCCAAGCTGGGTTTGTCGCTCCAGCCAGTAGGGGCTGCCCTGATTGGGGTCAAAATGCAGGGCAAGAACGCTGCGGATATGTTGAGGATTCATGCGCGTCTCCACGAAATTGGTGTAGGGTGGGCACAGACGTTGGTGCCCACCGTTGGTCCATGAAAAAGGGCCTTAAAATAAAGAGATTTTGTTTTTGTTTATCTCGGCGGTGTGAGGGGGAAGCCCCTGCGTACCCTGTGAAACTTTGGAGATCTCTCCCGTTGGTCGAGATGCCAGAAGTATTGGCAAGATCTGAAGGATAGATAACCAACTGCTTGCAATCAACCGACACAGCCTGGCAATGAGGCTGTCATTTCGAACGCAGTGAGAAATCTCATGCAAGAGGAGATCCCTCACATTCGTTCGGGATGACACCGAAACATTGGCCACTCCGGTGAAAGGGGCATTTTTCCGGTCATTTCATATGCAGGGAGAACTCTCCGTTCCTCCGCTCATCTCATCGTCGTCTCCACGAAAGCAGCAGCAGGGGCAGCAGCACCATGTCGCAGAAGATGGCCAGCCACAGGGCGCCGCTGATCAATAGGCCGAAATGGCGCAGGGGAATGAACGGCGAGGCCATGAAGCCGAGGAAGCCGGTGCCGGAGATCACCGCAGCGGTGAGCATGGCCGGGCCGGCATAGTGGATGGTGTCATGGAGGTGATCCGCCGCGCTGCCGGAGACCTTGGTTGCTGCCTGCAAGCGGTGCAGGAAATGGATGGTGTCATCGACCACAATGCCAAAGACGATACTGGCCACCGTCACCGTGGCCACGCTCAGGGGAATGGAGAGCCACCCCATGACCGCGAGGATGAAGAAGACCGGCAGCACATTGGGGATGATGGCCAGGATGGCGAAGGAAAAGGAGCGCAGGGCCAGACCCATGATCAGGGAAATGGGTACAAAGGCGTTGGCAAAGCTGGTGAGTAGCGAGGAGAACAGTTGTTTTTGCCCCCGGCAATAGAGCGGCACCGAGCCGGTGACATAGGGATGGGGATGCTGGCCGATGCGTTGTTGCAGCAGGGCTTCCAGGGACTCGGCCAGGTCCAGGGTCGGTTCGGAGGCCACCGTTTTGAGCATCACCGTGGCCCGCTGCGGTCGCTCCGCCATGTTCCCCAGGCTGAGCAGGGCTGGCATTTGCGCGCCACGCTCGCTGGCCTCGCCAATGACCGTAGCGTCGGCGAAGGTGTAGACCACCTGGGTCACCTCGCTGTGGTTGCGCTCATATTCGTTGAACACTGCACGCAGTTGTTCATTGCTGAGACGGCTCTGTTCCAGGTCGACCTCAAAGGGGGTTAGGCCAAGTCCGGCGTTTTCAATCTGCTGGTAATGCTGTCGAACCGGGGCATTGGCCGAGAAGAAATCAAGGATGAGCGAGCCGGTTTGCAGACGGCTGATCCCCATGCCAGCCAGGAGGATGAGCACCAGAAACACCCCGGCCAGCGGCAACCGGTGGCGGGTCATGAAGGCCACATAACCCTTTGGTAGGGGGATGGCCCGGCAGGGCGCGGGTTCAAAGAACAGCCCCAGCAGAATCAAAGAGGTGGCCAGCGACAGAGCCCCGGCCACCGTGCCCCATATCCCAAGTTGTTGGATGGGCAGGTAGCTGCTGAAATACAGCGAAAAGAAGCCGATCATGATCGTCAGGCCGGAGAGCAGGCTCGGCGGCGCCACCTCGGCAAAGAGGCTGAGGCCGTCGGGGTGGGCCGCGTCCGGCTCCTTGCTCACCAGGTGGATGGCATGGGCGATGCCCAGGATCATGGTGCAGGGCGGCAGCGCCAGCAAAATCATGTTCAACTTCACCCCGCACAGGGCCATGATGCCGGTGATCTGCAGGGCTGGGATGCAGCCGCAGAGCAGCACCAGAGCGACGTTGCGCACACTGCGCACCAGGAAAATCACGCCCAGGGCGAGGATGGCCAGAACCACCGGAAAGAGGGTCTGGGTGGATTTGGCTGAAAGTTCATCGAGTAGGGTGGTGAGATACCAGACGCCGCCCAGGTGATACGGCGTCCCTTGCTGCTGTAACACCCCCTCGACCTCGGCGAGCAAGGCGGACAAATCCTCCGGGCTGCTTTCTGTCTTGGGAACGACGAAGAACAGTCCCGCCTCCTCACCGCTTATGGCGTGGATGGCCAGGGATTGCAGCGTCTCGGCACGGGTTTGCGCTTTCAGGGCATCGGCAATGTCTTCCAGCGAAAGTAAATCGATACCGGGGAGATAGACAATCAGCGGGTCAATAATATGATACTGGGCAACAAACTGTTGGTACTGTTGCCAGTGCGGATCATCGGCCGACTGCCACACCGCCAGCGAGTTGTCCACCCGGCTGTGCAGGGCAAAGAAACCGCTTGCCAGGCTGAGGCCGAAGAATAGCAGCAGGGTCAGGGTCCGATGCCTGCGCAGGGTCGCGGCAAAGTGGAGAAAAAAGCGCTGCATGAGCGGACCCTTATTTCTTGAGAAAGGCGCTGGTCCAGGGGGTGATGAACTTCAGACCCGCCGAGGCAATGGCATGGTTGACGCGGTTGGAGACCAGGTCTTTGGGCCCCTGGGCGAGGAGGGCATCCAGGGAACTCAGAAAATAGTCGATCTGCTTCTCGCTGATCACCAGGGGCGGGTAGACGCGCAACACCGAGCGGTTGTTGAGCATCAGGGTGCCGAGGATGCCGTACTGCTTGAGCAGGGCAGCCGCCACCATACCGGGCAGGTGTTCCTTGAGCACATTGCGTAGCCCCGGAATCATCGCCGGCAGGTAGCGGGCCTGGTCGACAATGCCCTCGTCAAACTCGATGCCCACCATCAAGCCCCGGCCGCGCACCTCGCGAATCCAGTCTGGATATTTTTCTTTGATGGCCTGCAAGCCCCCCAGCAACCGTTCGCCCAGGCTGGCGGCTCGCTGGCTGAGATCTTCGTTTTGGTACACCTCCAGGGCGGCGATGGCGGCGGCGCAGCAGGTGGAGCGGCCGCCGAAGGTGGAGGTCTGCACCAGGCAGTCATGGGGATTGTCGTAGGCGGTTTCAAAGACCTTGGTGGTGGCGATGGTGGCACCGATGGAGGCCAGGCCGCCGCCCAGGGATTTAGCCAGCACCAGCAGATCCGGAATGACCTGTTCGTGCTCGCAGGCAAAGAAGGTGCCGGTGCGGCAGAGGCCGGTCTGGATTTCATCCAAGATGAGCAAAACCCCGTAACGGGTGCAGAGTTCGCGTACCTGGCGAAGGTATCCAGCCGGCGGCACGATTACCCCGGCCTCGCCCTGGATTGGCTCCAAAATGACGGCGGCCACTGCGTCTTCGCCCTCGGCGGGATTGGTTTTGAGTAGAGTTTCCAGGGCCTCGGCATCGCCATAGGGCACGGTCTTGCCCGGTAGTAGTGGGAAAAATTCGCGCAGCCGCTGGCCGCCGGTCACCGACAGCGCCCCCAGGGTCTTGCCGTGCAGGGAATTCTCGGCATAGATGAAACGCGGCCGCTTGCCCTTGAAGTAGCGCGCCGCCAACTTGAGGGCGCCTTCCACCGCCTCGGTGCCGGAGTTGCAGAAGAAAAAGCGGTTCAAACTGCCAGGGGTGAGCAGGCTGAGGTTGTAGGCCAGGCAGGCGGCATAGGGGGACAACAGCTCCTTGGAGAGATCGACACGGTTGTTTTCCAGGATGCTGAGGATGGCGGCCTTGACCTGGGGATGGTTATGGCCGAGGTTGAGCGCCCCGTAGGAGGAAACAAAATCAAGGATGGCCCGGCCCTGGCCGTCGATGATAGTGGCACCCTGGGCGGATTGCGGGTGGATGGCGGTGTACTCGCCCATCTCCAGCAGGTCGACCAGGCCGGGGTTGATGTACTGCCGGAACAGGGCAACGGACTCGGCGTAGGGTTTGCTGCTGATTTCGTCCAGGGCGATCCAGTTGTTTTTCATAATGATACTCGCGTTTAGGCCGCCGTTGGAGCGGCATAGGGATAGGTGTGAAAGAATTCCTCAAGGGCGGTGGCGGTGCGCAAGGCCTCCATGGTGTTGCCTTCCAGGCTGATGTCGCCCTGGAAAAATCCCTGTTGGGGCGGCAGCAGACCGGCCACCACCTGGAGAAAGGTTGCGGGCTGCACCCGGTAGCCAAAGGAGCCGGTCTGTCCGGGGGTAATGTCGACCAACCGGCCCTGGTCGATCTCCAGGCTGCGACTGGGACACTGGGCCACCTCCAGCCAGAAGCGGCAGGAGAGCGAGGCCAGGCCGGCAATGAGCTGGCGGCCGACAAAGGCGGGGAGGAAACTGTCGAAATAGGCAGCAATGCGCTGTCTCTCCTGGGCGGGCAGCACCACCGTCTTGTCCTCCTCCTTCTTTCCGGCCAGATAGCAGCTAAAGGCGGCCAGCAGTTCCTCGGCCGAGACGGCTGGTCGCCAGGCATGGCCGAGGATGGCCTCCAGGTGCCGGCGATCAAAATGGAGATCCAAATCCATGTAGGCGTCGTAGATGGTGGTCTTGCGCGCCAGAATCTTTTCCGCCGGCGTTGGCGGTAGGGCGGCAAAATCCTCAGCCGTGCTGAGGCGAGCGGCCTGCCGGCCAAAGGCGGTGTTGAACACCTCCTCCAGCATGCGGTTGGGGCAGGGCTCGCTGCTGACCAGATGAAAGGTGCGGCCATGGATGTCGGGTGATTGGGCAATGGTGAGGAGCGCCTCGACTACGTTGTCATCGAAGATGAAGGGCAGCGAACCTGAGAGGCTGCCGCGTACCCGCACCGTCTCCGGCGCCTGGTCGTGGCGGTGGGCGGCTAGCAGGATGCGAAAGACCGCATCTAAAAAGATGAAGGGGCCGAAGGTGTTGGCCGAAGCCTGCGAGGGGTGACGCTCCAGGATGATAGCGGGCCGGTAGATGGTGAGCGGAGGCGTATTTCCCTGGGCCAACTGTTGCCGCAGAAACTGCTCGCCCCGAAACTTGCTCTCCTCGTAGCCGTTGCGAAATCCCTGGCCACAGTCGAGATCCTCCTCGTGGAAGAGACCGTCGTATCGGCCACGGACAAAGGCGGTGGAAACATGGTGGAGGTGGGCACCGGCGGTGGCAGCCAACTCATAGACATGCCGTACCCCGTCGATATTGATCCCCTGGTAGTCGGCCACCGTTGCCCCCTTGAAATCGGTGCGGGCGGCGAGGTGGAAGATGGTGGTGATCGAGGCGGCCAAATCTTGATACTGCTCCGCACTCAGGCCGAGTAGCGGCTGGGCAACATCGCCCTGGAGATGGGTGCAGGCTGGATTCGCCTCGCCGTTCTCGTTTTTGGGCAGCTTGCGGGTGAGGATGACCACCTCCTTGCCCATGGCTAACAGCGCACGCACCAAGGGCCGGCCAACCACACCGGTACCGCCGGTAACCAGTACCCGCTGGCCAATCATTTGATCACCTGACGGGCGGCCTGGCGCTGCCACTGGGCAAAGGCGGCCTCGCTTTGTTCGGCGCTGGGGATTTCTTCGACCAATTGGCGGATGTTGCGATGCATGTTGGCGATATAACGCTCTCGAAGGCTGGCATCGTTGAAGCGCAGGGCCTTGCGGCTCCAGGCCTGGCAGTGGCCGCAGCGCTGGCAGCCCAGGCGGCAGGTCGGGTTCTTTTCGGCAAAGAAATCAAGGAAGCCTTCCAGGGATCCGTTATCGAGAACCACCTCCAATTCCGGCAGGCGGGTTCCGTCGCCGTTGTCGCGGAAGGCCAGCCAGTGCGGCCAGCCCAAGAGATCGAGCAAATTGCCGGAGAAGGATTGGGACAAATAGGCCCGGCAGAGGCGCAGGATCTCGGCGCCCGGCAGGCCGCGTCCGGCAATCTTATAATAGTTGATGCCGACCTCCTCCCACAGATGCTGGTCTTCCGGCCGGATCCACGGGCTTTTGAGAAACTCGCTTTCCTGGGAGAGTTTCCGCAGATAGCACCAGTTGAGATAGTACTGGTTGTAGGGCACACCGGCGCCGCCGCGCATCAGGTTTTGTGATCCCAGGGCCGCCACGCAGTTGTGGTTGTACTTGAAATGACACTGACTGAGGCAGACCGGATTGACAATCACCTCCAGGGGAATTGGGCTCTCCGCGCAGGCGGTGCGCAGGAAGGGGAAGTCGCGGTTCACCTCCATATCGAGCACAATCCGTTTCGCTCCGGCCTCGGCGTACTGGTCGATACCGGCAAGGCCGCCCACATAACCGATGGTGGAGACCACCACCTCCAGTTGCGGAAAGGTGGAGCTGATAATATCCACCAGATAGGGCACGGCCACGGTCACCGAGGCCACACCGCTCTCCACCAGCAAGGTGAGGAGTTGGGCGAGTTCCTTGCGACCCTGGTGGGTGTACTCGTGGTTGGAATAGTTGGGTGCATTAAGCAGGTAGTTGAAAGCGATCCCCTGGTCCCTGGCCTGGGCCACATGGCGCTGGAACTGCTCGCGACTGACCGCCGGCAAATATTTGGCAGGCCGCGCCGAATTAAAGGCCCCTTGCTGGAAGGCGCCGTAGAGTTCAAGGATGCGGCCGCCGCTGTCGGCAAACTCGCTGTTCAGTGCGGCGACCTGGTCGATGAATTCCGGGGTGAAGGGGGTGGGGATGGTGAAAAAGCGCATCAGGGGACGACCTTGTCGGTTGAAGGTAAGGGGAAGGCAGCGAGGACGATGGGGTTGCGCTCAGCATGGCTGGGACTGTGACGTTCTACCTCTAAGCGCAGAGATCCGCTCGCACATTCGCTTGCCGGCAGGCTGAGTTGCACCTCGGTGTGCGCTCCGGCCGCCAGGGGCTTGGAGGCCTTGCCCAGCAAGATGCTTCGTTCGGGCAATCGCCGGTTATCCTTCGCCACAACCGGCACCAGTCGTATCTCCTTGTCGCCATAGGTGCCAGTGGGCAAATCATGGGGGAGGTGGTTATCGATGCTCACCTGCCAGCGTATCTCATCGCCATGGCGAGTGGGCGAGGCGATGGTCAGGCTGATTGCGTCGGGGCGGGGAGCCATGTGTTCCAGATTGATGTCATGGCTACGCGATTGCACCTTCTTTTCAAAGGCCACCAGCATATTGGAAAAGAGATTGGTGCCCTGGGTGACGGTGCGCTCAACCGGTTTTTGATGGCACTGCTGGCAGGTGGGGGCCGGTTGCCGGGCGGTGGCCTTGCGCCATTGTTCGACGGTCTCGCCGTGGCAGTTGGCGCAGATCGCGGTGCTGGTGTAGGTGGCTTGATCTTCCTTGATCGGGTGCGGCGACACCAGGGCTGTCGAACCATGCGGGCCATGCATGGCCCCTTGCACTAAATGACAGCTGACACAGGTGACGCCTTCTTCCTGGTGAAACGAGCGACTGGCCATGGCCGATCCCTGCTTGGCCAGCGGACTGTGGCATTGCAGGCATTCGCTTTCCGGCGGCTTGCCCGCAGCTTCCTGGAAGGTGGGGCTAAGAAAGCTCCTGGCATGCACCGAGCCCTGCCATTCGCGATACTGTTCACCATGGCAGGATCCGCACTCCACGGCTTTGGGCCCTGCGTCGCCGGTGGATGGCGCCTGGGTGAGATGGTCAAAGGAGGTGCAGCTTGCTAAAAGCCCACTCCCGACAATAATCAGGGCGCTCCACAGTGTTCGCATTGAATCGTTCTGAAATTGTATCATTTTTTAATGATGGCGGGTGTTTGGTTAGATTTGTGGTAACCTACCACGGTCTTCATGAAGAAATGGTGAATAGCTGGCCGGTTTTGTGATTTTGTTGGGAATTATTAACAATTTTATTATTATTGCTGTTAAAACAATATGTTGTTTTTGTTTGTCACTAAGGGGTGAAGAGCAGGTTGAGGAGGAAGATGCTTTTGTCAAAGAATCCTATGTGTTTTAAGGGTGGCTAAACATAGTGCTTGGCAATATGTCGGTTATGCGGTAATCAAGATACAGAAGTGCTTCGGCTGCCAATCCGCTTCGTCAAGGCTAGGCATGCAGCATAACGAGCATTCCACCTTGAATCCGCCCCTCTTGTTGTGCAAGGAGAGACCATGCATCATCGTCACTGTTTAGGTTCCACCCGTCAAGCGGCAATCCCATCGTTTCCACTATCAATGGCTGGAGAGGGGGAGCAGGTTCGCGTCACGCTGTTGCCGCAAGGGAGCAGGGTGCAGGAGCGGCTGATCAGCATGGGCATCCATGTCAATGATGAGATCACGGTGGTCAAGAAGCAACCAGGCGGCGCGCTGATGATCGAGAAGAATGGTGCACGCTACGCCCTTGGAGGCGGCATGGGGCTCAAGATTCAGGTGGTTAAACCCTGAGAGTATCGTGATACGCCAAATACCGCGAAATTCCATGCAGTGTGGTCAGACACGTTGGGGTGATGAAGCAATCCCAACAAATGAGGCAAGCAACATGCGGTAGGTGGGGTGTTGGAGTGCGGTCCTCACGCCAACGGGCTTATATCAACGCCTTTGCGTGAGAAAAAAAGACCGGTGAATGTGCTCACGACGCTCACCGGATGAGTGGCAGGAATGTACAAAGATAGATCAATCGCTGCTGCGCTGGCAATCGACCATGGGTGAGGCGGCCTGAAACCGAATGGCCTGCCCGGTCGGGGGATACAAGAATCCTGGCCAAGGCATCTGCGCCATTCCCGGTGCCGGTTTTTGGGCGGCGGAGAAGGTGCCGAACCCCTCCAGCCTGATGCCACCTTCGGCGGCCAACGCATCGGAGAGCACGTTGAGCACACTCTCCACCACCTGGCCGGTGGCATGGCGGCTGAGGCCGCACTCATCGGCCACCCTGGCAATCAACTCGCCCTTGTCCATTTCACGTCTCTGCGACTTTTCCATTGCATCTTCTCTTGGTTGAACCTGAGTACAACGCCTCCAGGCCGTCATAGCGACGTCCTGAAGGCGCAATAGGGCTTACAGGGCCTGGGCAATCTCCTTGGCCCAGGAATCGATGTCACCGGCGGCATCGCAGGGATCACCGTCGATCTTCAGCGGATCGCTGAGAATGACCCCTCCCATCCCCTCGACCTTCTCTTGCAGGGCATCTACCGCGCCGCAGAAAAAGGTGTAGCTGGAATCGCCGCAGCCAAACAGCGCCACCATTCGGCCCTTGAGATCGGCCTTGTCCATATCCTCATAAAAATCGGCGAAATCCTCCTGGAATTCGATCTCGGCATCGCCCCAGGTGGAGGAGCCGAGCACGGTGATATCGTAGCCGTTGCCCAACTCCTCGACCTTGGCATTGCGTACATCCTGCAAGCAGACCTCATGCCCGCCCTGGGTGAGGATCTTGCCGATCTGCTTGGCGGCGTTCTCGGTATTGCCGGTGGTCGATCCGTAAATAATCAATGCTTTAGCCATAATACTGCTCCTTTGGTTGATGGTTGCATGGGTAGCGATCAATGCGTGTCGTGGCATTTGCAGGCACGACACTTGCCGCAGCAGCCTTTTTTCTTCTTCTCGTACACAATGACCCTTCCCTTGTCCGGGCTGATATCCAGGCCCTTGATGCCGGTGAGGTACATCTTCTCCTGGGGCAGGCCGAGCATGCTGATCTGCTCGGCAAAGGTGTGGCGTGATTCCGGAGCAATCTCGGCAACCTGGGCGGTGTGGATGAAGATGTTGCCGCGGCCATTGTAGGTGCGGGCGATGGTGCTGGTCAGGCGCAGGGCGGTTTCGGCGGTGAAATCGCCGTGCAGGTTGAGGTGCAGGTTGCCGTTGCGGTGATCGGCGTGGATGGCATTGGTTTCCATGGAAGACTCCTGGGTGCTGAAAGTGGGTTGTGGTTTTTGATGAGCTTGTTGCATCAATTTTTTACTGAACGATCTCGCCCAGCCCCTTGGCCAGCGACGACAGGCCCGAGCTGCGCATGAACACCAGCGGTTTCTGGTAGCGTTTGCAGATCTTCTTGACGCAGTTGCAGGCATCGTGGCTGACGCAATCGATGGGGCAAAGCACGGCATCGGCGGTGCTGAGCAGTTTGGGCAAGGTGTTGCGCGAGGCTTCCTTGCCGCCATCGTGGTGCATGAAGCGGCCACCGGACTGCTCCACCAACTGGCGGTAGTGGGGCACCATCTTGTGCAGACCACCGACATAGAGCACGGTCTTGCCGCAGAGGTTGAGACCGGGGCAGTTGCCGGTATTCTGGTCGGCGCAGTAGGCGCAGGGATCCTGCTCGGCGGCGATATGGCGAAAGAGCATGGCCTCCAGCGAGGCGATCTCGCGGACCTGTTCGCCTTCACGCTGTTCCATCTGGCCTCGCACCTGTTGCAACTCAGTCATCAGGCCGGCGGCCCGGTTCAACTCTTCGCGCAGCAGTTCAACCTCGCCGGTCAACTCGTCGATGCGGCCATAGAGGTTGTTGTTGGCCTGGCGCAGCGCATCGATGAGCTGTTGTTCCTCACCACTGCGTTGCTGTTGGCGCAGACGGCCGATTTCATCGCGCAGTTGCTGTAACTCCGTCTGTTGGCGGCGATGTTCTTCGGCGTGGCGGATGTCGGCGGCGGCTTTGCGTTGCAGCTCGCTGTTCTCCTGTTGCAACCGCCGTTTTTCTTGGCGAAAATACTGCCGTTCCGATCCCACCACCTCCTCCAGCATCTCTATCTTGGACCGCAGCGCGGCCAGCACTTGCCGGTCGCGGTAGGTGCTATTGGTGCAGTCATGGCTGATCATGTGCAACTGACCGTAGCAGCGGGCCACCAGGGATTCGGAGGCGGTTGCATGCACAGAGATGTTCCACCAGGCGGAATCGATGCGTCCTGCGGCCAGATCCGCCTCCCACAGGGCAACAATCTCCTCCTCGCTTTCCGCCTTGAGGTATTTCTTGCTCTCGGCCCGATATTTTTTCTCCAGGTATTTGTGCAGGGCCTTGGCCGCCGTGTCGTTGCGGTCTGAAATCTTGATGAAATGGACATGTCGTTGATAGTCGTCAAACTGGCGCGGTACCTCGTATATGGCCTCACGGCTCAGTTTGTTCAGTTCCGCCCGGCTGAGGCAGGTGCCGATGAGGGCGCATTTGTAGCAACTGTCGATTTCCCAGATCTTCCGGCGGGCCGGTGGTTTGGTTGCAAGCATCCGTGGGTCCATGGTGTCTCCCTTGTCAACGGTGAACAGGGTGGTGAGTATTCTGTCGGTGGTGATTAAACGAGCAGTATTTTTTTAGTGCGTCCTAATTTCCGGTGATTTTGCCGCGAAGAAATGGTGTTGTCAATTCTTTTTTTAGATGCAGCTAATAAAAAATAGAGTCGCTAAAGGCGGGATGGCGACCGTTGTCGCCATTGGCGTTGGTGCCCCCAAAGGACAAACACAACGGCCGGGGACAGGCAAGATGGACGATATCGGAACACATCGAATCGCGAGGTGTGGAACATCACAAAAATAATATGATTACCACCGAACTTCAGCTTGAAGAAATGAGATCTCCTCCATCGGTCTCCTCGCCCTCCTCTCGACGAAACTGGATGTGGCCGGGGGACATCCTCCGCCAACAGTTGCCCACCCGGCGGCAACTATGGTACCTTGCGGGTCTGCCTTCGGGCTGGAGAGCAGGGGAACTCACCGGTGGCTTGCTCCCCGGGGAAAAATTAATCGCATGTCATCACGTTAACCGTAAGGAAGAATATGAAAATTGCCGTGCCAACCGTGGGCGATCAAGTTGATCAACATTTCGGTCATTGTGAAAAATTTTCCGTGTTTACCATCAACGATCAGGCCATCGTGGCGGTGGACTACCTGGATTCTCCCGCTGGATGCGGCTGCAAATCCAACATGGCCGCCATCCTGGCCCAGAATGGGGTGAAACTGCTGATAGCCGGCGGTATCGGCAATGGTGCGGTCAATGTGTTGACGGCCAATGGTATCGAGACCATCAAAGGCGCCTCGGGTACCGCCAAAGCTGCGGTCGAGGCCTTTTTGCAGGGTGCTTTGCAGGATCAAGAGGATATCTGTCAGGCGCATGGGGCAGATCATGTCTGCCACCACTCCTAAAGGCGGCGGTGAAGCATCCATCCCCAACGGCCTGCCGGGGATGGAGCCGTATCTGGCGGCCAGTTGACGAGGCCACCATCGTTGAGTGTAACCACCTAACCGCATGAAAAATCAGCGGTTGTATTCTCGTTCCCTCTTCAAGCAAGGAGACAAACACATGAGCAGCGAGATCATCATTTACGGCAAACAGGGCTGACCCTACACCACCCGCGCCCGTGAGGCGAACCCGGAGCATGTCTATTTCGATGTCAAGCTCGACCCGCAGCGGATGCAGGAGATGCTGCACCACAGCAACGGCCAGCGCAAGGTGCCGGTCATCGTCAACCAAGATCAGGTGACCATCGGTTTTGGTGGTTCTTGAGGCGTCTGAGATTTCGGCGGTCGCCGAAAAAGAACGTGGGGAGAAGGTGCAAGCCTTCTCCCTTTTTTTTGTGGCGCAGTAGGGCTTATTGAGGCGGGAAATTGGCAGGATCGATCAGATACCAGACATTGTTCACGCCCTGGCCGCTGGTGTCGCCGGCCTGTTTGTCATTCATCCAGTAATAGAGCGGATAGCCGCGAAAGGTCGTCTGTTTCTGGCCATCGCTGCGGGTGATGGTGGCGAAATCCTCCGCCTTCACCCCTTCGGGCGGTTTAACGCCATCACGATGATAGATCGGCCATTTTTCCACACAGGGCCCGGCGCAGGCACTGGTGCCAGGTGTATCCTTCTTAAACCAGTACAGGGTCTTGCCCTCGCTGTCGGCGAGGTACTTGCCCACCCCCTCTTTATTTTGAATTTTCACGGCATGATGGGCAGCCATGGCCATGGAGCCGCCAAACAGGAGCATGCTCAGCGTTACCAGCGATGCGATGAGGTGTTTCATGGGAAGCCTCCTTGGGTGAAATGAACCTAATGAGTTTTAGGTCTCTTTAAAATTGGCATTGTTCACGATTATGCAAGGGAATACGTTGTGTAAAAGCTGTTTGACTGGGGTCGTTAATTGGGGTCGGAGTAGTTTTATGTGCATGCCAAAAACTACTCCGACCCCAATTAACGACCCCAGTTAATGCGACCCCATTCACCCCTTCGGGCGCAGGGGAAAATCACATATCCCGGAACCGATAACCAACCCCGGATTCGGTGAGGATATAGCGCGGTCGTGAGGCATCGCTCTCGATCTTGTGGCGCAGATTGCTGATGTTGACGCGGAGCACATGCGGTTGTTCCAGATAACCAACACCCCAGATCTGCTTGAGGATCTGGCGGTGGGTCAGCACCTTGCCGGCATTGGTGGCCAGCAGGCGCAGCAGTTCGTACTCAGTGGGGGTGAGGGCGACCGTCTCGCCACGCAGCCGTACCAGTCGCCGGGCGAGATCGACCTCCAACTCGTCGAGACGAATGACCGGCTCCGGCACCTGTTGCACGGTGCGGCGCAGCATCACTCGAATGCGGGCGAGCAACTCACCCACGCCAAAAGGCTTGGTGAGATAATCATCGGCACCCGCGTCCAGGGCACGCACCTTATCGGCCTCGCGGTCGCGCACCGAGAGCACGATGATCGGCACCTGCGACCACTGGCGGATGCGGTTGATCACCTCGACGCCGTCGAGATCCGGCAGGCCCAGATCAAGCAGGATGACATCCGGCTTGGAGGTGACAGTGGCGGCCAGTGCAGCATGGCCGTTTTCCGCCGTGATCAGATGAAATTCGTTTTCCGCCAGGGCGGTGTGGAGAAACCGCCGGATAGCCGGTTCGTCGTCGACCACCAGGATACGCGGCAGCGGTGTGGTTTGTGGTTCATTCATGGCAGCAGGGGTAGGCGACAGACGACGCACAGGCCGCCGTCGCTCCGGTTTTTAGCATGGATGGTGCCCTGGTGGGCCTCGACAATGCCTTTACAGATGGAGAGTCCGAGTCCTGTTCCGCTTACTCCCTCGGGCACCGGAAGGCGATAGAATTTTTCAAAGATCCGTTCCACATCGGCTTCCGGCAGGCCGGGGCCACGATCACGCACCTCCAACACCAGATGGTTGCTCGCAATGCTTGCGGCAATCTCCAAAAGGCTCTCCGCCGGGGCGTATTTGAGCCCGTTATCGATCAGATTGACCAGTACCTGGGTCATCAGCACCATGTCCATGCTCACCAACGGTAAACCTTCTTCGAGTTGGACACTGACATCTCGCCCTTCCAGTTGACGATCAAGGATGGTCAGCGCCGTGCCAATCAGGTCCTGGATATCGCAGGGCTCGCGGTTGATGCGCACCTCGCCCGCCTCCAGCCGGGTCATGTCGAGCAGGTTGCCGACAAAACGGTTAAGCCGTTCGGCCTCATCCCAGGCGCAGCAGAGCAACTCCTGCTGCTTGTGCGCCGGCAGATGCAGTGACTCCTCGCGCAGGCTGCTCAGGGCACCAATGATCGTCACCAGCGGGGTGCGCAGATCATGGGAGATGGAGTTGAGCAGGGCGCGCTCCAGGCTTTCCCGCGCTTGCAGCACTTGGGCCTGTTCCGCCTGCTCCGCCAAGTGAACGCGCTCCATGGCCAGGGCGATCTGGCTGGTGAAGGCCTCCAGCAGGCGGCGATGATGAGGGGAGAAATAATCGGATGGATTGCTCAGCTGCACCCCCAGCACCCCGAACACCTGGTTGGCTGTAGACAGCGGCAGGTAGAGCAATTGTGCTGAACCGAGCGTTTCCGTCCCGCTGCCAGCCGGACGGCGATTGCGAAAGGCCCAGTCGGCCACAGCGGTCTCCTTGGCATCGAGCGCCAGACCTTCGCTGATGGCGGTAATCCGCATTTGTTGATCTTCAGGGTCAGGAATGAGCACGCTCAAGCGCGCCTGCAACGATTCACCGATGTTTTTCAGCACCACGGCGAGAATGGACGCCATGTCGATGGCGACAGCGAGATCGCGGCTCAAGTAATACAGACTCTCGGTTTGCAGTTCGCGTTCGCGCAGGGCCTCGGCTCGCATCTTGCCCTTGGCCACCAATGAACTGATCACCACGCCCACGGTGAATAGACCCAAAAAGGTGAAGAGATATTCGGTGTCGGCTACCGTGAAGCTCCATCGCGGTGGAATAAAGAAAAAATCAAAAGCGAGCACGCCAAAAAAGGCGGTGAGGATTGCCGGCCGCTGGCCAAAACGCACCGCAGCGAGCACCACCGCAAGCAGATAGACCATGACCAGGTTGATCGGCGAGATGTGCGCGTGGGCGAGAAAAGAAAACACGGTTGTCGCCGCTGCCAAGGCAAGGCTGATGAGATAATCGGCCCAACGACCGAGAACGTTGGCGATCCTGACGTGGCTTTTTGCGGGCGAAGCCACCTGTTTGAAACTGACAACCTGGATCTGAATGGCACCGCTGAGGCGGATAAGCTGATCGACGATCGGTGGCCGAAGCAGTTCTTGCCAGCGTGATTTCGTCGGTTTGCCCACCACCAGGCGCGTTACATTGTGGCGCACGGCGTAGTCGATGATTGCCTGTGCCACCGATGAGGCGGTGATCGTCGCCACTTCCGCGCCCAGACTTTCAGCGAGCCGCAGGTCGCGCCAGACCCGTTGGCGGTTCTCCTGTTGTTCCCTGGCCAGTCGCGGGGTTTCCACATACACGGTGTACCATTGCGCCTTGAGTTCATCGGCCAGACGTTTGGTCGCTCGGATCAGATGCTCGCTGTACGGGCTGCCGCTGGCACAAACCAGCAACCGCTCGGCAACCGGCCAGGGACCGGCGATGGCGTGGCTTGCCATATAGTCGCGCATCTCGTTGTCCACACGAGTGGCGGTACGGCGCAGGGCCAATTCCCGCAGCGCGATCAGGTTGCCGGGGCGGAAGAATTGTTTGGCTGCCAACGCCGCCTGCTGCGGCACATAGACCTTGCCCTGACGGAGTCGTTGCAGCAAGGATTCAGGAGGGATATCCACCAACATGACTTCGGTGGCCTGGTCGAGCAGGCTGTCGGGGACGGTTTCGCGCACCGGCACCCCGGTGATCTGCTGCACAATGTCGCTGGCGCTCTCGAAATGCTGGACATTGACCGTGGTGAAGACGTCAATGCCGGTGGCCAGCAACTCTTCGATATCCTGCCAGCGCTTTTCATGACGGCAGCCGGGGGCGTTGCTGTGCGCCAACTCATCGACCAGGGCCAGCGCCGGTTTGCGGGCCAGGGTAACATCGAGATCAAGCTCTTGTAGATGCATCCCTTGATGCGCGCAAGGCAGTCGCGGGAGAACCTCCAGGTCGTGCAGCAGCAGATCGGTCTCTGCCCGACCATGCGATTCGACATAGGCAGCCACCACATCATGGCCATCATGCTTGAGTTGACGGGCAGCCTCCAACATCGCGTAGGTTTTGCCAACACCGGCGGCATAGCCGAGGAAAATCGTCAGACGGCCACGCCGTTGTTGCTGTGTCTCCATCTCGGCAAGTTTCAACATGGCCTCCGGCGAGGGACGTTGTTGTTCAATAGGGCGATTCATCGTTGCGGCTGGTCACTATTTGGTCGCTTTGGAGATGTTGGTCAGCATCGATTCATGCAGGGTGGTCAGCGCTTCGCTACAGGTCGCCACCAACAGGCGTTTCTTGCCCATGGAGAGTTCCAGTGACTTGATGTTGCTATTGAGGCGGGAGAGCCGGACAACCTGGTCGGTAAGAGCAAGAAAGTCGGTAAAGGCAGCACTGACTAGGGAAAGCGTGTCTTGACTCTCCGCGTCGACCAGTGCATCGAGCCGGGTCAGCGATTGCCGCACAATGTCACCTTCCGCCTGCATCCGTGCTTCCAGGGCATCCATGGCCGTATCCTCGGCCTCGGCGATATGAGGCGTGTGCAGGTTGAAGAGCTTTAATCCCGCGACCAAGGCGCGGTAGGCTTCGATTTCAATCTGTTGTTCGTTTGTCGTGCCCACCGCCGACAGGCGCAGCGATTCCAGGGCCTGTTCAAACCGCTGCATGCTCGCGGCGCCTTGTTCCCTGGAGAGTTGTGCCGCCTTGAGATTAGTATTTTCCACCGCAAGCGGCAAGATGAGTTGATCGATCTTGCCGAGTTCCGACCAGCAACCGGCAAACTCCTCCAGGATCGCTTTCTCCGTGGGGACGCTCCGCTCCGCGATCAGGGTGCGCAGAGTCCCTATATCCGCATCAACCCTGCCGGAGGCCGCGCGCGAATGGTCCGCAAACTTCTGCGAATCCTGGTCATTGAGCGCCATGACAGCGGCCTGTTCCATTTCCACGGATTCAAAAAAATTACTGCGAATATGTTCGACCACCTTCTTTTTTTCAAGAAGGTTTATGTAGATGGAATGTACGGATGAGGCGTTGCCCCTGTAGCTGGCGAGAACGGCAAACACAATAATCGCCAAAACAATCCCGCATCCCAACAGCAATGCCATTCGTTCTCTGTTTGCAGTCGACATGTCCTTTCCTTCCATTGATTGATTGTATGCGCCTGTCTTGCGGCAACAAACCGCTGTTGAGTTGGCAACGTGTCAATTTTTTGCGTTTTTATCGGGAGAAACTTGGTCCAGGTCGAGATTCACCGCCAATACGTTCACCCGAGAGGCGCCCAAAAAACCGAACTGGGGTTGCTCAATGTGGGCCGTGACAATGGAAGCCACCTGATCGACATGCAACCCGCGGGCTTTGGCAATACGCGGGATCTGCACGCCAGCCGCCTGCGGGGAGATGTGCGGATCAAGGCCGCTGGCGGAGGCCTGCACCAAATCGGCAGCGATAGGCGATTGAATACCGGTGCTGTGCAGACGCTGAGCCTGCCGGTTGACCTCGACCTGGTGGCTGGCACTGGCCGGGCTGAGGTTGCTGCCACCGGAGGCCATCGGATTGTAGGGAAAAACTCCGGTGGCCGAGGGCCGTGGCCACAGATATTGAGGGGCGGAAAAGGGTTGGCCGATCAGGCGGGATCCCACAACGCTGCCATCGGCGGCGGTGAGCAGGCTGCCATTGGCCTGCGCCGGGAAGAGCAGTTGGGCAAGACCGGTGACTATAGCCGGATACAGGCCGCCACAGAGCAGCGACATCATCAGGAGAATCAACAAGGCTGGACGCAATTCTTTCATGGTCGGATCTCTTTGTGGTGAAGGTGGTCAGAACACAAGAAGGCCAAGGCCAATATCTATGGCCTTGATGCCGATAAAAGGAACGATGATGCCGCCGATGCCGTAGACCAGCAGATTGAAGAGCAGCAATTGCTCGGCAGGCAGGGGGCGGAACTTGGTCCCCTTCAAGGCCAACGGTATCAGCAGCGGAATAATCACGGCATTGAAGATGACCGCCGAGAGAATGGCTCTGTGGGGGCTGCTGAGCTGCATGACGTTCAACGCCTCCAGTTGCGGATAAATGGACACCAGGGCTGCCGGGATGATGGCAAAATACTTGGCAATATCGTTGGCAATACTGAAGGTGGTCAGGTTGCCTCGGGTCATGAGGATCTGTTTGCCGATTTCGACGATATCGAGCAGCTTGGTGGGATTGCTGTCCAGATCGATGATGTTGGCGGCCTCGCGGGCCGGCTGGGTGCCGGTGTTCATGGCCACGGCCACGTCGGCCTGCGCCAGGGCGGGGGCATCGTTGGTACCGTCGCCGGTCATGGCCACCATGAACCCGGCCTCCTGGTGCTCCTTGATCAGACGGAGTTTATCCTCCGGCTTGGCCAGGGCCAGAAAATCGTCGACTTGTGCTTCGGCGGCAATGGCAGCGGCGGTGAGCGGGTTGTCGCCGGTGATCATCACCGTCTTGATGCCCATATTTCGCAGTTGCTGGAACCGCTCCTGCAGCCCGCTCTTGACGATATCCTTGAGGTTGACCACGCCCATTATTTCCTTGCCACGGCAGACGACCAGCGGTGTGGCGCCGGCGTGGGCGATAGCCACCACCTTGCCTTCCAGATCCTGGGGGGTAACGCCACCCTGTCGACTGACATACACCATCATGGCGTCGGCGGCACCCTTGCGATAGGCGATCCCCTCGCAATCGATGCCGGAAAGGCGGGTGTCGGCGCTGAAGGGGATCGTTGTCGCGCCCTCGGGGAGCACTTGATCGGCATAGCCCAGCTGTTGCGCCAAGGCGACCACGCTGCGTCCTTCCGGTGTTTCATCGGCCAGCGAGGCCATCAGCGCGGCCTGCGTCACCTCGTGCGCACTCCAGCGTCCCACGGGGATGAAGGCCACCGCTTCGCGATTGCCATGGGTGATGGTGCCGGTCTTGTCCAGCAGCAGTAAGTTGACATCCCCGGCGGCCTCGATGGCTCTTCCGGAGAGGGCAACCACGTTTTTCTGGAAAAGTCGGTCCATACCAGCGATACCGATGGCTGGCAACAGGGCGGCAATGGTGGTCGGCGCCAGGCACACGAAGAGTGCCACCAGCACGGTCAAGGAAATCGGCGTTCCCTGGCCGTTGGCCTTGATGCTGTAGAGCGAGAGCGGGCTGATATTGGCGCAGACGAGGAGAAAGACCAGGGTCAGGGCGATTAGCAATACCTCCAGGGCCACTTCGTTGGGCGTCTTGCGGCGTTTGGCCCCTTCTATCATGGTGATCATCCGGTCGAGGAAGGTTTCACCGGGATTGACGGTGATCCGAACAATAATTGCATTGGCGATGACTGTCGTGCCGGCGGTGACCGCGCTGCGATCACCGCCGGATTCCCGGACCACCGGAGCCGATTCACCGGTCACCGCTGCTTCATTCACCAGCGCGGCGCCGGCAACGACCTCGCCATCAACGGCGATCTGTTCGCCGGCATCGATCAGGATATAGTCGCCCTTGCGGAGTTCACTCGCATTGACCGGTGTCTGTCGGCTGGTAAAGTCCGGACTGGTCAGCCGTTTGGCCATGACATCGCTCCTTGACTGGCGCAGACTGGCGGCCCGTGCCTTCCCCCGGCCCTCAGCCAAGGCCTCGGCGAAGGTGGCAAAGAGCACGGTCAGCCACAGCCAGGCAGACACCGCCCCGGTAAACCAGGCCGGCTCCTGGTTGACGCCGATAAGCGAAAGTCCGAAGGTAACCAGGGTGATGGTGGAAGCAATTTCGACCGCCAGCATCACCGGATTGCGCCAGAGGGCTCGCGGATTGAGTTTTTTCAACGAGTCTTTGAGCGCACTGGTCAGCAAGTCCCGATCAAAGACGGATTTTGGGGTAAGGTTCTGCGGTGTCATGGCGTCACTGGCCTCCCAACATGGTCAGGTGTTCGGCAATCGGCCCGAGGGCAAGGGCCGGAAAAAAGGTCAACGCACCGACAATGACAATGACCACGGTTAACCAGAGGGCAAAGGGCGCCTGATCGGTGGGCAGGGTGCCCAGGCTTGGCGGGATGTATTTCTTGCCGGCCAAAGAACCGGCCATGGCCAGTACCGCTACGGCCGGAAGCAGGCGGCCCAGGAGCATCGCCAGCGCACCGAGCAAGGCATAAAAATCGGTGGCGGCGTTCAATCCGGCAAAGGCGGAGCCATTGTTGTTGGCCATGGAGGCAAAGGCATAGAGCACCTCGGAGAGACCATGGGCGCCGGTGTTGGCCATGGCTTCCACCGCAGAGGGCGTGAGCAGGGCTATGACAGAGAAAACCAACACCACGACCCCGGCGGTGAGGATGATGCTGATCGCCAGCCACATTTCGCGCACCTCGATCTTCTTGCCCAGATATTCGGGCGTTCGGCCGATCATCAGCCCGGCGACGAACACGGCGATGATGGCAAAGGCGAGCATGGTGTACAATCCGGAGCCGACCCCGCCGAAAACAATCTCACCTAAAAGGATCAGACTCAGCGGAACCAGTCCTCCCAAGGGTGTGAGCGAGTCGTGCATGGCGGCCACGGCACCGCAGGAGGTGGCGGTGGTGGCCACTGTAAACAGATTGGTTGCCGCCTGGTCGAAACGGACCTCTTTGCCTTCCATATTGCCCCCTTCGATACCGAGGTGGGCCAGGTGCGGAATCCCGGCGGTTTCCGCCCATTGCAGTACCGCAAAGGAAGCGACCAGAAACAGGAGCATGACAGCGAACAAGGTCCAGCCTTGACGACGGTTGCCCACCATATGACCAAAGGTGTGGGGGAGGGCGCCGGGAATGAGGAGAATAAGAAGAATCTCGACAAGATGGGAAAGCGGGGTTGGGTTCTCGAAGGGATGGGCGGAGTTCGCATTGAAATAACCACCGCCATTGGTCCCGAGTTCCTTGATGGCTTCCTGGGAGGCCACCGGTCCCAGGGGGAGAGTAACCTTATGGATGGTCTGTTGCCCGCCCGATGGTGTTTCGATGGCAAGGGGCTGGAGCAGTGACGCTTGTTGTGCGGAATGAAAGGTTTGGATCACACCCTGGGAAACAAGCAGCAGGGCCGCTCCTAGGGAAATGGGGAGCAGGATGTAGAGGACGCCGCGACAGAGGTCAACCCAGAAGTTGCCAATCAACGAAGTGGTACGCCGGGCAAACCCGCGCATCAACGCCACGGCCATGGCCATGCCGGCGGCGGCGGAAACAAAATTTTGCACGGTGAAACCAGCCATCTGCACCAGGGTGCTGGCCGCTGATTCACCGCTGTAGGTCTGCCAGTTGGTGTTGGTGACAAAACTGACCGCTGTGTTGAGGGCTATTGGCCAGGAAAAACCGGCGAATTGCTGCGCATTGAGGGGGAGCAGGCCTTGGGCGGAGAGCAGCACGAACAAGACCGCCATCCCGGCTCCATGAAACAGGAGCATGGCCAAGGCATATCGCCACCAATCCATCTCCTCCTGCCAGTCAATGCCGCAAAGGCGATACAATCGGTGCTCAAACGGGGTGAGCAGTGGCGAGAGCAGGGTCCGCTCTCCCCGGTAGACGCGAGCCATATAGCTGCCCAATGGACGGGTCAGCAGGAAGAAGAGGGCGCAAAAAGCACCGAGCTGCAACCAGGCGGAAAAATCCATGTTGTTTCTCCAGTCAATGCCTCAACTGAGGATTGCTCACGAACGGAGCATCCCGTTAAGGCGCTTTACTTGAGCAATAGAGTACCAAGTCCTTTGTCAAGATGTGGTCAAAACAACGTGGAAATATATCAAGAAGCTATCAAAATGAGCAGCAAAACTCCCAGGGCGGGCAATTTCTCAAAGTTCCACATGATTACCCAATTCAATCACCCGATCCGGCGGCAGTTGGAAAAACGAGGTAGCATTCCAGGCGTTGCGCGACAGATAGATAAAGAGCGACTTGCGCCAGCGGGCCATGGGCGCATCGCCGGTGGCGGTCATGGTTTCCCGGCCCATATAAAAGGAGGTGGAATAGATATCCACTGGCAGCCCCTTGCTCGCCAGTATCCCTAGAATATCCGGCATGTGCGGGCTCTCCATGAAGCCGTAGGAGGCGATGATGCGGTAAAAACCCAGGCCAAGCGCATCGATGCGTACCCGTTCCTCGGGGGTCACGGTCGGGGTCTCGGTGGAGAGCACGGAGAGCAGCAGGATGCGTTTATGCAGGGCCTCGTTGTGCTTGAAGTGGTGCAGCAGGGTGTGGGGGATGCCCTCGGGGGAGATGGACATGAACACTGCGGTGCCGGCGATGCGTTGCGGTTTGTAGGCGGCGATATCCTTGAGAAAGACCTCGGTGGGAATCTTCATCAGGCCGTAATGCTTGGCGAGGATGGCCCGGCCGTCGCGCCAAGTGATCATGATGGTGAGGATGGCCAGGGCAATGCCGATGGTGATCCAGCCGCCATCGGCCACCTTGAGCAGATTGGCGCCGAGGAAGGAGCAATCCAGGAACAGAAAGATGGTCAACAGCAGGCCGGATTGCCACAGCGGCCAACGCCAGCGCATGCGGGTTACCTTGAAGAAGATGTAGGAGGTGATGGCCATGGTAGCGGTGACAGCGATACCGTAGGCCGCCGCCAACCGGGTCGACTCCTTGAAGGCCAGCACCAGCGAGAGGCAGGCGAGCATCAGCAGCCAGTTGACCGTGGGCAGGTAAATCTGGCCCTTGGTGTGCTCAGAGGTGTGGATGATGTGCATGCGCGGGGTGAAGCCCAGTTGCATCGCCTGCTGGGTGAGGGAGAAGACGCCGGAGATCATCGCCTGCGAGGCGATGATGGTGGCGGTGGTGGCCAGGGCCACCATGGGATAGAGCAGGGTTTTCGGCACCAGGGCGTAGAAGGGGTTGACCTCCACCAGTTGGGGAGCGTCAAGCAGCAGCGCCCCCTGGCCGAAATAGTTGAGGATCAGGCCAGGCAGCACGGCGCCGTACCAGGAAAGACGGATGGGCAAACGGCCGAAATGGCCCATATCGGCATAGAGGGCCTCGCCACCGGTGATACAGAGCACCACCGCGCCCAGCACCAGAAAACCGTGAAAACCGTTACTGAGAAAAAAATGGATCGCCTGGCGGGGATCAAGGGCGTGCAGAATCGCGGGTTGTCCGGCAATGGCCCGCACCCCCAGAAAACCAAGCAGCAGAAATCAGACCACCATGATCGGTCCGAAGAAGATCCCGATTTTTGCCGTGCCGTAGCGCTGGAACAAAAAGAGGATGACCAGTACCAGGCAGGTGAGCGGCACCACGAAGCGGGCCGCAGCATCGGTGGCCATGTTCAAGCCCTCGATGGCAGACAGCACCGAAATCGCGGGAGTAATGACGCCATCGCCGTAGAGCAGGGCCGCGCCAAAGGCCGCCAGCAAAGTAAGCATCTTCCATTGCGTGCCGTTGAGGCGCGGGCTTTGCAGCATGGAGAGCAGCGAGAAGATACCGCCTTCGCCCTTGTTGTCGGCACGCATGATGAACACCACATATTTCAGCCCAACCACTAGCATCAGCGACCAAAACACCAGCGACAAAATACCCAGGATATTGGCCGGGGTGGGGGGGACGCTGTGCGTGCCGGCAAAGCACTCCTTGATGGTGTAGAGCGGGCTGGTGCCGATATCGCCGTAGATGATACCCAGGGCGGCGACGGCCAGCATGGGCAGGCTGTGGCCAGCGGTGGGGGCGGGGACGGCACCGGTTGGGGTGCTGGTAGAATCTGGGGCAGACGACATGGTATGGTATCCTTGATGGAAGGGGCGATTACTTGTGTTGCCACAAGGTAGCAACTTCCCCATCAAGAAAGTGTCAAAAGGCTGGGCCAGGGTATCAAGATTGTATCAAGATGGCGTTCAGTTGAGAGTTCTCAGACGTCATCAATGAAGCGACGTCTGGACGCGCCCATGTCCCTTCCGATTGGTGAAAAAATATCGGTGCCGTGCAATCGCAGGGGATTTTTGCCGAACAATCGGGCATCATGGAGATTACCCCACAAAGGAGAAACGCCATGAAGAAAAAACGGAGTTTTATCGCAGCACTTATCGCCAGCGCGATGATCATCCCTGGGGCAGTGCTGGCGCAGGCACCGGCATTTGACTGCGCCAAGGCCAAGGGAGCGGTGGAAAGGCTGATCTGCACCGACCCGTCACTGGCAACGCTTGATCGCAAGCTCGACGAGGTCTATCGGGCGGCTGCGGCCAAGGCCAGCGGACAACTGGTGCCGCAACTGCGTGCTGAGCAGCGCGGCTGGGTCAAGGGGCGCAACGATTGCTGGAAGGCAAATGGCACCCAGACCTGGATGACGGCCACCTGGACCGTCGACACGGTGAAGGATTGCATCGCCGCGCAGTACCGGCTCCGCACCTCGGCGTTGCAGTCGGTCTGGCGGTTGGTGCCACCGAAAACGGTCTTCTATGCCTGCGGCAACAACTCGGCCAACGAGGTGGTGGCGCATTTCTTTGCCACCGACCCGACCACCATTCGACTGGAGCGTGGTGATCGCACCGTGACCATGTGGCGTGTGGGCACTGCCGGCGATGGCACCTACGAGGGACTGAACGTCAGCCTGGTGCACAAGGGCAATGAGGTGCAGGTGAATTGGTGGCATCCGGCCACCGGCACAAGTGAAGAGTTGCTCTGCAAGGCGAGGTAGCGCCAACGAAGCACTTTTTCCCCGAGCTCACCATATCACCACCACACCTATCTGCTTGCACCTTCACGAGAACAGTGTTGACTTTGCATGCGCGCAAGAGTTATCTGAGGGTGCATGATCGCTCTTCACAATGGTTACTCTGGCAACATCATTGATGTGTTACGAGTTGTGCCCGGACAGAACGCCAACATCGGAGAAGAGTATGAGACGCCTTGCCTCCCGTGCCAGAACGAGCTGGACGCCAACCCTCGCCTTTCTTCTGCTTGTTTGCTTGCTGTTGGCTCCGGCAAAGACCATGGCCGCCGACGAGACCACGCAACTGAGCGCTGCAGAACGTGCCTGGCTGGCCCGTAACCACACCGTCCGCATCCGAGTTTCCGATTATCCTCCCTACATGTTCAGCAAGCCCTCCCCCACGGGCTTGTCCGTCGATTATCTCATTGCTGTGGCCAAACGTTTCGGCTTCAAGATTGAACTTGTATCCGCCACGCTTGCTTGGCCCGAGGCCGTGCACGATGTTCTGGGCGCGCGTCAGCATTACGACCTTTTGCCGACCATGACACCCACCCCGCAACGGGAACAGCAATTCGCCCTGACCAAACCTTACCTGAGCGCCCCCTGGGTGGTGTATGCCCGCAAAGATGCGCCCTACATCATTGGCCTGGAAAGCCTGGACGGCAAAAAGGTCGCGGTGGAAAAGGGCTATGTCATCACCGAAAAACTCAAATCTCACTCCCCCAAAATCCGCATCTTTGAGGTGACGAGTTCAGCGGAGGCCTTGGCTTCCGTGGCCACAGGGGCGGCAGATGCCTATGTGGGCAACCTCGCTAATGGCACCTATTTGATCAGGGAGCGGCGCCTGGATAATCTGGTGGTTGCCGCTCCGACACCCTATGGCGCAAATGAGCTGGCGATGGCCGTGCGAAACGATTGGCCGGAACTGGCGTCCCTGATCAGCAAGGGGATCGACAGCATGTCGCCCGAGGAGCGCAACGCCCTGAGTCAAAAATGGGGCACCGTCGAATTCCGCGAGCACATCGACTATGCCCTGGTTTACTGGATCCTGGCGATTACCGGTTCGGTTGTCCTGGTGACCCTGTTTTGGATCAGACGGCTGACCGGGGAGATTGTTGTCCGCAAGCAGACGGAAGGCGCACTGAGTGATGCCAACAAGGCCATTCGGCGCGCCAATGAGGAACTGGAAAGGCGGGTGGCGGAGCGCACCGTTGCACTCCAGGAAGCCAACCAGCAACTTGAGGATGAACTTGCCGAACATCAGCAGGCAAAGGTGGCCTTGCAGGAGAGCGAGGAGCGATTCAAGGCCTTGCATGATGCCAGCTTTGGCGGCATCGCCATCCACGACAAGGGTGTGATTCTCGAGTGCAATCACGGTTTGTCCGATATTTCCGGCTACTCGGTGGAAGAACTTGTCGGTATGGATGGCTTGCTGCTCATTGCGCCAAGCACCCGGGCGTTGGTGATGCAGCATATCGTCAGCGGTTATGAAAAACCCTACGAGGCCGTGGGATTGCGGAAAAATGGTGAGGAATATCCCCTGCGGCTCGAAGCGCGGAACATTCCCTACAAGGGCAAACAGATCAGGTCGGTGGAGTTTCGCGATATCACCGATGCGAAACAAGCCGAGGCGGAGCGGCAGTGCCTCCAGGCCCAACTCGTGCAAGCGCAAAAAATGGAGGCCATTGGCACCTTGGCGGGCGGTATTGCCCACGATTTCAACAATATTCTCGGGGCGGTTCTGGGTTATGCCGAGATGGCCTTGGAGGATAGCGCGCCTGGATCAAAGGCTTCACAGGAGTTGGAACGAGTGATAGCGGCGGGAAATCGTGCCGCTGAGCTGGTCAAACAGATTCTTGCTTTCAGTCGGCAGGCGGTCGCTGAGCCGATCTCGCTCAATCCGCAACATATCATTGAAGAAACGATCAAATTACTTCGGCCCAGTCTGCCGTCAACCATCACCATCAGGCAGCAATCCGAACCCTCCATCCACACCATTGTCGCCGATCCGACGCAGATCCATCAACTGGTGATGAACCTCAGCACCAATGCCTTCCACGCCATGGAGCAAAGCGGCGGCAATCTGACCATCAGTCTGGAAAACAGGGAGTTGGCTGCCCAAGAGCTCCAGCAGTATCCCAAGGTCAAGCCCGGTCGATTTGTCGTCCTGGCTGTCAGCGATACGGGACCGGGTATTGCTCCTGAAATCCGCGACAAAATCTTTGACCCCTATTTCACCACCAAGGAGGTGGGCAAGGGTACGGGCATGGGGTTGGCCATTATTCACGGTATCATCACTGCGCTGGGCGGGTTTGTTACCTGTGAAAGTGTCCTTGGGCAAGGAGCGACCTTTCGCCTCTTTTTTCCGGCCATTGAATTGGATGTTGCCCCTGTCGTCGAATCGACCGATGTGGTGCCCACCGGAAAAGAACATGTCCTCTATGTCGACGATGAAGAGATGTTGGCCGAGCTCGGAAAGACAATGCTTGAACGGCTGGGGTATCATGTCACGCTGTGTACCGAGAGCATGGCGGCGTTTTCACTGTTCCGCGAACAGCCAATGGCATTCGATATCCTGGTCACCGACCAAACCATGCCGGGCATGACAGGTTTTGACCTTGCACGCCAGGTTTTGCACATTCGACCCGATCTTCCCGTCATCCTCTGTACGGGGTACAGCAACCTTATCGATGAAAAAGCAGCGAAACAGGCGGGTATCAAGGCGTTTATCATGAAACCCGTTACCAAGAAAGAGTTGGCGGAAGCACTCAGGAAGGTCAAGGCGGCGTAGGAGAGGGGTGGTGCGGCGCATCTCCTTTATTGGCCTTCCCTCGGTGTTATCCCGAACGCATGTGAGGGATCTCCTCGGGTTGTGGATACCCCGCAACCGTAAGCCTTGCTCTGACCGTAGGGGCACGGCGCGCCGTGCCCTTCCCCCTATGCCCCCCCAATCAGGTTTGGAGCCAATGAAAGGAGGAGATTTCTCCCGTTGGTCGAAATGACAGGGGTGGTGCGGCGCATCGCCCTTGTCGGCCTCCCCTCGGTGTCATCCCGAACGCATGTGAGGGATCTCCTCGGGTTATGAAAACCTAGCACCCGTAAGCCCTGCGCTGAGCGTAGAGGCACGGCGCGCCGTGGCCCTACGGGTATTCCAGCCAACCGCGCTTGCTGCCAGGCGAAGGCGGAGATTTCTCCCGCTGGTCGAAATGACAAGGGTGGTGCGGAGCATCTCCTTTGTTGGCCCTCCCCCGGTGTCATCCCGAACGCATGTGAGGGATCTCCTTTGGTTACAAACACCCTGCAACCGTAAGCTTCGCGCTGACCGTAGGGCCGCGGCGCGCCGTGCCCTTCCCCCTGGACCCACCCATCCCTGATCATTTACGCGTAAATTGTGTTGCACCAACGCAACATTTCAAATACATCTCAATAGATGCGTCGGTGGCATAACCTACCGTTTCGCCTTTCCTTTAATCAGCGCACATCCAGCCGTTGGTTGAGCAAACAGTCAGCAGCAGGGGGAGTGAATGCGTGCAAACGAAGCACACCAGGCGCCACCCGCCGAAGGGGCAACGGTCGTGATCACCCACCGGCTGCGCGAAAACGCCCTGGCCGCGTATGAAGACTGGCTTCAAGAGATTGCCCCGCTGTGCAAAGCCTCGCCTGGCCATCTCGATTGGCACATCGTGCGCCCGATTCCTGGTTTAAGCGAAACCTACACCATAGTCATCCGCTTCGATACCATTGACCATTTGCGGGCATGGATGGAATCGCCGACACGGGCACGATTGATCGAAAAGGTCCAGCACCTGTTTGTCACCGGCGACGACTTCTTTATCAGCAGCGGGCTGGATTTTTGGTTCACCCCTGCCGAGGCCAAGGCCAAGGTGCCCATCCGCTGGAAACAGTACCTGGTCACCTGGTCGGCCATCTTCCCGCTCGCCCTTGTCGTTCCCCTGCTGGTGACACCGCTGTTGCACTTCCTTGGCCTGCCGAACAATCGTTTTGTCGGCACCTTCACCGTAACA
The DNA here is from genome assembly GCA_964639845.1 of uncultured Desulfobulbus sp. Taxonomy (GTDB): domain Bacteria; phylum Desulfobacterota; class Desulfobulbia; order Desulfobulbales; family Desulfobulbaceae; genus Desulfobulbus. Next base: position 136,434 of record CAZXHS010000001.1, on the reverse strand, counting down.
GGCGTTGTTGTCTTTCTCATGGTGTATGTGGTCATGCCGCGCTACACCCGGCTTTTGCGGCGATGGTTGTTCAGTTGAAAATCTGTTTGGAGAGGCTCTGTTGAATGGGAGTATGATGACTCCGAGCAGGGTAGGTTGGGGTGAGGAACGAACCCCAACGTTGTGTCATAATCCCGGAGGAATAGAAAACGATACCGGCGCGGGTGAGTTGATGGCGGCACCTCGTTTTTCACCGTCAATCTCACGGAACGGCGCCGGTCTCTGCTGGTGGAGTACATCCATTGCAATCCGGTGAAACCCGGCCATGTGCCCCCTGTGGTGGATTGTCCGTATTCGGACATTCTTGGTATATCAAGGCAGGGATAATAGACCGCGACTGGGGCGGTGGTGTCTGCAAAAACTATAAAAGAGGCTATAGCGAGAGAGAATGATGTTGTTTGGGTTCGTTCTCACCCCAGCCTACCAGGCTTTCGGAGATCAATGAACAGTTTGTGAAACAGATATTTTTAATTGTCCACATTTTTCATACGTCATTTCTATCCTTTACCATGAAAAAATATACCAACGGAAGAACGATTGCATTTCAAATAATATTAGCAATCGAAGCGGCATTTCTAGCGTTTACTTTGTCTAGTTATAAAATTATATATAAATTTTTAATACAATATTTATTTTATGATATATATATTTTACTACTGATATTATCAGTTTTTTTATTAGTATTTTCTTTTACATATTTATTTTTTACAAAAAATCTATTTTTTAATAGCGTTGAGATAATCAAAAAGGCAGAGATTGTAATTATGTCAAGGCATATTGATTTTAGAAAAAATATTTTATCTAAAAAATTTGATAATTTTTATAGTGAATATTCTCTGTTGTGTCATGCGTACCCTTCTGGAGTTCTTTCAAGTGGTATCCATAAACTATGGATTGAAGATATAGAGCAATTGTATTTAATAATAGATAATTATTTAATAGAATCTGATATTTTGAATATATGTAGTAAAAAATTACAAAATGACATATTCGTTCTTGTGAAAAATATTTTCAATTTTAATAAATTAGACATAGAGGAAAAATTTTACGGTTTTATTGAGGACACATTTCGCAATCTACCTCAAGAACATTTATTTCAAATAAAAGATAGCTTTTCAAGTGAGGCAAGCATTGTAACCAACAGAAAAATATCGTATTTTTCAGCATTGATAAATAATGAGAAATGTTCGTGATTCCGGGGACACAATACCAAATTCCAACAATAACGAAGCAAACCAACCCATCCAACACAACCCTCAAACCATCACAGGAGAGCTATGAACAACACCATGCGCACTGCCTGCAAGCATTTCCTCCTGGCTGTCTGCTTCCTGGCGGGTGGCGTTCTTTCCAGTGTGGCGGCGCAGGTGGCCGCGCCGCAGTGGTTGCGGTATCCGGCCATTTCCCCGGATGGGCGTTCCATTGCCTTTGCCGCCGGTGGGCAGTTGTGGCTGGTTGATGCCCAGGGCGGCGAGGCTGTACCGCTGACCAGCAGTGACTTTTATTCCACCCGGCCGGTGTGGTCGCCGGATGGCAAGACCCTGGCCTTTGCCTGCAAGCGCAACGGCAATTTCGATGTCTTTGTCACCAGCTTAAGCGGCGACACCCCGCGTCGCCTCACCTATCATTTCGCCGACGATCTGCCCTATGCCTTCTCCGCCGACGGCAGCAGCCTCTATTTCGGTTCCTCCCGCCTTGGCAGCCCGGAGACGCAACTGGTCGGCACCTATCACGGCAGCCAGCAGTTGTACACCATCCCGGTTGCCGGCGGCACGGCGCAACTGCTGCTGCCCACGCCGGCCCACGACGTGGCCTTGAGCCCGGACGGCAAGACCCTAGTCTACGACAACTGCCCGGTTTATGAAAACGAGTGGCGCAAGGGCGCGGTTTCCGATGGCACCCACGATCTGTGGCTCTATGAACTGGCCACGGGCAAGCATCGGCAACTGACCCGTAACCGGGGCGAAGATCGCGACGGCTTCTTTGCCCCCGACGGCAAGAGCATCTATTACGCGAGCGAACAGAACGGCTCCAGTTTCAACGTCTGGCAGACCGGGCTAGAGCCGGGGGCCGTACCCCGGCAGATCACCCAGCATCAGGGGCGTCCGGCGCGTTTCGTCAGCCTGGCCCAGGACGGCACCCTGGTCTATGCTCAGGACGGGGCGATCTGGCGACAGGCAGCGGGCGATGGCCAGGCCCGGCCGCTTGAGATTCGCATGCGCCAATCGCCGCTGGTATCCGGTGCCTTTGCCACCAGTGCCAACGCCTATGTCTCGGAGATCGTTACCCGGCCCGATGGTGCGGAGGTGGCCTTCGTTGCCCGTGGCGAGATCTTTGCCACCTCGACCGGCAGCGGCCTCACCCGGCGCATCACCAGCACCCCGGCCTTTGAACAGCATCTCCGCTACAGCCCGGACGGCCGCCGCCTGCTCTTTGGCAGCGAGCGCGACGGCGTCTGTGAGATCTTCGAGGTGGCCTTGCCCGAGGGCCGCGCCGGCTTCACCGCTCCCGGCGGACTGGAGGAGAAGAAGCTCATCGCCAGCGAGGTTGACCTGCTGTTCCCGGCCTATTCCCCGGACGGCAACCGCATCGCCTATATCGATAACCGCAACAGCCTCAAGGTCTGGGATCGCACCACCAACACCACGACCATGCCGCTGCCGCCGGGGCAGATCTACAGTTACATCGATGGCGACCTCAGTTATGACTGGTCGCCCGACGGCCGTTTCCTGCTGGTCACCACGGGTTCGATTGTCGGCGATATGGACATCACCCTCTGCGACCCAAGTGGCAAGAAGCCGCCGGTGAACCTGTCGCAGAGCGGCTACGCCAACGGCCGCCCCACCTTTCTCGCCGACGGACAATCCCTGCTCTGGACCAGCGACCGTCAGGGGATGCGTTCCCCGGACGGCAGGGGGGCGCAGGAGGATATCTTCATCGCCCATCTCACCCAGGAGGCCTTTGACGCCTTCAAACTGGCCCGCTCCGGCGCTGCCGTTGCCGCAAAGGCGAAGGCCGGCGAGGCCACGACAAAAACCGCCGACTGGCAGCCGCAGACCGAGGGCATCCTGCACCGCATCACCCGGCTGACCCCGGTGTCCTTGGGCGGCGTGCTCTACATGAAGGCCTTTGCCGACGGCCGCGATTTACTGGTGCTGACCACCAACGCCACGGGCCAACTGCTGGGCTACCGGGTTGGCCTGACGAGCGAGTCGTTCACGCAGATCTTTGCCAAACCGCTGACCGCTGCGGCCGTATCCATGGATGATCGCGGCGAGGCCCTCTACGCCCTCAGCCCGGCGGGCATCGAGCGTATCTCCCTGGCGGACGGCAGCTCGCGCATGATCCCCTATGAGGCCAAGCTGGACTATGATCCGCGCGGCGAAATGGCCTGGGTGTTCCAGCATTACTGGCGGCTGACCAAACTCAAGTTCTACGAGCCGGCCATGCACGGCCGGGATTGGCAGGCCCTGCGCGAGAGCTATGGCAAATTCCTGCCCGGCCTCCAGCAATGGGAGGATTTCTGCGACCTCCTGGGCGAGATGGCCGGTGAACTCAACGCCTCGCACATGGGTTGTTATTGGCAGCATAAACCGGAGCTGGCCGACAACACCGCCTCGCTTGGCATTTATGAGGACAACGGCTACAAGGGGCCGGGGGTGCGGGTGAAGGAGGTTCTGGTCGGTGGGCCCTGCGATCTGGCCAGCAAACCGATCAAGCCGGGTGCGATCATCACCGCCATGGACGGCGTTCCCATCCAGCACATCGAACACCTCCATGCCCTGCTCAACCGTAAGAGCGGCACGCCCATCGAGCTGAGCCTGACCGCCGATACCGGCGCGGTGGCCCGGGTTATTGTCAGCCCGGTTGATATCGAGACGGTCAAGGCCCTGGCGGATGATTATTGGGTGGCGCAGCGCCGCACAATGACCACGAAACTTTCAGGGGGACGGCTGGGCTATCTCTATATTTCCGAGATGGACACCGACAACTACCAGCGCGCCGTGGATTATATCTTCGGCGAGGGTCGCGATAAGCAGGCCCTGGTGATTGATATCCGCTTCAACCGCGGCGGCAATCTCCATGACCAGCTGGCCACTCTGTTCACCGGCGACGTCACCGCCGATTTCTATTCGCGGGACGGGTATCACGCCAGCCGCATCCCGGCAGACCGCTGGGGTAAGCCGAGCATCCTCATGGCCAATGCTTCCAGCTACTCCGACGGCAGTATCTTCCCCCATCTCTACCAGCGGCTCAAGATTGGCCCCGTGGTCGGCGCCCGCGTGCCCGGCACCGGCACCGCCGTGTGGTGGAAGGAGCTGCTCAACGGCAACATCAAGTACGGTATTCCGCAGATTGGGGCCAAGGATCGCCAAACCGGATGGTTTGAGAATAGCAAAACCGTGCCGGATATTTTGGTGTACAATGCGCCTGACGATATCGCCGCCGGCCGTGATCCGCAGTTGGAGGCCGCCGTGCAGCGCCTGTTGCAGGATCTGGGTGCGGGAAAGAAGGGGGAGTAAGTTGGTGAGCGTGGCCACCACATCGGTGTCACCCCGAACGTATGTGAGGGATCTCCTTGGTGTGAAAGGCGATGTTGCAGATTTTGAGGAGATTAATCCCGCTGGTTGCAATGACAGCAATGGGGCTGGATATGCAGCGTAGAATTAGATTGTCCCACCTGAAACTTGCGTTCTCCTTCCTGTTTTTCCTCGGGGTGTTTGCGGCAACGTCGTTGCCGGCACAACCCTGCGCCCCTTTCATCGAGGAGCATCCGCAGCAGGCCACGGCTGTTTTTCGTAAGCACACCGATGCCTTTACCGAGTGCCCGGTGACTGAGGCCAGCTATCAGCAGATCCTGCGGCAGTGGCTGCAAGCACGCGCCACCAATCTGCCGCCACTGACAGGGGTATCTCTGGGCCGGGCGGTTGATTTTCCCTGGCTCTCCCGGCTCATCGCCGACACCGCCCTGAGGGTGCCGGCCTGGCAATCGTTGATCATCGCCACGCCACGCGGCCGTCTCGATGCCCTGGCAGCCCGTGTTTTTGAGAATGCGGAGTTGCGCGCGCGTCTGGCCGAACCCTTTGCCGGCAGCGGCTACACGGTGATCGGGCTAAGTTACGAGAAGGTGTTGTACGGCAAGGCCAGCGATCATGCCAGCGACCGCAGAGATGACACCCTGGTGCCCTTTGACGCCCAAGTCTGGCTGCGCTTGGCGCCTGGCCATTGACGAAACGCTTTGATTGTCCTTCCGAGATGCGGTGGGCAGGAACAGCACCTACCCACCCTTGAATCGACGAATTCTGCCGTTGGCCGCGCAGTAGCCGTCGGCGTGGAAAATGTATTGCGTCAATGCAACATTTCCCCTACATCGCAGTGGATGAACCGCTGGCAACAGCACAATGCCGCCGGCCCTGCGATCAACAGCAAGTGAGCTTTGGAGAACAGTTCGTGCAAAATACCAACCCGATAAAGTGGCGCTGCCTCTTGCTTGTCCTGGCGCTGCCGCTCCTCCTCATTGGTGCCCATGCCTCGGCGAGACAACTTCGGGACGGGGATCTCATCTTTCATACCTCCCGCTCCAGCCAGAGCGTTGCCATTCAAAAGGCAACCCACTCCCAATACAGTCATGTGGGGATGATCTTTTTTCGGCACGGAGCGCCGTATGTCTATGAGGCGATCTCAACGGTGCAGTACACGCCCTTGCAAACATGGATCGCGCGCGGAGACGGTGGCCGCTACGTCGTCAAGCGTCTGCGCAACGCTGATACCCTGCTGACGCCGAAGGCCGTTGCCAAGTTGCTTCAGGTGGCGAGCACCCTTGAAGGGAAGCCGTACGACCTCACCTTTGAATGGTCCGATGCGCGGATCTATTGTTCCGAGCTGGTCTGGAAGATTTATGAACGTGGATTGGGCCTGCGTATCGGAAAGCTCCAGCAACTGCGCGAGTTCGATCTCTCGGATCCGGTCGTCAAAGCCAAGATGCAGGAGCGGTACGGCGCGGCGGTGCCCCTGGAGGAAACCGTTATCTCCCCTGGCGAGATGTTCGCATTCGATGGCCTGATGGTTGTGAAGAAGCATTGAAGAGGCGCGCAGGTGTAGAGAACGCGCTGGCGGAGGCACCATGGGACGTGGCCTGATCGGTATAGCGGTGCTGCTGTTGGTGGCCTGGTTGATGAGCGAAAAGCGCCGGCTGGTGCCCTGGCGCCTGATTATTGCCGGCCTGCTGTTGCAGGTGGCGATTGCCGTCTTGATGCTCAAGTCGCCGCTGTTTCGTCATTTTTTTGTGCAGCTTAACGAGGTGGTGCTGGCTCTCCAGGAGGCGACCATCGCCGGTACTGCCTTTGTCTTTGGCCATGTAGGCGGTGCGCCCTTGCCCTTTGTCGAGACAGTGCCCGGCGGCTCCTTTTCCCTGGCCTTTCAGGCGCTGCCGCTGGTGCTGTTGATCGCAGCCCTCACCGCCTTGCTCTATTACTGGCGCATCCTGCCGAAGGTGGTGCGATGTTTTTCCTGGGCGCTGCAAAAGACCATGGGCGTGGGCGGCGCACTGGGCGTGGTGGCCTCGGGGACCATTTTTCTGGGTATGATCGAGGCGCCCCTGCTGATTCGGCCCTACCTGCAACGGCTCACCCGCAGCGAACTCTTTGCCATGATGACGGTTGGTCTCTCCTGCATCGCCGGCACCATGCTCATGCTCTACGCCTCGCTGCTCAAGGAGGTGATTCCCGATGCCTTTGGCCACATCCTCACTGCCAGTATCATTCATGCTCCGGCGGCTCTGGTGCTGGCGGCGATCATCGTGCCGGAAACTGAGCCGCAGACCCTGGGTCAAGAGATTGCACCCTCCGAGGCGACCTCCGCCATGGATGCCCTGGCCAAGGGAACCTGGGATGGTTTGCAGTTACTGTTCAATATTATCGCTTTGTTGATCGTCTTTGTCGCCCTGGTCAAACTGGTGAATATCGGGCTCGGGACGCTGCCGGATATGTGGGGCGCAGCCTTGACGCTGGAGCGTGTACTCGGTTGGATTATGGCGCCGGTGGCCTGGCTGATCGGAGTGCCCTGGCAGGAGGCGCGGGTGGCCGGATCGCTGCTGGGCACCAAGGTGGTGCTCAATGAGTTGCTGGCCTTCATCGAGTTGGCCAAACTGCCGCCAGAGGCCTTGGGCACCACAAGCCGCCTCATTTTGGCCTATGCCATGTGCAGTTTTGCCAACTTCGGCAGCCTGGGCATTCTCATTGGCGGTATTGGGGCGCTTTGTCCGCAGCGCCGCAGCGAAATTACCGCCCTCGGCCCCAGGGCCCTGCTGGCGGGCTTGCTGGCCTCGTTGATGACCGGCGCGGTTGTTGGGTTGTTGTAAGTTGTGGAGAGTCACCCGCCATGCCCTGCGGCCTGCCGCAATCATGGGCGCACCGTTGCGAGGTATGGTGTTGCCGACCAAGAAGGTGAGCACAGAAGATTAAGCAGACAATCGTCGGGGTGATGGATGAACATCATTGACCCGGTCAAATGGCTTTTAAAGAGAGGAAAAACGATGCAATCAAATAAGATAACGAAAAATTGCGGTAAAATCACTCTGCGCCTCGGCCTCAGTCTGGCCATGGCCTGCACGTTGGCTGCCTGTTCCCAGCCCAATTCCTGGTCCAAACCAGGGATGAACGAGGTGCACTTTGATGGCGATCTGGCCCAGTGCCGGCGCCAGGCTGCGGGAGCGACGCAATCGATACAACAAAGCGAGAATAACGGGCTGGAGCGCTCCGATCGTCAGGATACATTGGTGAGGCGCTGCATGGAGGGCAAGGGGTATACATTGAGCGGTCAATAGGCTCGCCCAGCCGTCGGCCGGGCAACGGACCATTGGTCGCGTTGCCCGGTCAAGCTGTTTATTTTCCACCATATCCGCTCCGCTCTTTTTCCACCCCGCCCGTTTTCCTTATTTCCTCCACATTGCTTGCACGATCCACGGCTAGGTTACGATCATCGCTTGATCCATTCAACGGATCACCGCAACCTAAGCCAAGGAGAGAAGGTATGGAACCCACAGGACTGCTCATGGCAACACTGATTATTGGCCTGCTGGTCCTGGCCCTGGGGATCGACCAGGCCACGGAAGATGCGTTGCAAGATTCAGCCGTTGTGCCGGGCTTCACTACCGAGCCGCAACGACGTAGCAATGAACAACATCGCTAAACGACTACAATGCAGGAGGAAATGATGTGCTCTATCACTGGATTTGTGCCCACCGGACAGCAGATTGATCTTTCCTGGCGATCAGGCAGGTTCCCCGAGCACCTGCATCGTTCCCGCCCCAGGTCAGCCGGTCGGGGGGTGGCAGGATTTGTCCTGCTGCTGATCGGTTTTTGTCTGCTCCTGTTGGGTGGAACGTTTTTTACCGCACAGCGGCCATCGACGGGCGCCCACCAGCCTGGTAATGGTTATGATGAGCCGCTCGCCACCGTGGCCAACCGCAGTGGAGGCCTTCCTGCCGGGGTTGTGCAACCGCCGGGGAACCAGGGCTTTCACTTCGCCTCTGTGCAACAGCGGGTCGATACCGTTGTCGAGGAGGCCAGGGGACATTCCAGCGAAGTGTTGGCGCTGCACGCCCCAACAACAGCGCCGGCTGCAAACGAGCAGTGATTGATTGCCGCTTTCACGCATTCGGTATAGGTCACCTTTCCAGGGGTGGACAGCGGTTGCTGTTCACCCCTTTTTTTGCGGCGGGGCGCTTCTCCCTCTTTGGGCTGGGTAATCCATTTGCAATCGCTATATTTATTAAAAATAATTTATCTGTATAAAAATTAATTTTAAATAATTTTATATTGCGACTCCGTGGCCAAATCGGTATGAAAGAGCAGTGAACGGGGCGATGCAGGCATAGGGTAGACAGCGACGCCACCGTTTGACCGTACACGCGCAGGGCCGAGTCGGCTGTTCGCTCCACGATGTAATGGCCACCTCTGCCAACACCACAAGTGCTCAATATCGAGGTGTCCTATGTCCATGGGTCGACAGAAAATTCAGGTCTTGCATATCCTTTCGCAGAACCTCGCCAATCCGGAGCCACAGTTGGTCAGCTCCGATGAGATTGCCCGCCATTTGCGCATCAGCCTGCGGGAAACCGAACTGCTGCTCAAGGTAATGAACGATCAGGGGGTGATTGAGAGCAATGTTGATCAACGCCTTTCCCTGATCACCCGTAAGGGCGTGGAGTGTCTGCGGCAGGAATGTGTCAACTGATGCGCCGATGACCGGCGAGCAATCCCCGCAGAGTTACGATCATTACATCAAGGCGCTGATGGAGATCAGCCGGGCGGTTACCTCCGATCTCTTTTTGGAGGACCTGTTCAAGCTGATGGTGATGGTGGTGGCCCGGGTGACCGGGGTGGATATCTGTTCCCTGTGGCTGATTGATGAGGATGCCTCGCCGCCGATGATCCGCCTCAAGGCCACCCAGGCCATTGAGCCGGAGTACATGATCGATCGATCCCTGGCCATGAACGAGGGGGTGGTTGGTCATGTAGCCACCAGTTGCCAGCCGTTGGTGATTGCCGATGTGCTCAAGTGTGACATCTTCAAGGAAAAGGAGATGGCGCGCAAGATGGGCCTGGTTTCCATGGCCGGGGTGCCGCTCTTGGGGAAAAAGGGCAAAATTGTCGGTGTGTTGAACTGCTTCACTTCAGCTCCCCACGAGTTTTCCAAGACCGATCTCAATCTGCTGGCAGCCGTGGCCAACCAGGCGGCGGTGGCCATTCACACCAGCGAGTTGATTGTACGCACCCGGTTGATCGAGGAGGAGCTCAAGTCGCGCAAAGTGATCGAGCGGGCCAAGGAAGTGATCATGGATCGCCAAAAACTCAGTGGCGACGAGGCCTATCGCTGGATGCGCAAGCGCAGCATGGATGCCCGCAAATCGCTGCTGGAGCTCTCCGAGGCTATTCTGCTTTCCATGGAACTGGCGGGGTAGGGTGCGTCAGTTATTTTAACTTATTTGTTGACTTGTGAGTTAATTTAAAATAAATATTACTGTCAACGGAAAGGCACAATGGCGTGCGCTTTCTGAAACAGTACTGCATATGTATGGCACGACAACGGCGTCTGTCTCCCTCTCTCCTGGGACAGGCGCCTTTTTTTATGCCCTGATCAACCCGGAAATAGTCCGGTATCATTCAACTTTATCTCAAGAGGAACACCATGCGCTTTGCAAAAAACAACGACGTGCTCGGTACCACCAACAGAGGCAACCCCGCAGAATCCGGTCTATGCACCCTGTGCCGCGCCGATTGCATGGGCCAGTGCGAGACCTGGAAATCGAGCCTGGTTGGCCGTAAGCTGCTTTACCCGCGTGACTTCGGCGTGGTCACCGCCGGTGCCAACAACACCACCCATGTCGGCGTGTCCTATAACTCGCTGCGCATCCAGGGCTACGCCTACGGTGCCCACGGCATGGCCCAAGGTTTGTCCACCAACCCGGACAACTGTATCTTTCCCAACGTCGATCTGACCACCGAGTTCGGCAACGCGGTCAAAACCAAGAGCCGCCTGCCGCTGATGACCGGCGCCCTGGGCTCGACCTTCATTGCCGCCAAGTACTGGGATTCCTTTGCCGTTGGTGGCGCACTCTGCGGTATTCCCATTGTCGTTGGCGAGAACGTGGTTGGTGTCGACAAAGCCTCGGAGATCAAGAACGGCCGCATATCCAAGGCACCGGAACTGGATCGCCGCATCGACACCTATCTGCGCTATTTTGATGGTTTTGGTGCCATCATCGTGCAGTTGAACGTGGAAGATACCCGTAACGGTGTGGCCGAGTATGTGGTGGAAAAATACGGCGAGCGCTGTATTGTTGAGCTGAAGTGGGGGCAGGGTGCCAAGGATATCGGCGGCGAGATCCAGGTGGCCAGCCTGGAGTATGCGCAATTCTTGAAGAATCGTGGCTATATCGTCGATCCCGATCCCACTTCACCGGAGGTGCAGAAGGCCTTTGAGAAGGGAGCGATCAAGACCTTTGCCCGCCACAGCCGCCTCGGTGGTACTGATCTCTCCAACGTCGATCTCGTGCGCGAGGACTTCATGAAATCGGTGGATTACCTGCGCAAGATCGGCTTCAAACGCATCTCGCTGAAGACCGGTTCCTACGGTATGGAAGAACTGGCCATGGCCATCAAGTTCGCCTCCGAGGCCGGGCTCGATCTGCTCACCATCGACGGTTCCGGCGGGGGCACCGGCATGAGCCCCTGGAACATGATGCAGAGCTGGGGCGTGCCCTCAATCAACCTCCATGCCAAGGCCTACGAGTATGCAGCTATCTTGGCGGCCCAGGGCAAACGGGTGGTGGATCTCTCCTTCGCCGGCGGCTTTGCCCTGGAAGACTCCATCTTCAAGGGCCTGGCGCTTGGCGCACCCTTCACCAAACTGATCTGCATGGGCCGCGGTATCATGATCCCCGGCTTCCTTGGTGCCAACATCGAGGGGGCCATCCATCCCGACCGCCGCGAAAAACTCAATGGCAACTGGGATAAGCTGCCGGCGAGCATCAGCGCCATGGGCACCACCCCGGAGGAAATCTTTGCCTCCTATTATGATGTGGAGAAAAAGGTGGGCAAAGATGAGATGAAGAACATCCCCTACGGCGCCATCGCCATGTGGACCATGGCCGACAAGCTGGCCTGTGGCCTGCAACAGTTGATGGCCGGGGCGCGTAAGTTCCAGCTGAACAAGATAACCCGAAATGATATCTTCGCCGGCAACCGCGAGACCGCTCAAGAAACCGGCATCACCTACATCACCGATTCCCGCGACGAAAGCGCCAAGAAGATTTTGGCAGGCTGAGTTGTAAGCATCACCACGGGCTCATGCAGGCAGGGAACGCTCTTGCCCGGATGAGCCCTGATTTTGCGGGCATGGTCTGTCTCCCCCCTCGTTTGCACGCCGAGGCGTCGGGGTAGGCCATGCCCGTGATTTTTTTTTTTGGTGACGACACGCCAGCACGGCCTCCTCCGGCTAAGGGTCGCCCCACCACTGTCATTTCGACCGAAGGGAGAAATCTCCAATGGTCTTGCATAACGGAGATCTCTCCCCCTGGTCGAGATGACATCAAGGTGGCTACCAACCCTGAGATGGACCCTTCGAGGGGCGTTCTCGCCGCCCTACCGCAGTTTCAACCACAGCAGTTCGGCGGTCTCCTCGCCGCTATTTTCCCATTGCTCCGGCACCTCTCTTCGTAAATAGATCAAATCGCCCGGCCCGGCTTCCTGGCGCTGGCCGTTGATCCACAGCGAGAGCTGTCCTTGCAACAGATAGCCCACCTCCTCGCCCTTGTGGTTGAAGAAGTGGCCAACCACTTTTTTCCCGGGCTCGATGCGCAGCAGGTAGGGCTCGGCGGCCGCATCGCTTATTGCCGGCGGCAACAACCGCTGCCCCTCCACCATGCCCTTGCACGACTTCTCCAGCACCACGCCAGCACCTGTACTGCCAGGAAACACGCAGCCACTCTGCGCCGGCGACATGCCCTCAAAAAAGGTGGTCACGCCCACGGCCAAACTCTCAGCCAGGCGGAAGAGGGCGGGGATGGAGGGATAGATCAGGTTCTTTTCGATCTGCGATATGCTGCTCGGCGTCACTCCGGTGCGCTCGGCCAGCTCCTTTTGCGACAACCCCTGCTGCTGGCGCACCGTTTTGATGCGACCACCGAGATCAAAGCGACCGGGCAGGCTGCGCGGCAAATCAAAGGCAATCTCGCCCTGCTCGCAGGTGAAGGACTGGGCCTCGTTGATGAACGGCGAGGTCCGTTTTTCCGCTTTGAGGATCTTGAGTTGCGCCTTGCCGTTTTTCACCGACAGATCGATCACCACCTGGGCAATCTTGTTGATGTTGGCCTTGAGGCGGTTGGAGTGGGCGCTCTTTTCCACGATCCAATAGGCGATGGTATCCAGTTCATACAACCTTGGACAGGTGCGGGCGTAGAACTTGGTCACCTGCTCCTCACCGCCCCACAGATCCTGCATGCCGGTGAGGCTATCGATGATGAAACGGATGTCGCCGCTCAGCGTTCCATGCAAGCCGTAGATGGCCTCGCCCACCAGGCTGGGATTGGTGGGATCATTGACCTTGATCACCTGGTAGGGCCACTGGGCACCGTCTTTTTCGTAGAATTTGTTGAACACCTCGGAGCGGTCACCCTTGCCGTTGGTGAAACAGTCGAGGATGGTGAAGAGCTGGTTTTCCGCGAGTGCGCCGAGGAAGGTGACCACGTTTTTGGGCGAGCGGTCGAAGCTGACATAGATGACCGGTTTGCGGGCCTCCAGTGACTGGCGGATGAACTGGACGCAGAAGGCCGAGGAGAAGCTGCCCGCATCCTCGTACCACAGCACGTTGTCGCCGATGTAGAGATCGCCCAGCAGGGTGTCGAGCTGCTGGATGCCGGAAGAAACCCGTTTTTTGATTGTTTGATCCATAGTTGCTGTCAGCCATGGCCAGGCATGCCGGTGGAGGGGATGAATAAAAAGGAGAATGGTCGGCGCAAGGTAGCATAAACCTTGGCATCGCGCCACTGCCGCCGGATTGCGCGTTGATGGGGAGATTGGTATGCGTTGGAGGAAGAATCGCTATCTTGCGGTTGAAGCAGGCCTCGGATCAGGGTAGGATGGGCTTCTGCTTGCGCTGGACATGAGATCAACCTCGGGCAATGCCAGGGTGCCATGAACAAACACGTTGAAGTGGGCAAGATTGTCGGGATCTATGCACTGTTTGGTTGTTTATGGATCCTGTTTTCCGATAGCGCTCTGGGGTTGCTGTTTCCCGATCCCCAGACCTTCACCCGTTTTGCCATCTTCAAAGGCATCTTTTTCATCGCCTTCACCTCGCTGCTGCTTGCTGTGCTCCTCGCCCGTTTCGTCGCCCGCCTCAAACAGTCCTCCGATGCCCTGCGCGAGAGCCAGCAACGTCTTGATTTTCTGGTCAAGAACACCTCAGACAGTTTAGTTATCCTCAACAGTGACGGCAGCCAGCGCTATGTCAGCCCGGCGGCGGAGAAGATCACCGGCTTTCCCATCTCGGCCCTGCAAGGTAAAACCATTGACCTGCTCATCCATCCCGAAGACCTCGGCCAGGTGATGGCGGCCTGGGATGAGGCGGTGGCCCATCCCGATCAGATCGTCACCGTGCAGTATCGCCATATTCATAAAACCCGGGGCTGGGTTTACTCCGAGGCGGTGGCGCAGAGCTTTCTCGGTCAACTGCCGGTGGATGGCGTGGTGGCTACGGTGCGCGATATCACCGAGCGCAAGGCCGCCGAAGAGGCGCTGTTTCGCAAGGACGCACTCCTTAAGGCCATGCTGCGCAACCTGCCCTTTGATTTCTGGGCTCGCGATATCAACCAGCGCATCATCATGCAAAGTGACGAGTCGATTCGGTTGTGGGGCGATTTGGCCACCGATGAGGCGGAGGATTGGCAATTCGATGCCCAGACCGTTGGGAAGTGGCGCGACAACAACCAGCAGGTTCTGGCCGGCAAGATGTTGGTCGAGGACTGCTCGCTCACGCCCAAGGATGGGGTGCGGCGCGACTACCACAGCATCGTTGCCCCCATCCGCGAGGGCAACGCCATCCTCGGCATTCTAGGGATCAATATCGACATCACCGAGCGCAAGCAGGCGGAATTGGAGCGCAAGGCCCTGCAATCGCAACTGATCCAGGCGCAGAAGATGGAGGCCATCGGTACGCTTGCCGGCGGTATTGCCCATGATTTCAATAATCTGCTCGCCGCCATCTTTGGCTATGTCGGGTTGGCCCGCTCCCATGCCCCGGCCGGCTCGCCGCTGATGAAAGATATCGACCGGGTGCTGGAGGCCGGAGAACGGGCCGCCTCGCTGGTCAAGCAGATCCTGGCCTTCAGCCGTCAGGACTCCATCGAGCGCGTGCCCCTGGAACTGGTACCGTTGATCAAACAGGCCATCAAACTGTTGCGGCCGGCCCTGCCAGCAACCATCGCCATTCACCAACACCTGCCCGATGCCTGCGAAGCCATCCTCGCCGACCCCACCCAGATGCACCAGGTGCTCATGAACCTGTGTACCAATGCCTTCCATGCCATGGAGCAAAGCGGCGGCACGTTGACCATCGAGGTGCGCAGCCGCCGGTTGCAGGCCATGGATCTGCTCGAACATCCGCAGGTGCAACCGGGCCGGTTTGTAGAGTTGATCATCAGCGATACCGGCACCGGCATTAGCCCGGAGATTCGCAGTAAAATCTTTGATCCCTATTTCACCACCAAAGGCGTGGGCAAGGGCACCGGCATGGGGCTGGCGATCACCCACGGCATTATCACCGCTGCCGGCGGCTTCATCACCTGCGCCAGTGAGCTGGGCAAGGGCACCACCTTCACCATCTTCTTTCCAGCAGTTGCGGCCATGACCAGCCAAGCCGTGCCAGCCGTGGCGACCAATTTCCGTGGCCAAGGCCATATCCTGTTGGTGGACGACGAACCCCTGCTGGTGGAACTGGGGCAGGACATGCTGGAGCAATTGGGCTATACCGTCACCACCAGCAGCAATAGCTTTGCGGCCTTGGCTTTGCTGCAACAGCAGGATAACCACTTCGACGCTCTGATCACCGATCAGACCATGCCGGGCATGACCGGTATGGAACTGGCCACTCAGGCATTGGCGCTGCGACCGCAGCTACCGATCATCCTCTGCACCGGTTTCAGCAGCCTGGTCGATGAGCAGCAGGCCAAGCAGTGCGGGGTGCGGGCCTTTCTGATGAAGCCCTTCAAACAGGAGCATCTTGCCCACCAGTTGTGCCACCTGCTGCCCACCGCACCGCCACCAGCCGATTGATCTCGTCGGGAAACACCGTTGCCGGACTTGTTCTCCAAGCCGGCCTCACTTCTTGTACCTTGAAAGGACGCTGCCATGACCCAGACCTCCGCTTCGATTTTCCCCCCCAGCTATACGCGGCTTGGTGCCGATCAGCTGCACCTGCACTGGCACGATGAATTCGATGCCCCGGCCGGTACCCCGCCCGATGCCGCCAAATGGGGCTATGATCTCGGCGGTCAGGGCTGGGGCAACCGGGAGTACCAATACTACACCGATCAGCCGCACAACGCCGCCCAGGATGGGGCGAGCAATTTGGTGATCACCGCCCGTGCGACCAGCGAAGCCGAGGCCAGCGAACTGGAGTGTTGGTATGGTGCCGCTCGCTACACCTCGGCGCGGCTCTTGACCAAAGGCAAATTCAGTTTTACCCACGGGGTGGTGGAGGCGCGGGTGCGTGTGCCCTATGGTCAGGGCATCTGGCCGGCCTTGTGGATGCTCGGTGAGGATTTTGGCCCCACGCCCTGGCCGGACTGCGGCGAGATCGACATCATGGAAAATATCGGCCGCGAGCCGAGCACGGTGCATGGCACCATCCACGGCCCCGGCTACTGCGGCGGCGATGGCATCGGCGGCCCGCATGATCTGCCCGATGGCCAGGTGTTGGCCGATGATTTTCACCATTTTGCCGTCGAGTGGCTGCCGGGAGAGATTCATTGGTATCTGGACGGGCAGCGCTATTTTACGGTGTTGCGCCAACAGATCCCCGAGGGTACGACCTGGGTGTATGAGCATCCCTTTTTTCTGCTGCTCAACCTGGCGGTGGGCGGGTTCTGGCCCGGCGATCCCGACGAGACCACGGTGTTTCCGCAGCGATTGATTGTTGATTATGTGCGGGTTTTTCAGAGGGTTTAATGGATATCGACATCAGTTTTGACAGTTCTGCCATCGACTGGCCCATTGTCGCCGACACCCTGCAACAGGTCGGCATGGCCCACTATGCCCCGGAGGTGCATCGCCGTGCCTTTGCCGCCAGCCAGGCCACGGTCTTTGCCTGGAGCGATGGCCAACTGATCGGGTTTGGTCGCGCCATTTCCGACGGCGCCTACCAGTCGGCCATCTACGATGTGGCGGTCCGACCAGAGTACCAGGGGCAGGGGATTGGCAAACGCATCCTCTCCCACATTCTGGCGCTGCTGCCCAAAGGCAATGTCATCCTCTATGCCTCACCGGGTAAGGAGGCTTTCTATGCCACCCTGGGTTTCCGCCGCATGCGAACCGGCATGGCCCTCTTTGCCAATGTCGAGGCCATGGCGCAGAAAGGGTTCACGGAATGATTGCCGTTTTGGCCAAATCCGTGGCAGGCGTTGCCGAGGCATCGATGAAGATGGTGACCGCCGCCATTATCCGTCGTGGCGCTACCGTCTTGCTGGCGCGCCGGCAACCGGGGCAGAAGCTGGCCGGCTATTGGGAGTTTCCCGGTGGCAAGGTCGAGGAGGGGGAGAGTTTGGTTGCCTGCCTGCAGCGGGAAATTGTCGAGGAGTTGGGCGTGCAGGTGGAAATTGGGGCGGTGGTGGCCACCAGCGATTACGTCTATGCGCATGGGGCCATTCGCCTGGTGGCCATGGAAACCACCATCCTCGGCGGGGAACCGCATCCCACCGTGCATGACCAGCTGGCCTGGGTGCCGGTGGGCCAGTTGCTGCACTATCGCCTGGCTCCGGCGGATATTCCCATTGCCGAGGCCCTGCTGGCCGGAGGCAGAGAGAACCGATACCGATGCTAAAAAATCATCCGTACACCTGTATCCCTGTGGAGGGGTTATGATCACTGCCATTGTTGAATTTCAGCTGCCACAACCGATCACCGTTGCCGAAGCCAAGGCCATCTTTCTCGGCACCGCACCCAAGTACCTGGGCATGCCCGGTCTGATCCGCAAATACTATTTCCTCTCACCCGATGGCAGCAAGGCCGGTGGCATCTACCTGTGGCAGAACCGCGCCGCAGCCGAGGCAGTATACACCGAGGAGTGGAGGGCCTTTGTCCGAAGCAAATATGGCACCGATCCGGTGCTCAATTTTCTGGAAACGCCGGTGGTGGTCGATAACCCGGGCAGTGCGATCATTGCCGATGAATAAGGCGCTTGGCCAGGGTTGCCCAGGATGCCGGTTCTGGTGCAAAGGAGACGTTTTTTAGGGCTGGCAAATTGAATCAGGAATCCTTATAAGTGCAGGCGGGAACAATCGGCCAACGGTCGTCATCCCCAAGAGGCTGAGGAGAGGACAAGGGTGGCGGAACGCCTTGTTTTCGCACGCTCCCTTCAGCTGTCCCCACTGCACCTACAAGGAGAATCGCCATGCGTTATACCTGTTTAAACTGCGGCTCCAGCTCCCACCGGGCCAGCGAGCTCTGTAACCCCACCAGTGACATCCTTGATGCCAACTTCTGCGGCACAGCCGTTGATACGGTTTGCGATGAACGGCGCGAGGAGATGCACTACAGCTGCTCCTCCTGCGGCGGCATGTCGCCGGATGCCGAGCATTTGTGCAAACCGATGCGCATCCGATAGCAAGCAGTGATCGATACCAAAGGACAAGGCGACGCAATCCGAGCGGTTGGGTCGCCTTGTTACGTTCAGGGTTGCGGTGAGGATTGTGTTTCTCGGGGCGTGTCGGTGGGCGCCGGTGCCCATTCGTAGATGCCACTATCGGTTTGCAAGCTGAGCAAAAGGTGGCCGTCGCGCAGCCGGTAGGAGCGAACCAGGCCCAAATCGCGGGCGATTTTGCTGTCCAGCGACGGTGGCGGGCAGAACATGCGGGTGCTGGCAATGGGGCCAAAGCTGAGTTGACCAGAGTCGCCGGATGCGGGTGTTGCCTGCCAGGAACCGCTGCCGCGATTGCAGTCCAGCCGCAGGGCCAGACGACCCTCGGCGAGGAAATGCAGGGTGTAGCGCTCGGGTTGTTCCACGGTGATACCCGCTTGCCCACTATCCATGGCGCCAATGCGCAGCAGTTGCCAGGCCGTGCCATTGAGGCCGGGATTGCCCGTGTTCGTCGCGGTCCCGGCAGTGGCCGAACAGCCGGCAAGGGCGAGGATGCCGCAGCAGAGCAGCCATCGTCCATCTCTTTTCGATCTTTGCCCAAATCTCTTCATACGCGCCTCCTGTGGCTGGTTCTAAAACAGATGCAACCAGTCTAGCCCGGTCACAACGATCTCGACAATTCTTTTGCAAGAACCGCTTGATTTTCGTGCATAACTGGGGCAAGGATGGGAGGTGTTTTTCGCGTCCCATCGCCGGGAAACGCCTCCCGGCAAGCAGTCCCCATTCTTTTCTGTACCCAGCCCACACGTGATTCTCCATGAGTCCATGACGGGAGTGCCGCTCCCAGGGAGGAAGATCCATGTCCGTGCCGCTTCAAGAGAAGACCCTGCTTCGCCATCAAGGCTATATCAACGGCCAGTGGCAGGATGCCGACAACCACCGGGTCTATCCGGTGATCAATCCGGCCACCGGCGAGACGCTGGCCACGGTGGCCGACATGGGTGTGCGCGAAACCGAGGCCGCCATCGCCGCTGCCCATCAAGCCTGGCCGGCCTGGCGGAGCCTGAGTGCCAAGGCCCGCAGCGAAATCCTCAAACGCTGGTTTGGCCTCATTCACGCCCATATGGAGGATTTGGCGCAACTGATCACCGCCGAGCAGGGCAAGCCGCTGGCCGAATCCCGTGGCGAGGTCGGCTACGGTGCCTCCTTCATCGAGTGGTTTGCCGAGGAGGGCAAACGCGCCTACGGCAGTGTCATCCCCAGCCCGCTGGGCGACCGCATGCTGCTCACCCTCAAACAGCCCATCGGCGTCTGTGCCGCCATCACCCCCTGGAACTTTCCCCTGGCGATGATCACCCGCAAGGTGGCCCCGGCCCTGGCCGCCGGTTGCACCGTGGTGTGCAAGCCGGCCGAGGCCACGCCGCTCACCGCCCTGGCCCTGGCGGTCCTGGCCGAGCAGGCTGGCATGCCGTCGGGGGTGCTCAACATTATCACCTGCGACGGACCCAGCGTGCCGGAGGTCGGGCAAACCCTCTGCGCCAGTCCGGTGGTGCGCAAACTCTCCTTCACCGGCTCCACCGAGGTCGGGCGGCTGTTGATGCGTCAATCGGCGGCGACCATCAAGAAACTCTCCCTGGAACTGGGCGGCAATGCCCCCTTCATTGTTTTTGACGATGCCGATCTCGATGCGGCGGTGGAGGGCGCCCTGGCCTCCAAATACCGCAATGCCGGGCAGACCTGTGTCTGTGCCAACCGCATTTATGTGCAGGACGGCGTGTATGATGCCTTTGCCGGCAAGCTGGCCGCCAAGGTGGGCGCGATGCAGGTGGGTGTGGGTACCGAGCCGGGGGTGGTGATTGGCCCTTTGATCGATGCAGCGGCGCTCGACAAGGTGCAGGCCCATATCACCGATGCCCTGGCCGGTGGCGCCCGCATTCTCCTGGGCGGCAAGGCGCACTCGCGCGGCGGCCTCTTTTTCGAGCCCACCATCCTCACTGGAGTCACGCAAACGATGCTGGTGGCCCGCGAGGAGACCTTCGGTCCGGTGGCACCACTCTTTCGCTTCCGCACCGATGAGGAGGCCATCGCCATGGCCAATGCCAGCGAATTTGGCCTGGCCGCCTACTTCTATGCCCGCGATATCGGCAGGGTGCTGCGGGTGGCCGGGGCCATCGAGGCCGGCATGGTCTGCGTCAACAGCGGCCTGCTCTCCAACGAGGTCGCCCCCTTTGGCGGCGTCAAGCAGTCCGGCCTGGGACGGGAGGGGGCCAAGGAAGGGTTGGAGGAGTATCTGGAGATCAAGTATCTGACACTGGCCGGCATGTAGACGGCAACCTACACGGAGGGGCAATCATGGAAAATACCCAACAATCACCCTATATCGCCCATGTTTTCGTTTGCACCAATGATCGCGCCGGGTTGCGTAAGTCCTGCGCCGACAACGAGAGCACCACCGTCAAAGCCCTGTTGAAGGAGGCCATCAACGCCCGTGGCTGGAAGGGCAGGGTACGAGTTTCCACCTCGGGCTGCATGGGCCTCTGTGCCCAGGGCTCCAACGTCATGATCTATCCGCAGAAGATCTGGCTTTCAGCGGTGCTGCCGGAACAGGTCGAGGAGATTGTTGCCCTGCTGGAAGAGTTGGTGGCCGCTGAAGGGCAGGAGTAAGGCAAGGGCTCGCGCACGGCTTCTATTATTTCGCTCTGTTGGGGTGGTATCGCGGTTTGGTTTTCATAGGCCAAGTAGTGAACCACCCCTGTCATTTCGACCAACGGGAGAAATCTCCGACGCAGACAAGGAAAGGTGAGGAGGTTGGACGAAGGCTGTATGTGTTTTTCGGGAAGTTTAAACAAACACTTGGGAGAACTGTATGGAATACAAAGAGATCGTGTTTCAAGTTGTTGAGGGAATCGCCACACTGACCCTGAACCGGGCCGACATCCGCAACGCCATCACCCATCCCGACATGATCGCCGAGATCATGGCGGTCTGCGCCGAGGTCAACGCGCGCATGGATGTGCGGGCCCTGATCGTCACCGCCGTTGATCCGGCCTTCTCCTCCGGTGGCAACGTCAAGGACATGAAGGAGCGCAAGGGCATGTTTGCCGGTACCCCGGCGCAACTGGTGGAGCAGTACCGCAAGAATCTCCAGGAAGTGCTGCTGGCGATGTATGACGTTGAAATCCCCACCATTGCCGCCATCAATGGCTCGGCAGTCGGTGCCGGCTGCGGCCTGGCCCTGATGTGCGATATCCGCGTCGCCTCCAACAAGGCCACCTTTGGCGAAACCTTTTTGAATGTCGGCCTCATCCCCGGTGACGGCAGCGCCTTTACCCTGCCGCGGGTGATCGGCATGGCCAAGGCCAGCGAGCTGATCTTCACCGCCGAGACCATCGACGCCGCCACCGCGCTGGAGTTGGGCCTGATCAACCATGTGGTCGAGCATGAGGAACTGCTCACCAAGGCCACCGCCATTGCCCGCAAGATCGCCGGCCGGCCGCCCCAGGCCGTGCGTCTCACCAAGAAACTGCTTCGCCAGGGCGTTCATGCCACCCTGGGCGAGAGCATGGCCCAGGCCGCCGCCTACCAGGCGCTCTGCCACTTCACCGACGATCACATGGAGGCCCTCAACGCCATGTTCGAGAAACGCAAACCCAATTATCAGGGTAAATAACGGGTTGTAGGCTGCCAGGCTGTCATCTCGACCGCATGGGAGAGATCTCCTTGAGTTTTGGCAGGGGAGATTTCTCCCGTTGGTCGAAATGACGGGGTGAGTTGCCCCTTTCCCGGAACCAACGCCTGATCCCATGCCCATGCATCCGAGGCACCTCGTTGTTCACCCGGGGGTAGGATTGTTTCTATGCTCAGGCCAGGGATGAGCATGCACTCGTTGCAGGGCTGTCATCTCGACCAAAGGGAGAGATCTCCTCGTACGCTCTTCCCAGGCGGCCATCGGAAAACGAGCCCTTTGTACAACCCATGATTGCACAGCCCTGGGCGTCACCGTCTGTGCAGCAACCCAGAACCAACCGGAACACCGCCATGGCCACTGCCCTTTTCGACACCTGGACCGACCGCTACGACCTCTGGTTTGCCACCCCCATCGGCCAACTGGTTCGCTGGTATGAAGCTGAACTGCTGCTCAAATTCCTGGAACCGCAACCGGGGGAGCGGATTCTCGACGTTGGCTGCGGCACTGGTATCTTTACCATCGATGTGCTCAAGTCCGGGGCCTGGGTGACCGGCATCGATCTCTCCGCCGCGATGCTTGCCCGCGCCGTGATCCGTGGCGGCGACCAGTTCGCCGGCCTCTGCGCCGATATGTGCCATCTGCCCTTGAGCGACAATAGCTTTGACCGCGTCTTCTCCATGACCGCCATCGAATTCGTCGCCGATGCAGCCCTGGCCATTGCCGAACTCAACCGCGTCGTCAAACCCGGCGGTCGGGTGGTGCTCACCTCGCTCAACAGCCTCAGCCCCTGGGCCGAACAACGACGTCACAAGGCCGCCACCGAGGGGCACAGCCTCTTTGAACAGGCCCATTTCCGCTCGCCTGCCGAGATGCGTAGCCTCATCCCTGCACCCAGCCAGAGCCAAACAGCCATTCACTTCCTCAAGCAGGACCTGGTGGACAAGATCCCGGAGATCGAGCAGCAGGGGATGGCCCAGGGGCTGGAAACGGGAGCGTTTTTAGCGGTGCGGTGGGAGAAAGTTACATAAGGGGGGAGAATATTGGACGGATATGGGCGACCATGCGATGTGCATCAAATTCCCCTCTGGATATACCAATCTAACTATTTTTCTTTTTTATTTTGCTCAGAATTTAAATCTGTCATCTCCCTTTCAAAGGGAAATTACTCTCCCTTGTATTCTAACACATGTCGTGTACGAATCGTCTGGGCTCGCGCCGCTAACAGTTCTGCGTGTTTGACTAGTGCGGGCTGTATAATCGCTGGTTCGATCACGCCAATAAGAGCCTCAATGTTTGGGTACACCAGCGGATCGAGAACCCAGTGGTACTTGCCTAGAAGATCGGCAAACATGGCAAAAGGGGGTTCCCCCTCTGCGATGATCGGTACGAACGGGACCATATAGTTCGGCACGGCAGCCTGGAGTTCTAGAGGGCTCGATTTGGGATTTGTGATGTCAGCAATGATGAACCGACACAGACCGGCTAGTGTTGTTATGGTTTCGGTGAAGTCACGCTCGGTAGGCTTGTCAAAGTCAAAGATCATCGCCACATAACCTCGCCGACGCAACTCCATTCGAATGGCGTCAAGCACTTCTTTTCGCTCTCCAATGAACCGACCGAGGATCAATACACCTTTTTTACACACTGTATCGATTACCCCACGGATTTTCGGATTGGTGAGCAGCAAATAGACGAATTGTGCGACCTCGATGTTGTCCACCTTGACTTCGGGCTGTCCTTCCGGTGTTACGATCAGGTCGCGGCGCAAAGCGTCGTTGTCATCAATCTCTACGTCCCATGCTGATACACCATACACGCGGCTACCACACAGATCCGTTCCCACCAGCTTCGCGCCAATAAGATTTGCACGTTCGAGATTTGCATCTCGCAGGTGTGCTTGACTGAGATCGGCTCCGGTGAGATTGGCTTGACAGAGATCGGCTCCGGTTAGGTCAGCCTGGCTCAAGTCTGCCCCACGCAGGTCAGCTTCCATCAGGCGTGCCCCACGCAGTTGGGCATGCCTGAGGCTTGCGCGTTGGAGATTCGCGCCCTTCATAGCGAACCAGGAAAGGTGCTTGAGGATGAACTTGGCCCCGTCGAACCGTACTCCACGGAGATCTGCATAGCCGAGACATACATCCTTGAGCACAGCCCCCCGCAGGTCAATCGCTGGTGCAGTGAGTGATCTTAAGTAGTCACCTTTGCCCCAACTACGCCCCCATTTACCAGGCCGGCCTTTTGTCTCTTCGCGAACATACAGAGCCTGCTTCCTGAGTTTGTACTCGGACCAAGCCAGCAGCGCAGATTCTCGCCTGGAACTGCGGATACAGGATTCTGCCAGAGCTGTAAATTGCTCAAGATCTTCACAATTACCAATAAAGCCAGGATGTTGGGTGTGCAAGATGTCATTCATGTCGGATTATTCCTATGAAAAAGGCGACAAGGGAAAAGGTGACGGGAAAAGGTGACAGACATATTTTGTCAATTCACCTCCAGATTTTGCCATTCCACACGTTTCCTACCTGCGGCTCCCCCGACCGCACCGCCGCCAGGATACCAGCACCGTTGGGCAACTCAATAGGCAGTCGCCGCACCGCATCAAGCCCGGCCTGATGCAACATCGCCGTCAACTCTCCTTGGCTATAGGCCTGCCCCTGTGGGGTGCCGATCAACATGTTGAGCGAAAAGAGCGCCGGATGCAGCGGTGCGGTACGGCTGTCGTCGAGGATGAACTCCTGTACCAGCAGCAGGCCCCCTTTGCACAAGGCCTCGGCGGCCTTGGCCACGATGGCGGCACAGGTGGCCGGGCCCTCGCTATGCAGCAGATGCGAGAGCCAGACCACATCAAAGCCCGAGCCGATGGGATCGGCGACCAGATCCCCGCCGACAAAATCAATGCGATTACTCAACCCGTGGCCCGCCACCGTCTGCTCGGCAAAGGGGCGGGTGGTGGGCAGATCAAAGATAACCGCGCTCAGCTCCGGGTTGTACCGGCAAAAGTGGATGGCATAGGTGCCGGGGCCGCCGGCCAGGTCGAGCAGACGGCGTCGACCCCCCAGGTCGATGGCTGCGGCCACACGCGGGGCCAATAGGGAGGCCAGGTTGAACATGCCCATGAGGAAACTCTCTCGCTCCAGGCCGCAGGTGTCATGGGAGGATCGTTTGCGTACCGGATGGCCCCAACGGATTGCCTCGTCGAGCCGGCTCCAGCCATCCACCAGGAAATGGTGGTGCATAATGATGTGCCCGAGATACTGCGGCGATTGCCTGGCGAGGTGTGCAGCACTGAAATCGGTGGCGAAAAAATGCTCCTCTTCCTTACCCAGCAGGTCCATGGCAACCAGGGCGTGGAGCAGCATCTCCAGGCCTCGGCTGGCAACGCCAAGCGTGTCCGCCAACTCCGCCGGAGTCATCGGTGTGCTGGCCAAATGGCTAAACACGTCCAACTTCACCCCGGCGTGCAGGGTGCAGGGCTGCCAACAGCCACCGGCCAGCTTGAGCAGTTCCGGCACGGTCATCGCGGAGGGCGGAGTTTGGGGGCTGTCCATGGGTGGCTAGATCCGATTTGATGGATTGTAGACGGCGGCTTTTTTTTCGGGCGATGGTTTCACGGGTGAGGCATCGCATCTTTGCTGGATGGAGGGATGCTCTTCAATGAAGCAACCGGTGAAGTCGCGAGCCTTTTGTTTGCCAGCATACAACTTGCTGGCCCATGGTTCGTGGGCGATGCCGCCGGCATTGGGATCTGCTGCATATTGATCAAATAAGACGCCTTCTTTCGTTAATTGATCAATCATCCAACATAAAGCGATGTCTGAGAGCTGATGTTCAGGATACCCGCCGCCAACGTCGGAATGGGCGCCCGGAAAAAGAACCTGAACGACATTGTTGGCCTTATCCCAAAGCGTAGGAATGAAGGGTGTTCTTCGCTCATCCAGTGCGACCGCGTGAAATCCACGGGCGACTTTCTCAGATAACCGTGAGTCCGCAAATCTAAAGGCATCGTATTTTTGACCATCACCAATAAACTCAGGAATACCCATCGCGCCGACGGTATCCCATACGCCCACGGCTGCTATTTGCTCAATCGCGAGAAGATCGTTTTCCGATATATTGCTTTGAGAAATAAAAGCTGGAAGATAGGCAAGCGCCGATACAAATTTTTCTAAAAAACCGACTTCTTTGCGGGAATTGTTGTGGCGGTACCAGACTTTTGCCGCCTTCATGTAAGTTTTTTCTCGAGATTCTTTATCCGTGTAGTGGATATCTTTTAAGAGGCCTTGTTTTGCAATCATTCCGGCCAAAGCTCGGGCGGTATATGCACCTCTGCTAAAGCCAACAATGAATATTTTGTCGCCTTTTTTGTACATTCTTGAAATGTAGGTGTAGCCACGAATAATCCGCGCTATCGTTCCTGAGCCAGTCGCGCCGCCAATTGCCTTGACAATGGGATTGTTTGAGTCTCCAACCCCATGGATATATTTAGCGACTTGAGTAATCTGTCCGTTTTTGACTAAACTCTTTTCTTGCTCGCCCTTATCCATGAGGGTGGTCGCATCGAGTTGACCTGATAACGCCAAAAATAATTTACACACATTCGTCAGATCTGGAGTTCCATCATGATTTTCATCTTGATCGGATGAATTCCATGTCCCATCAGCGCAAAAAATAATGTTTTTTGACATAATGCCTTCTCCTTAATTTTTGACTGTTGCTCCCATTATGGATGCTGCCGGTGATTCGTTGTCATGAGTGTAGGAACAAGCTGTTTTTCAGCTATGTTGGGCGGGATTTTTATAAAAAAACGTTTGATATCAAAATGATGAGACGGGATCGAATCGCGAATTCAGCCTGGAATTGATAGTGGGCATTGTACGCCGCCACAGGATGGCCAGCGCAAAGCAGTCGGCCCCGTTGGAGGTGCCGCATGGTGCCACCCATTTTGCAAAAGGGTCAGGAGAAAGTGGCTTTTTAGCGCTCTTACTTCAAAAGGTTGATTTTTTGGATAATCGTTTTTGGTTCCTTTTGAAAGAGCGGATTAACGTATAGTTAATGGATAGGAAAACTATTCATTTGGTTGTTTATCCAGAGGGCTGTGAAGATCTCCGGGGCATGGTTGTGGCGGATAATGAGGGTAACTCGCTGCTTTGTCGGGGGAAGAGTGCAAGCAATGCGCAGCGATCAGGGCTGCAACAACTTCAGGCCCAGGGGCTGTTCCAGGGCGCGGTGGGCGGTGGTGTCGGTGAATTCTTGAAGGATGATCTCCATCACCCGCCACACCTTGACGCCGCTGCGGATGCAGCCGGTCACCGTGGCGCCGGCCCGGCCACAGGCCAAGTGCATATGCACCAGCGGCACGCCGGTCTCATCGCGAAATAGCGTGCCGACGCCCGCCACCTCGTGGGCATGTTCCAGGGCGTAGTGCATCGGCTCCAGCGGTAGGGCGCGATCCTCCCGTGGCCCCACCACCAGGCGGCTGCCGTCATCAGCCCCGCCCACCACCAGCAGCGAAGCCGCGACAATACCCTGCTCCTCGGCGAACCGTTCGATGATCTCGTGGACGATGTCGCCATCTTCCAGTCGTAGGATGAAGACCCTGCCGGGCCGGGCCTCTGTATATCGCATGGATGCTCTCCTGGGGATTATTATGGAGCTTAGCGCTAAGGATGGTGTGTTTGCCGTTTAAGTGCCTCGGGCTTGGTAATCTCTTGTAATTTCAGCAAAGTGGCAGGATGCTCTCGGCCCTTCCTGATTGATTGTTACCCCGTTTCCTCCCCTGTCGTCAAGCATCCTTTCTTTGCGTGGCCGGGGTGCATACAGCACGATCGCCATTGGTTCCGTCTCCGAACGATCATCATCACGGCCTAGCCCCCATTTTCCTGGTTTTCTTGTTGTCCAGAATGGGCCTTCCCTCTTGCAGCGCCCGCCTTTCCCGGCTATGTTGCGCCCTTTTTTGTGGGCGCTTTTTTGAGCGCCACTTCTCTGCAACAGATTTTCAACAAGGCCATCATGATCCATCTCACCAATATCACCAAGCAGCACGGCTCGCGGGTGCTTTTCCGTGGCGCCTCGATGCAGATTCTGCCTGCCAGCCGCAGCGGTCTGGTCGGTCCCAACGGCGCCGGCAAGACGACGATTTTTCGTCTGATCACCGGCCAGGAAGAGCCGGACAAGGGAGAGATCTCCTGCAACAAACGTACGGTAATCGGCTATTTTTCCCAGGAGGTTGGCGAGATGAGCGGCCGGTCGGCCCTGGCCGAGGTCATGGCTGCCGCTGGCAATGTCACCGCCCTGGGCGAGCAGATTCGCGAGATGGAGGCGGCCATGGCCACGCCCATGGAGGACGACGAACTGGCGGCGCTCTTGGAGCGCTACGGCAATGCCACCGAAGAGTTCGAGCATCGCGGTGGCTATGATCTGGAAAACCGCGCCCAGGCCGTGCTCACCGGCCTGGGTATCGGCAGCGACCGCTGGCATTTTCCGGTGGAATCCTTCAGCGGCGGCTGGAAGATGCGTATCGCCCTGGCCGGCATCCTCACCATCAACCCGGACGTGTTGCTGCTCGACGAACCCACCAACCACCTTGACGTCGAGTCCATCGTCTGGCTGGAAGCCTGGCTGATCAACGACTTCAAGGGCGCACTGCTGATGACCTGCCATGACCGCGAGTTCATGAACCGCGTGGTCGGTCGCATTGTCGAGGTGGCCAACCAGAGCATCACCACCTACAGCGGCAACTATGATTTTTACCTGCGCGAGCGGGAGATCCGCCGCGAACAGTTGCTGGCAAGCTACCGGCGCCAGCAGGAGATGCTAGCCAAAGAGGAGGATTTCATTGCCCGTTTCGGGGCGCGGGTGAGCCACGCCGCCCAGGTGCAGTCGCGCATCAAGAAGTTGGAGAAGATCGAGCGCATCGAGCTGCCACCGGAGCAGCGGGTGATCAAGTTCGAGTTCAGCGAGCCGCCCCGCAGCGGCGACGACGTGTGCCGCCTTGACGGACTGGGCAAGATCTGGCTGCAACCCGACCACACCACCCGCCAGGTGTTCAGCGGTCTGGCCGGCATGATTCGGCGGCAAGAGAAAATTGCCCTCACCGGCCGCAACGGCGCCGGTAAATCAACCCTGCTCAAGGTGCTGGCCGGCCAGACCGAACCCACCACCGGCACGGTGACCATCGGCGCCAACGTGCAGATTGGCTATTTCAGTCAGCATTCCATGGATTTGCTCGACGGTGAGATGACGGTCTCCGAAACCGTGCAGGCTACCATGCCCCAGGTCAACATCGGTGTCGTCCGCAACCTCTGCGCCGCCTTCCTCTTCCAGGGAGACGATGTCGACAAAAAAATCAAAATCCTCTCCGGCGGCGAGAAAAGCCGGGTGGTACTGGCCATGCTCCTGGCGCGGCCGCTCAACTTCCTCATTCTCGATGAGCCCACCAACCACCTCGACATCCAGTCGCGCGAGGTGCTGCTCGAGGCTCTGCAACAGTTCACCGGCACCCTGATCATGGTCAGCCACGACCGCTATTTCCTCCGCTGCCTGGTCAACCGCGTCTTTGAGATCGACCACGGCCAGATGCGCATCTTCGAGGGGAATTACGACTATTATTTGGAGCAGATTGCGCCGGAGGTTGTTGGTGGGGTGTGAGGGGCGGGTTGAAGCTCGGTACTTCAGGGCGGTGGTGCTTGGCCCAGCGTGATTTGTGGAGAGAAAATTGGGTGTTCTCGGTTAATGGTGGGCACACCAGCATGCCCACCATCACTTCGGATTGCCCCATGGCTGCATCCTTTTGATCACTTGGTCTGTCTAAAAGAGCGGTGCCTCAAAAAACGCCCCGCTCTTCCATTCCCGCACCCCTGATCTAACCGTTCAGCCCTTTCCCCTGGCCGAGCAAAGGCGATAGCCATCCCAGTAAACCAGTGGTCGCGCGGATGTGAATAATGCGTGGCTGCACCAGCGCCGTCCTGGACGGGCCGATTCGTCGCCGTCCTTTTAACCGGGGGCGTTGCACCTGCGGTTGTTTGGCGCAAAGCAGCGATGAACGCCGCGATCCCCGGTCAATACATTTTTGCCTGAGAATCTGCACCCATCTCCGTATTTGCGCCAATCCATCCCGATGCTGCGTGCCAACCGCACCCGCGTTGTTCCTGCCGGCCACGTTCCAGGCCGGGGAGCGCAACGACCAGCAGTCAGAGACGGTATCGTTCCATAACCGTCGATAAATCCAGCCATTACTGTCGCGATTTTCCCGTCGCATGGTCTTCATCAATGTTTCGGCCAGGGTGGCACAACACAGGTAAACGATGACGAGTTTCATGATCCATACCTCCAGTGAAATGGGTTGATGTTCATTTGCCCATACTGTACCCTGCCCGGAGGGACAAATAGTGTCCCTGTAGAATTTAGGGCTCCCTTTTGTTGCGTTTTTCGAGGAACCGGTGGCGAAATACAAACCGCAGCATTCACGTTTGCTCTTCATCGATCAGCAGCTTCGCAGCAAGCGCTATCCCAGCCGCCACTGGCTGGCGGAGGAGTGGGAGGTCAGCGCCAAGACCATTGGTCGCGATCTTGATTACATGCGCTACCAATTGGATGCGCCTATCGAATATTCACGAGAGCAGCGGGGTTTTTATTACAGCGAGGAAGAGTACCAACTGCCGGCGCTGAACATCCGCGAGAGCGATCTCTTTGCCATCTATTTGGCCGACAAACTGCTTGGCCAATACGAGGGCACCCCCATTTACGACAGCCTGAAATCGGTCTTCAGCAAAATCGAAGATGCCTTGCCCCAGAAAGTCACCCCGCGAGCCACCAACGAGCAGACCCGCTTCACGGTCATCCCGCCCTTTGCCACCACCATCGTGCCGGAGGTGCTGGCCACGGTCTTTGCCTGCCTGCGCTCCTCAACCCGGTTGGAGATCGAGTATCAAAATCCCGGCGGTGTGGCCACACGCCGGCAGATCGACCCCTACCACGGCGTGCGTTATGAGGGGGATTGGTACGTCATTGGCTATTGTCATCTGCGCGCCGAGATTCGCACCTTCAGCCTTGCCCGCATCGTCGCCGCGAAAATGGGGAAGGATCGTTTCACACTGCCCCCGGATTTTGACTATCGCCAGCTCTCGGGAGGCCATTTCGGCGTGCATTGGGGTAGGGAAGAGGTGGAGGTGCGCATTGCCTTTGCCAGGCCGGCGGCGCCCTATATCCAGGAACGGCAATGGCATCCCTCCCAACGGCTTGAGATGCAGGCGGACGGCAGCCTTATCTTGGCGCTGCGCGTCAATCATCTGCTGGAGTTGAAGCGGTGGATTTTATCCTGGGGCGTGCATGCCAGGGTGCTGGAACCAGCCTCCCTGGTGGCGGAGATCCGGCAGATGGCAGAGCGGATTGCCGGACAGTATGGCGGAGCAGTGGGCGAAGGGGCGGCGGATTAAGGAGCTGGATCAGGGCGTAAGGATTAGGGCGCCGCCGGCCCGTCGATGAGCCAGGCCTTGCCGCGTGCTGAGGTGAAGGTGGCATCCAGCGTCGTGGCCACCCGACGCACCAACTCGTTGAGGGCGACATCCCGGTTTTCGATGGAGAGGCCGCGCGCGCTGAAATAGATGGTGAGCTGGTTGCCGTCGACCTCCAGCTGGGCCGCTGAGATGGGTTCGATACTGGGGGCAAGGGCCGCATCGGCAGTGGCAGCTGTCTCGCTGTGCGGCGCTGTTGCCGGGGGGGGCAGCGCTGCCTGCGGCTCGTCTTCTTCAAGGGTACTTTTCCCGTGCAGCGCCGTTGCCAGAAATTCCATCACCGCCTGACGATGGGCAAAGCCCAGTCGCGGCACATGGTATTGCAGGGCCTGGGTGGAGGCATCGAGCTGGATACGGCCGTGGTAAGGACGCGGGTGTGGATGTGCAAGGCGTTGCAGCGCATACCCTAATTGCGCATCCTGGCGCCACTGGAAGTATGATTGCAGCCAGTGCTGGTCAATGTCGCGGCTGTCGTCGAACCACATCGTTTGCCTGTCGATGGCAAAGGAGCGCACCGCGCCGCTGGCGATATCGTTTTCAAGGATAATGGCCTGCCAGCTTCGATAATCGTCGGCATCGGTGACGGTATCCAAGCGAGCCATTTTGCGGCGATCCGGGGAAAAGGCGACGAACGCTGCACCATCCCGCCCATGGCCAACGGCATCGAGGTGATGGACGCGCAGGGTGGCAAGATCAATCAGTGCCTGGTTATCGACCCACAGCCAGCGACCGCCCTCGATGTTGAGCAGACTATAGGCGGCATCGATGGGCACCGGGCTGTCACCATCGAGCCAGGCGAGATCGCGGCCCACGGAGTGATAGGCGACATGCTCGCTGCGCAGCCCGCTGGGGGTGTCGATCAACAGGTTCCAGGTGGCATGGTTGTTGGGATCGCCGGCCAGTACCAGCAGTGCGGCCGGGGCGCGCGAAACCAGGAAGGCGGCGGCGATGTCGGTGGCATCGCAGGTTGTGGTTTGGTCGGGCTCGCCCCCCCAGCCGGAGCGGGTCGGAAACTGAAAGGCGCTCTTGTGGTAACGCACCGCAAAGGTGAAAGAGGTGCTGGTGCCACCGGTGTTCCAGTTACTGGCGGTATGCTGCTGGCGCACGACCCTGAACCCGCCCGCCTCGATGTTCACCCGCTCCTCCCCGGAAGAACAGGCCACGCAGACCACCGCTGCAACCCCCAGCAACAGCAAAAGGATCAATCTGCCGCGGCGCATCATGTGCTTGGCCTCCCCTACGGTTGTGGGCGTGTTTGTGAGTGCTCAACGGCGGCACGGCAGCCCGCTGCACCCTCCGCCTTGGCCGAGTGCGACCTCAGAATGGCGACAACCTCCTTGGCATCAAAACACTCGGCATAGCCAAGGGCGTTGATACCGAGTTTGTTGGTACGGTTCACTTCGGCACCGGCCTCCAGCAGAAAACGCACCGTGGCGGGTTCGTTGCTCGCCGCCTCCATCATCAACACCGTATTACCGTGGGCGTCCTGGGCGTTGGCGTCCGCGCCCCTCGTAAGCATCAGCCGGGCAAGTTTCGGTGAACGCCTGGCCGCCAAGGCCAGGGGAAAGGCCTTGATCGCTGGATTGTAGGTGTTGAAATCCTGCGGTGTTGCCCGCTGGATCAGCAACTCGCCCAGTTCCTCGTTGAGCGCCACCGCACTGCGCGGATCACGGCACATGAAAAAGAGGGTGAGCGCGTTCACCTTGACCCCTGGTCGACCAAGGACCGGCAGCGGCGTCTGCACCGGCAGGCCGCGTTCGACGAGGCCGCGAAAACGCTCAGGGAAGCCCAGCATGGCACTGCATGGACTGTCAACGTCACTGCGGGGGGTGGCCAGAACCCGTTCTGCGCTTGCTCCCGCCTGCTGGAGAAATTCGACGGTTTTCCAGCCAAAGGCGGCGAATTCATCATCATAGGCATAAAGAACCACACAGAGCAGCCAATCCAGGGTCGAGGCCTCGGCCTTGCGCAGCGCCAGCAGGCGTTGCAGATGGCTGAGCGCACCTGTTGCGAGCGTCTTTCGTGTCGCCGTCACCAGAACCGACTGATACTCGCTTTTCTGCAGTGAACCCAGATCGATGGTATGCAACGATGCCAGCAGCTGCCAGCGATCCTCGGCGATGGCCGCGCTGAGCATACCGGCGCTGAGTGGATCTGATGGGGTCAGTTGGGCAACCGCCTTCACCACCGCAGGCGAGGCGTTGCTGAGCGCCCGCTGGAGGGGCGTCACTTCCCCTTGTTCGGTGGCGGCGACGACCCCGAACCGCTGGTGCAGGCGATGCAGGATGGGCAGTTGCCATTGCTCCTGGGCAAGGGGCTGCGCTGTCTTGTCTGGCAGCAGCCTACTCCAGAAGAGGCTACCGAGTTGCGGCGCTTTGTTGTCCAGGGCCGCCAGGTTGTCGAGCAGGTGCAGCAGCACCGCGATGGCCTTGTCGATTTTTTCGGCATCTGCGGGTGCACCCTGCTCCGGCAGCAGAGCGCTCAACATCGTAGATGCAATGGTACCACCCAGGATAACCGGTTGAGCCCCGGCCGCAGCCAGGGCAGCGAGTTGATCAAGGTCAGCATCCTCAGACCCGGCGTTCACACGTCTTGCCGCAAGCACGCCGAGGCGCAGGTTGAGCAGGCTCTGACGCTGTGCTCCCGTGACCAGGGAAAGCAGGGGCGGCCACTGTGCATCAGGGGCAAAGGCCAGCATTTCAATGAGCATCCGGTCGCCGTGGGGACAGGTCGTTGCCAGATCAAGCTGGTGCTGCTGCATTGCTTCTGTCAGCAGATTGATGTCGAAGACCTCACCCCTGCACAACATGGTCACGGCTTTATCGGCCTTGGTGGCCTTGGTGGTCGGGGGGGATGGCTCTGCCGGTGCGATTGTAAGTCGGCGACGGTCTGCCGGCACCGGGCGCCAGACGATCTGATCAAGCAGGGAGACCAGTTTGGCGACGACCTCCGGCCTCCTGCGGTCTTCGGCTTCGATGGTAATATGGAGCAGGAAGTCCTTGCCCTCCACCAGCAGGAACATCACCGCGTCCTTGTCGCTCAGGAGATGATAGACCGTTTGTCGGGGCGTGGTGCGCCGCTCGTGGTGCAGGCGCGCACCATACTGATCGACCAGCTGTTCGGCCCTGGCGGCAACGCTCTCCCACGGTTGTTCGCCGCTGCACAGGCGAGCCAGGGACTCGCCGTTTTGCTGATCGATCATATAAAAGCAGCCGCTGGCATCACTCTGGTACGAGGAATGGCCGCCGCTGCCGCCAGCTCGCCAGCCCTGGGGCAGGGGAATGGTATAACTGCCTTGATCGTGCCTGTCATTGGCCTCATGGGCCTGCGTGGTTTGGCCGTTGCCCAGGAGGAGGAGAAGGCAGGACAGGAAATGGCACAGCTTCGGCGATGACTTCTTTTTACCCATGAGTTCAATATGGTGCTTGTTGTGAGATCACCGATCCAACGGTTTTTGACGAGAGCGACAGGTGGACACTTTGCGAAGATTTTTCCGCCGCTTTTTGAGAAGGCCGGGCCGGGCTCAGGCCAATATTTTCTGTTTTTAATCGGTTGGTTCGCGGGGCCAGCAACCATCACGGCCATACCGCCGTGCTATTGTTTATCAGGCGGGCCCAGTTTCTTGAGATCCTTGTCATACATCGCGGCCAGCAGAAGTTCACCTTTGCCGTCCACCCGGAATTGGCCGTAACGCGCCGTCTCGTAGAAGTGGGCATGGCCTTCCTGGAAGAAAAAGGCATTGGTCGCCAACCGCACCTTGCCGTCGCGGATGCGGTAATGGAGGAGCAACTCGTTTTCAGCAAGCTGACGGGTCGTGTCGATATCTTTGAAGGTGCCAATGTTACGGTTATCGAGGCTGATGACCACATAATCGTCGACTGTTGGTACTGTTTCCACCCGGCCCCTGTTGTCAACGCGTTGGTCGAACGTTCGGGAGATCTGGTCAGCCAACTGGAAGCGCAACGCCATATAGTCGCCCTGCATCAGGGAGCGGGGATCCACCGGGGCCAGGGCCAGGTAGACGATGCGTCCCGTGGCCAGGTGTCGTTCTTTGCCGATGATCAGCCA
The DNA here is from genome assembly GCA_964639845.1 of uncultured Desulfobulbus sp. GTDB lineage: Bacteria > Desulfobacterota > Desulfobulbia > Desulfobulbales > Desulfobulbaceae > Desulfobulbus. The sequence goes on along the minus strand of CAZXHS010000001.1, from coordinate 100,770 downwards.
GTTCACCAGGGCCAGTATTAGCACCAGGGCCGCCACTGCGATATTCTTAGCCATGATTGCTCTCCCTTGTTGCCTTGGTCGTCCCCAGAAAACGCAGCATGCACCAGCGAAATAGCAGTAGCCCAAGGCCGACGGCGCAGAGGCTGCCGGATTTGACCAGCAGGGTCTGGTCGAGCAGGTAGTAGTAAGCGCAGAGAAAGGCAAGCAGCGAGGCAATGCCCAATCCCAGCAACACGCGGTTGGCGCCGGCAAAGCCGAGCAGCATCAGCATGATGCCGGCGCTTAGGCCGTGGACTTCATACGCCAGCCCGCCGAGTACCGTTGTCCCCAGTAGGGCCATGATCGCCGGTGGCTGCGCAATGGCTTGACCAGAGTGCTGCAACAACATCCCGACAAGAGCGAGCATCACCGCTGTTTTCATCGCTTCGCCCATCCATGGCTGTGCCCATTGCACCGTTTCGGGGGCAGCAAAATGAAAAGGATGCCCCAATTCGGTCAATTCCATGGCATGAAGAGCAACCAGGGCCAAGGCCAGCCCGTAGCCAATCGCCTGTACCAGTCGCATCTGGCTGGGATAGCGCCATTCATTGAGCCAGCACCAGGCAGAAACGGCCATCAGGGTGCCGCCCACGGCAAATGACCAGCCACTGGTCATCAAACTCATGAACAGGGCAACGCCGGCGACAAAGGCGGAGAGGACGCGATGGATGAAATGGGGCATCAGGGCCACCAGCGCCATCTGGAGCAACAGCAACCAGAGCCAGTTCAGCATTTCGCTCGGTTGGGACTGATCAAAAATCCAAAAGCTGACCAGTGCCTGGCCAGCGAGGCTGAGCGCCAGGGCGAGGTGTTCGACAAAGGCATTTTTGGGGATACGCAGTAGGCCAAAGGCAACCAGGAGCATGGCGCCACCGCTGCCACCGGCAATAGTGCTCTCCTTGAGAATCGGTTTGCAAAACAAAGCGAGAAAGCAGAGCAAGAGGATCGAGGCGAGCCAGCCGGAGGCTGCCAGCAGCAACTTCACATACCACGGCGACGCCAATGGGGCGGCCGGTGGCGTCTCTCCCTCCACCACGGCCGCCCGCAGCAGGGCATTCCACAACGGTTGACGTTCCCGGCTCATGATTGCATCTCCCGGTGGATTTTTTTCAACCACAGGCCGGCCCCGGCCCCCATGGCCACCGTTGCCAGGGCAAGCAGGAGCAGGCCCTCCAACATGGAGTGATCAATCATCATCTTGATGGCAAAGGAGAAAACGACAGCGATGATCGACAGGCAACATCCGGCCAACATGAAGAGATCCGGCTTGATTCTTCGATAGACCACAAACATGATCGCCAGCCAGGCGATCCAGGCCGGGCCGGAAAACAGACTGGTCTGCCGGAACTCCATCAGGCTATACGAGATAAGGATGGTGATGGGGATGCCGCTGGCACAGGCAATGAGGCGGCTCGCCCAGGCTTGGGCCATCCAGCGGTGCGTGGTGGCGCCATATTCCCAGGCCGCCAGTGCCAGAGAGTTGCAGGCAAACGCCAGCCAAAGCTGTTCCATATCCGTATCAAACTGCACCAAGGTGCCACGGAAGGTTGAGCAGTACAGGGCGAGCGCGATGTTGAGCAGCGCGAGCCAGACGATCCACAGGGCTGGAAAGCGGCCAATGATCGCCCACGGTGTTATCAACACGGCCCAAAAGAAAAACAACTGCCAGGGATCGGCACCGGTTTGATAGGTCTGGCCAAAGAGCGCCAGCAGCACGCCAAAGAAAACCGAGGCAACCAGCAGCGATACCTTGGCGGCGACGGAGTGCTCGTCTGCACGCCAGTAGAAGACAATGGCCAGGATCATGAGGAGTTCAACCAGGCCAAATTTGCTGAAACGGTCCAGATCCACCCAATTATAGGCAATAAAGAAGAGGCCGGCTGCGGCAACGCCCAACCCGCCAAGCCAAAGAAGCAAGCGATCGAGAAAAACCAGCCAACTCGCACCATTAGGGGTGACGTTGGCGAGGCGCAGGGCCTCGTCGATTTTATGTTGGGGGATCACGCCCTGTTCGATCCAGGCTAGGAGTTGACTGCGTGGTGAAATCATGGCGCACCCTCCGGGGTGTTATTGCTCATGCGGTTGCCTGTTGATACAGAGCTCCCTGTTGCCGGCATGATGGCCTATTTTTGCCGGGTGCGGTAGCGCTCCAACTCTTCACGCAGCCATTGGCCGCTGGGCTGTGGGGCTGCCTGCGCACAGCGCACCTGATAGGCTTTGCCCGACATGCTGCTTTGGGTGGCGGCCTGGTCGATGAACTCCTCTGCCGAGGTAATCGCTCCTTTATCGAGGGCATAGTTCAATTTCTTTTGCAGGTGCTCGGCGGCATCGGCGGCATCATGCCAATCGCCGTTGCGGTTGAACTGGCAGCCCGAAGATTGCAGATGGCTCAGCAGGTGATCGATCTCATCGGCAGCGGTAGGGGGGAGTTGAGCGGCAAAACAGCTCGCCGCCCAGGCCAGGGCGAGGCACAGGGCTACTGGTTGCATTAGCAGATGGTATCTCATGGTGAAATCCTCAAAACATTGCAGGGTTGTTGACCCGAGGGATGATTCGCTGCCGGCAACGCCTGCCGTCATCGGTGTGATCCTTGGGGAAGGGGACGTAAAAATTACGGTTCCTCATTGTTTTGACAGGTGTTGAGCTCGCCTTCGTCGCAGGGCACCGCGCCGTCGATCAGGTTCCAGTGGGCAATGACCGTGGCCGGCGTGCAGGAAAGGGTGATGTCGGTGCCGTTGGGTGCGGCATCGGTGGACGCGACCCGCACGCCGCTTTCTTGCATGTTGCGGCCGCCGGATTCCGCCTCAAAGTGTTGATAGAGGGCGTAGCTGAAGCCATTGTTGGCAAAAGAGACCTCGGTTGTATCAAGACCCGGTCGAAAATAGTGAAACAAGAGAAACTGCTGCGGGCTGGCGGCTGTTTGCTGCGGGAAGACCAGCTCCACTGCACCCGGTTTGCCGAAACGGTAGGTGAGCCGGCCGTCTTGAGGCTTGTTGAGGAGATTTTTTGAGGCACAGAGCGAAACGAGCTTGGCGCTCTTTTGCAACCGACAGGAGAACACCACCTCCTCATCGGCAGCGCAGTGGCTGGCAGGGGCGGCTTGAACCACGGAAATACCAGTGCCCAAGGCAGCGAGCAGGACACAAACAGTACGGATGGGCGACAAGGATGGCATCGAGGGGGTTTGGGCAATCTTTGATTGTTGTCGATCAGGAAGAAGCGGTTTTTACCCCATCGGCAACCATCCTTCAAGCAGGGAAACAAGACGGTATTGTGTTCTGACCCCAATTTTTATGACCCCAATTTTTACCAATTTTTAATTTTTATTTTTTGATAGCGGCACCATCAGAGATGGTTCGCACGCTTGGCGGGAACATACATAGCGGCAAAGAGGATCAGCGCTGCAACAATGATCGTGGCAGTGAGGAAAAAACCTGCTTTGTAGCCGTAAGCATGAATCACCATGCCCATGCCGATCGCACAGAGCATCATCCCCAGATAAACACAGGTGTTATAGCAGCCCATGGCCAGGCCGCGCATTCGCGCCGGCACCGCATCAACAATCAGAGCGCAGATAACGGTAAAAGCAATCCCCATGCTCAGCCCCATGGCAGCAGCGGCACCGAGCAAGGCCATCAGGTTGGTACACAGACCAAAGGCGGCCATGGCCAGGGCATACATCAGCGACCCTGCAAAAACCAGGCGCCGGCGATCACGCACCCGGTCACAGAGCCACCCGGCGGGAATGCGGGCCAGGGCGTTGGCCAGGGCCTGGGTGGCGCACACAAAACCAACGGCCGTGGTCGGTAGGCCAAGGCTGCGAACATACAGCGGGATAAACGAGATGAACATGCCAAAGCCGACACAACCGCCCACGGTCATCAATAAACAGGCGATCAGGCGCCGGTTATGGCGCAGGTTGAACAGCGAAGTGATGAGAGCACCGGCATCCTGTCCGGTTCGTTGTCTGCCGGGCGGATTGGGCAGCCACAGCAGAGCAACGACGAACATCAACAGAATAAGACCGGCCGAGCAGAGAAAAATCGGCCGTAAGCCGAGCAGGCCACCCAAAAATCCCCCAAATGCCGGGCCAATGGTCATGCCGCTGTACAGGGCCATGGTATACCAGCCAAAGGCATGACCCAAGGCTTCCGGTGGCGTGATGTCGGCCACATAGGACATCAGCGTTGGCGTCACCGCCGCCAACCCCACGCCAAAGAGCAGATAGATACCACCCATCTGCAACGGGCTTTGGCTGATGGAGAGTAACAGGGAAGACCCTGCCAGCAAAAACAGCCCGACCAGAATGGGACGACGGCGTCCGATCCGATCGGAGAGCAACCCCGAGGGAATGGAGAGCAGGCCGGCCATGCACATGAAGGCGCTGTTGATCAAGCCAATCCCAACCGTATCCGCCCCGAGCGAGGCGGCAAACAGCGGCACAATGGGGATGCGCATGTAAGAGCCAAGAAAACAAAGGAAAGCTATAACGCAGGTGGTCAGTAGCAGGCGCCCGGAGGCGGGTGTGTTTCTTGTCATGCAAAATTATGGGTAAACAAAAAAGCGCTTACCGATTACTCGATAAGCGCTTGAATGTACTGTGGCTGGGGGACAGGGATTCGAACCCCGATAAGCGGAGTCAGAGTCCGCTGTCTTGCCGTTAGACCATCCCCCAGCAGGCGGAAGGTGCGGGCCAAAATAGAAGAATTGGCCCCGGTTGTCAAGAAAAAATCCCTGGTCTGAACGGCCGGTGGTGCAATCAGTGGTTGATTTAAGAGATGATCAGCCCGGCATAGCCGACCACCTGGGAGGTGTCGCCGCTGGCTTCGCCGGAATCGGTGTAGCGCACCAGCTCGGTTTTCCGTGCTCCCAGCTCCATGGCGGTGAGCAGGGCTATGGTGGTGGGCATGATGCCGCACATGGAGATGCGCTGGCCAAGCACGGTGGCGTACAGGCCCTGCGGGTCCATGGCCAGGAGTCGCTCGATGGCCAGTTGGTCTTTGCGGCTGGCCTGCTGGCGCGATTCGTAATGGCTCATATCGGTGGAGGCCACCAGCAGCACCGACCGGCGCAGGCTGCCGATGGCCACTGCCAGCTCCCGCGCCACTTGGCGGCAATCGTCATAAGTGAGCTGGGAGACAACCAGCGGCACCATGCGTAGCCGTGGCTGCGCCAGTTGCAGGAAGGGGAGCTGCACCTCCAGGGAATGTTCCAGGCGGTGGGCCTCCTCGTCGGCAACGATGAGCGCGGAGCTGTGGAGGATGGCCTCGGCCAGGGGGCGGTCGATGGGCACGGTGCCCATGGGCATCTGCCAGTCTTCGCTGCCCAGGGCCAGGGCTTGACCGCGGCCGTGATGATTGGGGCCGAGGATGAGCACCGTCTCAGGGACGCGCACCCGACCCAGCGTTGCCCCGGCAGTGGCACCGGAGTAAACGTATCCGGCATGGGGCAGGACCACAGCCAGGGCCGATTGCTTCTCCTCCTCGGCCACCATCGGCATCAATTGCTCCACTTGGCGACGCAACAGCGCGGGCTCGGCGGGATAAAAGCGGTCGGCAACAGCGGGCATGCGTGTCATGGTCATTCCTCCCTTCACTGTGCCGCACAACAGCGGCACGCCGTTTACTTCTTTACTTCCCAGGTGGTACCCTCGGGGCTGTCCTTGAGCACGATGTTATGGGTCAGCAGCTGATCGCGCACCGCATCCGAGGTGGCCCAATCCTTGGCGGCGCGGGCCTGATTACGTTTGGTGATCAATTCGTTGATCGCTGCCTCGCTCAGCTCGATATCCGCCAGCACCTTGGCCTTGTTGTGGGCTACGATCTCGGCGGGATTCTTTTGCACCAGGCCGAGTACCCCGGCCAAATCCCGGAAGGTGGCGGCGGTGGTTCGCAGTAGGGCGATATCCTCGGCAGCGGGCGCATCCGGCAGTACCCGCAACACTTTGTTTATGTTTTTAATGGCCTCAAAGAGATGGGCCACAGCCTGGGCGGTATTAAAATCGTTGTCCATGGCCTTGTGGAAGCGCTCGGTCAGCGACAGCAGGTCCTGGCGATCCGGCTCGGCAATGATGGAGGAAGCGGAGCCACCATCGGCCAGCGCATCCACCCGTGCTAAACACTCATACATCCGCGCCAGGCCGGAAACGGCATCCTGGAGCGCGGTTTCGGTGAAATCCAGCGGGTTGCGGTATTGGGTGGAGAAGATGAACAGCCGCAGTACCTCGGGTTCGTACTGCTTGAGCACATCGCGGATGGTGAGAAAGTTGCCCAGTGACTTGGACATCTTTTCGTCCTTGATGGTGACGAAACCGTGGTGCATCCACATCTTGGCAAAGGGCTTGCCCGAGGCGCCACAACTCTGGGCGATCTCGTTTTCGTGGTGTGGGAAGACCAGATCCTTGCCGCCGCCGTGGATGTCAAAGGTGTCCCCCAGATACTTGCGGCTCATGGCTGAGCACTCGATGTGCCAGCCGGGACGGCCGTCGCCCCAGGGGCTGGTCCACTTGGGCTCGCCGGGTTTGGCACCCTTCCACAGCACAAAATCCATGGGATGCTGCTTGCGGTCGTTGACCTCCACCCGCGCCCCGGCCTGCATATCCTCCAATCCCCGGCCGGATAACTGGCCGTAGCCGTTGAATTGCTCCACCCGGAAATAGACATCGCCGTCGGCCGGATAGGCCATGCCCTTGTCGATGAGTTCCTGGATCAGCGCAATCATCTCCGCGATGTGCTCGGTGGCCTTGGGCTCGATATCCGGGCGCAGGGTACCCAGGGCATCCATGTCGGTGTAGAACTCGTTGATAAAGCGCAGGGCCAGGCTGGCGCTGTCAATGCCTTGCTCGTTGGCACGGTTGATGATTTTATCGTCGATATCAGTAAAATTGCGAACAAAGGTGACCTTGTAGCCCCGGTGGCGCAGGTAGCGCACCACCATGTCAAAGACCAGGGCCGAGCGGGCATGGCCGATGTGGCAGTAGTCGTAAGAGGTGATGCCGCAGACATAGAGTTTGACATGACCCTCTTCGAGGGGCTGCAGCGGTTCCTTGGTCCGGGTGAGGGTGTTGTATATGCGAATCGACATCTGTATGTTCCGATGAGGGGAAACAACCTGCTGAGCAAGTAGGGAAAAAGGGACGAGAGAAACGGTGTGAGTGTACCCTAATTGTGGGACAACGCACAACCTTATTGCGCATCCCGATGGTATTGGGCCGAGACCAGTGGCAGTAACAACAGACCGGGGATGGCCGCCAGGGTGCAGCCGACGAAGAACAGCGGCCAGCCGGTCTGTTCCGCCACCCAACCGGCGGGCGCGGCGATGATCACCCGGGGGATGCCCATGCAACTGGAGAGCAGGGCGTATTGGGTGGCGGTGAAGCGTTTATTGGTGAGCGAGGCCATGTAGGCCACATAGGCGCTGGTGCCCATGCCGCTGGTGAGCTGTTCGAGCATGATGGCCACGGCCAGGGCCACCAGGGAGTTGCCGATCAGTGCCAGTGCGGTGAAGCTGAGAATGGCCGCCGCCTGCAGGATACCAAAAATCCATAGGCTGCGGATAATACCGATACGCAGCAGGATGGCCCCGCCGATCAAACCGCCGGCAAGGGCCGACCAGAACCCGAACAGTTTCGCCACCGCGCCGATCTGCGTCTTGCTGAAGCCGAGGTCGAGGTAAAAGGGCGTGGTCAGGGTGGAGGCCATCTGATCGCCGAGTTTGTAGAGCAGGATGAACAACAACAGCAGCAAGGCGCGATCGCGGCTGAAATATTCGACAAAGGGGGCCCACACCGCCTCGGTGAAGCTGCGCGGTGTTCCCCGGGTGAGCGCCGGTTCACGGCACAACAGGGTGGTAACCACGCCCACCAACAGGGAGCCGGCCATCAGCAGGTAGACCTGGGAAAAGGCCATGTAGTCGGCCAGAATCAATCCGCCGCTGCCGGCAAGCAGCATGCCCACTCGATAGCCGTTGACATAGAGGGAACTGCCCAGGCCCAACTGGTTGTCACTGAGATCCTCGCGGCGGTAGGCATCGATGACGATGTCCTGGGAGGCGGAGAGAAAGGTGACGACAAAGGCCGCCAGGGCCACCAGCCAGGGGGTCTGGGCGGGATCAGTCAACCCCAGGCCAATGAGGGCGAGCACCAACAGCAACTGCACCACCAGCATCCAGCCGCGGCGGCGCCCGAACAGGGGCAGGGTGAAGCGGTCGAAGACCGGGGCCCACAAGAATTTCAGGGTATAGGGCAGGCCCACCAACGAGTAGAGGCCAATGACGCTGAGATCGACCTTGAGTTCGGTCATCCAGGCCTGGAGCACCGAGGAGGTGAGCAAGAGCGGTACGCCGCAGGTAAAGCCCATGAGAAAGGCAACCAGCATGCGCGGGGTGAGGAGTTGGTCAAAAAAGGTGGAGTGCATCGTTGGGGGCGCCGGGATAAATGATGATCGGAGCCGCCTTTTTACCACATTTGGCGTTTGAACACAGTGGATTAATCGGCCAATTTATCAACGCACAGGTTTAAACGGCTGGTAGAGCGGATCGCCGATCAGCACCATCTGCCAGGAGAGAAAGGGGAGGGTGATGAGATAGGTCTCGCCCAGGCTGAGGTATCCCTCGGTCAGCAGTGGGAAAAAAAGTTCCGGCAGAGGAAAGGCCTGCACATAGGGCTCGTTGACCGGGCCGATGGTGGCAGCGATGCCGCGCTCCAGCATGCGTTTACACCAGACCTGCGATTCCGGCTTTTTGAGGGTGGTACATTCGCCGCTGGCGATGTGATAGCCGATGGCACCGCGCATCCAGGTAAAGGCATCCACATAGCGCGTCAGGCTGTACCAGCCGCAGTAGAGGGCTGCCTGGGGGGCCTCGCCGGGTTGGAAGAGTGTTTCGCGCTGATCAAGCTGAACCGGCATACGGCCAGTTTGGCTGATTTTCTCCGCCGCATGGTGCAAGGAGGCGTCGTAAAGGGCGTAACCGCTGAGTTGCTGCTCCTTGGGTGGGGCTGGCCAACGGGCATCAAAATACGCCCGGCCCTGCAAGCCGGTTTTCTCGGTGGCGATGGCATCGTCGATGAGGCGGGACACAGTGTTGGGGTCGGGTCCGTCGAGGCGGCTGACCATCAGTACTTCGTCGCGTTTGAGCTTGGTGGGTTGCTGCTGGAAGCCAAGGTAGTAGGGGTTGGGCAGCCAGCTTGCCAAGGGGTAGTCTCCGGTGAGCACCAGGGCCAGTTCGGAATCCACACTCGCCCGATCATCCATGGGGGCACCGGGTGTTGGTGGGGTTGGTGACGATGTCTTTTTCTCGGCGGGGATGGCCTCAATGGCCAGCGGCAGGCCGTACATGCTCACCAGACAGCGGATGTCCGGTTTTGCGCCTCTTTTGCCAAGAAAGCTGCGTAGCGGGCGGCGGATTTTGGTCTCAAACTCATCGCGCGAACAGCGTTCACTGGTGACGGTGCTCAGTCGTACCAGATTTTCCTCGGGAATACCGCGCTGCTGCATGTAGTACTTGGCCAGTTTCAGGCTGGAGGAGGCGTTGACGTTGGCCAGTACCAGTACCTCGCCGGGTTCCAGGGCCTGGGCTGTTGCGGTCAACAGGAAAGAACTCAACAACATGCTGACAATTTTAACCAAAATTTGACTGGCGCGGGTGGGCATGGCGAAGTACCTTGGGCGGCTTGTTGGAGAAAAGCGATATTCAAGCATAGAGGAAGTGCTCAGTGATTGACAACAACAATGCAGCGGATGTGGCCGACTTTCGCCAATGTCTGCTGGCCTGGTTTGCCGAGCAGCAGCGGCCCCTGCCTTGGCGGCGACACTACCGCCCCTACGAGGTGTGGATCTCGGAGATCATGGGGCAGCAGACGCAGATGGACCGGGTGGCCCAGTATTTTCAGCGGTGGGTAGCGCAGTTTCCCGATCTTGCCTCGGTGGCCGAGGCCCCGGAACAGGCTATCCTCAAGGCCTGGGAGGGCTTGGGCTATTACAGCCGGGCGCGCAATATCCAGCGTGCCGCCCGTCAGCTCATCGACGAGGGCTACGACGATATCCCCGCTGATCAGGAGCAGTTATTGGCTCTGCCCGGCATCGGTCCTTACACCGCTGCCGCCATCCTCTCCATCGCCTTTAACCAGCCCGTTGCACTGCGCGATGCCAATGTGGAACGACTCTTTGCCCGCTTGGCCGATATCGACCGGCCGCTCAAACAGACGGCGACGCAGAAACGACTGGCCACCATGGCCGAGAGTCTGCTTGATTCGCTCCAGCCCCGAGCCTACAACCAGGCGTTGATGGAGCTTGGTGCCCTGGTCTGCACCCCCAAGAAGCCAGACTGCTGCCGTTGCCCGGTGCAGCATCACTGCCGCGCTCATCGCCTTGATACCGTCGAGTTCCGACCCCTTCCCAGCGGCAAGCAGAAAAAAATTGAGATTATCATGGCCTGTGCCATTCTCCATCACCAAGGAAAAATTTTTATTCAGCAGCGGCTTGCCGAGGATATCTGGGGCGGCTTGTGGGAATTTCCGGGAGGGCGTTTGGAAGAAGGGGAGCAGCCCATGCAGGCGGCCATCCGCGAGGTGGCTGAGGAGACGGGATGGCAGGTGGCTGATTTGAAACCATTTGATACCGTGGTGCACCACTACACCCGCTACCGGGTCACCCTGCATGGATTTGTTGGTGAGATCCGCGCGCTGCCCATTGCGCCGGTACTGACCGCAGCCCAGCAGTACGCCTGGGTGAGCATGGAGGAATTAGCGCAGTATCCCTATCCCGCCGGCCATCGTCTCCTGGTGGCGACGTTGCATGAGGGCGCATTTTTTCCGGAAAATAGGTAAATTTACCTAGTCTGAAAACGGCGTAATTGTTGTTGCTTATAGCTATCGAAGGTTTTGTTTTACGGAATTTCGGAAAAAAATTGTCTTCTGGTCGTTGGCATGGTACCATCGCCGAATCGGAGTCGTTCTTCTTATCACCCAGCCATGGTAGCCCCGGTGTCCTACGACGATTTGAACATCCCCAACATGCGAGAAGAGGTTGACCGCCTCAGCACCAACTGGCGTACCCTGCTCGATGCCATGCCGGAAATGGTTTTTTTGCTGCGCAATGACGGTGCTGTCGAATATCTCAACCGTAGCGCACAAGCTCGTTTTGGTTTTCCCTGTAGTGCCAAGGTCAAAGCCAGCTTGCGGACCATCGGCCAATCCTGCACCAGTATTTTTTCCGATCAGAGCGTGGGCGTTGTCGAGGCCCTGGTCGATACCGTGCCGGTGGAGTATTCTTCGGTGCCCTTTGTCGGCTATACCGGCGAGCAACTGATGATGCTGGTGATGCGTGATGTCACGCAACGCAAAAAATTCGAGCAGGAATTGCTGCAGTTCAATAATAATATCGAAAATATTTTACAGCAAAAAATCGGTGAGTTGCAAGCCAGCGAGGCTGTACGAACCAAGCTGATGCGGCAGGTGAACAGCCTAAAGAGTCAGTTAGGCCATCACCACCAGGCCGACAAGATGGTCGGCCGCAGCCGCAAGATGCGCGAACTGCGCGAAATGATCCATCAGGTCGCCGGCTCCGATGCCACCATCCTTATCACCGGCGAATCAGGCACCGGCAAGGAGTTGGTGGCCAACCTGGTCAAGGCGGCCAGCCAGCGCGACGACAAGCCCTTTCTCAAGATTAACTGTAATGCCATCAACGATTCCCTGCTCGAATCCGATCTTTTCGGCTACGAAAAAGGGGCCTTTACCGGCGCTATGTCCCGGAAAATTGGCAAGTTCGAGGTGGTAGACGGGGGGACGATCTTTCTTGACGAGATTGGCGACATCAGCCCGCGTATGCAGGTGGCCCTGTTGCGGGTGCTGCAAAATGGCGAGATCATTCGTGTCGGCGGCACCGAACCGTTGAAGGTCGATGTGCGGATCATTGCCGCCACCAATGTCGATCTGGCCCAGGCCGTCAAAGAGAAGAAATTTCGCCTTGATCTCTTCTACCGGCTCAACATTATCAACATCGACATGCCGCCCCTGCGCGACCGCAAGGAGGACATCGTCGAGTTGGTCTCCTTCTTTGTCAACCACTACCGCGAGGCCTTCAAGAAGGAGATCGATTTTGTGCCCAAATCGATCATCAATCGTCTGCTGGCCCACGACTGGCCGGGTAATGTGCGAGAGTTGGAGAACCTGATTCAGCGGGCGGTGCTGATGGCCAAGGGCAAGATGATCACCGAAGAGGATCTGCTCTTTGATCAGGAGTCCCGCAGCGAACGGGGGCAGGGTACCATGCTTGCCATCGACGACCAGTTGGGTAACCAGCCACTGAAGAGCATCATGGCCAGCATCGAATCCTCCATCATCCAGAGCGCCCTGAACAAGTATCAGGGTAACGTGGCCGTGGCCGCTGACCAGCTCAGTGTCGGCAAGACCGCCCTCTACGATAAGATGAAGCAGTACGGCATTCGTGCCAAAAACATCAAGCAACAGCAGGATGAACGAAAAAAATAGTAAGCTCAGCTGTTTTCTATTTTCGCTTGCCCTGCTTTCCCCCTCTTACAGCACGAGAAATTCCTTAAACCCACCCCGCATGCAGTGGTTGGAGGCCATGGCCGCCGAATAGGCGCCGGCGTTGATCAGCGCCAGGTTGTGATGATCGCTGAGTTCCGGTAGCAGGGCATCCTGGTACCAGACATCCAGGGCCTCGTTGATGTTGCCCACCACAGTGACTGGCTTGCAGGGCTCATCCGCCCAACGCAGCGGCACCGGCTGGAAAGGCAGCCCGTAGTAGGCCGGTTCCGGGGCAATGTTGAAGCCCGCGTCCACACCGACAAAGACCGTGTTGTGCTTGCGCTCAACAAAGGTCTTCTCAATGAGCAATAATCCCGCATCCTTGACGATATAATCCCCCGGTTCAATCTCCACATGCAGGCCGGAGGCGCCAAAGCAGCGCTGGAGCACCCCTGCCCATTGGTACAGATCCAAGCCCTCCTCGCCCGGCAGATGGGGAATCCCCAGGCCGCCACCGATGTTCACCCGCTCCACCGTGCCTGCTGCCTCGATGAACCAGAAGCAGTGGTTGATGATGCGCTCCAATTGCGCCAGTTGCGCGGTGAGATAGCCGCATCCAGTGTGAAAATGGATCTTAGTGACGCACAGGTTATGCTGCTTGGCTGCCTCCAGCGCTTCGGCAAACTGCTGCTGGTAGATGCCGAATTTGGTGGTCACCTCACCGGCATAGTGCAGCTTGTCGTTGCCGGCGCGGCCAATGCCCATGCCCGGATTGACACGCAGGCCGATGTTGGTACCCGGCTTCAACTCCCCCCAACGATGGATGGCATGGATGGAGTCGCAATCCATGAACAGGCCATCGTAGCGGGACAAAACGGCCAGATCCCGCGCCGAGAGGCTGGAGGCGGTAAAGGAGATATCCTGCGGGGTAAAGCCGCAACTCACCGCGTGTTCGACCTCGGCCGGCGAGCAGGCATCAATGCCACAAAGGCCACTCTGCTTGAGAAAGGTCAACAGCGGTGCAAAGCGATTGGCCTTCATCGCATAGTGCAGGGTGAAATCATCGCGCAAGCCGGCCTGCTCCAAGGCGGCATGCAACCGCTCCAGATTGGCGCGCACACGGGCGGCCGAGTAGACAAAGCTGGGCGTGCCATACCATTCGGCTAGGCGCTGCACTGACTGTCCGGCAAAAAAGAGCTGTCCTTGCCGGTAGCAGAGATCTTCTCTCTGCCACCAGGCAAGCTGATTGTGCGGCATCAACGGTGAACCTGATTGAGATCGACCAGTCCCGATTGCGCGATCATCGACTCGGGCAATTCCTTGCGCCCGGTGATCCAGCCCCGGCAGTTGGCTGCGCCGCAGGAGCAGGGAAACTGTTTGAACAACACATCTTCGGTTTCCGCATAATCCATGTACAGAAAACTGTTGGCCGCAATATCACGCAGGGCGGTGACGGTGAAATCCACCATGTTGAGTGAGATATTAGGCGCACAGGAGTGCAGGAAAAAACCACTGAAGTAGGGGTCAAACAAATGGGTCTCAGCGGTGATTTGCAGGGTGTGCTGACGGATTTCATGGATGACATGGCCGGCCATGCGGGCGATGACCTCGCCCTGCTTGCAGGCGCGGTAGGTGATCACACCCTTGCCGACAAGATCATCTTTGAAAACGACTGCAAAGTCCGAATGTTTGGGAAAAAGTGGATCTTTCCCAAATTGATCAGGGTACAGCATGTGCATGTTCTCCTCGAACGGTTAAGAAACAAAACCCATCCCGGTCTTTACAAATGGACCGGGGGGAAAGGATCAGAAGCGCCCCCTGCGCCGCGCAACGCGGCCACTGGGCGCCATCACAACGATTTCACAAAAAAAATTGAGAAAATAGAACAACGCTTCGTCTTGACTTGCCTTGCAGCAAGATTTCAATCCCTTCGAGATCCTGGTTATTCATCGTTGACTCAGCCAATTATCCGGCCGTGGCAATTGCCTAGTGGCAATCACCCTCCTTGAGCTTTGCTTCTCGATGCACTTCCAATCTGTCTGGTTGTACCCTCCTTGCCACCATCGGTCTGGGGCACTGGGGTTGGCGAGAGTGACCGGCGCGGGACCGGCCAGGGAAACATGGTTACACCGCCATGATCGCTGCCATAAATTTCGCGATTTTATATATCTTCTTCCACGCTTTGCAATCCTAAAGACAACACCTGAAAAAATAACTGGGATCCTGCTGTTGCTGCGGCATTTTTTCTTACGCAACTCCATAGAGTGGATACACAATTTTCTTTGCCGCAGCCCGGAATCCGGATAGTATGGCATCAATATGATTACGGTTCTTCTCTCATTCCATCACCCGTGAGGTGTCGCATGTCAAACTGGTTTGTTGCCGTGGACGGCAAATCCCTTGGCCCCTTCTCCCAGCAACAGGTCCTCGCCGGTCTTGCCGGTGGACAGTACAGCCAGGCCACCATGGTCTGGCGCGATGGTTTTGCCGATTGGATGCCGATCGCTCAGGTGCCCGAGCTACAGCCCGGGGCTTCGGCACCACCGCCTTCCTTTGGTGGCAAGGAAGCTCATGAGATCGATTACACCATCCATGGCAATGAGATGCAGTTTGTGGAAATCGAACTCGATTCCCAGGAAAGCGTTATCTCAGAGGCCGGGGCAATGATGTACATGCATGATCAGGTAGTGATGGAGACGGTGTTTGGCGATGGCTCGCGCAGCGGCGCCGCCGGCGGTTTTATGGAGAAAATGCTCGGGGCGGGTAAGCGGCTGATCACCGGTGAGGGCTTGTTCATCACCATGTTCACCTACGTTGGTGGGGGCAAGGGTAAGGTGGCCTTTGCCGCTCCCTATCCGGGCAAGATCATTCCTTTGGATCTGACCAAGTACAACGGCCGCATCATCTGCCAGAAGGATGCCTTCCTCTGTGCGGCCCGTGGAGTGTCGGTGGGCATCGCCTTTCAGAAGAAGATCGGCGTGGCTTTGTTTGGTGGCGAGGGTTTCATCATGCAGCAGTTGGATGGCGATGGCATGGTCTTTGTCCATGCCGGTGGCACGATTGTGGAGAAGGAGTTGGCCGCCGGCGAGACCCTGCGGGTGGATACCGGTTGTTTGGTGGCGCTGACCGCTTCGGTCAACTATGACATCGAGTTTGTCGGCAACGTCAAATCCGCCATCTTCGGCGGTGAGGGCTTCTTCTTTGCCAACCTGCGCGGACCCGGCCATGTGTGGTTGCAGTCGCTACCGTTCTCGCGTCTGGCCGGACGCATCTGGGAGGCTGCACCGCAGGCCGGTGGCGGTGGTCAGGAAGAGGGCTCGGTGCTCGGTGGCCTGGCCAACATGTTTGAGCGCTGATCGGTTGTTTTCTTTGCGCTGCGCGAATCCGTGATGTGCGGATTCGCGCAGCCATCCTCTCCTCTTATCCCTGTTCTTCGAGAAAGGCTTTCATCTCGGCGCTGATCCCCAAGCGACTGGCTAATGTATCGAGCCAGGCCCGTTCAGCCTCGGTGTCGATGTCGATGGTGGCCAGCGCCAACATGTACATGGTCCTGGCCACGCCAGGATCGGTGATGCCTGCCACCAGAACGTCGATACTTTTGGGTTGGTGCAACTCGCCTAGCAAAAACATCTTCTCCTCCTGGGTGAGTTCTGCCCCGCGCAGTTTGTCCAGCACCGCCCGCTCTTCATCGGCATCCATGACGCCGTCGGCATGGGCCGCTGCCGCCATCACCTGAATCAGCCGAACCGCCAGGGCGTTGCCGCTGAGGGTGGCACTGCCGGGGGAAGGGGCGGCGGCAGCTGGTGCTGGAGTAGGCGGAGGCGCCCAGGAGACAGGAGACTGGGGCTGCGGCGTGGGCACGGTGCCTGGCATGGGTGGGGGCGGAGGCGGAGCCATCCCGGCGCCGGGAGGCGGTGGTGGGCTACTGGCTCCGTAGGCGCTTCCCCCAGGGGGCGGTGGTGCCTGACCCATGGGGCCGGCTGTACCCTGTTGTCCTTTCTGCTTGAGAATCTCATAGGCACCGACACCCAAGCCGATCATGGTCATCAGTCCGGAGCCCGACCCCAGGCTGCTGCTCAGCTTGGAATGTTTACTGCCCGATCCCATCACTTCCCCGACAATCTTGCCCAGCAGTTTTTCCGCGTCAAACATAGTGATCTCCCAGGTGAATATTTTTCCGGTAACGGCCGATGGTTACTACCCATTTTCGTGCCATGTCCGTTGGTGGTCGTCTCGGGGAAAGAGAGAAAAGCAAGGCAAACTCAGCGAATTAGTCCTTGTCCTCTTCCCAAAGCATGTCGTATAGTAGCGCATGATCACCGCTTTGCCAACCTTTGCCCCACATTACCGGTTTCAGAAGCAGCCGTGGGTACGAGGTTTCGGGCAGCAACTCCCGTTGTCCAGCCAAATCGGCCTGTTCAAACTTTACACCTGTGCCATGATTCTGCATGATTGCCTCGTCGACCAGCCTTAACAGCTCTTTTTTCACCACCTACAACCGCAGCGGCCAGGGGGCGTCATCGCTGCGTTCCGAGCCGGTAAAACGGGTGGTGGTAACCCCGACAACAGGGAGCAGCGAGGAGCAGAAGGCCACCGACAGCGTCAGTCTATCGGCGGAGGGGTTGGAGAAATCGCGCCAGTCCCAGAAATCCCAGGAGTCCCAGACGACAACCCCGGCTGCTGAGGAGAAAACGACACCCGCAAATGAAACGAAAGGTAATCAGTCATCCTCCTCACAGGCGCTGACGCCTGAGGAGCAGCAAATGGTGCAAGAACTCAAATCGCGGGATATGGAGGTCAAGACCCACGAGATGGCCCACCTGGCGGCGGCCGGACAATATGCCAGCGGTGGCGCCTCCTATACCTATCAACAGGGGCCGGATGGCCGCCGTTATGCCATCGGTGGCGAGGTGCCCATCGACCTCAGTGCTGAAAAGACGCCCGAGGAGACCCTCGCCAAGATGCGCACCATCAAGCGGGCCGCCATGGCTCCGGCCGAACCCTCCTCTGCTGATCGCAGCGTCGCGGCCACGGCCACGGCCCTGGAAAGTCAGGCCCGCCAGGAGGCGCAAACGCAAGAGACCGAGGCGGCCCGCGAGCAAACCACCCCGGACGAGGCAGACAACAGCGTTGCCGAAGCCGGCGAATCTGCCGAAACGAACGAAGCTACCGAATCCTCCGCAACCTCTGGGAACACGGAAGAAACCACCGCACCGCCTCAAACCGCCCGCGCCATTGATGTCGTTGCCTGAGCTTTCCGGCGCGATTTCTTTCTTTGTCTATTTTCCCACTCTTTTTCAGGTACCTGATGGAACTCGACCACTATCTGCAGAGTTTGTTTACCTTTATCGATCAGTCACCCACCGCCTTCCATGTGGCGGTCAACGCTGCCAGCGCCCTTGAGCAGGCCGGATTTCGCAGCCTGCGCGAGAGCGACCCCTGGCAGGGGCTGGCCGCCGGCGGGTACTTTGTGCTGCGCAACGATGCCAGTCTGATCGCCTTTTCCTGGCCCGGCGAAACCCCACGGCCCCGTCCGCTGCGCATGGCCGGCGCCCATACCGACAGCCCTGGTCTGCGTGTCAAACCGCAGCCCTTGCAACTGCACCAGGGTTGCCTGCAACTGGGGGTGGAGGTCTATGGCGGCGCTTTGCTTGCCCCCTGGTTTGATCGCAATCTCTCCCTGGCGGGACGGGTGAGCTGGTGCGGGCCGGATGGGACATTGCGCAGCAGTCTGCTTGATTGCCGCCGCGCCCTGGCCACCATCCCCAGCCTGGCAATTCATCTTGATCGCGAGGCCAACAACGGTCGTGCCCTCAACAAACAGACCGATCTGGTGCCGCTGCTCGGCTTCTCCAGCGAGAACGCGCCACCGCTGTTCACCGACTGGCTCAAAAGTGAGCTGCTGGCGCAGTCCCCCTCGCTGCCGGTGGCAAGCGTGCTTGATTTTGATCTGTTTTTCTATGATACGCAAACCCTGTCGCGCATTGGCCTGGGTGGCGAGTTGATCACCGGCTCGCGGCTGGATAACCAACTCTCCTGTCACGCCCTGGTGCAGGGGCTGATCCAGGCCAAGGACCGCCAACCCAGTCTGGTGGTGCTCAACGATCATGAGGAGGTGGGCAGTGTCTCCAGTGGCGGTGCCCAGGGGCCCTTTCTTAAGGATGTGCTGGGGCGGCTTTATGGCAACGATGAAGAGCGCCAACGGGTTCTGGCAACGTCGCTCTTTATCTCCGCCGACAATGCCCACGCCGTGCACCCCAACTTCGCCGCCAAGCATGATGGCGACCACCAGCCCCGCCTCAATCAGGGGCCGGTGATCAAGACCAATGCCAACCAGCGCTATGCCACCACCGGCCTCACCGGAGCCCTCTTCCGCCGCCTCTGCCAGATGGCCGAGGTGCCCTGCCAGTCCTTTGTCATGCGCAACGACATGGCCTGCGGCTCCACCATCGGTCCGCTCACCGCCGCCGAAATCGGCGTGGCCACCGTCGACGTCGGCGTACCGCAATTGGCCATGCACTCGCTGCGCGAAACCGTTGGGCACCTCGATGGCTGGTACCTGCTGCGGGTGATGGAGCAGTTCTTCGCGGCCCCGGATGGGGTGATCGCCCTACCGCAACTGAGCAGCTTCTGAGTCGGCCGCCGGGTCTGCGGTAAACAGCCAGGGGGCGGTGATCCTGCGCGCCGCCTCGTAGGTACGGATGGCATCGGCATGGAGCAGGCTCAGTCCGATGTCATCCAGTCCCGCCAGCAGCCGGTTGCGCCGGTACTCCTCGATGCTAAAACCAATACACTCGCCACTTGGCGTGGTGATGGTGCTCTGCTCCAGATCGACGCTGAGCGCATAACCGGGCCGCTCGGTTACCTCGGCAAAGAGCCGGTCGACCAGCTCTGCCTCCAGGCTGATGGCCAGGAGACCGTTGTTGAGGGTGTTGCCGAAAAAGATATCGGCAAAGCTGGCGGCGATCACCACGCGGATGCCGTAGTCGACCAGGGCCCAGACGGCATGCTCCCGCGAGGAGCCGCAGCCGAAGTTATCGCGGGCCAGCAGGATGGTGGCCCCGGCAAAACGGGGCTGGTTGAGGATGCAATCCGGATTGAGCCTTCGCTGGCTGTGGTCCGAGAACGGTTCGCCGGCATCGAGGTAGCGCCAGTCGTCAAAGAGATTGACGCCAAAGCCGGTTTTGCCGATGGCCTTGAGGTACTGTTTGGGGATGAGGGCATCGGTGTCGACATTGGCCCGGTCGATGGGGAGCACCAGGCCGTGAACGGTGGTAAAGGGCTGCATGGTTGTTCTCCTTAAATTTTCGTTGTGCAGATTATTTCGTCGCCAGTTGCCGCACATCGACAAAATGGCCTGTGATGGCTGCGGCTGCGGCCATGGCCGGGCTGAGCAGATGGGTGCGGCCACCCTGGCCCTGGCGGCCCTCGAAGTTGCGGTTGGAGGTGGAGGCGCAACGCTCGCCGGGGGCCAGCCGGTCGGCATTCATGGCCAAACACATCGAGCAGCCTGGTAGCCGCCATTCAAAGCCCGCCTCGATGAAAATTTTATCCAACCCCTCCGCCTCGGCTTGTCGTCGCACCGGTCCCGAACCAGGCACCACCAGGGCCTGCTTGACACTGGTCGCCACCCGGCGACCACGGATTACCGCCGCTGCGGCACGCAGATCCTCGATACGGCCATTGGTGCAGGAACCGATGAAGACCTTGTCCACCGCGATCTCACCCATGGGTGTCCCTGCGTGCAAGCCCATGTAAGCCAGGGCCTGGCGCATGTTGGCCGCCTTGAGCGGATTGCTTTGCTGCTGCGGATCGGGCACAGCTCCACTGATCCCCACCACCATCTCCGGCGAGGTGCCCCAGCTCACCTGGGGCTCGATCTCTCTCGCCTGGAAATGCAGTTCCCGGTCAAACTGCGCTCCGCTGTCACTGTGTAATTCGCGCCAGGCGACTTCGGCCAACCGCAGCATTTCTCCCTTTGGGGCAAAAGGCCGCCCCTTGACGTAGTCGATGGTGGTGTCATCCACCCCGATCATGCCCGCCCGGGCCCCGGCCTCGATGGCCATGTTGCAGACGGTCATTCGTCCTTCCATACTCAGCTCGCGGATGGCCGGGCCGGCAAACTCGATAACGCAGCCGGTGGCACCGGCGGTACCGATTTGGCCAATGATGAAGAGGATCAAATCCTTGGCGCTCACTCCCGCAGCCAGGCTGCCCTCCACGGTGATGCGCATGGCGGCCGATTTTTTCAGCACCAGGCACTGGGTGGCCAAGACATGCTCCACCTCCGAGGTGCCGATGCCAAAGGCCAGGCCGCCCAGGGCTCCGTGGGTGGAGGTATGGGAATCCCCGCAAACCACGGTCATGCCCGGCAGGGTGGCTCCCTGCTCCGGCCCCATTACATGCACCACGCCCTGGCGGAGATCCTGCAAGCCAAAGGCGGTGATGCCCAATTGCTTGCAGTTGTTCTCCAGGGTCTGCAATTGCAGGCGGGCCGCCGGATCGACGATGGGCAGGCTGCGGTCGGTGGTGGGCACGTTATGATCCACCACCGCCAGCACCGTTTCCTGCCGCCAGGGTTGCCGACCGGCCAGGCGCAAGCCCTCAAAGGCCTGCGGCGAAGTCACCTCATGCACCAGATGCCGATCGATGTAGAGCAGGCTGGTTCCATCCTCGTTGTCGCGCACCCGATGCGCATCCCATAACTTATCATACAATGTTTTGTTCATGGCATTGCCTCCTTGTGGCTCAAACAGTAGGGCCTTTTGCCGAATAACTCAAATTCATTGTTTTTATAAAACAGATTCCTGTGTAGAATGAGTTATGGATACCAATATGTTACAGGCCTTTTTAGCGGTGGCCGAGTCCGGTTCGTTTTCTCAGGCCGCGCAACAACTCTATCTCACCCAGCCGGCGGTGAGTAAACGGATCGCCGCCCTGGAGGCGGATCTGGGCGTTTCCCTCTTTGAGCGGCTCAGTAAACAAGTGATTCTCACCGAGGCGGGCAGGGCGCTGTGGCCCAGGGCGCGAAGTATTGTTCAGGCGATGGCCGATTGCCGGCAGGTGGTTGCTGATCTTGGTGGCGCGGTCAGCGGCGTACTCCAGCTGGCCACCAGCCATCACATTGGTCTGCACCGCTTGCCTACTGTTCTGCGCCAATACAGTTTGGCCTATCCGCAGGTGGAATTGGCGATTCGCTTTATGGATTCGGAACAGGGCTGTGCCGCGGTGGCGGCGGGCAGCCTGGAGATGGCGGTCGTCACCTTGCCACGCGAACCGGTGGCCAGGTTAGAGCTGCGCCGGGTCTGGGAAGATCCGCTGGCGGTGATGGTCAGCCGCACGCATCCCCTGGTTCGGGAGGGGGAGGGGCGATTGCTGGCCTATCCGGCCATTGTGCCGGAGCGGGGCACCGAGACCCGCCGCCTCATCGATGCTTCACTGTTGGCGGCGGGACTGCATTTTCGCACCGGCGTGGAAACCAACTACCTGGAAACCATTCGCATGCTGGTGATGGCGGGGTTGGGGTGGAGTGTCTTGCCGTTGAGCATGCACAACGAGGAGCTGGTCTGCGTAGCGGTGAGTGGGGTTGCGGTGCACCGCCAGTTGGGCCTGGTCCTGCGCGAGGGCGCCACCCTTTCCCGCGCCGCCCAGGCCTTTGCAGAGCTGTTACAGCCGGCCACAGCGTGAAGATCGATCCTCAACACGGCTGAAGGCCAATGGATGGCCCGGTGCGGCCGGGGGCGGATTCGGCCTTGCACCCTGTTGTCGTGCGTTTACCGGGGTTTGTTGTTCATCTCCTGGTACATGGAGCGGGCCATCAGGGCCAGCAGCACCACACCCGCCACCAGCACCAGCCACAGCAGTATTCGCTGCCAAGGGATGGTTGCTGGCGGCGGTTGCAGGGCTTGCTCGCCACCCAGGGCGTGGATGGGGCCCGGTACGATCTGTTGTATGCGCGCCTCGCTGCCCGGTTGCAGCAGGGCGGTGCGGATAAGGGCCTCCTGGCCACCCGCTGCCTCAAGGCTGCGTCCACTGCCAAAGGCCAGGGTGTACGGTCCCTGGCCCCGGCCGAGAAAGAGCAGGTCATCGGCCTGCCAGCCTAGGCGCAGTTGGGGCAACTTGTCGGCAGCAGTAGTGGTTGCGGTCCCGGCGGTGATGGTCAGTCGCCACCAGGGATCGGTGGTGGTGGCGCAGCGCAGCAGCGGATTGCGCAGTCCACTGCCCTGCACATCAAGGCGGTAAAATTCGCCACTGGCTACTCGCTGCCAGGGTGACTCTGAGGTCGGCCGCGATTCGACCACCGCCCGGACGGATGAGTTGGCCTCTGGCAGATGCAGATCCAGAGCCTCCACCCGCAGCCGTCCCTGTATCTGGTATTCGATACTCCATACCCCTTGTTGGTTCTCGGTCTTACCGGGCTGCGGCTGCTGCCATTGCCAGGGGGTGATGGCAGCCTCTCCACCTATGATCCCCTCTATACCAGTCAAACGCAGCGGTGGGCTGTCCGCCACACAGTCCATGCGCAGGTAAGGTTTGCTAGTGCGCGGCAGATGCAGGCTGCGTTGCGAAATACGGCCGCCGTTGTACTCCAGATCCGCCACCACTGCCTCGGCCCCCAGCGGCTGCCAATCGGCCAGATCACTGCTTTCCCACATCTGTACGCGATACATCGACGTGGCCGCACCCGCGCTCCATTGCAACTCCAGTTGCTGGGGCTTGGGGCTTGGTCCACTGACATCAAGTAGATAGGAACATCCGGATGGCGACGGTGCAGTTGTCGCATCACTGTTGATGGTGATGATCGAACCATCGCTGTGGCGCTCGACCTGTACGCGCAGATCCGAGGTCGGTGCCTGCGCTTTTTCCGGCAGGGGAAAGAAGGGGATGGCCCGCCGGATTGGTGCAGCGGGTGGTTGTGGCTGGTGGAGCATCTGGGCCATCGGCTCGCCAGCCGCGTTGAACACCTGTAGATCACGCAAATCCTGTTGCTGGAGCTTGGCATAGACGGATGCCGGCAGTTGCAGGCGATAGAGCCCGGTGGCATCGCTCACTGGCAGGCTGCATCCGTAGGCAAAGTCGGCAGGCACCGGGGCCTGTGCCCGGGATTGATCAGCGATGAGCAGGGCGGCGATCAGGGGAAAAAGCAGTGTGTATTTAGGCAACATGGTCGGACTCGTCGGTGGATTTGGGGGGCAGTGGGGCAAAAAAACCGATCACCAGCATCAGCAGGCCTACCACCAAAAAGGAGATGATGCGGCCAATGGAACCGGCATCGGAGAGATCGATGATAAAGAGTTTGAGCACCACCAAGATCAACAGGCCGGCGCCGACGAACCAGAGGCGCCGTTTTCCACGGCGGGCACTGATCACCGTCAGTGACAGGGCCAGAAGTGACCACAGGGCGGCAATGGCGGCCTGAAAGATGGGGGACTCGAACAGCGAATCCATGGCGAAATAGGTATCGCTATAAAAATGGACGGTACGGGCAACTATCGCATTGAGCCAGAGAAAGGCCGGCAGTCCAATCAATAACGCCTGTCCCTTGGCGGGCCAGACCATGCGACCGCGCTGCCAACGCAGGGCGGCAAGCAGGAGAATGGCCAGTTCGATCAATTCCAGCGGATTGAGCAGGGGAATATAGGGCAAGGGATGGGGATCGCCGCTGGAGCCCAGAGAGGCCAGCCCCCAACCCAGCAGGGCCAGAACCGGAATGTCGGTGACAACACCGTGATAGAGCGCCTCATGACGCGTCACCGGCCAGGAACAACGATGACCTTGTGCGCCAAGCAGGGCAAGCAACACCAACGGCACCAGGCCCCAGAGGGCCAAAGACCAGGCCTCGGCCAGCTCAGGCATCTCTTCGACCCGCCAGGATATTTCGCTGGTGAGCACCAAGAGCAGCAGCCACAGGCTCAGACAATGCGATAGGTTGCGTATCCGTTGTGACCACTGCGACTCACAGCGATACAGCAGTCGATACTGCACGGCAAAGGCCAGCGGCCACGCCAGCCAGCCCAGATGGCTCAATAACAGCTCGCCATCGAAAAGTTGTCCGATGTAGACCAGAATCATAATCGGCAACAGCAGCAACAGGCTGCGCTGTAGCCGGCTCCAGGCAAAGCGTTGACTGATCCAGGCTAAAATCGCTGTGCTCAGGGCAGCATAGAGCAAAAAGGCGGGTTGCGGTTGCAGCAGATGGCGATGGTCGTGCAGATCGATAAAAGCACCCGCATACCACCAGATCAATCCCCAGATGAGCAGCATTTGGGGCAGTCTGGGCTCCCAGCGCCTGGCTTGCTCTCCCAGCCTATCGAACCAATAGCTGGAAAAGAGGGCGGCGATCCCGATGAGGGCGGTGCTGAGAAAGACCCGGTTAGCCAGCGGCAGGCTGTCCAGCGCCCAGCCACTGTGATCAAAAAAGGCCAGGGCCGCTCCGATTTGCAGCAGTAGGCCGAAGATACGCGCTCCGGTACGGTTCTGGCGAACACCGACCCAGATCATCGCGGCGCCCTCCAGTGCCCAGGCAGCAGTGGTCCAGTGCGGATCAAGCCCCAGCGGGATAGCCAAACTGGCAAAGACCACGCCCAGGGCGAGAAAGGCCTCGCACAGGATGCGCATGCCATCGTTGAAGCGGTTCCACAACAACCGCGCTAGGCCAATGTACCACAACCCCAGTCCCAGGGCGCTTAAGGCCATGCCGTAGCGGAAATCCTGCACCAGATAGGCCTGGAGCGAGCTGGCGACAATCGGCAGGCCAAAGACCAGCGGCCCGTCGATGAAGCCGCGCAGTTGCAGCGGTTGGCGATGGGCAAAGAGCACGGCAATGGTGCAGTACATCACAAAGAACAGTAGCAGGAAGGGCTCGGTGCTGGCGAAATGGGCCGGGGTGTAGGCCATCGCTCCCCACAACGACACCAGGCCAAAGGTGAAGAAAAAGCCCACCAGGTTCAGCTCCCGCCAGGCCTTGAACCAGGCAATGCCCAGCAGGCCACTGTTGAGCAGGGCATAGTAGGAAAAGAGCATCACATGGCTGCCGGAACCGGTGGACATCAGTACCGGGGCAAGAAAGCCGCCGGCAGAGCCAAAGATCGCCAGGCCCTTGGCATCCTGGAGCACCGCCAGCAGACCGGAAAAGGCCACCAGGCCGACCATGATTCCCAGGGCCAGCGGCATGGGGAGCATGCCGTAGAGTTTGGCTGTAGCAAAGACCACCAGGTAGAGGATGCCAATACCGCCCCCTTCCAGGCTCAGGCCATAGGTCGAGTGTTTATGGCGCAGTCGCCAGCCGAGCACCAGCAGCCCGATACCGCCCAGGGCCGCCCCGCCCAGTCGCAGTTCCAGCGGCAGCATGTTACGTTGGGCGGCATATTTAAGCAAAAAGGCAACGCCAAAAAACAACACCACCAGACCAATTTTGAGTACCGGATTGCCGCCGGTGATCCACGCAAAGGACGAGGCAAGTAACCGCTGCACCGCGTTGGGCTCATCAGCAATAAAGGAGTCCGGACGCGGTGGCGGCGTGGTCTGTTGCGATGAGGTCGGGCGCGGTGGTGGCATCGTCTCCAGGGGCGGTGCTACAGTGAAGCGTGATGGCAAGTCGGGGCTGGGCGGGGCATAGAAGTCTTCCGTGGCCTGGGTGGGTGGATCATACGTCGCCACGGTTGTTCGAGTTGGTTGCACCGGCGACGTGGATGAACGCACCCGCTCTTCGAGCTGGGTGAGACGTCGGCGCAGCAGAAACACCTCGATCAGTAGGAAGGCCACCAGCACGGTCAAAAGGTTGCTGATGATGGAGTAGGGGTAACTCACAAAGCCGGCGATGACGGCTGCGGCAAGACCGATGAGCAACAAAACTATTCGCATGGGAATGTCCGATTAGAGGGGCAGAGGGTATATGGGAGAAGATGTGGGCCTTGTTCCATCCTCGGAAGGAAAGGTTATAATGGCCAGGCCACAAGGGCCACAAGGGCCACAAGGGCCGCAAGGGCCGCAATGGGGCTCGCCGTTTAATTGCCCATCGCCGCCAGCATATTTTTAATGGTCTTGGACTGTTGCAGCAGGTCGGCCGGGATCTGCTCCGCTCCGTAACAGTGCACCGCCGTCACCGCCTCCAGGCTTTCCAGGATACGGCAGAGGCTGTGGCAGCGCTCGGTAAAGGCGCGAAAAGTGAGCATGATTTTTCCCTCCCTGCCGCCGTCGGCCCGATCAAAGGCACCAAAGCCTATAAAACTGTCGATTTGCAGACCCCGCCCGGAAAAGACCGAGGCAATGGCGGCGGTGTCGCCGGCATGGTCACGGGTGGTTAGCACCACCAGCCATGGTTGTCGAGTATCGTTCATCGCGGCCACCATTGATCGATTTTAGTGCTGATGTTGCGGGCCGATTGTTCCACCAGAGAGCGTTCGTCCTCGGTCATGCCGTCGCGATCAGGCATCACTCGCAGCACCGTGCCGGCCAGCAGGACGCGGCCACCACAGGGGCCATGCAGCCCGTTTTCCCCCTCATGCATGTATTGGGCCGAAACCTCGACCCGTCGCCCCTCCAACACTGCCTTCACCAGTTCCACAGCGGCTGCGGCGGTGGCGGTCTGGGTCTTGGCATCGGTGTAGTGGATGGCAAAGGGTTTGAGGGGCACGCGCAGATCCGGCGGCAGCTCTCGGACGTAGTCAAGGGCTTGCAGGGCGCCGTTCACATGGTCGTTGCTGATCATCTCGATCATGCGGCGTTGGTGATGGGCCAGGGCAGCGGGAAAATCAGCCGTACTCAGGCCCCGGCGTAAGCGGGGTTCGAGCAGTTGCCATTCCTGCTCAGTCATACCCTGCACCCGCACCGAGCTCCAGATCGGCACCATGCCGTTGCCGTGCTCGCCCAGCATATACCCGCGTACCCGCTGCCGGCGAATGCCCAGATCCGAGGCGATCTCCCAGCGGAAACGGGCCGAATCCGAGTAGGCACCCATGCCGATGACATGGGTGCGCGGCAGATAACGGGCAAAGATGGCCACCCCCAGCTCGACAGGATTGGTGACAATGATCACCACCGGCGGAAAGGCGCTGCGGCTGCGGGCCAGGGCGCGGGCAAAGCGCTCGAACACCGCCACATTGGCGCGGGCGAGGATGTCTCGTGAGGCGCTGCCGATATCGGCCGGGGTGGTGGAGAAGGTCTGGCCGCCTGTGATTACCACCACATCGCCGATGATTTTCTCGGCATCATCGGTGACGTTGAGTTCGGGGATGATCTCGGCGTAGGCATCCTGCAGGTCGGCGCGGAAGCCATGTAACAGGTGCGGTCGGCTTGAGTTGGGGTTGCTGCCCACCAGTTGCAGGATCTCCCGGCTCTCCAGCAACCGCTGCTGCACAATCTGGGTGACGATCTCACGGCCGCAGCCGCCGCTGGCGCCGACAATGCTCACATCCATAGAATATTCCTAGAGAAAAAATCGATACCCTGACCTTGGATCAAGGTCATTGGTTTGTAAAAAAAGCCCCATTCTACCTGAGCACGGCAGGCGGCGAAACCATTTTTACGCGGCAGAAGAGGCGAAGCAACCGGTGATGGAGAAGGAAAGGAATGAAGAGAAGGGCTTCAGCAGGCCAACCACTTGGCACGAAAAGGTACGGCGGCCAGGGTAACACGGTTGCGCCCCCGATTCTTGGCCTCGTAGAGGGCCCGGTCCGCCAGCTCGATGAAGTCGTTTTGCCGGAAGTCTTCATCTTCGGGCAGGGCAGTGGCCACGCCGATGCTGAGGGTGGTGCGGTAGTGGTGTAGGCCGTCGAAGAAGTCGTATTCCTCAACAAAACGGCGGATTTTTTCTGCCACGATGCCGGCTGCATCCTCGCTGGTATCCGGCAGCACAAAAACAAACTCTTCGCCGCCGTAACGCGCCATCAGATCGTACTCGCGGATAACTGTGCGCACTGCCATGCAGAGTTCCTTAAGGATGAAGTCGCCGGTCTGGTGGCCGTGGGTATCGTTGAAGCCCTTGAAGTGATCGATATCCGCCAGGAGCAGCGAGAGCGGGCTGCGGTTGTTGCGGGAGCGGTTGATTTCCGCACTGAGAAAGTTCTGGAAGTAGCGGTGATTATGGATCCCGGTCAGGCCGTCGAGATTAGCCAGTCTCTCCAGTAACCGGTTGCGTTCGACCAGTTGTTGCCGTAACTCTTCCAAATCGGCCTTGGTCTGGCGCAACTCCCGGTTCATCTCCTCGTAATTCAGATGCAACAGACTCAGGCGGATATTGGCCTCCTGGAGGATCTCCTGTACCGAACGCACTGGCTGCATGGATACGCCAAAAAAGCGCGCGGATGTATCGATTTCCCTGTTGATGGTCCGCAAAATGGTATCGATATCCAGCGTTTCCAGGCCAAGCAGTTCCCTGGCCTTGTGCTTGAATTCGGCATGGGCCTGGGCCGGATCCGGGGCAACGTAGATGGCCGCTACCAGGTCGGAGAGATGCACGATATTAATGGCCAGGGCCTGTTGCGGTGCTGTGAGTTGGCCATCAAGCGGGGTGTGGTGAAAGCGCAGGGCCAGTTGGATGGAGGCAGGCAATCCCCAAACCCGTGCAACTTCGGCACCAGCAACGGTGTGGGGCAGGCCGAGATATTCTTCCTCCAATTCTATGTCCGGCCGCACGCTGCCGGCGTCCCGCTGCTCCAGTACCTGGTCATAACGCAGCGGCATGGTCAGGGCAAAGATCATCTGGCCAATGTCCTGCAACAGTCCCAGGGTGAACATCTCTTCGGGATCGATCTGGCCCGTGTGTTCGGCGAGGAGGCGGGCTGCGGTCGCTGCGATCAGCGAACGCTGCCAAAAGGCGGTGAAATCGAAGCGGGGCGGGGAGTGCTCCTGCCCCATGGCCAGGAAGGAAAAACTGAGCACCAGGCTGCGCACCGCGTTGACCCCGAGCAGGGAGACCGCTTGCTGCACCGAGGCGATCTGCTGCGGAAAATTGTAAAAGGCCGAGTTGGCGACCTTGAGCAGCTTGCCGGAGAGGGCAATATCCTGGGTAATGAGGGCAATGATGTCAACCAGTGGCACATCTTCCAGGGCGGTCAACTCCAAAATCTTGGCTGCGACAACAGGCAAGGTCGGCAAATCGGCCGAAGTAAGGATGCTCTGAAGGGTGCGGTCCTGGGGTCGTGACATAGAGAGTGAGGGAAGTGTTGCCGGGTTGTGAAAATGCGAAGTGGTGCCGGCGGAAATAATCCTTCTGTGGCAAGGGGTTCAGGGCCATGGGCTACATATACAATTCTTCACAGGGTAGCACAAAAGCGGAGGGGAAAGAAAGAGAGAAACGTTCTTTTTTTCAGAGCAGTGGTGCTGAAAAATGGGTCATCCTAATACGTTGCATAAAATGCACAACAGTTGGGATGTGTGGCAGGCAATGGGCGGGATGCGTGGAGACTGGTTTCGGAATCGAACCAAACAGCCCCCCTTTCACAGGGGACTCAACGGGGTTGAAGCCCGCGGCCGGCACCAGCCAACTCAACCAGTCAAGAGAACAGCATAACAACAAATCGACACCACGCGCAGGTGACGAACAGCAACGGATTGCATGGTGCAAGACGTCGTGGTCGAGGCTAATGGCGAACAACGCCACTATCGGGCGAATATAGGACAGGAATAGAAAAATTCAATGAAAAAGGCCCGCTGTCTTGCAACAGCAGGCCCCATTTATAGTTTTGTTTTGTCTGTTCTTTTAATCGGTTTCGTTGGTAACCATTTGTGCATGATGCAAATGCACCGGGGCGGTTTTCTTGCGCAAACGCAGGTTGAGCATCTCGACTAAGAAGGAGAAGGCCATGGCAAAGTAGAGATAGCCCTTGGGCATCTCATGGCCGGTTCCCTCGGCCACCAGGGCCACTCCCACCAGCACCAGAAAGGCAAGTGCCAGCATCTTTACCGTGGGGTGCTGATCGACAAATTCGCCAATGGGTTTGGCGGCAAACATCATCACGCCGATGGCCAGCACAATGGCGGTGACCATCACCCACAGGTGCTCGGCCAGACCCACGGCGGTGATCACCGAATCCAGAGAGAAGACGATATCGATGACGGCAATCTGTGCGATCACCATGGGCAGGTTGGAGGCCAGATGCTTGGGACCTTGCACCTCCTCACCACCCTCCAGGCTGCCATGGATCTCCATCACCGCCTTGTAGATGAGAAAGAGTCCACCCAGCAGCAGCACCAGGTCCCGGCCGGAGACCGCATGGCCCATGACGGCAAAGAGCGGTTGCACCAACTTGGCCAGCCAGGCGACCGACATCAGCAGCAACACCCGCGTGCCCATGGCAGCGAGCAGGCCGAATTGACGGGCAAAGTTGCGCCGGTTTTCCGGCACCTTGCTGACCAATAACGTCAGAAAGACGATATTATCGATACCCAGGACGATCTCTAAAATTGTCAGGGTGAGCAGGGAACTCCAGATGCTGATATCCCAAATCCATTCCATGTGTTGTGCTATTCCTTTGATGTTGGTGGTTGGAGGGCAGGGGCAGCGCTGCCCTGCTTGTAACGGATGGCGTGGCCAAAGATGTAGGTGCACACCGGCACCCCCAGGATCAACCCCCAAAAGCCGAACAGTTTGCCGCCGACAGTGAGAATGATGAGGATGATCACCGAGTTGATACGCATGTACGAGCCGTAGATACGCGGGTTGAGGATGTAGCCCTCGATGAGGTGAATGACGGTGATTAGGACGATCGACAGCAGCATGGTTTGCAGGCCCGAGGTCTGTAAGGCCACCAGACAGATGGGCAGCGAACTGATGAACACGCCGATCACCGGGAAAAAACTACAGAAAAAGACAATGACTGTTAAAAAGGCTAGATGTTGCCCCAAGCCGAGCAGGCTGATGCCCACTGCGGTGAGCAGCGAGTTGATGATGGCGATGATCAGCTGCGCCTCCAGGGCCTTGCCCAGCACCTGGCTGAATTCATAAATGTTTTCAGCCACACTCTGGTAAATGAAACGGAGTTTAGTGGTTTGCAGATCGCGCACACTAGCCAGCAGATTGGAGAGATCCAGCACGATCAAAAAGGAAAAAAGCAGGGCCAGTAGAAAGGCCGAGGTGGCCGAGGCAATACGGCCACCGATGTTCCCCAGGGTGTCCAGGGCCTGGTTGATGTTTTGCAGGCCGCTGGCTGCCTCACCCAAACCAAGGAACTGTTGCAACAGAGTGGCCGAGGGCGAGTAGCGCGGTTTTTTGCGCTCGGCAGCATCGGTGCTGTTGTCCATCACCTCTTTATTGAGGATTTCCGGGAGCATCTCCCCCAGTAAGGGATAGCGCTCCTCCAGTCGGTACAACTCCTGGTCGACCCGGCCGAGATAGGTGCTGAACTGATTGACGAAGAGTTCGGTCTGCTGTTTCACCTTCGGCACGAAGAAGATGCCGGCCGCGGTGAGGGCACCAAGAAAAAACAGCGCCACCACAATGACACGCAGCGGCCGGTTGGGCATGCGGCGTTCCAGGCGGTTGACACTGCGCGCCTGAATATAGGAGAACACGAAGGTGAGGAAAATAAGCAGGAAAAAGGACCGCAGCAGGTAGATAAGCGAAAAGATCACCCCCCAGACCAGCAGTGGCGCCACGTGCTCGATAATCGATTGCCAGGGCTGGGGCAGGGAACGGAAAAAAGGGGTTTGATGATCCATGCAAGGTAAACCGGTTGATTCCTTCGCCCCAGGCCGCACAGCGCGGTCTCGATAGGGTCAGCATACGGGCCTGAAGCACCGATGCCAACACCAACCGACCAGGTCGGTAAGAAGAAATCCTGAACTGGATGGACGACAGAGAAGAAGGGTAGCTGCTTACTCAGATTCTTTCAAGTATTCTCCGGCGATTGGTGCGGAGATGGAGGCGGCCGAATTTGCTGAGCATCTTGTAGTAGACGATATCCGGGACATATTCCCGCACCACCATTTCCCAGTCGTCGGAGCCGACCAACCCTTTGACCAGGGAGGAACTCACCTCAACCAGATGGCGGGGTGACATCATGAACAGGGTTTGGATGCCGTCGTTCATGTTGCTGTTGACATAGCGCATGCCGCGCTCGTAGGTGTAATCCTTCTCGTTGCGGATACCGCGCAGGATGTAATCGACACCAACCGATTCGGCATACTTCACCAGAAATTTGTTCTCGAAATGCACCACCTCGATGTTGCGGTAGCGGGAGCAGATCTCCTCGAGCATCTGCATGCGCTCATCCAGGGTAAAGGTGTATTCCTTTTGCGAATTTTGGCCCACGGCCACATAGAAGCGGGTAAAGAGACGCGCTCCCTGCTCGATCATCCACAGGTGGCCGTTGGTCGGCGGGTCGTAACTGCCAGCGTAGATTCCTTTCATAGAAAATCCTGTAGTATACGTCGTGGATGTGGAGGGTGCTGCATGAGCGAGCTCGCCAGGAAATCGCTGGGCAATCATCTCAGGTGGGTGTTTCCCACCAAAGACACACCTCGTCCGACAACGCTGTTTTGCCTGCCAACCCACAACCTGGCCCGGGCCCTCTCCTTCCCGTTATCTGGCCTGGCACGTCTAGGTTTGCTGCGCAAAACGCCGCCCGTCGGATGCTCGTTAGCTATAGCAAATAGGCATCTTCTCCGTCAATATTATATTCCTGTCAGCAACAATTAGAAAATGGTTTGTCCAGGGCAAAACCACCACTATTTGCCCCCTCCACCACCGTTGCCTCCACCTCTGCCGCCACCGCCGCCCGCGCCTCCACCGGCACCTCCAGCACCGCTGCCCTTACCGCTGCTGGCGCCACCTTTGCCCGTTTGCCCGCCCTCACCCTTGGCGTTCTTGCCCTGCGCCTGCCCCTTCAACTGACCAGGGGCGACGCCCTGACGCATGGCGGTGAGCATGCGTTCGATGGCTGCTTCCAGATTGGGCTCATCGCGCAGGGCATCGACGGTTTGGCGGACCAGACCAATATCGGTTGGGGCGTAGCCCTGGTTGAGCGCCTGATGGACGGTGGCGCCGACAGTTGGCGAACTGATCCCCAAACGGGCCATGTCGCGGCTCAACGAGACCGTCTCCCGCACCAAAGCAGCAAAGGCATTGCTCTCGGTTCGGTGCTGCGCCAATTCGCCGACCATCTGGCGTGCGTCATCGTGGTTGAGGCCCGAGGCAAGACTATCGGCCAGCATCGTTGCTGTTTCGGCGCGGTTGGCCTCGTTGGTGACAGGGCTCACGCTCTGCTGGGCAAAGGCGATGCGTTCGCGCACCCGGGCAGCGGCTTGGGCCACGCCCTCGGCTCTGACCCCTTTACTCAGGCCTTCACGGACTTTGTCGACCACCGCATGAATCGCATTCGCTTCTCCCTCACAGAGACGAATCTGCTCGGCAATGCGGGTGATAGCCTCGCCTGTGTACCCGGCTTCGCTCATCGCCACGGTCAAGGCATCGGCCTCGGTCGCGCTTAGTCCGGCTTCGGTCAGGGGATTGGCATGGAGCGGTTGTGCCATCATCAGTGTGATAGCCAGCACCAGGGCCAGGCGCACAATCCATACGGGTGGATGGTTGATGTTCTGTATGCTCATCTCGATGCCTGTTGGATTCGCGGTATGTGTCGACAGTTGGTAATGCCAAAATCATCATTGGCAGTGAAGCGGCAATCCGGGGTCAGAGCCTTGCCGTCCACCCGATAGAAGTAGGTGAAATCGACGTCCGGCAGGCCGGTGGATCGCCAATTGCCGCCCCGGTCGCGCAGCGCTGGGTGCGGGGTGAAGTGATCATAGGAGCACAGTAGCTGTACCTCCCGTGCATCCGGTGCCCGCAGGCTGAGTGTGAGTGCATTTTGCTCCAATTCGGCCGTGTGTTGCTGGGCGCAGCCGGCCATGAGCAAAAGCGGCAGCGTGGTGCCGAGCCAGCGGCTCATATGGTTGCCCGCACTTCGATCACCGAGTTTTCGCCGCCGAAATCGTCCTGCTCGCGGGCGCTAACGGTGGGGTCGGCCAGCAACCGGCCATCGTCGATAAGGATGCTGTAGCGGTGCTCACCGGCGGGAACCTGGAGGGTCAGTGTCCAGTAGCCGCTGCCGCCGATGCGTTCCATGGCCACCGGCTGCCAACCGGTGAAGGTGCCGACCAGACTGGCTCGGTCAACCTCCGGCAGGTAGAGAACGAAGCGGCGTTGTTCAAGCAGTGGTGTCTGCGGCACGGGGGCGTGCCAGAACAACAGCAACAGACCGGCCATGGCCGTTGCCACACCCAAGCCGCCCACCGGCCACCACCAACGAGTACGGGAGGGCGTCACCGGCACGGGCAAGGAACGGGGCACCCGGGCCAGGCAATCGGCCGGTGCTGCACGCAGGCGCTGCTCCTGTTGCAGAAGCGCCACCGCTTCGTCGGCGAAAGAGCCATCCGCATGCACGGTTTGGACAAAGACGATTTTTTCATCCAAGTCGAGTTCGTCATCGATGTATTGGCTGATCAGTTCTTCGCTCATTGGTGCTCCTTGGCCAGCAGGCCGCGCAGTTTTTGCCGTGCCCGATGGACTCGTACCTTGATTGCCGCTTCGCTGAGATGGCACAACTCGGCGATCTCCCTGTAGCTCAGACTGCCACTGGCCACCAGCGAGAGCAGATCGCGCTCTTGTTCATCAAGCCGTTGCAGGGCAGCAAGCAGCAGGCGCGACTCTTCCCGCTGAATATAGGCCTGCTCTTCATCGATGCTCTCCTGCTCCGGCAGCTCGGCCATGGACGTTTCATGGCGGCTGCGGCGCGCATGATCATAGAACAAATTGCGCCCCACGGCAAACAACAGCGCGGCCGTCAAATGTCGGTGGCGGTAGCGCTCCCAGCAGCGGGTAAAGCTTTCCTGCACCAGGTCGGCAGCCAGGGCACAGTTGCCGGATTTACGCGCCAGATAGCCGTAGAGCCGATCACACTGCTCGGTATAGAATCGACGAAATGGATCCATTATTGCCTGTAACGCTTTTCATTTTCAAAGGTTACATCTTTTTTTGCAGCGAGCATCCTTTGCCGGGCCGTTTTTTTTGTAACCAACGCCGGCCAAAAACGTTGTGTAGGTAGAGATCATCACACCGAAGATGTCCACTGGCAACAGGGTTGGCCTGCTGCCGTCTTCGGAACCATTGCAAGGAGCCCGCACATGCAGACCTCTTCTCGAATCCACCAACTGATGGCAGCTACCGTCGCTTTCCTCCTTCTGGCCACCCCGGTCCTCGCTGGCTCAGGCAAGGGACCAACCACCCGACAAGGCAGCGGCAAGGGCACCCAGGATCGCCTGCGCGATGGTTCCTGCCAGGATGCCATTGAACAGCAGGGCGGGGATCAACGTCTGGCTGGCGACATGCTGCGTACACTGCTGCGCGATCAACTCCGCGATCCGGATCAGGACCGTTTGCAGGATGGTTCCTGCCTGGAAGGCTGATTCTCCTCGTTTCCTCCCCCTCCCGACGACGACCGGTGGCATGCCGGTCGTCGTTTTTCGCTCTTTGCGTCCAAAGTCCATCCCCTCCTGCAAGGTTTCCTGTTTTTATTGCCCCCATACCCCTCGGTGTTCATCAATTCTTCACGGCTGGTGCGCTAGGTAGGCGGTAATGTTATTTTTTCAAGGAGCCTTGCCCATGTCTACCATCTTTGTTGCTTCCTCCGTACCGGCCACGACCGCTGCTTTCCCTGGGAGTCGGGTCGGTTTTTTGCGTGCCTTTTTTCGTGTTGATCTGCGCTTGCGTGCTCTTGCCCTGGTGGCATCCTGGGTCATCGCCATTGCAACACTTGCACGCTTGCTGTTCTTCATCGCTTTCGCTCTGCCAAGTGGTGCATCGGCGTGGCTGCTCGTGCCAGCGCTGATAGTCGGTTTTTGTAACGATCTCGTCAATCTTCTTGCGGTGATGGCGCCATTAGCCTGTAGTCTCTGGCTATTGCCACCGGGCTTTCATCGTTTGCTAGTGGGACGCGTCATGCTAGGCGCACAACTGTGGCTGGGACTGTTTGCCGTCCTGTTTTTGGCGGTGGCTGAATGTTTCTTTTTCAAAGAGTTCAACGCCCGCTTCAATTTGGTGGCCGTGGATTATCTCATCTACCCCCATGAGGTTTTTGGAAATATCGCGGAATCATACCATGTTGTACCCGTGGCGCTGACAGTGGCGGTTATCGCGGCTGCGCCGTTGATTGCCGCTTGGCGCTGGCTGATGGCAACACCTGTCCCGCAACAGCGATTGCGGTACCGCTTGCGGTGGTTGAG
This sequence comes from uncultured Desulfobulbus sp., assembly GCA_964639845.1. Lineage (GTDB taxonomy): Bacteria > Desulfobacterota > Desulfobulbia > Desulfobulbales > Desulfobulbaceae > Desulfobulbus. The sequence continues at coordinate 64,025 of CAZXHS010000001.1, read as the reverse complement.
TGGCTATGCGCTGGTGCTGGCGCTGCTGCTGTCGCTTTTTTCCACGCACAGTTTCGATTTTTCCACCAACCGCGTGGTCAATGAGGTTGCCGCCAACGGGGTGAGCAGCTTTTTTGAGGCCCTGCACACCAACCATCTCGACTACTCTGCTTTTTACCGCACCATTGCGTCAGACCGTGCAGCCGCGCTCTTGAACCGGCAACTAGCCACCGATACCAGCTTTACAGCGACCGACGGTGCCCTGCACCGCAGCAGCGGTGTTGCCGGGACAGGGCTGGGCAAACTCAATGTGGTAGTCATTGTTGAAGAGTCGCTGGGTTGTGAACAGATTGATACCTGCGGCAAAGGCGCATCCATTGATCAGGCGGTCGCCTCCACCGCATCTCCCGTAACGCCGCGCTTGAATTATTTAGCCAAGCAGGGGCTATTTTTCACCCGTGCCTATGCCAGCGGCACCCGCACCGTGCGGGGCCTGGAGGCCATCACCGCCTCCTTTCCGCCCATTCCCAGTGAATCGATCCTTAAACGGCCTGGCAACGAGCATCTGGCCACCTGGGGTTCGGTGATGCGCGACAATGGCTATCACACCAGCTTTCTCTACGGTGGCTACAGCCAATTCGATAACATGGGCGCTTTTTATCGCGGCAACGGCTATAGCGTCAGTGACCGGCTAGATATCAAAAACCCCCGCTTTGCCAACATCTGGGGCGTGTGCGATCAAGATCTCTTTGATCATGCCGGTGCTTATTTCGATGAGCGTTCTGCCAGTGGTGAACCGTTTTTTTCCATCATCATGACCACCTCCAACCATTCGCCCTATACCTTCCCGGTGGGCGTGGATGGGGTGCGGCCCCGTGGCGGCGGGCGGCGCGACGGCGTGCGCTACGCCGATTACGCCCTGGGTGAGTTTTTTGATAAAAGCAAGAATACCGACTGGTTTGCCAATACCCTGTTCGTGGTGGTCGCCGATCATGGTGCCCGGGTCTATGGCAGCCAACAGTTTCCCCTGGCCAGCTATCAGATTCCGCTGTTGATCATCGCCCCCGGACGCCTTCAACCGCGCGAGGTAACCGTGCCGGTCGGTCAGATCGACATTGCACCCACCGTGTTGGGGTTGTTGGGGTTGCCCTACAAGGCACCATTTTTTGGCCAGAATGTCTTTGCCGAGGCTGACCCGGAACGGGTGCTGCTGCTGAACCACAATCATGAAGTCGCCCTCTACAAGCAGGGCAAATTGGCGGTGCTCGGCTTGCACAACGCCGCCGACACCTATGACTGCGCTCTGGACACGGCGCAGTTGCACGCCACGGCCAAGGACGAAGGCCTGCTGGATCTTGCCGCAGCCTACTATCAGAGCGCCTTTGATATGTTCATGCATCACACCTATCGCTGACGCCCAGTAACAGTGGTTGCCTGCTGATTACCCCTCGACGGGCAGGTGCAGGGTGAACACCGTCCAATGCGGCGGTTCACTGGTGAGAACGATACGGCCACCATGCAGGGAAACGATCCGTTTGACAATGGTGAGGCCCAGGCCGGAGCCGCCGTGGCTGGTGGCGCGCGATTGCTCGCAGCGGAAGAATTGCTCGAAGACCCGTTCCCGATCCTCCACCGGAATACCGGGGCCGGTGTTGGCCAGACTAAGGATGATCGTCTTGCCCTCGCGTGCGGCTGTACACCGAATCTCGCCACCGAGTCTGTTATAGCGGATGGCGTTGTCGATCAGGTTGATCAACATGCGGCGCAATTTTTCCCGGTCACCGGTGATGGGCAGGCTGGCGGGCAGGTCAGTGGAGCAAACAATCGATTGCTCCTGCAACAAGCCTTGAAACTCCTCCACCAGGGAGAGGATCAACTCGCTAAGGCAAAATCGTTGCCGATCCAGCACCTCGGCTAACTCCAGGCGCGAGAGGTCCAGCAGACTCTTGACCAGTTGACTGATACGGGCAAGCGCGCGTTCCTGGCCAATCAATTTTTCCTGCACCGGCATCGGCAATTGCGGGTCCTGGAGAATTTCTTCGGTGGAGAGCCGCAAAAGGGTCAGCGGCGTTTTCAGCTCGTGGGAGGCGTTGGCGAGGAAGGTCTTCTGGCGGAGAAAGCTGTAATGCAGGCGATCAAACATCTCGTTGAGCGTGGTGGTCAACTCGTCGATTTCATCGCGGTTGCCGGTGCGGGGGATGCGCTGCTCCAGGGTCTGCTCGTTGATCGCCGCTGCCAGATGGTTGATTTCCCGTACCGGCTTGAGGATACGGCCAGCTACCCGGTAGCTGACCACAATCAGAATCAGGGTGCTGGCCAACAGGGCCGAGCCGATCATGATCGCCGATTCGATCGATTCACCGACCAAACTTTCCACCGGCCGGGCCAGATGCACCTGGTACGACTGTTCGCCCGCCTTGATGGCAAAGACGCGGTTCCAAAAGGCGGTGGGCTCATCCTGTTCGTCCGTGTAAAAGCGGTTGAGCGGCACATTCGTGGCCACCAGGTAGCCGGCGCCCCCCTGTTTGAGTGGCAGATCAATCTCTTGGGCCAGACGCGAGGCAAAGAGCAGATGGCCATTGAGGTCGTAGACCTTGCTCCAGTAGAGGTGGGTAAAACGCTCCATGGTGGCGTTATCCAGGCTGCGGCCACCCGTCGTTTCCCACACCAGTTCATCGATCAGGGTATGGGCGCGGATTTCTAGTTCCTGGTCGAGAAACTCGTAAGGAGAATCCAAGCCCCAGAAAAAGACAATCAAGGAGAGGATAAAACTCGAGAGCAGCCCGGCCAGACTGACCCAGAGGGTGATGCGATGGCGGACCTTCATACCTGCGGGTCCCGGGCCATGTAGCCGACACCACGCACGGTGACGATGATGTTGCCGGCCTGGTCATCGAGTTTTTTTCGCAGATTTTTAATGTGGACGTCGATGTTGTTGGACATGGTGAAGGGGTCAAAGGCATCGCCCCAGACGTGCTCGGCCATGTTGAAGCGCGACACCGCCCGGTTACGGTTATAGAGCAGAAATTCAAGCAGGCTGAATTCCTTGGGGGTCAGGCTGACCCCTTGGCCGGCAAGGGTGACCGTGCGTGCGTTGACATCCAGGCAAATGCTGCTAATGCACAACTGGGAGCTGACCTGTTCGTGGCTGCGCCGCAGCAGGGCGCGGATGCGGGCCAGCAGTTCGGCCATGGAAAAGGGCTTGTGCAGGTAGTCGTCGGCGCCCAAGTCAAGCCCTTTGACCCGGTCCTGGATTTCGCCGCGTGCGGTGAGCATCAGCACCGGGATGCTCTTGCCCTCGGCCCGCATCTCGCCGAGTACGGTAAAACCGTCCTTCTCCGGCAGCATTACATCGAGCACGATCAGATCGTAGGGATCGGTGAAGATGCGCTCCACCGCCTCAGCGCCATCACCGGCCACATCGACCGCGTACTGCTGCTCTTTCAGGGTACGCGCTATCTGCGCACAAAGTTCCGGTTCGTCATCGACGATCAACACCCGCATGTCGTTCTCCTCTATCTGCTCTGCTTACATCATTTTTTTGCTTTTACCGTATCGATCATGAAGAAACGATGAAAAATGAAGATATCGTCAAAGGGCAACATTCAAGAAAGTGCGCTGTGAAAAAAAACAGCAAGGTGCGATGCTTAACGCTTCGTTTTGTGGCTTTTTTTTAGAAGAGTGACACCATAGGGCCGTGATGTAAGCTGTTCATCAATTCTTCATCGACAGCATGGTAAGCAGTGGGCCAACGCGACAATCACGCCTGAACCCTGCATTATTCGGAGACCTTAATCATGCTCATTGCTCAATCTATTCGCCGTGGTGCGCCTCCTTTTAACTGGGCGGTCAAATACCGCCAACCCGTTTCCCTGATGGTGCTGTTCATCTGTTTGGGCCTGCTGCTCTGCACGCCGGCATCGTGGTCACCGGCCACCATGCCAGGGCGGGTTCTTGGCGCGGCTGCTTTGATCCTGGTGGTGGCTGCCGCCCTGGGCCGAGTCTGGTGCGCTCTCTACATCAGCGGCTACAAGGAGGATCGCATTGTCGATGTCGGCCCCTATGCCCTGATCCGTAATCCGCTCTATGTGTTTAGTTTTATTGGCGCCATTGGTTTGGGATTGGCGACAGGACGGCTCTTGATCATACTCCTACTTGCTGTTGCTTTCCTTGGTTATTATCCGCTGGTGGTCTTTGCCGAGGAGAACAACTTGCAGCATAAATTTGGCCACATCTACAGCGACTATGTACGACGCACGCCGCGATTTTTTCCGCAGCGCTGGCAACTGGTCGAGCCGGATCTCTACCCCACCCGGCCCCGCCATGTACGCCGAGCCTTGGCAGAGGTGAGCTGGTTTTTCTGGAGCTATCTGTTGATTCAATGGGTACTGGCGGCCGGTGTGCCGCAATAATGCGTTGCTATGTTCAACGCAGGATAAACGCAAGGCCATCTACCAAGGGTGCGGCAAGGTGGGCTTGCAGGTGGACAGATCAGGCAGAGTGTGCGATAAGCACAGCTACACATGTTGTCGTTCACTCTTCTCTTTGTATTGCGCCTATTTTACCATGTTCGCTGCCCCAATCACTGATCTTGCCGCCTATGCCGGTCTCTTTGTCTCTGCCCTGCTTGCCGCCACCGTGGCGCCGATGCAATCCGAGGCGGTGCTGGTCGCGCTGCTGGTTGCTGGCGACTATTCCGTGGCCTGGCTGCTGGTTGTCGCCAGTTGCGGCAACATCCTCGGTGCAGTGCTCAACTGGCTGCTTGGCCGCTGGATCGAGCGTTTTCGTGAGCGGCGCTGGTTTCCGGCCAGCGCTCAACATCTGGTGCGGACCCAGGGCTGGTATCAACGCTACGGCAAATGGTCGCTCTTGCTCAGTTGGGTACCGATTATCGGCGACCCGCTTACCGTGGTCGCGGGCGTGATGCGTGAACCCCTGCCGATATTTCTTGTCCTGGTCACCCTTGCCAAGACCGGTCGTTATTTGATTCTGACCGCCGTCACTCTGCATTGGGTCGCCTGATTCCTCACTTCTTCACCAGCTATGCGTCTTACTCCAAACCAACTTCGACTCCTTGTCGCCGTCTTTCTGCTCGTCGCCGATAACGTCTCCTTTTTTCGTCATCTGATTGCGGTTTACCCGCTCACTCCGGCCAATGCCGGTTTTTTGGGCTCGCTGGCAATCGGTCTGGGCGTCTTTACCTTTCTTTTTTTGACGCTGATCAGTTTTGGCCGCCTGCTACGCCCGGTGCTGGCCGTGCTCTTGATTGTTGCCGCCGGGGCCGCTCACTTCATGGATCAATACAATGTGGTCATCGACCACAGTATGATCAGCAACCTGATGCAAACCGATTTCGCCGAGGCGAGTGATCTTTGGAGTCTGTCATTGCTGCTTCGCGTGCTGCTGCTGGGCGTGCTGCCGGCCATCGCTGTCTGCATCTGCCCGCTGGAACGCCAATCCTGGCGCCGCGCTCTTTGGCACCAGAGCCGCGATACCGTCATCAGCCTGGTGCTTATCCTCGGTTTGGTGTTAGGCTTCAGCCGTTTTTACGCCTCCTTTTTCCGGGAACACAAACCGCTGCGTTCCTATGCCAACCCCACCTATCTGGCCTATTCCCTGGGAAAATATCTGGGCAAGCACTATGGCGCAAGGTCACAGCCGGTGAAGCCGCTCGGTTTGGACGCCCATATCCCGGCCACCGACCAGGATCGCGAATTAATTATCCTGGTGGTGGGTGAGGCCACGCGTGCCGATCATTTTGCTCTCAACGGCTACTCCCGTGAAACCACCCCGCTTTTGCGCAGCAACGGGGCTATCTCCTTTGCCCAGATGTACTCCAGCGGCACCTCCACTGCCTATTCGGTGCCGTGCATGTTTTCCAACTTTCCCCGGGAACTGTTCAGCGAGAGCAAGGGGGCAGTCAACGAAAACCTGCTCGATGTACTGCAACACGGGGGTGTGCATGTGTTGTGGCGCGATAATAACTCTGATAGCAAGGGCGTGGCCCTACGGGTGCCCTACCAGGATTATAAGACGCCCAAAAAAAACCCGGTCTGCGATGCCGAATGCCGTGATGAGGGGATGCTTGCCGGGTTGCAGAACTATATCGACAGTCAGTCAACGGGTGACATTGTCATTGTCCTGCATCAGATGGGCAACCACGGCCCAGCTTATTACAAACGGTATCCTTCTGAATTTGAACGGTTCTACCCGACATGTAAAACCAATCAACTGGAAGAGTGCAGTAACGAGGAGATCGTCAATGCTTACGATAACGTTGTGCTCTATACCGACTATTTTTTGGGGAAGGTGATTGATCTGCTCAGGCAAAACGATCAACGCTTTGAAACCGCCATGGTCTACATGAGCGATCATGGTGAATCGTTGGGCGAGTATGGTGTCTATCTGCATGGCCTGCCCTATGCCATGGCCCCGGACAGCCAAAAACACATTGCTGCGGCCATATGGTTTGGTCAGCGCTTTGCCATTGACCGCGACAAGCTGCGCGCCAAGGCTGGTGAGCGATATTCCCACACCAATTTTTTCCATACTGTGTTGGGACTGGTGGAGATGCAGACCGTGGCCTACGACAAAGGCCTCGATATTCTGGCGGATTGCCACTTACCCGAAGAGCGATAGGGATCAAAAAAGAAAACGGAGACAGTGCAGGGCAGCACGTCTCCGTAGAGGATGGGCAAGTGGGGCTGGCAAAAGATCAGCAACGCGCTCTCGACAAGGTCATTGAACAGGATCTTTCATGGGGTGGTTGCAGTTTCCTGGGCAGCGGCCCCGATCTGCACCCGCACCGGTTCGACCACGCCGACCTGCGTAGAGAAATTTTTCAGCCCCTGCAAAAGGGTGTGGGTGATGGTCTGGCCTTTGGGGATGATCAGAACGCCGTTTTTAGCGTGGATATCCTCGGCGGCAATCATGCCCTCGGCGATCTGGGCAATGTTGAGGCTGAGGAACTGGGTCTGGTCATCAATACTCAGATCGGCAAAAAAGGCGAGTATTTCCGGGTTGTAGCGGTCGCGTTGCTTGTTCATCCACACCCGCGCCTCATGGGGAGACATGCCGCGGTAGAGCAGGCGATCAAAATCGGTGACTGCGGTGAGAATCTGCGCACCGATCAACACCTCCTCAAATTCAGTGCTTTTTAGCTCCTCGCCGTATTCATCAAAGGGCTTTTGCTGCAAGGCGATCATTTTGGTGACATTCTCCAGCCGGGGGATCTTCTCCAGCAGCGCCGCTCCAGCCGCAGGATGGTTGCGGTACATCTCCTCTTCCCCTTCACTGAGCGGCTGGCCGGAAAAGACCTTGCCCAACACCTCGCCAGGGATGGTGACACAGCCGATCTGCGAGAGCAGCGCGGCGATCTCATACTGCCACAGGCCAGGCAGCTGCAGGGCCTCGGCAATGCTGACTACATAATTTTTTACCCGCAGTCCGGAACTGAAGGCCAATGGGTTGGCCACACCAAGCAGTTCGGCCAACACGTTAACGCTGCCTTTGAGGGTGTTTTGCAGCAGTTCACGCTCGGCACTAATCAGGCGATATTGACGCAGGGCCAGGGCCAGCGAGGTGATGAAGGCCGCCTGCGGGCAGGGTTTGGTGAGAAAGCGGAAGATCTGGCCGTTGTTGACCGCCTCCATCGCGGTTTCCTGATCGGCATTACCGGTGAGCATCATGCGCACCGTTTCCGGATACAAGTCCTTCACCTGGGAGAGCAACTCCACCCCGTTCATCCCCGGCATACGCATGTCGGAGACGATCACCGCAAAGGGGCCCTCCTCCTTGAGCACGCGCAGGGCCTCGATGCCGCCCTCGGCAATCTCCAGGTCAAAGCGTTTGCGCAGTTGCCGCTGGATGGATTGCAGGACGTTGGGTTCGTCGTCAACAAAAAGAATTTTTTCTGTCATGATAAGCTCTTAGAGTTTAAGCTCGCTGCACAGCGCCAGCCAGTGGTCAAAACGGTGGTGGACGCCGGCTTTTTCCAGGTAGGCCATATTGACCATCGGTTCGCCGAATTGTTGCTCAGGATGAAGCATATAATAAATAACATCGGCAGCATGGACAGCCAAGGCCGGGCAGAATGAAGGGTTGGGATAATGGTCGAGACGGTGATGGAAGGCGGCTGTCTCCACCGCCGGACCGGGCAGGCCCCATAACCCCAGCAGGTAGCCACCAACATCGCCGTGGGTGGCGGTCAGCAACTGGCATTCCGCCTGGCAGAGGGTGATGTTTTTCTCCTGCGCCAGTACCGTTGCCTCCAGATACTGCTCCTGCATGCTGGTGACCAGGACCAGCTTGCCGATATCATGGAGAAAACCTGCCAGGAAGGTGTGGTCGATCATTTCCTTGGCATCGGTCTCTGCCTGCACGATCTTTTTGGCATAGGCGGCCACCGCCACACTGTGTTCCCACAGGTGTTGAACGGAAAAATACTTGGCAGTGATCGGCTTAAGCTCTGAAAAAATTCCCACGCTCAGTACCAGCGCTTTGACCGTATCCAACCCCAGCAGGTTGACCGCCCGTACCGGACTGTCGATGCTTTTGAAGAAACCGAAAAAGGAAGAGTTGACCAGTTGCAGCACCTTGGCGCTCATCGCCAGATCCTGCTCGATGATGTCGGCGATATCGGCCAACGAACATTCCGGATCCTTGAGTTTACGCTGCAACCGGGCATAGACCGAAGGCAGACTGGGCAACTTGCCGATGCTGGAAACCACCGATTTGAGCTGCTCATTGGCCATGAGATCTTGTAGGGCACAGGCCCGATCAAGGATTTCACGCAGAGCCTCTGGGTTTGAAGGCTTGGAAATAAACTGATGCACCACCCCGACGGTACGCAAAATCGATTCTTCATCGGCCTGGCCGGTGAGCATGATGCGGATGGCCTGGGGGAACTGCTCCTGGACTTTGGTCAGCAGGGTGGCGCCGTCCATACCGGGCATGCGCATGTCGGAGACGATGACATCCACCGGGGTCTCGGCCATGAAGTCCAGGGCTGCTTGCCCGCTTTCCACGAAATGAAAATCCTTTTCGTTGCGCAGGGCGCGAAACATGCGTCGCAGGCCCGAGAGGATGTTGGGCTCGTCATCGACAAAGAGAATGGATTTTTTACGCACGCTGACTCTCCTTGGCTGGTCACGGTTGCACGCCGGCCCGTATTAAACGTCTGGACCGATGTGGTTCATCCCTTGCCAGGACTTGGGTGCCTGGTGGGGGTACGATGGGGTAATTGTACGCCACCAGTGGGTAAAATCAAGGCAAGGAACCGGTTTTCAGGGCTGTGGACAATTGGCTGCCGGAAAAAATGGAGAGTCCGGGGATGCCGGTATGTTGGATGCGTACAGCGTTGAGCCCCTCCTCGTAGGCCAGGAGTTTTCCCTGATGGCGAAAGAGGCGGAAAGCCAGGGCATGGGAGAGCACACGGATGGGATAATCTCGAGGGAGCTGTTGCAGGTAGGGTTGAATGGTGATGAAATCCGTGGCGCCGTATTGCTGCATGATGAAGCGTAACCCACCATTTTTCGGCCCGATATTGTAGGCGAGCAGGCCAAGGAAGAGATCGCCCTGCATCTGGCGCAGATAATGATTGAGCGTGGCTGCTGCCACCAGGGCATTGTGCCGGTGATCGGTGAGATCCACCTTTTCAAGGTGCAAATGGGCGGCCACCTCCTGGAGGACCGGCTGTGGGACCAAGGTGATCTGGAATAATCCCTTGCCACCGTCCTTGCTGTCGCGGGGCAGAAAGGACGATTCCGTGGCAGCCAATCCTCGCAGCAGGTCCGGGTCGAGTTTGTACAAGGTGGCTGCTTCATCGATGGCTGCGATGAAGGCCGGAGCGCGCTCGAGCAACTGTTGCTCTTTGGCAAGATCGAAACGGCGATAGGCGGCGAAAATTTGGTGGGTGAGGCTCACCCGTGCCGCCTCTTCTTTGCCACCAACCAGAATGCGGAATTGGTTCATTGCCAGCAAACAATCTCCGCGCAGGCTGATGGCGCCAACCATCACCGCCAACAGAAACGCCAGCACAGCGGGCATGAACGGCCAGCGTGGCTGCAACCAGCGCCGTAACCGCAACCAGGCGACAATGAACAGGGCCAGCACTAGGATCATGGCGCCGACACCGAGGGTGAAGGGCAACAGATGGGCAAAGAGATCGCTGCCCGAGAAGCGGCCAGCGGCCAAACCCAATGCCAGGACGATGCAAATTAAAAGCGAGCCACCCAAGCCCAGGCCCTCCACGACACCGAGTGCTATATGCTGCCGGGTAGAAAGCGGGGGCTTGGCCGGCATCTTGGTGCGGGAGGGTGACTTTTTGCTCCGCTTGCGGGCTGGCTTGGGGGCGGATTGCGACGTGGTGGCCGCAGCAGGCGGTGTCTCGACGTTGGTGGCCGGGTTTGCAGCTTTGCGGGGCTTCTTGGGCGCTGGCGGTGGTTGGGAAGACGTTGCGGACCGGGCCATGGATGTTTGCTTGCCTCGTCGATGCTGGCGGAGTACAGATGTAGGTTGAAAACCTTGAAAACAGTCACAATGCACCAAGCGACGCATCATCGCAACAAGGCGGTGCGAAGCTCGAACGCGGCAACAGACCACGTTTGCCGGTCCACTGTCAACCCTTGCCGGGAGAAGTCCATGGAACTCTTTACCATCGATCAACAACGCTGCAACCAGGATGGCCTCTGCGCCCAGGCCTGTCCCCTGGGTATCATTGATTGGATAGCGGGCAACCAGCCCCGTCCGGGAGCAGAGGCCGAAACCCTCTGTATCCGCTGCGGCCACTGTGTCGCCATCTGCCCCACCGAAGCCTTGCATCATCGCGACATGGATCCCGCCGACTGTGCTCCGGTTCAACCGCAGTGGCAGCTCTCTGCTGAGCAGTGCGAGCATTTTCTGCGCAGTCGCCGCTCGATCCGCCTCTACAAACAACAGCCCGTTGCCCGCGAAACCTTGCAGCGTTTAATTGAGATGGCTCGTTACGCCCCATCCGGCATCAACTCGCAGGGTGTACGTTGGCTGGTGATCGACAACCGCACCACGCTGCACCAACTTGCCGGCCTGGTTATCGATTGGATGGGTTGGTTGCAGAGGGAGATGCCGGAGATGGCGCAAGCTCTCCATGTGGAGCGGGCCATTGGCCGTTGGCAGAGCGGTGAGGATACCATTCTGCGTGGTGCACCGGCCCTGATCGTGGCCCACGCCGAGGCGAACAACCGCATGGCGCCAACCTCCTGCACCATCGCCCTGAGCTATTTGGAACTCGCCGCCACCGGCCTGGGCTTGGGCACCTGCTGGGCCGGATACTTCAATGCCGCGGTCAATAGCTATCCGCCACTACGACAAGCTCTTAACCTTCCGGAACTACAGCAGTGTTTTGGGGCGATGATGGTTGGGGTGCCGCGCTATCGTTATCATCGCCTGCCAACGCGCAATGCACCTGATATTACTTGGATGGATTGAATGTGTATTTATCTGAATTTGTGGAGTAAAATTTGTTATATTGTAAATTAAAATTTAGCTAAATATTGACAACTGATGTTCCGGTTTTAGTGTCTCGTACATAGCAGAACCGTGGCGATCAACTGCTGCTTGTTCCTCCTGGCCAAGGTTGGTCAAAGCGGTTCCTTCTCCTAAAGAAGGGGGCTTGTTCAGCGACATCCCTTGTACATATTGAAGACGAGGTGCAACCATGGAACATATCCTGCCCGCAGTTTCTTATCCCTATGACGCTCTGGAACCCTTCATTGACGCCAAAACAATGGAGATCCACCATACCAAACACCATCAGGCCTATGTCACCAACCTCAATGCCGCCCTCAAGGAGAATGCGGCTCTAGCGGAGCTGGACCTGCGCACCCTGCTGCGCAACCTCAGCGAGGTGCCGGATTCGATCCGCACCATGGTGCGTAACCACGGGGGTGGCCATGCCAACCACAGTTTTTTCTGGCCAACGTTGAAAAAGGATGTGCCAGCCAAGGGCCCGGTGATCGATGCCATTATCAAGAAGTTTGGCAGCTTTGAGGCCTTTCAGGAGCAGTTTTCCACGGCGGCTGTCAAGTTGTTCGGCAGCGGTTGGGCCTGGCTGGCCGTTGACAAGGGCGAGTTAACCATCCTTACCACTGCCAATCAGGACAGCCCGATCATGAGCGGCACGATTCCGGTGCTCGGGGTGGATGTGTGGGAACACGCCTACTACCTGCTCTATCAGAACCGGCGGCCTGATTATGTGGCCAACTTCTTCAAGGTGATCAACTGGGAGAAGATCAACGAACATTATCTGCAAGCAATCGGCTGATCGTTTCACCAACATCGGTGCACAGCCCCTGCCTTTTGCAAAAGGGCAGGGGCTTTTCTGTTATTAATCGGCTGAAGGCGCGGAGATAAAAAAAATCCCCTTGCCGACACCATGGTCGACAAGGGGAAGTGGTTTTTCAAACCGGGCAATGTACTCAGGGCCCGGTGTGAAGCTTGACCCAGGCGACAAAACGATCCATCCATCCCTGGAGGAAGGCTCGACTGTCTGCTCCGATATTGCCGTCGACATCAAAAAAACCTTCCTTGTTTTGCAGGAAGACCTCCGGTTGCCCCATGGTTGCCACATCGAGATAGGCGAGTACATTGCGCAGATGCTGCTGGGCCAGGGCCGTACCCGAGGTGCCGATGGTGATGCCGACCACCGCCCCAGGTTTGCCGCCCCAGACACTTTGTCCATAGGGCCGCGAGGCATGATCCAGTGCATTTTTCAGGACACCGGGCATCGAGCGGTTGTACTCCGGGGTGACAAACAACAGGCCATCACTCCCCTTGATTTCCTCTTTCAGGCGAACCACCGCAGCGGCGGGGTGGCCGTCGTCGTCCTGGCTATACAGGGGCAGATCGCCGATTTCGACCTGCTTGAAGACAAATTCTGGCGGGGCCAGCTGAGCCAGGGCGGTGGCCAGTTGGCGATTCAACGATTCTTTACGCAGGCTGCCGACAACAACGGCGATGGTGTATTGACGCATAACAAATCTCCTTGGAGAACAATAAATGCTCAGCCCTGTCAACCGGGCGAGCAGAGAGAAAGTCAGCATATAAAGCTGCTCATTTTTATACCTGCACAATCTACCTGTTCGCTGTATTTGTCAAGAATGGTTATTGAAAATGTTTGGATATCTTTGAAATAAAATGTATTTTAAAAATTTAACCGATGATGGCAAACGTGATGCTATCGTGAAAAGTTGGAGAGCTGGAAGCTGTGTGGCGTGAATTCAGCAGGTTACGAGAATGGCAAACATCTGTGCCATGATGATTGCAACGGAGGGCCGCATGGCGTGCGCCCTTTTGAGCTGTTTTATACGTCCTCCTTGGTCTTGTACTTGCTGTTGACGCTGTAGACAAAGGCCAGCACCTCGGCAATGGTCTGGTACAACTCCGGGGGGATCTCCTCGCCCACCGGTACCTTGGCCAAGAGCTCGATGAGATCCTTATCCTCCTTGATCACCACCCCGGCCTCCAGGGCCGTGGCGATGATCTTGTCCGCCAGCAGATGGGAGCCGCTGGCCACCACCCTCGGTGCCGAGGATCTCTCCTTGTCATAGAGCAGGGCCACCGCTTTTTTGGGCTTTGTCACCGCGATTTTTTCTTCGGTATCCATGGGTTGGCTTCGTCTCTCTTGATTCAGAGTGCAGCTCGTTGTTCCAGTAACTCAGTTATCTTTGCCCCGCAACGTTTACCCTGGCAGGGGCCATCGCCGATGCCGCAGGCCCGCTGCACCTCGGTTACGGTGGTGGCACCGTTGTCGATGGCCTCGATGAGGCGAATCAACTTGACGCCCTTGCAGATACAGCCGGCCTTGAGCCGGGCCATGGTGCGTTCATCGGGTTCCATGATGGTTGGTCAACAGTTCAAAGTTATTGGTGATTCCCATGACCCCTTAGTTCGCGGCTTTCATTTTGAGATCCCTTACATTCGTTTGGGATGCCATCGAAATGGCAGGTGGTTCCGAGGGGTTCCGCACCACCTGGGTGTCATCTCGACCGCAGATACAAGGGAGAGATCTCAGCTTTTCCTGAAGTTCAGTGGCAATTAAAACGTTTTTTTCAAGTGGTTGCATAAAGCGAGGAGGCTGTCTGTACCTATCTCCTCTTTGCTCATCTCACCGTCTTTGACGTCTGAGAAGACGCATACCGTGGCCGGCGAGTTCCACCCGGACAACATGGCGGCCGGAACGCTCTTCCACTGGTGTCGTCCAGCCGGGATTCAGCATATCCTCCACCAGCGAGCCGACAGGATGGAGTCCGGCATCCAGGGTAAGGTACTCGTTTCGGAGTTCGCTATCAAGGTTGAGGGCGATCAAGATCTCGCTCTCATCCAGAATTCGCGAGTAGGCCAGGGTGCAGCGGCCTCCCTGCGGATAGCCGAAATCCTGACCATTGCCGGAAATTTCCCGGAAATAGAGGCGACCCGAGCGCAGGGCCGGTTCTTGCCTGCGGATGGCCGCGATGCGGGCAATGGTTTGGTACAGCGGATGTTCGGCATTAAAAAAGTGTTGACCACTGCTGTTGAAGGCGCCCCAGGAACCGCCAAACATGCACTCGCGCACATAGGCGTCGTTGTTACCGCCGCCGTCAAAGCCCTGCTCGGTGCCGTAATAGAGGCAGGGCACGCCGGGGGTGGTCAGCAGGTAACCGATGGCCAGGGCCGCCTGGGCCGTGTGGGGATTGCCATGCAGGAAACGGCGGTAGGGCCGCGACATCTGGTCGTGGTTGTCGACAAAGGTGACAAAGTATTCGCCGGCCTGGCCGTGGTCGGCATAGAGGATGCGGAATCGTTCATAGCGATCACGCAAGAGCGACGGCGGCGCAAAACCTTTGATCACCTCCTCAAGGATAAAGTAGAGCGGAAAATCAAGGCAGGCATCCAGAGAAGGAAACCGTTCGTTGCTGCCGGGGATGCGGCTGTTGCGGCCGATATAGCGCTGGAGTACCGCATCGTCGGCCACCACCTCGCCAAAAAGAAAAAAATTGTGCTTGCCGATGCGACGGGCATACTCGCGGATGGCGTTGCAAAAAAGCGCCGTGGCCGAAGACTCCATGTGCTTCACCGTATCGATGCGAAAGCCGTCGATGTCGGCGGTGCCGATCCAGTATTTGTAGACCCGGATCAGGATATCGAGCACATCGGGCCGGTTGATCTCCAATTCCTTGAGGCTGAGAAAGTCGCCGTTGATGGCCTCCTGCTCATCGCTCCAGTTTTGAATCTGGCCCCGGCGTTTGTAGCATTCGGGATGCTGTAACTCCTGCGGCCATACCGCATCATCGGGCTGTAAACCCGGTGCGTGATCAACCTCGCGCCAAAAGCCAAAATCGAAGGGGTCGGGGGCCTCTGGCCAGTAGTAGTAGGGGTAATCGCCCGGATAGGCCCAGTTGTCGCCGGTATGGTTGAGGATGATGTCGAGGATAACATACATCCCCCGATCGTGGGCCTGGCGCACCAGTTCCCGCAAATCCTCGGTGGTGCCGAAGCGTGGATCAAGCTGCAAAAAATCCTGAATGCCGTAGCCGTGGTAACTGCCTAGCTGCTCCTGGCGATTCTTGAACACCGGGCTGAGCCAGATCGCCCCTACGCCCAATCCTTGCAGGTAATCGAGCCGCCGCATGATGCCCTTGAGGTTGCCCCCTTGAAAGATGCGACCCTGCTGCGGGTCACGGCCATGCACTGCGGTTTGCGGATCATAGGCCGGGATGTCGGCAGCATTGTTATCAAAGCGGTCCACCAGCAGGAAATAGATGAACTGATCCCGCCAATCAAGCGGCGAGGCAAAGATGGGTGCGGTGGGGGTGCAATCAAGGGCACGGGCGGAAGAGAGCATGGTGGACATGGGGGACTCCTTGGCAGAAGGGGGAGGCCATCTTCGCTGGTGCGGATGCGGAGATGACCGGGGCAGGCAGATGGCCCAACATACCCACAAGGGGGAGTTGGCAGGAAGGAGTAAAGACTCGGTAGATAAGGGATAGGATTTCTATCCAAAAAAATACCAACCCTATGAGGTCACTGGCTATGCGGCCTCGCTTGGGTGCAGTTGCTGAAAAATCTGTCGTGCTAACTCCGGGCCGATACCGGGCACCTGGGCCAATTCCTCGATACCGGCCTCGGTGATGCGTTTGAGCGAGCCCAGGTGCTGCAACAGCAGTTTCTTGCGTTTTGGACCGATACCCTCGATGGCATCGAGTTTCGAGCGCAATTGATCCTTGCCGCGCAGTTTGCGGTGGAAGGTGATACCGAAGCGATGCGACTCATCACGAATACGCATCAAATACAACAGCACCGGCGAGTGCGCCGGCAAGAGGATCGGATTTTTACGCCCGGGTTTGAAGAGCTTTTCCCCCTCATCCTCCTTTTCCTTGGCAATGGAGACCAGATCAATCCGCCCCAACAGGTCAAATTCTCCAAGTACATCCACCGCCACCTGCAATTGCCCCTTGCCACCGTCGATGAGCAGCATGTCCGGAAGCCGGTCCTCCTCCAAGCCCTTGCTCATGCGCCGCTGCAACACCTCGCGCATCATGGCGTAGTCGTCCGGAGTATCCTGGCTGCGGATGCGGTAATGCCGAAAGAGCTTCACCTCCTTCTCGCCCTGGACAAAACAGACCAGTGAGCCCACCGCCTGCTTGCCCAACAGATTGGAAATGTCCAGGCATTCAATGGTCTCCGGCCGGTTCAGCAGCCGCAGCTTGCTCTGTAAACTGGTGGCCAGGGCCTCCCAGCTCTGCTCCTGCTTGGCCTTCTCCGAGAAAATCTGCGCCGCATTGGCCGTGGCCATCTGCATCAACTGCATGCGTTTGCCGCGTTGCGGGGCAGCAAGCGTCACCGGGCCTTCGCGCAACTCCGCCAGCCGTTCGCTGATCAGCTCCCGGTCTTCGAGGAAAAAGGGCAGCAGCAATTCGCGCGGTGGTTGGCGCTCGGCCGAGTAATACTGGAGGATGGTCTGCGCCAGCAGGCTGTCGTCTTCGCCCAGCGGATCAGGCAGAAAAAAATTCTGTGCCCCGGTGATCATGCCGCCACGGACAAAGAGCAGGGCAATGCCCACCGCCGCATCCTGGCGATGAATACCAAAGATATCCTGATCCAGGTGGTGTTCGGCAACAATGGCCTGGTGTTCGATGGTTTTGGTCAGCCCGCGGATCTGATCGCGATAGAGCGCTGCCTTTTCAAAGGCCAAATGCTCGGCGGCCTGCTCCATTTTGGCGGTCAGCTCCTTGACCACCTCCTCCACCTTGCCCTCGAGAATGAGCAGCACATCGCGCACCATGCGCTGGTATTCGGCCTCGTCCACCTTGCCGGCGCAGGGGGCCAGGCAGCGGCCCATCTGAAAGTTGAGGCAGGGCCGGCTGCGTTCGCGCATGGTCTTGCAGCGCCGCAGGGGAAACTGACCGTACAACAGGGCCAGGGTGGCGCGCATGGCCGTGGTCGAGGAGTAGGGGCCAAAGTAACGGTTGCCGTCGCGCAGCCGTTTGCGGGTGACCACCACCCGGGGCCAGGGCTCGCGGGTGGTGACCTTGATCATCGGGTAGTTCTTGTCATCGCGAAGGATGACATTGTAGCGCGGCCGGTGCTGCTTGATCAGCGAGGCTTCAAGAATGAGCGCCTCCTTCTCGGTGGTGGTGAGGATGGTCTCCACCCGCTGCACATGGGAGAGCATCACCGCCGTCTTGGAGTGAGCCGGGCCGTTGTAGTGGGCGTACTGGGCCAGTCGCTTGCGCAGATCGCGCGCTTTGCCCACATATAGCACTTGTTTCTTGCCCAGCATCTGATAGACACCCGGCCCGTGGCTGACGGTGGTTAAAAACTCAGCGGAAAGCGGGGGGGCAGGGGAGTTGGCTCCGGCTTCAGGAGGGGCAGATGAGGAAGGCAAAAGGGGTATTCCGAGTTGTGGTTGCAGTGAGGTCAGCGGTGGCTCCTGGCAGAAGAATATCCCGGTGGCGCCAGATTTTTTAACGAAATTGCAAGAGGATTTATAAAAAGTTCATGCACTGAATCGTTGTCGTTCCCGCCATCTTTGGCGAGAACGACAACGATGGTCGGTAAGGTTGTTGATCAAGCCTTCTTTTGCGGTTGTTTATCGCGTTTTGCCTGCTCTTTTTGTTTTTCTTTTTGCGAGCTCTGTTTCTGACTCTTTTCCTTGTCTTTCCGTCCACCTTTGTCGCCCATGCTCTTCTCCTTGCATTGAGTTGTGCCTTGCGGCTGACGCATCAGTGTTGCGTGATGCACGTTGTCCGTTTATTGACTCGCGTTGTGATCGTACAAATCACTATGAACAAAAATAGGAATGAAAAAACGAGAAAGAAAGGGAAAATTTTCTGTTTTTTCCAAAGGATGAAACTATCCTCCGTAATAATTTGTGTTGGTTGCCAGCGACTCTGTGCATCCCCCATCGCAAGAATTGGTCGCAACTGACAAGATCATTGCGCTGCGGACAAAAACTCGTTTAAGTCAGGTGGTCTTTGCTGCCTGGGCTATACAGTGCCAGCGCAAGGTGCCGCCTGGCAATCCGGAAGGCCTCTCTCGGCAGCGGCATGAACCGTTCCACCAACTTCAACTTTAAGAGCAAGCAATCCCATGGCCTTTTGTCGCTATTACCGTGTTGAGCAACAGCCCCGAGACCGGGATGTACGCACCAGCTGGCGTGAATCGAAAAGCGGTTTTGTGTTCATCCCCTACTGCGCCCATCCTGGCGGAGAATTTTGCCTGAGCAATGTCCGCTTCTGGCCCGATGCCACCAACCGGCTCAAATGTCAGGGCAATGTCGAAAAATGCCAGCTGGAGGGCGGCGCCCCCTGATCAGCCTTGCGGCTGCTCTTTGCCCCGCGACAGGTAAAACGTCCCAAAGGGGTGATCATACGCGGGGATATGCTCGATGAACATTTCCCGCAGCACATGATAGATGCCGGTGGCGCTGCCAGAGCTGTCGAGCTCCAGGCGCAGCAGCAGTCGGCGTGCCTCATCTTTAAGCCGCGCATGCTCCAACTTATGCTCCTCGATACGGCTGTAGCCACAGGCTTCCATGTATTTTTCCTCGCGGGCAAAGTGCTCTTCGGTGTAATCGACGATTTTTTGGCAGCTTTGCAGGACGGCCGCCCGGCCAGCATCGTTATGAATGGCGTTGTACAGGGTGCTGGCCAACTCCAGTATAGTGCGGTGGTCGCGATCAATCTGCTTGAGGCCGGTTTCGTAGGTCTGTTTCCAGAAAAATGGTTCCATGGCTGCTGAGTGCGATATTGGTTTGGCCCGCTTTGCCCCATAGGATAAACGGGGATTCTATTTCTGCGCTGCGTCAACTGTGGGAAGATCCCGCAGATAGCGGGCAAAGTTTCTGTCGACTTCCCGGGTGTGCTGCAAGAACCACTCGCCAAGAAAGGTGATGATCGATTCGGTGGCCCTATACGCATCAGGGAGGAGCAGCATGCTGCCCCGAGTGGAAAGTTGCTCGATCAGCTCCACATGCAGATTCTGATGATGGGGGAAATGGGGATAGGCCGATTTGCGCATCATGTTCTCTTCACTGATGAAGTGGAACTTGGCGTAGGCGTTGAGTTCGTTGATCAACGCTCCCCTATACTCGGCATCGTTGGCTTGCAGCAGTTCTTTGGCCAGGCGGTTGATCAGGTTGAAAAAGAAATGGTGCTGCAAGTCGATATCTTCGATGCCCAGCTCATAACCCACTTCCCATGCTCCGAGATGTCCAGCCATGTTCCGTTCCCTTTTCTGGCTAATGTTGAATCTTCTTCGGTGGATCGATTGAGGGTTTGCTTTGTTCTCTCTTGTGGGCGATCAAATGATACGGTTTTGTGAACGTCCATCGAGAACAGGTCTCAGCAATTGCCGGCATCAGGGGAGAAGCGGCAAGGCCAAGACTGACGCCAAAGTCTCCAAGACGGAGATTCCTGCCGACTTCGTCACTCTCGATCACCATCACCGTACTGGTGCAGAGATTGTGCTGGCTACTTCGAGAGCTTCGAGAGTGTGCAGGTCAGCACATCCCCTTGGGGTAATTCATTTTCCGCAGTGATACTGAAATCTTTCTTCGGTGGTCGCGCCTTCGCGTTCAATTGATGGTAATTCCCACGGACGAACACATTGCTTTTTGTTTTCGCACCATACATAGCCGGCAGGGCCAAGACACCCGTGCTTATCACGATCTCCACCAACCAGTTGTTGCCCCTCGGGCTTGATAACATTGGGCACACCTTCAGCCCCCAGGTAGAATACCGCCAGTTTGACCGGCTCTGCGCCGCTGTTTTTGCCGTTGTGCAGGGTATTGACCACTTCAATGATAGCGTCGCCTGTGCCGTAGCTAATGCGTTGCCCCCCTTCCAGTTCAACGGTGAGGTCACCGGAAAGCACGTAAGCATACACAGGCACAGGGTGTTTATGCCAACCCGTTTCGGCGCCTGGCGCAATATCCACGGTCATGGCGGTCACCTCGGCCTTGTCGGTTTGGGGGTAGACAATCTTCTGACCGTTAGCGGTGAGCGAAGTCTTGGTCAATACATTCGCCGTGACACCGGAACTGTAGCCAGCCCCGAACGTCGAGGACACCACCAGCAACACGCCAATCACGCCGAGACAAACGGCTTGAGCCTGGAAGGCTTTAGATGGTTTCATAATTTCTTTCGTTCCTTGCTTATTGTTTTTCGGATGATGATATAAGGCAAGGTAAATAGGGGTATTATTGATCCGAAATGAAAAAGGTGGTCTGTCCCCGATTGCCCTAACGTTCACACTGTGAGGCCGCAAGGGGCAAACAGACGCCCACCGAAGCCACGTTTAACAAATAAACTGATAAAGACCCAAAATGCGCCGACCCTTGCGGTCCTTACAAGTGTGTGGTTATACGCCTTTATTCCAATGCAGCCATGCAAAAACACTTAAGATTGCTATAAATACAACCCAAATACCAATACGAATTGGCAAGAGTTTTCTTTTCCTTCTTTCGGTTTCAATTTTTATCTCATCCTCTGACATTGGATTATTAAAACCGCCGGGAAGATTATCTTCATATTCTGCAAGAATTCCATTCAACATCATAGCAACTACCACAATTATAAAGGACGCCCAAAATGGCAGATCTGAAAACGTAGAAATCAGAGCGCTGATAATTGCTGCAATCGTTAAACCAACAGCAGTATATTTTAAATCAATTCGATTTAGCATATCGTGCGTATAACAAATTATTATCCGGTTTCCGGTTATCATTCAGCAATTCTGGCAATTTTCTCAGTTATTGGCTGATTTAGGGTTTAGCCTAACTGGATATCATGCAATTTTTGAAGGTATCCATAAACCGGATATCTTGTGGCTAACTCATAAATTGGGAAGTCAAACTACTTCCAATATACAGCAACTAGGGTTGTTGAGGGGGTAGGCGTCAGTTCCAAAGCACCAAGACTCGTTCTTGGCGCAGGCGATCACCCCCAATAGGTTTGACGGCGTTGCCGCGATTTGCAGCAATGGCATGAGCAGATGAGTGCTACTTGCTTTGGCTCATCAATGATGCTATCTCTGCCGTTACCTCCAGCCTAAAAAAATAGAAAAAGCGCAGCCTTTTTAAGGCTTAATATACGCATACCCATCCTGCTGCAATTCAATCAGCGCGACAATTCCGGCGGGGACGATCTCGCAGCCTTCAATGAGATTATCCGGGTCGATGTTGAACTTGTTGAGGGCATTTCGGCAGACCTTGAAGCTAACGCGGGATTGTTGCAGGCGCCAGATCTCATCGCGGAAGGGAGCGCAGGCCTCGGATTCCAGCAGGGTGACCGCTGGGCCGTTGAAGAGCATCACCAAGTCGTAGTGCTTTTCCGGGATGGCGAGGATGAGGTTACCGACGTTGGCCAGGGCGATGTTGAAGGGTTTGGCCTCATCGAGATCAACATGGAAGACGGCGCGGTAGGTGGTGGACATGGTCAGTTCTCCAGGCGTTGGTTGAGGTGGAAGGCAGCATCAAAGAGGCGACGGGTGTAGTCCTGCTGCGGGGCGGCAAAGATGGTTGCCGCCGGGCCGGCCTCGACGATACGGCCCTGGCGCATCACTGCCAGTTGGTCGGCCAGTGAGCGCACCGTGCGCAGGTCGTGGGTGATGAAGATATAGGTGAGCTGGTAGCGCTCTTGCAAATCCTTGAGCAACTCCAGAATCTGTTTCTGGATGGTCATGTCCAGGGCGCTGGTGGGTTCATCGAGAATGAGTAACTTGGGCCGCAGGATGAGGGCGCGGGCAATGGCGATGCGCTGGCGTTGACCGCCGGAAAACTCATGGGGAAAACGGCCCATCAGGCCGGGATCAAGCTCCACATCCTCCAAGGCCTGGGCCACCAGGGCTTGGCGTTCCTTTTTGTTGCCGCCCATGCCATGCACTTGCAGCCCCTCGGTGACGATTTGCTCAATGCTCATGCGCGGGGAGAGTGAAGAAAAGGGGTCCTGGAAGACGATCTGTAACTCCCGGCGCAGCGGCCGGAACTGTTTGCTGCTCAGGTCGGAGAGGCAATGGTTGATCCCCTGTTCAGGGAAATACACAACCTTGCCATCGAATTGGCTCAAGCCCAGCAGGCACAGCGCCAGGGTCGATTTGCCTGAACCCGATTCGCCCACCAATCCCAAGGTGGTGCCCTGGTTGAGGCTGAGGCTGACGTCATCCACGGCCTTGATAATCCGCTTTTGGCGCCGAAACCAGCCCGACCACTGGGTTTTCATGGCAAAGCTACAGGTAATCCCTTGCAGTTCGATCAGTTTGGGCCCGCCGCTTCGCGGTTGCTGCACGCCCTGGGGCACGGCGGCCAGGAGGTGGCGGGTGTACTCCTCCTGGGGATCAGCAAAAATTGTCCGCACCGAGCCCTGTTCGACTATGCGCCCCTGGTGCATGATCGATACTGTTTCGGCGATCTTCTGCACCATGGGCAGGTCATGGGTAATCAACAGCACCGACATGCCGTACTCGGCCTGGATGTCCTTGATCAGGTGGAGGATCTGCTCCTGGATAGTGACATCGAGGGCGGTGGTGGGTTCGTCGGCAATGAGCAGGGTAGGGCGGCAGGCCAGGGCCATGGCGATGATCACCCGTTGGCGTTGGCCGCCGGACAACTGGTGCGGGTAGCAGTTGATGCGGTATTCGGGGTTGTCGATGCCGGTGCGCGACAGCAACTGCAGGGCCTGTGTGTACGCTTCGGCCTTGCCCATGTGCTGGTGCAGTTGCAGCGGTTCCATCAACTGGTTGCCAATGGTGTAGACCGGGTTGAGTGAGGTCATCGGCTCCTGGAAGATCATGGCGATACGGTTGCCGCGAATGGCACGGATCGCCTCTTTATCCAGGCTGGTGATCTCCTGATCTTCAAAGCGGATCGAACCGCTGGAGCGGATCTGGTTGGTCTCCTCCAGCAGGCGCAGGATGGAGAGCGCGGTGACCGATTTGCCGGAACCGGATTCACCCACCAGGGCGTGGGTGCGGCCCTGATCGATGGTGAGGCAGATATCGTGCAGCACCGGCGTATTTTCGCCGCCGGCGCCGAGGAAACTGAGATTGAAATGGTCGAGGGTCAGTAAGGCCATGGATATTCCAAGTAAAAGAAATGACGTGGTACTCTACCCCAGGGACCGGCAGCGGGCAACAGGAAGATGGGGTAAAATCGGAGAGAGACGAGAGGGGAGCGAACGAAGAAGGACTTGAAACCAGTGGGGATTTTGGTGTACACCGGCTAAGGTGTCGGGCGGGTTTGCTGCCGCGCTGTGGTCTTGGCTATTCGTGGTTCCCTGCGGATCGTGGCAAGTTGTGCATGGGACGCTGGAGCGTCCAGGCTACGTTCCCACGCTGGAGCGTAGGAACGATCAATGCTCCGCTTCTCCAACACCCTGATGGTATACATGGCGTGGGCCATGCCCGCGATTTCGGTGTGCGGGAGACACGCACTCGGTGTCATATCGACCACAGGGAGAGATCTCCGTTAGTGCAACTATGATGGAGATTTCTCCCTTTGGTCGAAATGACAGGGGTGGGGGCAGTATGTCGTTGTTAACTCGACCATCGTAGTGGTTCCGGGCTATATTGTTCGCGGGTATGGCACGATCCTCCAATGTCCCGATAGTGTATATGCAGGCCAATCCTGCGTTTTCGGTGTGCGGGAGACACAAACCCGGTGCATCCGACATCGGTGTCTCGACCATAGGGAGAGATCTCTTCATGCAAACCCAGCCCATCCCCAACCTCTTCCACCTCTAGGCCTTGGCAATCCCATGATCCTCCTCAATGCCCTCTTTCCGGTGCTGGCCCTGATCGTCTTTGGCTGGCTGGCGCGTCGCTTTGCCATCACCGATGCCGCCTTTCACCGCGTTTCCGATAAGCTGGTCTATTTCGTCTTCTTTCCGCTGATGTTGTTCTGGAAGATCGGCAGCGCCCCTTTACAGTTCGAGGGCAACTGGCACTATCTACCGGCCTCGGCCCTGGCCATCTGTATCGTCTGCGGCTTGAGCCTGCTTTACGTGCGCTGGCGACCGGTGCCCGACTTTCAGGTCGGCTCCTTTAACCAGGGTTGTTACCGTTTCAACACCTACATCGGCATGGCGGTGCTGATCAACACCTTCGGCCAGACCGGGGTGCAGCTCTACGGCATCCTCATCGGCCTGACCATCCCCCTGATCAATGTGTTGTGCGTGTCGATTCTCATCTGGTTCGGCGGTAGCGAGGCGAGCCAGGGCAACCGTGTGGCCCTCACCCTCAAACACTTGCTCACCAACCCGCTCATCCTCGGCTGCATCGTGGGCATTGCCTATTCGAGGCTGGTCGGCTCCTTTCCCACCCCCATCGACAACACCCTCAAATTGATGAGCCAGGTGACCCTGCCGCTGGCGCTTTTTTCCATCGGCGCCAGCCTCAGCTTTGCCAACCTGCGCAGCAACTTCAGCCTGGCCCTGGCCTCGGCCGGCTTCAAGCTGGTGGTCCTGCCGCTGGTGGGGCTTTGTCTGCTCTGGCTCTTCGGGGTTAAAGGACTCGCCTTCCAGGTGAGCATGCTCTTTTTCACCCAGCCCACCTCCACCGCCATCTATATCCTCTCCTCCCAACTCAACTCCGACACCGAGTTGGCCTCGGCGGTGGTGGTGCTCTCGACCCTGCTCTCCTTTGGTTCCATGGCCTTGGTGCTGCTGGCCGTGGCTTGACCCGCCGGCCTGCAAGGCAGATGGTTGTGATCGCTTGCTGCCAGTATCTCCAACCGATGCACTTACCCTTTTCAATTTTTCCACGCATACGGTAGGTTGCACAATGTTGTGTGCAGACCGCCTTTGCCGTGTAGCCTCTTCTCCCTATTTTTAGTTATGGGTTTGTTGATGATCACATCCTGCTTGCAGCGTTCGCGCTCCGTGCTCCTGCTGTTGTTCCTCCTGCTGCCGCTGTTGTCGCCGGATGCTGGCCTGACTGCCGAAGCCATCCGCTCGGAGGGGCAGTTGCCGGTGACCGTGGAGACCCTCAAATCGAAGATCGATGCGGTGAGCCAATCTTCTGGTCTCAATGAAGAGAGCAAGAACCGGCTCCTGGATCTGTATCGCAAGGGCGTGGATAATCTTAGTAACGCCAAAGCCAACAGCGAGCAGGCCGAGGCCTTGGTCAGCAGCCTTGAAACCATACCGGCGGAAATCCAGAAACTCAAACAGACGCTGAAACGACACGTCGAGGCCGGGCCAGTTGTCGGTCAACAGGAGAGCTCGGTTCAGGATGCCAGGTCGTTGAAGGAGTTGGAACAGGAACTGCTCAAGGCCAAGGCTGTGGTGGCGGAAATCGAAGCCAGAGTGGCCGATTTCACCCGGCAGAGTAACCTGATCAATGATCGACCCGCCAAGATCAACCAGCGCCTTGCCGAAATCAAGGAGAGCCTGGATAAATTACAACCCGGCCCCAAGACCGTGCCGCAGGTCTCGGAGTCTCCCGAGTTGAAGGAGGCCCGTGAACTGTTGCGCCAGACCCAGATGGTGGCCTTGAACAGCGAGGCGCGCATGCTCAACCAGGAGATGGTGAGCATGCCGGTGACCGGTGAGTTGCTTGCGCTGCAACGGGAAGAGTCGGCCGCCCGGTTGGAGCGGGCCCGGCAGCAGATGCAGATCCTGGAAACCACGGTGAATCGCAAACGCCAGGATGAGGCCAGTCAGCGGGTGGGGGAGGCCAAAGAGGTGGTGGCCCAGTTGACCGACCAGCTACCGGCGATTCAGCGGCTGGCGCAGGACAACGCCAGCTACAGCGAACGGCTGCTGGAGAGTGCCGCCGCTGTCAAGGCCATCGCAGCCGAGCGGGAGACGCTGGAAAAGGAATTGAAGTGGGTCGATGAGGCGCTCAGCGGCACCAAGCAGAAGATCGCCATGGCCGGACGAAGCCAGGCCCTAGGGTTACTGCTCTACGACCTGCAACGCAGCCTGCCGGATACGCGGCAACTCACCAAGAAGCTCAATCGCAACCGTGATGTGATTGCCGAAACCGGATTGGTGCAGGTCCAGCTCGGCGAAGAGCGCAAAAAACTCGATGATACGGAGGGGTACATTGAGGAGCTGGCCAGCGGTATTGCCCCGGCCGAGCTCCAAAAGTTGTTGCCGGAGCTACGGAGCTTGCTAACGAATCGGACTGATCTGATCGACAAGGTCATGGCCAGCAATCGCGCCCATTTGAGCCAGCTTTCCGAGATCGAGCTGCTCTCCACCAACCTACTCAGCAGCGTTGATGATTTTAACAGCCTGCTCGCCGAACGGCTGTTGTGGATCCGCAGCACCCCCATGATCCATGTGCGCGATTTTGCTCATCTGCCGGAGGAGGTCCGTACCCTGCTGGCACCCTCCCCCTGGCTGGAGACCGGTCAACACCTGCTGCGGGAAGCACTGGTGTCGCCGCTGTTGCTTCTGGCCTGCGGCGGCTTTCTGCTGCTCATCAGCGGCCGGAACTGGCTGTCCATTCAGCTGGAACGGGCAGTCAATCTGGCCGGCACTCCCACCACCTACCGTTTTTCACTGTCAATCAAGGCCTTGGCCCTGACCATTCTTTTGGCCCTGCCGCTGCCACTGCTCTGTTTTTCTGTCGGCTGGCAAATACACAGCTTGAGCGAGGCCAGCGAATTTTCCCGATCTGTGGGGGGGGCTCTGATGCTCTTGGCTTCACGGTTGTTCTGCTTGTGCAGCATCATGGTGCTGCTGCGCCCCGTCGGCATAGTCACACGTCTCTTTTTCTGGCCCAAGGCGGTGGTCGGCCTGTTGCGCCGGGAGACGTTTCGCTTCCTGGTGGCCTTTCCGCCTGTGGTCTTTGTCACCCAGATCGCCTTTTATGTCAACTATCGGGCCGGAGCCACCCATATCCTTGGCCGCCTGAGCATGCTGCTCATCCTGGCCATCATCTCCTGGTTCACCTTTCGCCTGCTGCATCCGCGTACCGGCGTGTGGAGCAGCCCGGCTGCTGGTGTGCAAATCGCCGTGGTGCGGCGCCTCAATGACATCCTCTTTGCCGCCAGCTTGCTTGTTCCCTTTATCATGGCAGGCCTGGTGTTTGCCGGTTATGTGTTTGCAGTCGGTGGCCTGCTGCGCTGTCTGGTCAACACCATCTGGCTGGCCTTTGCAATAGTCATCTGCCATCAACTGCTGGAACGCTGGCTGATCCAGTCCAGCCGACAACTGGCGTTACAAAAGGCTGTGCATCGCCGCAATCAGGGCGAACCCGTGCATGAGGCGGTGCAACCGGTCGCGTCATCGGAGAAGGATGCTGCCGATGCGGAGGAGGATCTGGTGGTGCTCAGCCAGGAGAGCAAAAAACTGCTCAATGCTCTCATCACCATCGCCGCCCTGGTGGGCTTGTGGCTGGTCTGGTTCGATATGCTGCCGGCCCTGCGTATTTTCAACCAGTACAGCCTGTGGACCAATGAGGGATTGGTGAATGGGCAGATGGTGCCGGAGCCGGTGACTGTCGCCGATGCCGGTATGACGCTGCTGATCGGTTGCCTGACCATGGTGGCGACCCGGCATCTGCCGGCCCTGTTAAAGATTATCCTGCTCAAGCGGTTGCAGATGAGCGCCGGCAGCCGCTACACCGTGGTAACCCTTACCCGCTACGGCATCGGCGCTGCCGGTATCCTCTATATCGCCGATGTGCTCGGCTTCAGCTGGTCGCAGATCCAATGGCTGGTGGCAGCGCTCGGCGTGGGTATCGGTTTTGGTTTGCAGGAGATTGTCGCCAACTTCATCAGCGGCATCATCATCCTCTTTGAGCGGCCCATCCGTGTGGGCGATGTGGTGACCATCGGCACCACCGACGGCGTGGTCACGCGTATCCGCATCCGCGCCACCACCATTCGCGATTTTGACGGCAAGGAGTTGCTGGTGCCCAACAAGGAGTTCATCTCCGGACGGCTGCTCAACTGGTCGCTGAGTGATCCGGTACTGCGTATTGTCTTGCCGGTGGGGATTGCATATGGCAGTGATGTGGCTGTGGCCATGCAGCTGATGCGGCAGGCGGCTGCGCAACACTCTCTGGTGTTGGATGAGCCGAAACCGGTGGTCACCTTCGACAGCTTCGGCGACAATGCCTTGCAACTGAACTTGCGCTGTTTTATCGGCTCGTTGGATGATCGGGTACGAGTGCGCAGCGGACTGCATCTGGCCATTGATCAGGCCTTTCGCGAGGCCGGCATCACCATGGCCTTTCCGCAGCGGGATGTGCATCTGGATACGGTGGCGCCACTGAGTGTGCGCATCGTCGGGGAGGAACCGGAGAAAAGGGGGGAAGAGGCAGGGGAGCTTAGCGCTCCAACACCTCCACAAGGGTGACGGAGGCAAGGAGCCAATCGCCTTTGAGCTTGCGCATTTCGGCGCTCAGTTCCTGGACATCGGCCACTGGCTGGGATTTGCCCTCGCCCTTGACGCGCAGGGTGCAGCGGATAGTGGCCCGTTCATTCTCGGTGATGGTGATGTTCAGATCATGGATGGACACAGTGGCTTGGGAATACGAGCCGCGCACCATGACGATGCGGTCCTGAATCTGCTTGCGCGGGTATTGGCCCTGGAAATTTGCTGACTCCACCTGCAAGGTACAGGGATCGCTGAACAACTCCGCCAACTGCCGGGCATGGAGCAGGGAGTTGACCGGTTTCTCGTCGCTGGCCTTGGAGCCAAGCGTTTCGATGCGCTCTATCTGCTTGCGAATGGCCCGTTCGTCGCTGGGCCAAAATCGGACCGCAGCCACGACCGCCACCGTCACCAGGCAGACGCCCAGAATGAGATTTTTCAGATTCACCACAGCAAACCTCCCACAATCCGTTGCTCTTCCACTTGGCCGAAATGGTGCCGGTGCATCGGCACCCCCCGGTTATCCCCCACCACATAGACCTTGCCTGGCTCGACGGTGCGCGGCTCCAGGTTCCAGTCGGCGCGATACTGGACGTAGGGCTCCTGTACCTTTTCACCATTCACCAGCAGCATGCCATTGTTGAAGGCCACCGTGTCCCCGGCCAAGGCCACAATGCGCTTGAGCAGCAGCACCCGGTTGCCGGCAAAGCGGATCGCCACCACATCACCACGCTGGGGCGAGGCAAAGAGATAGCGGCCACGCCAGCAGAGGTTGAAGCCGTTGCTGTAGGTCGGTTCCATGCTCTGGCCCTCGATACGCAGGGGAATGAGGACCTGGGTGAAAATCAGCACCGTGGCCAGGATGAGCACCAGGATGCGCAGGAGAAAGAACCGGTTCAATTCCGGTGCGAGGAAGCGGCGTAGGGGGTTGTTGAGCATAGTTTTTTCTAACGAATCATTCCGTTGGCAAGCAGGAAGCAACCCCGGCAGACCCTACTCCTTGGGCCGATACATGAACTGCTTGTTTTTCTGATCTAGCATCTGCACCACCAGATAATCCTTCTTGCTGCTCTGGTGGTAGGCCTCGTAGCCCTCGCGTTCGCAGGCCGGGCAGCAGTCGATGGGCAGTTCCACCCCCAAACAGGGCAGCAGATGGCTGGAGCTGGTCTTGATCAACCGCAGGCCCCGGCAGTGGTCGCAATCCTTCAACTCCTCACGCTGTTTTTCGAGGATGGCATCGGTGTCGTAGTAGATCTTGCGCTCGCGGATGAAGAACTCGCCCTGCTTCTCGAACTGACCCATGGCCGGATGAAAATAGCCTTCCAACAGGCTGGGGCAACTCTGCTTGATGTACTCCAGGGTTTCCGGGGCCTCGCGCAGGGCGGCTGCGTTGTAGTCGGGTTCGCGCACGCCCGAGTAGTCGCAACCGGCCATGGCCAGGCAGATGCCCAAGTTGACGTAGGGCAGGGCGCCCTTGATCGAATACCCGCCCTCAAGCACGGCGATATCGGGCTTGAGCAACTCGTTGAGCCGGGCATAGCCCTGGGCTGAGAACTGCATGTTGGTGATCGGGTCGGAGTAGTGGTTGTCCTGGCCGGCGGAGTTGATGATCAGATCCGGTTTGAAGTGCTCCAGGATGGGCAACACCACGTTTTCCAGGGCATAGAGATAACCCTCGTCCGAGGTCTGTGGCGGCAGGGGGATGTTGATCGTCTTGCCCAGGGCGCGGGGCCCGCCGTTTTCATGGGGAAAACCGGAGCCGGGATAGAGGGTGCGGCCGTCCTGGTGCAGGGAGATGAACAGCACATCCGGGTCGTGCCAGTAGACATCCTGGGTGCCGTCACCGTGGTGGCAGTCGGTGTCGACGATGGCAATGCGTTTGCGGCCGTAGTGCTCGCGGATCCACTCCACCATCACCGCCTCGATGTTGATGTTGCAGAAACCGCGGTTGCCGTGCACCACCTTCATCGCATGATGGCCGGGAGGACGGACCAGGGCAAAGGCGCTCTTGCTTTCCCCTTCGAGCACCAGGCGGGCGGCCTGGATGGCGCCACCGGCGGAGATGCGGTGCGATTCGGTACAGATGGCCTCCACTGAAGGAAAGCAGAAGTGGGCGCGCATGATATCCTGGTTGCTGGCAAAGAGTGGGCGGTACTCGTCGATGCCGTCGATATCAAAGAGCCCCTCCTCGCGGAACTGGTCCTGGGTGTAGAGGAGCCGTTCCTCGCGCTCGGGATGGGTGGGGGAGATGGCCCAGTCAAAGGCCGGGAAAAAGATGACGCCGAGGGATGAGGCAGCTTTCAGCATGGCAGTTCCTGTGGCTGTGGGTGATTCGTAATGTGTCGCATTTACACGGCCTGCACGAGGGGGGCCGCGCCGGTGAGGCGCGCCACCACGGCGGGTTTGACCTGGGCAACGACGCGGATATTCTTGCCGCTGGTGTAGGAGCCCTCCACCATGTTGAAGGCATCGGCCTGGGTGATCTGGATTTCTTCCGCGTCCATGGTGATGGCGGCCTTGGCGAGATCCTCCACCAGGAGTTTACGCGCCTCGTCGGTGGCATCCTGCAGGCTGAAACCGCGGCCAATGGAGCGGAAGATGCCCAGCATCGGCACCGAGAGCTTGCCGCGAGCGGTGTTGGCAGTGAGCGCCAGGTGGCTGGTGGTGCGGGTCAGGGCCGCACCAACCGCATTGGCCACCCCGTGCAGGGGCGGTACCTCGACGGCGAGGCCGAGTTTTTTGGCGAGCAGCTCTTGAAAGACCGGAGCTGGGCCACCGATGACGATCAGTTTCTTGGGGCTGATCTCGCGGTCCTCAAGGATCTCGTGGATGGTATACACCGGCTTGGTGTTGACCAACTTCACCAGGGCCTCAATTTTGGCAGCGATGGCGTTGACTGCGGCATCAACCGCTTTGGTGGCCAGATCCTCGGGCGCCATTGCCTGGGTGGCGGCCAACTGCTGGATCCCTTGCTGCGATTGCGCCACATTGCCGAAGCTGGCCAGACCAAGCAGATTGAGCGCATCCATCAGGCTGGGTTGGGCGCCGCCCATGGCCATGCAGGGGCCAAGCCGATCCGGGCCGGTATTCACCAGGCCATCTTCCACCTTGATCAGCGAGTCGCCGCCGATACCGATGGACTCGACATGGATGGCGCGTACCAGGGTAGGGCGGTCCTCAATGGCAATGCCCTCGCGTTCCAACAGCGGTTCGCCACCGGCAAAGAGGGCGATATCCGAGGTGGTGCCGCCGATATCGAGCATGAGCATATCCTCTGACGCCGGGCTGGTGGCGATGATGCCCATCACCGAGGCGGCCGGGCCGGAGAAGATCGATTGCACCGGCAGCTCCAGGGCCCGCGCCAGCGGCATGGTGCCGCCATCGGCCTTGAGGATGTTGACCTCGGCTTCCAGGTTGAACCCCTTGAGGCTAGCGGTCAACGCCTTGGCAAAGCGCTGGAAGGTGCGCCAGACTGCGGAGTTGTAGTACACGGTGTGGATGCGGCGGCCAAAGTTGAGCTGACCGGAGACCAGGTGCCCCAGGGTGACGGAATCGGCCTTGTCGCCCAGTTCCTCGCGGATGCGGTTTTCATAGGCCGGGTTGCGCGGCGAGAATTTGCAGACCACGCCATAGCATTTCACCTCATTCTCGCTACAGGCAGCGATTGCCTCTTCGATATCCGGTTCATCCAGGGCGGAGGTCTCGGTACCGAGATGGTCGAGGCTGCCGTAGATCTGGTGGTAATGCTCACCGATGCGGTAATGCTTGGCGGCGATGCCCGGTCCACCGACCACCAGCATGCCCACCGGGTCGATCTTGCCGGTGACGATGGCATTGGTGGTGAGGGTGGTGCTCAGATTGAGCGTTTGCACGCGCTTGGCATCCTGGCCGGCGAGCACGCTGTTGAGCACCTGGCTGATCGATTCGAGCAGATTGTCATGGTTGGTGGGGGTCTTGGCGGCGGCGAGCAAACGGCTGCCGTCGATGAGAACGCCGTCGGTATGGGTGCCGCCGATATCAATGCCTATGCGCATGGCAACTCCTTGCCTGGGGGTGAAGGGAAGGCTACCAGATGGGAACCCTGAGGTGGGCAGGGACCGGGATTAATCGATCGCCTTGAATCCGCTGTACTGGTGTTGAAACAAGGTCTTGCCACTCTGGAGAAAGGCGGCAAAGTCCCACTCGGTCGAGCTCAACCGGTGGAAAAACTCAGGACGGAACAGATAACAGTCGACCACGGCCTCGCGACCATCCGCATAACAAACACGCACTGGCTGGCGGTCGTACATTTCGCCTTCAAAGCGGTCCAGCCGCTGCCAGTTGGCCGCATCAAGTCCATGGTAGACGACGCCACTCACCAGGCCACCGGCCTCCGCAACCACGCCGGGATACTGCTCATCTTTCACCAAAAAACGACGATATCCGTGCAATAGTGCCGCTTCGCAAGACAGCCGCGTACCGGCCACCTCGGTCATGATATCCTCGCACATCAGCGAGCCGTAGGTGAATAACTGGGTGGAAGAGGTGAGCTCAGACATGGGTCAGCGACATGGCATCCTGGGAAGACGAGAAGCCGCCCCGATCGCGAACCGTTCAGGGAGATACCAGGAGGGCTTCAACAAGAGGTTTCTTCTGTTTAAGCGACCCGGCCAGGGAATGCAAGGGTGTTGTTTTGCTCATTTTTCAGGAGGCAATGGCACCGGCAGCGGGGCGCCGAGCTGCCACACAAATTGCCGCATCAGCAACCCCAGTCGGTTGGTGGTGTTCATCAGCGCGTTTTTGGCATCGATGAAGCGGTTTTTCGAGGTGAGCAGGTCTTCCATCGAGGTCTGGCGGATACCGTAGGATTTGACGGAGAGCAGCACTATCTCCTGCTGCCGCAACAGATTATTGTGCTGGGTGGCGTAGACCTTACGAAGGCTGGTGATCTGATCGCGGTTGTTTTCAATGGAATGGATGGTTTGGCGGAGGTTGTAGGTTTGCGAGATGCCGGCGATGTTTTCGGCAGCCTCCCGGGCGGCGCGGTTGCTGTACAGGGTGCCACCGGTGAACAGCGGTACAGAAAGCACTAGGGCAACGCTGCCATCACCCTCGGCACGATCAAATTGAGTGTCCTCCTTGCGGGCCAGTGAGCCCCGCACCGAGAGATCGGGATACTCCTCGGCGGTGAGGGCATCGGCCTTGTTGCCGGCCAGGTCCCGTTCCAGGCAGATTTTTTGGTGCAGCGGGCTGTTGGCCTCAAACTGGCTGCGCAGTTGCTCATCACTCATGTCCTCCAGGTAGGGCTTGATCAGCGGATAAGAACCATCCAGCGCCGCCAGCGAGTTGATGCAACCGGCAATCCGTGCCTCATCGGCGAGCAACCCCTCCAGTTTGACCATTACCGGGTGGGAAGCGGCTAGGCCGGTGAAGTCGAGCAGGGCGCGGCGGGCGGCGGCGAGATTGTGCTCGTCGGTGTCGCGCCGGCTTTCCAGCTCTTTGAGATTGGCCTCGGCACGGAGCAATTCGAGCCGGGTCTGATCGCGCAGTTCATAGCCACGCGTGATGCGATCAACATGCTCCTGGGAGATGCGCACCGAGTTGCGGATGTTGGAGAGCCGGTAGCCGCTCTCTAGGAAATTGGCCAGCAACTCGCGAAGTTGCAGATCCATCTCCTGGGTTTTGATGAGTAGGGTGTTTTCGGCAAGCCTAGCCTCGGTTTCGGCAAGATCAAGGCGAACCCCCAGTGATCGCCGATAAAGTGGCAGATCCATATTCAAGCTCCAGTCGCCATGGGTCTTGTCGTCTTGTTCACTCAGATCCGAACTTGTGCTGTCGTCGGTGCTGGTTTCGCTGACCCCTTCAAGCTTGCCGCTGATGGCCGGGGCAAAGCGCTTGGCCCAGGCGGTGTAGCGTTCTTTGC
This sequence comes from uncultured Desulfobulbus sp., assembly GCA_964639845.1. Taxonomy (GTDB): domain Bacteria; phylum Desulfobacterota; class Desulfobulbia; order Desulfobulbales; family Desulfobulbaceae; genus Desulfobulbus. The sequence continues at coordinate 29,303 of CAZXHS010000001.1, read as the reverse complement.
CCTTTTGCGTCAACTGTTGGCGGGCAATACGCAGCTCTGGTGCCGATTGATAGGTGAGGCGGAACAGTTCGTCAAACAGGGCGAGGATGGCGGGGTCTTCGCTGGCAGTGATGTTGACGACAAATTCCTGCATCACCTGGTCGATGTCTTGCGGAGAGGTGAGCGAGGCCTTCATTGTTTCATTGCCTGCCGGAGTTGCCGGGAGCAGGCTGTTATCCACCGCTGTTGGCGAAGCCATGGCAGTCGTCACTTGCTGTGCCTGTGTGCGCGGCTGTTGGATTTTCTCAGCGGCAACGCTGAGAGCCGGCAGGTGCAGCGCAAGGATCGCGCTCAGGAACAAAAAAAGGCCATGGTGCATGGTGTTGCCTGTCTGTTGTTTCATGGAACGGGTCGCAAGAGCCTTGAATGATGGTCGATTATGTGTTTGTTGGCTGTCCAGCAATAATCAGCTCAGCGTATCAGGGTGAATTGGTGGCGGTGGGTCCTCTGGTTCGCAGGTGACGCTCTCTTGCACGTCAAGCCCGGCGGCGCTGATTTCATCCACCACCTCTGTGGGCGAGTCAATGGACTCATCCATGGCAGAAATATCGTCGATGGTGGCGTCGGTGACAAGGAAATCTTCCGGTGAGCTTGGTGCGGCTTGCTCCAGATTGCCCTCATCAACCGGGACTTCGTCGCCGAAAGAGGGCAACTCCATTGCACTCAGCCCGAGCGCTGGAACCTCTTCGTCGCTTATTCCCTGCACACTGATGGTAATCGATTGTTCGGTGCCATCGGCGGTTTGCACCACAAAGACGTCGTCGGCAGTTTCACCCTGCTCCAGGGCCTGGGTGCTGTCGCTGTTCGTGTCGAGGCTGTATTGCCAGGCACCGTTTTCGTCGATGGTCAAGGAACCATAGCTGCCCTGGAATTCCTCGGCCTGGAACTGGGCCTGACCATGATCGGCATCCTCGACTTGCAAGGTGCCGGTGGTTTCGGTTGCGCCGTCTACACCCACGGTCCCTGTGCTCTGGCCAGCAACAATCGCCGCATCGTTGGTGCCCATGACCGTGAAGGTGGTGGTGGCAGTGGCGCTGCCGCCCTGGCCGTCATCCACGGTGTAGGTGAAGCTCACCTGCTGCTGCTCGCCCTCGGCTAATGCATCAAGGGCATCACCGGGGGTGAACTGCACCTTGCCATCAACCACTTCAGCAACACCAAGCACGGTGCCGTCGGCATCGATCACCTGGCTCACCTGGGTGATGGCGAGCGTGTCGCCGTCGGCATCCCGGTCATTGGCCAGTACATCGATGAGTATCGGGCTGTCCTCGTCAACGCCGATCTGCGCGGTGATGGCGCTGGTGGCATAGCGGGGCTGGAAATCCTCGCTCAGGGTTTGCCAACCGTTTTCGGTGAGGCTCACCACCAGTTGATAGGAGGAGCGATAATCCGCGCTGTCGATGGCACCGAGGATTGCATCGCTGCCGCCCAGGGATTGCAGGGTGTCGAGCCCTTCACTGCTCATCTTGCTCACCCACTCGTCGTGGGTGGTGATGACGATGCGACAGCCTGTGTCGGCCTCTGCCATGGCCTGTTCGATGTGGGCAGCCATCTCGGAGCTGGCGCCGGTATTGGCGTAGGTGTCGAAGCATTGATGCGAGATGACGACATTGTTGGCATCGATCACCGTCACGCCGACGCCACGGGTGGTGGCGTAGCGCTGACCGGCAACGGTGACTCCGGAGGCAAGCGAACCTGTGTCGTCAAAGCCGGAGGAGAGCGCGGTGAAACCGGTGGAGTCATCCTTGGCCACCGGGCCATCGTTGACGCCCACAACCTTGATATCTGCGGTGGCTTCGTCATTGCCGCCCTGGCCATCGCTCACCGTATACTGCAACTGCACGGTGGCGCTCTCGCCGTTTTGCAGGCTGGTGAGCGCTTCCCCTTGGGTGAAGGCGATCTTACCGTCCACGACCTGTGCCGTGCCGACAACTGTACCATTGACCTCGATATCGATGATCTGGCCCTGGCTGGCATCCTGGCCGTTGATCTGGGCAATGGAGAGGTTGTCGCCGTCGATGTCGCTGTCGTTGGCCAACACGTCAAGGGTGACGTTATTGCCGCTCATCACCGTGGTATCGTCGGCGACGATGGGCGCATCCGAGCCGCGCAGATGCAAATCTTCAAAGGACTGCTCCCAGCCGCTGTCGGTCTTTTCGGCAATGAGGAGGTAGGAGGAACGATAGGAGGACGAGTTACCGTTGTGGGTTTCAACCTCGCCCAGCAAGGCATCATCGGCGCCAAGGGCGCGCAGGGTAGCTAGCCCTTGATCGCTCATGTTGAGTGTCCACTCGTCATGGGTGGTGATCACCACCTGATAGCCCGCCTCTGCCTGGCTTTGCAGGGCCTCGACGTGGGCAACGAACTGGGCGGTGTTGTCAGCACTGGCATAGGTATCGAAGGTGGCATGGGAGACGACATTGCCATCGGCATCGAGCAGGGTGACGCCAATGCCCCGTGTGGTGCGGTAGGTGGTGCCGTCCACCGTGACGCCGGAATTTCTGGAGCCGCCATCCTCATATCCCCAGGACAGGGCGGTGAAGGAAGCAGTAGGCAGTGCATCGTTACTGGCCACTGGTCCATCGTTGCTGCCGGTGATGGTGAGGGAGATGGTCTGTTCGGTGCCGTCGGCGGTTTTAACGATGATGCTGTCCTTGGCCTGCTCGCCCACGCCCAGCTGCTGGACCTGGGTGTTGCTGTTATCCAAGGCATAACTCCAGTTGCCGGCGGCATCGATGCTTAAGGTGCCGAAACTGCCCTGCATGGAACCTGCCTGGAAATAGGCCTCACCGCTGTCGACATTCTCGACGGTGAGCTTGCCGGAGATTTTGCTGGCGTCCTCGACAATGGTGGCGCTGGTGGTGCCGCCGACAATCGCCTGGTCATTGGCCGCTGCCACCTCGATGGTGGCGGTGGCGGTGGTGATGCCGCCCTGGCCGTCGACCACATCATAGCTCAACTGGATGGTGTCGTTGTAGTTGGCTCCGGGATTGAGGGTGTAGGTACCATCGGCATTGGGAGTGAGGGGTGAGTAGGCGGCGGGTGCCACGGCGGAGACGTCAAATTTGAGCGAGCCGCTCCAGGGCATAACTTCGTAGCCGCTGGCCTTGGGTGTGTCGTAGTAGGCTTTTTCCGCCTCTAGGGTGACACCGCCGGCAAAGGTGCCCGTATCGGTGAGTTGGCCGCCGATGTTGATCTTATCGACGATAAGATTGCGATCTTCGTTGAGCTTGCCATCCTTGTCATTATCAGTGCTGTCGTAGGCGTCATTGACGAAACGGACGCTGACCGATTCGATCACCGTATCAGCCGGGACGTTGACGGTAAAATACTCCCACTGGCCGTGCACCGCCTCGACGGTGAAGGTGTTTTGGCCATCGACCTCAACCAATTGTCCATTGACGGACACCTGAAACTTGGGTGAACCGGCTCCAACATCCTGGATATTTTTAGGATCGTAATGGTCGCCGGAGATTTTCAGGGTGACGGGGATGGTTCCCCCTGAGGTGATCTGCACATTGGTGATGGCCAGCGCGTCGCCGTCCACGTCCGAGGCCTGGGCCAGTAACTGCTCCGGGTGGATGACGATGGCTGTGTCTTCACTGGCGGCTATCGGTGCCGCGCCGGCGCTGACCACCGGCGCATCGTTCGTGCCGGTGATGGTGAGCGTGAGGGTTTGCTCGGTGCCATCGGCTGCCTTGACGGTGAGGGTATCCTCTGCCTTTTCATTGCTGCCAAGGGCCTGGACCTGAGCGTTACTGTTATCCAGGGCATAGCTCCAACTGCCCTGCGCATCGATGGTGAGGGTGCCAAAACTGCCGTGAATGGTATCCGCCAGAAACGATGCCTCACCGCTATCAACATCGGTGATGGTGAGCTGGCCGGTAATTGCGGCGGTATCCTCGGCAATGGTGCCGGTGGTACTGCCACCAATCACCGCGTGGTCGTTGACGGCGGCCACATCAATGGTGGCACTGGCCTCGGTCGCGGCGGTGCCGTCGGAGATACGGTAGCTGATCTGGACGTTGTCGCCGTTGAAGTTGCTGGCCGGGGTGAAGAGAAAACCGCTCACTCCGTTTTCTGTGGCAGCTGTGAACACACCCGCCACCTTGCCATTAGCATCGGTGGCGGTGAGCTGCGACACGCCAAGTGTTTCGCCATCGATATCCGTGGCATTGGTTAACAACTGGTTGGTGCTGATGAACAGTGAACGGTCCTCGTCGATACTGCCTAAATCCACCGGGGCGCTGACCACCGGGCGGTCGTTGGTGCCCAGGACGGTGAACTCCGCCATGGCGGAGGCGCTGCCGCCATGGCCATCGCTGATGGTGTAGGTGAACTGGACGGTTGTTGCTTCGCCATCATCCAAGCGATCCAGCGCATTGCCCGGTACGAAGGAGATTTGGCCGTTGGCGAGCGAAAGGGTACCTTGGGTTGTATCGACAAGTTGCACGCCGGTGACGCTGAGCGTATCGCCATCGACATCCTGATCATTTTCCAGCAGCGTCGAGGTGTTGAGGGTGAGGCGCATATCCTCGCCTACGGCAACAGTACCGCCGATCTCCACCTCCTCGTAGGCGCGATAATAGATATAGGCGCTTTCGTTCCACACCGTGCCGTCGGCGCGGGTGCCCACGCCGTTGTAGGCCGTGTCAATAACGCCGCTGGTGCCATCGCTGAAGGTGATGACTCCGCCGGTAAGCCCGGAGAGATCAATGTTGTGGTCGACGAACCAGTTGTGGCCGCCCATGTAGTTGTAGCCGGTATTGCCAAAGGTGTTGTGTTCGAAATACTGATGGCCGCTCAAAGTGGTCAGCGGGTCGTCGATGCCGTCGAGCAGGTTGACGGTGCTGCCGGGGCGGTAAATGCCGGTAATTTCCACACCCGATGCGGCGCCGGCCACACGATCGCCCAGGTCGGTGCTGAGGATGTCATTACTGGCCACCGGCCCATCGTTGCTGCCGGTGATGGTGAGGGAGATGGTCTGTTCGGTGCCGTCGGCGCTTTTGACGACGATGCTGTCCTTGGCCTGCTCGCCCACGCCCAGTTGCTGGACCTGGGTGTTGCTGTTATCCAGGGTATAACTCCAGTTGCCGGCGGCATCGATGGTGAGGGTGCCAAACTCACTCTGAACGGAGCCGGCCTGGAAGTGGGCCTCGCCGCTGTCGACATCTTCAACAGTGAGTTTGCCGGAGATTTTGGTCGCATCCTCGGCAATGGTGCCGCTGGTTGCACCGCCGATCACCGCCTGATCGTTGACCGCTGCCACCTGGATAGTGGCCGTAGTCGAGGTGGTACCACCCTGGCCATCGACCACATCATAACTCAACTGGATGGTGCCGTTGTAGTTGGCTCCGGGATTGAGGGTGTAGGTGCCGTCGGCATTGGCGGTCAGCGGTGAGTAGGCCGATGGGGTCACGGCGGAAACATCAAATTGCAGTGAGCCGTTCCAGGCCATGGTCTCGTAGCCGCTGGCCTTGGGGCTGTCGTAGTAGGCCTTTTCCGCCTCCATGGTGACGCCGCCGGTGAAGCTGCCCGTGGCGGTCACTTGGCCGCCGATGTTGATCTTATCGACAATCAGATTACGATCCTCATAGAGCTTACCGTCCTTGTCGTTATCAACGCTGTCGTAGGCGTCGTTGACAAAGCGGACGCTGACCGATTCGATCACCGTATCGGCCGGCACGTTGACGGTGAAATATTCCCACTGGCCGCGCACCGCCTCGACGGTGAAGGTGCTCTGGCCATCGACTTCAACCAGTTGTCCATTGACGGACACCTGAAATTTGGGTGAACCGGCGCCGACGTTCTCGATGTTTTTAGGATCGTAATGGTCACCGGAGATTTTAAGAGTAACGGGGATGGTGCCACCGGAGGTGACATGCACATTGGTGATGCTCAGTGCGTCGCCATCCACATCCGAGGCCTGGGCCAGTAACTGCTCCGGCCGCAGGACGATGGCGGTGTCCTCGCTGGCGGCAATGGGGGTGGTACCGGCACTGACCACCGGGGCATCGTTGCTGCCGGTGATGGTGAGGGTGATGGTTTGCTCGGTGCCATCGGCGGAGACAACGGTGATGCTGTCCTGGGCCTGATCACCGATACCCAGGGCTTGAACCTCGGGATTGTCGTTCTCCAGAGCATAGCTCCAGTTGCCTTGCGCATCGATGGTAAGGCTGCCGAATTGCCCGGCAATATCACCGGCTGCAAAAAGGGCCTCGCCATAGTCGGCATCGCTGATGCTCAAACTGCCGCTGGCGGTGAGTGTCTGATCCTCGACAAGGTTTGCCGCTGTATCACCACTAATGATGGCTCCATCGTTGCTGCCGGTGATGGTGAGGGTGATAGTTTGTTCGGTGCCGTCGGCGGAGACAACGGTGATGCTGTCCAGGGCCTGATCACCTGCACCTAAGGCCTGAACCTCGGGGTTGTTATTATCCAAGGCATAGCTCCAGTTGCCGGCGGCATCGATGGTGAGGGTGCCGAATTGGCCGGCAATATCGCCGGCCTGGAAGTGCGCCTCACCGCTATCCACATCGCTGATGGTCAAACTGCCGGAGAGACGAGCCCCGTCCTCAACAACCGTGCCGGTCCTGGTGCCGCCGATCAGAGCCTGGTCATTCACTGCGGTCACATCGATCAGTGCCCTGGCCTCGGTTGAGGCGGTGCCGTCGGAGATCTGGTAGCTGATCTGCACCGCATCGCCGTTGAAATCCTTGTTAGGCGTGAAGAGGAAGCCCGACACACCGTCAGCGGTTGCCGCTGTGAAGGTGCCAACTACCTTGCCATCGGCATCGACGGCATTTAGTTGCGAGACGCTCAGCGCATCCCCCTCGATGTCGCTTGCCTGGGCCAGCAACTGTGCCGAGCTGATGAACAGCGATTGATCCTCGGCAAGACTGCCCAGATCGACCGGGGCCACGATCATTGGCGCGTCGTTGGTGCCGGTAATGGTCATGCTCAGGCAGTGGCTGGTGCCATCGATGGAGCTCACCGTAAATATGTCGCTGACGATCTCCCCAGCCTTGAGCGCCTGCACATTGAGCTGATCATTGGCCAGGGTGTAGGTCCAGACACCACTGGCATCGATGGAAAAGGAGCCATAGCTGCCGTTGAAGGAAGCGGCGATGAAGCCGGCCTCGCCTTCATTGGCATCACGAATGGTCAAGGTGCCGGAAACAGCCATTGTTTCATCCTCAACCAGCGCACCGCCGCTACCCGAGATGATCGTTGCCTGCGGGGCAAGAGCATTCGCGGCCTCCTCGGAACCGCTTTCCAGGTGTTGAACATTTGCTGCGGATGCAACCGCGACTTCGCTTGCCGGGATGCTGGGGCTCTGCACCGTAGCCGTCTCTGTCACCACGGAGATGCCGGTGGAAGGCAGTGCTGCGGCCATGGTCGGTGTTTGGCTGTGATCTGTGTCCGTGGCCAGATCCGCATCTGCATCTGCATCAACCGCTGGCTCGACAGCACCTTCCTGATCCGCCAACGAAGCGATCTCACCCGCTTCACCTGATACACCCGACAAAGCGGTGGCGGACGGCGTGGCGTCATTATCCTGGATCAGATCCTGCTGTGTACCACTGCCGTAGTGCAGATTGCCCTGGGTGGTGGAATCATCGATGATCCTGCGCGATACGTCCCAGGTGCGGGCTTTGAGCAGGTCCTTATCCTCCTGGCCGTTCTCCACAAAAAACCATGAGGCATCGGTATTGCTCTGGATAGGGGTGGTTGCATCGATTTTGGATTCGGTGGTGTCGCTCATGGCGGCCTCGTGTGCTTTTTTTCTCTAACAGTCTGTTATTGCAGAAAAATGAGAGTGCTGGTCACCGGCGTGGAGTTGCCGTTTAACTCCAATAGTCGTCGGTCTCTCCGCTGGTTTTGGCCTTATCCATGATCGCGGTGACCTGGTTGCCCTGCTCATTGTAGAGCAACCGGTCAAAGGCAATCATGTTGGCCATGGCAATACCGCGTCCATGGTTGTGGGTGGCGCGTGAGGGGTCAAACTGCAAATAGCTTTTCCAGTTAAAGCCGACACCTTGATCGGTGATCTGCAGGTAATGGGTGTTCTCCTTACGCTCAAAAATGACCGTCACCCGCCGCTCGCGAAACTCGGGTACCTCCAGCCGCCGCTCGACCTCCTCGCGCCACTGGTTACTCTCCATCAGCGCGGTTTTTTCCTCGTAACTGATGCCCAGATTGCCATGTTCCACCGCGTTGACCAGTAATTCGGAAACGCCGGTGAGGGCCCGTTCCGGATCGGGAAAGCAGTTGGCGAGAAAGGAGGACATGCTCTCTGCCTCATCCAGGGTGCGATAACTGCTCTTCATCACCTCGATGAGGCCAAAGCTCATGCGGTGGCGGCGCATTTCCGTCTGTAAGGCCTTGCGGTGCCTGGCCTCCTTCACCGCTGAGGAGAGGATGGAGAGCAGGGTTTTACGCTCGATGGGTTTGGTCAGGTAATAAAACACACCGGCCTTGATGCCCTCGCTGATCTCTTCGGGACGGTCCGCCGCTGTCAGCATGATGATGGGGATCGAGCGCAACTGCTCATCGGCCTGTATGCGGCGCGTCACCTCCATGCCATCCATCACCGGCATCATGCGATCGAGCAAAAGCACATCAAAGTCGGAGGGGTGTTGCTCCAAAAACTGCATGGCCTCCTGACCATTGACCGCCTTGGTGACGGCATACTGCTCCTGCTCAAGGATGGAGGCCACCAGATGCATGGCGGTGGGGTTGTCTTCCACCACCAATACCGAGGTCTGTTTAAAAGAGGGTGTGGGGGTATTGAAACCGGAATTGCTCATCATTGTCTGTTCCTGACCTGACTGCCTATCGTTCGATGAAGGCCGAGTTGAGGGCTCGGTGGATGGGTTTAAGGAAATATTCAAGCAAACTTTTGGTGCCGGTGATGATGTCGGCATTGACGATCATACCCGGCAGGATCATGTTGGCGCCGGCTTGATTGCCGAGATGATTTTTTTGCAGGATGATGACGCCGCGATAGAAACTTTGGCCCTTGTCATCGACAAAGGTGGTCGCGGACAACCCTTTGACGGTGCCATCCACCGAGCCGTAGCGGGTAAAATCGTAGCTGCTCACCTTAACGATGACCGGGTAGCCCACCTTGATGTGGCCGATATCATTGGGCGAAATACGCACCTCAGCAAAAATTTCTCCCTCGGTGGGTACAATCTCCATGATTTTCACCCCCGGCTGCACCACACCACCTTCGGTATGGATCTCCAGGCCCTTGACGATACCCGCCACCGGGGCGCGGATGGCCAATCGTTCGGTCTGCATCTGGATCTTTTGCAGCATCTCCGAGGTCTCGGCGCGGTCAGCCTCAACGGCCTCCAACTGTTGCAAAGCCTTGTTGCGGCTCTCGGCCACCAGCGATTGCAGGCGGCCCTCGAACTCGCCGATCAGATCCTCAGCCTGGGCAATCTTGATCACCAGGGTGTCCACCTTGCCCTGCTGTTCATTTTTATCGCGAAGAACGGCCAGATAGGTGGTCTCGGAGACGAGTCGATCCTTATACAGTTTTTCCTGGGTACTCAGGGCGGTGCTGGCGATACGCAGACCTTCGCGGGCGGTGGCCAATTCCCGTTTGTGCAGGTTGACCTGCTCCCGCTTCTGCACGATTTGTTGTTTGAGGATCTCCTGGGCCTGCTGCTGGGTCTCGGACATACTGGTGAGGATGTCCTTTTGCGCGTCACCCAACTCGGCCGACTGACCACGCAACCGTTCAAACTCAGCGTGATCGCCACTGAGAAAGGCCTTGAGCCGAGAGGCTTGCAGGTTGAGCAGGGTGAGCTTTTGCGCCAGTCGGTTGACATCCCGGGTTTGTTCATCTCCCTTGAGTTGAATAAGCACCTGACCCTTGTGGACGCGATCCTCGTCATGCACCAGGATGCGTTCAATGATGCCGCCTTCAAGATGCTGGATGGTCTGCACATAGCCAGAAGGGATGATGCTGCCGGTGGTGGTGGCGCGTTCGGTGATCTGCGCGTAGGCCGACCACAGCACAAAGGCAATGAAACAGAGACAGATGATCAGGGTGGTGGTTCTGATCAGATAGGGAGTGCGTGCCTCTTCCAGCATCGCCGATTGCGAGAGGATGCGCAGTTGTCGGGTGGTATCCGCGTTCTTGTTCGCCATGATCAGTCCATTTTAGGGGAGTTCGATGGGCCTGCCGCTCAGGGTTGCAGGGAGTCGAGCAGTTCTTCCGGCTTGCCGGCCAGCACCTGTCCGTTGCCGGGCAGATAGATCAAGCGGTCGGCGAGCAGGACATCGGCCCTGCGCTCGGTGATATACATAATCGTTTTGTGGCCGCGCTGCGCTGTGAGAAAGGCCCGAAAGCGATGGCCGGTATTGCCATACAGCACCGCCGAAGGAAACTCGTCAAAAAGCATGATCGGCGCGTTACGCAGGTATCCTCGTGCCAGGCTGAGCTGAAAGGCCAGGCTCGACGACAACTGGTCGGAGCGGTAGTCGCCGATGAAGGTGTGCAGCCCGGCAGGCAGGGCGGTAACCTCCTCCAGAGCGCCGGCAAGATCAATGGCAGCAAGGAGTTCATCATCCGTGGCCTCGGGCTTGACCATGCGCAGGTTTTTCTCGATGGTGCCGTGAAAAAGCTCCACAACCTGAGGTACATAACTGATGCATTTGCGCAGTTCCACCGGGTCACGCTGGCGGATGTCGAGGCGATCAACAAGGATGGCACCCACCTGCGGCCGGTAGAGGCCATTGGTCAACTTGATGAGCGAGGTCTTGCCGGCTCCCGAGGCCCCGGTGATGGCGATGATTTCGCCGGGCTGAATATCGAGGTTAAGCCCGGCGAGGATCGGGCCACGGTCGCTGGTGTAGCGCAGGCCAACGCCTGTGAAGGTGATCTGTCCTTGAATACGGATGGTCTGGATCTGGTGGACGGTGGGGGTCGATTCCGGTGGCGTCTTGATCAGTTTATGCACCTGGCCGACACTGCGAAAGATATAGCGGATGCGCACCAGGGCGTTGCAGATGGCCTGCAACGGCGAGAGCACCCGCCACACCAGCATCATCGAGGCGATGAGGGCACCGGTGGTGATCTGCCCCTGCCAGGCTAGCCAGATGCCGCAGGTCAGGGTCAAAACCGCAGCCAAAATGGAGAGTCCGTAGGCTACTGATTCGATGATTGAGGTGAGAAAGGAGGAGGAAAAAGAGGCCATGGCCGCTTCGCCGGAGACCTCGCGAAAGCGTTGCAGCCAGGTCTCGCTCAGGCCGTGGTACTTGATGGCCCGGTTCTTCTTCATCGTTTCAACCAGCAGGGCCTGGCGTTGCACCGAGGCCGTGGCTCCTTCCTCGGTGCTTGCCTGGATACGGGGCAGCATCACCAGGGCCAGCACCACATAACACAGGGCCAGTGCAATGGGAATGAAGGCCAGGGGGCCGCCAATGATCCAGATAACGGCAATGAAAATCAGGGTGAACGGCAGTTCGAGCACACTGACGCTGGTCGAGCCGGTAAAGAATTCGCGGATCGAATCAAAATCACGCATCCGTGCCACCTGCGAGGGAATGGAGGAACCCTCGATCAGTCGCGGTGGTAAAAAGAGCAGTCGCTCAAAGATGGCCTGGCTGGTGATGGCATCGATCCGTACACCGAAATACGCCAGGGAGCGTGCCCGCAGGTAACGCAGTGCGGCCTCCATAATCATGGCGATCAGTGCGCCGACCACGATATGCTTGAGCGTCTCCACTGAGCGGCTGCCAATGACCTTGTCGTAGATCGCCATGACAAAGAGCGAAGAAGCCAGGGCCAGGATATTGATGAGCAAGCTGACGCCGAATGTCTGGTAGAAGATCGAGTCAAAGCGGCGGGTGAGGTTGCGAAACCAGCGCAAAGGGCTGGCATCGACATTGGCACTGAATTGATTCTGAGCCAGAATTTTTTTGCCGGGTGGGCTGAACAGATAGAGGGTGCCCTGTCTGTTGGCATAGGCCGTCAACGGCTGCGTGCTCTCGTCGGCCGGATTGTAGGCCATGGGCTGCCCAGATTCCGCACCCGAATAGAGCACAAGCGGCAGGCTGGAAGTCTTCCTGCCTTCATCGGCAATAAACAGGCAGGGCGCCAAGCGATCCTCGAAGTGCTGAAGATGAATGCGCGTTGAACGGGCGTGAAAGCCCAGATTGATCATGGTGTTGATCAGGTCGACGCGGTCGAGTTCACCCGGCATGTGCGGCAAGGATTCACAGACTCGGGCAATTCCGCCTTGCCAGTTGAGGGTGGCCAGGAGAAAGGGCAGGGCACGGGCACAGGGAGAGATGCAATCCAGGCCCAGCCATCCGGCCGGTTCAAGTACCTCGCGCATCGCCTGGGCGGTTTTGAGATACAACGCCTCGCCACTCATCGGGTGAACTCCCGGAAAGGCAGGACACCGTGAATCTTGGAATCCGTCGGTGCCGTTTCCTGCAAGGTACCGTTGACGATGTAGTATTCCTGGTCGGCCAGGCGGAGGATGTTGCGGTCATCGGAGATGATGATCAGCACGGTGCGTCGTTTCAGTCGACCCAGCACGGAAAAGATCAAATTGTAGCCGTGCTTGTCAAGCCCACGGTCGGCATTGTCAAAGAGGATGATACGCGGTTTGTTGGCCAGCACCCTGGCAATGGCGATGCGTTGCTTTAACCCCGGAGGAATAGGATCGGTGACGCTGTCGGTGAGCATGGTTTCGTAGCCCTCGGGCAGCAAAGCGACGGCTTCGTCAATGCCGAGAAACCGGGCTGCGGTCATGGCATCCTCTTCGCGAGTGGCATTGAAAAAGGTGAGGTTTTCGCGGATGGTGCCGTAAAAAATAGTGCCTTTTTCGGGGAGGTAGCCAACGTAGGTGTTGAGCAGCGCCGGGTTGACCAGGTGTGGTTCAACGCCATCGACGGTGAGGGTGCCGGCGCTGGGGCGCAAAATGCCGGTGAGCAGCAGAAGCAGGGTGGTCTTGCCGCATCCCGCCGCGCCGGAGACGGCAATGGAGTTGCCGGGAGCCAGGCGCAGGTTGAGGTTGCGCAGCAGCAGGGGGGCATTGTCCTCGTAGCGAAAATCAACGCTGTTCACATCAACCCGGCCAACCGGTTTCTGCATGCCCCGGGTGTAGGTGTACTCGACCACCGGCAGGGTAAAGATATCGCGCAGCTCACCCTGGTCGATGAAAAAACTCTGGAACCGGGTCCACAGCGACAAGGCCCGCTGCACCGGCTGCATGATCCGTCCGGAAAGCAGGATACAGGCGGCCAGACCACCGGTGCCCATATCGCCGTTGATTACCCGCAGGGCGCCGGTGGAGACCACTGCAACGGTCATGATCTGGGCAAAGAGGGTGGCGAAGTTTTGGGCAATGTTGGTGGTCAGCGCCACCTGATAGTGGGCTAGGGAGATACGTTGCTGCAAGCGGTCGTTGCGGCGGAGGAAGAATTTCTCCAGGCCGATCCCCTTGAGGGTATGGATGTGGGAGAGGGTTTCGATGATGAAGTTGTAGCGGATCTTGCCGCTGAAATCCTGTTCCTGTACCTGTTGACGCAGACAGTAGCCGACATACCAGGCCAGCAGGCAGAAGAGGAGAAACAGGCTGAGCGGTACGAAGACAAGGCTGCCGGCGATGTACCAGATGAGGTAGAGGAAGATGAAAATAAAGGGCAAATCAACAATGGTCAGCAGGGCCTGGCCGGAATAAAAACCGCGCAGTCGGCTGATGGCCGCCATCTTTTGCAGATAGGCGCCTGAGCCCTGCCGTTCAAAGGCCTGGATCGAGGAATCGAGGATATGGCGCATGGCCTCACAGGAGGTGGTGTGCTCAAAGACGGCACCCGACCAGGCTGTGAGATACGAACGGGTCAGGCGGAGCAGCATCTCCAGCAAAACAGCGACGACGACGCCGGCAACCAGCAGGGTCAGTGTGCCCAGGCCGTAGTTGGGTAAGATGCGGTCATACGCCTGGAGCATCATGATCGGCATGGCCAGTGCCAGCAGATTGATGACCAGTGACGATAACACCAGGTGCGCAATGTTCAGATTGAACTCACGGGCAAAGGCGCTGAGGTGACGGAGCGGAAGCAGAAAATTGATCATCGGGGCTCATGGTAAATTCGGTGTTCACAGTCAAAACATTATAGGGGGGCGAATACACAGAACCTAAATAAAAATTGATGGCCAACGAAAAAAACAGAAACGTGACAGTATGTTGCGAGAAAAAGGGAGAGTTGTTTTGTGAGATAGCGGTTTTTGTGGCCGCACAACAAACGACAACCGATTGTTTCGCTGTGGGTTGTGACGGCTAAAAGAAGGTGGAAACGACGGCAGGAAAAACAGGTAAAACGTGCGAGGTGTTTATGGGTGCCCGAGAGTTCGGGCACCCAGAGTCGTTGCAGGGATGTTAAGGCTGGTTACTCTTCAAGGCCCCGGATGGACTGACCAAAGGCAAATTTGGCCTGGGGCTGGAAGCAGGCGATGAACACCTCTTTGGGTTTGCCGTTACGGTTGAGGAAGGATTGGATGGTATCCACCGCGATATCAGCCGCCTCATCCAGGGGAAAGCCGTAAGCGCCGCAACTGATGGCGGGAAAGGCAATGGAATTGATGTTGTGCTGCACCGCCAGCTCCAGGCATTTGCGGTAGCAACTGGAGAGAAAGGCCGGCTCGTTGTTGTTGCCGCCGCGCCAGATCGGCCCCACGGTATGAATCACGTATTTGGCGGGCAGGTTGTAGCCCTTGGTGATCACCGCCTGACCGGTTTTGCATCCGCCTATGGTACGGCACTCTTCCAGCAACTGAGGTCCGGCGGCGCGATGAATGGCGCCGTCGACCCCGCCACCGCCGAGCAGGCTCTCGTTTGCTGCATTAACGATGGCATCGACCTGCATGGTGGTGATATCGCCTTCTATCAGTTTGATCATCGCCTGCTCCTTATGGTGAGAGTCCTACTTTGATTGTTGATTGCGAAAACAACAAGCAAGGGCAAAGTGCGCACTCGTGACAGGCGATTGGTACGCCCATTCGTGAATAAAAATGAAATAACAAGTTGTTAGATGGCACGGTGCTGACAGGTTAAAGTTTGCGCTGAACTTGTGCGCGGAATGTCTCGATCTGCGATGCCGGTAATTCCTGCGCCAGACGCTCAATGGCCTCTTCCGCCGTCTGGGCTACGGCAAAATGTTCCTCACATAAAATGATGGCCATGGGGCCTATACATTCAGCCAAGACATCTTGGATGACCGCTTTTTGCTGATCTGAAAAAGCAGCCGGTCGGCTTGCCGCTCCAGAACGTACGAACGGCTGCTTGCTGCCTCCAGTTTTGGCGCCTTCACCACCTTTTCGTAAAAGTCGAGACAACTCTTCGAAGCTCGGCATCTCCGCCCTGGTCGGGGGAATGGCGCCTTCTTGAAAGCGGTGGCGGTCGACATCCATCTGCGCGATCAACGCAACCGCCTCACGCCCCTTCTTCCCTTGGCACATCGCATAGACGGCTTTGCCCTCGAGGAAGCTGATTTGCGCAGAGCGATTGTCCTTGGAGACGAGAAAGGCGACCCCGGTTTTTTGTTCAGCGCTGGTCTGTTGTAACTCTTGAAGAAGACTCTCTAGCATGGATAACACGTCGGTTGGCTATTTATTTACGCATTCGTTTGAAGGCCATTTCCAGGCTAATGCCCATGCGTTCGATGGCGCGCGCCAAGGCCCCGATCTCGTCACCTCGCTGAGTTTCTTCAATGGTGGCTCCCAGTTCTCCTTTGCTCATCCGTTCGGTGATCTGGGTGAGGTTGTTGATGGGCCGAGTCAATCCCGCCGCACAGGTGAAGGCAACAAGGAAGACGGCCAGTACCGTCAAGCCGATAAAAATAAACGCGTGCTGTTGATTGGTTCGCATCGACTGGAGCGCTTCTTCCTTTTCCTGCTGGACAACAATGCGCCAACCATGCTTGGTCATCTTGCTAATGGCCATGTACGTTTTTCCCTGATCAATAAATTCGTAGGGTTTTTCCTGGGCATTCAGTGCCTCGTTGACCATGGGGCTGGCGTTCATGTCTTGAAGCTCGGAGGCTAACTCATGGCCTTTGGCGATAACCCGGTTCTTGCTGTCCAGCAAGGTGGCAAAGCCGGTGCTGCCGAGTTGCATATCCGCTATTTGTTTGGAGACCTCCTCAAGGGTCATGGCAAAGGCAAGGACACCACGGCGATGGCGTTCAGCATCATACACCGGTACAGCTAGAATATAGGTCGGTTTTCCCGAGGTTTTGCCAATGGCCACCTGACTGCCAACCAACTGACCATTCATGATCTCTTTGAAATACTCGCGATCCCCATACTGCTGCGAGGGATTGCTGTCGCTGCGGCCTACACTTTGTCCATTGTTCCCAGCAACAAAGGCGAGATAAATATGTTTGTAATGCTGGGGGATTGTCTGCAAAAGTGTCGCTTGTTGTGAGCCGTCCATTGAGCGGATGTCGGTGGTGCTGCTGACCTGTTGCAGCACTAAAAGATTGGCGGTATACCAATCGTCGGCGCGTTCAGCCAATGCATTGACAGAATGTTTGAGCAGAAGATGCGCTTCTGCTATTGAATTTATTCGAGCCTTGTAGACATTGGTGTACAAAAGCCCACTGAGTGGAATGAGCGCGACGAGAATCATAAACGCCAACACCCTGTACTTCATTCGCATGCTGAATAACGCGCCATCAGCCATAGATCTCACCATATTGCTAATTCAAAAAATGAGGAATGCAACATCGCTGCATTCCTCGAAGAGTATGTATCCTGTGGAGAAATATCAGGGGCAGACTTTATCGATGTTGTTAAAAACACCGTTATCATCAATCTTGATGATGACAGCACACTTCTCCGGATCTCCTGACCCTTTGTAACTCATGGTACCCGTAGCTCCTTCAAAGTTTTTCGTTGCCGCAATCTGGTTGCGAACGTTGTTTCTGTCCTGTACCAAATTGCCACTGAGACCACCGGTGTGTTGAATAGCCTGGAAAAGGATTCTCATGGCATCATAGGTCAAGGCTGCTGGTTCATCAGGCAAGCGGTTATACGAAGATTGATATTTTTCAACAAAGGTCTTTGCCACACCAGTTACGCCACCGGGGGCAAAGTTTCCCGTGAACATCAATCCCTTGCAGTCATTGCCGCATTTACCCATTAGGTCGCCGCCAGCCCATGCATTGGCGCCGGTAATGGGCTTTTTCCACCCCATCTTTCGCGCCTGGCGCACAATAAGCGGTACCTCTTCATAGTGCTGAGGGGTATAGAGCACTTCCGCGCCCGAAGTCATTATTGAGCTGATTTGCTTGCTGAAATCAGTGTCGCCGGTACGAAAAGTTTCAAATGCAACGATGGAATTCGGGCCGTTGGTGGCCTCAAATGCCTCTTTGAAGGCCTTTGCCATGCCACTTGGATAAGCGCTGACCTCATCATAGAGAACTGCGACCTTGGTCGCTTTCCACTCTTTGGCCATGAACTTGGTGGCTGCAGTTGCCTGGATGCCGTACATGACCGGCATTCTAAAAACATAGGGCCTGTTTTTGGTGGTCTCGTTTGCTGTCGACCAGGGAGTAATCATCGGCGTTTTGAAGGCATTGGCCACTTCACCCATAGGGATGGCGCGTGCGCTGCTCATCGGACCGACAATAGCCAGTACCTGTTTTTGACCGATGAGATTCAGGGCGTTGGCAGAGGCGGTGGAGCGGTCAGAACCGTTATCCACATAGATGGGTTCAATGGCATAGGTCTTGTCGCCGACTTT
Organism: uncultured Desulfobulbus sp.; assembly: GCA_964639845.1. Taxonomy (GTDB): domain Bacteria; phylum Desulfobacterota; class Desulfobulbia; order Desulfobulbales; family Desulfobulbaceae; genus Desulfobulbus. Next base: position 11,490 of record CAZXHS010000001.1, on the reverse strand, counting down.
CAACCCCCCGGTGCTCTCCAACTCTTTTTTGGCCATTTCAACAGCCGATTTCATGCTCTCGCCAACATTAGCAAAACTGCCGCTAAAGCTGGCACTGATGCCGATCTTGATGGTACCGTCCGCTGCCCAAGCATTGGTAAAGGCAGCGGTGGAAGCCAACAGGGCAAGCATGCCGTTCAATGTTCGCTGGTTCATACAAGTATTCCTCATCATGGATCTGTTTAACAAAAGGTTGGGGTCACGCCATTGCCGTTGCTTCGACCTTGAAGGCCTCAACAGCCTCGCGGAGTTCATGGGCCGTCTTGTTCAGGGTGTTCATCAAGGTCGCTGTTTCCTGGGAGGCTTTGGATGTCTCGTTACTCACGCCACCTACCTCGACCATGTTGTCGACAACGCTCTCGGACATCCGCACCTGCTCTGCGGCAGCCTGCGTGATCGATTGGATCAAGTCGGCAAGCTGATTGGAAACCGATTCGATTTCCTGCAATTTGCCATAGGCGTTGTCAGCAAGTTGTGAACCCTGCACAACCTTGCCGATACTCTCATCCATACGGTTGCTAACATCTTTGATTTCCGACTGGATGCTTTTGACCAGTATTTCGATTTGTTTGGTGGAGTTACTGGAGCTTTCAGCCAGGCGCTGTACCTCCTCAGCAACGACGGCAAAACCGTGACCTGCGTCACCGGCCATGGCTGCCTGAATCGAGGCGTTGAGAGCAAGGATTGAGGTACGATCCGCAATGTTGTTAATAATCTCAACGACGTTACCAATTTCCATCGAGCTTTCACCCAGACGTTTAATGGATCGGGCTGTCTCGTTGATTTGTTCGCGAATTTCATCCATGGCAAGGTTGGTCTTTTCAACCGCCTCGGCGCCCTGACGGGCATTGGCACGCGACATCATCGATACTTCCGCCGATTTCACGGCGTTTTGCGAAACCAGACGGATCGATTCAGCAATATCGTTGATCGAGTTGATGGCCTGATCGACCTGTTTGGTCTGATCGATATTTTTAGTTGCCAGTTCAATCGTCAGTTTGGAAACGTCGGCAGCTGTTTCATCAACAGCAAAGGTGGCTGTCTTTACCTGACGAACGATGTCGCCAAACTGCTCTGCCATGGTGTTGAAGGAGTCGGCGATGGCACCGGTCATATCCTCGGTTACCTCGGCGCGCGCGGTCAGGTCACCCTCAGTCAGGTCGCTGATTTCACCAAGCAACTTCATGATCGATTCCTGAATGGCGTCACGCTCATCCTGGCTTTGAATGAGAATGGTGATGTTGTCGAGCATGGCGTTCAGGGACGTGGCCATTTGGCCCAATTCGTCGTTGCTGACTACTTCGGTTCGGGCGGTGAAGTCACCCATACCCATGTTGCCGAGCAGGTCCATGATGTGATTGACCTGGGATGTCAGTTTTTTTGCCATACCGAAGGCGATGAGAACACCGAGTAATACGGCTGCGCAACCCGCACCGATAATGATGTTCTGTACCAACGAGGCCGTGTTTTCCATACGCGATACAGCTTTTGATTCGTTGGCAATGGCGTTGTTGAGGAATGAGGCGATCACCGGGTCTGTTTGACGTACCGCTTCTTGGTATTCGGCAATCTTTTGACGAATACTCTGGTCGGTATTCATCACGATGGCAAACCATTTGGAAAACTCAGTAAGTTGTGCACCCAGCACCGTTGCGGCGCCGAGGCTATCCTGCCCGGTCTTGATCGTGTCACTTAACGTCTTGGTTTGGGCGAGGATTTTTTCACCTGATTGTTGGTTGGGGTGCAGCATGTACTGTTGCAGTTGGTAGAACAGATCTCCCAATGCGCCCTGATTTTTTCCAGATTCAATTGATTTTGCTGTGTTGCGCAAAGCATCGACAGCTTGTTGCAGTTTGGTCAACTCACCGAATTCCGGGTTGACTCGAAGTTCCAGTATGTTGACCGTAGCGATGAAGGCAGCCATGTAGTTGTTGATGGAATCCATGGCGTTTTGGGCGGCGGCTTTTTCCTGAGCGTTGGGGGCTATTTGCTGAATGGAAAAGAGTTTCTGGTAAGCATCACCACCACTGACGATAAACTGGCCAAGGTAGCGATTTTTTGCTTCTTGAATACCGATATCTGAATAATTGAGCAGCAGATCTTTTTCATGCCCGTGCATGATTTTAAGGGTCTTGTCGGTATCAAGACTCAACCTGGCTATCTGACCATGAATCTGCACCAGTTCATCGATGGTCTTCTTCGCAAAACGCTCGGAAAAACCAGCAATGACAATGATGGCGATTGTCAGCGAGATCATGACTGAAAACGCAAGTAGTAACTTGCCGCGAATACCAAGTTGTTTGGGGAACAACGAGAAAGAACCGCTCAGCCTTCCTGGTTGTTTGCCTTGCTCTTCCATTCTGCCTCCGAGATTGCTCGATCAAGAGAGTCTATTGTTCGTGGACCAGATGTTGTTGCCCGTTTCCGTATGCGTGTTGGCGGAAACGGGCGTACCCAATCTTCACAAAGATGTGCTGTTTTTAATCATTGGCCTGATAGCCAATGTTTATCTATTCGATATGTATAAATGTGTAATAATTTATTTTTTCAAGAACTTGTCGATACCCTCATCCTTCCATACTTTTAAGGTTTTTTCATCTTTTGGATTGATTTTAACACCGATTGCATTAACTGGAACAGTATTCTTTTTCTGAATTTCAATCCAATTCTTCTTGATCATGTTGTCGATGGGCATTTTTTCTCCTTTGTTTTACTGGTTCAGTTGGGTGAATTCCTTGAGCATCGTCTCAAGAGAATGTGTGTTGCAGACAGGATCGCATTGAGGTCCAACTATTGATATAGATGGATTGCTTAATCCTTGATTTAGTATTTGTGAAGAAACAGTATTTATCTGGTCAAGGTCAATTGATTCAATTTCTGAACAAATATTTTCTGATGAAATATATTGCCCAAAATAGAATGTCTGTGTGGCGAGACTACTCATGCTCGTATGAGAGTTTTCTTGTGAAATAAGATGCCTTCCCTTTAGTTGCATTTTTGCAATCCAAAGCTCTTCGGAATCGATAGGGAGCATTCCCAGAGCGATGCCATGCAGTTCCAGCAAAATACGAGAAAGCACTGGATGGAGTAACTCTGGGGTGGTTGATCCTTCAATAACAATAACTCCATCATCTCTGTAGGCTTGGTATTCAGAGTTCACCTCGTACACCATGCCGGATTCCTGACGGAGTTTCCGAAAAAGCCGAGAGCTTAGACCGCCGCCGAGTATAGAGGTGAGCAGATGAATCAAATAGCGCTCCTTGGCCGCGTATGGAGCCGCTTTGATGCCGATGGAAAAGTACACATGGCTTACCCCTTTGCATTCAATCGAAATGCCACCATGGAACATGGGTGGCTGGGTGATGGGGTCGACCTTGCCGTCATCCGACATGTTCCAAAAGGCATCAGAGATATTGGTCACCACATCCTGATGATTGAGGTTTCCGGCGGCAGCGATGATGAGACGTCGTGGCTGATAGTTTCTGGTAAAGAAATCCACGACATCCTGGCGTTGCAACTGAGCGACGGTCGAGATGGTTCCGCCGATGGCACGGCCAAGCGGATGACCCTTCCAGATGTGTGACTTCATCCGTTCATGGGCGCAAACATCCGGCTGGTCAAGCTGGGTACTTATTTCTCGAATAACGATGTCTTTTTCTTGATGGACCGCTGCTTCCGCAAATTGAGAGTTGATCAAGAGATCGCCCATCAAATCGATCAAATATGTCCTGTAGTCGTCCAGGACAGTCGTGGTGAAACAGGTGTAATCACGGGAGGTGAAACCACCAACCTGTCCACCCGTTGAATCCATCATGCGAGCGATGGAGGCATCGTCGCGTGTCTGCGTGCCAGAAAAAATGAGATGCTCCGTCAGATGCGCCACGCCACTGTGGGCTTCGGGTTCATCCATAGGACCTGAAGTGACCAAAAAACCTAGAGAGATTGAACGCACTCCCTCGAGTTTTCTGGTGACAACTCGAATCCTGTTTTCTAAGACGCTTTGTTCGATCATCTGGCGTCCTTGTCAGCATGAGGCGATGCCGATACGTTGGAGCCTGCGGCTAGATGATCGAGGTGCAGCAGCGCCACATGGGTGTCCTGCCATTTGAAGAATCCCCGCAATTCCTTGGATGCTTGCAGCCAAGGCGGTGGCTCCTGTTGTAAAAAGCTTTCGGTCAGTGCCTGACTGGAGAGTTTCAGGGTGCGGATGGCGGTGTTTGCCATAATCGCTAGTTTCAGCGGTTCACCTGTGACGGGATCAAAAGCACCGGTACGAATAATCATGAGCTGTTTGTAGCGGTTCTGGGTTGGCGCGATGGTCGGTGCACAGAGATCCGATACATTGATGACCGGAAGCAGTTGGTTCTGATAGGGGATGATGCCCAGTAGATGTCGGTCGCTGAATGGAATTTTTTGAATAGGATGATATCCTATTATTTCAGCCACCTGAACATGGGTGAACAGGAAATGTAAGGTGTCTTCCTGTTCAACGCCCTCCATGGGGAGGAGGAAAATTCTCAGATCATGATGTTGGCTTTGAGAACTCATGCATGCTCCTGTGGCTCATGAAAGACGGGAGTAACATCATCTGCACTTCCACCGTTGCACTGAGAGGCCATAAGGGCAAAGAGTGCATCCATGTCGGGCATGAGGAGTATGTCGTTTCCGTTGAGAAGGATTTTGGGGATCATTTGTCGAGAAGGCATTGCAAAGCAGGGGGGAAGGGCGAAAAAGTTCGGTTCGAGTACTGTAGCCCATTGACCACGACCTTCTATGGAGAGTGCGGCGTAGGTGTCGTGATAATGAAGGATGAGGTAATGACGCAGTTGCGCCTGGGGTAAACCAAACCGATTGTCCAGAAGATCGCGAAAATGAAAAATCTGTGCCCGCTCGCCCGTCGGTAGACGAAGGTGCTTTTGTTCAATGCCATTGGATCGATTCTGTTCAACGTTGCGACCACCCACGCCGACGACCCATTCTTTTGAGAATGCAAACAGTTGCCCCTTCATAGGGGCCAGAAAAAGCGAGGTCATGAGGGCACCACATCAAGCGAAGTGTTCTCGGTGAGTCTGGTGACGGTTTCGATGAACTCTTCATCCTTGCAAGGCTTGTTCAAAAATCCGCTTGCACCGAGTTGGAAGGCTTTTTCGCGGTGCTTGCTGGACGTCCTCGACGTCAGCATAACAACAGGTATTTTGCTTCCTTCTGCAATGTTGGGAAGTTTCGTCAAAAATTCAAAACCATTCATATTGGGCATCTCAATATCAAGTAAGATGCAGTCGGGATGCTGCTCGAGTTCTTCGAGGAGATTCAACGCATCCAGGCCGTCTTTTGCTTCCAGGGGAATCCATCCGTTGGAACTGACCAGCCTGTTCATAACGCGACGAATGGAAATAGAGTCGTCGACGATAAGAATGGTCTTGGTCCGCTGTGTGGTTGTCGATTTTTGGAAGAAGGTCGAATCGGCCACTGCGGTATGTTCGGCAGCCTGAATCAGATCAGGAATATCAAGCACGGGGACGATGCTGCCATCACCCATGACAGCGGCGCCGGAAATGCCGGGAACCGCCTTGAGATGCGAGCCAAGTCCTTTAATAACTATTTCTTTTTGACCAGTGACCTGCGGAATGGCGAGTGCAATGGTACGTCCTTCAGCCTTGATGGTGAGAACCAGCGGGGCGGCAAGAGGGCTGCTGTCCTCTTCGAATCCCAGCAAGGCCTGAAGGGAATAGAAGTTCACGGATTCACCGTGGACGGTGCAGTGATTTCGATCAGGTGCTATTGAATTTGCGTCGAGTCGCTGGATGTCGTGAATGTCGTTGATGGGAATGCCGTAGGTCGTGTCGCTGATGGAAATGAGCAGGGCCCGGACGATTCCCAGAGTCAACGGGATCCGGAGAATGAACGTAGTGCCCTGTCCGCGAACGGTTTCCGTGGAGATCGATCCTTGGAGTTCCTTGACGCTTTCACGAACAACATCCATGCCGACACCGCGCCCGGAGATCTCGCTGATGGTTTTCGTGCTGAAGCCAGGGTAAAAGATCAAATCGATCAGCTGTCGTCGATCCATCTGGTCAACCTGCTCGCCAAGTCCGTATTGCCGAGCCTTGGATTTAATGGCTTCAAAATCCAACCCTTGGCCATCATCGCCGAATCTGAGAACTATATGGTTGCCTTCACGTCGTGCACTCAGATTGATGGTAGCGGTTGCCGGTTTGTTCTGCGCGAGGCGAACCTCGGCTGATTCAATGCCATGGTGTACGGCGTTTCTAATCAGATGCATCAGGGGATCGGCCAGTTTTTCCCACACGGTACGATCCAGTTCAACCCGTTCACCCTCTAACGTAAGCCGAACCTTTTTGCCAAGGCGCATCGCCACGTCGCGGACAGTTCGATTCAGGCGGGACGACAAGGAAATCATGGGGCTCATCCTTGCTCGCATCATGTGGACTTGCAGTTCACGGATCGTTCGATGCTGGCGATTAATATCACCGCCTATATTGCTGAAAATGCCATCAAGATTGCTGTGGATGGCCGAAACGTCGATGGTCGATTCGTTTAGTGAGCGAATGATGAGATTGAGCTGCGTATAGCGATCCAATTCCAATGCGTCGAATTCGGCAAAACTCTGGCGGGTATTTATTTGATTAAAGGTATCGTTCAGATGCGCAAAACGTTCGGAAAGGCGATCAAGTGCTTTCACCTCAAATTTTGTTTCGAGTTCCAGTGCAATGTCCTTCAGACGTCGAGTGGTTAAATCCAGTTCATGAAGTGCATTGCGGAACTGATCCATGTCACGATCAAAGCCGCTGACACCGACGAGCAGTTCATTGGTCAGATTAACCAGAGTGTCCAGTTGCAGCTGGTTGATACGGATGGTTTTGCTTTGTTCGGGTTGGGGAGTGAGGTGCTGGTCTGGCTCTTCCAGTGGTATCGCCGGAACAGGTGGTTGTTCGTTGCGGTTCTCTAGCTGGATGTTGGCTGGTGGTGGAGGCGTAACAGGTTCGCTTACTACTGGGATGGTTGAGGTGTCGTTGATCAGTGCATCCAGTTGGCTTTGGATACGGGTTAATCTGTCTGCTTTGACCGTATGCGGTGATTCAACGAGGATAGCGAGGGAATCAAGAGCCTCCGCTAAGGTATTGAGAGTGTTGGGGTCAATTAATGTAGCACTTTCGAAAAGCCAATCGAGAAAATCTTCGACACCATGTGCATAGCTGGCAATGTCCTGCAGGCCAATGACGGCTGACGCGCCTTTTATGGTGTGGACACACCGGCGGATGGTGCGAATCTCTTCACGCTGTTCTGCAGTTATCGCCGTTGGTTCCTGAACATCTTTGGTGATCGTTTCTAACGATTGATGTAGTTGTTGTAAGTGTTCTTCCGCCTCCTCTTGAAAACCTTCTCGTAGAATCAGTAATTCGTCATCACTAAAGAGGCTGGTTGATGATGAACGAACTTCCTGCACTGGTGGGGAGGAGTGTGGCGGTGATTGATCCTCTGTCAGGTGAGATTGTAGCGGTGCAGGGAGGGTAGTCTCCTGATCTTGCATAAGGTTATGCAGGTTCTGGATAGTCTCCTCGGCGATAAGTTCTTCAAATTGATCAGCGTCAAAGATGAGCGTAGCTAGTGAATCCAGCGCTGTATTCAGCAGGTCGATTTGTTGTGGCGACACTACGTTTGCTGACTCGCAAAGCCAGTCCAAAAAATCTTCAATGAGATGGGCGTATGCTGAAATGTCAGGGAGTCCGACTACAGCCGATGAACCTTTTAAGGTGTGAACAGATCGTCTTATGCTATTTAAAAATTCTGCTGTTGAATTGGATATGGTGGTTGTCTGCTGGGTTGTGCTATGGAGTGAATAGATAGATTTTTCTATAATTTCAAGATGATGTTCTGCTTCTTCTCGAAAATCATCAATAAATGAAGGTTCTGATTGTATCGATACGCTATCGTTAGATAAAAGCTCGTCAGTGTCTATGAGGGCATCAAGGCCTGATGTGAGAAGTGTATCTGCTTCTTGTATGTCTAAAGAAGAAAAATAGCCTATCGTATCATTGTAAAATTTTCCATCGTCAATAGTTGAACCTAGTTGCAACGCTTGGCAATATTTTTCAAACAAACCGGTTGTTGCGTGCATGGCATCCAATGTGGCCCCTCTGAGTATGAGGCGACCTTCTTGAATTTCTTCGAGTACCGATTCCATGTACCCTGCGATTCGGCTCAGTCCTTGGATGCCCACCATGGAGGAGGCGCCTTTGATGATGTGAACGAGGCGATAAAGTTCGGTTAAGCTTTCAGCATGGTTGGGCTGCTCGCGCAATTGTTTGATACGCTGAAATATAATGGGTATATACGTTTGAACTTCTTCGAGATAGCCCGTGAAAAGTTCATTCATTTCATGCGTCATGACTGTCCTGGATCGCTTGAGTTGATAAAGGTAGAGGGTGACAATTTAACGCCATTGTCGCAGGCGAGGTGTCATTGCTACCTTTCTGCTTTCTAGAAAGTGGATAACTCGCTGTTCGCTGCGAATAAAACCCTGAAGAATATCTGAGAGATTTTTTAAAAGAGAGTTTTCGTCGAGAGAAACTTGTTCAAATGAATCATGTTCTTTGTCGATACGAACTACTCCGGTAATCCTATCGACGACTAGGCAGCATTTAAAATCTTGGTAGAAAAAAAGAACGTAAGATTTTTTTACTCTATACTGATGATTCGAAGGTAAGTTAAAGAGCAGCGCAAAATCAACAGCTGAAAGTACTTCGCCGCGAATTTGGGTTATGCCCATAATCCAGTGAGGAAGGTTAGGGAGTCGAGTGATAGTTGGAATCTCACCGATTTCTTGAACAGAGTCGATGTCGATTGCCAACTCACTGGCTCCCAGTGAGAATGTGATGTAGGGTTTTCTTTTCCGTAGTGTGCGGCTGGACGAATTCCTTATGTATTCTAGGTCTCGCTGCATAGACGGTGCAGTTTCAATATCTATTTGCTGAAAAAGGTCAATAATTGACCTTGTTGCAATAGCAGCTTCTCTGTCGCGTGTCATAGGGAGTTGTCCAGTAAACAAAATACTGTCATCGGTCGGGAAAGCTTTTGATCCTTTCGCTTGGTAAGCCGAGGTAGAGCAAAAGCGTTGAGGCCTGCAGTTGTAATCGGGCGATTTGGTTAAGAAATCAGCCGGATAGCGGTTTCAAAGAGTTCTTTGCTGTCAAATGGTTTTGTCATGTAGACGTCTGCTCCTTGTTTTTTACCCCAAAATTCGTCACTTTTTTGATTTTTTGAGGTCAAAAGTATTACGGGTAAATCACTTTTTATGGTTTTGATTTTTCTGCATGCTTGAAATCCATTGAGTTTAGGCATTATGACGTCAAGTACCACTAAAACTACATCGCTTGATTCTACAATCGCGATGGCTTCCTCGCCATCGGTTGCTGTAATAACCTGGAATCCGTTTTCTTCAAATGGTAATCTCATTAAATTAAGTTGGGTTGGGCTGTCATCAACAACAAGTATTTTTCCTTTAGGCATTTTGTTCTCCTTTTTTAATTGTGTTGTATTTATTTAGATGTGTTTCTCGATTTCTGAAATCATTTTTTCAGGATCAAAAGGCTTTGTTAAATACGCAGCAGTTCCAGCCATCTTTCCTTTCATTTTGCTGATAAATCCATCTTTGCTGGTCAACATAATTACAGGGATGTCTTTAAATTCCTTGTTTCCTTTGATAATAGAAAGAATTTTGTAGCCATCCATTTTGGGTAAAATGACATCAAGCATTATTAAATCGGGTCGTTCTTCGCTGATCTTGCTGAGTGCTTCTAGGCCATCTGCTGCTTCATTTACCCTGTACCCGCTTCTGCTCAATGTAATGGCGATGACTTTTCTCGTTGTCGAGCTGTCTTCTACAACGAGGATGAGTTTTTTTGCGCTATCGTTTGAGTCTTTATCGCTGTCAGGGATCGCTGAGGTGGTGTCCTTGTCGACATCGTCGATGACCGGTTGTTGCGCAAGGTGATTCAGGAGGATTTTGAGTTGGTTGACAAAGAGTTCTTTGGATGGCGCCATTTTGGCAGCCTTGTCCAGAAAGCTTAGTGTCTCCTGGTAGTCATTGTTATTAAAGTGGATGAGCGCGAGGCAATAGGTGGCAATCAGGTTGCGTGGTGTTTTGTTCAGGATGCGCTGGTACCTTTCTTTTGCCTGTTGCAGGTAGGTGCCGTTCATTGCCGTCGGGTCAGCGAGGGTGCCGTCGTCAATGGTCAAGTGGCCATGGCAATAGTGACAAGTGTTTTCTTTTTTGTTCAGTGGCGCCCAGCAGAAATAGCATTTTCGGGCGAGAGGTTCGCTGAGGAACTGGACGACCGAAGCAAATTTTTTCTGTTCTTCCTGGATTTCTTGATCGTGAGGAGCAATGGTTGCGGCCATTTTTAAGGCCTTTTCCATGATGCCGATGTTTCCTTGGATTCTGGAATACCACAGCCAGCCGGAAGCATCATTTCGATTAATTTTTATATACTGAACAAGCTCATTATAGGAATCTTTTGTGAGATGCATCTCTGCCTTTTCTATAGCAGAGATGAGAAAGTTTTTCCCTGAAAGTGTATCGTTAGTGGATATTTCATCTTTTAATTTTGATGATTCCATTAATATGTTAATTAAGGAAGCATCAATTGTTTTTTTCACATCACGCAAAATGAGTAATTGAACTTGGACGTTGTCCCATGCAATTATTTCAATACAGATATTTGTTCCATATTTTCCATTAAATTCTGCGTTAATTATTTCTCCGTTTTCTATGTCTATGTATGCTATATTATTTTCTTTTGTAACTTTTAATGTTTGAGATTTTTTTTCCAATGAAAAAATTTGTAATATATTTTCAAGAGAAAAACCGTCAATTATTCGTGAAGTCTTTGTCATGAAAATTTCCAGCGATAAATTTAATTCTACGATTTAATTGATAATTTTTATTGATGATACGATAAAATATCAACTTCCACAGCACGTCGATGATTGCTTTAGTTAGCTTATTTTGTTGGGGTGCATCGTTTCCTGTCAAGTCCTTTTTTTTTAAATTTAGCAATAAGTTCTGATATTTTAAAGAGTTGCATGATTCGGCTACAAGTTGACGATTATTACCGCGTGGCAACGATGGCGCAAAAAATCAAGAACCTCTCTTTTTCACACAGGGTGGATTGTATGGTGAAAACAGAAAAGATCAAATAGAAGAGTGATTTTTTTTGTGTTAATTTTTGTCGTTTTTTAACAGGTCGCCTTTCCTTTTTTTTAAAACACCAAGTTGATTATTGACCACTCTTTTGGGTCGGTTACCAGGGACGGCATCCATGATAAATTGTATCATATGGGTGTCTCTTCCTGATCTTTGATGTAACACCTTAATATCTCAAGTTTCGGGGTTGGCACAGCCAAGGAGGATTCCACGGGCAACCTGCT